>CAVVSP010000001.1:0-247544 GCA_963750845.1 uncultured Acidobacteriaceae bacterium
GTTGGAGCGAGCAGACTGGAAGATATCTATGGCACAAGTAATTGAGTTTGAAACCCTAGCGCGGTTTAGTCCGATAGTAAAGTGGACACCGATCCACCAGCGGGAAAGGTCATTCCGTTTATATCCCATAGAAGAGCATTGTATAGGCCAGCTTGTGCGGCGTATGAAGAGCTCCATTCGGAGTCTTCTCGGTGGCCCGACCGCGACGAAGCTCTCTATCGGGCCTCGCTTGAGTATGCTCAGCCGCTAATACTGGAAGAAGAGCCACTGTTGGAGAACTCTTCGAACATCAATGGCAAAGAGCTCTTTGGGGTCCTCATACCGGGTTTGGTCTCCGACGGTAGCCCATTTGGATCATGAGACGGGGATGGAGTACCTCTTTTCAACCGGCTCATTTCAGCGAGTTACGAATCATTGATTTCCTGAATCGGGCGAAGCGTCAATGGAAGGATCGGTTTGTGCGATGTTCCATTTGGATTATCTCTCTGTCTCCTCACCGTCCTGGCGACGGTCCTGCTCGCACGAAAATCTTGGGTCGGACTCCTTATCGCCATTGTCAACAGCTTGATCGTCTGTGCAATTGCACTGCAAACTTCAGAGCTTGGATTTATTCCAGCAAATCTGTTTTGCATCTGCACATACGCGTTCAGCATACGGTCGTGGCTCAAGGAACAAACACACACACAACGAGGGCGATAGCTAAGGAGCACGGGAGGCGGCATGAATAGGAGATGGAATTTCTCAGGCACCTATCATGGACTAGTCATCCCGACGATTATGGACCTTCCAGGTATTCCATTCCAAGATAGCCTGACTATGGAAGGAGAATACGTCGTGAAGATGAGATTGGAGCCGGCGAAGGTTTCACCCGCTGCCTACCATGCGATGCTCGGATTAGAGAGCTTCGTAAGTAAGTCATCGAAGCTTGAGGGATCTCTGCTGGAACTGATCAAGGTGAGAGCTTCCCAGATCAACGGGTGTGCCTTCTCCATTGATATGCATTCGAAGAACGCGCGTATGAATGGTGAGACGGAGCAGCGTCTGTACGCCTTGTCTGCATGGCGAGAAACCACCTTCTTTACCAACCGTGAACGCACGGCTCTCGCATGGACCGAAGCGCTAACCCTTATCACGGAAGGCCGCGCACCGGATGAAGTCTATGCCGAAGTCCGCAAGGAGTTTGGCGAAGAAGAACTGGTCAACCTCTCATTGGCGATCATCACCATCAACGGTTGGAATCGATTTGCGATAGGTTTCCGCATGCTCACAGGTGAGTATGAGCCACACAAGATCCGTTAAGCCGGTTATCGCAGCACATCATCCCGAAAGGACAGAAGCGATGCATAACACGAAGAAGCTCCTCCTCTCTGTACTTATCTTTAGCTTCGGATTTGCCACGGCAACGCATGCCCAGCAAGTGAATACGCTCTTTAAGAAGCGGCTTCCGGAAGCACCGGGTAAGGAGATCGAAGTCGTTACCGTCAATTACGGCCCAGGAGCCGTCGACGCGATCCACCGGCATCATGCGCACGCGGTTGTCTATGTTATCGACGGGGAAGTTGAGATGCAAGTTCGCGGAGGCACGCTTCGGCGGCTTGGTCCCGGGCAGGTGTTTTACGAATCACCTGAGGACGTTCATACCGTAAGCCGTAACGCGAGTAGGACGAAACCAGCGAAGTTCGTCGTATTTTTTGTCAAAAATGAAGGAGCACCGATTCTCACTCCCGCTCCCTAGCGTCGGGTCTCGTGGGTCGCGGTTAGCCAGCATAAAAGCCTTGCCTGAAGCCCATATCGCTATTGGGGGCACCTATGAAGTCAAACACGTTGCAATCCACCGAGACTTGGACAGGGATTGCCCGTTTGTTCGCACGGTTTGCGCTAGGAGCTTCCTTTCTATCCGCTGTAGCTGATCGTTTTGGCTTGTGGGGGCCATATGGAGCAAAGAACGTATCCTGGGGAAATTTCGATCATTTCGCGGAGTACACGGGAGCGGTGACCCCTTTCTTTCCCGGTTCTTTGACGGTGTCGTTTGCATGGGCAGCTACCGTCGCGGAAACACTCTTTGGCATATTGCTGATCGTAGGCTTCAAAACACGAATGGCCTCCGTCCTGTCGGGTGTTCTCCTTTTGTCATTTGCTATGGGTATGGCCACAGGCCTTGGCATCAAGACGCCATTCGACTATTCGGTCTTCTCGGCGGCCGCTGCAGCATTCTTACTTGCGTTATGGGAGCCTGACCGATTCACGTTGGACAAGCTCCTCAATCGATTACGAAACTGAGTGGGAAAGTCGATCACGAACAACACTAACTTCGATAGCGTGAACGCTCGAGATACATAGCTTGGTTTGATTGGAAGTGCGATATGACACCACCGAAACCCGTACGGATATTGTTGGTCGATGCTCACCCGATTTTTCGCGAAGGGTTGAGTATGATCATCCAATCGCAGCCTGATTTGCTCCTTGTCGGTCAGGCGGAGAATGCGGAGGATGCTCTTTCTCAGTTTCGTCGCATCCGCCCAGATGTCACGATTATGGATCAGAGACTTCCGGGCGCGAGCGGTACGGATGCGCTTATCGCGATCCGGAAGGAAAACCCTCGAGCGATCGTGATGATGGTGACCACTTCGAAAGAAGATATGGTCGTACGCCGTGCGCTCAATGCGGGGGCTACGGCCTATGTTTTGAAGAACACCCCAAAAGCCGAGATGCTGCGCGTGATCCGTTGGGTCTCTGAGGGCCGTAGACATATCCCTTCCGAGGTAGCGAGTACGATCACAGAACATCTAGGACAGGAAGAGCCTTCTCCACGGGAGATCTCAGTCCTGAGGCTGATCCGAGATGGCTATAAGAACAAACAGATCGCCCATCGCTTAGGAATTTGCGAAACGACGGTCAATTTCCATATCAGGAACATCGTCGACAAGCTCCAGGCAAATGACCGGACCCACGCCGTGACCATCGGCTTTCGACGTGGCCTCTTGGAACTCGAATAGACAGCAGAACAACGCTCCTATAGAAGACTTCAGGCCTCCAGCTGTTCTGCAGGTCAGCCAATTCGTCCGATTTGATGATTAACCTACAAGTGTTCCGCGCTCTCGACCTTTTGCGTTGGCGAGTGGAGTACGGGACACAAAAAGAAGGGAGAATGTTATGAGTGTTACACAAACTGTCGAAGCCTCGAAGGTCGAAGCTATACCAGCACCATTTCCAAAGACCAAAGGGAATGCTACCCTCAAAGTCTTAAATAGTGAACCGTCCTTGGGTCCAGCGGTCGCCCTACTGAGAATGGAGCCTGGGAGCGAAATTCCAAGGCACCTACACGAGCGAACAACCGAGATGTCGTACGTCCTTGACGGTGACTTCATCAGCGAAGGCATCTCGTATCCGAAGGGCACGGAAATCAATATTAAGCCAAATACCATTCACGGTCCCCATACGACCAAGACAGGATGCTCCGTCCTAGTTACGTTCAGCTATCCATCTGTTCTCGATGATTTTCAGTTGGCTTAACAGCTCGTCGTAGGAATGGTATTTTCACGAGCCCGCGATCAAATCGGGAGCCGTCTGCTGCAATCGCCAGGCGGCGCCCGTTTGACCGAGCGCCCCAACGTGTCGACCTCCACCGAAAGCTTCTCAATCAGGAGCTTTGGTTCCCTTGGAGCCCAAGCAGTCGCCGCGAAAGAACTATTCGAACAAAATCGTGGAAGCTGAAGCAAACCGGCGTCGAGCCGTCGGGTAAAAGCGCCTCCGCTGGAGGGAAAGGAGTGGATGGCCATGAACAGAGACAACGCTAATGAGAGCTTCTCAATTCTTATCGGAGAATTGCTCTATAAGAACCAGTTACTTCGTGAGGCCATTGCATCGAAGGACGAGGCTGTCGAACTGATCATCAACCAGTTGATGAGTGCGGCCACATCCCCCTGCTCGTGTGGTGTTGCCAACCAACTAATGTTTGTCCGGAATGTGGTCAAAGAGCGGGATGTCGAACTAGCGCGCCGCAAAACGTACTGCTTCAACGAATTCTGCAATATTGTGAAGCACCCGATCGAGATTACAGCGAAGTTTCCTTGGGAAGCGGCGATCAGAACTGCAGAAAAATAGAGGTTGACCCCTATGATTTCCGCGGTTTCTGAAAAAGGATGCAGATCCTAACATAACTCAACGAGAGCCAACCGGTAGCGCGTCCCGGTTGAGGGCAGTAAAGAGACTTATCACGAGGAGACAATTCCTATGAAACAGACTTGGCACGGCCACAAAGGGTGGAGCGGCGACCTTACAGGCAAGAACTCGATACAGGGAGGTGATCGATGAAGGCGATTGTGGTGACGGATCAGGCTGCGGGAACGGCCGGGGTGAAGCTGGTGGAGCGGCCCGAGCCGCAGGCGGCGATAAACGACGTCGTTGTTCAGATTCATGCGTCCGGATTCACCGGGGATGAGCTGACGTGGCCCTCGACTTGGACTGATCGCGTCGGCCGCAACCGGACGCCTGCAATCCCCGGACACGAGCTGGCCGGAGTGGTCACCGCTCTCGGCTATGGCACGACGGGGCTGTCGATTGGACAGCGGGTGTTCGGCCTCACGGACTGGTATCGCGATGGCACCCTGGCGGAGTATGTGGCCGTCGAGGCACGCAACCTCACACCGCTTCCGGGTGACGTTGACTTCACGGTGGGCGCGGCCCTCGTGATGCCGGGCCTGACCGCGTGGCAGGGGCTGTTCGAGCACGGCCGCCTTCAGGCGGGGCAGAGCGTCCTCGTGCACGGTGCGGCCGGCGTAGTCGGTTCGATGGCGAGCCAGCTCGCACGTGAGGCAGGCGCGTACGTCATCGGGACCGGGCGCGCTGGCGCCCGTCAGACGGCTCTCGACTTCGGCGCACAGGAGTTCGTCGATCTCGATAACGACGCCCTGGAAGACGTCGGCGAAGTCGACCTGGTTTTCGATGTCCTCGGCGGCGACATCGCGAAGCGGTCCGCGGGCGTGGTTCGCGTCGGAGGAACGCTGGTGACCGTCACCGGCCCGACCGAGGCGCGGCCTGCTGGCGGCCGGACCGTCGACTTCGTCGTTGAATCCGATCACGCCCAATTGAGTGAACTCGTCCAGCGCCTCCGGCATGGCCGGCTGCGGACAAACATCGGCAACGTGGCGGCCCTCGACGATGCCGTCGGCGCCTTCAACCGGACCGAGCGGATCAGGGGAAAGACGATCATCCGCGTTCGTCCGTGAGGACTCGGGGATTGCTTAACGCCCACGAAGGTGGAATTCACGCGCCGAAGGAGAGTTTAGATGTCGAACACGATTACGCCGACCGTTTTCTATCGCACGCTTAACGTGGAGGGGCTGGAGATCTTCTATCGCGAAGCCGGTCCCCAAGACGCTCCCACCGTTTTGCTCTTGCACGGCTTTCCGTCGTCTTCTCATATGTTCCGCAATCTGATTCCGATGCTTGCGGATAAATATCATGTCGTTGCCCCAGACTTCCCTGGATATGGCGAAAGCTCCGCACCGTCGGTCAACGATTTTGACTATTCCTTTGAAGGGTTAACGACTGTGACCGAAAAGTTCACCGAAAAGCTGCGTCTTTCTTCCTATGCACTATACCTCTCGGACATAGGGGCATCGGTTGGCTTCCGGTTAGCTGTCATGCATCCCGAACGAGTGACCGCTATGATCGTCCAAAACGGGGGCGCCCATGTTGAAGCCATAAATAAGGAGTTCTTGACAAAGGGATTAGTTGACTATTGGGAAAATCGGAGCAAAAAGAATGCTCAAGTTCTACTCGACTGGCTTCTAACGATTGAAGGAACCAAGTGGCATTATCTGCGTGGTGTCAGCGACCCATCGAAGATCAGCCCTGACAATTGGGTGATCGACCAGGCTTATCAGGACCGGCCGGGGAACAAGGAAATCCAACTTTCAATCCTCTACAACGCAAAAAGGGATCTGGATGTCTTTGCCGGCTGGCAGGAGTATTTCCGCAAACAACAGCCCCCCATGCTGATCACCTGGGGCAAGAATGATGGAATCTTTACGGTCGAGGGCGCTGAGCTCTATAAAAGAGAGCTTCCCAACGCAGAGCTCCATCTTCTTGACACGGGCCATTTCGCGTTGGAAGAAGAAGTGGATCGGATTGGGTCGTTGATGCATGAGTTTCTCGACCGAACAATAAACAAGAAATAAGTACTGAAAGGGCGTTGCCAAGAGATCTCTTTGATTTTGGGTCTTCTCCATTGGATATCCAATGGAGAGGACCCGAAATGAAAGTTAGACCTTTGACGAAGGCGGACCTTGGTGCGTCCGCCGAAAGAGCAGACCCTTTTCGTAGCGACCGTAGGTGCAACGCTGCCCTTTGTCAAAGCCTTGGCTCATGGAGTTGGGAGTCAAACCGCACCGGTCGAGAAACAGAAGTGATCGTCAAAGAGAAATGCAAGGAGTTGATTCAATGCCAGAAAACATAGCGTCACAACAACAAAGCGCAAAACATCTCGCCGCACGAGCCGTAATGGCATATCGTTCGGGATTTCCGGTCGCGCTGCTTTCGGTTACTAGTAGTAGCGAGCACCCCAGCGGTATCGTGTGCGACTGGAAGAGCCAGCGTGACTCGTTCCAGAATGACGCGAAGCTGCTAGGCAGAGCCTTCGCCTTCGTCTACATCGGATCGATCGTGGACCAGGCAATCAGTGATCCGATTTCGGATGAGTTGCGCAAAGAGCTCGTATCCGACATGTCGAGTGCGCTTGACGCGCGGCAAACTGCGGTCGATTGGGGTCTCGCCAAAGCAGTAACAGAAACCGATCCCTTTGCGCATGCCGGGTACAAGTTGGCCTCGCGGCTTCTGCGGACGGATCAACCGCTGATCGAATCTCTCGCTCGCGAGTTGACGTCCCAAGGCACGATTGAAGGCGACGCTCTGAGGAAGTGGTTGGATGGCAATGCAAGCCCCCTCAATTTCGATGAATTGGAAACAAGCACGACGTACTGAAACAACGGTGACCGGAGTAGAGCCTTAGAGCAGGGAACTCGCGCAGTTAGCGAGTAGTGAAGGCCCGCAACACCTCGCGGCAATAGGCCCGGACAGCTTACCGAGAGTTCTGACGTTCACAAGGATTGATTCAAGACAATCTGATACGCGGAGACAACATGGGTAGCGCATTCACAAATAGCACGGTGGAATCCGGGAGCGAGCAAGGCTTCGCGAAAGACGGACCAAGGCTGTATGCGGGTATTGCCGCTCTGGTCTTGGTCGTTGTAGCGGCTGTAGTGGTAGCACCAAAACTGTTTCACGAGGCGCCTGTCAGTGCCGCAGCCCCAACGCTGGTAGTCACAGTCGCTCAACCGCTACAGCGGGATCTTCACGGAAGGTTACAGTTTTTGGGACAGTTCTCGCCCGTGGATCAGGTCGAATTGCGGGCGCAGGTCGGGGGCACACTTACCTATATCGGATTCAAGGATGGCGACGTAGTCCGAAAGGGCGCTCTCCTGTTCACGATCGATCCCACTCCCTACCAGATCAAGTTTGACGAGGGCACCGCTCAAATTGCGACGGCTCGGGCGAGACTCGAACTGGCAAAGACCGAGCTAGCCCGCGCTCAGACCCTGCAAAAAACGGATGCAGGAACTCTCGAGAACGTCGAGCAACGTTTTGCGGAGCAAAGATCGGCCCAGGCGGCACTGGACGAGGCCGAAGCGCAGGTCCGCGACGCGAAATTCGATCTCGATCGAACCCATGTCTATGCGCCGTTCTCAGGACGTATGGGAACCCACCTCGTGTCGGTCGGAAATCTTGTATCAGGAAACCGAGGCGGCGGTAGCTCGACTACGCTCCTGGCGACCATCGTCTCAATCGATCCTGTCTATCTCAACTTCGACATGAGTGAGGGTGACTACCTCAACTTCCAACGCGATCGGGCAACGCATAAGAGCGCACTGGCGAACAAAGTTGATATCGCGCTGAGCGACGAGGATCAGTTCGTGCGCCACGGCACGTTGAACTTCCTCGATAACAGCCTCGACCGTGCGAGTGGAACCATTCATGCCCGCGCCACAGTGCCCAATTCAGATTTGCTCTTGACTCCGGGGGAGTTTGGTCGTGTACGAGTGAACCTCCAGGCTTCACACCAAGTGCTTCTTGTTCCGGATGCCGCCGTATCGGTGGATCAGACGGATCGCATGGTTCAAGTTGCTGGAGCGGATGGTGTGCTCAAGGGAAGGAAGGTGCAGACAGGGGGTCTCCGTTACGGCTTGCGCGTCATTTATTCCGGACTTGCTCCTTCGGACCGAGTTGTAATCGGCGGACCGCCGGTAACGCCAGGAACGAAGGTATCGGCCAACGCGGGCACCATCATCGCTGGTTCCGATGAAGGGGGCAACTAAGAACAGCCATGAAACTTGCCCATTTTTTCATCGAACATCCGCGTTTTGCGATTGTTCTCAACGTGTTCATTGTGTTGGCCGGATTGGCAACCATGTTCTCGTTGCCGATCACGCAGTATCCGAACATTGTTCCCCCGACCGTCAAGGTCACGACGCTCTATCCCGGCGCTTCCGCGGATGTTATTGCTCGTACTGTTGCAACGCCGCTTGAGCAGGCTATCAACGGTGTGGAAGGAATGGAGTATATCAGCAGCCAGTCCACAGGCAATGGACAGCTTACGATCACCGTCATCTTCAAGATCGGAAGCAATGCTGATAACGACCTGCTGCTCACCCAAACGCGCGTCCAGAATACGCTTGCGCGCTTGCCTCAGGAAGTTCAGCTTCAAGGCGTGCAGGTAAAGAAGACGATCGATGACCTCCTGCTGGCTGTACACGCCTATTCGCCGGATGGTTCCCGTTCGCCTCAATACATTTCGAATTACATGATCCACATCCGGGATGAGATTGCTCGCCTGCCCGGTGTCGCAGACTTTCTATTGTTCGGTGACCGGCAATACGCGATGCGTATCTGGATCGATCCGGATAAGGCGGCCGCGTACAACATCAGCGCGACTGAGATTCTTGCGGCGCTTCGTGCACAGAATGCACAGATCTCCGCAGGTGTGCTGAATCAGCCGCCGGTAACGACGAAGGGTGCTTATCAACTCAACATCGAAGCGTTGGGACGTCTCCGCACGCCTCAGCAGTTCGAGGATGTGATTGTGAAAACGGACAACCAAGGCCGCATTACCAGAATTCGCGACATCGGCCGTGCCGAAGTGGGCTCTGCGGACTACAACTCATTGGCGTATGCGGACAGGTATCCGAGTGCCCAATGGGTAGTTGTTCCAACACCCGACGCAAATGCTGTGAGACTGGAAAACACGATTTGGACGCGAATGGCCGAACTTAAGAAGACCTTCCCGCCAGGTGTGGACTACCTGAGGATCTACGATCCCGCCACATTTGTGAGCCAGTCGATCCACGAAGTTATCGTAACGGTCTTTATTGCTATAGTACTCGTTGTCCTGGTCGTCTATATCTTTCTTCAGAGTTGGCGCGCGACAATTATTCCGGTCGTAGCAATCCCTGTCTCACTGATAGGCACGTTCACGATCTTGACGATACTGGGCGGGTCAGTCAACAACCTGTCTCTATTCGGATTGGTGCTTGCCGTCGGTATCGTCGTCGACGACGCCATCGTCGTGGTTGAGAATGTTGAACGCAATATGGCGCTAGGCATGCCGCCGCGCGAGGCCGCACACGAGACAATGACAGAGGTGTCAACCGCGCTCATTGCTATTGCTTTGACGCTCTGCGCAGTCTTTGTCCCAGTTGCCTTCATCTCAGGCATCCCTGGACTGTTCTTCAAACAGTTCGCCATCACGATTGCTGGTTCAACCATCATTTCGTGCTTCGTCTCGCTTACTCTGAGCCCGGCACTCTGCGCCGTGTTGTTGAAGACACACGCGCTTGGCGACGAGCACGACCGACGCATAGGCCTGGCCCGTATCCTGCACCCGATCTTCTCTCGATTCAACGCTGCATTCAGTTGGCTGTCGACAAGCTACGGCAATCTGACGAGCCGCTTTGTTCGAGTAACCGGAGTAATGTTTCTGATCTACCTCGCTCTTATCGGATTGACAGGTTTCCAGATGTTTCGGATGCCCACTGGCTTCATCCCTCAGCAGGATGTCGGATATCTTGTAGTCGTCTGCCAGCTTCCTCCGGGATCGAGCTTGGAACGAACGGATGAGGCCGTTCGCCGGGTGAATGAGATCGCTCTCAATACTTATGGAATCAAACACACATCCGCAAATCCCGGATTCGATGTAACGACGAATACAATCGCTCCGAACGTTGGCACGGTATTTATCACGTTGCCATCGCTTTTTGGAGAGCACCTAAGAGGAGTCAATGCCGCGTCCATGGTGGCGGCCCTCCGGCAAGGAGTTTATTGGCTTCAAAGGCGCCAACATCCTTGTGGTGAACCCGCCAGCCGTAAAGGGACTTGGCACGGCTGGCGGCTTCAAGATGATGCTTGAAGATCGCGCCGAGTTAGGCCCCCAAGCTCTTGCCGATGCGACAAACAAACTCGTCGCGGCGGCCAGGAAAGATCCCACATTTGCCGCGGTCTTTACACTCTACAATGCCGGGTCCCCGAGTGTTTATGCGGATATCGATCGCGAAAAGGCTGAGAAGGTCGGCCTTTCCACCGCCGATGTCTTCCCGACGCTCGAGCTCTATATGGGATCGCAGTATGTGAACGATTTCAATCTTCTCGGGCGCACCTATCCGGTGTTTGTGCAGGGCGATCAACAATTCCGTCAAACCCCGGAGGAGATCGGACGATTGAAGGTTCGTAACGCAACGGGCGAAATGGTTCCGATAGGTACCGTGGCGACTTTCAAAGAGAAGACCGCCCCCTACCGCATCCCTCGCTATAATCTCTATCCTGCCTCCGAAGTGATGGGCGAGGCCGCTCCGGGTGTCTCGTCGGGAGAGGCGCTCAAGCGCATCGAAAGGCTTGCCAAGGAAACTCTTCCCCCCGGTATTGCTTTCGAGTGGACGGATCTGGCGTACCAGCAGGCGAAGAAGGGTATCCCAACAGCCGCTATCTTCGGCGCTTCGGCACTATTTGTGTTCCTGGTGCTTGCTGCACAGTACGAAAGTTGGAAGATTCCTCTGGCGATCGTGCTGATCGTACCGATGTGCCTGCTCGCGGCAACGACGGGGCTCAATCTCCGGACATTGCCGATTGACATCCTCGCGCAGATTGGTTTCGTTGTGCTACTCGGTTTAGCTGCTAAAAACGCAATCCTGATCGTCGAGTTTGCCAAACAGCGGCAAGATCATGACGGAGTGGATCCTCAAGAAGCGGCTGTGCATTCGGCACATGTGCGCCTTCGACCAATTCTGATGACGTCTATTGCTTTCATCGCAGGCGTGGGGCCGCTTACAGTTGCACATGGCGCGGGCGCGGAAATGAGGCAATCGCTTGGAACTACAGTATTCTTCGGAATGCTCGGCGTGACCATCTTTGGACTTCTATTTACGCCAGCCTTCTATGCTCTCGTGCGCAAAAGCAAAGTCAAAACAGACCGTAAGGCCCACGCATCCTCTCTGACCACCACGGTGAGTCTCATATTGTTGTTGAGTATGTTTCTCCAGGGCTGCTCCGTTGGTCCAAAGTACAAGGCTCCTCCGCCGCCTGGAGCGGAGCTCGCTCCCTTTCACAACAAGTTGGAAGTGCAGAACTCCCGCGATACGCCCGCTCCATCGCTCGACGAGTGGTGGAGCGGGTTCAAGGATCCGATGCTCGTAACGATCGTGCAGCGGGCTTTGAGGCAGAACCTTGATCTCGCCGCATCGCTCGAACGGGTCAACCAGTCGCGGGCTGTTGCTTTAGGGGCCCGGGCGAGACTGTTCCCGAGCGGGGAACTCGACGCCTCCGCAACCGCCGAGCACCAGAGTCTAGAGGGAAATCTAGGTGCGATTTCCCGCAATGATCCAGCTTTTAGAAGGAACATTCACGAATACACAGTTGGACCGGCCGCAAGCTGGGAGCTTGATGTGGCGGGCGGGATTCGGCATAACGCAGCGGCCGCTCGAGATGAAGTGCAAGCTGCTGAGGCGAATCGGATCGGCACTCGTATTATCATCGCCGCTGACGCTTCCGACGCCTATTTGCAGGTCCGTGGCTATCAGGCTCGAATCGCAATTGCGAAAAGCCAGATCGAAACGGACGAACACCTGTTAAAACTCGTGCAGAACCGCTACGAAGCGGGCGCTGCGACGAAGCGTGAGATCGAACAATCGCAAGCTCTCTTGCAGCAAGCCCGCTCCACGCTTCCGCCGCTTCGACTAGCTCTTGAGAAGCAGTTGAATCGTCTGGACGTCTTGATGGGTGCGCAGCCCGGTACTTACGCACACGAGCTCGATACTGTGACGCCGGTACCATCCATTCCCAGTATCGCTAATCAGGAACCGATAGATGTTCTGCGCCGCCGACCAGACATCATCGCAGCTGAAAGGCGGCTCGCGGCCTCGAACGAGCGGATCGGAGTAGCCCTTGCTGAGTATTATCCGAAGATTTCTCTAGCGGGTGTGCTTGGCTTCGACAGTCTGAACTCGGGAAGTTTGTTCACTTCAGGCGGTTTCCAGCCTGCTGCTGTCGCGGGTTTGCGGTGGCGACTTTTCGACTTCGGCCGGGTCAATGCAGAGGTCAAACAAACTCGCGGCATAAATGCGGAGGCACTGGTCGACTACAGGCAAGCTGTACTGAAGGCCGCCGAGGACGTTGAAAACGCTCTTGCATCGCTCTCCGAGACTGAGGCTTACAGCGTCGAGGTTCAAGCCGAGGTGCGGTCGTTGACACGTGCCCGCGACCTCTCACAAGATGCGTATAGGGCCGGGTCGATCACCCTTACTGATGTACTGGATGCGGATCGTCAGCTGCTAACGGCGCAGGATCAATTGGCCGCAAGTCGAGCCGATGCAGCGCGCGATGCCGTAGGAGTGTTCCGTTCGTTCGGAGGTGGTTGGCAACCTCCGAAGTAGTGTTTGAGTTGATTTGGGATCTCCGCCGTCTCGCTGCCGCTCTCTTATTGGAAGAACTGAACTGTTCCCGGCCCGCTGAGCGATTAGCCATCGGCCAACCTGCTCTGAGTGAGCAGATTGCTAAACTCGAGAACCGCGTCGGACTCACGATCTTCAAACGGGACAAGCGCCGCGTTGAACTAAGCGAAGCTGGGCACGTCTTCGTGCCGGGCTGGAAGATGCGTTGACGATGATCGAAAAAGGCCGTTCGAGTGGCCAGGGCGACTCAGGAACAGATTCAGCCCGTAATCACCATCGGCCACGGCCCCTAAAGTCGATCCACTTCTTGTCTCCGCGCGTCTGAGTGCTCATTTGCCTTTGTAGCCAACGATGCGCCTCCGCAATGCGGTCTTCATAGTGTTGTCTCCTTTGCGGCTCTCCATGCCGTTGCGTCAGGAGTCGTAACCGACAAAGTTGGCCGCTTCAGAAGATCCGGGCCTAATCCATTGTTATTAGGCGCCCGCACAGCGATTCTGTATGTTCGATGTCGCGCTTTGCGTTGGAGCGGGACAGGCTTCAGGCTCAGGTGCAGGCATTGTCTGTTTGCCGAGTGAATCCCAACCGGGAAGCTCACGAGAACCAACGATCAGTCTCACGCCGTCACGGAGGCGAATGTAGGTGCGCGCCCAGGAGACGAAAACCGAAACGCGATTTCGGAAGCCAATGAGAAAAAATATGTGGACGCCCATCCATGTCAACCACGCAAATAATCCGCTCCAGTTCGCTCGAAAAGGCCAGAGAATCTTAGCAACCGCTGCTTTCCGCCCGATCGTCGCAATGTCACCTTTATCGAAGTAACGGAAGCCGGGAAAGTTCTTGACGACCTCTGGAGCTTGCACAAGGTGCTTAATGCGTCTTCCCGCGTATACACCCATCTGCATTGCAGGCTGCGCTACACCGGGGATCGCAGTGCCATCTTGCTCCAGATACGCGAGATCGCCACAGACGAAGACGTTAGGCAAACCTTTAGGGTTCAAGAACTGGTCTACCGGAACCCGACCGCGCTTATCGACGTCAAGGCCGAGCATTCTTCCCAGAGGAGACCCTTGAACTCCGGCGGCCCAAAGCGTACAGGCGCTTTCAATCCTTTCGCTACCGACCATCACATAGCCAGGTCGGACATCTGTGACGTGAAAGCCGGTACGAACCTGAACACCTAAGGCTTCGAGTTGTTGCACGGCTTTCTGGCGGAGTTCCTCTGGATACGCTGCCAAAATGGAGGTCGAACCTTCGAGGATGCAGACCTCTGTTGAGGATGTGTCGATATGCCGGAAGTCTCGCAGCATGTAGAGGTTCGCAATATCGGAGATCGCTCCGGCAAGCTCAACCCCCGTGGGGCCTCCCCCGATGATGACAAATTTCAGCGGGGTGTGGGAGCCGGTCTCGACCATCTGCCGTTCGGCGAGTTCGTACGCGAGCAGCACCCTTCTGCGGATCTCAGTAGCGTCTTCAATGGTTTTGAGGCCGGGCGCGATGCGGGCCCACTCTTCTTTTCCGAAGTAGCTGTGTGTTGAGCCGGTGGCGACGATCAGAAAGTCGTAAGGAAGTTTGATACCAGTCTTCAAGTCCACAGTTTGAGCGACAACATCAATCTGACAAGCTTCCTCCATGAGCACTTCGACATTCTTGTGATTGCTGAGGATGGAACGGATTGGCTGCGCAATATCCCCCGGACTTAACACGGCGAGAGCGACTTGGTAAAGCAACGGGTGAAATGTGTGATGGTTATTGCGGTCGATGATCGTGACATCGACGTCGGCGGAGCCCAGGGTCTTGGCGGCATTCAGCCCCGCAAAACCCGCGCCCAAGATGATGACCTTCGGGCGCGATTTGGAACGTTGGCAGTCAGTCATTAGGTCGGCCTCGGAATCGACAATTCAAAATGGGTATGCTCAAGATCAGATTCGACTTTATTGGGAGCAGCGCCCAGTTCGACCATCGAGATGGACGGTGGTTCACCTATAGATTTCTCTATCGGCCAAGAGACACCAATGAAGAAAAATGAACGCTGGCGCGAGCGTGATTAAAAGGAGAATCACTATGACAGCCTTGAACCAACGACTGATGTGGCATGGCATGTTCTTGTTTCTGCTCGGTCTAGCGACTGGAATGCTCGAAAGATACTTTGCCAACGTGCGCATGGGAGTGTCCGCGCACCTGGAGGGAGTGATGAATGGCACCTTTTTGGTTGTCCTGGGCGCTATCTGGACGGAGGTTAGGCTCTCGCCGGCAGCTAACACGGCTGCGTTCTGGACTGCGCTCTATGGGACCTATGCCAACTGGTTTTTCACCACCCTTGGTGCCACATTCGGCACGGCCGCTGCTAATCCAATCGCGGCAGCAGGCCATCACGGGCAACCTTGGCAAGAGACTTTGGCGAGGACGGGATTCCGAAGTGTTGAAGTGGCGATTATTGCTGCGTCGCTGCTCGTTTTTTGGGGTCTTCGAGCGAGGGCGATAAAGTAAGCAACGCTACTTCGTGACAGGCCGAAACCCTAAGGCTGTAGCACTTTGCCATAGTTGGTCCGCAACAACCTCAAGCACCACCAACGGTGCTCACGCGCGGAGAGCAGCCAGTTACAATCTATCGTTTATTGTTGTTAGACTTCTCTATGGACTGTCGATGAAGGGTGAAACACTTTGGGTCGTCCGTTGGTACGGACTTATCGAGAGAGTATAGCTTCCAAAACCGACACGCCCCTCTTTATCTCACTTGCATTACACCCTGCGAAGCCTAGCATCAACCCCGGCTTCTGCTCGTACTTGCTGACATATAAGGAGATCGGATATACCTCCAATCCCAGCTGTTCTGCCCGTCGTGTCAACGCCATCTCGGTGACACGTGTTTTGATCCAGGCCACAGTACACATCCCAGATTGCGCGTTCTCCACATCGAGCAAACCGGAAAGACGCCTATTCGCTTCTTCTGTAAGTAGCTGCGCACGATCCGAGTAGATCTGCCTCATCTTTCTTACGTGGCGGCCGAAGTGACCTTCGTTGATGAATTCCGTCAGCACGGCCTGATCTAACGTCGGAGCATGGCGGTCGATGAAGCTTCGTGCGATTCTAAATGCTTCGACTAACCGTTCCGGAACGACGATGAACCCAATGCGAAGAGCGTTGAAGAGCATCTTCGTAAATGTTCCAACATAAATGACCGATCCAGATCTATCGAGGCTGTGCAGTGACGCAATCGGCTTCCCGGAATAGCGATATTCCGCGTCGTATTCATCTTCGATAATCCATGCTCCCGCACGCGCGGCCCAGGAGAGAAGTTCGACTCGTCTCTCCGCCGACATGACAGTTCCAAGGGGAAACTGATTGGCTGGTGTTACATACACCACACGGGCGGCAGGAGATGACTTTATCGCTCTTGCAACATCTATACCGTCCCCATCAACTGGAATGGGAATCACACTCGCGCCAGCGTTCAGAAAGGCTTGAGAAGCTCCAGGGTACCCGGGATCTTCCATCCACACCTCGTCGCCCGGATCGAGAAGCACTCGCGCCAAGAGGTCCAACGCCTGCTGCGCGCCCGATGTGACGATGATCTGTTCAGCAGAACAACGTACTCCGCGGGAGTGGCCCACATATTCCGCGATGGCTCTTCGCAGCGGTGGATAACCACCTGCATCACCTTGCCCATACAAAGAACGCGGTGCTTTGCGATAAACGCGCGCCGCAATCCGCGCCCACAGTTCGACTGGAAACAGGTCGATAGCCGGCTCATAGCCCCGAAACGCCTTACCGATGGAATGCGAAGCTGGCAAGAAAAATCGTGGTCTTAAGAAGACTCTGCGTGCGCTTTGCTATAGTCGCTCTGGAGATTACCTGCCGGGAAGATCTTTGTTTCGTCGGAGAGGTCATCTCCCACCCTGGCGCCGGTATGACAAATGTTCCAGCACTCACTTCGGACGAAACGAATCCCTCAGCCTGAAGTTGCTGGAATGCTGCCACGACTGTACCCCGGGCAAGGCCGTATTGTGCTGCCAGGTTTCTCGTGGACGGCAATCGTGCTCCAGATTTCAATCTGCCATCAGTAATTGCGGAGCGCAGCTCAGTATAGAGCCAGCGCCACATCTCCTGGCCGTCCTTCCTTGGTTCTAAAACCAGGTCTTGAAATGTCTCTGTCTTCGGCACTGTTTTAGGCCTGTCATGGACCAGTCATCCCGACGATTATGGACCTTCCGGCCATTCCATTCCAATATAACCTGACTGTGGAAGGAGAATACGTCGTGAAGATGAGATTGGATCCGGCGAAGGCTTCACCCGCTACCTGCCATGCGATGCTCCGATTGGAGAGCTTCGTTAGGAAGTCATTGAAGCTTGAGGGATCTCTCCTGGAACTGATCAAGATGAGAGCCTCCCAGATCAACGGGTGCGCCTTCTCAATTGATATGCACTCCAAGGACGCGCGTGCGAATGGTGAGACGGAGCAGCGTCTTTACGCTTTGTCTGGATGGCGACAAACGACCTTCTTTACCAACCGCGAGCGCGCGGCTCTCGCATGGACCGAAGCGCTGACCCTTATCACTGAAGGACACGCATCAGATGATGTCTATGCCGAAGTCCGGAAGGAGTTTGGCGAGGAAGAACTGGTCAACCTCTCCTTGGCGATCATCACGAGCAACGGCTGGAATCGACTTGCGATAGGGTTCCGGAAGCTCGCAGGTGAGTATCAGCCATAGAAGATCGGTTAAGCCGGTTATCGCAGCACATCATCCCGGAAGGACAGAAGCGATGCATAACATGAATAAGCTCATCCTCTCTGTATTTACCTTTACCTTCGGATGTGCCACGGCAACTCATGCCCAGCAAATGGATACGCTCCTTACGAAACAGCTGCCGGAAGCACCGGGTAGCGTGAACGCTCGAGATATTTAGCTTGGTTTGATTGGAAGTGCGATATGCCACCACCGAAACCCGTACGGATATTGTTGGTCGATGATCACCCGATTTTTCGCGAAGGGTTGAGTATGGTCATCCAATCGCAGCCTGATTTGCTCCTTGTCGGTCAGGCGGAGAATGCGGAGGATGCTCTTTCTCAATTTCGTCGCACCCGTCCAGACGTGACGATTATGGATCAGAGACTTCCGGGCACTAGCGGTACCGATGCGCTGATTGCCATCCGGAAGGAAAACCCTCGAGCGATCGTGATGATAGTGACTATTTCGAAACAAGATATGGACGTACGTCGTGCGCTCAATGCCGGGGGCTACAGCCTATGTTTTGAAGAACACCCCAAAAGCGGAGATGCTGCGCGTGATCCGTTGGGTCTCTGAGGGTCGTAGACACATCCCTTCCGAGGTAGCGAGCACGATCGCAGAACATCTAGGACAGGAGGAGCTTTCTCCACGGGAGAGCTCAGTCCTGAGGCTGATCCGAGATGGCTATCGGAACAAACAGATCGCCCCATGCTTAGGAATTTCTGAAACAACGGTCAATTTCCATATCAGGAATATCGTCGACAAGTCCAGGCAAATGACCGGACCCACGCCGTGACCATTGGCCTTCGACGTGGCCTGTTAGAGCTCGAATAGACAGGAGAACAGCGGCCCTATAGAAAACTTCAGGCCTCCGGCTCTTCTGAAGATCAGCCAATTTGTCCGATTTGATGATTAGCCTACAAGTGTTCCGCGCTCTGGACCTTAGACGCGCGGTTTCCTGACGAACCCAGGCTAATGAATGACGAATCATCGGGCATCACGACTGTCGCCAATGATGGCCGAGCCAGAGGATGCTCGGCTACAGGCAGGCGCGCAATCTCGAACGTCGCCTCCTGGTGCTGAATAAAACGCGACAGGGGAATGCGATAGGGGCTCCCACTACTTGGTTAGCACGAACGTTCAAGCTCTTTCACGAAGACTCAACAAGAACGAACGGCTCTGCTGCCCATTCTTTGAGTTCGATTTGCATGTGCGAGACAACTCTACGCAGATAGTTCTGCAAATCACGGGTCCAGAAGGAGTCAAGCAATTCATGAAAGCTGAGCTTTCAGAAATAGTTGGATGAGGGCTTCCAAGGAGCATTCGCAATGCCGCAGTCGTCTGCCAAATCAATTGGCAAATCCAGGTTTTCAAAATCGGATCGCATCAGATTGATATTGACGTTTTGGCTCGGGGCGCACTTGTTCAGAAATGTTGAGGTTCAGACGGACTTTTCGAGACGTCTGTTGAAGATGCGTATACGTGCGTTCATGCTCACTGGAACATGCCTGCTTCTCTGTCTACCCGCTTTCGGGCAGACGAATCCTACCGACAGTGCTCGCCATTCGTCCAAGACCAGTGAAGATAACGACGATACCGTTGCCACCCTGGAAGTGGGAGCGGCAACCAGTTGGAACTTCAGCGGAGGCGCAGCAGCCTTCGCGCCCAATCTCGCGGCAGAGTGTACACCCATCAAAAACTGGCTCGAATTAGAGGCAGGCGTCTCCCCCTTCTATACCCGGAACTCTACCGAGTGGGACACCGACCTGCTCTTCAAGAAGCCGTGGACGATCTCTCGCAAGACTGAGTTCATGCTCGGCATCGGACCTCAATGGGTTCACCTGAAACAGGCTGGAAAGGTAACGAACTCCATCTCTGGAGAGCTGGCGGGAGACTTCATGTTCTGGCCAACGGGAAAACACCGATTCGGGTGGTATCTGGAACCGGCTTACGATTACAGCTTCGCGGGCGGTCATCAGCAATCCGTCGGCATGTCGGCTGGCCTGCTAATCGGTATTCGGTGATGCAACATGATTAAGGATGATGGGAGGCCTGAATCCGCATTCGATGGCTGGATTGCAGCATCGGAGTGGGAGCCGGGCCGCCCTAGGCTGCGTCCCAACGATTTACTGGTCGAGTTCACGACGTCTCGCTTCCAATCTCCTCACCAGTTGCTCTTCCGTGGGTAGTGCAAGTGGTATTCACGGGCGACCACTTGATTTACGAGGTTGCCTAGTGCCTAGTGTGCGGCCTCAGCGTTAAGTTCGGAACAGAGAGTGAGGCCGACCGGAGGATTGTCGTTCTGGTTTGTCCAGCAAAACCGAACTGGCGGCTGGAGAAGAAAGCGGCTTAAAGAATCGCACTAACGACCTGCAATCCGGCCTCGGTTTGACGGGCGATGGTCATTGTGCCGCCGTTGGAGCACAGCAGGTGGAGCCACAGCAAGCCGTTTGAGCAGTCTTGACTGGCTTTACGGCATATACCTTGACGCTGGGGCCGCGGCGTTCGCTATTTGCGACAAAGATGCGACAAACTCTAGCAGCGGGCCAGGGGCTGATCCGTGTGGGATCAGCCCAAACTTTTCCATTAAGTCCCTGGCAATTGTGCAACAGCCTATTGCCCGATTGCCCGGGGAGACTCTGACCAAGGAACCGGCAAGCTCTCCTCCAGAACATCAGTAGGAGGGCGCAAGACGCCATGCGTCTGAAGAACGGAAGGAGACTTTCTCGCTAGAGGGAGGTTTGGATCAGATCTGACTTGACTAGACAGGCGAACAAAAGTTGGGCGTGCCGCAGCTGGCGCAGGTACGGCCCTTGTCATCTTCGTCGACGAACTCCAGTATTTGAAGCAAGACGAGTTCGCGGCGCTTATCCTTCGCGGCGCTTCATCTATGCTCTCAGAACCGGCTGCCGGTCACGGTAGTCGGAGCAGGGTTGCCCCAGCTAAGGGGATTGGCTGGAAGCGCAAAATCCTATGCCGAGGCGCCTCTTTGACTTCCCGACGATCGGCGCTCTCAAGCGAGAGGAAGCAGCGCTAGCAATTGTGAAACCCGCGCGAGATGAGGGAGAAGACATCACTCCGGAGGCTGTCACACAGATCGTCGACGAAACTCATGGATATCCATACTTCCTCCAAGAATGGGGTAAGCATTCCTGGGACGTGGCCCAAAATAGTCCAATCACGCATGCGGATGTATCTGCCGCCTCAAAGGAGGCAATTGCCGCGCTTGATGAAAGTTTCTTTCGTGTTCGATTTGATCGCCTCACACCTAAGGAGAAGAATTATCTGCGTGCAATGGCAGAATTAGGCCCCGGCCCTCATCGATCCGGAGACATTGCTGTGGCATTAAGACGACAGGTCAATCGCCTAGGGATGGTGCGCCAATCGCTCATCACAAAAGGCATGATCTGGAGCCCAAGTCACAGAGATACAGCATTCACAGTGCCCTTGTTCGATCAGTTCATGAAGCGTGTCATGCCCGAACTTGCTTGGAAATCCGACTAGTCCGAGGGACGAGGCGCAGCGGGACATCTTTGCGAATCTTTGGCTTCAATCATGCCGCAATGATTACAGCGGAGTGGCTAAACGAGGCCAGCGGCAGGAAGTGCGGGACTGTGCTGTACAACGTGTGTAGGTGGCTGCTGCACGGTCCAGTTCACACACGAGAGGGAGCAATTTCATGGCGAGGATGAATCGTATCTTTATCGCGTTTGTGATTGAGGACGAAAGGTACAAGGAGGGGACACCTCACGAAACGGAAATTTATGTACGCTAACGAAGGTCTTTGACCGCTGGGGCTTCCATGCGCTGGCCAGCAACTTACGGAAATGCGGACTTCGCAGGCATTTCGGTATAGCTTCCTGTTTGTCGGTGATACGTTCGGTGGTAGAGAAAAGCCTACTGCGCAGGTGCCGTCATCTCGAAGCTCACCGTTTTGGTACGCAGCCATCGATGGGATGACGGGTCCATAACCTCCGCGTAGGCGGTGTACTCGCCAGGCGCGCTTAAATCGTAAAGATAGGTCAACTCAAACTTGCGAACAAACGAGTCGCCAGCATAGCCCTCCGGCCACACTATTTCAGGACCAACCATGTCGTCACTCCGCAGGGGCGCATCGCCCTGGCGAAGTCTGCCGGTAAATTGCCGCTGAACAAGCGTTGTTGGCGCTTCTCTATCTTTTCCGTAGACATACACCCGATACATAGAGTCACCGATCTTCACCGGATGATCGCTTATGTTGTAGACGGTCAAAATGGCCCAGGGCGTTTGACCGACTTGAACTTGCTCTGTTTGCATTTTCAGCGATACGGCAAGTGCATTGCTGCTCGACGCTGTCTGCGCGGCCTGGCCGGGTGCAACGATGCTGCTGAATAAGACTGTGAAGATGAAGGCGACGCGCAACCCAGTATTCAACGGAGCATTCATGGCTCTGACCTTTCAGGTTCCCCCGATTCTACTCGGGCTAGACGAAATGGCGAGTTGTCGGCGATACGGAAGTAATCCAGCGTTCAAACGGCGGCCTATCCGACGAAGTGCATGAAAAACGGGGATTGCAGTAAGAACACTCATTGCAGACCGGTCCAGGCGAACTTACCGAAATGCGGACTTCGCAGGCGCTACGCCATTCCTTGCAGCCAGCCGTTGTTGAGTCTTAAAAAAGTCGACCTCTGAAGGCCTCTTCGAATCGACGTTGCGGAGCGCACTTGAGCTGTGTACCGTTACGATGCGATGGTATTTGCAGATCTCGATCTATCACGACGACTGGAGCGTGCCGAAGGAAAGGCGTGCATAGAGTTTGCTGAGGCACGCTGTCGTCTCTATCCGGACAGCGGGGCCTCCTGGATAGAGTGCGCAGGTGCATATGCCGTCTTCAATGGAGTTGATTCTCCGGTCACACAAAGCTTCGGGCTGGGACTCTCGGAGCAGTTGAGTCCGGTTTCGTTGGACAGGATTGAGAGCTTTTTTCTCGACCGCGGGGCAGGCGTTGTGCATGAGGTAAGCCCCTTGGCAGGCATCGAGACGATTGACTTACTGTGCACACGCGGGTACCGGCCGATCGAACTCAGCAGCGTAATGCACCGGTCTGTGGAGCGACCTGTCAAGAAAGACTATGGCGCGGTAACGGTGCGGGTGGCTGCTGTTGAAGATGCGCCACTATGGGCGAGCGTCAGCGCGCGGGGATGGGCGCACGAACATCCGGAGCTGCAAGATTCTCTTGAACAATTCGGCGCAGTCGCGTTTGCACGCGAGCAGACTGTGAATTTCATTGCAGAGTTGGATGGTGAACCCGGAGCGGCGGGCACGCTGTGTCTCCATGACGGGATTGCACTGTTCGGCGGGGCATCGGTCATTCCAAAGATGCGTAGGCGCGGACTGCAGGCAGCCCTCCTCGAAGCCCGGATGAGCTATGCCTCTGACCGGGGCTACGAACTAGCCATGATGGTGACTGAAGCGGGCAGCCAGTCTCAACGCAATGCCGAACGCAAAGATTTTCGCATTGCGTATACACGCACGAAGTGGCGGCTGTATCGATCTTGACATCTCAGAAAACGGTTGAGAGGTGACCCAGCCACCACCGATCAGATTGAAGTTACCGAGAACCAGACTTTGCAGGCAGTGCGGTCTCACCTTTCCCGATAACCGGTTCTACGTCCAGGTGGACTGGATTTGTAAACACTGGCGACTTATAAGGATTAATCCCACTTCGAATGAGTTTACGATGATTCGCTCGGCGACCTTAGCGAAGGTGTATTCGCGGCGGCTATCGCTTACCCTTTCGCGAGGACCGTTAGAGGTCTGCCCTCTTACAGTGTTCCGGATAATCCGCTTGAGACTTCCAGTTTCAATAAAAGGCGTCAGAGAACGAAGACGTGCCTTGTTCATTGCTCAA
Source organism: uncultured Acidobacteriaceae bacterium (assembly GCA_963750845.1). Lineage (GTDB taxonomy): Bacteria > Acidobacteriota > Terriglobia > Terriglobales > Acidobacteriaceae > KBS-83. The sequence goes on from CAVVSP010000001.1 coordinate 23,613, forward strand.
TGAAGTCTCCTAAGCTGCGCCCTGGCTTTCTGCAGGACTGGGAGATCGGGATCGGCATCCTTCCAGAGGGCAAGAAGTTCCTTATAGTGAATGCGCGCGTTGCTTGGGTCGCCGGAGAACGCATAACTCCGAGCCAGTCCATAACGTGCCAGGACTGACACTGGATCGCCAATCATGACGCCGCGATGGTCGACAAGCTTTTGATATTCCCGCGCAGCCTCCGGACCTTTGCCGGCGGCCAGATAAGCGTCACCTCGAAAAAGGATCGGGTAGAGAGATCCATAGAAGCCCACCACAGCGCATCGGAGCGATCCTAGTTCGTAGGGAATCGCCGGTTCCAGCGCATGGATGGCTCGGGCGGGATCACTGCGATTGAGCGCCAGGATCGCGCGGATTACCGGCAGGTAACTGAACCGGACGGATGTGTCCTCGGGAAATCCGCTCTCCAGATGGTCGGCAAGCGCCTGGGCCTGCCTGGAATCGCCAGCGGGTCGCGGCGACACAGAAAGCGATGTCAGCGGCGGCGGGACGGTCCTGGTACTTGATCCACGTTCGAAATCACTCAAGGGACAGATTCGATAACCTCGGTGCCCTATGAGAGAAAGAGAACTTTGCAGCCATTTCGCCTCGCGTTTTTGCTCGCGGGCTCGGTAGAGCGTCGTTGTCTCTTGCTCGAAGGCCTCCTGTCGTTCTCAGCCAATGAGTAGATTTCTCAGTTGATCAGGAGATTACCGCAGCTAATCGATAGACTACGACCGCCCGCCGGTGCGGGGCGGCAGCGCTCGAGGAGCGTTTCCCATGCGGACGCGGAAAAGCAGGGGACAGCGATGGGCGCGAGCCAGACTTCTTCCGGATCGCCGGCTACACGCCCGGAATCACTGCATATCCTGCAACGTATTGCACAGGAATATAATGACGCCCACATTGGCCCTCACCTCTGGCACCAGACTCGGACCCTACGAGATTCAATCGCCGCTTGGAGCTGGCGGTATGGGCGAGGTGTACCGTGCTTTGGATACACGGCTCGACCGCATCGTCGCCGTCAAGATTCTTCCCTCTCATCTTTCCGAAAACACTGAAGCAAGGCAGCGATTTGACCGCGAAGCGCGTGCGATCTCTTCCTTGAACCATCCCAACATCTGCACTCTTCACGACGTGGGTCACCAGAATGGGGTCGACTATCTGGTGATGGAATACCTCGAAGGAGAGACCCTCGCTAGCCGCTTGAACAAAGGACCCCTTGCCCCCGATCAAGTACTCAAGTATGGAATTGAGATTTGCGAAGGGCTCGAAACGGCTCATCGTACCGGCGTGGTCCATCGCGATCTGAAGCCGGGCAACATCATGCTCGTCCGGACCGGCGTCAAACTGATGGACTTCGGTCTGGCGAAGTCCCTGCCCGCGAACGCGTCCGCTACGGCAAGTTTGACCGTGACTCTGTCCAGCCCCGCCGCAAATTCGCCGCTCACCGAAAAGGGCATGGTCATCGGGACGTTCCAGTACATGTCGCCGGAGCAAGTGCAGGGGAAAGAGGTGGACGGGCGCAGTGACATCTTTTCGCTAGGCGCAGTCCTGTACGAAATGGTGACTGGAAAGCGAGCCTTTGAAGGGAAGAGTCAATTGAGTGTTGCGATGGCGATCCTCGAAGATGAGCCGGCACCGATTATTTCCGTCAAACCAATGACACCGGTGGCCCTGGACCACGCTATCGTCTGCTGCCTGGCCAAAAACCCGGAGAGCCGCTGGCAGACTGCCAGTGACCTTGCGCTCGAATTGAGATGGGCCGCCGAATCGGGTGCACACACTGGGACTCTCACAGCTGCGGGCCCGCGAAAGACTCGCCGACAATGGCTTGCCTGGGGCGTTGCGGCTTTGCTGGGCGTCACTGCTGTGCTGACCACGTTTTTGTTCCGGGGCAAGAGACCACCTGTGAACGCACCAGTGCGCTTCGAGATCCGACTGCCTGCAGGCGCTCTCGCCTTCACGCTCTCGCCCGACGGTCGTCAACTGGCCTTTCTGGCACCCGGTACGGACGGGCGCAACCTTGTTTGGATTCGCGCTCTTGATTCACTGGAACCGCACCCGTTGCCCGGCACGGAGAATGTCCTTGTCCCGGTCTTCTGGTCCCCGGATAGCCGGTTCATCGCATTTCAATCGGGAAGCAAGCTGAGGAAGATCAGCATTTCCGGCGGCCCTCCGCAAGATATCTGCGATGCCTTCGCCATGGCCCTCGGCGGCGGATGGAACCGGGACGGCACAATTATTTTCGGCACCACCGGAAACGGCATTATGCAGGTTCCCGCTGCAGGCGGCATCCCCGCTTTGCTTACGACTACAGAGGGGCGCAACGAAGTCCACACATTTCCGTCTTTCCTGCCCGACGGGCGGCATTTTCTTTACCTGAGAGCACCCGAAAATCCCGGTATTTATCTCGGATCACTCGATCTCAAGCCCGAACAACAAAGCTCCAGGCGAATACTCTCTACATCGGTGATGCCGGTCTATGCGCCGTCAGCTGACCCCAGAATGGGACACCTGCTTTTCCTGAGTGAGGGCACCTTGCTGGCTCAGGCATTCGATGAGAGGAGCCTGCAATCGCAGGGCAATCCGATCCCTGTTGCTGATCAGGTTGGTAGCCTTTTCCTTTCCGGATTCTTTTCCGCGTCGCCAAGCGGCGTCTTGGCATATAGTGCTGGACCAACGACGCTTTGGCTTTCGCACCTCGGCTGGTTTAACCGGCAGGGCAAAAAGTTAGGCAACGCCGGGCCGCCTGGAACATATTCATACAACGATTTTGCATTGTCGCCCGATGGAACGCGCCTGGCTGCTACGAAAATCGACCCGAGAATCGCGGAGGGTGAAACGGGCATCTGGCTTCTTGATTTGCTTCGGGGTGTGGGCACTCGCATAACATTTGATCTGTCCCCGGATTCCGCTCCGGTCTGGTCGCCAGACGGCAGCCGAGTGGCTTTCAGTGCATTCCGTGCTGGCGGGTATGGAATTTATCAGAAGGCTACCAATGGCGCCGGGAAAGAGCAGGAGCTGATCCGTGTAATTGGCGACCCGAAGTTCCCGGACGATTGGTCGCGTGATGGGCGCTTCCTGCTGTACACCCAGCGGGATCCTCGAACTCATGGCGATTTATGGGTATTGCCTCTGGCGGGCAATGGAACACCCTCGGGCGCAGCCAAACCTTTTGCAAATACGGAGTTCAGCGAGGGACAAGGCAGATTCTCTCCCGACGCACGCTGGATCGCTTATGCTTCGGACGAGTCCGGCAGATCCGAAATATATATTCAACCTTTTCCGGCGCCCCCGAACGGCGGCAGCAAGACGCCGATCTCCCGTGATGGTGGCAGCCAGCCCCGCTGGCGTCGGGATGGCAAGGAATTGTTCTATCTGGCCCCCGACGGAAAACTGATGGCTGCGGACGTGACCGACGGGACCGATATTCTCAAGGCCAGCGTTCCTAGAACCTTGTTCCAAGTACCTGTGGCTCAGATCGGCCATACAGACGTAAATGACGAGCTGGGCAAAGGTAGCTTACAGGTTCTCGGTTGGGACGTCGATCCCGACGGCAAGCGTTTCCTAGTTGACACGGCGACAAAATCGCCCGAATCCGTCACGGTGTTGCTGAACTGGACTGCGGATCTGAAGAAGGAATAGCCGCGCGCGGGAGCAAAACTTGTTCGGCTTCTAGGTGTCGGGCCGCGAAAGGCACTCGGCGCCGATCGTCGACAGATAGAAGGCTAACCGACAAATTATTCCGGCCGAGAAATCGGCTTGTTGAAAGTTTCACCACATAGGTAACGCGGTAAACGCCCGTTTCGTCACATCCTTCTGGATGCTGAGCAACTCGACAGTAAATCGCCAACCTGGTCGTTAGATAGGAACGTGACCCGAGAACTTCCTCGGGATGCTCCAACTCGCCCCGTCCCTGATTCTGTTGAAGCATTTATGAGATGAGTTGTAAGCTGCCCGTTTCCATGTGTTCGAGACGGCAACTTTTCGTCCGAGTGGATTTTCGGAGCGAAATTCAAGAAGAATATGCCGTCGATGTCGAGATAAAACCATAGAGAGCACCCTCTGAGGGCGAAACTGACCGTTCATAATTGATTAGTCTTGCTATCTCTGCTCGGTGCATAATGCGACAAGCAGAATGGCCAAGAAGCCTCCTCTCAAACGATCTCTTACTCGAAGGAGTGCCGCGCTTCTTCAACATCAGGCCCAGATCTAACCAGAGAAAATCGAGACCGTTCAAGAGAGAAATCAAATGCGTCTATTCAAAGCAACAGTTATACGGGCAGTAATGTGTCTCACATTAAGTGCCGCAGCAGCGCTGCAAGCACAGGAGAGGATGCGGACGGGCATGTGGGAGAGCACGGTGACTGCTCCATCTGGGCAGTCCGCTACGCACAGCAGCTGCTTCAAACCAGAGGATGCGGCGAAGTCGAATGGGCCGGCGGCGGCAGCCCGTGCGGAGACGGAAAAGGCGATGTCGAAGAGCGGGTGTACACTCAAGGACTTCAATCTGGACAGTAACACCATGACTCTGACCATGGTCTGCGCAGGGACCGCCATCCACCAGGAGACGAAGTTCCATGGAGGAGACAGCTTCGAGACAACTATGACCAACACAGTGAATGGCGTCACCAAAGTCTCGCACATCAAAAGCCGAAGGACCGGTGATTGTAAAGAAGGGGCAGAGTAGCGCTCATACCTGCAGGCGAGATTTCACCACGCTTAGACGGTCGTGAATGGGCTGAATGCAGTAGCAAGGGATGCGGAGCCTATCCGTTGCTGGCTCTTGTCACGCCATTTTCCGTCCGGAAGCAACAATCGAGCTTGGCACTCTGGCGCACGAACAAGCTGCACAAATGATCAGACGAAAGATGTGTGGGAGGTGCTCCTGTGGGTATTCGAACGGTTCTTTTAGTGCCAGTACTTTTCGTTGCGGCACTGGTCGTAGCGCAGTCGGGTCCGCAACGGACGCCGCGAAGTGACTTGCCTGTTCAGGAATCAGTGATAAGAAGTGGACAGCAGAAGACGTTCAAGACCAGTTCCGTCCTTCCAGACTGCTACACGTACGCTGTCGAGCGTGGTAATCCCGAAGCTGGTCCGTCAGTGACGTACTCTAAGCTGGCAGCTGGATGTAAGGTGCCGTGGCACACTCATTCGGCGAATGCGCAGGTATTGTTCGTCAGCGGCACTTTCCAATTACACATGAAGGGGCAGCAAGTGCGAATTCTGAGCCAGGGCTCCTACGCTTATGTTCCGGCCAACCACCAGCACCAGGAAATCTGCCTAGATGGTTGCACGTACTACGTTATCCGGGAGGGTATAGCTGACGTGCACTACGTCGATGAAGTCGGCGGAGAAATCCCGCCCGATAAGGCGCTCGCCGCAGTTGGGGAGCGCCCGGCTATCGCCGTACCCAGGCGACAATGACCTGCCACGGACATCGACTCGTTCCGCTCTCCAGAGAAGCCGGTATGAAATCAATGGCTTTGCCAATGATCTTCGCATTGATTCCCGTTGCACGTGGCACTAACAAGCAGGGATGCGGGGTGATACGGCGCAGCACATCGAGGCCGGAACCTAAAGGCAAGGCCACTTGGTTCCTCACTTAGTATCCTGAACATATGCGAGCCCGGGTTTGCCGAGAATGAAATCGACAGCCATCTGGGAATGGAGTTGGGTCGTGTCGAATACCGGCAGCGTGACATCCGATTGCTTGATGATCAACGGGAATTCGGTGCACCCGAGAATGATCCCCTGCGCCCCGCGCCGTTTAAGTTCTTCGATTTGTTCTAAAACGAATTTCTTGCTCTCAGGCTTGAAAATACCCATGCCAAGTTCTTTTTGAATAATTCGATGCAACTCTTTTCGAGCTAGAGCTGAATTCGGAACGAGTGTCTCGACCCCATATTTCTCACTCAGTCCGATCGGCCATGAATCCGTCTTCCATCGTATCCTGGGTCCCAATCAGACCGACCTTCTTCAGGCGGCTCTTTTGAATCGCATTTCCCGTCGCATCTGCAATATGAAGGATTGGAATCTTCGAATTTTGCGCGACCTGGGCGTAGACCTTGTAAGGCGTATTCGCACAGAACAACACCGCTTGTGCTCTGCTGGCGTGGAGCCGGTTGACTGCATCTGTAAGGATCGCTGCGATTTGGTTCCATCGGTTCTGACCCTGAAGCTCGTGGATCTTTTGCTGATTCAGATTGAAGATGATCAGCGGCGGATTGGTGTTGTCGCCATAAGCATCGTTTACGGCCTTGTTGATGTAGCGGCAGTAATCCAGGGTTGAGTACCAGGACGTACCGCCGACTAATCCAAGCGTCTTCATCTCAGAAGCGGCGGCAGCTGAGCGGGTTTCGTACCAGGCGCTGGCTGCGCCGATAGTACCGTGGCGAGAAGCGCAATGATCATTGCTTTCATCGGCTTCTCTCCTCTGATCAGTCTGGGTTGTACGTGAGGCTTCATCTGGACGAACCCGAAACGGGATGATATCCGGAATGTTCACGATGCGCTGCTGATCTATCGCGCCAAGATACCCATGGCAGTCCCAATGAATTTGGCAGCTCCGTTGAAAAGAGCCGCCATAGGCATTGCCGGTTCCTGCGAGCGCCTGCGCGAGCGAGGTCAGTCAAGCAAAGATGCCGGAGCATGTGCGTTGTGAAACGCTCAACGCCGGCTCTCCGCGCGAGATGCAGGACAATCTTCGACCAGCTCCATATCGAGATCGGCTCGGTGTAGTTGCGGCGCGACTCGGAGAGAAAGAGCGGACCGCGCTTCTGGCCCAGCGTACGGTGGTGCTCAAGATACTGCAAAAGCAGTTCACCGCTTGAAGCAGAGTACGGAATAACGCGATCGCGTCGTCCCTTGTTGCTCTCCGCCCGAATCCTGAGCAGGCGTCACGAGGGATCGATGTCGCTGCTCTGAAGGCTACAGAGTTCTTCGCGACGGAGGCCGGCATCATAGGCGAACGCCAGCATAGTCTTATTGCGAATCGATTCCTGGCGTGCCGCAGCAAGAATGCAATGCCAGTCTTCCTCGTTCGGAACCCAGGGCAGCTTGTGGTGCCTCGCCACCACCGCGCGTCCGCTTCCGCTCTGTGTGGCTGGGTTGTTGGGACGTACCCCCTCTTCCATTAGATAGGCGTGGAAGAAGCGGACCACGGTCAAAAGCTGCTGGATCGTGGCGTTGGATAGTCTGATCTTGCCGGTGTGCAACGTGGCAAGGTAAAGTCCCAGATCGCCACGAGTCACTGACGTTGACAACAGGGAATGGAGCTTCAGAAAACTTACGTATCGTTCTAAAGCCCGCGAGTAGGCGTCGAGCGTGTTGGATGCTAGGCCGCGATGCGACTGTAGTGTGAGCCAGGAGCAGGCATGAGGGTCGGCTGTAACGAGCGGGCAGCGCTCCCAACGAATAGGATGGACGATAAACTCAAACGACAAATGGACCTCCTGATGGAGACCCAAGGAGAACAGACACGGGGAGGGAGCGCCCTCATGCGGGATACGCGGCGGCGAGCCAACGGAAAATACTTGCGGTTGCCCTAATTCCACATAACTTACACTGATCCGCGACGACGTCAAAGAAAAGGGAAGTGTTGTATCCACTGCGACGTGGGCAGGCAGAGCAAGCGCCCGCGCCGGGATTCAGCGTGGCATCCTTGCGGTCAAACGGAGTCTCGTCGAGTGGGAGATAGACGTTGTTTGTGATCCACGCTGATAGGTGCTTGGCGGGGAGGAGGTGGGCTTCCTTAGAGGAACGTAGATTAAGGGACCGGTGCTCCCACCGGCCGCCTCTTCCGGTCAGCACCGGTTCCTCGATGAGTGCTAGATCGCCAATGCACTCACTGCCCGACCATCCATGCTGCTTGCGCGCCGGTGCCCAAATCGAGCTCATCCGCTGATCCAACTTCCGAATTGATGAGAGTGCGGAAATCCGAAATGCGGCACTGGGGTCTGTTCAATGAGCGCTGAGGAGACCTTCCACACCCAGACCGTGCTTGTACTGTGAATTTGTAAAGCAACGGCTGCCAGTTGAACGGATTGACCGGGTCGGGCGGTGGCCATACCATCAGTCATGTTTTTGGAGCCTCCGCCGATGGCTAGAACCATGATCTCGCGCTACCGCATTCTTGAAAAACTGGGCGGCGGCGGTATGGGCGTGGTTTATAAGGCCGAGGACACGGATCTGGGACGCTTCGTTGCGCTCAAGTTCCTTCCCGAAGATGTGGCTCGGGATGGGCAGGCATTGGAGCGCTTCCGCCGCGAGGCGCGGGCTGCATCTGTACTCAACCATCCCAATATCTGCACCATCTACGAAATCGGCAAAGAAGATGGTCAGCCGTTCATCGCAATGGAGTACCTGGAAGGGATCACTTTCAGGCATCGCATTGCGGGTAAAGCGGTCGAGACCGAAGTTCTGCTGAGCCTCGCCATCGAGATTGCCGATGCACTGGACGCGGCCCACAGCAAAGGGATCATACACCGCGACATCAAGCCCGCTAACCTCTTCGTGACTCTGCGCGGACATGCTAAGATTCTCGATTTTGGGCTGGCCAAGGTGGCGCCTCCGAACAGCTCAATGGATCGTACTGTTGCAACAGGAGCTACGACGGCGCTGCTTGATGAGATTGTCCTGACCAGCCCAGGTGCAACGCTCGGCACGGTTGCCTACATGTCGCCGGAGCAGGCCCGTGGCAACGGGCTCGATACGCGAACGGATCTGTTTTCCTTCGGAGCCGTTTTGTATGAGGCGGCCACGGGCGTACCGCCGTTTCGCGGGGAAAGTTCCGCGGTCGTCTTCAAGGCTATTCTGGACGGCGCACCGACGTCCGCGTTGCGCCTGAATCCCGATCTGCCTGTCGCTCTGGGACAAGTCATCCATAAGGCCCTGGAGAAAGACCGCAGCCTCCGTTATCAAAGCGCGGCCGAGATGCGGGCCGACCTGCAACGGTTGAAGCGAGATTCGGAGTCTCAACGCATCTCCTCGGTTGAAATTGTAGATGCGCCGATCAGCCGTAAGCGTAAGCTCTGGTTTGCAGTTGCCACGGCTCTGGTCCTCGTAGCTGCCGTCGCTGGATCTTACGCTTATCTGGCGCGTCCGCTACCGCCGGTGCGAATCACGAGCTACACCCAGCTCACTCACGATGGCCATTCCGGGGTTGTTGTCGGAACAGATGGAAGCAGGCTCTATCTCGAACAGAGCCTTTGGAAACCGATTGGGCAAGTTGCCGTGTCTGGCGGAGAAATCGAACCGCTCCACTCTATTACCTTGCCGAAGCCGTGGCTAGAAGACGTTTCGCCGGATGGCTCGACCCTTCTCGTGTCGTCTCGCAGCGAAGCTTCACGGCCATCTGAGCCAACGTACAGCGTCAAAATTCTAGGGGGATCGCATCGCTACCTTGCAGATACGGCAGGCGCAGCCTGGGCGCCGGATGGAAAGTCCATTGTCTATTTCACGTCCAGCGGCGACATCAACGTCATGCAGAATGACGGAACGGAAGTCCGCAAGTTGGCGTCGGTGGGAAGCATTCCAGAGTCACTTACCTGGTCGCCGGATGGCAAAACGATGTGGTTTTCCCAAGGCAAGTCGTTTTGGGAGATGTCGTCAAACGGATCTAATCTTCACGAGATAAATGCAGACGCAAGCTCGAAGGGAAATTGCGAAAGCTGGTCCCCTGACGGGGAGTATTGTGTCTTTGTCGGCAAATCAGGACATCAGATTTGGGCCTTGGATTACCGGCACCGTCTGTGGCGCCGCCCCCTGAAACAACCGGTCCAATTGACTACCGGCCCGACCCTTTGGACGAGACCGATTCCCAGTAAAGACGGAAAGACGATTTTTGCAGCTGGATCGACCCCTCGCGGCGAGCTCTCACGCTTCGACTCGAAGACCAGGCAGTTTCTACCTTTCCTTGGGGGCATCTCCGCCGATCTTGTCTCCTTCTCCAGGGACGGCCAGTGGCTGGCCTATGTCTCCTATCCAGACGGCGTTTTGTGGAGGGCGAACAAGGATGGAGGCGATCGCGTGCAGCTTAGCAGCCCCCCGCTGCGGCCAGAATCCGTCAGTTGGTCGCCTGATGGCTCTCAGATCGTGTTCATGAGTCCATCCAATCACGGCCGAACAGAGACTGCTTATCTTGTCAATTCCCAAGGGGGCGCGCCGACAAGCCTTCTTCCAGAATCCAGCGGCTCGCAGACAGACCCGAGTTGGTCGCCCGATGGGAGCAAAATAGTTTTCGGGACCAACCTTCTGGGGGGCCAGAGCAGTGAAATTCGCATGCTCGATCTCACCAGCCGCCAAACGATAACTTTGCCCAGTTCGACTCCTGTTTTCTCGCCTCACTGGTCTCCGGATGGCCGATCGATACTTGCTTCCTCTGTCGACGGGTCCAAATTGTTGCTGTTCGATCGTAAAACGCAGAGTTGGTCCACGATTTACAGGGATCGCATCGCGTATCCGACATGGTCAAGCGATGGTCGCTTCATTTACTTCATGAGGTATTTAAGCGATCCTGCAGTTCTTCGAATATCCGCCAGAGGCGGAAAGCCGGAAGTGGTCGTTGACTTAAAGAATTTCCCGTTTGCCGGAACCTTTGGACTGTGGTTCGGCCTGGACCCCTCTGACTCGCCCATCATGCTTCGAGATGTAGGAACCACGGACATCTTTGCGCTGACGTTGGCAGAGAGGTAGACGATTCGTTTGGAGTCGTAGGTAAGCGCTTCAAACGCAATTCGAGTGCTCTTGCGTGCTCTGCTGATCAATTCTCTCGCTGTCTCAATTGACGCAAGATCGCCGAGACGCTCATTGAAAGATCGTGGATGAGTGACTTGCCCTGATATCGCCAACCGAGAACGGAAGAGCCAGTGTTCGGAAAGTGGACTAGACAGACAAATGGATCGCATACAAGCACCACCGAGAGCTCTGCGCTCAAAACCTAATAGACGTCGCGCTGATTAGCGTCGATCGTCTTTGAGCGTCTGTATGTAGCTCTCCGCGGCTTCATGTTGCCTGGCACCCTGCTCTTCCACGATTTTGTGCAATGTTCGATCTACGTCTTTCGCCATACGTGCAGCATCGCCACACACATAAAGAAAGGCGCCTTCCTCGATCCATTCCCAGAGCTGTCGTGCGTTTTGCATCATCAGATCCTGTACATAGATCTTGCGTTCCTGATCGCGGGAGAATGCTGTATCGAGCTCTGTGAGATGTCCATCAGCGTGCATGCCCTCAAGCTCCTCGCGATACAAGAAACCCGTGGAAGCGCTGCGCTCCCCGAAGAAGAGCCAGTTCCGTCCAGTCGCACCGGTGACGCGCCGCTCATGAAGAAAGGCGCGAAAGGGAGCGATTCCTGTACCCGGACCGATCATGATCACCGGCGTGTTGGGGTCCTGCGGCAAGCGAAATTTCTTATTGGGCTGAATGTAGATTGGCAGCCTGTCGCCAGGCTCGATGCGATCCGCGAGCAGCGTGGAGCAGACCCCGCCTCGATCACGATCATGCGTGCGATAGCGGACTACCGATACGGTTGTGTGAATAACGCCGGGATGTGCGGGGGGGGCCGAAGTGAGCATCCCGATTTCCAGATCCTGACATGCAATCCGATCGGCAGATGGTCGCAACTCGCACGCCTATCGGAATCGCCGACAAACAAAGGCGGAGGCAGGAGGTACGATGCCATCGATCCGACTCCGGCGCAAGCAGAGAGGGCGAGCGGTGGGCGTCGATTCATTTACCTTCACGTGTGAATTTTTGAGAAGAGGCCCAACCCGGCACATGCCAGGTGGGGGAGGGAGGCGAGCTTCTCTACTACTAGAAGGCGTAGCGCGCAGAGAACTGCAGTTGCCGCGCGCTCGGAATTAGCCCGCTGAAGCGCGAATTGTTGATCGCGCCAGTATTGCCGCCTTGCAATCCGGTGCTCGGATTGCCGAAGGCCGGATGGTTGAAGACGTTGAATGCATCCACCCGCACCTGCAACGACGACTCATGCACCGGGATGGGGAATGTCTTGAACACCGACATATCCAGCCGGTTGAAGCCCGGCCCGGAGATCGACTGGCGTCCCGGCGGTCCGAAGGGAAGCAGCCCGGCATGCGAAATGTTGATCAGGTTCGCGGAAGGGTCGTCAGGACCCAACGTGGCCTGCGGTGGATTCTTGAAGGCGCACGGGTTGAACCAGGACTCGATCGTCTTGGTCTTGGTCGCGCAGACAAATTCCGGCTGCGTTGCCGAGTCCGCCGTGCCTCCAGCCTTCAGCGGATCGGAGATCCGGACCGGATAGCTTCCGCCCTGGTTGGATGAGGTCACGAAGACCGGCGCGCCGCTCTGCACCTGGAAGATGAAGCTGGTCTTCCAGCCGCCGGCCATCTGGTTCACCAGGCCGCCGTGGTTCAAGAAGCGCTTGCCGGCGCCGAAGGGCAACTCATATTGCGGTGAGAAGGTAAAGCGGTTGCGCGTGTCCTGGGTGCAGGCGCCGTAGTCATAACGGAAGCCCAGGAAGTTCGGATTGCGATAGCCGCCATAGGCAGATTGCCCAATCGGCCCAAAGGCATCGTCCAGACAGTGCGACCAAGTGTAGCCGGCCAGAAAGTACAGGCCGTTCGAGTAGCGCTTGTCCAGCTTCGCTTGCAGCGAGTCGTAGCGCCCCACGCCCTCATTCGCCACCTGCACAATATTGCCGAAGTCGAAGAAGGGTTGGTAGGTCTGGCTATCCGCGCCGCGTGGCACGATACCGGGAAAGGTGTTCGCGCCGTAACTGGAGCGCAGCCGCCGGCTCACATTGCCCTGGTAGCCAATGGTATACGTCACCGTGTTGGTCAGCGATTGTTGGAAGTTCAGGTTATATGCAGTTGTATACGCGCTCTTGCCGTTCTGCGATTGGGCATAGATCGTCGGCAGATTCGCGAAGTTTTGCAGCCCTCCGTTCGGCGCGTTGATCGCCGCGCTGAATCCCGTCTCCAGCGTCTGTCCGTTGGTGGGGCAGGAGATCGTGCCATTCACGTTCTGGCAGACATTGGGCACCGGATTGAAATTCGCACTCACGAAGAACGGTGCGTTGTAGCCCAGGTTCAGTCCCAGCCCGATGTTCTCCAAACCGCCATAGAACAGGCCGGCGCCCGCGCGCAGCACCGTGCGGTCATTCAGCATGTAAGCAACGCCCACTCGTGGTGCAAAGTTCAGGTACTTCGGCTCCACCAGCGATTGGTTCGAGGTGTACTTCACCGCGATGTTGTCTTTTGCGAAGAGTCCGCGCAGCGTCGAGTTGATCGGATAGCTGCTCTGTGACGAAGGAATCAGGTAGGTGCCGCTGCCTTGATTCATCCCGGCAAAGTTGCCGATGAAATTCGCCTGCTGGTCGTGTACCTCGCGAATGGGCTGCGTATACTCCCAGCGCAAGCCAAGGTTCAGCGTCAGCCGCGGCGTCACCTTCCAGTCATCCTCTACAAACGCTGACTCGTACCAGCGCACATCGGTGAACGGTGTGGAGCTTGTGATGGACGAGCTGTTCATCTGGTTCAGCAGAAAATCCGCGACGCCCGATCCGGAGATAATGCTCGGGTTGCCGGGATCGCCCGTGTACGTTCCAGAGAAGTTCTCGCTGCCCAGGCCATTCGGCGGCTGCAGGCCGTAGAAGCGGGCATGCTGGAAGTTCACCCCGAACTTCAGGCTGTGCCGCCCCCACACCTTCGAGACGTTGTCGATGATCTGCAGCACGTTCTGCAATTCGTCCGACGGCACATAGCCTGCCACACCCACGCCGTTGATATAGCCGCCGAAGCCGATGTCCGGCATGCCGCCCAGATGCGGAGCAAACGGAATGCCGCCCAGCCCCAGCTCCGCGGCCACATTTCTTTCGCTGTTGGTCTGCTGATACGCCGCAAACAGCCAGTTGTAGCCCACGCGGAACTCGTTCGAGAGCGTCGGCGAGAAGAAGTGCGTCTCGCTGAAGACGCCGCTCTTGCCGTAATTCGCGACCGGACCGCCGCTGCCGAATCCGCCGCCATCCAGGATGCCAAACGGTGGTCTCGAATCCGATGGGTTGTTCGAGTAGCTATAGCGGCCAAAAACCTGGTCCTTCGATGTCGGATTGAAGTCCAGCCGCAGATCGTACTGCGTGGTGTTGTTCGTCGCAGCGCTCGGCGGAATCGTGTAGTTCTGGAACGCCTGGTGTGCACCACCCTGGTTGGGCAAGGGGAAGAGCTTCAGGATGCGCTGCGCAACCGGGCTGATCTGGCCCGGACAGATCACATTCCGTACCCCATTGCAGGTCAGATAGCGCTGTGGGCCGTTCGGATCCTCCGTGCCGCCCGCCGTGGCGGTCGAATTGCCACCCGTCAAGTAGAGCGGAATCACACCATTGCCATTCGTGTTGTTTGCATCCAGCAGCTCGCTGAAGTCGCCATTCCGCATCGCCGCGGTCGGAACCGTGTTGTCCGGACTCGCCGTCACATACGACGAGATCAGCGTCGCCTGCGTGTCGGCAAAGAAGAACAGCTTGTCCTTCCAGATCGGGCCACCAATCGTCGCTCCGAACTGGTTGCGGTGATAAGCCGTCTTTCCCGTACGGTCGAAGTAGTCTGCGGCGTCCAGCTTGTCGCTACTGAAGTACTCCCACAAACTGCCGTGGAAGCTATTCGTGCCGCTCTTGATCGATGCATTGATGGCTGCGCCGGTTCCGCGGCCCAGCTCGGCGCTGTAATTGCTGCTCTGCACCTTGAACTCTTCCAGCGCATCCGGCGGCGGCCGCACCGCGTAGGTCGCGCCATTCAGGAAGTCCTGCATGTTGGAGTTGTTGTCGACCCCGTCCAGCACGAAGTTGTTCTGCGACACGCGGCTGCCGTTCGATGTGAAATCACCGCTGCCCGCCACCTGGCCGAAGCCCTGATTCGGGGGCGCGACACCCGTCGTCAGTTGTGCAATGAACACATAATTGCGGCCGTTCAGCGGAGTCTCGTTGATCGTCTGCGTTTCGAAGACCTGGCCTGTCGATGCGTCTTCCGTCTGCAGCGTGGGCGCCGCGGTCACCGTCACCACTTCGCTGGTTGCGCCGGGCTTCAGGGACACGTTCACGCCCAGCCTCTGACTCACATCCACCCGCAGGTTGGGCCGCTCTACGGAAGCAAAGCCGTTCGCCGTAACCATCAGTGTGTAGTTGCCCACCTTCACGGGCGTGAAAGTATAAATACCGCTCCCACCCGTCGCTCGTGTCAGCGTCAGGCCGGTGCCGTTGTCGGTCAGGGTGACAGTTGCGTTCGGAATCAGAGCACCGCTCGTATCCGTCACCGTTCCGGTTACAGAACCCTGGTCCACCTGCGCGTGCAGGGGAGCTCTCGTCGGCAGGAACGCGCCGACGATTATGAGAGCGATACCACACCTGACGATGGAACGAAGCGTTCTAGCTAGCCGATACATGGGGGACAACCTCCCTGAGAAAGCACTGCGTGAATGTCGAAGCGCGGGCCGTACACCGTTAAGAAAACGGTTTCTTGAGTTGCGCTAAAGTCAACGTGAAAGTACTGGCCCGAAGTGATCAAAATTTTGCGGCTGAATTGGTCAGTTCGTCAATAGAAATCGTAGGCTACAGCGATTACCGGCCTCATGTAGCTGAAAAAAAGTCACTTAAGACTTACCGCGCATCCTTCGTCCGGCCCAGCGTTCGTTTCGCCGTCAAACACCCGAGGTGGGAGCCCGGTGCGTGAGAATGCCCCTCGGGCGTTCGTATCAAAAGTCCGGTCGAAATGCTCTGGCGTCGCAGTTTTTAGTGGGGCAATCTCAACAAAAGCGGCGTTCGCGACCACCACATCGATTTTGCGACCCTGCTCCGCAACTGTGTAATAGAGTCGGTCCAGGTCTTCAAGTTTTGAAACGTCGCCCTGCACCGCCGTGACGTTTTTGCCGATCTCGGCCACGGCCTTGTCCAATTCAGATTGGCGACGACTAGTGATGAAGACCTAAGCTCCTTCCGAGACGAAACGTTTTGCGATCGCGAGTCCGATACCGCTGCTGCCACCCGTGATGACGGCGATCTTGTTGTTCAATGCAAACATTTTTCCCTTCCTTCTCGTTGTGCGACGCTCAAAGGATGCTTGGTTAAGACAAACCGACGCCGGAGACCTTGACCACCGCCTGCCACGCGGCTTCCTGGCTGGCGCGATCGTGGAGGTGTGAATGGCGCTGCGCCTCAATTGGGCCTGAGAACTTCCCTTGAGCCGAGGCGAAGAATTGCCCTGAGACGTCGGTTCCGAACTCCGACGCCTGGAGGTACCGACGGGCCGCGGTCTCCGGCGTCTGATTCATGCCGGGAATGAGGTTCACGATTGGGATAAACAGATACTTCAACAACGGGCCAGCGTTTCGCACCACCTTGGTGTCGGTCGCCCCACCGGGCGATACAGCGTACACGGCCATGCCGGAGGGTAGCCGGCGGGCCAGCGCCGCGGTCCACCAAGCGATGATGAGCTTCGCGTCGGCATACGCATTGTTGGGCACGTACTTCACGTTCGGCCCGTTGCGCAGCAGGGCTTCAACAGCCGAGGTTTGGTCGCCCCGGTAGTATTTGGCCGCGAAGGCAGGCACGTCGGTGTACTTGAACATGGGTACGCCCCCGCGGGCAGGCTCCGCGCCGGCGATAACAATCCGCGCGTTGGGGCTAAGAAGGTTGGCGCGAAGCAACCCGACAGTCAGTTGATGATGGCCGATCAGCGGGGCCTGAGAAGCCTCAACGCCCGCCGCAGTGATCACGCGCTTCTTGGTTGGGACCAATCCGGCATTGAGCAGTAGGAAATCGATCGGCCGACCTCGCTTGGCGAGCGAGGCGAGGGCGGCCTGAACGCTGGCCGGCGCGTTCAGATCTAGCTCCAGCGGCGTGAAGATCACTGTTTTGTTCTCAGCCGCGAGTTGAGCGGCCGCTTGCTGGGCCCCGGCAAGGCTGCGCCCGATAATGATGATCTCGTGCCAGCCCTCTCCGGCGAGCAGGCGGGCTGCCGCATGGCCCAGCCCGGAGGTGGCGCCGGTGACCAGCGCGATCGAATGTTCCATGGGTATCTCCGTGGTGAAGTGTGAAGGCCGAGCCGTGAGGCCAGAGCCAGCTTGCTAATATCGAACTATTCAGTTATATATTGGTTGGTTCGATGGACCATCGTCAAGGAGTTTTGAACCAAATGATTCAAAATACCGCTAGACCGCGGGGGCGACCGCGCAGCTTCGACGAGACGGGGGCGCTGGAAAAGGCGACTCAGGTGTTCTGGTCGAAAGGCTACGACGGAGTGACGATTGACGATCTCGTCGCCGGGATGGGTGTGGGACGGCCGAGCCTGTATGCCGTCTTCGGGGACAAGCGGGCGATATTCTTGCGCGTCCTTAGGGCGTACGCAGAACGGAAGGGCGCTCGCGCAGCCAAAGCACTCCTTTCGCCACAGGGTCTTCGCGACTCGATCGCGGGCTTTCTGAGGTACGCCGTCGAAAGTGCGACCGAGAAAGGGTCCGCCCGGGGCTGCCTTCTGATGTGCGTCGCGCCGCTTGTGAACGACGCTGAGGTTCAGCGGTTCCTGCAGAACGCGGCCACTGGCGGCGCGGCGCTGCTGGAGCGCCGTTTCCGGGACGGGATCAGCGCGGGAGAAATCCCATCTGACTTTCCCGTAGCCGCACGCGCAACCCAAGTCACGGATTTAGCGCGTGGGCTGACCATGCGTGCGCAGATAGGCATGCCGCGCAAGACGCTCCTCAAAGATGCTGAGGAAGCGGCCACCTTGGTGCTCCTGCCGGAAACAATTCACCGTGGGAGTTCCGCGCCCGTCGTGAAGCGCACCGTCCAGTGAAACGCGCATTGGCCTGTTCTCGTCAGTTGGCAAGTCTGGTCAGGCGGACCACTCATCGAATCAGCGCAAGAGAACGACCAGTGAGTGGCTTCACGGCAATGCTCCCTGTCAACTGTCTCTTTGCGTTCGCGATCACGCCGATGTTTCGACGGCGAACTTTCTTTTGTTCCACGCAGCCATGCCGCCATCCATGCTTTCCACGCTGGACAATCCAATTTTGGCCAGCACACTTGCTGCGATGCTTGATCGATATCCGCTGCCGCACACGCAGACGATCGCGCGGTCCTTTGGAAGTCTTTGGAACTGATGGGGCAGGTCGCCGAGCATGATGTGCGTCGCGCCCTCAATATGACCTGCATTCCACTCAGCTTCACTGCGCACATCGAGCACCAACTTGTCCTTCGAGCGATCTCGAACTTCCTCGGTAGAACGTTGAATGGTTCGCTCAACGCCAGTCCCGCGTTGATCCAGGCAGACATGCCTGCTTTCAGGAAGCCCACTATGTTGTCCAACCCAACACGTACGAGTCCGCGGCGGGAGTCTTCGTCATCGCCTTGGTCGTTGACCAGCACGATCCTGCTCTTGGAGTCGACTAGCCATCCTGCCCAAAGTGAAAGGTTTTGACCGGCGCCGACGTTGATCGAGCCACGGATGTGAGCGCCGCCAAATGCCTCTGGCCGGCGGAGATCGAGCACCACCACGTCCTGCTCTGCCGTCAGTGCTTCGACCTCAGACGGAGACAAAGCAGCCGCCCCCGCTATCGGATCGAATGCTTCGGCTCCTCGCGCATTCAACTCTTTCATTCTCGGGTAGTACGTCGGCATGGGAGGAACGCTCCCAAGGATCTCCGCGACAAACGCTTCCTCCGTTAGGCTGAAGAGCGGATTTGTCCGGCGTTCATAGCCCAGGGTCGATTCAGCGCGTTCACTCATGCCCGTGCCGCAAAGCGAGCCTGCGCCGTGTCCGGATAGACATGAACGCTATCGGGAAGGGCTTCGAGGCGACGATGCAGACTTTCGAACAGTTTGTGGGCCAGCCCCAGTTTCGCTTCCTCACCAAGCAAGTCCGGTCGACCAACAGAACCGACAAAGAGGAAGTCGCCGGAGAAGATCGCTAGCGGCTCAGTTTCGCTGCGCTGCGTGTCGTACACGACAAAGGAAAGATGTTCCGGCGTGTGTCCCGGGGTGTGGAGTGCCTCCACACGAACAGTCCCGACCTGCACACTATCGCCACTTCGGAGCGCGCGGTGGGGCATGCCGTACTGATAGTGTTCGCCCTCGTCATATCCGCTTAACGCCAGTTCTGCTCCCGTCGCTTCTGCCAGAGCCCTCGCTCCTGACGCAAAGTCTGCGTGGATGTGCGTTTCCACGATCGATGAGAGAGTGAGACCGCGCTCTTCCAGGAAACGCAGATACCGGTCTGTATCCCGACTTGGATCGACCACGACGCTTCGGCCTTGCGAAGAGATGATGTACGAGTATTGCGCCAGCCCCTGAACCTCGAAACGATCGATTGTCATGCCCTACTCCTTCAGACTTCCGCGGAGCCCCGCGAAGTCCCGTTAGCTCTTCTCGGCCACTTCCTTCGAACCGTGCCGCAGAGCGTTTCACGCTGGTCGTAAACGTCCTACCGAACACGATGTCTCCTCTTGAGAGGAGCGCTTAGTGGCGACGACCAAGCCGCCGCCACGGCGTTCGTTATTGCATCAGGTGGGCGATGGTATGCAGGTCATCGAAGGCCGCTCTCGATGCCAGCTTGCTCACCGGTATGGCGCGCATGCCTCAGAGTTGAGACCATCCGCCGTCTACCGGGATCTCTGCTCCCGTCGTAAAGGTTGCGTCAATGGCCAGGTATGCCACGGCTTTGGCAATCTCCTCCGGCTGGCCGAGACGCTTCATCGGAACGCTTTCCGCCATCTGAATGTAGACCTGATCTGCTGCCTCCTTCGGCATTCCTACCTTCTGGAGTATGTCCGTCGCTGCAATTGGGCCCGGGTTCACCGCATTCACACGGATTCCACGGGGCGACAGCTCACCAGCAAGGCTCCGAGTCATGGAACGAAGCGCTGCTTTAGCGGCTCCGTAAGCGCTCAAAGCTGGAACCGCCTTCACGTTGGCCAACGAAGTAGTAAAGACCACCGAGCTTCCTTCCGGCATGAGCGGCACCAGTTTTTGGACGATGAAATACGGGCCCTTCGCGTTCAGGTTGAGCATCTCGTCGTACACTTCCTCCGTCACCTGCTCAAAAGGGATCCATTGACCATATCCCGCGTTGACGAACAGCACATCGAGCTTGCCGAACGTCTCCTTGACCTTCGCCGCTAAGGCATCCATATCGGGAAACGAAGTCGCGTCGCTGCGGACTACGATAGCGTTATCGCCAAGCTCAGCCTGAGCCGACTTGATTGTCGTAGCGGCGCGGCCAGTCACGATCACGCGGGCGCCTTCGTTGATGAATAATTTGGCGGTCGCGAAGCCGATGCCGGTGGTTCCGCCCGTGATAAGTGCTGTTTTCCCTTCAAAGCGATTCATGTTGTCTCCTTTGGTTGGCTGTCTAAAAAAACCGTTACGAACCTTTGAGTACGTAAATCACGGGAGTGATGCAAGACTTTTCGTACGCAGCGGTATCTATTCCTGCGAAGCGCATTCGGGGACGGTTCAAGGCGACGCCATAAGCACGTTCTTTCCTGCGAACCTATCCATGCTGTCTCCCGTGTTCATCCCCCTTGCAGTATTACAGACTCCCGAGTACGATAATGAAGGTAGCAGTGCAAGGAGGTTTCGTACGCGATGGTATCTATTGTCGAGAAGCGCCTCCGAGGACGTCCAAAAGGCTTCATTCCCGACGAAGCACTAGACCGTGCCGTCGAGATGTTTTGGGAGCACGGCTATGAAGGAGTTGACGTGGACCGGATCGCGCGCGCCGTGAACGTCACCAAACCCGCGCTGTACCGGGCCTTCGGAGACAAATCTACCCTGCTGCTGAAGGCAGTCGAGCGCTATAGCCTGACCTATATGGCCCCTAGAATGGCCGCCTTTCAAGCGGAGCCGGACATCCACAAAGCCGTGACCGCCTTTTGCGAGGCTACCGTCAACGCCGCTTCCGACGACGCTCGCGGCGGCTGCATGATGGCCGCCGCTGCGACGGGTGAGTCTGAGCGGGTAACCGAGATCCGTTCGTACGTCGCGAAGGGCCTGACCGCAACCGCTGATCTTTTCGCCAAACGTTTCGAAAGGGAGATGAAGACGGGGCGCCTAAGCCGGACACCCTCCGCCAGGGTGAGAGGCCGTTTGCTCATTGACTTGTTGCAGGGTTTGCAGCTTCGCGGGAAGGTCGGCATTGGCCGCAAACAACTGCTGCAAGAAGCCCGAAGCTATGTGCCTCTGATTCTTGGGAAGCGGATATAACGGCACTTTTGGGGCTATGCTTCCTGACGAGTGCAAAATCGCCGATGCGCTCACGAAAGCAAACCCACAAGCTCAAATAGTCGCCAACATGGACACTTGCCAGTCTTACCGTGGGCTGAAATGAGCAGACATGCGTGTATTGGAAGCAGGCTTGAATGCTGGGCAGCACAAGGCCCCTATTCCGATGTGACGAAATCAGTTCAGGAAGTTCGCGGCGTCGAGAATGCCGCGACGTGGAGGAGGCGGAGGCAGCGTCACCCGCACTGGTATATCTGCTGCCCGCACAGCGATCGGTCCCATGGGAACGGTTGCGGTCAGGGCAGTCGCTGCCGGGACGACAGCTCTAGGCTGAGCTGCTCGGGTGCGACGGACCACCGGCTCCAGGACAGTCACGACAGGCGCCTTCTCTGCTGCACGGGGTCGAGGCGGAACTTCGCCGATTCGCTGGCGCACTGCTCGCGCACGCTTCGCTGCCGGTTTGGAAGCTGGGGGTTTACCTGCGAGGATCTCGCGAACCTGCTTGAGCCGAGCAATCTCGGCATCTATCTGCTTCAGTATTTCTGAAATTGACATAACTCGTTAGTGTGACCAGCTAACTTCTGCACAATAGGTAAAGAGACACCGGCCATGACAAGTCGGGAGATGAAGGTGTGTCGCAGGTCATGCCAGTGAAAGTCCGTGATCCTCGCGTCTTTCACGCAGCTTTCAAACCACTTTTTGGGATATTTTAGCCGCGCGTCATAGCGAGTTGCTTGAAAAACGAAGGGGTTGCTCTCGGCCCGGTCGATCGAATTGAGCGCAGCGAGGGCTGTTTGATTGGTCCGGATGTGACGCGTCCGACTGCGAGCCTTCGTATTGACAAGAGTGATGGTCCGTCTAGGAAGATCCACCATGTCCCATGTGAGCCCAAATTGCTCTGACTTACGCATACCGGTGTGGAGAGCGGTCACGAGAGCGGGCAATTGGTCCACGCATCGCCTGGCAACAGCTGCCTTAAGTCGCTTTTCCTCCGCTGGAGTCAACCACCGAACACGTTCGTTGTTTTCATCTTGATGGTCCACAAGCCGAGCGGGATTGGTTCCAACCTTATGAGATTTCATGGCTAGGGAATAGGCGCGGCTGATAGTCGTCTTGTAGCGATTGCGAGTGGCGGGTGACCAGCTGTCATGTCCGTTGATCCAACGGTCGATATCCTCGTGGGTGATGTCATTCGCTGCCTTCGCTCCGAGCGGAGAATTCATCACTGCCGTCATTCGTTGGGTAAAGGTTCGGAGGTCTTTCTTCCCGGTGCGAATGTACCAGTCAATCGCATCCTGTCCGATCTCGCGAAGCCGGATGCCGCGATTCTTCATCGTGGCCGGCAGCTTCTCTCCACGGAGGATAGAAGTCTTCCTATCCTTATATGCGGCGATGGCATCGCCACGCCTGCCGATCTTCTCGCGACGTGTCACTCCGTTGGATTTGAACCGTATCCACCAAAGCCCGGAGCCCGGCTCTTTTTCATAGACTCCGGTTTCCTTTTTCGTGATCTTTCTTGGCATCCGCGCCGCTGTTTCGAGGAGCATAGCGAAGCCGGTACGAGGTGGCGCCACAAGAAAACCCGTAAACGTCAGCGCGTCCCTCGTGGTCTATATGAGTTATTTGAATGCGTTTGGTGGTGACCCTGGGAAGATTCGAACTTCCGACCTGCGGTTTAGGAAACCGTCGCTCTATCCATCTGAGCTACAGGGCCATCGGTCGCAACCGGTCCTATTGTCTTAGTTTACTGCAACGGACACGCAGGGCGGATGCGCTTCCGCGGCCAGAGCAGGGTTTCAACTGATCAGGATTCAACTGTGGATGAGCGATGGTCGATTCCTGCATGGCTTCGGCGGTGACGGATGAAGACGCAATGCGGGCGGGAAGTGAACTCCCGCCCCGCGTTGCCTCAACGTGCAGTGAGCCAGGCGTGATCAGCGAACGATAAAGTCCGCACGGCAGCCGCGATCGACCCAGATGCCCCGCCGGTCGTATCCCCAGCTATAGCCCTGGGTGCATCGTGCATCGCTGCGCTGGCGCACCATTTGAACGCCGCGGCGCGTGTCGGCTGGGCAGTAGTTTCGTCTGCCATTGTCCGACGAACAGGAGATGGATTGGCCACCGCCCGGACCTCCGGGACCATAACCGGGACCGCCGGGACGCCCGGGACGATAGCCGCCGCCGCTGACGATAAAGTCTGCGCGGCAGCCGCGATCGACCCAGATGCCACGGCGATCAAATCCCCAGGTGGAACCCTGGATGCAACGCGCATCGCTGCGTTGGCGCACCATTTGGACGCCGCCGCGGGTGTCGACCGGACAGAAATTTCGTCTGCCATTGTCCGACGAGCAAGTGATGGACTGTGCGCTCGCCGAAGGTGCTGCTATTGCCATCAGGGCGATGATGCCCAAAACAATTCCCAATAATCCTCGTATTCGCATGCGTAATCCTCCCGCCGGAATCCTACACGGGAACCGGGTTCGGTGACGGACTTTTATGTGCGGGGCGACGGAGGCTTGGTCAGTTGGCCGGAAACGAAATGATGTATTGATCGAGGGGCAACGCGTTTTTAATGCTTTGCGGCGGTGTGATCTGAGTGACCGGGAGTGGGCTGCCGTCTGTTTCTGACTTGTCGAATGCGGCGGTGCCGGGAACTTTGCCGGTAACTTGAAAGCTCCGGATCTCGTAAGGCAAGCCGTTCGATGCCATGGAGGATGGCCCGGCGGTGACCTGGAAATGAAGGTGCGGCACGATGGAGTTGCCGGAATCGCCGACCAGCCCAAGCACCTGCCCCAGCTTCACATGGTCGCCGCGGCGGACGTTGATACTGCCGGGCTGCAGGTGGGCGTAGAGCGCGTAGCGGTGGTCGCCGAGGTCGAGAATGACGCAATTTCCGTCCGCATCGGCCAGGGGGATATTGGTGGGGAATTTGCCGGGGGTCTGCTCGGGCTGATTGTCGATGGTGGATGCGACGACTGCGTCCGCGACCGCGAGGGCGGGCTGACCAAAGATGGCGTAGCTCTCGAGCTTCTGCTGCGGGCCGGAGTAGATGCTGCCGGCGGCGTTCAACTGCTCCCAATCCACAGCATAGCGCTGGGATATCCAGACACGGCCATTGACCGGCATCGCGGCGCGGGTGTGGCGGGTTGCGTCACAGCAGGAGTCGGCGGAGATGTATCCCGCGCCCCGCAGCGGAGGACCGATCTGCACTACCGGTTGCCGGTCCACGGAGATTGCGCCTCCGGTCTCGGAGATGATCTGGCGGTCCGGCGGCGCTGCGCTTACCAGAATTGCGACGCGATGGGAAAGCTCGCGGGGAATTGCAGCGCCCTGGGGGAGGATGATGTCGAGAAAGAGCAGCGCGTGGGTGCTCTTTTGAAGCGTCGCGGCGGAGTCGCGCATGCCTGCCGCCTGAAGGCGCGTGGCGAGAGCGGCGGCATCGAGCGTCTGGAGGAGAGCGCCGTCGCCGAGGACCTCCACCTTTTGGACGGAGAGATCCCCGCTGGAGAAATTGGTCATCGCCAGTTCATAGACAAGGTGTGTGCGGCCGTCCGATCCGTTGAAGGGCACGGGCGCGTCATGCACTGCGAGCAGCAGGGGAGTCATCTGTTCTGTGGCGGCAGTGGACTGTCCGCGGGAAGCGAGAGGTACGAGAGCGAGTAACGCCAGCAGACATGGTGCAGCGAAGGCACGAGCAGTCACATACATATATCTTCAGTCCTCTGTTCGCATCCTCGAATGGACTAAAGAGGATGCGCGGCGAATGCAGTCGTAGTTATAGTGCATGCGCCGTGGGGAATCTATGTGTACTTTTGGCTGCTACAAAATTTCAAGAGTGCGACGAGCGACTAGGCGAAAGGGATAACGGCGTGGGATGCTTCTTTCGCCTCAGACGTTGAACTTGAAGAAGAGGATGTCGCCGTCCTTGACGACGTATTCCTTGCCTTCGGAGCGCAGCAGGCCCTTTTCCTTGACCGCCTGCTCGCTGCCGAGCGCGAAGAGATCGTCGGAGGCATAGCAGTCCGCCTTGATGAAGCCCTTCTCGAAGTCGGAGTGGATGACGCCGGCGGCGCCTGGTGCTTTGGTGCCGCGGCGGATGGTCCAGGCGCGAACCTCCTGCACGCCCGCGGTGAAGTAGGTGATGAGCTCGAGCAGGCGATAGGCGGCGTGGATCAGGCGGTTGAGACCGGGTTCCTCAAGACCCATGCTAGAGAGGAATTCGTTGCGCTCCGCCGGCTCGAGTTGCGCGATTTCACTTTCCAGTGCGCCGCAGATGCGCACGACATGGCTGGCTTCCTCGGCGGCGCGCTTCTCTACTGCGGCGGTATAGGCGTTGCCGGTCAAGAGGCCGGCTTCGTCGACGTTCGCGACATAGAGCTGCGGCTTCGCCGTGAGCAGAAAGAGGTCGCGCGCGATGAGCTTTTCGTCCGGAGCGAGCTCGACAGTACGGGCCGGCTTGCCCGCGTTGAGTGCGGCGAGAAGTTTCTGCAGGACGGCGAGCTCGGCTTTCACCTTGGGATCATTCGATTTCGCTGCCTTCTCGGCTTTGGCGTGGCGCTTCTCGACGGTATCGAGATCGGCGAGCAGCAGCTCCGTATTGATGATGTCGATGTCGTGCAGGGGATTGACGGCGCCCGCGACGTGGATGACCTCAGGATCGTCGAAGCAGCGAACGACGTGCGCGATGGCGTCGGTGGCGCGGATGTGGCCGAGGAACTGGTTGCCGAGGCCTTCGCCCTTGGACGCGCCTTCGACCAGGCCGGCGATATCGATGAACTCCATGGTGGTGGGCACCAGGCTCTTGGGATGGATGAGCTCCGAGATTTTAGTCGAGCCGCTCATCGGGCACGGTGACGACGCCGGTGTTGGGATCGATGGTGCAGAAGGGATAATTGGCGGCCTGGGCCTTGGCCGAGGTGAGGGCGTTGAAGATGGTGCTTTTGCCGACGTTGGGCAAACCGACGATTCCGCAATTCAATGGCACTGTGACTTTCCTTTTTATCCATTGAATCACGGACTATCGCGAGCGCGGGGATGCTCTGGATTGGGCGCTCGAGCCCAATTGCCCGTCCGGGAAGTCACACCGGCGAGGGGAATGACGGGGCTGCCCAGACGTTCTCAGTCGTGAGATCGAGCGGGAACTTCATCACCACCTGACATCGCCAGCGCCATGTCACCGGACAAACTGGCGAAATAAAATTCTCATCGCCTGAGCGCCATTTTTCTTCATGAGCTTCAATTTCAAAATCAACTTCATCATACGGGGGAGTGCCGGCGAACAGCATCTATCTGGTAAGAGGCGCAGTAGAGGCCATTCGATGCGTCAAAAATGCACCAAGATTGCAAGGATTACATTTCGCGGGACGGGACCGAATCTCCGTGAGATCGAAGCGAATGCGGGGAGCGGCGGACGGCTCGACATGCCCTGCTGAATGTGTCACGCTGAGTCTTAAGATTCGGCGCCGGAGTTCGACTCCGCCGTTGTCTCAACGGCAGCGGATTCGACGATGCCGGCGATGATGTGAGGGCGCATTTGGGAACCATTTGCAACCTGCGGTATCAGCGGTGTACAGCGGACGCCAGCCAGTGGACTCGGCCGTTGAGCCGGCTGCTTGTGCTGCTGACCACGCTGCTGCTGCTGGTGATGCCGGTTACGGAGCATCTCTGCAACTGGGACCACTTTCTTCGCGGCGGCCCTGACGTCGAGTTCAGCCTGCTGGCCGCTCTGCTGTTTGCCGCGATGGTCGTGCTGTCGATGAGCGGGACCATCATGCAGCCGCTGATGATGCGCCCCCTGATGATGCAGCCAGCCTTCACCGCAGCAGATGGCCCATGCGGAGAAGCGATCCCGCGCGCGGTGACACAGCGTGGATGCGCGCGATGGGGTGCGAGCGTTCCGTCGCGTTTTCCGGGGAGGCGTTTTCCGGGCGTGGATGACCTGGCCTCAACTTCCGGCTCCCGTACTCTGACGCCGCTGCGCATCTGATTTTTTCCTGTCGTAAGAAGCGATCGCGCGAAAGCAAGACAATGCGGATCGATGCAATCCCTGCTCGAGAACGCGAACTGGTTCGCAGTTGCCGGTGCCGGCAAGAGGGCAACGATGAAAACATCCGAAGTACTTCACGCGTGGCGAGGCATTCTTTCCGGCCGGCGTCCGTCGCTTTCCATCGAGATCACGAAGGAATGCCCGCTGCGCTGCCCGGGATGCTACGCATTCGATGAGGCGCATCTTGGAGGCACCCAGCAGCTTCGCCAGCTCTCAGACTTCCGCGGCGACGAGTTGGTGCGGCGCGTGCTGGCGCTGGCGGACGAGTATCAGCCGCTGCACGTATCGCTGGTGGGCGGCGATCCGCTGGTGCGTTATCGGGAGCTGGAGCAGATCCTGCCTGGGCTGGAGGCGCGCGGCATCCACACCCAGGTAGTGACCAGCGCCTTCCGCCGCATTCCGCCGGAGTGGTCGCGCTTCGAACGGTTGAACGTGGTGGTCTCCATCGATGGGTTGCAGCCGGAGCACGATGAGCGGCGCAAGCCGGCGACCTACGAGCGCATCCTGAAGAGCATTGCCGGAAGCCGGGTGACGATCCACTGCACGATTACGGGGAATATCGCGTCGCGTCCGGGATACCTGGAAGAGTTTCTGCGCTTCTGGACGCCGCAGCCGGAGATCCGAAAGGTCTGGTTCAGCCTGTTTACGCCGCAGCGCGGAGCCACCGGCCCGGAGATACTTACCGCGGTGCAACGGCGCGAAGTAATGAATGAACTATTGCGGCTCCGCGTGCTATATCCTTCGCTGGACATGCCGGAACCGTGATTCGCGAGATCGCCACGCCGCCGAAGAGTCCGGCGGAGTGCGTCTTTGCGCGGACCACGCACACCATCTCGGCGGATCTGAAGACCAAGGTGACGCCGTGCCAGTTTGGCGGCGATCCGGACTGCGCACAGTGCGGCTGCATTGCCACGCTTGGGCTGGCGGCGGTGGGGCATTACCGCGTGGCGGGCGCGCTTACGGCAGGCCACCTCTTCAAGGCATCCGATACGATCGGCCGGCGATGGCGTTCGCTGACAAACCGCGTCCCCGAGCCACAAACCGAAGCGCAGCCGTTCACTATCTTATGAGGCCCGAGGCAAGGATGACCGAGACGCCAATGACCCACATGCCGGAGACCCGCACGGATTCCCGCACCGAGTCCCGCACGACGATTGTTTCCGAGACCGCGGTGAATTCGAAACCGGCCCGTTGCGAGACAAAGCTGCGCGAGGAGCTTGCCGCCTGCAGCGCGGATCTGCACGCGCTTGGCTTTGCGCCCGGCACATCAGGCAATGTGTCCGTGCGTCTGGATGGCGCGCGTGTGCTGGCGACGCCGACCGGCTGCTCGAAGCGCGTCGTGGGGCCGGAGGATCTGGTGGTGGTGGATATGGATGGCCAGCAGCTTGCGGGCACCCGCCATGTGACCAGCGAGATCGACATGCATCTGGCGATCTACAAGGCCCGGCCCGACGTGGAGGCAGTGGTGCATGCGCACCCGGTCTTCGCGACTGGCTTCGCCTCCAGCGGGCTGGCGCTGGATCAGCCGCTCTGCTCAGAAGTGGTGATGACGCTGGGCACGATTCCGCTGGCGCCGTATGCGACCACGGGAACCTGCGAGGTGCGGCAGACGCTTGCGCCTTACCTGCAGCATCACGATGCAGTGCTGCTGGCGAACCATGGCGCGGTGACCTATGGCGACTCCGTCATGGATGCGCTGATGAAGATGGAGACGGTGGAGCACTTTGCGCAGATTTGCCTGGTGGTGCGGCAACTGGGCGGCGGGGCGACGCTGGAGGGAAAACATCTCACCGATCTGTTGCAGGCGCGCGCTGCGTATCTGCAAAAAGCAGGCCGGCGGGTGCACTGGGGCAACGGGACGAATGGAACAAATGGAACGGGCGCCGGCGCGCAACTGACGGCGCAGATGCGATAGCCGCCTGCACCGGCAACTTCAGGCAGGCGGGGACGCCAGTGTCTCCTGCGCATGGACGGCGAGCCAGCGGCCGTGGCGCAGACAAAACGTATCGCTGAACGCGACAACATAGATTCTGCGGCCATCCATGCCGGTGCCGACGACTTCGCCTGTCGCGATGGCGACAGCGGGTGCCGGGAAGCTCACCGTCAGATGTTCAAAGTGCACCGCGGTGGCAGGCGGCTGCGGCGCCGGACGGAAGCGGGCGAGCCGCTGCTCGCGCGTCTCGATCACACCTCGGGTGCTGACGCCGATGAAATCCGGCGCGAGGAAGCGCGCGGCTTCCTGCGCGGTCCTGGCGTGCAGCCACTGGTCTTCAATCCGCAAAATACGCAGGCGAAGAACGGCGTCGGTTGCGGACTGGGCTTGCGGCCACGCGTGCGCGGTTACGCCGGAGAACGCAACCGCGAACGCCAGACCCGCGATGATCCGCTGCAGCCTCAAATCTTGATGAAGATCTTCTTGCGGTAGAGCGGCAGCACGATGAGCCAGCACACCAGCACATAGAGCAGTGAATATGCGAGCGAACCGAGTGCCGGGTAGGAGGGCATGAGCGCGGCGATGTGCTCGGCGGTCCAGCGCAGCACATTGCTGTGGGCTCCGACCCTGACATTGTCGAGACAGGCTGCCATCAACTCAGAGAGGACATAGGCCGCGATGGCGTTGGTGCCGAAGACCAGCAACGGCCAGGTGCCGCGCCGATAGCCGCGCACCTGTACCAGGAACCAGAAGGCGGCAAGGATGAGCAGCGACCAGCCGGCGGCGTAGAGGACGAAGCTCGAGGTCCAGAGCTTCTTGTTGAGAGGGAACCAGGGGTTCCAGAGCAGGCCGAGGACAACGCCGCTGACGCCGGCGGCTGCGAGGCCGAGCGCCTTGCGCGAATCGGATCTTGCCGACGAGCGCAGGAAAAGGCCGGCGAGCACGCCGATGAGCGTGGTGCCGAGGGCCGGGATGGTGGAGAGCAGGCCTTCCGGGTCGCGCGTGCCTTCGTACAGATGTTTTGCGGAGAAGATCTGGCGGTCGAGCCAGGCGACGATGTTGCCGTCGTGGTCGAGGAAGGGAACGTCGCGACCGGGCATGCCGAAGCCGGGGACGGGCACGAAGCGCATCAGGAGGTAGTAGCCGACAAGACAGCCGACCAGGATTCCGACTTTGTCCGCTATGGTGGGCTGGCCTGCGGCGGAGCCTGCCGGCCGGCGAATCCAGATATAGAGCGAGGCAATAACGAAATAACAGACTGCGATACGCGGCAGCACTCCGTAGTAACGCAGGGATGAGAGGTGAAAGAACGGGGCGCTGTTCACGACGAAGCCGAGCAGGAGGATGATGACGGCGCGGCGCACGGTGTGGGCGAAGAGCGACGCGCGGGTGACTCCGCGAGCCAGGCGCGATTCGGTGGAGAAGACGATGGATGCTCCCACCAGAAAGAGGAAGGTGGGAAAGACCAGGTCGGTGGGGGTGAAGCCGTTCCATTCGGCGTGCTTCAAGGCCCAGAAGGCGCGCTCGCTGCCGTTGTCGTTCACCAGGATCATGAAGGCGATGGTGAGGCCGCGCAGCAGATCGACGGCGAGATAGCGCTTGGACGAAGAGACGGGAGAGACGAGCGGATCGGGCGCGGATACGGTGCGGGTAGCGGAGGTCATGGCGGAGTGAGAAGAAGATTACGAGCTTTGCGCGGGAATGGGAAGCGCTGTTCATCGGGTGACGAAAGAGTGCGGCGGCTTGTGACTCCGGCCGGTATACACTCTGGGACAGTAAGGATTAACTATCACTGCGAGTGACACCTGCTCGCATCGACTCTAGCGAAGACACCTGGGATGTACGGGAAGGCGGTGAAAAGCCGCCACTGCCCCGCAACTGTATGCGCGTTTGCTGCTGCTCTATCGTTCAGTATTGATGGAGTACGTAGCGCCTGACTGCCATGAACCACCCACTGGATTCTCTGAATCCGGGAAGGGGGCAGGCAGGTAACAGCGCGCGAGTCAGGAGACCGGTCCCGGTGTGCGTTGTACGAACCGCGTTCCGAGGGGAACGAAGGAGAGCCCTGATGTCTGTATGCACACGGCGCGCCCTGCGCCGATCTCTTGCTGCATTTCTATTGATTTCCAGCGGCATTTCGCCTGCTTTTGCTGCCGAGGTCCACGGCCGCATCACCGACCCGTTGGGCGTGCCGGTTGCCGGCGCGGAACTTGCACTGCTTGCAGGCGGCAAAATCGTCACCAGCGGACGCAGCGCTACGGACGGCAGCTACTCGCTGCGCACCGGTCAGTCCGGCCACTTCTACGTCGTTGTCGTGAGCCAGACCTTCCGGCAGATTTCCACTCCTGCCTTTTACGCCGGGGTGCTGGATTCGCATCTGCAGAATGTGGTGCTGGAGCCGGAGCGCATCCATCAACAGGTGGTGGTGACCGCTACGGGCACGCCGACTCCGCAGGCGCAGGTGAGCGGCGCGATCACGTATGTGCCGCAGCCGGACTTCCGCAACCGCGCGGTTCTTGTCGATGCGATGCGGCAGGCGCCGGGAATCTTCCTGGTGCAGCAGGGAATGTATGGCGGTATCACATCGCTGTTTGTGCGCGGCGGCAATTCCGCGGCGAACCGCGTGGTGCTGGATGGCGTGCCGATTGAGAATATTGGCGGGGTCTTCGACTACAGCACGCTGGCAACGACGGGCATCAAGAGCTTCGAGATCTATCGCGGCGCGAACAGCACGCTGTATGGATCCGATGCCGCGGCGGGCGTGGTGAATCTGGAGACGCCGCGGGGTACAACTTCGTTTCCGTCGCTGCTCTATGAGGGGGATGCGGGGAACTTCCGCACGTATCGCAATGCGGTGCAGGCGGGCGGCACCTGGCACAAGCTGGATTACTATGGCGGCTTCGATGCGCTGCGTTCGTCCAATGCGCTGCCGCAGGATGAGTATCACCTGAACACGGAATCGGCGAACCTGGGGTATGCCCTGAGCGGTACGACGTCGCTGCGCGTGACTGCTCGCAACACGAATGCGGCGGCGGGCCTGCCGGGCGCGTATAACTTCACCGCACTGACCAATGACGGCAAGCAGAGCGACCAGAATATCTATCTTTCCGGAACCATTGACAACCAGACGACCGAGGCCTGGCACAACCTGGTGCGTTATGGGCTGACGCGCAAGCGGGAGCAGACGGCGCAGTGGTATCCGGCGGGCGTGCCGATCGCCGCCGGCAACGATGCCACGTTCACCAACTACTATGGGCTGCCGGTAAAGATCCAGGGCGCGAATGGATACAGCGCCGCCGGCCAGGTGTTGATGAACTATGGGACGGCGTTCGGCGGCGTCTATCCCAATTCGAGCGACTCGGCGAATAATCGCGATCAGCTCTATTTCCAGAGCGACTTCCGGTTCACGCCGCACCTGACCGGGCTGCTGGGATTTCGCTACATGGACGAGCGCGGCAGATACAACAATCCAGCATTCTTTCTTCACGAGGATCTGGAGCGCTCGAACTACGACTACATTGGGCAGTTTGCCGGCGACTTCAAGAACCGGTTGTTCTACACGCTGAGCGGCGACATCGAGAAGAATCAACTGTACGGCACGGTTGGGCAGCCACGCATCGGACTCGCGTATTTTCCAGTGCGGCCGGGTGGCGGCATCGCGCATGGCACCAAGCTGACCTTCAACTTCTCGAAAGGCATTCAGGAGCCGGACCTGAACTCGCAGACTGGATCGCTGCAAGCCATCCTGGGGCAGTATGGCTATGCCGATCTCATTGCGAAATACAATGTGCATCCGATCGGCGGCGAGACCAGCCGGAGTTACGACGGCGGGATCGAACAGACGTTCCTGAATGAGCGGCTGCTGATGAAGGCGCTCTATTTCCATAACGAGTTCGGCAACCAGATTGAGTTTGTGGACGGGCTGACGCTGCCGCTTATCGGAGTGAATCCTACCGTGGCGCAGGCAATTGAGAAAGCGTACGGCGGGGCAAGTGTGAACTCGCTTGCGTTTCGTGCGCAGGGTGCGGAGGTCGAACTGCAGGGGGAGATCAGCTCGCATATCTTTGCGCGCGGCGGGTATACCTACACGGATGGCGTGACGCAGAGGTCGTTTTCCTCCGACGCAATCGGGCCACAGGAGAATCCGTTGTTTCCCGGCGTGGAGCTTGGCATCAGCTCACCGCTGATTGGCGCGCGGCCGTTCCGGCGGCCGCCGCATGTGGGCTTTGCCGGTGTGAGCTATACAACCCCGAAGTGGTTCCTGCAGGTGCAGGGGAGTTTCGCGAGCCGGAGCGACGACTCCACTTTCATCGGCCCGTTCTCCAGCCTTGCAGGCGATAACTCCCTGCTGCTGCCGAATCGGAATCTTGATTCTGCGTACGCCAAAGTCGACGTTGGCGGCAGCTATCAGTTGAA
The DNA here is from genome assembly GCA_963750845.1 of uncultured Acidobacteriaceae bacterium. Lineage (GTDB taxonomy): Bacteria > Acidobacteriota > Terriglobia > Terriglobales > Acidobacteriaceae > KBS-83. The sequence goes on from CAVVSP010000001.1 coordinate 57,273, forward strand.
GGACTGGGTGGGGGTGTATGCGCAGCTCGACAACCTGGTGAGCGATCAGCACATGGGGCCGATCGGCTATCCGTCGCTGCCGCTTACCTTTCGGGCAGGCATGCGGTTTGCGATCGGCCACACGAGGAAATAAGGTGTACCGCTACTCATTGCGCAGCGCGACCGAGGGTTGCAGTCGCGCGGCGCGGAGTGCGGGCAGGAGCGCCGCCACCATTGCGGCAAGCAGCAGCACGACTGCGGCACCGGCAATGGAGGAAACGCTGCCGCCGGAGATGGCGACAAAGAAGTGCGTGAGCGTGCGCTGCGCGATGACGACCAGCACCACACCTACGCCGAGCCCGGCGGCGAGCAGCGGAAGAATGCGCCGCGCGATGAGATAGGCAATGTCCATGCGGTTCGCGCCAAGGGCCATGCGCACTCCCACCTCGACGGTGCGCTGGGTGGCGAGGAAGCTGAGCAGGCCGTAGATGCCGATGGCGGCGAGGAAGAGCGCGAGGCCGCCGAAGAGCGAGAGCATCCAGACCAGCAGGTGCCGCGGCGCGAGAGATGCGTTGACGAGCGCTTCAAGCGGCGTTACATCGTAGAGCGCTTCGGCGCCATCGGCGCCGTGCACGGCGTCGATCATCGGAGTGCGCAGACTTTCGGCATCGCCCGCTGAACGAGCGACGAAGGTCACGCCTTCGACCGGGTTCTGCGCGAAGGGCTTATAGATGACGCCTTTGTTCTCATCCACCTCGAGTGAGTCGCGGCGCGTGTGCGCGACGATGCCGATGACCTGTGCCCATGGATCGCGCGAACCGAAACGAACGCGCTTGCCGATGGGATCCTGATGCGGCCAGTAGGCGCGGGCGAGGGTGTCGTCGATCACCACGACAGGCTGCGTCTTCGCGGTGTCGCTGGATGCGAACCAGCGGCCGCGCACGAGCGGGATATGCATGGTCGAAAGAAGTCCGGGTGTGGCCCAGCGCTTATCCGCATGCGGGCCGGGCTCGTTGGGGAGCGTCGGAAGATTTTCGATGTTGAAGCTGCCGGAGGGTTTGATGGAAGCGCCGAAGGGCAGCGGAAAGACCGCGGCCGCGTCCTTGACTCCTGGCTCCTGACGAAGACGCGCGAGCACATCGTCCACGAAGACAGAACGGCGCGCTTCGTTATCGCGATATTGCGCATTGGTGAGGGTGACGGAGCCGCTCATGACTCCTGCCGGGCGGAAGCCGGGATCAACCTGCCGCAGGCGGAAGAGGCTGGAGAGGAACATGCCGGTGCCGGCGACCAGCAGGAAGGCGATGGCCATCTCACTGGCGACGAGGATGGCGCGCAGGCGCTGCTTGCCGGAGGCGCCGGTGCTGGTGCGGATTCCATCGGAGAGGCTGAGCGATTTGCGCTGACGCAGCACGCTCCACACCGGCGCAAGTCCGGCGCACACTGCGGAGAGCAGGCCGATGCCTGCGGCGGCGAGCACGAGACGAAAATCGGTGTGGACGGAGAAGCCGGCGGCGAGGTCATGCGGGATGGCTCTGAGGATGAGGCGTCCGAGCAGGGGTCCAGCAAGGATGCCGAGCACGGTTGCGAAGCCGGCGAGCAGCAGCACCTCGGTGATGAAGAGCGACGCGATCTGCGAGCGGGATGCGCCGAGCGCGATGCGGAGGGCCAGCTCGCGGGAACGTGCCGAGGCGCGCGCGAGGAAGAGGCCGGCCACGTTGAGGCAGGCGATGAGCAGCACGCCGCCGACGACGGCGAAGAGAGCGATGAGCGGCTTGCGCAGGTCGCCGGCGGCGTCGTTGGTCCACGGCTCGGCGAACATGCCCCAACCGGCGCTCTGGCCAAAGCTGCCGGAGCCCTCGCGGCGAATCTGTTCGAGGTGCTTCTGGTTGATGGCGGCGTTGAACTGCGCTACCGAGACGCCGGGACGCAGGCGGACGACGCTCGAGTAGAACTCGTTGTACCGCTGGTCAGGGTCGTAGGCGGTCGGCGGAAGGCCGAGAGGAACCCAGAGATCGCGGCTGCGCGGCCAGTCGAAGTCGCTGCGCATGACGCCGATCACGCGATAAGGCTGCCCGTCGAGCACCAGGGATTGGCCGATGGCATCGTGCTGTCCGCCGAAGAGCCGCTGCCAGGTGCCATAGCTGAGCACGACGGTGCGGGCTGCGCCCTTCTGATCGTCTTCCGGGCGGAAGGTGCGGCCGAGGATGGGCTCGGCGCCAAAGGTGCGGAACCAGGGCCAGGTAACTCCGGCGGCAAGCAGATGAACCGTGCGGCCGTTCTGCTGCGCGTTAAAGCTCTGCTGGCTCGTACATGGAGGATGACGAGACGAGCGAAGAGAGCGAGGCAGCATCCGCCTGATCCGGCGCGGAGACGCCGATTTTGGGCAGATTGAGTTGCGTGTAGCGGGCGTTGAAGGAGACGAGGCTGGCAGGATCTTCGACGCCGGCGGGATGCAGCAGCACGCCCTGGACCACGCTGAAGATGGCGGTGTTCGCACCGATGCCAAGGGTCAGGGTGAGGATGGCGATGACGGTGAAGAGCGGGGCGTGAAGAAGACGAAGCAGAGCCTGCCGGAGATTTGTCAGAAGCATGGGAACCTCAGCACTTACTCATTCAGAAGAGGGCTACGCTCCAGCGGGACGGGAGGTTCACAAAAAATTGCAATTCTTTATCACTCGCCCCCGGTCATTCGCTCTGGAGGATGTGGACGGCGTCCTTGTAGGTGAGGCCGGGGCTGACCGGCTTGTAGTCGGAGCCATCCTCGGTGGACTGAAAGGTGACGCTGTGGACCATCAGGATTTTTCCGGTCAGGTTGAGCTTCAGGTGCGTGGACTCCCAGTGATTTTCACCCACGTCCTGCTGAATCACCAGGATGGTGCCGCCCTTGTAGAGGCGCCCGACGATGCCCCAGCCGAAGTTCACATCGGAGATGAGGTGTGCGTCGAGCCGCGACATGCGCTTTTGCGCGCAATCGATCCATAGCTCGCCCGCCATACCGTGGTAGACCTGCGCCTCGCGGTCAGGAGGAATGAACTTTTCGTTCGGCACGAAGCCGAGACGCCACGCGGGTCCATTCGGTGTGTTCACGGTGCCGCGGTAGGTGTAGAGGAAAGCATCGGGAAGCAGGCGGACCATTTCATTGGACCGATTGCTGTCTTCCTGCTCCTTCTTGTGACGATGCGCCTGCAGTTCCGGGTGGGCCAGCAGATTGTCGAGCCGGTCGCGTTCCGCCTTGGCGCGCTCGGGGGTCAGCGGCTTGTCGTTCACCGCGACCAGCCGCGCGATGTCCCCGTCCCGGGTTTCGATGATGTCCTTGGTAGTGCTGCCCTCCTCGTCCTGCTTGCGCAGGCGAAAGCGGAAGGGATGGCCGGCGTTGGAAGCGTGGAGCTCATTCCAGGACGCGGCGCGGACCAGCGCGACTGGATCTTCAGGCGGCTCCTGCGCACACAACCGCGCAGAACAGGAGACAACGAGAAGGGCGGGCAGAACGAGGGGAATCAGGCGAAAGGAGGTGATTCCAAACAAGCATTTTCTCCTGGAAGAAGCAGTGCCGCATCGTAAACCAGCCAGCGCATCGCGAACCTTACCAGCAATTGCGTTAAGACTAAAGCAAAGCGCCGGTTCTGAGCAGTCGGCTCCTCGATGGAGCGGCTGCGCCCGGAATTGTGCCCGGCCTTACACTATGGATGTTTTGCTGTAACAGCCAGCAGTCCTGGTTTCTTTCCTTAGAGGGCGAGAATGCGCGGAGAGTTGTGGCGCATCTCGCGTGTTGCGTTTCCCATATGGACGGAAACCATTCGAGCCGCCCGAGTGCGAACTCCGCGGACGATCCGCGATTTTGTCCAGCAACATGAGACCAGCTTCGATGGCGGGTCTCATCCGTAGCCTCACCAAATAGCTCTGGTTTATGCAACCACTTCTACCGAAAATGCTATAGTTCGCTCAAGAACTTGACGCCGCAAAGGTGCGGCGCGAACTCTTCAGGAGACTTGATATATGGCGGCAGGCGAGTCCGGCGCAGCGGTAATTGGGAAGTCAGTCCAGATCCGCGGCGAGGTGAATGGCAGCGAAGATCTGATAGTGGATGGTGTGGTTGAGGGCACGATCACGCTCAGCGACAGCCGGCTGACCATCGGGCAGACCGCCAAGGTGTCGGCGAATGTCTCCGCGCGGGACGTGGTGGTGGTTGGAACGTTGCAGGGCGACGTGCGCGCTTCGGGCAAGGTGGAGCTGCGCCAGGGCTCGACGCTGACCGGCGACCTGACGGCAGCGCGCCTGTCGATCGAAGAGAACGCAAATTTCAAGGGCAAGGTAGACCTGGTGCAGAACGCACAGAAGGGTCAGCCGGCATTGGGCCAGCCGGCGCCGGAAAAACGGTAACGCGGACCGTATCGCGGATACCAGCAGCAAGTGGCGCCAGGGGGACGCCGATCCTACGTGTTCAAGAACCCGTTCCAGAGATCCAAGGATGACGCGCAATCGAACTCGCCGACGGTGCTGACCGGTCCGCGTACCTCGCGGCATTCCAGCGGCTGGGCGAATCTGAGGAAGCAACTGCTGACCGAGAGCGGACTGTACATCCTGGACATTGGCCCGACGTCGCCGACCAACATCAATCTGCTGACGAATGTCGGCCACAGCGTTTACATGGCGGACCTGGTGCCTGAGGCGCAGAGCCCGCAATGGATGAAGAAGCCCGCGGACGGCGGCGACCCGGTCTTCGATGTGGAAGGGTTTCTGGAGCATAACCTGAACTTTACCGGGCGCGAGTTCGATGCCGTGCTGTTGTGGACCACGCTCGACTTTCTTCCCGAGCCGCTGGTGCAGCCTACCGTGGAGCGGCTGCGCTCGTGCCTGCGGCCGGGAGGCAAGGTGCTGGCGCTCTTCCACAACAAGCAGACCGGCGAGAACACCGCGTATTGCCGCTATCACATCAGCGAGACAGATGCGATCGACATGCAGGAGAGCGCGCCCATCCCGCTCCGCCGCGCCTTCACCAACCGCAGCATCGAGAAGACCTTCGAGCGCTTCAACGGCTGCAAGTTCTTCCTCGCCAAAGACAATCTCTACGAAGTGATCATCACGCGATAGGGATTGGCCGTCCTGGCGGAAGCGCAACGTGCGATGCTGTTGCGCCGGTTGCTACACTTCCGGGCATGTACTCGCTCAGAGTGGTGGATGAAGCTGGGAATGGCCAGGACTACGAAGTAGAGTTCATTCCGCGAATTGGTGAACGCATTGTGTTGGAATACGGCACCAATCGCGAATCGATCCGACCTCACTATTTCCGCGTCAAAGACGTCGCCTTTCATCTGGACCACAAGCCCGGGGATCAAATCACGATCCTGATCGAGGAGGCGAATCCGCTTCCCTGGCCAAACGACGAAGGGCGCTAGGGTGGTCCTTTACCGGATCTGCGCCGGCTGTGGCGGTTTGCGTGGCACGCCTGCGAGCGCGGAGACGGGGAAGAGCTGGCCTTCCTCTTCGCGCAGCGATGGCGGAATGCCAGCATTGCGGGTGAGCAGGGTGTCTGAGCTTAGAGCGTCCGGGTTTCGCACGCCGAGCCCATGTTTTTTGCATGCGGCGCGCAGCAGATCGCGGCAGCGCTCGGCGTAGGCCTTGGGGACGAAGGCGGAGTCTTCGTAGCGGGTGCGGTACATCGGCTCGAGCGCCGGGAAGTGCTCGCGGATGAAGGCGAGGTAGGTCTCCTTGGAGCAGGGCTTCAGGAAGAGCGGATTGGCGTGCAGGAAGCAGGCGCGCGCCCGGCGGCTGAGCTCGGCCATGCGATTCAGTGCCGGGCCGGTATCGGTGATGCCGGGCAGCAGGGGCGCGCACATCACGCCGACGCGCAAACCGGCCTCGCGCAGGCGGCGCACGGTGGCGAAGCGAAGGTCGGGGCGCGGCGCGCGTGGTTCGAGCAGGCGGGCGAGCGCCGCATCGGGCGTCGTGATGGTCATGTGGATGGTCAGCTCATTGTTCCTGGCGATCTCGCACAGGTAGCGGAGGTCGCGCGCGATCAGCGCCGATTTGGTGACGATGCCGATATGCAGGCCGCGCTGCTCGGCGAAGACGGCCAGCAGGCTCTGGGTGATGCGCAGGCGGCGCTCGATGGGCTGGTAGGGATCGGTAGCGGTGCCGATGGCGATCTCCTCGCCGGGACGCACCTGGCGCAGCTCCTGGCGGAGCAGCCACGCAGCGTTGTCCTTGACGAAGATTTTGTGTTCGAAGTCGGCCGGGTTGCGGAGCTCCATGAATTCGTGGGTGTAACGGGCATAGCAGTAGCGGCAGGCGAATTCGCAGCCGCGATAGGGGTTGATGCCCCAGGCGAAGCGCAGGCCGCGCCGCGAGACGACCCGATTGAGGATGGAGCGGACGGGGAGTGAGCGGAACTCAATGAGATGGCCCTGGTCGACCTCGACGGCGTCCGCAGCCATGCGGGCGATTCCGGGTGGGGTGGGTGGCGGGAGCTCGGGGAAGAGGGGGAGCGCTTTGGCCTGTATATTCGCCATTTGTTCGCCTCTAGATCGAGAGTAGTCCGGGTGGGCTGAGCCGTCAAGCGGACTTATGAAAAGGCGAGGGTTCGCTCATAGACTGTGCTGGTAGAGTGGCTGCGATGCGATGGTCTGCTCTCTCCGTGGTTTGGTTCCTGTTGTCTCTGCCCCTGGTAAACCACGGGCAATCCAACGAAGCAAATCAGGCGTGGATGCTGGGGCCGTTCTCGCGTCCGGAGAGCGCGCAGCCGGTGATCACGGCGCGGCCGGAATCGGTCTTCACCGATCCGATTCTCGGCAAGCCGGTGCACTGGGAGGCGCTCCACACCTTCAATCCGGCGGCCATTGTGCGTGACGGCAAAGTCTACGTTCTTTATCGCGCGGAGGACGACAGCGGCACGATGCAGATCGGGATGCACACCTCGCGGTTGGGCCTCGCGGTCAGCGACGATGGCTTGCACTTCCGGCGCGAGGCGACGCCGGTTTTTTATCCCGCGAAGGATAGCGAGCAGGCGCGGGAGTGGCCGGGCGGCACGGAAGATCCGCGCATCGTCGAATCGCCGGATGGCGGCTATGTCCTCACCTATACGCAGTGGAACCGCGAAACGTATCGCGTGGGCGTGGCGACCTCGTCGGATCTGCATACGTGGACGAAGCACGGGCCGGCCTTCGGGATGGGGAAGTATGCGGGGCTGAAGTACAAGTCGGCGGGAATCGTCACCGAGTGTGTGACGAAAGGGCGATGCATCGCCGCCAAGTTTGATAGCCACTACTGGATGTACTGGGGCGAAGGCGAGATCCACCTGGCGACCTCCGACGACCTGGTGCATTGGACGCCGGTAGAAGGCGCGGATGGCCAGCCGAAGGTGCTGATGCGTGCGCGTCCGGGCAGGTTCGACAGCGGATTGCCGGAGGTGGGACCGCCGCCGGTGCTGACGAAGTACGGCATCGTTCTTGTCTATAACGGTAAGAACGCTGCGGGCGCTAACGGTAAAAACACCGCAGGCCTTGGGGGTAAAAAAGCGAATGTTCGCCGCGACCCAGCGCTCGCAGCGGGGACTTATTCCGTGGGACAGGCGGTCTTCGAGCCCACCGATCCAGCCAAACTCATGGCGCGGCCGAATACGGCCTTCTTCCAGCCGGAACTGCCGTGGGAACAGAGCGGCCAATATGCGGCGGGGACGACCTTTGCCGAGGGGCTGGTGTGGTTCCACGGACGGTGGCTGCTCTACTACGGCTGCGCGGACTCGCGCGTGGGCGTGGCGATGAGCGGGGCGGCGAGTCGATAGAATCCTGAATATGCAATCACTGAAGGGGAAGACCGCGCTGGTGACGGGCGCGGCGAAGCGGATTGGGCGCAGCCTGGCGCTGGCGCTGGCCCAAGAGGGTGCGGATGTGGCGATCACCTACCGCAGCTCAGAGGCGGACGCATTGGCTACCGTGGAAGCGATCCGCAGGCATCGTGTGAGGGCGACGGCGGTGTATTGCGACCTCGGCGATGTCGCCTGCGTGCGGCGCACTGTGGATGAGACGATACGCGAACTGGGCAAGATCGATCTGCTGGTGAATAACGCCGGGTTGTTCGAGACGATGCCGCTGGAGTCGATCACGCTGGAGCAGTGGGACGCGATGCTGAACACCAACACCCGCGGCCCGTTCCTGATGGCGCAGGCGGCGCATGCGGAGCTGAAGCAGCGGCAGGGACGGATCGTGAACATCGGCTCGCTGGGCGGTCTGCATCCGTGGGCGACGCATGGGCACTACTGCGTCTCCAAGGCCGCGCTGCACATGTTGACCAAGACGATGGCCAAAGCCTGGGCGCCGGAGATCAGCGTGAACTGTGTGGCGCCGGGCATGATCGTGAACGGCGAGGTGGACCCGGGATACGAACACTTCGCGGAAAGGACGCCGATGCGCAAGAATGGCACGCCCGAGGACGTGGCGGCGGCGGTGCTGTTCTTCGCTACGGGGCCGAAGTTCATCACCGGCCAGGTGCTGAGCGTGGATGGCGGACTGGGCCTCTGACGCGCGGTCAGAAGGCGTCGGGAAGTTCGCAGGGAAGCTCACACACCGGAAGGGTGGTACCTGGCGAGCTTCACACGGGAGAACCAGAGCAGAATTCAACAAAAAATTGCAGTGAAGCGATTCCAGTGAAGCAGGCAGGAGAGGGGAGGTGGGACTCTCGTGCTGCCTTCCCAGAGACCACAGCTAAAGCAGAACATCCACACAACAGAGAACCAAGGGAAAGAAAGGGTTTCCGGTACGTCAGAGTTAGGAAGCTGCGCGATCTTCACGGAGGAATGCAGGGAAGCTTACAACCTTCTCCCGCTCGAAGAGCCAGTCGACTTCAGAGTGAAGAGCGGAGGCGATTGCCAGCCGCAGCGCATCTCCGGGTTCCCGGCTTCCGTTTACGATTCGGCTGAGATAAGCCTCGTGAATGCCTACCATCTTGGCCAGGCGGTTCTGGCGAATCCCAGTTTTGTAGATCGTCAGCTTCAAGTTAGGGTAAATAGATCTCTCGTCGAGTTTCACTTTTTACTCGCCTCTTTGGACTAGCAATTAAGAAAGAATTTCTTGCGTGCTCCCAAAAGTACAACCAGTTAGAAGAACTTGCCACAATGCAATGGTACCCACGTAGTCACCTGTTCCTCGCAGAGGTAACTGAAATTATGCCCATGTGCGGTCAAATACTCAGAATCGGGATCGCGTGGCATGCAGGGATATCGCGTGAATCGATGGTGGCGAGCCAAGCTGGAAATGATTGGCTGGGAACGAGCACTGCAAAAAGTGCGGGGCGCTCCGGGCAACTCTTTCCGCGCCGAAGACACGCGGGGAATAGGTAATTCCTTCATGATTCTTGCCTAAAGCGCACAGTTCCGTTTCGGGTCTGACCTGGGAACTGGGCGGCTAAGGAGCGTTCAGGACGACGGCGATGATGGTGGAACCGGTGGATTGGCCCGCCTCGACCGCCGCTTGATCGAGGTTTTCCGAGAGTTCCTCGGGTGGGAGGATGATCGCTGCGTTGCTGACTTCCTGCGGCGTAGCGCTCTGAAAGCAGAGCTCGCAGACCCCATATCCTTCGCCGGTTGCGACGGGCGGCCCGAAGACGCGGCAGGTTTCGGGGCGTGAGGCGTAGAGATCGCAGGTGCCGTTGACAGGATCGAGGACGGGGCAGGGCTCATCGTTGGCAAAGTCCTCGAAGCTCGCGCCGTTGAGGGGATGGCGGCTGCTATTCCCACGTTGTTGTAGGCCGTTGCTGTCCAGATCGTTGTTATCCAGAACAAGGACGCCGGTCGAGGTATCGCCTGGGAACTCCGGCTTGAGGCGTGACCAGGACGCCGCAGCGCGCGCCTGCACACGGGCGGCGCGCTCTGGATCCGTCTGCTTGAGGGCAGAGAGGCCCTGCCGGAGCCTGAGGGCGTCGGCCGGGCCGATGGCGAAGGCTCCGATGCAGCATTGCGTGCAACCGGGACGGCAGAGGAGGTGCGGTCCGCTTCGGACGGCGGCATCGGCGAAGGCGCCGTCGATCAGTGCGACAAAGGCATGGTCCTGGGTTCGGAACCGTGCATCTGGTTTGCTCGCGTGTGTGGGATTGCGGCCCATGGCTTCCATGGTAGCCAGTTGTTGGCGGGGCGATGCGGAAAGTCCTCAGGACCTTTGAGAAAACAGGTGAGGGGTGCGGCGTCCTGAGTGCGGCGTCCTGGCGGGGCGCCGCTTCGAGTCAGGTCAGCGGATCAGAGTCTGGGGTTCAGAGTCAGGGTTCAGAAGGAGTCGGCGACCTTGCTGGCGGTCTTCGAAGCCTTGCGGGCGAAGGTATTTGCTTGCGAGGCGACATCGTCGGCTACGTCGCGGGCGCGCGAGTAAACCTTGGTGGCGTGCTTGCTGAAGTCGTCCGCGGTGTCTTTGAGATAGTCGCCGGTGTCGTCGAGCTTCCGCTTCCACTGCTTGCGGGTCTTGTCTCCGGTGCGTGGCGCATACGCCAGGGCCACGGCTGCTCCGGCAGCCACTCCGATGGAAAAAGCAGTCCAGTATTTGAAAAGACTCATGCTTCGATCCTCCTGTGTGTCTATCGTCTGTGCGCTTTATTCAACAGCGCTTTCCCGCGGTCGCGGCACGTTTGCAGGTTAAGAAGGGGAGCGGCCCTGTGGGGTTGTGCAGAGGCGATGTGTTTATCCCTCTCAGCAGAGGATACGCGCAGCGGCGAGGCGCGGGGATCGAATGAGGCCGGGATCTTACTTTGGAGGGTTTGGTTTAGCGGGTGCTGGGGGCGGCCGCCGGCGCTGCGACGGTCAGGCCGAGCACGGAGGACTCGCTCTGAACGTTTGCGGGTACGGAGTGGGTTACGGGATGCTTCGCGCGATGCAGGAAACCGCGGCGGCCACGGGATGCGTCATTCTAACTGCTGTAGTGCCTGGGGCGAGACCATCGGGGCGGCGGCGCGCAGGGCTGACGGGTCGAATGCAGGCTCCAATGCCGAGGGAGCCAAAAAGCCGGCATGCTGCGGGGCGACCTGAAAGAGCAGGTGATTCTGGGAGGGAAGCGGCTCCGCGTACACGAAGCAGAGCGACATGACCAGCATGAATGCGGCGACGTAGATCAAAAATCGAAAGCGGTAGGTCATGTCCATTGCGAAACTCCGTCGGGCCGGTGTTGCCTTTCGTGATTCCTCTTATCTAGCGAGATTCATCCACAAGCAGGGCACGGTGAATCGCACGCAGGTTGTAGGAGCGGCGTTTTCCGTTGTAGCCCGATTTGGGCTGCACTGTATCTGGTGCAGATTGAGATTCACGGGGGACTGTTCGAGCCTCCGGTCCGTCCCAGCAGCAACGGGGGGTGCTGTTTGCGGAGCGGATGTTGGCTTTCCATATACGGAAACGGATTACCACGCCGTCAAAGAGTTGCTGTAAGTCCTTGCCTGACATTGATATTTGGGCAAAATTGAGGTAAGATACCTAAGGATCAAGTGAGTGGCACAGCCCCTGTATGTGCCCGGCCGGGAGCATGGCCGAAGTCAGGTCCCAATTACTCTCCACGTTGAGGAAAACAAGCGCATGGCAAAGCGTCGCGGAAATCCGAACTGGGGAAAGCCGGAGCCTATTGGTCCGGTGGTCCCCACGGTCACATCGTTCGAGCAGGTGGTGAAGGAGTTCAAACTGACCCCCGATCAGTATGTGCGGTCGACCCGTCTTCGTGAATGGGCACGCCGCAACAAGAACTCCAAGTACATCCCTGAAGCATTACTTGAAGCCTGGGGCTTCGAGATCGAATCCACGCTCTAAAAGATACCGGCTGATCCAATCTCGGCTGATCGAGGCGCCATTCCTTCGGGATGGCGCCTTTGTTCTGCCCGCGGTAAGGGTGCGGCCCGAACTGCGCTATCCGACCTTTGCGGTGTCTACCTTTGTGCTGTCCAGGATAGGGACCTGCTCGACGATCTCCAGATCGAAGCCTTCGAGCGCGGGCACATGGGTGGGCGTGTTGGAAAGCAAGCGGATTTTGCGGATGTTGAGATCCGCGAGGATCTGGCCGCCGATGCCGACCTGGCGCAGCACGCGCTGGTGACGCTCTTCGTGACCGGGCTCCGCATGCATCTCCCGGGCGCGGGTCTCGTGATGCAGCAGGATGCGCGCCGGTGTGTCGCGCCGGTCCAGGTCAAAACCGGGACTGTTGTTGTGCAGATAGATGAGCGCGCCCCGCCCGGCCTGCGCGATGCGTTCGAGCGAGCGCTCGAGCAACTCGCGGCAATCACATGTAGTGGCGCCAAAGACGTCGCCGGCCAGGCAATGGGAGTGCACGCGCACCAGCGTCGGCGTGTTGCCGCTATCCTCGCCAACCGGGCCGCGGACCAGCGCCAGATGACTCTCGCCGCCGTTCACCTCGCTCTCGTAGGCGATCATGGTGAAGTCGCCGTAGCGGGTGTGGACCGGCGATTCGGCGACACGGTGGATGTAGCGCTCGTGGCGCAGACGGTAGCGGATCATCTCCGCGACGGTGAGCATTTTAAGACCGTGCTGAGCACAGAAGCGGTCGAGATCCGGCACACGCGCCATGGTGCCATCGTCGTTCATGATTTCGCAGATGACGCCTGCGGGGATGAGCCCGGCCATGCGCGCGAGATCGACGGAGGCCTCAGTCTGACCGGCGCGAACCAGGACGCCGCCCTTGCGTGCGCGCAGGGGAAAGACGTGGCCGGGACGCGCCAGATGCGATGCGGTGCTGGTGGGGTCGATGGCCACGCTGATGGTGCGTGCGCGGTCTGCTGCCGAGATGCCGGTGGTGACGCCCTCGCGGGCCTCGATGCTTTCGGTGAAGGCGGTGCCGAAGCGGGAGGTATTCTCGTGCGCCATGGGAGGCAGGCGGAGGTAGTCGGCGCGCTCCTCGGTGAGGGCGAGGCAGATGAGGCCGCGGCCGTAGCGCGCCATGAAATTGATCGCCTCGGGGGTGACAAACTCGGCAGCAAGTGTCAGGTCGCCTTCGTTCTCGCGGTCTTCGTCATCGACCACCACGACCATGCGGCCGGCCTGAATTTCGGCGATCGCGCCGGGGACATCGATGAATGGAGGATGGAGCATGGCGGTCGGGGCCTTTCAATGCTGCACTGAGTGCTGCATGAAGGATGCCGCGTAGAGGGGCCTGGGTGCAAGGATTGCCGTCGGAAGGGTTAGCGGTGAACCCGATGCTAGACTTCGCTGGTGACGGATATTCTTGCCAAGGTCCGCCGGCGCACGCGGCGGCTCTGGAATTACCGCCGGATCCAAAGGGCTCTTGATGGGAAACGCGGCCTGGAGATCGGCGGCCCGAGCTCCATCTTCTCCCCCGCAACACCCAACGGCTTCATCCCGCCGGTCTATGCCATCGCGGCGTCGGTAGATAATTGCAACTTTGCGACCGACACCACCTGGTCGCACGGCGAAGCGGGCCGCACCTTTCACTATCTGGCTGAGCGGGAAGCGGGGATGCAGTACATCCACGACGCGACGGATCTGGCCTCGATCGCAGACGCCGCGTACGACTTCCTGCTGGCATCGCACATCCTGGAGCATGTTGCCAACCCACTGCGCGCTCTGCAGGAGTTCCATCGGGTGGTGAAGCCGAAGGGCTCTTTGCTCATTGTGGTGCCGAACCAGTTGCACACCTTCGATCACCGCCGGCCACTGACCACATTCGCTCATTTAGAGGCCGATCTGGCGGCCAACACGGGCGAGAGCGATATGACGCATCTGGAAGAGATTCTGGCGCTCCACGATCTGGAGAAGGACGAGCTCGCGGGATCACCCGAGGAGTTTCGCGCGAGATGCCTGCGCAACCGCGAAGCGCGCTGCATGCACCATCACGTCTTCGACCTCGCGCTGCTGGACCGTTCGCTTCGCTGGGCGGGATTTCGTCCGCTCTACAGCACCGATGTCTGGGGGCTTCACGTGCTGATCTTTGCCCGACGCAACTAGTCGATTTCAGGCAGCGGCAGCTTGCCTTCGAGTCCGCGCGCTTCGAGGTCGCGGCGTAGTTGTTCGACGCTGGTGAACTGGATGCCGTCGATGCCGAGCGCGCGGGCGGCCGCGATATTGGCCGGGATGTCGTCGACAAAGATGGCTTCGTGCGCAGCCACGCCGAGCTTCTCCAAAGTGTGTTGATAGATCGCCGGGTCGGGCTTTGCCGTGAGCAGTTCACAGGACCAGGTGAGCCAGGTGAAGCCGGATAGCCAGTCGAAGTGCTCGCGCATATAGGCGAGGTTCACATCGCCCATGTTGGAGAGGATCGCGGTTTTGACGCCGGCCCTCTGCAGGGCGAAGGCCCACTCGAGCATGGGAGCGTTCAGGTTGGCCCACATCAGCGCGTCGTGATGGTGAAAGGCGGCGAGCCGCTCCGGCGTCAGCGGGAAGCCGGCGCCTTCGGAGACCTTCTGCCAGTAGGTGTGGCCATTCAGTGAGCCCGCGTCATAGGCGTGGCGGTGCGCCCAGTAGTGTTCTTCAAAGACCTCGTCCGGCACTCCGGCTGTGCTGACGAGCGCGGTGTGGGCGTCGGCATCGGGCTGCATGCTGAGGACGCGGCCGAAGTCAAAAATAACCGCACGAGGCACGGTGGCTGTAGTGGTGGGAGAGGCGGTAGTCATCACCTCTCTATTATGAATTGCGGGAGGCGGGCGCGCACGTGCGGTTTGCAAAGAGAACGGAATGGACCGGCGACGGGACGGCGTGGTCGCGCGCGCTGGAGGCGCGGCGGCGCAGAGGCATGCCCATTGTTGACCTGACGGCCTCGAACCCGACGCAGTGCGGCTTTGCGTACGACGCGAACCTGCTGGCGGATCTGTCGGCGAACGATACGTTCTCCTACGATCCAGACCCGCGCGGCATGGTCCACGCGCGGGAGGCGGTGTGTGGCTACTATGCCGATCATGGCGCACGCGTCAACAGGGAACAGGTTGTGCTCACCACCAGCACCAGCGAGGGATATAGCTGGCTCTTCCGGCTGCTCTGCGATCCGGGCGACGAGATATTGATCGCGCAACCCAGCTATCCGCTCTTCGACCTGCTGGCCGCGATTGACGATGTGAAGCTCGTGCCGTACGCGCTGCTGTATGACCCGGGTGGAAGTCTGGACGGAAACCATGGCTGGTGCCTCGACCTGCACACGTTGCGGCAACGCGTGACCTCGCGCACGCGAGCGATCGTGGTGGTTCACCCGAATAACCCGACGGGCCACTACACGTCGCCCGCGGAACGCGAGGCATTGTCGGAGCTGTGCCGGGAGTCGGGGCTGGCACTGATCGTCGATGAGGTATTTCTGGACTATCCATTTGCGGGCCATGCATTCGGAGAGTTGGCACGCAGCTTTGCGCGAGTGGAGCAGAGGGCGCTGACCTTCGTGCTGAGCGGATTGAGCAAGGTGGCGGCGCTGCCGCAGATGAAGGCTTCCTGGATTGCGTGCCTGGGTCCGGAGGATGTACGGAACGAAGCGATGCGTCGGCTGGAGATCATTGCGGACACATTTCTTTCGATGAATGCTCCGGTGCAACATGCGCTGCCGGGCTGGCTCGTCGAGCGGCAGTCGATCCAGCAGCAGCTTCGCGATCGTGTGAGAAGAAATTTACAGGTGCTCGATAGCGCGCTTGCTTCGCAGCACGGAGTTGCGCGGCTTGCCGTTGAAGGCGGCTGGTATGCGACGCTGCGCACGCCGCCTTTCGCCACAGGAGAGGCGCTGGCGGTCCGGCTATTGGAAAAGTGTGGCGTTGCAGTGCATCCGGGGAATTTTTTCGGCTTTGCGGAGCAGAACCGGCTCGTGGTGAGCCTGCTGCCGCAGCCGGAGGTCTTCGCGAAGGGAACCGCTGCGCTGCTTGCCGAGGCAAGCAGGGGCTTATGCGAGTGAAATTGGCGACTGATGGCTATTGTCAACGAGCGCGTAGAATACACGCGCGGCGGTCGTGGCGGTGAGGAGAGAGTTCATGAGGTACATGTTGCTGGCCCCTCTGCTGCTTTTCTCGTCCATGGCATTCGGCGGTGACGAATATGCTTCATGCGAGCTTGCAAGCAAGAGCATCGTAAGCCGCTCTTTCTCCGGACTTGCTCAGGTCAGCAATTTGGGGGAAATCCTGATTACATGTCGTGTCCCGGAGCGGTCGTTCCCGACTACGCCGGGTGAGATCCGAAACGGCCTCAAGGCAGCAACTGCCACTTCCCAAATCTCCCCGGATGGCGGCAAGAAGCTTGTACCTTCGGAAGTGCACCAGGTCGGCGGCGGCTTCGGACGACCGTACCCTGAACAGGAATGGGTCGAGTTCTATGTCCAAATTCCGCTCGAGCCGGCCGAACGCGATGATGAAGCTCGCAGGTATCTCGCCAATCTAGAGACGTTAGCTCCGAAGCAAATCACTAAGGAGAATCGCCAACAGGCGCTCGCAAGGATTCGTGATTTTGTTTCCCAACATCGCGTGGGCCATTTCAACGTGGAGTGCCACGTCCTGGATGGTGACCATGTGATGGGGATCGGCATCGTGGAACTTGAAGTGATATACAAAGGTCGCTTTTCTGGCGCCGGGCCCACTGCCGCTCCTCCGGCCTAGCGGTTTGGAAGAATCCATTCGGCGAAAAATAGCAGGCTCTGAAGGCCCAGATTTCGCAACGATGACGAAGTGGTCACTTAGGGCCACATGTCCGGTTGCAGGAATGGGTTTGTTTCGCGCTCCTGCCCGAGGATCGTCTCCTCGCCGTGACCGGGAACGACCAATGTGTTCTCCGGGAGCAGCAGCAGGCGGGTGTGGAGCGAGTGGAGCAGGGCGCGAGTGTCGCCGCCGGGTAGGTCGGTGCGGCCGACGCTTCCGGCAAAAAGTGTGTCGCCGGCCAGAAGCAATTCCTGCTTTGGGAAATGAAGACAGATGCTGCCAGGGGTATGACCGGGGGTGTGGATGACCTCCGCTTCGAGGCCGGGGATGCCGGTGGAGAGGCCATCTTTCGCGCTCTGGTCCAGCGCGACCTTCTCCGGGGCGGGGATGCCGAGCCATCCGGCCTGGAGCTCCAGCATGTCGAGGATGGGCAGGTCCGCCTGGTGGAAGAGCACCGGGGCGCCGGTGACCTGCTTGAGCTGCGCAGCGCCGCCAATGTGGTCGATATGCGCATGGGTCACGATGATCTGCTTCAGCGTGAGGTGGTGGCGGGCGAGCCGGGCGAGGATGTCGGCGATCTCGTCGCCGGGATCGACAATGATGGCCTCGCGCGACTCCAGATTTGCCAGCAACGTGCAATTGCAGCGGAGCGGGCCGACGGGGAAGGTCTCGCGCAACAAGCGGGGCGGCATATCAGGATAGTAGCGCCTCACGTTTCTAAAATGCGCTCGCGGTAACTGGGCGGCATTACTCCGAGATTACTAATTGCAGGTCTGTTTGTGACGATGCGGCGCGTTATAAACACAAAACGCACAGGCTCATTTTAGTTGGCCTAAACCCTGATCCATGTGCGGAGAAGCGTGCCCGATTGAGGCAGCCCGGCCTTGCGGTCTTGCAGTCTTTAGCGCCAAGGTTCACGCCGTTTTGTCGATTGTGAGAGGACCGCATCATGCCGCTGGCACAGCCCGGAACACCAAGGTCCACGCGCCCGCCTGGCGCCGACCAGGCGGCCGATGCTCCAGTTCGCACGACGGTTGATGTACTTTTCCTGGAAAGCACGGTGCTCCGGGCCAGCGCCACGGCATTGCTGGGCGAGG
This sequence comes from uncultured Acidobacteriaceae bacterium, assembly GCA_963750845.1. GTDB lineage: Bacteria > Acidobacteriota > Terriglobia > Terriglobales > Acidobacteriaceae > KBS-83. Next base: position 74,939 of record CAVVSP010000001.1, read on the forward strand.
AGGGCCGCCTCTCTTACAGCGACCTGATGGTGCGGGCGCAGAATGTGGCCGCCGTCCTTCGGCGCAAGGGGATGCGGCAGGGGGACCTGGTAGGCGTCGTCGGATTACGCACCTTCAGTTCCATCAGCAGCATTCTCGGCATTCTGCTGGCAGGCGGCGTCTACGTGCCCTTCGACGTGTACGGGCTGTCCCCGGAGAAGCTGTCGCGCCAGTTGGATGAGAGCGCGATCCGGCTGCTGGTGACGGACCGCACCGACTCTGCGGGGATGGCGCTGCCATGGGCGCGCCGAGTGACCATCATTGATGCCTCGACGGTCGAGCGCGAGTTTATGCCGCGGTTTCAGGATGTGCAGCTCCCGCACCGATTGCCGGAGGATCCGGCGGCTGTGGTCTTTAATGCGGCGGGGCAGGGCGTTCTGGTGACGCATGCCGGCATTGTGCGGCTGGTGACTACGGGAAGATTGATGGAGTTCGGTTCGGCGGATACGGTGTTGCTGCACGCAGGCGCGCAGGAGCATACCTTCCAGATGGAGTTGTGGGGCGCCCTGCTGGCGGGCGGCACCGTGGCCCTAGCGCCGCAGAGCTGGCTAGGCTCGGCGATGCCCGCGCATGAATATGCGCGCGTAATGCGGCGCTTTCGAGTCTCCGCGATTTGCGCGCGGCCATCGTTGCTGGAGGAGCTGGCGAAGGAGCCGTTGGCGCCGCTCGACCAGGTGCGGCAGGCGGTGGTGGATGCGGCGGAGCTGGGCACGGCAACAGCGGGCGCGACACACCTGGGCACCGCAAATTTGGAATCAGGTTTTTTGCGCCGCTTGGGAAGCGGCCAACACCCTATGCGGGTGATGGGCGGACTTGGCGCGGCGGAGACGACAAGCTACGCAGTCAGCGTGCAGGTGAACGTTGAGCAATCTGGTCACACAGCGCCAGTGGCAGGCAGCGAGGCGATGGTGATTCTGCCGAACGGGCACGAGGCTGCGCTGGGTGCGCTGGGCGCGCTTGCGATTACCGGCGATGCATTGGCCATTGGGTATCTCGGGCAGCCGGAGGCGACGCTGGCGACATTCCCCGAGGCGCAGCGCGACAACAGCCAGCGGCTGCGGTGTTTTCGCCTGCCGGTGCAGGCGACGCGGCTTGCGGATGGAAACCTGCTGACCGGGCCGGCTGCGGTGGCCGCAGCTGCAGCGGCGAAGGCGGCCCAGACGCGCAAGGGAACTGCAGAGGAAGTGGAAGCGCTGCTGCTGAGTCATCCGCTGGTAGGGGCGTGCGTGGCGCTCTCATCCGCACCGGGGGAGCGGGTCAGTTGCGTTTTTGCCACGTTGAAGCAGGGTGAGGACCCGCGGGCCGAACGCGCGCTTCGCGAGCACCTGGAGAGTCATCTTCCGCGCGAATCGCAACCTTCGGCGTTGATCCTGCTGCCGCGCATTCCCATGGATGCAGCCGGCAAGCCGGATCGCATTCGCCTGACGGAACAATGCGAAGCGGTGCTGCGGCGTTACACGGGAACGTCGACGCCGGAGATACAGCCGGGAAGGCAGGCGGACGTGGTGCGCAGCATCTGGCAGCGGCTGCTGCATCGTATGCAGGTTGACCTGGACGAAGACTTCTATGCCAGTGGCGGAACGTCGGTGCAACGGATTCGCTTGTACGCAGAGTTGAACCAGCGTTTCCCCGGCGCATTCACGATGGCCGATCTGCGCTCACTGAATACGATCCGCAAAGTGATTGAGCACCTGAACAGCGATGAGGCGCGCGAGCGCATGCTGGCCATCGAGCATCGCGGCGCCTGATTGTTGCGGCCTGAGTCGTTCTGGATGAGAGCCGCATAGTTCATTCGACCCATCGCGCTTCGTCTCCCACTCATGTACAAACAAAGCGCGCAATCCTGAAAACTGAGGAATGCCGCAGACGCACGTTTGACGATGCTGCGCGCCCGACCAGGAGCCGCACTCGAAGCAGATTTTTGGAGGCCTGATGGGTTGGTCGCGAATGGGACGGGGTGCCGTCTCTGTGTTGCTGTTCGTGCTGGGTGGGGCGTTCGTACAACTGCATGCCGCACCGGAGTCGGGTCAAACACCGGCGCGATGGAGCGAGGCCAAGGCGCAGCAGTGGTATGCCGCACAGCCGTGGCTGGTGGGCGCGAACTTCGTTCCGGCAGATGCGATCAATCAGCTCGAAATGTGGCAGGCGGATAGCTTCAATCCCGAAGAGATCGACAGGGAGCTGGGCTGGGCCGAGGGGCTGGGCATGAACACCATGCGCGTCTTTCTGCATGACCAGCTCTGGCAGCAGGATGCGCCGGGCTTTCGGAAGCGCATCGACACCTTTCTCGCCATCGCGGCGAAGCACCACATCAAGCCGATGTTGGTGCTGTTCGATTCCTGCTGGGACCCGGATTCCAAGCTTGGACCGCAGCATCCGCCGATTCCCGGCGTGCACAATTCCGGCTGGGTGCAGGGCCCGGGCGCGAAGGCGCTTGAAGATGCTGCAGAGTATCCACGGCTGAAGTGTATCGTGCAGGGCGTTGTCGGTGCGTTTGCGAACGATGATCGCATCCTGGCGTGGGATGTGTGGAATGAGCCGGACAACGAAGGGCGGCGGCAACTACGCGAAGCACGAGCCGAAGAACAAGGAGGAGCTGGTGGCGAAGCTGCTGCCGCAGGTCTTTGCGTGGGCGCGCGAGGAGCATCCGGTGCAGCCGCTGACCTCGGCGCTTTGGAGCGGCGCGCGCTGGGACGAGGCGGCCAGCCTGAACGCTGTCGAGCGCACGCAGATTGAAGATTCCGACGTGATCAGCTTTCACAACTACGGATGGCCCGAGGACTTCGCGCGGCGCGTGCACGAACTGGAGGGGTATCACCGGCCGTTGATCTGCACCGAGTACATGGCGCGCCCGATGGGCTCGACCTTCGACACCATCCTGCCGCTGGCGAAGCAACTGCACGTGGCCGCGATTAACTGGGGATTTGTGCAGGGCAAATCGCAGACTTACATTCCGTGGGATAGCTGGAAGCGGCCGTATGTGGAGGAGCAGCCGCCGGTGTGGTTCCACGATGTGCTCTATCCGGATGGGCGGCCGTATCGCGAGCGGGAGGCGGAGATTCTGCGCGAGGGAGACCGGACGCGGTACTGCAACGAAGTGACGGCGTGTTGCTCACACCGCTTTCTTCGGCACAACGGCAAAACAGCAGATCCTTGGTTGAAGTCCAACTAAGGTCAATTCTGCAGCTCCAACGGCGACCACCTGGTTAGATCGGTCAGTTTTGGGGGCTTGATTCCGAACAGAGTCTTTGAATTTTTCCTCCGACGGATCGTATTCTCCCAAAAGATAGAGGTGCTCCCACGCGGACGCCGACCCATGGGCCACGGCCTTTGAGAATTCCCTCGCGCTTGACCGGACCATAGCAGGAGACCTAATCAATGACGCTCGAATGCATCAATCCCAAGGATCTGCCTACTCCGCAAACGTACACTCAGGTCGTCGTTGCGACGGGAAGCAAGATGGTATTCGTCTCGGGCCAGGAGCCCGAAGACATACATGGCAAGCTTGTCGGTCCTGGTGATCTTGCTACTCAGGCGCATCAGGCGTTTGGCAATCTCGGCCGAGCACTTGCTGCTGCCGGTGCGCGGCCTGCGCAGGTCACCAGGATCACAATCTACGTCGTCAATTACAAACGGGACGAATGCTTGCCGATTATTGAAAAGGCCCGGATAGCGCTGTTCGGAGATCACAAGCCAGCGGACGTGGTGCTCGGCGTTGCGACGCTGTCCCCCGACTACCTGATCGAAGTTGACGCGATCGCGATCATTGATTGACCACATCACCGAGAGCTACACAAGGACGCGGTGGCGCATCTGTCGTTGCAATCGGTCGATAAGGCTCAACTTCACCAGGACGTGATTCAGACCGTGGGAATCTGATGCGAGTCTCGCTCATCAGATCAAATCCTGCGGGACTCTAGACGCATTTGTTGGAATTAACTATCCTTCGGCTTCGCTCAGGATGACAACCAGGTTTAGCGCACCAGCGTTGCGGTCTTGAGGAAGTCGTAGCTGCCGGACGCTGAGACTTGTATGTTTTCGAGACGGCGAGTGTGTACGACCACGTTGTCCTGGTACCAGAGGGGGATCGTGGGGACGTCCTGCGCCAGGATCTGCTGCACCTTCACGTAGTCGGCGCGGGCTTGATCCTGACTAGTGGACGCGGCTGCGTCGGCCATGAGGCGATCGAGTTCCGGGTTCACATAGTGGCCGCGATTTGCGCCATGCGGCGGCAGGCTGGCGGTGGCGTAGGCGAGGCGGAAGATATCCGGGCTTTCGTTGCCGCCGATCCAGCGCAGCGCATACATGCCGAAGGCGCCCCTGGTCACATCGGCAAAGAAGGTTCCAAACTCATAGAGCCGCACGTCCATTGCGATGCCGACGGCTCGCAACTGCTGCTGGACGACCAGTGCCATCAGGCGCGTGGGGTTGTTGGCGTTTGAGATTTTCATCTCCAAATGGAAACGGATGCCATCCGGGCCGCGCCGATAGCCGGCGGCGTCGAGCAGTGCATTGGCCTTCGCCGGATCGTAGGGATAGTGTGCGATCTCTTCGGTGCGCGCCCAGTGTCCGGGCGGCAGAAGATTGTCCGCGAGCCGCGCCTCACCGCGCCAGATGGTGTCGAGGATGAGCTGGCGGTTGATCGACATCGCCACGGCCTGCCGCACGCGTACATCGCGAAGATACGGGTCGCGCAGGTTCAGGTTGATGTAGTTGACGATGGTGCCGGGCGTGCTCTGGATCTCCAGATGCGGATTCGAACGAAGCGCATGCACGGTGTCCGGCTCGAGCGCGTTGATGGCTACGTCGGCTGAGCCTTTTTGCAATTCGAGCGCGCGCGTGGTGTCGTCCGGAACGACATTGAAGCGGATGCGCGGGATGGATGGCTCCGGCTGCCAGCTATTTTCGTTGCGCGCGAGGATGACTTCCTTGTCCTGCTGCTGCGAGACGAACTTGTAGGCGCCGGTGCCGATGGGGTGCCGCCAGAAGTCTTTGCCGCTGCCCGCAGGCACGATGCCGAGTGCGCCGTCGGAGAGATTCCATAGCAGAAACGGATCGGGCTTTTTGAGATGCACGATGCAGGTGAGAGGATCGGGCGCATCGACGTGATCGACCTGGATGAAGGTGCCGGACTTTGCGGTGATGACGGTGCCGTTGTGCGTGGAGTCGATGGACCACTTCACATCGGCAGAGGTGAGCGGCTTGCCGTTGTGGAAGCGCACGCCGGAGCGCAGATGGAAGATGTAGGTGACGGGATCGGGCTGATCCCAGCTCTTCGCGAGCCATGGCTGAAGCTCGTAGCGCTCATCCTTCTTGACCAGCGAGTCGAAGATGAGCATATCGATGCGTTCGGACTGCGCATCGACGCCGATCCTTGTATCGAGACTCGTGGGACTCGATTCGATGAGCATGACGGCGGTGTTTGGATCGGGTTTCCGCCGCAGCCTGCGAGCAGCGCGAGGCCCATTGCGAGCACGTTGGGGCACACGCGGCGGATACTGCCTAAACATAAGTGACTTGGCCGAGGATGGCCGGGTGTGTAGCGCCAGTGGCGGCGGGACATTGCCGGGAAGACGATGCCACGTCTGCCACGCGAGAAGCGCGAATGCGACGGCTTCCTTGGCTTCGGAGGGGATGCCATGATCGTCGGTGGTCTGAACGCGGCAACTAAAGGGTGCGAGATCCGCGGCGAGCATGCGCATGAGCGTCGGATTGCGCGTGCCTCCGCCGGCGACGATGTAATCGACTGAGGCATTGCCTATGCGCGGCGCGACGAATTGTTGGTACGCAAGCGCGATGCTGCGCGAGGTGAGCGCGGTGGCGGTGGCGAGGATGTCGTACGGGGCGAGGCGGTGACGACGCGCGAGCGAGAGGACGCGCTCGACGAAGGCCACGCCGTACTGCTCACGACCGGCGCTTTTGGGAGGATGGCGGCGATAGTAGGGATCGCGCAGCAGAGCGGTCGAGGAGGGGCTCGCTCGGAATGCCGGCGGCGGCGAGGCGGCCATCGCGGTCATAGGGCTTGTTGAAGAGCCGCTGTGCCAGCGCGTCGATCACCATGTTGGCGGGGCCGGTGTCGAAGGCGAGCAAGTGCATCGAGCGCTCCGCCCGGGCGGAACGAAAGTGAGGTTGGCGATGCCGCCCAGATTCTGCAGGACGCGCGCACGGCGTGGATGGGCGAAGAGGGTTGCGTCGAGTAATGGAACCAGCGGCGCGCCTTGTCCGCCGGCAACCATGTCGGCAGGACGGAAGTTCGACACGACCGGTGCGTGCACCGCGGCGGCGATGAGCGCCGGTTCACCCAGCTGCCAGGTGCAGGCGATGCTGCGGCCCGCGTATGGTTTGGCGATGCCCTGGTGATAGATGGTCTGGCCGTGGCAGCCGACGAGGTCGAGCGCGTAACCCTGGGCGGCGGCCTGCGCAGCATCACCGTAGGCTTCGCCGAGACGCCAGTTGAGGCGCGCAAGCTCGGCGGCGGATGTGTTGCGTGCGTCCATTGCGGCCAAAACTGCTTTGCGAAGCGGGGCCGGATAGGGAAATGCGCGATGGCGGACGAACTCGATCTGCGACCGCGTGCGTACGCGAGAAATGCGGCACAGGGCGACGTCAATGCCATCGGCGGAAGTGCCGCTCATGATTCCGGCGACCAGCATCGATTTTTTCTGCACGGGCGCCGGACTCACGCGGTTGCCTGCGGAGTTTTGGCGGCTATGGCGTTTGTGAAGGCGAGAACAGCGTCACTCATGGCAGCGATGGTTTTTGCGTTTGGCACCGGGAGCAGATCGGCGTGACGCAGCAACTTCTGGCGGTGCGCGCGCACGGTTGCGGCGGACTGCTCGACGATGATGCGGAAGCTGCGGGAGCGCTCGGCCTCGCTCAGGATGGCTTCGTACGCGGTGAGGACGAGCGCGGGGTCTTTGCAGATTTCGATCAGGTGCGTGCCGGCGGCGATGGCCTCGACGGCAGCCTCTTCCATCGGGGCGTGGTGCAGGATGCCGCCCATCTCCATGTCATCGGAGACGACGAGGCCGCGGAAGCCGATCTTGTGCTTGAGCGTGCGGTCGATCCAGAAGGGAGAGATGGACGCGGGTATGGCCTTGGTGTCCGGCTTGCTGAAGGCCTGTGGATATGTGGCGTGCGAGACCATGATGAAAGGAAGTGCGCGATGCAGCTTGCGGAAGGGCAACATGTCTTCTTCCCAAAGCTGCTTCCAGGTGCTGTCGATAACAGGCGTGGCGTGGTGGGAGTCGAGCGCGCCGCCGCCGAGGCCGGGAAAGTGCTTCCCGCAACCGAGCGCGCCCGCCTTGCTGAGGCCGGTGAGGAAGGCTTCAGCGTATGCGATGACACGCTTTGGATCGTCAGAAACGACGCGAGTGCGCATCACTTCGGCCGAGGCTGGAGTGCGCAGGTCGAGTACTGGCGCGAAGGCGACGTTGAATCCGAGCAGGCGAAGCTCTGAGCCGATGAGATAACCATGCTCGCGGCAGAGCCTCCTGCTCCGGGTTGCGGCGACGGCCGCAGGCGCGGGCATGGGCGCAATGAGATCGCGGAGGCGATCGACGAGGCCGCCCTCGACATCGACGGCATGGAAGATGGGGCCGTCGGCAACAATGTCGGCGACGCTCTCCAGCAGCGCGTGGGTTTGTGCGGCCTCTTCGATATTGCGGCGGAAGAGCACGGTGCCGGCAGGTTTGATCAGGCGCAGCCAGGCGCGCTCTGTGGCGTCGAGTTGCGTTCCGGCAAGTCCGACAAGGAGTAGCTGACCAACGTCCTGGCGCAGATTCATGAGCTCTTATGGTAGCGGTTTGCTGTTCGGGAGAGTACCGAGGTTTCCGGTATCCCGTATCTCACTCTTCAACTCTTCGAGCAGATTGAGGGCCTGGAGAGGGGTCAGGGTGTTGGTGTCGAGATCGGTGATGCGGTCGAGGATGCGCTGCGAGAGCGGCGTGAAGATGGTGAGTTGCAGCGGCGCGGAGGCGTCCTCGGCTTCGAGCGCGACATTGCGCTTTTCGGATTTTTCGTGCTGCGCGAGGACGCGGCGGGCTCGTTCGATGACGGAGGCGGGCAGGCCGGCGAGCCGTGCCACCTCGATGCCATAGCTCTTGCTGGCGGCGCCAGGCTCGATGGTGTGGAGGAAGGCGATGCCGGCGGGCGACTCCTTGACGGCCACACGCAGATTGCTGAGACGCGGGAGCTGTTCGGCCAGCAGGGTGAGCTCGTGGTAGTGGGTAGCGAAGAGCGTACGCGCGCCGATGCGGCCGTGAATGTATTCGAGCGTTGCCCAGGCGAGCGAGAGGCCGTCGAAGGTAGCGGTGCCGCGGCCCATCTCGTCGAGCAGGATGAGCGATTGCTTTGTCGCGGTGTTGAGGATGGTGGCGGTCTCGGTCATCTCGACCATGAAGGTCGACCGCCCGCGGGCAACATTGTCGCTGGCGCCGATGCGGGTGTAGACGCGGTCCACCAGTCCGAAGCGCATGCTGGCGGCAGGGACAAAGCAGCCCATCTGGGCCAGGATGACGAGCAGCGCCGCCTGGCGCAGATAGGTGGATTTGCCGCCCATGTTTGGACCGGTCAGGAGAAGGACAGCCGGGCCTTCGGTCGAGAGATACAGATCGTTGGGGACGAAGCGGCCTTCGGCGTTTTCTTCCATGCGGCACTCTACGACCGGATGGCGCGCCGCTGCAGCTTCGAGAACACACTCCTCGGTCAGCGTGGGCCGCGCGTAGTTGCGCATTGCAGCGACGTGGGCGAAGTTTGCCAGCAGGTCGAGCTCCGCGACTACGGCGGCGCTGCGCCGGATGCGCGGTGCTGCTTCGAGAATGGTGGCACGCAACTCGGCGAAGAGGCGGCGTTCGATCTCGATGGCGCGTTCGTGAGCGGTCAGGACGCGGGTTTCGTAGTCCTTCAGCTCGGGAGTGGTGAAGCGCTCCGCATTGACCAGCGTCTGTTTGCGCTCGTAGTCGGAGGGAACGGCCTTGAGATTGGATTTAGTGATCTCGATGTAATAGCCGAAGACATTGTTAAAGCGAACCTTTAAGGATCCGATCCCGGTGCGCTGGCGCTCGCGCTCTTCGATAGCAGCGATGGACTGGCGACCGCTCTGGCTCAGGGTGCGTAATTCGTCGAGCTCGGCGTGAACGCCGGTGGCGATCACTCCGCCGTCCGCAAGCGTCAGGGGTGGTTCCGTGACCAGTGATTTCGCGATCGCGCTGTGGATGTCCTGCAACTGGTCGAGCCGCTCGTGAGCCTGTCGCCAGCGCGACGACTGCAACGGCGCGACGGCCGCGGCGATCAGAGGCAGACGAGCCAGCGATGCGCCGAGCGCAAGGACATCGCGGGGGCCGGCGGAGTCGAGCGAGACGCGACCAAGCAGGCGCTCCATGTCGAGAACGCCGCTGAGCGCATGACGCAGCTCTTCGCGTGGCTGTAAGCCGGTGTGAAGCTCGGCGACTGCTTCGAGCCGTGCTTCGATCTCGGTTGCGTCCAGGAGCGGACGCAAAAGATTCGCGCGCAACAGGCGCTTGCCCATCGGCGTCTGGCAGCTGTCGAGGGTGTGGAAGAGCGTGGTGCGGGCGGAGGCGTCGGCGAAGAGCGGCTCAACAAGTTCGAGGTTCCGCACGCTGACCGGATCGAGCTCCAGATGCTCGGCGCGCTCGTAGTAGCGCAGGCCTTCGATGTGCGATAGATCGCCGGCTTGCGTGGAGCGTACATAGTGCAAGGCAGCGCCGGCGGCGATGGCGGCTGCCGTGTGACCAGCGAGGCCGAAGCCATCGAGAGAGCGTGCCTGCAATTGCCGCTCGAGCAGCGGGATGGCGTAGTCGGCGCTGAAGGCCCATGCATCCAGACGAGTCTTGGCGCGGATCGGATCGAGCGCCGCGCCGAGCGTTTCCGCAGGCAGCGAGGGAAGAGGGAGAGTGTCTGCGGCGAGGAGCAATTCGGCGGGCTGCTGACGCATGATTTCATCGAGTGCGAGCGCAGCAGCGAATTTGCCCGCAAACTCCGTGGCGCGGAACTCGCCGGTGGAGAGATCGAGAAGGGCGAGGCCGACGCGATCGTCTGGAGTGTGAATTGCCGTGGCGTGCACAGCGGCGAGGTAATTGTTGCGCTCCGAGCGCTGCGCTGGATCGAGCGCCGTGCCGGGAGAGAGAACGCGGGTGACCTCGCGGCGGACGATCTTCTTGGTCAGCTTGGGATCCTCCATCTGCTCGCAGATGGCGATGCGGTAGCCCTTGTGCAGGAGCCGGCCAATGTAACCGTCGACCGCGTGATAGGGCACGCCGCACATGGGAACCTGGCGCTCGCGGTCGCGCGCGGTCAGGGTGATTTCGAGCTCGCGGGCGGCGAGTTTCGCGTCTTCGTAAAAGAGCTCGTAAAAGTCGCCCATGCGGAAGAAGAGCAGGGCATCCGGGTGCTGCGCTTTCGCAGCAAAGTACTGCCGCATGAGCGGAGTTTGCCCGGCATCGTCGGAGGAAGTTGGAGGTGCTGGCAGACACAGAAACGCCAGCATAGAGCATTTTTGAGGCGGGTGCAGAATGCGATGGGATCACAGGGGTGGCCCTTCCCTCAGGAAAGGCCACGCCGAGATGATCTCCGCTGGGTCACAGCGTTAGGAAAGATTCTTTAGTCGTTATCGGGATTGGCATAGATCGCATCCGACCCGTGCTGTTTCACCATTTTGTTATAGATACCCAGCAATAAAAAGGGCGCGGCCCATTGGCCGAAGAAGAGTGCGGTGTGATTCCGGCCCTGCAGTTTGGCAATCAACGAGGCAACGATGGAGGCGCCGGCAGCGCCCAGGAAAAAGCTTGTGGGCAGTTGGGCCGAATAGCTTTCGATCAGCGAGGTTACCTGGTCTTCTTCAATGTCGCCCGCGCGTACGCGATAATCCGTCATGCAAAACGTCTCCTTGGACCGCGGCTAGGGGGTGAACGCCGCAGTACTGACAAAGAAGATGCGAGGGCGACGACGGAAGTCAACCGGCAGGCACGATTCTTTCGCGTGTGGCGAATGCGCGGCTACTCGCCAAGCATCAGGCGCTGTACGGCGGTCGCCCGGCCGGTGGAGGCATCGCACTCGATGAGCAGGGCGCACATCCGTGCGTCGCCGCGGGCGGGTTCGAATTTTCCCGGCATGCCGCTGAGGAATCTTTGCAGAACGAGCTCTTTCTCCACACCGATCACGCTGTCATAGGGTCCGCTCATCCCCACATCGGTCTGGTAGGCGGTGCCGTTTGGTAACACTCGTTCGTCCGCAGTGGGCACATGAGTATGCGTTCCGAGCACAGCGGTAACCCGGCCATCAAGATACCAGCCGAGTGCCATTTTCTCCGACGTGGCCTCGGCGTGAAAGTCCACGAGAATCACCTTGGCCTGTACGCCGGCCAGCAGCCGGTCCGCGGTACGGAAGGGGTCGTCGTTGGATTGCATGAAGACCCGCCCCTGCAGATTGAGGACGGCATACGCGATGCCGGAGGGCAGACGGCCCTCATACAGACCATGGCCGGGCGTGCCCGCTGGAAAGTTTGCCGGGCGCACGATGCGGCGGGGCCGCTCGTGGCTTTCCGCAGGGACAGAGCCGAGATAGTCGATAATTTCGCGCTTGTCCCATACGTGGTTGCCGGTGGTGAGGACATGGGCGCCGAGGTCGAAGAGATCCTCAGCGATGGGGGGCGTCAGCCCAAAGCCGCCAGCGGCATTCTCCGCATTCACGACCACGAGATCGACCTGGCGCTCCTGGATCACATGGGGCAGATGCTCCCGGACGACCCGCCTTCCCGGATTTCCGAAAACGTCTCCGACAAAGAGCAATTTCACAAAAATTCGTGCCTTCCTTAAGTAACTATTACAGTCCGTTCACAGGCAGTCCCGGGCCCACGATGCAACTCAGCGCGATGTCTCGGAGTAGATGACCTCCGGGGTTAACTCGAAACCAACGTGACGGGTTCGTCACGAGTGACAGAAGTCTTTTTTATGGTAGCGTTTCGCTTATGGCAGCCAATACACGCTTCGTGACCGGTGTCCATATTCTGGTCATTCTTTCTCAGAATGATACGTTGCAGACTTCCGCCGATCTCGCTGAGATACTCCACACTAACCCTGTTGTGATTCGCAGAATACTTTCTTCTCTGCAACAGGCTGATCTTATCGTGAGTCAGAAAGGGCCCTCCGGCGGATCAAAACTGACTCGCCCGGCTAAGTCGATCACGCTGGCCCAGGTGAATCGCGCGCTGGAGTCCAGCAGCAAACTGAATTTGCCGAAGAGCAGCGGTGCTGTAGCTTCGAAGATTCATGCTGCGATCTCCAAGGCATATAAGGACTGTCACCGCGCATTTGAAACGGAACTGGACAAGGTGACATTGGCGACTCTGGTCAAGAGAGCGCAGAAGTCCTCTCGCTAGGACTGGCTGTCCGGGCAGAGGCGCGTTTAGCGCGGCTGCTTCGGTTCGCTTCCTTTGGTCGCTCACACTGACATCTGTGGGCGACCCTGCCGATTTCTGCATGCTGGCGCAGGTTCAGATTTACTCATCCTTTTGCGCAGCATCGTCGCGCGCCGGCCGCATCAGTGGGAACAAGATCACGTCTCGGATCGAGCGCGCGCCGGTGAGGATCATGGTGAGCCGGTCGATGCCGATGCCTTCACCCGCCGTTGGCGGCAGGCCATAGGACAGTGCCCGCACATAATCTTCATCGGGCTGATGCGCTTCTTCGTCGCCGCGCTGCCGTTCGGCAAGCTGCTGCGTAAAGCGCCGCTCCTGATCCACCGGGTCGTTCAGCTCGCTGAAGGCGTTGCCTAGCTCGAAGCCTCCAATGTAGAACTCGAAGCGCTCGACCCAGTCGGGCTCGTCGGGCTTGACCTTGGAAGCGGTGAGACCGCGAGCGGGAAGTCGTAGATGATGGTGGGCTGGATGAGGTGCTCTTCGGCGACGGCTTCGAAGAGATTGGCGATGGTCTTTCCCAACGGCTCTCCCGTCTGCATCGCCACCTGACACTCCTGCGGCACGGACGCGCGCAATCAACTCATGAACCGTCGCTTCCTTCACAAAGTCAGCAATGGTTGGAGGCGCACCTGCATTCCGGGGCCAGAAGACCGCAATCGCCTCGCGCATGGAGTAGCGCTTCCACTGCGACAAATCGATGGTCGTGCCGTTGAATTCCGTCGTCAGTGCGCCATTCACTTCCATGGCAACGAACTTCACCAGCTCCTCGGTCAGGTCCATCAGGTCGTAATAGTTTGCGTAGGCCTGGTAGAACTCGAGCATGGTGAACTCGGGGTTGTGCTGGGTTGAGACACCTTCGTTGCGGAAGTTGCGGTTGATCTCGTAGACACGATCGAGGCCGCCGACGACGAGGCGCTTGAGATAGAGCTCTGGCGCGATGCGCAGGAACAGCGGGATGTCCAGCGCGTTGTGGTGGGTCGTGAAAGGCCGGGCCATCGCGCCGCCCGCGATCGACTGCATCATCGGCGTTTCGACTTCCATGTAGCCGCGCTCATCGAAGAAGCGCCGGATGGCGCGGAGAATCTGCGCGCGCTTCACGAAGACGGCGCGCACATCGGCGTTCATGAACAGGTCGACATAGCGCTGCCGGTAGCGCAGCTCCACGTCGGCCAGGCCGTGGTACTTCTCCGGGAGCGCGATCATGGACTTGGTGAGGAACGTGATCGTGTCCACGTGAACAGTAAGCTCGCCGGTGCGGGTGCGGAAGAGATAGCCGGTGACGCCGATGTGGTCGCCGAGGTCGAGCAGCTTGTAGAGCTGAAAGGCCTGCTCGCCTACGGCATCCAGCCGCACGTAGATCTGCAGCCGTTGGCCACCTTGCTGCAATTGCGCAAAGCCGGCTTTGCCCTGGGCGCGGATCGCCATGATGCGACCGGCGATGGAGACGTTGGTGCGTTCCGCTTCGAGCTGTTCCGCGGTAGCGCTGTCGAACTGCGCGCGCAGTGCGGGGATATCGTGGGTCGTGCGGTAGTGGTTTGGGTAGGCGGCGTGGCCCAGCGCAGCGATCTGCTGCAGCTTCTCCTGCCGCAGCGCAAACAGGCTGCGCTCGAATTCTGATTCGAACACTCTGCTTCCTTCCAAATGATACGAATGGTGGCTGAAAGGCCAGTATACCGAGGAGGAATGCCGTCCCCGCGATGATGTATAACAGCGCAGGATCGGCAATCATGGCGAAGGACAGCGAGAATAGAGAGGCCGCTGGGAGTTCTCGGCCGGACGACACGCAGCAGGGCCAGGGCGGCGCCATGAAATCGCTGGTGCAGGTAGAGAGCCTGATCCAGCTTGCGCTGATGATTCCGATTGCCACAGTGATTGGCTGGTTGATTGGCGCCGGGCTGGACAAGTGGCTGCACCAGCACTGGATCTACATTCCCGGCCTGCTGCTGGGCGCGGCCGCCGGCTTTGTGCAAATCTTCCGTGTCGTTCTGGCGCAGAGCAAGGGGTAGGACACAAACCATGTCCAGATGCGAATGACCATGACTGAACCGGACGCCTCCACGCTGAGTGACTTTACCGAGCAGGACCTGAAAGCAACGCTGACGCGCGCGCTGCGCTGGGTGGCAATTCTGGGTGTGGTGGGTATTGCCGCAATCTGGCTGGCCGCGGGATGGCGATCGGCAGTGTTGTTTCTGGTGGGAGCAGCGATTGCGGCGACCGGGCTTTATGAGTCGCAGCGGCTGATGCTGGCCGTCCTGAGCCGCTTCAACGAGGGGCGCCAGGGCAAGCCGGTTGCCGGCGTGCTGGTCTGGTTTTTCCTGCGGCTCATTCTCGCGGGAGTCGTTCTATATGTTAGCCTTAGGAGTTTGGAGGGCTCGGTGTACGCGCTTTGCGCGGGCCTGGGGCTGGCCGTGGTGGCGCTGACAATCGAGTCCATCCGACTGCTGCGCGCCTGGACTCTCTAAGGCACCTCGTCCCATCCACAAAGACGTTTTAGGAATCGTTACGACACAGCCATGCCAGTTGAGCTTCCGTTTACAGCCCTCCTGAACCATTACTTTGCCGGCGTGGCCAACGCCGTGCTGGCGATGCTGCACATGCATCCCAAGTATCCGCAGAGGCCCATCGACAACATCCTGGCGATGGAGATTCTGGTCGCCCTTGTGCTGCTGGCGTTCTTCGCGCTGGTACGGGTCACGCTCAGCGTGGAGAAGCCCGGACCTGCGCAGCACATCGCGGAGATGCTGCACGGCGTGGTGAGCGACCAGGCGGAGTCGATCATCGGGCACGGCTACGAGCGCTTTGTCCCGTACGTCACCGTCGTTTTCATCTTCATCCTGCTGTGCAATCTGATCGGGTTGATTCCCGGCTTTATCACGCCGACCTCGAAGCCATGGGTGCCGCTCGGGCTGGCCAGCCTGACCTTCCTCTACTACCAGTACCAGGGCGTCCGGGCAAATGGGTTTGGCTACATCAAGCAGTTCCTGGGACCGATCTGGTGGATCTCCTGGCTGATGCTGCCGATCGAGATCATCTCGCACCTGGCGCGCGTCCTCTCGCTCACCGTCCGTCTCTACGCCAACATGTTTGCCAGCGACATGGTGATCCTGGTTTTCTTTTCGCTGATTCCGATTGTGGGGTCGGTGCCGTTTCTTGCGCTGCACCTCGGGGTTTCGATCATTCAGGCAGTCGTGTTCATGCTGCTGACGCTGATTTACCTGTCGCAGGCGGTAGCGCACGAACACTAGAGTTTCCGGCCGCTTCGCGAATGCGCGCGGCCGAATCGACATTTCAGGCAGGGAGCCGCTTCCGCCCCGCCTGCATCGGCCGTGAGCGTGAGGGTGCCAGCACGGTGAGCATCAACCACCCACTGACGGTTCATTCCTGGAAGCTACGGAGAAACACAATGCGGAAACTGCAAATCCTCTTCACAACGCTGAGCGTGCTCTTTTTGGCCGCTCCCGCGTTCGCACAGGACGCTGGTGGCAATGGCATGGCCATTGGCCTCACCTCGATCGCTGCCGGTATCGGCATGGGACTGGCGGCCGGCCTCTGCGGCCTGGGCCAGGGCCGCGCCACTGCGTCGGCCACGGAGGCGCTGGCACGCAATCCAGGCGCCCGGCCGGGTATCCTGCTGCTGCTGACGCTTGGATTGGCCTTTATCGAGTCCCTGTCGCTGTTCACGCTGGTCATCATCTTCGTGAAGGTCACCGCGCACCCGTAGCACCACAGTTTCCAACAAGGCCCTCGGCTCTGTCTGGCCGGGGGCTTTTGCTTTCTTGCCAAACAATCCGGTTACGATTTTGCTATGCCGCCCGCGCTCGTCTTCGACCACATTTCGAAGCACTTTGGCTCTGCGCGGGCGCTGGATGACGTGAGCTTCTCACTCGAGCCCGGTGAGATTCTGGGACTGGTGGGTCCGAATGGCGCAGGCAAGACAACGGCAATGCAGATTGCGACCGGATTCCTGCTGCCGAGCTCGGGCAATGGAACGCTGATGGGGTGCAGCTTCGGCCAGGCTGCGGCGCGACGGCGCCTGGGCTTCGTTCCGGATGCGCCGGTCTTCTTCGGTGGGAATGCCTTCGATGCGCTGCGCTTCGCGGGACAGTTGAGCGACGTCGCACCGACGCGCGAGGCCATGGAGCGCGTCTTGCGGCGTGTTGGCCTGACGGAATGGAAGCGCGATGTACGGCGCTTCTCCCGCGGCATGCAGCAGCGGCTGGCGTTGGCTTTGGCGCTGGTTCATGGACCGAAAGTGTTGATTCTGGACGAGCCCGCGTCGGCGCTCGATCCGCAGGGCGTTCTCGACATTCGCAATCTGCTCAAAGAGCTGCGGGGCGAAGGCGCGGCGATCCTGTTGAGTTCGCATCAGCTTGGCGAAGTGGCGCTGGTGAGCGATCGCATTGCGTTCCTTCATGAGGGGCGGCTGGTGCGCTATGGACGTCTGGACGAACTGCTGAGATCTACCGGCGAGGTGGAGATCGTGCTGCAGAACTTCACGGCGGATGCAGAGTTTGCTGCGCAGTGGGGAGAGGCAAGCGCGCCTGGGAGGTGGAGGATTCCGGCGAGCGAGGTGCGGCGATTTCTGGAAATGGTCTGGACACACGGAGCTGAGCTGGTAAGTGTCACGCCTGTGCAGGACGATTTGACCTCCTTGTTTCTGCAGTGGACAAACAGCGATGCGGGCAGCGATGAAGAGCCTGCAGATTGCGAGGCAGCTGTTGTGGGCGAATCGCTGGCTGTGGTTGTTGCTGGTGCTGTGGCCGTGGGGCATGGTCGCGATGCTGTTGATCGGAGGCATTCAACCGGAACATGAGGATATTGCGGCAGTCTTCGGGCAACAAAGCATTTATGGGCTTGCGTTGGTAGCTTTTGCTGGTGGAGCGCTGCTCGGCAACGAGCAACGCTCGCGCCGCATTGTGCTGGTGCTGTCGCGCGCGGTGAGCCGGCGGCAGTACCTGGCCGCCCTATGGCTGGCCGCGTTCCTGCCGCTGGTGCTGTACGTGCTCGATCTGGCGATGACTGGGCTGGTGCTGAGCGCGGCTGGGGACGTGCTGTGGCAGACGCTCGGTGCGCTGCTGCTGTTGAGTCTGACCATGGCATCTCTGGCGGTGCTGGCGTCGCTGGCCCTGCCGGGGGTGATTGCCGGGATATTGAGCATGGCGGCGCTCAGTCTGCCACTCCTGCTGCCGGCAGACTGGCAGATCGCCCAGACCCGCTTGCTGCAGATCCTGCTGAGCGGCCCGGCAACGGAAAACGTGCGGATGGTCTTTAGCGCGGGGTCGCTGGAGGCCCTGCTGTTGAGCGCGGCGATCTTCGAGGGGGCAGTGCGGATTTTCGAGCGGCGCGATCTGCGCCTGAAGAGTGAATGAGCGAAGCGTTTTAGAACCAAAGCCAGATACTACTCACGGTGAGAGCGATTCGAAGCAGGCTATCGAAACCTTACATTGTCCGTGCTTTGGTTCAGTCGCCCTTCAGAGCAGGTGTTGGGGATGCAGGCGGCTGACCCGATGCTGTTGCGGGGAAGAACGTAGAGGCGCCGCGTTGTGCGAGATCGAGCGAGCTGCGCGGCACGACTCCGAGCAGCAGTGTTGCCGCTGCGGCGAGCAGAATCGCGAAGCCAAGCGTTACAGACATGCGCGGCACAGCGAGGACGGGGGAGCCTTCCGCGGGCTTGCTGTAGAGCGCCAGCAGCAGGCGCAGGTAATAGAAAGCGGCGATGCCGCTGTTTGCCAGTCCAATGATGGCGAGGCCGAACATTCCCTGCTGAAGCGCGGCGGAGAAGACATAGAACTTGGCGAAGAAACCGCCGGTAAAGGGAATGCCGATCAGCGAGAGCAGGAAGAAGGCCATGGCGCCGCACAGGACTGGCGAGCGATAGGCGAGGCCGCGGTAGTCGCTCACAGACCAGAGATGGTCATCGTAGCCGCCGACGTGACTGATGACAGCGAAGATGCCGACGTTCATCGCGACATAACACAGTACATAAAAGCTGGCGGCGGCGATCGCCTGCGGCGAGAAGCTGGTGAAGGCAACCAGCAGGTAGCCGGCATGTGCGATGGAGGAGTAGGCCAGCATGCGCTTGACGCTCTTCTGGCGCAGCGCGGCCAGGTTGCCGAGCGTCATGGAGACGGCGGCGAGAATCCAGAAGAGTCCCCACCAATGCTGCTGGATGGAGGGATAGGCGCCGTAGAAGATGCGCAGCAGGACGGCGAATACCGCGGCCTTGGGCGCCGTGGACATGAGGGCGACGACGGGCGAGGGTGCGCCTTCATAGACATCGGGAGTCCATACATGGAACGGCGCGGCGGAGACCTTGAAGCCCAGCCCGATCAGGATGAGGCCGACGGCGGTCCAGGCAAGGATCGGTGTTGTGGTGTGAGGCAGCGCGGCCGCGATGGCGCCGATGCGCGTGGTGCCGGTGGCGCCAAAGGTAAGCGCGATGCCGTAGAGGAAGAACGCCGTGGCGAACGAGCCGAGCAGGAAGTACTTGAGCGCGGCTTCGGACTCTTGCCGCTGCGCTTGCGGAAGCCCGCGAGGATGTAAGTGGAGATGGAGGAAATCTCCAGACCTACAAAGACCAGAAGCAGTTCGACGGCCGAGGTCATGAGCAGCATGCCGACAGTGCCAAGGAGAATGAGCGCGAAGAACTCGCCCATGTCCCGCGTGTCGGGGGGCATGGAGTCAATGGCGAGCCAGCAGGGCGACGAGCACGGTTCCGCAGATAAGCAGATGGAAGAAAGCGCTGAATGCATCGGTCTGCACGACGCCGAAGTAGGCGGTGCCGGGCGGAAGATGGAGCTGCCAGGCGCTGGCGGCAAATGCAGCCAGCATGGCGACAGCGCCAAACCAGCCGACCGATTTGCGGCTGGCGGTGCGCGGCAGCAGCGGATCGACCAGCATGATGACGACGCCGGCGAGCGTGAGGATAACCTCGGGAAGGATGCGGCAGATGGAAGAGACCGGCACGTTATTGGCCCTCCCCGTCATGCGGATGGCCAGAGGCGAGCGCGGCGGTTGGATGGGTGAGGGCAGGCGCGTTGCTCAACGCGTGCACGCCGCGATCGATGGCGCGTATCCAGTAGGGCGAGGCGACGCCCATGATCACCATGAGGATTGCCATGGGCCACAGAGCGATGTGCTCGCGCGCCGCGAGGTCGTGTGCGGGTGCGCGATGCACCAGCGGCGACTCCGGCCCGTAGAAGACGCGCTGCACCATCCACAGCATGTAGGCCGCGCTGAGAATGACGCCGACCGTGCCGAGCGCGCCCCAGATATGACTGGTGGCGAAGCCGCTCGACAGCGTGAGGAATTCGCCGACGAAGCCATTGAGGATCGGCAGCCCGATGAGCGCGAGCACCGTGACGACGAAGAGTGTGGCGAGCCGCGGCGTCTTCGCCGCGAGTCCGCCGTAGCGCCCGATCTCGTAGGTGCCGTAGCGCTCGTACATGACGCCGAAGAGCACCAGCATGGCGCCGCCGGCGATCGATTCGCTGAGGATGTGGAAGACAGCGCCGTCCAGGCCATTGATGGCGAAGGTGTAGATGCCGAGAGTGCAGAAGCTGAGGCTCGATACAGTGGCGAAGGCGAGCAGCCGCTTGAGATCGTTCTGCACCAGCGCGACCAGCGCCCCGTAGAGGATGCCGATGACAGCCAGCATGATCATCCAGTGGGCGACGCGGCGGGACTCGAAGGGAAAGAGGCCGAGGTGGAAGCGGATGAGCGAATAGAGGCCGAGCTTGCCGGCGACAATCATTGCCATGGCGGTAGGCGCTTCGCTGAAGACGTCGCCGAGCCAGCCGTGCAGAGGGAAGACAGGAACTTTTACCGCGAAGGCGACGAGGAAGGAGAGCGAGATCACCCACATCGCGCCGGGTGAAAAGAGCGAGGGGTTCTGGGTGAGAGCGGTCTTCAGTTCGACATAGTCGAAGGTGCCGGTGCGCGCGTAGAGCGCAAGAATGCCGACGAGAAAAAGCGCTGATGGGATGAAGGTGTAGAGGAAGAATTTGATCGCAGCGCGCGAGCTGTTGCGGCTGCCGTGGTCGCGGCCGAAGGTGGCGATGAGGATGGCCATCGGGACCAGCGAGAGCTCCCAGAAGGCGTAGTAGACCATCATGTCCAGTGCGAGGAAGACGCCGAGCATGGCGGTCTGCTGCAGCAGGAAGAGCGAGTAGAACTCCTTCACGCGCGTGTCGATGGCGCGCCACGAGGCGAGCACGCCGATGGGCGCCAGGAAGCCGGTCAGCACGACCAGCCACATGGAGAGGCCGTCGATGCCGAGGTGATAGTGGATGGGCGGCGAGGCGATCCAGGAGCGGTTGATCTCGAACTGGAAGCCACTGTGGTTGTAGTCGAAATGACTGGGCAGGTGGAGTGTGAGGACGAAGGTCGCGAGGGTGACGAGCAGCGCCCAGCTCTGCACCAGCTTGCCCCGCTCGGGCAATAACGCGGCGACGACAGCGCCGAGAGTCGGCAACAGCAGAATCCAGGTCAGGATGGAATGATCGATAGAGGTCATCATCTCAGCGGACCCCCATGTGGATGTGCGCTCCAAAGCCGAAGAAGGAGAGCAGCAGGATGGCCGCCGCGCCGATGGCAAGCCATCCGGCGTAGGAGCGGATATTGCCGGACTGGATGCGGCGCAGCACGGCGCCTACGCCCTGCGTTCCGCCTGCCAGAACGCGCCCGCCGCCGCCGATGACGCCGCGATCGAATCCGCCCCAGAGAATGTAGCGGGAGACGATCAGCAGTGGCTTGACGATCAGGAATCCGTAGATCTCATCGATCCAGTACTTGTTCGACACAAGCCCGTAGAGGGCCCGCGAGCTCGCTGCCATCTTTGCCGGAAGCTCCGGTTTGCGGCGATAGAGGGTGTCGGCGAGCAACCAGACCGAGCAGCGCCGCCAGAACGGAGCAACCGGTCAACATGCGCTCGGTCTGCGGATCTTCTGGCTTGGATGGCGGCTCGGTTGTGGGTATGGGCGCGCCGGTCCGCATAGCGATCGAGACCTGTTCGAACGACGCGGGTACGCCGGTGCCATGCGTCACCGGCTCGAGGAAGCGTGCGAAGCGGTCGCCGCCGCCGAGGGCGTGAGGAATCCCGATCCAGCCTCCGGCGACAGACAGGATCGCGAGCAATACGAGAGGAAGCAGCATGGACCAGGGGCTCTCGTGAATTCCATGCGCGTGCGATTGCGGCTGCGTATGACGGCCGTTGGTGGAGTGCTCGGAGGCGAGCAACGCGTCGTCCAGCGCAACCGGCAACTCCTGGTGATGAGTGACCTCCCGCTGCTGACGAAGATGGCCAAAGAAGGTCATGTACCAGAGACGGAACATATAGAACGAGGTGATGGCCGCGGTGACCACTCCGACGGCCCACAGCAGCGGACCACCGTTGGGGGAGCGGAAGACCTCGGCGAGTATCTCGTCCTTGGAAAAGAAGCCGGAGAAGGGCGGGAAGCCGGAGATGGCAAAGACGGCCATGGTCATGGTCCAGAAGGTGACCGGAATATAGCGGCGCAGGCCGCCCATGACGCGCATGTCCTGTTCGCCGCCGACGGCATGGATGACGGAGCCAGCCGCGAGGAAGAGCAGCGCTTTGAAGAAAGCGTGCGTGACCAGATGGAAGATGGCGGCGGAGTAGGCCGCGGCGCCGCAGGCCAGAAACATGTAGCCGAGCTGCGAGATGGTGGAGTAGGCCAGCACGCGCTTGATATCTGTCTGCACGATGCCGACCGTAGCGGCGAAGAACGCCGTAGCCGCGCCGATGATGGCGACGACGCTGAGAGCGAGCGGCGCGCGGTCAAAGAGCGCGTGCGTGCGGACGACCATGTAGACGCCGGCGGTGACCATGGTGGCGGCGTGGATGAGGGCCGAGACGGGAGTCGGGCCTTCCATGGCATCGGGCAGCCAGATGTAGAGCGGAATCTGTGCCGACTTGCCGGTTGCGCCGAGCACCAGCAGCAGCGCGATGGCGGTCAGGACGCCACCATGCCAATCGGGACGCTGCGCGATCTGGCTGGCGACCTCGCTGAAGCTGAGCGTGCCGAAGTGGACGACCAGCAGGAACATTGCGAGCAGGAAGCCGAAGTCACCGATACGGTTGACGACGAATGCCTTCATGCCGGCCCTGGCTGCGGAGTGTTTCTTGAAGTAGAAGCCGATCAGCAGATAGGAGGCGAGGCCGACGCCCTCCCAGCCCACGAACATCAGCAGGAAATTCTCCGCCAGCACCAGCGTGAGCATGAAGAACATGAAGAGGTTGAGATAGGCAAAGAACCGCCAGTAGCCCTCCTCATGCGCCATGTAGCCAACGGAATAGATGTGGATGAGGAAGCCGACGCCGGTGACGACGAGCAGCATGACCAGCGTGAGCTGATCGAGCGAGAAGGCGAAGTCCGCATGAAAGGCCGAAGTGGCGATCCAGGAGGAGTGCCGCTCAATGTAAGGAAGAGAAAGCGCGGAGAAGCTGGTGTAGACCTGCAGGACCAGCAGAAAGGGCGCCGCGGTAAAGACGAGCGCGATCGTCGAGACGAGCGCCTTCGGCAGGCGATGGCCGAGCAGGCCATTCAACAGGAAGCCGACGAGAGGCAGAACCGGGATAAGCCAGAGATGGAGGCCGTCGTTCATAGTTTCATCAGGTTCACCTGGTCCACGTTGAGCGTGTTCCGGGTGCGGAAGACCGCGATGATGATGGCCAGCCCCACGGCGGCTTCGGCCGCCGCCACCACCATGACGAAGAAGACAAAGATCTGGCCGCTTACCTGATGCCAGCGGTGCGCGAAAGCAACGAAGGTCAGGTTGACGGCGTTGAGCATCAGCTCAATCGACAGGAAGACCGTGATGATATTGCGCTTGATAAGGAACGCTGCAACGCCGATCGAGAAGAGGATTGCGCTGAGGACAAGGTAGTAAGCGATGGGGACAACCATGTCAGGGCTCCCTTCGCGCCAGTGCGACGGCGCCGAGGATGGCAATCAGGATGAGAACGGAGGTGACTTCGAAAGGAAGCAGCAGATCGCGGAAGAGAACGCGGCTGAGATCGAAGGTTGTCACCAGGGTGCCGCCACCCAGGCGCGCATCGCCGAGCGGCGTGCGGACGGAGAGAAAGATGAAGGTGAGCAGGCCAAGCAGTGCGGCGACGCCAGGAAAGCCGACCAGATAGGCGGCGCGGCTGCCGCGCGTGCGCTCCTCTTTACCCGCGTTGAGCAGCATGATGACAAAGGTGAAGAGGACCATGATGGCGCCGGAGTAGACGATGACCTGCGCGGCGGCAAGGAACTCCGCACCGAGCAAGAGGTAAAGGACCGCGAGGGAAGTCATGACCACGATCAGCGACAGCGCGCTGTTGATAGGGTGCCGCTGCAGCAGCAGGTTCAACGCGCCACCGATACAGAGTGCTCCGAAGATGAAGAAGATTACCAGGTACATGCCGAATGCCGTTCAGGTGCAGGGAGAACTGCTGATAGCGGAAATCTCATAGTAAATCACCGTGGCGCAAAGATCAGAGCAGTGACGATGATGTTGGCGATGGCAAGTGGTATCAGAAATTTCCAACCGAAGCCCATCAACTGGTCATAACGGAAGCGCGGTGTGGTGCCGCGAACCCAGATGTAGAGAAAGACGAAGAAGAAGACCTTCAGGACGAACCAGAAGACCGGCAGCAGCGCCCGGATGACGATGTTGTGCGGCGTGGGCAGCAGGTTGCCGAAAGGGCTGGTCCAGCCGCCGAAAAAGAGCAGCGTGGCGACGCAGCCCACAGTGATCATGTTGGCGTATTCGGCCATGAAGAACATGGCGAACTTCATGGAGCTGTATTCGGTGTGATAGCCGCCGGTGAGCTCGCTCTCGGCTTCGACCAGGTCGAAGGGGGCTCGATTGGTCTCTGCATAGGCAGCGATGAGGTAGATGAAGAAGGCGACGATCTGGAAGCCGCCGAAGACGTTCCAGGAGAGGATGCCGTGGGTGGCTTGCACGTCCACGATATCGCGCAGGCGCAGCGAGCCGGAGCGGAGCACCACGCCGATGAGCGAGAGGCCGAGTGCGAGCTCGTAGCTGACCATCTGGGCGCTCGATCGCAGAGAGCCGAGCAGCGAGTACTTGTTGTTCGAAGACCAGCCGGAGAGCGCGATGCCGTAGACGCCGATGGAGGTGACGCCGAGGATGACGAGCAGACCGATATTGAGATCGGCGATCTGAAACATATCGACGCCGTGGAACTGGATGTTTGCGCCGAAGGGGATGACAGCGATGGAGAGCAGCGCGCAGGCCAGCGCGATGACCGGAGCAAGAATATAGAGCGGACGATAGACCGACGCGGGCATGATGTCTTCCTTGAGGAAGAGCTTCAGCCCGTCGGCAAGCGGTTGCAGCAGGCCGAAGGGACCGACGCGGCTTGGTCCGAAGCGGTTCTGGATGCGCCCAACGACCTTGCGCTCGAGCAGGACGGTGTAGGCAACGCAGGTGAGCAGGATCACCAGCACCACGATGATCTTGGCGATGCTCAGCAGCACGTATATCAGCAGCGGACTCACTCAGGCTCTCTTTCTAACAATCTCAACTGCCAATGCTTCAGCGGCTAATCGGCCGCGGTCTCCGTAGGTGTGGTGCCCGGGATGCGACGGTGCGATTCGTGAACTTCAGCCAGTTTGGCGCTGTAGCGGCCGAGTGTGCCGGAGGTGAACAGAGCATCCTCTGCTGGCAGGACGAGATCGCGGCGTGTTCGAGGGGCTGCGGGCTCGATGGATACCAGCTTTGTGGGGACATCATTGCCCGTGAGCAGGTTCATGCGCTCAACATCGTACCCGGGGACGAGCCGTGCGATCTCATCGAGCACCGCATAGGGATCGAAGGGGCTGACCTTCGGCTCGATCTGCCGGGAGGCAAGCCAGATGGCGTGGCGATCGGCTTCGCCGGACTGTGCACCACGCGATTGGCCGGAGTCGGCGCGCAGTCCGCGGCCGAAGGGGACCAGTTGCTGCGGCCTGGCGCCCATGCGATCGGCGATGCGAACGATGAGTTCAAGATCGCTGCGCACACCGGCGCGGTCGCCGGCCTTCTTCACGAGTTGCAGATCGCCATAGCTGTTGGTGACGGAGCCGCCTTTTTCATAAAGGTTGGCGGCAGGAAGGACCACATCGGCAATCTGCGCCGTCTCGGTGAGAAACATCTCCTGCACGATGACGAAGGTATTCTTCAGCGATGCGGGATCGACGTTGTAGCGCGCGACGGGGTTGGCTCCGACGACGTAGAGCGCTCCCAACTCGCCGCGCTCGGCCGCATCGAACATCTCGATGAGGTCTTTGCCGGGCGTTTGCGGCAGGTTGGGGAACTCTTCGGCGAAGGGGCCGGGTTCGGTGACCGAACGGTAGCCGGGCAGCATGTCGGGGAGCAGGCCCATGTCGGCCGCGCCGCGTGAGTTGGCGTAGTCGGCCAGACATGCGAAGCGTGTCTCAGGCAATGAGAGCCCGAAGGAGACGAGCGCATCGATGTCCTGCCCGCGGAACTCCGAGCCGAAGACGATGAGCAGCTTCTTCTCCGCGCGCAGCGCATCGCGGAAGGCCGCGGCGCCCTCGATCGCCGTGGAAGTCGGAGTCGTTCGAGCCGAGGAAGCGGACTGCATCCGCATAACTGTTCTCGGGGATGTGCAGGAAGCCCTTGGCCTGACGGCGTAGCTTGATCTCATTCGCAGTTCACGACGAAGAGCTTGGCCGCGTTCAGCCGGACGTTGGTACGCAGCGCCCACGCGAGCGCGGGGTGCTGCTCCGTCGGATCGTTGCCGAGCAGAAGAATTGCGGGGGCGGTGCCAGCGTCGCGCAGGGAGGCAGCGCGATCGCCCTTGCCGGCCAGCGCGCGGACGAAGCGTGACGTAGTCCGCGGTGCGGTGATGGTCGATGTTGTTGGTGCCCAGCACGGTGCGCGCGAACTTCTGCAGCAGATAGTTCTCTTCGTTGGTGGTGCGGTTGGAGCCGATGACGCCGATCGCGTCTGGGCCTTTGCGTGTCGCGAACTTCCTTCAGCTTCTTTGCGGCGTGGTCGAGCGCCTGCTCCCAGGTGGCGGTGGCGAAGCTGCCGTCGCTCTGGCGGATGAGCGGCTTGGTCAGACGGTCGGGATGGTTGGCGAAGTCGAAGGCGTAGCGGCCCTTGATGCAGAGGAAGTCCTCGTTGATGCCGCTCTTGTCGCGGTTGTCGCCGCGCACGATCTCCATGCCGTCATCGGCGCGGCGCACGCCGAGCGTGGTCTTGCATCCGTCGCCGCAATGCGTGCAGACGGTCGCGACGTGGTTCATCTCCCACGGGCGGGTCTTGTAACGATAGGTGCCGGAGGTGAGCGCGCCGACGGGGCAGGCATCGATGCACATGCCGCACTCTTCGCAGTCCAGATGGTCCTGGCCATTGGGCGCGAT
This sequence comes from uncultured Acidobacteriaceae bacterium, assembly GCA_963750845.1. Lineage (GTDB taxonomy): Bacteria > Acidobacteriota > Terriglobia > Terriglobales > Acidobacteriaceae > KBS-83. Next base: position 101,816 of record CAVVSP010000001.1, read on the forward strand.
CACGCTGGAGACGCCGCGGTTCTGCACGCCGAGCGCCCATACATCCATGCCTTCGCCGCAGATGCGGACACAGCGGTAGCAGAGGATGCAGCGCGGCCGGTCAAAGTAGACGACAGGCGACCACTGCTGTTCTTCGCGGTGCTGCTTGATCTCGACATACTGCGAGGTCGCCGCACCGTACTTGAAGGTCATGTCCTGCAATTCGCATTCGCCGCCGGCATCGCACACCGGGCAGTCGAGCGGGTGATTGCCGAGCAGCAGTTCGATGGTGGCTTTGCGCGCCTGCGCGATCTCCGGCGTCTCGCTCTGGACGACCATGCCCTCGGCAACCGGCGTAGTGCAGGCGGTCTGCAGCTTGGGCACCTTCTCAATGCGCACCAGGCACATGCGGCATGCGGCCTGGAGCGAGAGCCCGGGATAGTAGCAGAATGCGGGGATCTCGATGCCGGCAGCGCGGCAGGCCTCGATGAGCAGTGTGCCCGCAGGCGCGGTCAGCTTCTTGCCGTCGACGGTGAAATTTACGTCAGCCATGAACTCTCTTTCGTGTGCCTGCTACGCGCCCACCAACTCGACCAGCGCTTGCGACTCGGGCGCTGCCGGGTTGGCCTTGATGTACGTCTTCAAACTCCTCGCGGAACTTCTTGAAGAAGCCGATCATCGGCATCGCCGCTGCGTCGCCGAGCGGGCAGAAGGTGCGGCCCAGCATGTTTTCGGCGAGGTAGCGCATGTTGTCGATGTCTTTGACGCGTGCCGTAGCCCTCGTAGAAGCGGGTCATCGTCTTCTTCAGCCAGTCCGTGCCTTCGCGGCAGGGGATGCACCAGCCGCAACTCTCGTGCTGGTAGAACTTGATGGTTCGCAGCGCGAACTCGACGATCGAGACGGTTTCATCGAGAACGACGACGCCGGCCGAGCCGAGCATCGTGCCGGCTTTGCCCATCTGGTCGAAGTCCATTCCGACGTCGATCTCGTCCGCGCGCAGGATGGGACACGATGCGCCGCCGGGAACGACGGCCTTGAGCGCCTTGCCGCCAGGGATGCCGCCCGCAACTTCGTAAATCATCTTCTTGAGGTTGTAGCCCATGGGCAGCTCGTAGACGCCGGGACGATTGACGTGGCCGCTGATACCGAAGAGACGTGTGCCGCCGTTGCGCTCGGTGCCGATCTTGGCGTATGCGGCGCCGCCCATCTCAAGGATGAAGGGCACGCTGGCGATGGTCTCGGCGTTGTTGATGACGGTCGGGCCGCCGTAGAGTCCGACGACAGCAGGGAAGGGCGGCTTGATGCGCGGAATGCCGCGCTTGCCTTCGAGCGATTCCATCAGCGCGGACTCTTCACCCACTTCGTAAGCTCCGGCGCCGGTGTGCGAGATGGCGTCGAAGTCGAAGCTGCTACCGAAGATGTTCTTGCCCAGGATGCCGCGTCGCATAACACTGCGCCAAGGCCCGCTCCATGATCTCGAGCAGGTAGCGGTACTCGCCTCGCAGATAGATGAAACCCACCTTCGCGCCGATGGCGAGGCCGGCGATGATGGTGCCTTCAATGACGGAGTGCGGATCGTGCAGAAAGATCAGGTGGTCTTTGCAGGTGCCGGGCTCGCTCTCATCGCCATTGACCAGGACATATTTCGGCTTCTCGCTCTGCTTGGGCACGAACGACCACTTCATGCCGGTAGGGAAGCCGGCGCCGCCGCGGCCACGCAGTCCGGAGGCCTTCATCTCATTAATGACCCATTCGGGGCCATTCTCGACGGCCTTGCGCAGAGATGCATAGCCGCCCATCTCGATGTACTTGTCGATGTCGGCTGCGCCTTTGCCCCAGCGGCGCGAGATGACCTTGACTTCTTCTGGATGTGAGACGAGCTCTGGCATTAGCGCGCTCGCTTTCTGCCGGTAGCTTTCGAGCACGGCGTCCATCTTCTCGTTGGTCAGATTGTCGTGGAAGTCGTAGTTCACCTGCACGGCGGGCGCCCAGCAGCAGGCTCCGATGCACTCGACCTCTTCCAGAGAGAAGACGCCGTCCGGGGTGGTCTGCTTGTTGTCGATGCCAAGTCGCTCCTTACAATGCGCAAGCATCTCGTTGCCGCCGCGCAGCATGCAGGAGATGTTGGTGCAGACCTGCACGTGGAATTTGCCATGTGGCTGGGTGTGCAGCAGCGAGTAGTAGCTGATGACGTTGCGTACATCGAGCTCGGTGATGCCAATCCGCTCCGCGATTTCGGCGATGACTGCGTCGTTGACCGCGCCAACCTCGTCCTGCGCGTAGAGTAGCATCGGGATGAGCGCCGAGCGGCGAGCCGGGTAAAGAGTTACGAGCTTGTCGAAGCGCGCCGCCAACTCCGGAGAAAAGATTGTGTTCGGTACTGGATTCGTCTCTGGGCTCATCGCATGATCTCCCGCGCCAGCCGCTCGGCCACTATGTCCATCTCCTCTGAAATACCGTGCCCTTCGGGGCCGCTCTCTTGCACCACACGTCCATGTTCGTCGAGCGTGAACTCCGTCGCCGGGCCGGTCTCGCGCGCGAAGCTGCCACGCTCGCCATCGAAGCGGATCGTCAATAGCCGCTCGCCGGCGCGGACGAGCAGAGATCGACGCTCACTTCGAGTACTGCCTGCCGGGTCCCGTTCAGCCCGTGCGCCGCGGTATAGCTGCGGAGAAGCGAGACAAACGAGTTCCACAACTCCCGTGCGACTCTCGCATCCATCTGGCCGCTCACGATGGCTGTCGTCACCGGTCGATCTCTCCCAGCACGATATCGATCGAGCCGATTACCGCGACCACATCGGCGAGCAGCCGCCCGGCGCACATCTTGTCGACTGCCTGCAGCGTGGCGAACGAAGGATTGCGCATATGCACGCGATAGGGCTTCGCCGTGCCGTCGGAGACGACGTAGTAGCCCATCTCGCCGCGCGGCGATTCGATCGCCTGGTAGACCTCGCCGGCGGGTACAGCAAAGCCTTCGGTCACGATCTTGAAGTGATAGATGAGCGCTTCCATCTGCGTCTTCATCACCTCGCGGTCGGGCAGGACGACCTTCGGCGCATCGGCCTTGATCGGGCCTCCGGGCATGCCGTCCAGCGCCTGCTGGCAGATCTTCACCGACTCGCGCATCTCGTCCATGCGGATGACGTAGCGCGCCCAGACATCGCAATCGTTCGAGATGGGCACCTTGAACTGGAACTTCTCGTAGCCGGAGTAGGGCATATCGCGGCGCAGGTCCCAGTCCACACCGCTTGCGCGCAACGGCGGCCCGGTCACGCCCAGCGCAATCGCGTCTTCGGCCGAGAGATGGCCAACGCCCTTGGTGCGGCTGACCCAGATTGGATTGCCGGTGAGCAGGTTCTGATACTCGTCGATCTTCGACGGCATGATGTTGAGCAGGTTCTGCACCCGCTCGTAGAAGTCGACCGGCGGCTCCATCGAAACGCCGCCCACGCGGAAGTAGGAGCCCATCATGCGCTGGCCGGAGACGTGCTCGAAGATCTTCAGCAGCTCTTCGCGTTCGCGGAAGCAATAAAGGAAGACGGTCAGCGCGCCGATGTCCATGGCGTGCGTGCCCAGCCAGACCAGGTGCGACTGGATACGGGTCAGTTCGTTGAGCAGGACGCGCAGATACACCGCCCGCGGCGGCATCTCCAGCTGCAGCAGCTTTTCGACCGCCAGGACGTAACAGAGGTTGTTCGTCATCGGACAGAGATAGTCGATGCGATCTGTCATCGGCACAACCTGCTGGTAGAACTTCGCCTCGCAGGTCTTCTCGATGCCGGTGTGCAGGAAGCCAATATCGGGCACGACGCGCAGCACGGTTTCGCCGTCGATCTCGAGCACCAGGCGCAGCACGCCGTGGGTCGAGGGATGCTGCGGGCCCATGTTCAGGATCATGGTGCGGTCGTGCGCACCCTCTTCCAGACGCGGCTCGATCAGCGGCGCGATGGCGAAGTCGGCCGCATAGGGCATGACGGCGTTGGCTTGCCGGTATAGGGAGCCTCGACGCCACCTTCGGTAATGGTGGTATCAGCGACCGGGGTCTCGGGTGTTGTTGCCATCAGCGGTAGCCCTCCACCGGATAATCCTTGCGCAAGGGGTGGCCTTCCCACTCATCCGGCATCATGATGCGGCGCAGGTTGGGATGCCCGCCGAAGCGGATTCCGAAGAGGTCGAAGACCTCGCGCTCATAGAAATCAGCCGAAGGCCAGACGGGAGTGATGCTGTCGATCTCGAGGTCCATGCTGTCGACCGGCGCCGCCAGCCGAACACGCGCCTTCAGGCTGAGCGAAAGGATGTGATAGATGACCTGGAAGCGCGGCTCGGCGGGGTAGTAGTCCACGCAGGTGACATCTTCGAGGAAGTTGTAGCCGGCCTTCTGTACCAGCGCGGCGGTGGCGCGGATGTGCTCGCGGGCGATCTTGAGCGTCAGTTCGCCGCGATCGAATTTGGCGTCGAGCAGCGCCTCGGGCAGTGCAGTCTGGATCGCCTCGAATCGCGGGATTGCGTGCCGTGCTCGGCAAGGACTGCGGCTTTGTCATAGGCGTCCTGCATGTTCTAGAGGTCCCCCCGGTCTGCGGCCCAGTCGAGAACGCCCTTCTTGATGATGTAGAAGAAGCCCACCAGGACGAAGCCGAGATACACGAGCATCTCCCAGAAGCCGAAGAAGCGCGAGCCGGTAATGGTATGCAGTTGACGGTAGATCACCGCCCAGGGCAACATGAAGACCGCTTCCACGTCGAACAGGATGAAGAGCATGGCGACCATATAGAAGCGGACGGAGAAGCGGCCACGCGCGTCGCCCTCGGCGACGATGCCGCACTCATACGTTTCGAGCTTTGAGATGGTACGGCGATGCTTGCCGATGAAGAAGGAGCCAGCTACCATTGCCGCGCCCAGGCCGACCGCCGCCAGAATCTGCAGGAGCAGGGGAAGATAGTTCCAGAAGTAATGCGTTGTCTGCATGCGGTCCTTACTCGGGGAGGCCGTATCCTTCATCGCGCGGCGTCTCCTTCGAGATTAGGGTCACCATGCAACTCAGTCAAGCAAGCGCGGTTAAGTGACTTGTTTCCAGCGAAGGCGATGCTCTGGAAGCTTGATCCATCCGCATGTGACCCATTCCCATTTCGGCGCGCACTTCCCATAGCGGAATCAGCGAAGAAAAAAGGAAGATGACCTCTCTTCGAGGTCGCCGGGCTGCCGATATGGTCGGAGATACGACTCCACGGAGGGTCCCCCGATGGCAGCATCTTCTACTCTTCCCAATCCGAAGGCATCGCCTGCCGCGCATCGTTCCGTTGAGGCTTACCAGCCGTTGGTGGTGCGTACGGATCTTCATGCGGTGGCTACCGGCACGGGGTCGCGTTCTATCCGGCGGCGTACCACGCCGGAGGCGGGGTACGCGCTGGAGATCCTGGGTCATGCCATCGAATACCTGGCTGACGAGTATGTGCACAATGCGGGCTTATTGCCGTCCATCCACAGCGGCGATCCGAGGGTAGAGGCGATCCAGTTGCTGATGGCGGCCAATCGCCAGGTCTACTTTGCTTGTCCGCTGGCTCCCTCGCTCTACCAGCGCGTGGTGGGCCGTCTCTTCGGCCGGTGACAAAAGGCAGCCTTGGTCACAGGCAGGCGGGCTGATACTCGGCTGATACTGGCTGATAGTCTCAGGGCATGGAGATCCTCCTCAACGGCCAGCCGCGCACGGTTGGCCTCGATCCGCAGAAGGCTACGCTCGAAGCGCTGATTGCCGCACTGGAGATGAAGCAGGACCGCATCGCGGTGGAGCGCAACGGAGAGATCGTGCGCCGGGCCGAATGGGCCGCAACCGTGGTTCGAAACGGTGACAGGTTCGAGATCGTCCACTTCGTCGGCGGAGGGCTGTGAGCAGGATGCCGGCGCGGCTGCGATGGCTTGCTGCGGTGCTTGCGTCGATCGCGCCGATCGCGGTGGCTCGGGCGCAGATAACGTCGCTGGAACATCCAGATCAGCCGACCTTCGTCGTGCCCGGCGTCAGTCCGCAGCAGGAGCTCCGGATTGTAGTCTACGGCGATATGCGGTTCACCACGCCTGGGAATACCAAGACAACGAACCCCCGGGCGCGGAAGTGGCTCGCGGAGAAGGTAGGGAGCGAGCACGCCGATGCGATGGTGATCACGGGCGATATTCCATTTCATGGGAGCGATCCGCGGGACTGGGCGGTTTTCGAGCGAGAAGCATCGTCGTGGGCCAGGGGGCCCCGGGTCTACCCCACGGTCGGGAACCATGAGCTGCGGCTCGAGCCGCGTCCCGGGCAGGTGAACTTCGCCGCGGCATTTCCGCACCTCCAAGGGAACGGCTTCTACTCCGTGCTGCTGGGCAACGTGTTCATCGTCACGCTGAACACCACGGAGCCGATCTGGCCGACCGGCCAGCAGGCCGACTGGCTGCGGACGCAGCTCGATCACATCCCGGAGCAGGCGGATTTCGTCATCTTTTCGATGCACATTCCGCTGATCGCGGACGTGCAGAGCGAGTTCATCGCGAACATTCCGGCGCCTGAGTCGCTCGATCTGCGCAAGTACCTGGAGGCGCGCGCGGTGACAGCGCGACAGAAGTTCATCGCGGTGTACGGGCACATTCACAACTACGAGCGCTTCGAGTTCAACGGGATAACGCACATCATCAGCGGGGGCGGGGGAGCGGAGCCGTACCCGGTCTTTATCCGCGGACCGCAGGACCAGTACCACGATCCGGCGTTTCCCGTTTTCCACTATGTCGTGCTGACCATTCATGGCAAGCAGGCCGAGGGGACGATGTACAAGATCGTCGACCCGGATGCCGCGGTATACAGCGCGATCGCGAAGGATCACTTCGTCGAGACCGCAAAGTAGAACTGGCTGGGGCTGACCGCTACTGGGTTTGTTTTTGGGACACTATTTCTGGGCTAGCGAATTCGGTCTGGATAAGTGACAGGAATCGGCACATATTTTGAGAGACGCGGGGTAGCGTTTCATTTTGGTATTGGTTGCGGCTTAGAGGAGCGTGCGTTTTTAGGCTAGAATCGCCCGCTTCAGCTGGATATCCGGCAGGAAGCGGAGCGGGTCAGAATACAAGCAAACACCAATGAACTTGAGCCCTGTTATTTAGTCAGTGTCTTAGTACACGTACTTATCCACTGGTGATACGATCTGCCCAAATTGATCATCGATCCATTTTCTCCGAGGTGACCATGCGCCATAGAATCTTCTCCTTGTTTGTCCTCGCAGGTCTATCCGCATCATTCGCCATGGGGATCGCTCAAACCCCGAGTAACGATGATGAAACGCAGATTCGAACGATTGTGCAAAGCGAGGGCGATGCCTGGAATCGCGGTGATGCAGAGGCCTTTGGGGCGCACTATGCCGAGGATGGGGGCTTTACAAACGTTATCGGGGAGCAGTTGTATGGGCGGCAGGCGTTCATTACGCAGCATGCGCGCATCTTCAGTACGATCTACAAGGGGAGCCGCCTCTCAGTTTCGATTGGAAAGATCAAGTTTCTACGTCCGGATGTGGCAGTGGTGGACATCGACGGTACGCTCAACGGCGCCAATCGATTGCCACCCGGTCTTAAGGCGGGCGCAGACGGAGCGTTGCACGTAAAGCTACAAGAGGTGATGACGAAAGAGAAGGGGAAGTGGTGGATAGCTGCGTTTCATAATGTGGCTGTGTATCCGCTGCCGCCCAGTCAATAGGTCAACGTAGTGGCAGTCTGCACGGTGACTGCCCCTGTCGACGGGACAGCTTCAGTCGTGCTGGACGAATCGTGAGTTTCTTTTGATGGAAGTACACCTGATCGACGGTACCTACGAACTCTTTCGGCATTTCTATGCGGTTCCTTCCGCCAGGGATGCGACGGGTCAGGAGATCGGCGCGGTTCGCGGTGTGCTTCACTCCATGCTGGCGTTGACTCGAGAGGGTGCCACTCACATCGGAGTGGCCACCGATCATGTCATTGAATCATTTCGCAATGATCTTTGGCCTGAGTACAAGACCGGCGAAGGCGTCGATCCGGATCTGTTGGCGCAGTTTCCGTTGCTGGAGGAAGCGCTTACAGCACTTGGGATCGTGGTTTGGCCGATGATCGAATTTGAGGCTGACGACGCATTGGCCTCAGCCGCGAATGCCGCAGGGCAGGATAAACGGGTGAATCGCGTTCTCATCTGCACCCCTGACAAAGATCTTGCACAGTGTGTTCGTGGCACGCGCATTGTGCAATTCGATCGCCGGAAACGCGCCTTGCGAGATGAAGCGGGAGTGATCGAGAGGTTTGGGGTTGAGCCCGCTTCCATACCCGATTACCTGGCATTGGTTGGAGACGCAGCGGACGGATACCCGGGCTTGAAGGGCTGGGGAGCGAAATCTGCTGCCGCGGTGCTTTCGCGCTTCAAGCATCTGGAGGACATTCCGCCGGATGCAAGAGAATGGCGAGTGAACGTCACCAGCCCCGCAGCGCTCGCGAAGACGTTCGGCGAGGACCGCGAGAGGGCCTTTCTGTTTCGCGACCTTGCCACGCTGCGAACGGAGATTGCGCTCTTTGGATCCGTAGATGATCTGCTTTGGTCAGGTCCGACGTCCGCGTTTCCCGCGCTTGCTGCCCGGCTGGACTCAGCTGTCACGACAAAGAGCACCGGCGGTCCCCCGAGCCGCGTAAGGGAGCCAGTCCAAGGGCGAGGGCGGAAGCTTGGGGATGCCTGATCCGATGCCCGGATCTTGATTGATCCTCTTTGATCGATTCTCAGAGATGCCCGCAGGTTCATCGGAGCCCGCGGAGCTATACGCCGCTGGGCACTTCCACGGGGCTGATGACGTGGGTGGTCTCTGCTTCGACGCCGTAGCGGTAGGGGCCGAGGCGGGTGAGCAGGATCAACGCGAGCAGCATGGCTGCGCAGAACGCTGCGAGCGGAACCGTATAGGAGTGGAAGCGGTCGTATCCCACACCCATGAGCAGCACCCCCGCTGCACCTGAGATCATGAAGGCGCCGAAGGCGTATCCGTATGCGGAGCCGAAGGCGAGCAGGCCGAAGTAGCGGCTGATCATGTAGCCCATGACCTCAACTTCCGCTCCCATGCCGAGCCCGGCAAGAAACGCGCCGGCGAGTGCGAGGTTTCCGGCGGTGCCGGCGCACAGAATCCCGATACCGAGCGTGGCTGCGCCGTAAAAGACGATCGCGACTCTGGGGGCGAAGAGGCGATCGAGGAGATATCCGGAGCCGAGGCGGCCTGCTATCAAGGCGGCCCCCACGAGCGAAGTCGCGATGGCGACACGCTGCGAGCTGACACCTCTGTCGGAGAAGATTGCGGACAGATGAAGAAGGGCGGCATGGACGCTTGCACCCGTCAACGAGAAGATGCAGAGCATGCTCCAGTAGATGGGGTCGTGCCAGATTGCATGCCAGCTCATGCCCTGCTTTTCCTGCGGGGGGAGTGATGCATCCGGAGGGCTCTCGTCCCCGTCCGGCTGGAGGTTGCGTTGGGCGGGGTCGTTCACCAGAAAAGCGGCCACGAGCGGAAGGGGAAGCAGCAGAACCGCGGCGCCGAAGATGGCGAACGCAACGCGCCAGCCGAAGCTCACATGAGGCGCTGCGCGAGAACAGGCACCACGACGGAGCCAGCGCCGATGCCCATCATCGAGAGACCCAGCGCGAGTCCGCGATGACGGTTGAACCAGTGCGAGATCACGACTCCGTAGGGAACGGGAGCGGCGCCGCTGGTGAAGGTGATTCCCAGTACCGCGCAGAGGAGATAAAGCTGCCACAGGCTGCTGCCCACCCACAATGCGGAGATAGGGCCAGGCCGTAGAGCAGGGAGGTAGAGACGATGACGCGTTTCGCGCCGAAGCGATCGATGAGCGTGCCGGTGGCGGGAAGCCACAGTGCGCCGACGATGTTGATCAGGGAAAAAGCGAAGGATACGGCGGTGCGATTGGCATGGAAGTCCGTTGCCAGCGACTTGAAAAATACGCCGAAGGAGAAGACCAGGAGGGGAGCGCCCAGGAAGAGGCCGATGGCAGACAGGAGGACAATGAGCCATCCATAGAAGAGCCGGGGCCGTTTGCGGGTCATGGGAACTCCGGCCGCGAGGCGGGGGTCTGGCCGCGGATACTCCTGTTGAGCTTGCTGCTGCTACGGCAGTGTTCGCGAGGCTATATGTGGGTGTGCAGAGAGTCAAGATGAGTTTGATTCCATGTATACGCGGACGTGATACAAGGTAGGGAGCGCGAGGGGCGCATCCAGTCCGCGGAAAGGGCCGTGCCCACCCACTGATGTTTGAGTGACAAGCCGCGAATTTTCTTTCTGCCTGATGGGTGCGGACTCCGGGCATGCGTGAAAGGAGATTCGTATGTCTTACGCGATTCCGCTGCCGGCTCGTCCGCGCCTCGACTTCTACAAGAAACTAGCGAAGGAACTGCTGCACGCAGCTTCGAATACGTCTGCCGACGACTCCGACCGAAGATGCTGTGCGCGCGTGGGCTCTGCGGTGGCTGGAGAGTTCTGGCTGGTCCCGCGAAGCGATGCAGTCGGCCTCTGTCTTCTACGGAGAGGGCAGCCCGTTGCAGCTGCGTGCGGAGTGGATAGAGCGCGCTGGCGCGAGCTGCGGAAGAAGAAAGGCGCAGCGCCGCCGTTGCTGGCCGATGCGCAGTTCTTTCTGGCGCGTGAGCATGGATTTTTGAGCTGGCCGAAGTTTGCCGAGCAGGTGCGAGCGCTTGAGAATGCACAGTCGCCGGTTGCGAATTTTGAAGCGGCGGTGGATGCGATTGTCGCGGGCGACGAGGTTGCTCTTGGGGCGCTGCTCGCGCAACGATCCTGCGCTGGCGAAGGCGCGTTCCTTGCGCGAGCATCATTCGACTCTGCTGCATTACTGCTCGGCAAATGGGGTAGAGGATTTTCGGCAGAGGACACCCGAGAACATTGTCGCGATCGCGCGGATGCTGTTGGATGCGGGTGCGGAGGTGAATGCGGAGTCGGAGGCGTATGGCGGAGGCTCGACAGCGCTGATGCTGACGGCGACGAGCGGCCATCCGGAGCGCGTGGGAGTGCAGATTCCGTTGATGGAGTTGCTGCTGGATCGGGGCGCGGTGATGGATGTGGGAAGAAGCAGCGATGTGGTTGTTTGCCTGCGGAATGGACGAGGCCGGGCGGCGGAGTTTCTTGCAGGGAAGGGAGCGCGGCTGGATCTGGAAGGTGCGGCGGGTGTGGGCGCGCTGCATGCGCGTGAAGGCATTTTTCGCGGAAGATGGCGGGATGCGGGCTTCGGCAACTGAAAAGCAGCTTGCGGATGGATTCGGCTGGGCTTGCGAGTTTGGGCGGCTGGATGTGGTGGAGTTTCTGCTGCAGCACGGCGTGCACGCGGATGCGACGTTGCGTCCGGATGTTGTGACGCCGCTGCATTGGGCGGCGTTGGGCGGGCATCCGGAGATTGTGACGAATGCTGCTGGCGCGGGGCGCGGATGTAAATGCGCGTGAGACGGGCTATGGCGGGACGCCGGTGGGCTGGGCAATGTATGGGTATGGTCATTGCGGGGATGAGGAAGACGGAGAGCGCTATTACGCGGTGGTGGATGTGCTGGTGGCGGCGGGAGCGGAGATTGGCTCGCTCATGCACCCGGATCGGCGGATGATGGCGGCGTTGCTGGGGGAGCCGTCGCGATGACGGACTCGCCGTCCGAGGCAACGGCGCCTGCGGCGCGCGTGGCGGGTTCGCTTCCTTTGGTCGCTTACGTTGAGGTTGGTGGGTGATTCGGGTTCGTCCCGTATCTCAAAGGCGAGATGACGGGGCATCCGGTGCTTACTGCTTGATCTTTGTCGGCAGGATGCGGTGCGTCGGTATCCGAGTGATGCCAGATATCGGTGCGGCGGGCGACTACGAAGAAGCCGACGAAGAGCGCGATGGCGGGAATGGCGAGCACGGGGATGGCTCGGCGGAGACCGGCGCGTATCTGTGGGGCGGAGCCGGCGGTGGTGTCGCGGCACATGCTGCAGCCTTGCGCGTGGGCGGCGGGCGTGCTTGACAGCAGAGACACGTGGCGAGGCAAAGGGGACAGCATAAGCGCGAAGGAGATGTCATTGAACAACGGATAGCGGATGCGGTCCGCATGTGCGCGCCTACTGGAAGAAGACGAGCAGGCTGAAGAGGAAGACCCAGAAGATGCCCATGGAGTGCCAGTACCAGGCGGTGCAGTCGACGAAGATCTGCCGCATCTCCAGGCGATGGAGCAGGAAAAGGGCGGCGAACGCGGCGGCGAGCGCGAGGACGCCGAGGACGAGGTGAGCGCCGTGCGCTCCGGTGATGAGGTAGAAGAAGTGGCTGCTGGGATTGGAGGCGAAGAAGAAGCCCTGCGAGGCGAGGTCTTTCCAGGCCATCCACTGGCCGATGAGGAAGGCGATGCCGAGAGCAACGGTGGCGGCGAGCCAGGGCGCGGCACGGCGCGCGGCGGGGCGGCCCATGCCGAGCCATTCCTCCATGACGTCGACTTCGTGGAAGAGCTGGCGGCGCGCCATCTCCATGGTGACGCTGGAGAGCGAGGAGGATGGCGGTGTTGAGGTAGAGGATGGGTGGGATGGTGAGCGGTTGCCAGTCGATATGTAGGCGCCGTGGCCGTCGAAGTGGCCGGTGGACTGGCGGAAGAAGAAGGCCGTGACCAGCGCCATGAAGAACATGAGGTCGCCGGCGAGGGCGGAAAAGATGCCCATGCGGTAGCGGATGAGCAGAGCGCGCGGGCCGCGACCATGGCCGTGATCCCAGTTTTCGTCGCCACCACCGCCGCCGGTGGGACGGCGATCGACTGGCGGCCGGCCGCCAAATCCCGGGTCTTTCCGCTCACGCTCGGTGTCGACAACGGACCTGGTGAAGGTAGCGGGCATGGGAAGGCTCCGTGCGACTATCAGCTTACTCCTGTTGGGATGCTGTCTCCCACTGTGGAGTGAAGTCGGCGTTCCGGCTGTGCCGGAATGGTACTCGTAGGGGCCGCGCTCGACGGTGATGGGGAGCGGCGGCGGGCTGCCATTCCAGCGTGGTGGCGCTGCCAGGGATTGTCGCCGGCGGGCGCGCCGCGGCGGGCGCTCCAGACGAGATTGATGAGGAAGATCAACTGCGCTGCCCCGAGGACGAAGGCGGCCCAGGTGACGCCGCGCTCCATGGGCAGGAGCGAGGCGAGCGACGAAGTGCTGCCGGTGACCTGCGCGTAGTGGCGCGGCCGGCCGGCGAGACCTTCCAGATGCATGGGAAAGAAGGTGCCATAGGCGGCGATGAGCGAGAGCCAGAAGTGCCAGCGGCCGAGGCGCTCGCTCATGAGGCGGCCGGTCATGAGGGGGAACCAGTAGTAGACGCCGGCGAAGATGGAGAAGGCGCCCGCCATGGCCATGATGAGGTGAAAGTGCGCGACGACGAAGAAGGTGTTGTGGAGGTACTGGTCGAGCGCGGGCAGGGCGAGGATGGGGCCGGTGACGCCGCCGGCGATGAAGAGCGAGAGGAAGCCGAGGGAGAAGAGCATCGGCGTTTTGCGCTCGATGCCGCCGCCCCAGAGCGTGCCGAGCCAACTGAAGACTTTGGCGGTGGAGGGGACGGCGATGGCCATGGTGGTCAGTGCGAAGGCGGTGCCGGCGTAGGGATTCATGCCGCTGACGAACATGTGATGGCCCCAGACGACAAAGCCGAGCAGGCCGATGAGCACGGTGGTGGCGGCCATCATGCGATAGCCGACGATGGTGCGGCGGCTGAAGTTGGCGATGAGGCTGGAGACGATGCCCATGCCGGGGAGGATGGCGATGTAGACCTCCGGATGGCCGAAGAACCAGAAGAGATGCAGCCAGAGGAGCGGCGAGCCGTCGCCGTGGCCGACGACCTGGCCGCTGATCCAGTCGCCCTGCGGGATGAAGAATGCAGTGCCGAGGTGGCGGTCGCAGAAGAGCAGCACCAGCGCGGCGAAGAGCACGGTGAAGGCGAGCAGGATGAGGATCGATGAGACGAACCACGACCAGACGGTGAGCGGCATGCGGCCCAGCGTCATGCCGCGTGCGCGCTCGGTGAGTATGGTGACGAGGACGTTGACCGCGCTGAACCACGAACCGATGCAGAAGAGGCCGATGCTGACGAGCCAGCAGTCCATGCCAGCGCCCTGGCCGGGGCCCGCAGAGGCGATGGCACTGAGCGGCGGGTAGTTGGTCCAGCCGGCGATGGGGCCGCCCGCGGGCAGCAGGAATGCAGAGAGCAGAACGGCGAGGGCGAGCGCGACGATCCAGAAGCCGAGCGCGTTCAACCATGGCATAGCCATGCGGCGCGCGCCGATCTGCGCCGGAAGAACGAGGCTGGCGAATCCGCTTTGCGGCGCGGTGGTCAGGACGAAGAAGACCATCAGGGTGCCGTGCATGGTGACCAGCGAGAGGTATTCCTCCGGCAGCATGGGGCCGTGCAGCGGCCAATGGATGCCGGGCCAGGCGAGCTGCGTGCGCATGGCGAGCGAGAGCAGAGTGCCGGCGGCGACGGCGACGAGCGAGAGCAGGAGATAGTGGATGCCGATGGCGCGGTCGTCCGTGGTGAAGATGCGTCTTAGAAGCGATGGGCGACCGGCGTCGGGGCGATTTGCTCATGGCACGACCCTCGCTTGCGCGAGAGGCCAGCCATGCGTCGTATGCGGATTGCGAGATGACGCGCATGCGGGCCTGCATGCGGGCGTGGCCTGAGCCGCAGACCTGCGAGCAGAGGATGGGATAGATGCCTTCGCGCACGGGCGTGAAGTGGACGTGCAGCGTGGAGCCGGGCACTGCGTTCTGCTTCAAGCGCATTGCGGGCACGAAGAATCCGTGGATGACGTCGAGCGAGCGCAACTGCAGATCGACTTCGCGGTTGACGGGAAGCACGAGTTCGCTGGCGATGATGTCGTCTTTGCCATGGGCGTCGGCAGGGATCGAGGCCGATGGGATTGCCGAGGGCTGCGTTGACGAGTTGCGGGCGGCTTTCGCCGTATGCGGCATCGATACCGGGATAGTGAAAGTACCACTGGAACTGTTGTGCGACGACTTCGACATGCAACGCGGCGGGCGCCGCGCCTTCAAAACGTTCGCGTGCCCAGAGATGTTCCGCCATGACGGCCATGACGATGTAGAGGGCCACGAACAAGGTGAGAGGAAGAAACTCAGCACGCCAGGTGGAGGGTGCGGAGGACTTTGCGCCGCGGACGGAAGAAGAGCCAGACGAGCAGGATGTTGGCGAGCAGAAAGCACAGCGCCATGACGCCGATGTCCCAGCGCATGAGGCGATCGATGGCGACACCGTGGGCAGCGGCGTTGGGCGGCATCCACCAGTCGCGCAGCCCGAATCCGAGCAAAGCCCCGCCGCGCGGCATGTCGATCAGCTCTTCTGGCGCGGTCCATGCGCCGAGTGGGGCGCCGACTCATTCGCCTCACGCACCATGTCGACGAAGTAGCGATGGACGCGGCGGTCGGCCGAGAGCTCTGGGTGAAAGGTGGCGGCGAGCAAGTGGCCCTGGCGCACGAGGACAGGGAAGCCGTCACGCTGGGCGAGGACGGTGACGTCTTTGCCGACGCTCTGGATGCGCGGTGCGCGGATATAGACGGTTTCGAGCGGAGCGTGGTCCGAATTTCCGCCGAGGCTGGTGGCAGTCTCCTCGATGGAGCAGTCGATCTGGCGGCCGTAGGCGTTGCGCTCGACCGTGGCGTCGAGCACGCCAAGGCTGGGCTGCGGCGGGTGCAGGACTCTTGTAGCGAGCAGAATGCAACCGGCACAGGTACCAAATGTCGGGGTCGATATTGCGAAAGAACGCAGCGATTCGAGGAAGCCGTCGCGCTCAAGGAATTTGAGGAAGGTGGTGGATTCGCCGCCGGGAATGATGAGGCCGTCAAGTCCGGAGAGCTGATCGGGTTTGCGGACGAGCACCGGTTCCGCGCCGGAGTCACGCAGCGCATCGGCGTGTGCGGCGTAGTCGCCCTGGATGGCAAGGACGCCGATGCGTGGCTTTGTTACTGCGTCATGCGATTTTTTCTCGGACAAGATCGCGGTCTTCCCTGGACCTGCTGCGGCGTCGCGCCATTCACCAGCCGCGCGTCTGAAGGAGTTGGCTCTCTTCTAAGCCGGCCACGGCAAGGCCCTTCATCGTACCGGTGACCTGCTCGCTTGCTTCGGCAAGAGTTTTGGGGTCGTTGTAATGCGTGGTCGCTATGACGATAGCTTTGGCGCGAGACTCGGCTTCGGCGCGCTCTTTGGGATTGTTCAGATTGCCCTTGGCGTCTAACTCGACATCGAGCGGCGTGGCGCGCTCTTTCATGAAGATGCCCGAGCCGACGAAGACGGATTCTGCGCCAAGCTGCATCATGAGAGCCGCGTCGGCGGGAGTGGCGATGCCACCGGCGGAGAAGTTCGGAACGGGCAGCTTGCCGGCCTTCGCGACCATGCGGACCAGCTCGTAGGGAGCGCGATGCTCCTTGGCGGCGACGTATAGCTCCTGCTCGCTGAGCACGGTGAGCGCCTTCATCTCCAGCACGATCTGGCGCATGTGTTTCACGGCATGAACGACATCGCCCGTGCCTGCTTCGCCCTTGGTGCGGATCATCGCGGCGCCTTCGGCGATACGACGCAGAGCTTCGCCCAGGTCGCGCGCGCCGCAGACGAAGGGCGTCTTGAAGGCATGCTTGTCGATGTGGTGGGCTTCGTCGGCGGGGGTCAGGACTTCGCTCTCGTCGATGAAATCGACGCCGAGTTCCTGCAGGATTTGCGCTTCGGCGAAGTGTCCGATGCGGGCCTTGGCCATGACCGGGATTGAGACCGCGGCGATGATCTCCTTGATGAGCTTGGGATTCGCCATGCGGGCCACGCCGCCTTCGGCGCGAATCATGGCGGGCACACGTTCCAGCGCCATGACGGCGACGGCGCCGGCCTGCTCGGCGATCCTGGCCTGCTCCACGTTCATCACGTCCATGATGACGCCGCCCTTCAGCATTTCGGCGAGGCCGACCTTCAACCGGAGGCCGTGCTCGTTGCTCTGCGCCTTGTGGCCGTTGTGGGATGAACCGCTGTGCTGTGTCATGTCCGTAACCCCTTACTTGCAGGCGAGTCGTTGCTGCCGCTGACACTCCAGTTTAGCAGCTAGGAAGGACTGAGATTCGGCGCCCCGATCGGGCTCCGAGCCATCAGCCGAGATTTCGCGCCACTGCGCTCCGCAATCTTTACAGAGCCACGCACGCTTGGGGATAGGAACCGGCACGAACAGGATGATCGAAGCGAGTCCGGCGCGTTCGTGGATTGCCAGGTAGTGGATATTGAGTGAGCGGCACTTTGGGCAGCGGGGCTGATCATACGGAATATCGCCGTCGAGCTGGATCTGTTCTGGGATCGGTTGCGTGAGAACCGCCTGGTTGCCTCACGATCCCGCTCGTTCACCTGCAGGCGTACACCTCCCAACAGGTTGGACCAGACCCACTGCATGCGCAACGCGTTCTCATCGCGCAGGTAACAGGGGATACCCGCCGACTCCAGCGCGCCCTTGGCTACTTGCGCGTCGGCAAGCTCGCGATATTGCTGGATTGTAGCCAGCTGCTGATACTCGGCCGTGGGCAGGGCCTCTGGAATCTCCTGAATTTCAGGTGGCTCAAGTCCGCGGCGCTCGAACTCGGCGCGCAGGAGGCTTTGTGCGACATGGGTGAGCGAGGTCGAGCAGTTCGTTGTCGCTGGCTAAGCGATAGGCTTGCGCCAGCTCGTCTTCTCCGGGTAAGTCCATCGCAGGCTCCTATGGTGTGCTCGCTGCGGGTGTTCTGTCGAGTCCTGAGCGCACGCGCCGCTTACTTCGTCTTGTAGCGACGCAGCACTTCCGCTGTGACCTGAATGAAGATGCCGGTGGCGGTGGCGAGCACCGTTCCATCTGCGTTGCGCAGCTCGGCGGAGCAGCGATGCTTCCGACCGCTGTCGAGATCGCTTTCCGACCAGCCTTCTAGGACGAGATCGCTTTCAAGCGGCACCGGGCGGAGATAGTCGATGGACATGTGGCGTGTCATGGCGGTGATATTGCGATGACGATTGGCCTTGCTCATGGCTTCATCAAGCATCGTAGCGATGATGCCGCCATGTGCGTGCCCGGGCGGTCCCTGGAATTGTGCTGGCCAGGCGCACACGGCAGAGGATGCGTTGCTCATCATCGACGAAAAATTGCAGGTGGAGTCCGGCGGGATTGTCGTCGCCGCAACCGAAGCAGCCGTTCAGCATGCCGTGCGCAAGCGGTTTTCCGCGTATGGTGGGGCTCTCGCTCATGTTGTATCAGACCGCCTTCGGTAATGGGAGAGATGTCTTCCCACTGCGCTATACTCGCATTCAGATATGGCGGTAGAAAAGACGTTCTTCCTTGAGACCTTTGGCTGCCAGATGAATGTCCATGACTCGGAGAAGGTCATCGGGACGCTGCAGCAGCAGGGCTACTCGCAGGTAGATACGGAGGAGGCCGCCGATCTCATCCTCTACAACACCTGTTCCATCCGCGACAAGGCGGAGCAGAAGGTCTTCAACCGGCTGAACGACACGAAGAAGCTGCTGAAGCAGGGCAAGCGCTTCGGCGTGCTGGGTTGCGTGGCGCAGCAGGAAGGCGAAGCGATCTTCGAGCGCGCGCCGTATGTCTCGCTGGTCTCTGGTTCGGCGTCGTATCGCAAGCTGCCGGAGATGCTGGTGCGGCTGGAGGCCGGCGAACAACGCATCGCGGGCCTGGACGACCGGCAGACAGACGAGACCTTCGAGACGGAGTTCACGGCGCGCTCGAATAAGTATCGCGGCTACATCACCATCATCGAGGGCTGCGACAAGTTCTGCGCCTACTGCGTGGTGCCGTATACGCGCGGCAAGGAGCGCAGCCGGACTTCGACTTCCGTGCTGGCCGAAGCGCGGCGAATGGCGGAGAGCGGCTACACCGAGATGCAACTGCTGGGCCAGAACGTGAACAGCTATCGCGATCCGGAAGGGAAGCGGAGCTTTGCCGAGTTGCTGGCGGCGGTGGCGGAGATTCCGGGGATCCGACGCGTGCGCTTTACCACCTCGCATCCGCGCGACTTTACACGCGACATCGTGGAGGCGATCGACGCGGTGCCCACGCTGTGCAATCACGTGCATCTGCCGGTGCAGAGCGGATCGAGCTCGACGCTGAAGCGCATGCAGCGCGAATACACGCGCGAACAGTACCTGGAGCGCATTGGATGGGTCAAGAATCGCGGCGGCCGATCAGCATCACGACCGACATCATTGTTGGCTTCCCGGGCGAGACGGTCGCGGAGTTTGAGGAGACGCTGAGCCTGCTGGAAACGGTGCAGTACGACGCCGTCTTCGCGTTCAAGTATTCGCCGCGGCCGAACACGCCGGCGCTGGTGATGATCGACGCGATTCCGGACGAAGAGAAAGGGAAGCGGCTGCAGGTGCTGCTGGACCGGCAACGGGAATGGCAAAGGGCTAACTACACCAAGCACATCGGGCAAGTTGTGGAAGTAGCTGTTGAAGGACACAATGCGCAGCGCGGACAGGTGAACGGGCGTACTTCGGAGAACATCACATTGAATTTTGTACCGCGTGGGCCGATTCTTCCTGCACCAGGCAGCTACGCCCTGGTAGAAGTGACGCAGAGTTTTCCCAACAGCCTGGTAGGACGCGCCGTCTAATATCAAAACAGGGAGGGGAACGATGGACATCGAAATGAAGATCCGCGGGCTGGTGATGGATCCGAGTACGCATGCGCCCATCGTCATCCTGAAAGACCTGGAGAGCGACACGGTGCTGCCGATCTGGGTGGGGCTGTACGAGGCAAACGCGATCGCACTAGAGATTGAGAAGGCTACGGCGCCGCGCCCGCAAACGCATGACCTGCTGCGCAACCTGGTGACTCGGACTGAATGCCGTGGTGGATCGCGTGGTTGTAACGGAGCTGCGCAACGATACCTTCTATGCCGTGGTGTGGCTGCGGCAGGAGGGCGAGCCGGTGACGGTGGACGCGCGGCCATCGGATGCGATTGCGCTCGCGCTGCGTTGTGACTGCCCGATCTACGTGAGCGAAGAGGTGCTGCGCATTGCCAAGCTGGCGCCGGGGGCGAGCGACACGTCTCCGGAAGAACTTCGCCGCTGGCTTGAAGGGCTGAACGACGAGGATCTTGGCCGTTACAAAATGTAGGGCCACGTAGGCCGCCGCAAGATGCAGACTGCGCCAGACGCAGAGCGTCACCAGATAGACACGCTGCACTGAGAGCGCGCTGGTTTAGGCTACAGGAACGCCATGAGCCTCGGCCGTGTTTCCAAGTTGTTTGCCGCGCAGAATGCCACGCAGGTTGTTTCGCTGCTGACACAACTGCTGCTGCCGCCCATCTTTCTGCATAGCTACGGGGTGACGCTCTACGGCGAGTGGCTCGCGTTGAGCGCGTCGATCGGTTATCTGTCAACTGTCAACTACGGGATCCAGACCTACACCAACATGCAGATGACCATCCACTACAACCGTGGTGAAGTGGAAAAGTGCGTGCATCTGCAGTCCGGAGGGCTATTCATCCTTCTGGTTGTTTTTTTTTCGCTGGCGATTCTACTGTGCGCCATTTTCTTTATTCCGCTCGACTCGTTGCTACACCTCGAATTACCGCTGCGCGCGGCGCAGATCATTTTGTACCTGCTGAGCCTGCAGATCATTGTTGGCATGGTCTTCGGTTTTTTCAGCGGCAACTACATGGTGATCGGCAGCGCTCACCGTGGTGCGAATTTTAATAATCTGAACCAGCTGCTCAGCACCCTGGTGACTGCGCTGCTCGCAGTTCTGCGCTCGAGTTTGATCTGGATAGCCGTGGCGCAGTTTGTCGTAATAGTGCTGATGACGTGCTATCTGTTTGTCGATTTTTCCCGGATGGCGCCGGCCCTGCGGCCGACCCTGCGTTACTGGAGAAAGACATCTCTACGCGCGATTCTGAAACCAAGCGGCCATTATGCGTTGCTGTACTCCTCGAACATTCTGGGATATCAATTACCCGTGATTGTCATACAGCGCATTCTGGGTCCGGTGGCGGTGGTGACTTTTTCAGTGACACGAACTATTTATTCGATGAGCCGTCGGCTGCCTTCTCTGGTGACGAATTCGATCGGGCCTGAGGTGACGATTACTTACGGAGAGCGCAACTGGCAGAAGCTCTATAAGCTGTATGAGTTATCAGAGAGAGTGGTGCTGCTGTTGATTCCGCCAGTTTCCTTCGGCGCCATGTTATTCACGCCGTTGCTGCTGACCGTATGGCTGCGCAGGGGCGCGCTCTATGATCCATGGGTCTGTTTGCTGTTCGGTATCACGATTGCGATTCAGAGCGTAAAAGAGCACAAATATCAGTTTCAATTTTCGACAAATCAGGTGCGCGAGCTTGCCTACATGACTCCGATTGCTTATGGGGCGATGCTGGTGTTATCCATCCCAGCGATGCTGTGGCTGGGATTGCCCGGCATGTTGGTTACGTGGGCCGTTGCCGAACTTGCGCAACTGATCTATCTGCTCCAACTGAATCGAAAACTCTTCGGACGCGAAGCAGAGTTGAGCTACCGGCTGGTTGGCATCCTTATGTTGTTTCTGATTGCCGGCGCAGCAGCCTGCGTCTGGCCGGTCTTTCATATAGCCGCGATGAGCCTGCTGAAGCAGGCGCTGGTTGCGAGTGCAGTCACGCTGATTTCGCTTGCGCTCTCCTACTGGATCTTCGGCGTGGATCAGGTACGTACGCTACTATGGCAGCGCTTTCGCCCCGCCAGAATAGCCGTCGGAGATGCACCACAGTGACGCAGGCGGATCGGCCGCAAAGAGGAAGCCGCCTTTCGCTGGCCCAGCGGCTTGCCTTTCTCGCCGCGCTGCTATTGGTTACGAGTCATTTTTCCCTGGCATATATCTCAGAGGCGAAGCCATTTCTTGATCTCCGCGCATTTGCTGCCGGAGTGACGGGGCAGCCATTCCAGGAACGCGCACTGACCGCATGGATGCTGCGCGGTGCGACTCGATTCGATACCCCGCATTTTGAAGTGGTTTTGCATCGGTTTCTACCTGCAATGGGGGCGGCGTTCAACGGGACGACCCTGATGTTGCTGATTATCGCGTGGCTCTCGATGGGGGCGTCGATCGTGATCACGCGAGCGACCCTAATCAAGCTGACCGGAGATGCGCTCTTCAGTTCGTGGGCGGCTTTTCTTGTGCCTTACATGGCATATTTCACCTACATTTTGAACTTCGGTCCGCATTTTCTGCTGCCATACGACCTGCCCTCGCTCTTTTTCTTCTGCACGGGCTTTTATCTGTTAGTGATGCGACGCGCTCTGCTGCTGATTCCGCTGATCGCGGTGGCCACGCTTAACCGCGAGACGAGCCTTTTCCTCATCCTCTTCTACCTGGCTTTTGAGCTATCGGGACGATTCGATCAGCGCAAGCGCGGAGTGGTAGTTGTGCGCGCGGCCGGAATGCTGATCGCCTGGGTGGCGATGCGTGCCATCGTGCTTCATCTGTACGGGCATAATCCGCTGGTCAACGGACACCAGATTGCAGATTTGCATCTGTGGCAGAACATGGGCTTTCTGGTGAAACCGCAGCACTGGCCGGCATTTGCCAGCATCTTCGGCTTTACATTGCCTGTCGTCGTTGCCGCACGACGTTATCTGGAGCCCGATTTCCTGCGGCGCGGTCTGATCGTGGTTGGGGTGTGGTTTGCGCTGATGCTATTCGTCGGCGTGCTGATCGAGATACGCATCTTCGGGGAATTGATCAGCTATATGAGTGTTGCGGTGGGCGTGATGCTGCATCGCTGGCTGGCTGTCAAAGAAGATGCCCGGCCGACTGCCTAATTGTTCACGCCTGGGCGGAGCGCGGGAATGGCGACGGCTGGCGGAGTGGAGAGGGAATCGAGCAGAGTGCCGATAGCAGCATCGTAGAGCGGCGAGCTGTCGTTGTGGCTAAGCGCCGCGGCAGTTGCCCGAGCGGCGTTGGCGAGAGAGCGGCGCAGCTCCTCCTGCTGATAGAGCGCCAGCAGCGCTTCGGCGAGCAGATCGGCGTTGCGGGGCGGAATGACGATGCCATCGCGGCCGGGCGTCAGCAACTCCGATGAGCCGCAGTGGGTGGTCGCGATGCAGGGGACTTCATTGGCCATCGCCTCGAAGAGCGCCATGCCGAAGCCATCGTCGACCGAAGGCAAGACGAAGACGTCGCAGCGCTGATAAAAGTCGTTGATGTCGGGCACGTAGCGCACGATCTCGACGTTGCCTGCGAAACGCTGCTGCAGCGCGGGGTAGCGCGCGAAATCGGCATCCGAGCGTATCAATAAACGTGCATTGGGGAGGGCGAGGCGCTCCCAGGCGTCCAGCAGGTAGAGATAGCCTTTGCGCACCGGGTCGCCACCGACGACGCCGACTGTGAATTCGGGGTGGCGCTCCGGATGCGTCTCCGCGGGGAAAGCACATCGGCCAAAGAGCGGCGCTTTGATGATCTTGCTGCGCATCGCTTCAGGAAAAGTTGCGCGGGTGTATTCGGAGGGCGCGAGGATGCGCTCGGCTTCGTCATACTCGGCGAGCTGTCGATCGCGAAACCAGGCAGGCTGCGGCTTGTAGGCAACGCCGACCGCGCCGGATTCCTCTTCGAATATCTGCTGCTGGAAATCCACGTGCGGGCAGGCTCGATCGAGAATGAAACGCGCACCGCGACGCTTCGCAGCACGCGCCGTCGCCAGAGACGCGGTGGCCCAACCGATAAAAACGTCTTCAGGACGAATGACAGCGGCGACGGAGTGATCGTAGAGCCAGGAGTCGGCATCGAGCGCCTTCTGGGAAGCAGGCATGCGCATAAAATGCATCGCGGTCTGGAGCAGAGAGGGAACCAGCGTGACGCGAACCGAGGCGTCGAGACGGCGGAAGTAGCGGCGTGGCGCAGAGCTGTAGATGCGGACGCGCGCGCCGTGCTTACCAGCGCGTTTGCGAGCAGCGCGGAATGAAAGGGCCGCGTGGTAGAGACAGCCACGTCCATATTCGGCAGGGTAGCATGACAGAAGCCATTCGCTCTGTGCCACCAGAGTAGGATGGGCAGCGGAATCCAATTGCAATCAGGCGAGGAGTGCGAGGGTGAGGAGAGTCACTGGGACGAGTTGGGTAAGCGGTTTCATAGAAGGCGCCAGAACAAAGGGAATTGGTTTCGTCGCGATGATCGCAGCTTGCCTGTTTTTGATGGTGGGTCCATTCAGCGCAACTGCACAACGACGTCCGCCCGCCGTTCCGCTAGTCGCGCACGATCCTTACTTCAGCGTCTGGTCGATGAACGACAAGCTCACCGATGGGCCCACGCGTCACTGGACAGGGAAGCCGCAGCCATTGACCGGGTTGGTTCGCGTCGATGGAAAGAGCTACCGGTACATGGGGGACTTCCCTGAGGAGACGCCCGCGCTGGAACAGACCGGCCTGGATGTTGCCGCGACGCAGACGATTTATACCTTCAAAGGGGCGGGAATCGCGCTGACCGTGACGTTCTTCACACCGGCATTTCCGCAGGATATGGATCTGTTGTCGCGGCCGGTTACCTATCTGAGTTGGAAGGTGGCGAGCGATGACGGCAAGCCGCATGACGTATCGCTGCTGCTGGATGCGAGTCCGCTGCTGGCAGTGAATGAAGATAGCGAGGCGGCGACGTGGGGGCGGCTGCGGACGGCCTCACTGGATGAGCTGCATCTTGGCTCGCGCGATCAGCGTGTGCTGAATCGCTCCGGCGACGATCTGCGCATCGACTGGGGCTACTTCCGGCTGTGCGTGCCGCGCGCATCGAGCGCGGAGACGGCGCTGGTGCCGGATGCGGTCGGGAGCTTCCTCAAGGATGGCAGGCTATCCGCGAATGATGATGCGTCGCTGCCTGCAGCGCCCCACGATCATGCTGCACATGCGGCGGTGGTATTTCCGCTGGGCAACGTGAGCAGCACCGCAGCGGAGCGGCACGTGCTGCTGAGCTATACGGAGGGCTATGCGATCGAACTGATGGAGCGCAAGCTGCGGCCTTACTGGCAACGTCATAATATGCCGGTCGCGGAGATGCTGGAAGCAGCCGAGCATCAATATGCAGAGCTGGAGCGACGCGGGACTGCGTACGATGCTGAGTTGCGGAGCGATTTGACGAGCGCGGGCGGCAAAGACTATGCCGACCTGGCGATTCTCGCATATCGGCAGACCTTGGCGGCGCACAAGCTGGTTGCGGACTGGGATGGCACACCGTATCTGTTCGCGAAGGAAAATTTTTCAAACGGGGATATTGCCACCGTGGATGTGCTCTATCCTTCGGCGCCATTCTTCCTATTCTTCAACCCGCGGATGCTGGAAGCGCAGATGGTGCCGGTGATGAACTACGCCGCCTCGTCGCGCTGGCATTTTCCGTTTGCGCCGCATGATCTGGGACGCTATCCGCTGGCGAATGGGCAGGAGTACGGCGGCGGGGAACTGACGGAAGAGGACCAGATGCCGGTGGAAGAGAGCGGCAATCTGTTGATTCTGGCGGCGGCGCTGGATCGTGCCGAGTCGCCTGACCATCACTACGCTGAAAAGTATTGGCCGCAACTGACGACGTGGGCGAAGTATGTGCGGGCGGAGGGTCTGGATCCGGCGAGCCAGTTGAGCACGGATGATTTTGCCGGGCACCTGGCACACAATGCGAATCTGTCGATCAAGGCGATCGATGCGCTGGGCGCCTATGCGACCCTTGCTGATGCGCTAGGGCAAGCACGATGTGGCGCGGGACTACCAGCAGGCTGCACGCGAGATGGCGGCGAAGTGGCAGACGATGGCGAAGGATGGCGACCATTACAAGCTGGCCTTCGACGTACCGGGCTCATGGAGCCAGAAGTACAACCTGGTGTGGGACAAGCTGCTGAAGCTCGACCTGTTTCCGGCGAGTGTGCGTGAGACCGAGATCGCGTTCTATCTGAAGCATCTGAATCGCTACGGGCTGCCGCTGGATAGCCGCAAGGACTATACGAAGCTGGACTGGGAGCTGTGGACGGCGACGCTGGCCGACAAGCCGGAGGAGTTTCAGCAGTTCATGACGCCGCTGGCGCTGTGGGTGAACGAGACGCCGAGCCGCGTTCCGCTGACCGACTGGTATGACACCAAGACGGGGGAGCAGGAAGGCTTCCAGGCGCGCTCGGTGGTGGGCGGGCTGTATGTGAAGGCCTATGCGGACGCGGCGCTCACGAAAAAGTGGCGTGCGATGGACGTGCCGGCGAAGTAAGGGCTGCTGAAATTTCTCACAATGAGCTGAAACGTTCCTACCGTCGTTTGCACTATGGCAATAGAACAGATTGCTGAGTGCATACGGGCGTGTGAGCCAACGTGCACTCATGAGCCTGACGGTCTTCACGACCGACAGAGCCGGACGGGTCCTGGCTGCCAACCTATCCGTCCGGCTGATCCTTCGACTATTTGAACGGCGCGGCTTTGGGGGAAATCCCTGGGGCCGCGATTTTTTTTGCCTACTTTTTATAAATCCGCGACTCCCAGCCCTTCAGGTGGAGGGTCCGGGCGTTGGCTTCGTCGCCTGCGTAGTTGTCGATCGTCAATGTGCCGGCGGTCTCGCCCTTCGGCAGAGTGTAGGCGATGGGCCGGGCGGAGAAGTTGTGGACGACGAGGTAACGCTCCGGCCCAAGAATTCGCGTGTAGACGAAGATCTGCGGGTGCTGGGGGTCGAGATCCTTGTAATCGCCATAGACGAATGCCGGTGTCTTTGCGCGGAGCGCGATCATGCGCCGGGTGTAGTTGTAAACGGAGTCGGGGTCGGCCTCTTCCTGGGCGGCGTTGATTTGTTTGTAATTCGGATTGACGGCGAGCCACGCACTGGTTGCCGTGGTGAAGCCGCCATTGGCTGAATCGTTCCACTGCATTGGGGTGCGGGCATTGTCGCGGCTGGTATGCCGGAGGTTGGCCAGGTAGTCGGCTGCTGTGGTGATGTGGCGAGTCTGGACGTCGAGCTTGTACCCGTTGCGCGCTTCGATGTCGTTGAACTGGTCGATGGACTTGAAGGGATAGTTGGTCATTCCCAGTTCGTCGCCCTGGTAGATGTAAGGCGTACCGCGCAGGGTGAGCAGCATGGTTTCAAGCAGCTTGGCGGAGGGAACCCGGAAGTCGGACGAGTCGTCGCCGTAGCTGGAGACGATGCGGGGATTGTCGTGGTTGGAGAGGAAGATGGTGTCCCAGTCGTGCGGGCCGAGGACCTGGGCATGTGCCGCGTAGATGGCCTTGAGCTGCGGCAGGGTCCAGCTCTTCCACTGCCTGCCATCGCGATTGACCCGCACGGCGTCGAAGTTGAAGATCATGTTCAGCTCGTGGCGGTTGTCGCCGACCATGAGCGGTGTTTCGGCGAGCGAGATGCCGAGCGCCTCGCCTACGGACATGTCGTCGTACTTCGAGAGCACCTCGCGGTTCATCTGCTGCAAATACTCGTGCATGTGCGGGCCGTTGGCATAGACGAGGTGAGGAGCTCTCAACTGCTCAGGTGTGAGGTCGGGAAGCCCGGGGCGCTTGGAGATGAGCGGGATTACATCCATGCGGAAGCCGTCGACGCCTTTGTCGAGCCAGAAGCGCATCAGGTCGAAGACCTCCGCGCGGACTTTGGGGTTGTCCCAGTTGAGGTCGGGCTGCTTCACGGCGAAGTAGTGCAGGTAGTACTCCTTCGTCGTTGGGTCGTACTGCCAGGCGGAGCCCGCCGAAGAAGGACGGGTAATTATTGGGCGGCTCCATTTTGCCGTCGGGGCCGGTCTTGCCGGGACGCCAGATGTAGTAGTCGCGGTACGGATTGTCTTTCGACTTGCGGCTCTCGACGAACCAGTGATGCTCGTCGCTGGTATGGTTGGCGACCAGATCGATGATGAGGCGCATGTGGCGCTGCTTGATGCCGGCGAGCATGGCGTCAAAGTCAGCCATGGTACCGAACTCCTTCATCACCTTCCGGTAGTCGCGGATGTCGTAGCCGTTGTCGGCGTTGGGCGAATCGAAGTGCGGGCTGAAGCCAGATGACGTTGACGCCGAGATTCTGCAGGTAGTCGAGCTTCGAGGTGATGCCGGGCAGGTCGCCGATGCCGTCGCCGTTGGAGTCCTTGAAGGAGCGCGGGTAGACCTGATAGACGACGGCCTCCTTCCACCACGTAGGCTCGTAGCCGTTGATGAGCTCCGGCTTGCTGCTGGTGGCCGCTGTTGCGGTTGCGGGATGCGACTGCGCATGGCCGGGAACAGCCAGGAGCGAGAGCAGTGCGAGACTTGCAGGTATGAGGAACGATTTTCATCGGCGTGCGATCCTTCAGGACAGGCTGCTTGCACATTGTAGAGAAATTCGCGCTTGGCTCGTTCGCGCGGCTCGCGAATACATCCAACCACCACGTGCTCATCCTGAGAGTGGCGCTTGTCTTCTTTCTATGCGGCATTTCGATGGCTGCCATGCCGCAGCAGGCGACAGACAGCGATGCCGACGGTTTGAGTGATGCCCTTGAAGGGGCGCTGCTGCAGAAGTTTCAGCCGCGGTTCGAGATCAGCAGGGAGGATTGTGCCGGTGAGCCGGCGCAGTTCGCTCCGGGAGCCGTCAGGCCGACGGTGTTGGCGGAGGACGGCACGATCTATGGCCAGGCCTTTCCACGCAAGGCGGCCGCCGACGGAGAGCGGCAGATCGAGTTGCATTTTTATCATTTGTGGCGCGTCGACTGCGGACGCCTGGGCCATCCGCTGGATGCCGAGCATGTCTCCGTTCTTCTGCGCGGCTCTGGTTCGGATGCTTCGCAGTGGAAGGCGGCTTACTGGTACGCAGCGGCGCACGAGGACACGGTTTGCGATGCGAGCCAGATTACAAGGGCATCGACTTTGCAGGCGGAAAAGCGGGGGCCGACGGTCTGGATATCAAGGGGCAAGCATGGGTCGTTTCTGGACGAAGAACTATGTCGGCGTGGATGCGGCGGTGACCGCTGCGCCGACACGAAGCCGCATGGTCTCTGCCGGCCTGGTCAATCTGGGCGAGTTCGCCGCGGCGATGAACGGAACGGTGTGGTCGCACTCCGCGGAGGTGGCCACTGCGGCGAAGATGCGCCGCAGCGATTTCCAGCGGATCGGACTTCGCTGGTGGAGCGCGAGCCGGAGACGAACATCGTGTGGGCAAACCCGGAGAAGCGGCCGGCACAGGCAGCGATCCTGGCTGGAATGCAACCATCGATGGAGCGATGGTGGGCGGAAGCTCCACCGCAGACGCGCTAGCGGTAAGCCAGAGCGATACGAATACGGCGCTGGTGCTGGCTGGCGGACGAAGCGGGACGGCGCTCGACACCACGACGCAGAAGACAGGGAACGCACTAACGAAGAGTTATCGCGGTGTGCGGCATGCTTTGGGAACTGCTGCGAAACGGACCGGCGGCGCGCTTGGAGTGGAGGGCGGGGAGAAGGACCCGCCGCCTCCTCACTGCAGAAAGACCTGACGGCGGAGGTGGGCGCGCCGGTATCTGCTGCGTCATTACCGGAACGCTGCTGAACTGGTATCAACGATCCATGAACTTTTGTTCCAAGATGCTGCGCTGTGTGGGTGTGCTGGCGATGGTGCTGGCCGGCGGATTGTTGCTGCAGGCGCAGACGCATCCAGAATGGACCACTCCGCAGAAGCCGTTCCGGATCGCCGACAACCTGTACTACGTGGGCAGCCGTGACCTTGCGGCGTACCTGGTGACGACTCCCGCGGGAAACATCCTGATCAACGCGAACTTGAAGAGCTCGCCGCCGCAGATTCGCGCGAGTGTGGAGAGCCTCGGCTTTCACTGGGCGGACACGCGCATTCTGCTGAACAGTCAGGCGCACTTCGATCACGCGGCGGGGAGCGCCGAGGTGATCCGCGAGACCGGCGCGAAGCTGATGGTGATGGATGGCGATGCCCGGACGATGGAGACGGGAGACGTCCACGACTTCGGGGGCCGCGATCTGCCGACGTATCCTCCGGCCACGTCTCGCGCGTGCTGCACGATGGCGACACCGTCCGGCTGGGTGGGGTTGTTCTGACGGCCCACAAGACCGCCGGCCATACCCGCGGCTGCACAGCGTGGACCATGCAGGTCGAAGACCAGGGGCACGTGAGGAACGTGGTGATCGTAGGAGGATTTGCGGCGCTCGATTCCTATCGGTTGATCGCGACGCCGGGACGGCCCGCGTCGTATCCCGGGATCGCGGAGGATTTTCTGCATGGCTTTGCTATCGAGCGCAAGCTGCCGTGCGACATCTTTCTGGGAGCGCATGGGAGCTACTTTGGTATGCAGGAAAAGCTGGCGCGGCTGCCGAAGGAGGGAAGTCGGTGTGGATCGATCCGCAGGGCTACCAGCAGGCCATTGCCGATGCGCAGAAGGCGATCGAGGATCGGATAGCGGCGGAGCGCAAGCAAGCGGCTGCCGGAGCGTCGGCCAAATAGCAGCGGCATTGAAGGCGGTTGCCGCTGCAAGTCCATCTACTACACGTCCAGCCGATTGGAGGCAGCGACTCGACCGTACCAGAGGCCCGAATCCTTGATCGTGCGCTTCTGGTTGCGAAAATCCGTATAGATCAACCCATAGCGCTCGGTATAACCCTCCGCCCATTGGAAGTTGTCGAGAAGTGTCCAGGCATGGAAGGCGCGAACCCGAGCTCCATCGGCGATCGCGCGAGACAGTTCCGCGAGCACTTCGCGGTACCACTGGATGCGACGGCCATCGGGTATGCGGCCGTGTTCTTCTTCATCGGGTCCATCGAGATACCCGCAGCCGCTCTCGGTAATTTCGATGATCGGGTGGTTGTACTCCCTTGAGATCTGAGTGACCAGGTCATAGATGCCGCGCGGCCATACTTCAAGGCCGGCATCGGTAAGCGGACCCTCTGTGGGCATAGCGGCGCGGAAGCGCGTGTAAGGATCGCGCCCGCCTGGTGAATTGCTCTCAATCTCCGTGCCACTGAAATTGCCTCCGCCGAGAAATTGCTCCTTGCTCGCATCCGAGACGATGCGGCGCGTGTAGTAATGAAAGCCCACCCAGTCCAGCGGCGCATAGAGGAGTTTTTCATCGCCCGCCTTAAAGCCCATCAACTCATAGGGCGGTTCTCCAACGAAAGCCTTCGGGTAACGGCCATGCATGGCCGCCTCAAGAAAGAAGACATTGTTCATGGCATGGTAGCGAGCGGCGGCTGCACGATCGTCGTCCGAGTCCGTCTTCGGGTATGCCGGAGCCATTTCATAAGCGCTGCCGAACGTTGCCTTGGGAGACGCTGCTTTCACCGCGCGGTGCGCCTCCGCCTGAGCAAGAGCCAGTGTGTGCGCTGCTTTCAGGAAATCGCTGAAGCTGGTCCGGCAAGGCGGAAAAGCACCCGCAGCATAGCCCATGAAGGCGATCGCCCAAGGCATGTTAAAGGGTGCCCAGACCGTGATTCGATCACCGAGATGCTTGGCGAGAATGCCGGCATAGTCTGCGAAGTAGTTGGCCAGATCCCGGTTTGGCCAGCCTCCCCGATCTTCGAGCGCCTGTGGAAGATCCCAGTGATACATCGTGCACCAAGGCCGGATGCCGGCCTCAAGAAGAGCATCGACGAAGCGGCTGTAGTGATCCAGGCCTTTCATGTTCGGGGCGCCGGTCCCGGCAGGCTGAATGCGTGGCCAGGAGATGGAAAAGCGTTGGCTCTTCTGGTTGAGGCGTTTGGCCAATGCGATGTCCTGCGGATAGAGGTGGTACTGATCGCAGGCAACGTCGCCTGTCACGCCTCCTCTTACTTTCCCGGGTGTATGAGTGAATCTGTCCCATATCGATTCGCCTTTGCCATCCTCATTCCACGCGCCTTCTACCTGATAGGAGGCCGTTGCCGTGCCCCAGAGAAATCCATCGGGAAAACGCGCCTGCCGAATGGCCGTGGAAGGGATCGAACCCGGCACCGGACTCTGCGGCGGTGGTCCAGCGGACAACGTATCGCCGGCGAGAAATGCAGCTCCAGCGGCTGCTACAGAGTTCACAACAAACTGACGGCGATCCATATTGGGCCCTTTGTAACACGGCGTCAGGCTACTCTTGATGCTGGATCAGGGCAAACGTGTGTCTTCATTAGAGGCAAGGGAACGAGGAAGGCACTCCTAGGCTTAGCGGTGTGACCTGATGTCGCGCGTAGCGTACAGAATACCTGTTATCGGACATATGACAAGAGATGAGAGCGGGGTCGGAGCATACGTCCGTGCCGTCTTACAAGGTGCCTGTCTGATCAAGGTTCCTGTCTCAAGCCAGCTTCCGGAGTTCCGGGTACCGGGCATAAATCCTGCGTTGATTCTCGGCGCTCAATTGCCCCAGGCGGATGGGCTTATCCTGCGGGCGCGTTCCCTTCTGATTCAGCACATTCATCAGGCTCCACTCCCGCTGCAATGTCTTCGGCTCGTGCGCGGGCAGATCGTATCGCGTGAAGTCGATGACCATGTACGGGCTGCTGGTTTGCCAGTTTCGCAGAAGCGCAAGGCGGAACTCCTGGTTCATGTACCACTCGATTTCGAGTTCTTTCTCTGAGCCCGGTGCGCCGGTGCCTCGCTCGTCGAAG
Source organism: uncultured Acidobacteriaceae bacterium (assembly GCA_963750845.1). GTDB lineage: Bacteria > Acidobacteriota > Terriglobia > Terriglobales > Acidobacteriaceae > KBS-83. Next base: position 134,374 of record CAVVSP010000001.1, read on the forward strand.
CGGTAGTTCAAGGATGCGTTGTTCGGGCGTGTGCTCGCGCCACTTCAGTCCGAATTCGCCTTCTGTCAGCACCTGGGTGTCCGGCCATCGCTCTTTCACGGTCTGAAGCCAATACGTGAGGTCTGGGTCGTGGCCGATCGATGTCTCCCAGATGGCGGTGACGAAGCCGAAGCCATTCAGAGCGTGACCGCGGTCGAAGTGGATTGCGGTGGTGTCCATCATCTCGCGGCGGCCCGCAATGCCTCCAAGATTTCCCACCGACTCAATGGGCCCGACGCCGAGACGGCTGTTGAACTTGCCTTCGAATCCCTCGCGCCGCGCGGTGAGAAAGTCGCAGGTCCAGCCATCGAGGCAGACGCAGTCGATGAAGTCGGCCGGACCCTGCGCGGGTTTGAGATAGTGCTCGCGGCTGGGATAGTACGGATAGCAGATACCGCCATCGCCGTCGCCGTGATCGATGCCGTGCTGGCTCCAGATCTGGCCCTGGCAGACGTGAATGCCCTCTTCCATAGCGAGATAGCGCTGGCTGCCTGCATCAAGAAAGCCCGCCACCAGAGACTGCGGGCGATATCCGTTACCCACCATGGCGGTGATCAGGCGCAATGCTTTATGAATGGTCTGCTGATTGTGCTCGCGCGTGTCGTACATTGGCGCAAAGTAGCCGCCGGGGATGAAGGTGATCTCGTCGCCATAGCGATCGTGATAGGAGGCCAGCAGCCGCCGCGCGTCCTTGTACTGCTGCCGGTTGTCGTTGAGGGCAAGCCAACTGATGGCCCAGGTCATCCTGCCGCCGGGACAGCCTCGCTCAAAGGCTTCCCGCCGCGAGCGGATGTGGGCCGGAGTGTTGTCGGCCAACTTCGTCTTCGCCAATCGAATGAGTCGGAGTCACCTCGATCTGGTTCACGCGCACGACAGAAACGTGTGTAAGGAATCGGCCGCGCAACGGCGAGACCGCGGTGGCGGCCCAGGCGTTCGATGGATTCCCCGCAAGCGCGAGCGAAGCCGCGGCCCCGGTTGCAGTGCTGAGGAACTGTCGTCTGGTCCAGGAATTGTTATTTTGCATTCGGTATATCCGTTTCGTCAGGGCTCAAATGCCCCTCATTTTTCATTTAAAGTGTTACTTTAACTATCCGCAATTCACGGTTGGGCTGCGACCCCCGCCTCGGCGAAGCGGAGCGTCATGCGATGACTCTTTCTCGCCCATTGCCAGAGGAGATAGAGCGCGATGAGGATGAGCGAGATGGTGAGGCCGATCCAGATGCCGAAGATGCCGCGCTGGCTGTGAAAGCAGAGCACGTAGCCGAGCGGCAGGCCGAAGAACCAATAGCCGGCGAGGTTGACGAACATGGGATGGCGCGTTTCACCGATGCCCCGCAGCGCGCCGGTGGCGACCGTCTGGATGCCATCGAAGATCTGGAAGGCAGCGGCAAGCATGAGCAGGTGTGTCCCTACCGACACGACGATCTCATCCTGCGTGTAAATATGCAGGAGCGGACGCGGCAGCAGGAGAAAGACACACGCGGCGAGAGCCATGAAGCTGGCACCGGAGGCTATTGCGAGCCAGCCGGCGCGCCGTGCGCGTGACAGATCACCTGCTCCGACTGCGTGACCCACCGCGACCGCTGCCGCTGCCGACATGCCGAGCGGCACCATGAATGTGGTGCTGGCGCAATTGAGGACGATCTGATGCGCGGCGAGTGCGTCCGCAGTGAGACGGCCAGCCATCAGTGTGGCTACGCCGAAAGCTCCGACCTCGAGAACGATCTGTCCTGCCGCCGGCGCTCCGAGAGCGATGAGTGCGCGCAACTGTTGCCAGTGCGGCCCGGGCCAATGGGCGAACAGCGGGTGACCGCGGCGACGCTCATGCTGCCAGGCAAAGAAGACCAAGACTGCTGCCATGTAGACGCGTGAGAGGCAGGTGGAGACGGCCGATCCCTTGAGGCCCATTGCGGGGAGACCGAGGTGGCCGTAGATGAGCGCCCAGTTCCCTCCCCAGTTGATGAGGTTGGCGGAGACGAGAGTGAAGGTGACGGGGCGCACGCGGCCAACGCCTTGCAGATAACGGCGGAAAGCGGCATAGATGAGCAACGGCAGCGTGCCGAGATTGAGAATGTGCAGATATACGCCAGCGTGGCCGGAAACTGCGGGATTGATGCCGACGCGGGCGAAGACCAACGGCACCGCAGCGATGGCCAGCATGGCAATGGGCACATAGGTGACGACCAGATAGACACCCTGGGCGAGCCACCGATGACACACTTCGAAGTCCCGGCGTCCCCATGCCTGGGAGACGACCGTGTCGAGACCGAGCAGGATACCGAAGCCGAAGAGAACGGGAGCGTAGTATGCCGCGCTCGCGATACCGACTGCGCCGATAGCCGCGGGACCGAGACGGCCGACCATGATGGTGTCCACGATGCCCATGGTGACCCAGCCGAGCTCGGACAGGATGACAGGAATGGCCAGCGCAAGCAGCGCGAGTAGCTCACGTCGCAGCGTCGAAAGATTGGCTGATCCCTGCATTGCTCAAGGGTAACTTGGCCGCACTCTTCGCGACGGAGAATGCGCAGATGCCGCGCAATGTGCCGGTCGTGATTTCATGCAGGAGGACGAGGGCGGCCTGTCCCCGGCGGTGGATGGATGGGATCCCGTGGATGGAGAGCCGAAGCTTCCGCGTGGGCGGCGTTACTTCGGCTTTCGCCATTCGGTCGACCGGCCGCGAGCGATCAGTTCGCGTTTCTCAGCAGCGACGTCTTCCTCACCGTGGCCTTGTGCTGTTTGCCGCTGGAGTCGAGAATGTACATCTTGTCGCCTTTCACCGCGAATTGCACGGGCTGCCCCAGGGAGACGTCCGCCGCCTTTGACCAGGGGAAGAGGAGATGCTCGCTGGCGACGTAGACCACGTTGCCGCTCTCGATGGTGTAAACCTGATAGTTCTCGTAGTTGTCCGATTTGGTTGTTCTGGTATTCGACGAGTAATCGGTTTTGTTTCCGCGATCCTTCGCCGAGGCGTCCGTATTGTGGGTGATGGTGCTTCCCTCTTTTACCTTTTCTCTTTCGGTCGCCGTCAGCATGCCTTTTTGCCAGTTGAAATTGTCCGCGGCTTTGACGGACACCGCTCCAAGAAGACAGACCGCCAGTGCCAGAACCCTGAGCCTCATATTTTTCTTCCTCGTGCCTCGAAAGTGGTGCGGGGGACTGTCAGCCAGAATGGGCTTTTTACGTTGGATTGGCAAGAAGAATGCGACGCACGTCCGCACATGCGTAACAGCGTCAGAACTAACACGTCGTTTGGAGAAACGCGATGCAATTGCATGGAAAGAACATGATCGGCGCCGCTCTGTCGGCAAATGGAACGCAAACGCTTGCGGGCGTGGCGCCGCAAACCGGTGAATCGCTATCCCCGCCATTCTTTGAGGCGACGCCGGCCGAAGTAGATCGCGCGGCTATCCTGGCGACTGAGGCTGCAGGGGTGTTTGCCGCATGCAGCGCGGAGCGGATCGCGGGATTGCTGGACAATATCGGTGCAGAGATCACGGCACTGGGCGATGCGCTGATCGAGCGAGCAGCGCAGGAGTCCGGCCTGAGCAAAGATCGGCTCACTGGCGAGCGGACCCGCACACTGAACCAGATCCGGATGTTTGCGGAGCTCGTTCGCGACGGTTCATGGGTGAATGCGTCGATCGACACCGCGATGCCCGAACGCACGCCACTTCCCAGGCCGGACATACGACGCATGCTGATCCCGCTGGGCCCGGTGGCTGTGTTTGGAGCAAGCAATTTTCCACTGGCATTTTCCGTCGCGGGTGGAGACACAATCTCCGCACTCGCCGCAGGCAACCCGGTCATCGTGAAGGCGCACCCAGCGCATCCCGGCACTTCGGAGCTGGTGGCACACGCGATTGCGAGAGCAATCCAGTCGAGCGCATTGCCCAGCGGAATATTTTCGCTGCTGCATGGTGCGAGGCCCCGTGTAAGCCTCGATCTGGTCACGCATCCACAGATCAAAGCGGTTGGTTTTACCGGATCGGAAGCTGCCGGCCGCGCTCTTTTCGATGCAGCCGCGCGCCGCCCGGAACCCATTCCCGTCTATGCGGAGATGGGCAGCGTGAATCCCCTGTTCGTGCTTCCGGGTGCGCTTGCCAAGGGACCGGATGTGCTGGCGAAGGGCATCTTCAACTCTGTCAATCTGGGGGTTGGCCAGTTCTGCACGAAACCCGGCCTGGTGATTGGAATAGATGGGATGCAGTTTGAACGGCTACACGAACTGCTCGCCAGCATGTTCAGCGACGCTCCTCCAGGAACAATGCTATATACCGGTATTCGCAACGCATTTGAGACACGGCTGAGCGCCGCATCGAAGGTTGCCGGAGTGAAGACTCAGGCGTCTGCACGAGCCACGAAAGACAGAGGGGACGGAGGCCGCGCCTGCGATGCTTGCCACCGATGCAGAGACGTGGCTTCACAACGAAGCGCTGCAAGGAGAGATCTTCGGGCCTGCGACGGTCAGCGTTGCCTGCGGCTCCCATGAAGAGTTGCTGCGGGTCGCAAAACAAATTCGAGGCAGTCTGACCGCGACGATTCATGGAACGCCAGAAGATCTCGAAAGATATTCCGATCTGGTCGCGCTGCTTCGCATGAGAGCGGGACGGCTGATCTTCAATGGCTATCCCACCGGCGTTGAGGTGAGCCATGCGATGCACCACGGCGGCCCATATCCGGCGACGACGGACCCGAAGTTCACCTCAGTGGGAGCCATGGCAATCTATCGCTTTGCGCGGCCTGTCTGCTATCAGGATTTTCCCGAAGCGATGCTGCCACCAGAGTTGCAGAATGCCAACCCACGCAAACTGTGGCGCACGGTAAATGGGCGCTGTACGCGCGAGGGCTTATGACCACAAAGAATATGCTCGAATGAATGGTAGCTACTCAAGGAGATGACATGAACTGGACCGGCGTGATGCCTGCGATGACCACTTACTTTGACCAGGACTTTAAGGTGGACCACGACTTTATCGGCAAACACGCGAACTGGCTGCTCGATAACGGTTGCACCGGGCTGGTTCTACTCGGCTCACTCGGTGAGGCAGCTACCCTGACGTTCGACGAGAAAGTCGCGATCCTCACGAAGACCGTTGCTTCCGTGAAGGGCCGTGCGCCTGTCGTCGCCGCGGTCTCTGCGCTGTCTACGCAGGAAGCTATCGAGATCGCGAAGGCCGCCGCCGGAGCGGGATGCTCTGGCCTGATGATTTTGCCGCCCTATGTGTATCGCGGCGACTGGCGGGAGACGAAGGCGCATGTTTCCTCCGTATTGCGGAGCACGTCCCTTCCCAGCATGCTTTACAACAACCCCATTGCGTATGGCACCGATTTTTTGCCAGAACAAATTCAGGAGCTCGCGGCAGAGCACGAAAACCTGCAGGCGGTGAAGGAATCTACCACCGACGTGCGGCGTGTAACGGCGATTCGCGCACTCATTGGAGAGCGGCTTCACATCTTTGTAGGTGTTGACGATGCGATCGTCGAAGGTATCGCCGCCGGAGCCGTGGGTTGGATCGCTGGCCTGGTCAACGCGCTGCCGCTGGAGTCCGTTGCGCTCTTCGATGCGGCAACTGCCGGCAGAGATCAGCAAGCATTTGCGCTCTATCGTTGGTTCTTACCGCTACTGCGCATGGATACTGTTCCCAAATTTATCCAGCTGATCAAGCTGGTACAACAGGAAGTCGGAATGGGAAGCGTTCGTGTGCGCATGCCTCGAATGGAGCTGGCGGGAGCCGAACTAAATGAAGCGCGGAAGACGATCCAGAACGCGTTGAAGACGCGGCCTGTATTGTCCGCTGCTGCAGTCGCGATTGAATAACCATTTTTGAATAAGCGTTGCGGCCAAAAAAGTCTCAGAGGGACTTCGCGCTCACTTTCCAATACACCGAATAGCGCTCATCCATCAGCTTATAGAGCGGGACAAGGTGCGTGGTATCGGTCTGCCCCACGGTCTGGAATCGAAGCCCTTCACCCGGCACCTTCTTCAGCCACGATGCCGGATCGGAGGTGCTATTCACTTCGGGCATCGGGATAGCTTGTTGCTTTTTGTCGTCCGGGCCGGGGTCTCCATAGATCATTTCTTTGCTCAGCCCGTCTTTTCCCATCTCTGCAGCTAACACCAGCGGTCCATACATTGCGGCCTGCAGGGTGTCATCATCCGGCAACGGAGCGGTGTGGAAGCTCATAGGAAAGCTCACTTCCACCTTGTCGCCGTCCTGCCATCTGCGTTTTAGCTGAAGATAGCTACCCGGCGTCGCCGTGACACGCTGCAAGCTGCCATTGACCTTTATCTGCACGCCCTCGTTGCCCAATACGGTATACGGATCTGCAGCGCGAGATGGACTGTCCTTTTCGTATGGAGAGTGATGGTGGTTCCTTCTTCCTCAGGGAAATTCGTATCCTGAATCAGGCGGAGTCCTTTTTCCGGCCAGCTCAGTTCTGAACCGACGAAGAGATTGACAAAGAGATTTCGGTCGTCATGGAAATAGATGGTGTCGTTCGTCTTCGAATACTCTTCGACCCCGGTTCCCGTGCAACACCAGAACGAATGAAAGGGGGTACCAAATGTCTTCCACATGCCTGGCTTCAGCGGCACATAGTACATCAGCATGCCATCCGTGTCTTGCGTGCCCAGCCGGACATTGAAAAGCATGCGCTCGTAGTAGTCCATGGCGTGAGGATCAGCGCGTCCAGCCAAAGATGTGGCGAGTGAGCTTCATCATGTTGTAGCTGCAGCAACATTCTTCCGCGGCGGGGCCAAGCTGTTTCGCGAGTTTGCCGGGCTCCTGCCAGACTCGCCGTTACTGGTGCCACCGGTTGCGTAGGTGTGCTGAGTGACAACTTCGCGCCAAAAGTAACTCGCAATTTCGTGATAGCTGGCATCGCCCGTCAATTCATATCCACGGGCGGCGCCGATCACCTGCGGAATATGCGTGTTGGCATGGATGCCGGGAAGGTCGTCGTGGTCAGACGCTAGCGGATCGAAGAACTTCTTGTTGCCAAAACGTCTCGCCAGCGTTACGTATTCCGGCTTTGCCGGTGATCGCGTAGAGATTGAAGAGCGACTCCGCCATGCCGCCGTATTCCACACGCAAGATCTGCTGCGAATTGCTCTTCCGTAAGCGGCTGAGCCCACGCATCTGCCCAGGCAGCCATCTTCTCCGCGGTCGCCAGCGCCTGTTCGTTCCCGCAATGGACGTACATATCCAGATGACCGGCCATGATCTTGTGATATGTGTAAAAAGGCGCCCATACTTTTTCGTGCTTTCGCAGACGATCGAAAAACTTCACTGGATATGCGCTCAGATAGCCGTCCGGCTGCTGGCACTTGGCCAACTCCGCTACAAGTTCATTAGCTTTTGTGCGAAGGTCCTCATCCTGTGAGCTGGCGTACATCAGCGCGCATGCGGAAAGATAGTGGCCCCCGGCAAAGTGACCGCGAAACTCACCGTCAGGGGCTTCCCATCCGCCGAGCGGTTCGGCATTCGAGCGGAGCCGGCCGTGATTCGGAAGGTATGCAGCAGGCGATCATTTGGGATGCTGGCAAGATAGCGGCGATTGATCTCCATCGCATCCTTCAGCGGCCCGCTGCGCAGTTTCACCTGCGCCATTGGAAAGGGCTCGATCTTCCATGAAACCTTTTCGTATCCGTTGCCTTTTTTGCTGCGAGGCACATCGAGAACCGCGTCCTGAGGGAGAGCAAACAGACGCTCAGGAACCATGAACGCCCCGGCCGCGAGGGCTGCGCTGGACAGAAGTCTTCTGCGTGATAGCTCACTGATCGGACTCTATGTCTCCTTCACCAGCCCCTATGAGCACGAAAGCGTTTTCATTTGGAACCCTCATGAATGCTGGGCTTTTCAGCGATTTCTATGGTTTAGAAAAGAATGGCGGAGAGAGTGGGATTCGAACCCACGTTACCCGTTAGAGTAAACACGCTTTCCAAGCGTGCGCCTTCAGCCACTCGGCCATCTCTCCAGCGCCTGATCAGGATAGCATCTGCAGGCGTAGTGAACGAGCGGCCCGCATGGCTCGCCGCCGATGCCGGCAGGGTGGCCCCAGAGAGCGGTTTCGCGTACTTTGTTTCTGATTGGCAAGGGAGGCTTCGTGCGTCGTTTCCGTTCTGTCTTGTGGTGTTGGAGTGCGTTGTGTCTAAGTTGCGTGGCGGTTGCGTCCCCTGTACATCTGCAGACGGAACATCGGCCGGATCCCATGGGCGTGGATGTTGCATCGCCACGATTCGCATGGCAGAGCGATGCGAAATCATCCAACTGGATGCAACAGGCGTACGAGATCAACGTCGGGACCGATGAGCAGACGGTCCGCAGCGGCAAGGGGGATGTGTGGGACTCCGGACGCGTTTCGTCGCAGGACTCGGTTGATATCGCCTACCGCGGTCCGGCCCTGCATGCGCGGACGCGATATTACTGGGCGGTGCGAGTGTGGGATAACAAGGGTCGCGACGAGCAGTCTGCGCCAGCGTGGTTTGAGACGGGCTTCCTGTCGTCTGCCGATTGGACAGCGAAGTGGGTCCGCCGCGACGATCCCGCCGCTGCGCGGGAGCTGTCAAAGGTGCGCTGGCTGTGGCTTCCCAATGCTAATGCGCAGCATGTGCCGCCAGGCACAGCCGCCGAGTTTCGCTATGTGTTGCACCTGGATGCGCGTCCAGTGCGCGCCAGTCTGCACGTTGTTTCGCGCGGGGCGTTCGTGGCGTCCGTCAACGGAACGGAGACGGGCAGGCATACGGAGTGGAGCGCCTTCGACTGGGAGGAGATCACGCCGGAGCTTCACTTCGGCGCTGGAGCGACGGGCGATAACGAGATATTGGTGCGTGTTGTTTCGCCGCAGGGGCACGATGATGTGAAGACAGAGCCTGCTGCCTTCGCCGCGTCGATTCACGTGACCGATCAGAACGGGGCGGAACAGCGCATCGTGAGCGACCACGCATGGAGCACACGGGCGGGAGATGGCGGAGCCTGGGCGCCTGCGCAGGAGGTTGGCCCGCTCGATGCGTCGTTCAGTGTAGGGGTGGATCGCGTGAAGGCGGTTGCCGGACCGGATCGCGTGGTGACGGACGCTTCCCTGCTGCGCAAGGACTTCTCGCTGGGCAGCGGTATCCGTTCCGCGCGGCTCACGGTGACAGCGCTCGGCGCATACGAAGCGTGGCTGAATGGCAAACGCATCGCTCCGCAGACGCTGCTGGCTCCTGGCTTTACGGACTTCCACAAGCGCGCTCTCTATCAGACCTACGATGTCACATCGATGCTGTCCTCGGGCAAAAACGCGCTTGGGTTCGTGCTCGGCGGTGGATGGCATGGGTCGCCGCTGACCTGGAGCGGCAATCGTTTCTTTCCGGGCCCGGAGCTGCTGCGCGCACAGCTCGACATCGCATTTAACGACGGCCATCACGAAACGATTGGAACGGATGACACATGGCAGGCGGCGGCTGCGCCGGTGCTGTCCTCGGAGATTTATGGTGGAGAAGCGTACGATGCACGTGCCGAGATGCCGGGATGGAGCGATGCGGAATTCGCTGCGGCGGGATGGTCTCGCGCTGTAACAGGTGCAGCTCCCGATGGGGTGCGAGATTACGGCCTCGCCCGACGTACCGATCAGCACCATCATCACGCTGCATCCCGAATCGCTTGATCCCGCAAACGGCAAGCATCCGGCGATCTTCGACATGGGGCAGAACATGGTGGGCAATGTGCGGCTGCATGTACACGGGCCGCGCGGCACGGTGGTGCGGTTGCGCTATGCCGAACGCCTGAATCCCGACGGCAGCATCTACACCGAGAACCTGCGCAACGCGACCGCCACGGACTATTACACGCTCTCCGGCAAAGGCGAGGAGAGCTACACGCCGAGCTTCACCTTCCACGGCTTCCGTTACGTGGAGGTGGTTGGCTATCCAGGCGCGCCGACTAAAGCGAGCATCGATGGCCTGGTCTACAACAGCCTTCCCGAGCAGCCGTCGATCCGTTTTCATAGCTCAAGCGATCTGCTGAATCGCATGAGCGAACTGGGCTTTTGGGGACAACGAGGGAACTTCTTTTCGATTCCCACGGATTGTCCGCAGCGCGATGAGCGGCTGGGCTGGATGGGCGACGCCGGCGTCTTCTGGCGAACCGGCACTTACAACTTCGACACTGCGAGCTTCACCCAGAAATTCATGAACGACATTGTCGATGCCCAGTTGGCGAATGGATCCTTCACAGATGTCTCTCCAGACGTTCTAAAACCAGCGGAGGGCGCGCCGGGATGGGCAGACGCCGGCATTCTTATTCCCTACGCTGCATGGCTGCAGTATGGCGACGGCGCACTGCTGGAGCGCTCATGGCCGGCGATGGAGCGCTATATGGACTTCATCAAGAGCGGGAATCCGGACTATCTGCGCAGCAAACAGCTCGGCAACAACTACGGCGACTGGCTTGCGCCCGATCCTCGCACGCCGCGCGACCTGATTGCGACGGCATATTGGGCCATCATCGCTCGCGAGATGGAAGAGATGTCGAAGGCACTGCACCGCACGACAGACGCGGAGAAGTATGAAGCGCTCTATCAGAAGATTGCCGATGCGTACCGAAAGGCATACATCAAGGCAGACGGATCGGTGCGAGGGCGATACGCAGAGCGTCTATGTCGTTACGCTGGCGAGCGGCATCGCGCCGGAGGCGATGCGTGCGCCTATGACCGAGCGGCTGGTGAAGGATATCGAGGCGCACGGCAATCACCTGACGACCGGCTTCCTGGGCACGCCGTTCCTGATGTTCGTGCTCGATGAAAATGGTCGTCCGGATGTGGCGTACAAGCTGCTATTGCAGGACACATATCCGTCGTGGGGATACATGGTGCGGAAGGGCGCGACGACCTGGTGGGAGCGTTGGAATGGCGACACAGGCGATCCGGCGATGAACTCTTACAACCATTACGCGTTCGGGTCGGTGATGGCCTGGGTCTTCCGGCGCGTTGCCGGCATCGATACAGATGCGGCCGGCGCGGGATTCCATCATCTGACGATCACGCCGCACTTCGACGCGAGCCTGCCGCAGATGCATGCGGAGTATGACTCGGCGTACGGAAAGATCGCCACCGACTGGAACGGGGCGGCGCACAAGTTCACCGTAACCACACCACCGAATACCACCGCCACGATCACGCTGCCGAATGGCAAATCGGAACACGCCGGCAGCGGGACGCACGTGTACAGCGTGCAGTGACCGCTACGGCGGGAGGTGCAGAGCGGCCATCTGCGCCTCCCGCTATTGATTCTTAGTCCGCGATTCCTGGTTGTGGCGGATCGATTCCGAGCGCCGTGGCGAGCGAGACCAGGTGGTCCTGCTCATCGATGAGAATGGTACGGATGGTCTCGCTGAGCGCGTATTCGTTCAACTCCTCCGCCTGCTTCAGGCGGCGCCGATACTGGCGGATCGTCTCTCTTTCGTTGTCGAGGTCGAAACGAAGCATCTCCTCAGCCTTCTCGGAGGTCTTGACCGGCTTCGGCTGTACGGTCGGCATGCCTCCGAGGTAGTCGATCGCGTTGGCGATCTTGAGCGCGTGCGCGAGCTCCTCCCCGGCGTGGACGGCCAACTCGTCCGCGATATTCATGTAGGCCGCGCCCTTCAGCACCTGGGAATAGTTCACATACGCGATGATGGCCTGGTACTCGCGGGCCAGATCTTCGTTGAGGTATTCAATCAACTGCTTACGGGTCAGCGGATTCTCTTTCGGCATTCTTTCTCCTTGAAACAATGAGAGCACACCTGGAGGGGTTTCTGCTCCGAGCGGCCTGCGCTGAATGGGATGATACCGTGGCCATTGTCGTTGTAACGCTGCACAGGCTGGTTTGGCTGCAGCCTTCTTCTGTCCCGATGCGTCTATCCATCACTATGGTGCGCTCTGCCCTGCTCTGTTGCCTGCTGCCCCTGCCGCTCTTTGCCCAGGCGAAGCCGGACACGCCTCCCGCGTCGCCCACGGCGCCAAAAAGCGCAATGACGGTGACGGCCCCGGTGCTCGTGCGGGATAAGAAAGGCGCGCCCGTCGCGAGTCCCGGCAAGGATGAGATCGCGCTCAGCGAGGATGGCGCTGCACAGAACATTCTGACTCTCGCGCCAGCCGCCGGCCAGCCGCTTGTCTTCGGCATCCTGGTGGATACAAGCCGCGGCCAGCGCGGCGCGACGGCGGAGGAGAAGGCCGCCAGCATGGACTTCATCAACGCAATGATGAAGTCCGCGCAGGATCGTGGGTTCGTTGTACATTTTGACCGCGAGGTGGAGCTGCTGCAGGACCTGACCGCAAACAAGGACAAGGTGCAGCAGGGCGCAGGACTGCTCGATTCACCAGAACCGAATACCGGCGGAGATGCGTCTGCGCCGGGTGCGAAGTCGCTGCTGTACGACTCGATTTATCTGGCTACGAATGAGATCACCGGCAAGCAGTCCGGACGAAAGGTACTGGTGCTCTTCTCAGGTGGGATCGATGAGGGGAGCAAGGAGACACTGCGCACTGCCATCGACACCGCGCAGAAGACCGGCACCATCATCTATGCCGTCTACGTAAAAGGCGAGATCGATAAGGCGCAAAAGAAGATGGACCGGGAACGCGATCCGAACCGTCGTGATCCGATGAATTATCCCGGTGGGGGTTACCCCGGCGGCGGCTATCCGGGTGGCTATCCTGGCGGCTATCCGGGTGGTTATCCCGGTGGCTACCCAGGGGGCTATCCGGGAGGATACCCGGGCGATTATCCGCCTGGAGGATATCCGAGCGGTGGCAGCCGGCGGCCACAGCAGAGCGTGAAGGGAGACGGGAAACGCGTCCTCGCGGATATTGCGACACCCACGGGTGGCCGCGTCTTCGAGCTGACGAAGAAGGAAAATGCGGCTTCCATCTTCGCCATGATCGAGGACGATCTGGCGCACCAGTCCATCGTGACCTTCAACCCCGACAAGACGGGAGCACGCCCCGGCTTCCACTCGCTGAAGATCGAGAGCAAACAGAAGGACACGGTCGTGGATGCGCCCGACGGCTTCTACGTGAAGGAGCCCGACTAAACCGTTTTTCCTGATGCTGCGAGGCAGGCGAGGTCGTCTCGGCGTCGCCTTTCCGTAAATAAAGGCCACCTGAGCTTCTGCCGGTCGGTCTATACCTGCTGGAAAATGCTTTGGTTCGACAGTCCGGAACTTATGGGACGGCATAGAAGGCCTGCTTCGCCGAGGCAGGCCTTCCTACGTTTGAGACGCTCTGCTCGCTACTGGGCCGCCTGCTGCCTTGCATGGAGGAAGAGGTCCACATTGTTCTTGTCCACCAGCGTTGTGCCGGTATCGACAAAGGCGGGAACGGGCGAGAACGAATCGGTTTCGTAGTCCCTGTCGAGAGGCTTCAGCGGGTTTTCGTGCAGTTCGACTACCTGCTTCAGACCGTAGTAAGCCATCGTGAATGGCTTCTGACCGATGGTGGCGTCGATCACGCCCTCCTTCACCAGGTTCAGCGTCGCCTCATCTACGTCCATGGCCACCAGTTCGCGGTCTGTGGCGTTGGCGCGCTTCAGCGCTTCGGCAACATCCTTGCCGGCTGATGCTTCGAGGCAAATGAATGCGTCGACCTTTTCCTTGCCCGTTTTAGCAACCATCGACTGCGTGTTGTCGAAGGCGTTGCCGGAGTCGCCCTTGATGTTGACGATATTCACGACACTGATGCCCGGGCTGCTGGCGAATACGTCCGTGTAACCCTTCAGGCGCTCATCCAGGTTGGGCTGGCCAGGCATGGTGAAGAAAACCACGTTTCCCTTGCCATGCAGCTTCTGCACGACACGTTGTGCGCCAAGGCGGCCTGCCTGCAGGTTGTTGGTGCCGATGAAGTAGAGCCGATGGCTGTTGGGGGAATCGGAGTCGATGGTTAGCACCGGGATGTTCGCGGCGATGGCCTTGTCGATCTCCGGCTGCATCAGAGCCGGGTCGGCGACGGAGACGAGAATGCCGGCCGGCTTGCGGGCGATGACGGTTTCAAACTCCTGCACCTCGCCCTGGGGATCGAAGGTGTCGGTGCCGCGCATCTCCGCCTTCACACCATACTGATTGGCCGCCTTCATCAGACCGTTGTTTGCGGTCTGCCAGTAGGGCAGTTTGATATTCGTGGCAACCAGGTAGTACTGGTCGGAATAGTTGTGTTTGGCGCAACTGCTCGTGGCCAGCAGGCACGCCGTACCCAACATTGCCAATGCCATTGTCCGTAGTGTTCTGTGCATCGCATCCTCCCCAATGTGCTTCGCGCAAACGTCGTGGTGAAAATTTCACCTCGAAAGCGCTGATTGTACGCCGGGTCTTCTCTCGCGTGAAAGGGACCGCGGCGGTAGCACTCGTTCATTCAGGTTTGCGTGTCATTCCGGCCGGTCATTGCGGCTGTCGATCAGATGCGTACCGGGAGCGCCTGGACTCTGGCGCCGGTGGCGCGGAAGACAGCATTGGCAATGGCGGGAGCGATAGCGATGATAGGCGTTTCGCCGGCGCCCGCGGAGGGCAGGTCCGGGCGGTTCACCAGATGGACATCCAGCTCGGGCACATCATCGAGGCGCGGCACCAGATACTCCCCGAACGACGCGTTGAGGATTTCGCCGTTTTCAAATTGCATCTCTTCCCGCAGGGCTGCGCCCAGTCCCATGATGATGGCGCCCTGGACCTGGGAAAGCAGATTGGCGGGATTGACAATGGCGCCGCACTCGAAGGCCTCGCAGATGTGGAGCAATTTGAGCGTCCTCTGCTGGTGGTCGATCTCGACTTCGACGCAGGCCGCAACATACGAGCCCTTTTCGGTCCCACAGGCCAGGCCGACGGCAGTATTGGCGTCCCTTCGGCCTCGCTTTGTGCCCTCGGTCCGCTCCTGCCAATGAAATCGTTGGGCGGCTGTGTCCAGAACGGCACGCAGGCGCGGGTTGTCCAGGTGGGCGAGCCGGAATGCCAGCGGATCGATGCCCGCGAGGGCGGCGAGCTCGTCCATGAACGCTTCCCGCGCAAAGTTGTTGGCGGTGGCGGCGAGTCCGCGGTACGAACCGTGACGCAGTGGCGGCTTGGATGGGACGAAACGGCAATCTGTCTTTGCGATGGCGTAAGGCGTATCGACTGCGTTGGGTCCGGAGTTGATGTTGACGAAGTGCCATGTCGTGATCTTTCCCTGCGCGTCCAGGCTGGCTTCCGCCTGAATCACTCCCGCTGGACGAAAGTAGGCCCAGGTGAACTCCTCTTCGCGCGTCCAGCGCAGTGACACAGGCTTGCCCGCGGTCCGGGCGAGGCGCGCCGCCTCCACTGCATATTCGCCGGTATGTTTGCCGCCAAAGGCCGCGCCGAAATCGGGGATGACGACGCGCACCCGATCCTCGGGCATATGGAAGGCGCGTGCCAGCTCGCTGCGCACCCCAAAGGGATTTTGCGAGCCGGTCCAGACGGTCAGCCGGTCGCCCGTCCACTCCGCGACCGCAGCACGCGGCTCCAGCGGAGCGTGCTGGATGTAGGGGACGTGATAGGTGCGGCGCAAAGTTTTTGTGCCAGCGAGCTGGTCCACGAAGGGATTCTGCGGCTCCCCGCCTTCTGCGTTCTGTTGGAGGTAGGCGAAGAGGTCTTTGCTGGATGGCTGCGTGCGGGACGGCTGCGGTTTCTCCCATTTCGCGGTGCCGGAGATCGCTGCGAGTGCCTGTCGCGCACGCAGGCTGTTCGGAGCAGCGACGCCGACGAATTGATTGTCCTGGCTGTCACGGACGGCGATCACATCCGCCATCGCTTTTGCCGGAGCCAGGTCGATCGATAGCAGCTTCGCGTCATACGCGGGCGGCCGCAGGATCTTTCCGTAGAGCATCCCGGGGCGGGCGATGTCTGACGGATACTGGTGCGCGCCGGTCACGATCTCACGCCCGTTTGGCCGCGCCACCGCCGTGCCCATGACCTTCCATTCCTTCACCGGAGTGAGTTCGATGTCCGACGGAATGGTTTGTTCAAACAGCGTCGCGACTGCGGCACTTTTGGCGAGATCTGCGTAGCCAAGCGAGCGATGGCTGGGTGTGTGGACGACCCTGCCGTCCCGCATCTCCACTACGGTCTGCTCGACCCGCCACTGTGCGCAGGCAAAATCGATCAGCAGCTTTCGCGCTGTAGCCGCGCCTCGCCGTACTGCCGGAACGGTCCGCGGCGTGGAGCCGCTGCCCGCCGTCATGCCATCGTCCGGCACCATGCTTGTATCGGCCAGGATCATCTGTACGCGGCTGACCGGCACGCCGAGTTCCTCTGCTGCAGCCTGCGACAACTCCGTTCGAGCGCCCTGCCCGCCTTCCACCTTGCCGGCCAGCACCGTGATGCTTCCGTCGGTGCCAAGGTGAATGCGCGCCGCAAGATTTCGCGCGCCGCTGCCGAGGAAGCTATTGCGGCTGCGTTGCCCGCTCTCCTGAGTTTGAGGCAACACCGGCACAGAGACCGCGATGAAAAGTCCCGCGCCCAGGGACTTTATGAAGGCGCGGCGGCTCAGGCCAAAATCGTAATCCGGGTGGTCGAGTGGCTCGCTTTCGCCGGCGGCGTCGAGCGGAAGCATGTCACGCGACGGCGGCCTCATACCTGCGCCTTTTCGGATCGCGGCGCACTCGTCAACCGGCGAACGACGCTGACATATTTGGGATAGCCGCCACAGCGGCAGATATGTTTTTGCAGCTCCTCGCGATACTCCGCCTCGCCGGCGGCGGGATTCTTCTTCATCACGCTGGCGACGCCCAGGATCATGCCCGCGGTGCAATAGCCGCACTGGAAGGCTCCCTCTGCGAGAAACGCCTCCTGCACGGGATGCAGCGTGTCACCCTCGGCCAGCCCTTCGATGGTCAGAACAGTCTGCTTGTCCACGCTGCCCACGGAGGTGAGGCAGGAGGGCGTGCTTTCCCCATTGATCAGCACGGTGCAGGCGCGGCATTCCCCTTCGCCGCACCCATACTTCGTCCCGGTCAGGTGCAGATCCTCTCGAAGCACTTCGAGCAATGGGCGATCAGGATCGGTGGTGACGGTCCGCGATCTTCCATTAAGGGTGAAGGTGATGCTCGCGTTCATAGGCAGGCCTTCTCAGATGACGGTGCCAACCCTTAACGATGAACCTGCTGGGCCGCGACCGTCAAAAAGATGCTGCAGAAGCAGAAAGGGTGGGAGCCTCGCGGCGCCCACCCTCTGCATAACGTCGTTCGATTTCGTTATGCCTGTTCGGCCATCCCGTCGCGGCCACCAAAGATGCGGCCCAGACCGAAGCCGACCTGCGCATTGTTCTTCTTCGCAACCGCGGCATCGGGCAACGGCATGCCCTGCGCATCCGGCAGCATGTCCAGCCAGCGCGGCGCAGCGGGCATCGGCATCTGGTCGCGGGGCGGAAGATCAGCCTTTACCTCAACCTGCTTTGCTTCAGCGCGCATGTGAGCCGCTTCCTTGCGTGAGGTGGGAACGGCTCTGCTGCGCAGGCATCGGCATCTGGGCCTTCTCTACCCAGCTACCGATTGAGCTCACCACGCGGGCTGCGCGCAGACGGCGGGATCCGCCAACGCCGTTGTCGCCACCGCGGAAGAGACCGAGACTGCGCATTCCGTGCTCCGGATCCATGACTTCGAGCGACCATTCGCGTCCCGTTTTGGGCGTCAGAAGGAAGATTGCGCGAAGGCTTTTCGGTGCCAGTTCGATGGTCCAGTTTGCATATTCGTCAGAGGCGCGCGGCGCCAGCTCATCGCGCTCTTCGCGCGAGAACTCAAAAGCTTCGTTGAAGCGGTGCTCCAACTCCTCAAGCTTACGATCTGCTTCCTGGACAAGCTGCCGTGCCTGGTTGAAGATACTGGATCCGTTCTCCATCTCGCGCTCCTTGTTGACTGACGTGAGTCCGAGTATCCATGGGAATACGTGCCTTTGGGCATACCACTAAAGCTGAAGTTTCCCGAAACGGAACGGGTAACATCACTCCTGATCTACGACTTCAGAAGGACGAAAATGCGGAGACTCAAATGAAGATCGCCAGCCTGACTTTGCCGCTTTTTGCAATATGCGCGGTTACCATCTCAGCGCAGCAAACACACCACACCACGACCACCGCCGCCCATCGGAAGGCGGCAGTTCCCTGCCCGGTGGCGAATCCGCTGCCGCCGCTGCCGCCGGGGATCCCTCCAGCAACCGGGAAGGTGGAATCGGCATTTGCGCTTCGCTATATCGATATCACCCCCGGGGATGGTGCAGAGGCGCAACCCGGTCAGTTCTATACGGTCCATTACACCGGCTGGCTGGCCTCCGATGGGACCAAGTTCGACTCGTCGCTGGACCGCAATGAGCCCATCAGCTTCCGGCAGGGCGTTCGCGGCGTGATCCCGGGCTGGGATGACGGCTTTGCCGGAATGCATGTGGGCGGAAAGCGACGCCTCTTCATTCCCTACCAGCTCGCATACGGAGAACAGGGACGGCCACCGGTGATCCCGCCCAAGAGCGATCTGATCTTCGACATCCAACTGGTTGCGGCCGGCGACACGGAACCGGCTCCGTCGCCGGAGCCACCACCGCCCCCGCCGCCGACCGAACCAGCGCAGCCCCAGCAAGAGACACCGCCCGCACAGGCTACACCGCCTCCGCAGACTAAGTAGCCTGGGGTACCTTGCGGTGGCGGCGCAGCAGCCGCCACGCTGCAACGATCAGAAGCGCGATCAGCAGCAACAGCAGGACAAGGACGGCCAGGAAGGTCAGCAATGGGTGCGTCCGCTGCAGCAGGCCAAGGCGGTTGGCCACCTCGACGCGTTCCAGGTCGACGGCCAGGCCAGGGATGAGGATCTCGCCGTAGTGCAGGGTAGGCAGCGCGCCCAGAACACGTTCGATCGGCGGCAGGCCGGAGCCGCGATCGGATGGGATGGCAGCAAATGCGGCAAGAAACTCGCGGTCGCGCGGGTCGGCCGACTCGCTTTGCGGGAAGTACGCGGGATCGTGAGTGATGGGAAAGAGAACGGTCTTTCCCTGCAGCTCCGATTCCACGACCGCGCTCACATCCTGGCAGACGCCGAGCCGGTAGTAGCCGCCGAAGGGCACCTCCGGATGCGCCATGCGCGTGCGGTAATAGACGCGCACCGCAGCGCTCAGCAGTTGCAGCACTCGGCTTTGCTGGCTCTGCGTCCGCGTATGAGAAGAGGACGCGGTGCATCACCCAGCTCTGGTTCAGCGAGTCCATGGTGCGGAACTGCGCCTTGCCATCGATGCCGAAGTAGAAGCTGACGTCGGCATTCCACTTCGGCCCGCGTATGTGCAGTTCCTGTTCGGAGTGGCTGACCGGCAGCAGGAGCGATCGGCGGGTTGCGGGCACGGCGATCTGCGTGTCGATCCAGAACGGCATCATCACTTCGCGGCCGCTATCGTGCAGATGGCCGAAGTTCGCGAAGAAAACATCGTCGGTGATCGACACATGGTGGCCGCTCTCGGCCAGCTCATGAATGAGCGCGCTGCCGTCGGTGAACCGCTTTCCGTCCAGGGTAGCGAAGGCCTGTGGTTGCCAGGCAGCATTCATGGCGAGCCGGTTCAGGACTGCGGCTAACTGCCGACTTTCAGCGTGCATGGGAGCGAGCGCTGGATCGGCACCATCGCCCATGGTGAGGTTGAAGCCGATATCCCGCCGCGCGGTTGCGGGATCGTTGGCATAGGTCGGCGCAGTGGCGGGATGATCGAAATCGATGATCTCCGCCTGGCCCAATGGATACTCCGCGGTGTCCAGGAGTTCGGCCGGTTGCAGTGGTGTGGCCGTGTTCCCTGCCAGCCGGACAGCCGCGCCGACACTCTTGTTCAGCGCAGCCACGGTAAGCGCCGGAAAATGATCGACACGCTGCCACTCTTTTCCCAGGATGAGGACACGCAGACGATCAACGAGATCGGGAGAAAGAAACTCGCCGACCTTCGGAACTTCGCGGATGCCCTCAAGCACACGCTCACGAAACTCCGGCTGCGCCGAAACGCGCTGCATCACGGTGGAGAAAAGCTCGGGCGACGTATCGGCTTTCTGCGCCGCGAAAGCACCCGCCATCAAAAGACAGAGAAACACGAAGCTCAGCGCGATGTGTGCTGGTCGATGGTGGTGGAGGGGACGCGCGAGTCTTCGGCATGTCGCAGGTCTTCCCTCTGGAGGCAGACCACAGGCTACAGCGTGCCGGTGGAAACGCATGACTGGAGGCAACTTCGGAGTGGGCGGAGATTCGGATACGATGAAGGTTGAAAGGCCCGGATGGCGAAATCGGCAGACGCAGCGGACTTAAAATCCGCGGGCCCGAAAGGGCTGTGGGAGTTCAAGTCTCCCTCCGGGCACCATGGAATCTTAGCTGCCATGCCCTCGCCGAAGCGCCATTCGATGCCCGGGTAGAAGAAATATCAGGGTGCGACACACGCTGATGGACTGAGTTCAGCGCACGCGAAAATCGTCCAGTCTGACCCAGTAGTCCACGTTCTGGCCCCAGAAACCGGCGAAGACTTTCATGGTGGTGTTGGAGCCGGAGTTGAAGGTGACAGTGATCTGCTGGTAATTCGGCGCGCCGCTGAATGTTTTTTGGGCGATAACATTGACACCTCCGGAGTCGCGGACGCCAAAGTAGCCAACGTTCGTCGTGAAGTTATTCTGCACCCAACCAGTGAGGGTGTAGTTCGTGTTCGGCTGCACCGTGATGACCTGCGTGGTTGCGTTCCAGTTACTGGTGGAGTCACGAATCCAGGCGTCATTGTTGCCTGAATGCGAGAAGGCCAGGTTGAGATCGATTCCATGGGCATCCGGACCTTCCGTGCTCCATGGACTTGAGACAGTGGACGTTTGCTGCTGCTCGAATCCGGGATCCTGCACCAGATTTACATTTACAGGCAGGCTGGTCGCTCCATAGGTGACAATCAGCTGGCTGATGGAGGTAAATGTGTGTGTGCCACCCGGCGTGCCGATGATGCGAACGCCATCTCCCCAAGTGTGTGGAAAGCTGAAGATGTACCGAGTTTCTGCGCCGGCATCGCTGCTATAGGGATACGAAGGATTCACAGTCACGCCGCGAACATCGGTCCACTTGAAATTCTGTCGCACCTGGACCCGAAGATTGTTTGCATACCAACCGCCATCAGGAAACATCGTGCCCGTGGTGTAAGCAACCTGATCTAGGTTATAAGACCGCGGCCAAATGTAGCCCCACCAGTCCATAGCCTTGATTTCTTCGTCGTAATCGTCTTCGCTATTGGCATATCCGGTGCTGAGCTGGTCGCTGCAGTTCAAACCGCAGAGTGATCCGAAGTGCGTGCTCTTGCCAATGGCCCGCGTTCCGGGCGCAAGGGAAAGGTCGTTGTTGGAAGGGCGGTTTCCTGGTACCGAATCTTCGTAGGTTGTAAACCAGAGCTTTCGCAGCGAAAAAGTGTACGAGTTGCCTCCGCAGCACACATTGCTCTGCAGATACATGGTCCGGCCGTCGCTGCTGATGAACTTCGACGGAATGCTGGTGCCGTATTGTCCACGATTCCGGATCAATCGGATTGGACCGAAGTCATTCGTTGCTGGCGGCGCGCTGGTCGAGTCCGTACCGGCGGAGATGTGACTCCACGGCCCCCACGGCTCTGGTGCCTCGTAAAGTTCGTGTGTGCTGCAGGACCAGGAGGAAAAGATGTATCTATGCAAGGGCTCGTCGTAAACCGCGCCGCCCTGAGCGATGACCTTGTCATTGGCAGGACAGCTGGTACCAAACATAGTCGGGTAAAGCAGCCGGGTATCCGAAATCACTGGTACTTTCTGCGTGATGTCTCTCGACCAGGTGGCATGGCGGTCATGTGTACCCGTGTAGAACTCCCAGGCAGACCGCCTCAGCACAGAGTTGCTCGGGACCCTGGCGAGGTAGACCATCTGCTCATCGCGCCAGTTATTGTCGAACCCGTAGACATAGACATAGCCATCGATTGCATGTTTCGAGTTCTTGCCAAAATCGAGAAACATGATTGTCGTGAAGAGTGCCGGGATGGACTCGTCGGTGTTATTGGAACTGCCGAACATAGGCGAGCTCGAAGGCTTAGACCAGGTCGCTCCATGATCAGTTGACTCTACAATGGAAGCGGCAGGCGCGTATTCGAAGTCGTTCTCGTTCAGGTTCTGAAATGCCAAATAAATCGCGTTGTTGATGCAAAGCATGCCAGTAGGCTTATCGGTATAGCCGGTGCTGCCCGTGTAGTTCATGCCGACGTCGCCAGCCACGGACGTGCCCGTCAGTTGAGGAGGCATACCGGCGATCTGTGATACCCGCATTGCGGCAAAGCTATCGGAGAACCCGCTCCCGTCACCGTTGGCGGTATACAGATTGTTGTCTTCGGCCCAGCAGCTTGGCCATAGATCGCCATTGCCGGAGGACATCTGGTAGGTAGAGTAGGACTCTTCTGCCACCGTGGAGAAGAAGGTGCTTTGTGGAGGTGTCACAGCAATTTGGGCAATGCAAAAAGGTGTGAGCACGAGCATGACCAGAAGCATCTGCAGGCCTGAGCGCTTGTATAGAGGAAAACGCATGGGGGGTCCTCTTCAATGAATTTAGCTGGACACACGAATAGGTTGGCGCAGACCCGCACAGTCTACGTGTCAGCAGTTAGGTCAAGCTCATTGCGGCAGACGAGTACAGACTTGTCCTGACAACTCTCGCGAACGAACCTAAGTTTCGGGCTAATTCTTTAAACGTTTTACTTCGCGGGACAGATCAGAGCACACGCTCGTTACAAGTGTCAATAGTGCTTCGGAGCGTGTGAGCAGTCCGTTGCGCCGCTACTCCATTCCCTTGGCGCCATCGCCGGCCGATGCCTTCGTGGCGGTGCTCGAGTCTTTCGACGCGGTATGGTGAGCCGCCAGATCGCGGTAGATCATCTCGTTACGCACGATTCCCTGCACATATTCGCGGGTCTCGGTGAACGGAATAGATTCGACGAACTCGTCCATGCCGTGGAACGGAGCGCCGGATCTCCAGTCCACCACACGGTCGTCGCCTGCGTTATAAGCAGCGAAGGCGAACTCAGGCTTGTTGTCGAATTTGTTCAGCGTCTGGCGTAGATATTGCGTGCCGAGTCGGATGTTGACACTTGGATTCAGCAGATCGTTGTGGTCGAAATGGCGAATGCCATCCTTGCGCGCCAGCTCTGCGCCTACACGCGGCAGCAACTGCATCAGCCCCCATGCATTGGCGTAGGAGATCACGGCCGGGTTGAACTCCGACTCCTGCCGGATCAGCGACGCCACCATGTATGGGTCCAAGCTGTTCTTCGCCGACTCGCTTTCAATGGTGCCCCAGTACGGCTCGGGAAACAGGATGCGCCAATAGGCCAGCGGAATCGAGGCTATCGGCGCCGAGGTGTAGAACGGCAGGGCGCGCTTCATCACGCGCATGGCTTTCGCATCTTCACCGTAGGAGTGGTAGATCTCCGCTTCCGCAAAGGCGCCCCACTGATCGCTGCCTTCGGCGGCCTGAATCTCCGGGGCGATGTACTCGTTCAGGCCGGCGTTGGCCAGTAACTTCGCGCGCACCACGTGCGGATCGTCCTCCGGCACGTCATCGGTAAGTGCCGGTATGGTGGGCGGCTGAATGCCGTCGAGCTCAGGCGAATCGGTAGGAGTCACGTCACCCAGTTCGGCCAGCCGCTGTGCGGCCTGCTGCGCATAGTAGTAATGCAGGTAGGTGTCCTTGACCACCAGGTAGTAGGCAGCGGCCTTGGCTGACTGATGCTCCTGGTCCTGATAGATTCGCGCGCGCCAATAGATGGCGCTGGGAATCTCCTTGCCGCCGGGATAATGTGCGATCTGCTCGTCGAAAAGACGGGCAGCGTCGGAGTACTTCTCCAGCCGGTAGTCGAGCCAGGCGGCGCGCCAGTGCGCGCTGGGCGCGTAGTCGGAGCATGGCCCGCCTGCGCCCTTGCAGATAGTCGGAAAGCGTTGTATTAACTCGGTGTAATAGGCAACGGCGGAGGGTAATCCTTGCGCAGCATGTACATGTTGCCCGAAGAGTAGAGCGCCTCCGCCAGCCAGGGGCTTTGCGGGAAGCGTTGCTCCATCTGGGTGACATCGGCCTGCTGCTCATTCACATCGCCGCGGTCGCGCGCCAGCTCCATCAATAAATACAGGCGGCGGGCTCCAGCCTCGTTATTAGTGTCAGGTAGAGCGGCGACCTGCTGCCGGTACGCGCGTTTCAGCTTGTAGTCGCAGGCGGCGGCAGCGACCATGAGGCGATCGTGTTGCTCGGCGTCTTGAACGCCGGGGTCTGCAGCCAAGGTGCGGTAGTCGTCATACGCCTCGTTGTAGCGCCCGGCCGCATAGAGCGCGTTCGCGTGACTTTCGCGTTCGGCAACGGTAAGCGAGGCATTTGACCCCATGGCCTGCAGTTGCGTCCTGGCCTGTGCGGCTTCCGGGCTCAGCGGATAGCCAAGATAAACGCGGCGAAAGCTGCGGGCTGCTGCCGTCGTATCGCCTGCGGTCTGTTGCGCGCGAGCCAGCGCCAGCACGTAGTCGGACTTGTTGGCCATCGACTCCCCGGCGTGCTCGCTCAAAACATGGAGCGCTGTCTGCGGATCGCCCTGCGCAAGAGACAGATTCGCGAGCAGTACCGGCATCTGCGGCACAAAAACGCTGTCCGGATGCTTTGCAGCAAAGCCGTTCAGCAGAATCTCCGCCTGGGGAAGCTGGTTGGACTGCAGCTCCGCTTGCGCGGTCAGATATGCCGCGTAGTCGTCCAGAGCATCGCCCGCGGCAGTTGCATGGGTCAGGGCGGTGATGGCTTCGGGCAGGCGGTGATCCAACAGATAGGCGTGGCCGAGCGAGAGATAGGCCGCGGCGGCTGCGTCGCCTTTGTGGGTTTCGGCGTAGTGGGTCACGCCAGCGTAAGCCGCCGGTGTGCGGTTCTGCGCCAGTTGCTGGGCCATGGGCCGCAGTTGCGAGGAGGCGACAAAGGCACGCTGCAGTCTGCGGCTGCGGGCGATGGTCTTCGCGGTGCGCCGGGAGCGCTTCGTGCGTGCGTGACGGATGTGTGCCGGGGCCCGGTGGCGGTTTCTGGTGTGCCGTGCGGCGGGATGGTGCTCCGTTTTTGCGGCTTTCGAAGTCTGGGCAGAATGATGCGGCGCCTTGGACGGCGGCTTCTGCTGGGCGGAACCGCTCAGCACCATGGCAGAGAAAATCGTCCCCAGTACCACGCGGGCACCGGCGCTTCGAAGCAAATGCAGGAATAGCACTTCCAAAACCTCAATGAGCAACGGCTCTGGTCAAAAGACTAAGCCGATTTGCGAGTGAGTTCTATTCGACTTCTGTGGGGGTAGTCGCAATGGCAACTCAGCTTTTGACGAGTCCGTGGCAATCACCGGTAGGACGAATCTGCCGGGGGTCCGTAAGCCGGGCTCGGGGTGGAAACGAATAGGGCCCCGGTGACTGCCGAAGCCCTGCGATCGCCGGGAGGACTACCAGGCGTAGACAGTCGTGTTTGCCATCTCCATCGTCTGCGCGCCCTTTGCGCCCTGCCCATCCATCTGGAAGTTGGTCAAAAGGACCGGCGCCCAGTTGAGCGCAAACCGGGAAGGACCGACGGCTCCTGAGAAATCGGACTCAACTCCATCAAGGGACACCGATTCGTAGGTAACCGTCCCGCTGTCGTCGCGCGAATACGCGATCTGGACGTGATGCCATGCATCCTTGGTCCATTTCGCCGGATCGCAAGTGACATTCGTATGCCGCCACGCAATAAGGGTTCTGGTCGGAGTGCCTTCATTCACTGTGTAGTCCCAGGTCCCGCTCCAGCCGTCGCACTGCACGCCATAAATCACGACATCGTGGTTGGGTAATACCTGGTTCATATCCATCTCTACGTTCACCAGCTTGCCGCAGAGCGTGCTCCCACAATACTTGTTGATCATCAGGTATGTGTCGTACACGAAGTGCGTCGCTGTGGCGTTGGCCGGGAAGGACACATGGAAGCGGTGCCCGCCGTCGTTTGCGTATTGAAAGGTGAACGCTCGAACCTGCCCGTTGAGTGAAAGCCCACCCGCCAACAGGCTCGTCGAGCCGCTGGAACTTCCGCTGGTGGCGGCATCGTGCTCACCAACCCAGGTGCTCATTCCCTGGAGGTTTCCAGCCGAGGCCACGTTCGCCGGCATCGCGGGCAGCTTGTCCAGCACCTCAATGTTCAGCGCCCGGGTACAAACAGCACCCCTCTTACCCCACGATTTGACATGCAGGACGTGGGGTCCGGCGGTGGCTGTTACCTGTGCGGCGATGGTGGATGCTTTGACAACTGTGTCCGAGCCGCTATCGAGCGAGTAAGCCATGGCGGACAGCGGCTGAGAGTTGCACGGGTCGGCCGAGGCCTGCAAGGCGAAAGGGGCCATGAGCACAGCGCCCGGCGCGGGAAAGCTTACGGTTACATCGGCGAGAGCAGGAGCAGCAAGTAAGAAAGCCGCCATGGCGGCGTGAAGGCACTTCATAAACACACCTCGGGGGAGGGTCCGACGATTCGAACCTTGCTTCGTTACGTGAATGGATAGAGTCCCGGTGCGGTGGCCCGGGCCCTGTGAATGAGAGGTTTCTGATTTAGGTTTTGAGAGAATGACACTGTGCATGTGACATATAAATCACCCAAAAGGAGTGTTGCGTCTACACGTACGCGACACGGGCACCTTTTCCCCTTGTCTCACCCGCACGCCCGGCCCAATCGGGTGCAGGATCAATGCAATCGCGGCCGGAAAACATTCGGACTAGCTGCTAGCGGGATATTTTCTGAAGGGATCGTGCGCGGGTGGACGATCCGGCTCGGGCAGCCATTCTCGGTCGGCGGATCACCCGCCGGCAGGAGAAGAATTGGGCGGTCGCCTTCAACCCTGATTCGGGCACAGGCACGCCTTGTTCCCTTTTGGGATTTGAATAGAAGTGCTGCTCGAAGCAGGCTTTACAAGCTGAACCACAGTCGTTTTCCGAACTACGTTTCGCGAAATTGCGCTTTGAGGATGTGATTTGTTCTACAGAGCCTGCGTCGCTTCCTTTATGCTTTTCGGGATCCGACGGCGATCAAGGCGGCGGGCTAAGGACAAGATATTGCGGAACTTCTGGGGCTTTCTGCTATTGAGCCTCGGGCTGATTTTCCCCTGCAGCGCCGAGACATTTCGCAACCCGCGCCACATCCCGATTCCATCGAATCCGCTACAGGTGGGCACTGCCGATTTCAACGGTGACGGCCGCCCGGATTTCTACTACGCCGATACCAGCGGATTGAATGTAATCCTCGGAAACTCCGACGGCACCTACGCCGCGCCGCGGACCACACCTCTAGGATCCGCCACGCCGCCAGCCACAGCTCTTGGTCCCTCTACCGGCAGTTGCCGGGCAGCCGACTTCAATGGAGATGGCTTCGCGGACGCCGTTTGCTTTCCACCCGTATGGGCTACAGCACCATCGCCCGTCATATTCATCGGCAATGGCGACGGAACACTGCGTCCCGGCGGCACGCTGTCCGTGTCCAACGACGTTGTAATCCAAGGGTCTGAGTTTTTCTTTATCGCTTTTGCCGACATCGATAGCGACGGGCATGTCGACATCGTTTTCTACAGTTCAACGGGAACGGTCTTGACAGCGTTTGGCAATGGATCAGGTCAATTCGAGAAGGTTGTCCCTTCCCGGCTTACTTTCGCAGACGTAAGTTGGGTAAAAGGTGCAACGGTAGCCGACATTAACGGAGACGGACATCCGGACATTGTCTTTACAGATGATCCAATGGTGATGCTGGGTGTGGGAGATGGCACCTTCATCGAAGCAAACAACAACCTGCTCGTTGGAACGGACTGCCATCTGGCAGATTTCGATATGGACGGACATCTCGATCTGTTCTGCGCGAGATTGGGCGCTTCTGACCCTGCGACGTCTTCCGGAAATCTCCTGGAGATCCATCACGGCAACCCGAATGGAACTTTTACCATAGCCCCTGTTTACTCCAAGGGCCATTCGTATGCCGACTTCATCTCGCCATTCGCGGCGCGCGATCTCAACGGTGATGGCTATCCCGATATCCTGGCGCTTTCAGCCGATGGCCTGGTGATCTTCTTCGGAAAGCCAGGCATGCAGTTTTCCGCTCCGGTTCACTATGCCTTCTATAACCCCGAGAGCTTCGACGAAGACCAGGGGGATCCCAGCCTGATTGCCGATTACAACCTGGATGGCAATCTGGATCTTGCAATGCCCGGCGTCAACGGCATCTACATCACCTATGGCCGATCGGACGGCACCTTCGACGCATTGCCCGTCATTCGTTCCGGGTTGGGGACTAGCTATAGCGTCGTCGCCGATTTCAACGAAGACGGAACTCCTGACATCTTCACTTCAGGCGCGGACGGACTTCAACTGATCCTCGGAAAGGGCAATGGCAACATTCGCCTCTCCTGTACAGCCGTGCAGACGCCGCCATCAGGCCCAGCTACTCTGGGATCGTTCGCGATGTTGTATCTGGGAGATTTCAACGGCGACAAGCACAAGGATGTCGTCGTCTTTCGACACGGCAGCGGACGGAACTTTCCTTCCTGAACTGCTTCTGGGACGTGGAGACGGTACATTTCAGGATCCTGATTCCGGTGACAAATGTTCGCACTCCGGCTGGCCTTCGCCGTCGCAGACATAAATCACGACGGCCGCGATGATCTTGTCTACATGACCATGGACCTGCGATGCAACGGGAACCTGACCGTCCTGTTATCAAGCGGTGATGGCACTCTAGACCCGATCACAACCACGCTGCCGGGAACGGATACTCTTACGGCCTTCCGGCAGCCGCCGACTTTAACGGCGACGGCAAAACGGACCTCGTCGTCCCTGAGCAGCAGACGATGCAGGTCCTTTTCGGGTCGTGGCGACGGAACATTTGAGATCGAACCCCAGGCGCTACCGGTGCCCCATTGGCGGCCAGCCAGCCAGTATGCGTGCTGTGGCCGGTCGTTAGCGGTGATTTCGACCAGGATGGCAATGCCGATTTCGCATTCCTTGCTTGCAGCCCGGGTCCAACGAAGGTCCTACAGCAGTCTTCGTGTATTACGGAAAGGGGGACGGAACCTTTTCGCAGCCTGTAAAAGCCGCCGTGCTCGATCAGATTGTACTCAAATTGTTTCAGCCGACCTGAACGGCGATGGCTTGTCCGACTTTGTTCTGAGCACAACGGAGGGCAATGACTACCGTGGAACAGCGATCTCCATCATTCACGGTCTCTCTGGCCGCAAGTTCAGTGCCGAGACGAATCTGATCGCAGGGCAGGGATTCGTCTCCATGGTTGCGGCTGACTTCAACCGGGACGGTCAGCCAGACTTGCTCTTCACCAACGGCTATCTGGCGGACTCACTGGTGTTGCTCACGAATGTGGGCACACCCGCGATGACCCTGACCAGCAGTGCGAATCCCAGCGTTATTGGACAGGCAGTCACTTTCACCGCCACGATCAGCGCACCCGCGAACCTGACTGCCCTTCCCGGCGCCCGTTCCATCATGTTCGAGGATCTTCCCGGTGGAAGCGCGCCGGTTCCGATCACGTTTGCGCGAGACGGTTCTGGCGGCCCATTTACTGCGAGCGCTACCTATGAGGCGGCAGGTCTCCCGGTCGGATCGACCCTCGTCACGGCTGCCGTTCCCGGTGACAGCCTTCTTAACGGGGCATCTGCGTCACTGACCCAGGTCGTCAATCCGCCTCCCAGCTATCAACTTGTTGCTTCGCCAACGACGCTGTCGTTAAAAGCCGGGGCAACGGCGAACAACTCGGTAACGATTACAGTCAAATCGCTCTACGGATTTACAGGCGCAGTGAGTCTTTCCTGCGCGGTGGCCTACCTTGGCACCGGAACAAATGGCAGTACACCTTCATGCAGATTCGCAACAAGCCCGCTGCCGGTGAAGGGTGCAGACGTCAGCACGCAGCTTATCGTTTCGACAACCGCTGCCACGACTGCACATCGGAGTGTTACCGTTGCTGGAGGCTTGGGTAAGACCGGCGTTGTGCTTTGGGGTGGCGTTCTACTGTTGCTGCTGCCCGGGCGTCTCCGTTGTCGAAGGTTGGGGGCGATGATGCTCCTCGTGTTGTCCGGATCGATGCTGGCGCTTTCGAGTTGCGGCGGCACCGGTGGTGGTGGTTCCCCTCCTCCGTCCGGTCCTCCTGGCACACAGGCAGGGAGCTACTCGATCACGGTTTCGGTGACGAGCGATACAACAACCCCAGCCCCTCCGCCGGTTACCGTTCAGCTCACGGTGGATTGAAGTTGCGGGGCAGGTTCCCTAGCGGCAGAGACGGGCGATGGCTCCCTTGCTAAAATTGGACAGGAGCCGCTGCATTCCGCCGGCCTCGTCACCGAAAGGCACGAATCCTCTGAAACCTTCCGAGAGTCCGACCATCGAACCAGTGGGCGCACCCGAAGAGGTGCATCCGGACGTAGCGCTCGTCGAGCGGGCCCGGGGCGGCGATGTACACGCCTTCGAGACGCTGGTAAAGCAGTACGACCGGCAGGTCTTTCGCATTGCGCAGCACATCACGCAGAACCGCGAGGATGCTCAGGACGTCGTGCAGGACGCCTTTTTGAAGGCGTACGAGAAGCTCGACCAGTTCCAGGGCAACTCCAAGTTCTATACATGGCTGGTCCGCATTGCGGTAAACGAAGCGCTGATGCGTCTGCGCAAGCGGCGCACCGGCAAGATGGTTTCCATTGATGAAGACGTGCAGACCGAGGAAGGCTCGGTGCCGCGCGATCTAGCAGAATGGCGGCCGAATCCGGAGCAGGAGTACAACCAGGCTGAGCTGGCTGAGATTCTGCGCAAGACCATCAATGGCCTGCCGCCTGGCTTCCGCGTGGTATTCGTGCTACGTGACGTGGAAGGTCTTTCCACCGAAGAGACAGCCACTGCGCTGGGGCTGAGCGTGCCGGCGGTAAAGTCGCGGCTGTTGCGGGCGCGGCTGCAGTTGCGGGAACGGCTCAGCCGCTACTTCCGCAAGAAGAATGAGGATGGTGTTCAGTGACCTGCTCGGAATTTCTGGCCGAACTCGACGACTTGATCGACAACTCCGTGACGCCAACGCTGCGCGCGGATCTCGAGTTGCACCTGCGCGAGTGCGAGCACTGCGTCATCACCCTGAATACCACCCGGAAGACGATCGAAATCTACCGCCAGCATGAGCTTTACGAGTTGCCCACAGCGCTGAGAGAGCGCCTACAGGCCGCCATTCTGGCGAAGTGCAAACGCGGCTGCTAACTGGCCTCGTTTCTCCTGGTCCTTTAGCGCAACGACAAACAAAACGCCGGAGCCCAGTCGCTCCGACGTTTCACTTCCCCGCCGGTCACTACACCTCCGGCTGCAGCCCTTCGGCCAGCGCGATCAGATCGTCTCCGATAGTGCGGGTCTTGGCGATCGCATCCTTGAGCGGGATGCTGGTGATCTCCGTACCGCGCAGCACGACGAGGCGGCCGAAGTTGCCCTGGTGCACCAGATCAATCGCCGACGAGCCGTACCGCGTAGCCAGCATGCGATCGTATGCCGTCGGCGTGCCGCCGCGCTGGGTGTGGCCCAGATTCACGCTTCGGGTTTCGTAGCCGGTCTTCTGCTCTATCATTTCCGCAACTGCCTGGCCGATGCCGCTGAGGCGTTCGTGTCCGAAGGCGTCCAGCTTGGTTCCCTGCGTCGCCTTTTCGCCGCTCGGCAGCTTTGCCCCTTCGGCAACCACGACGATGGAAAACTTCTTCCCGTGATCGTAACGGTACTTTAAGACCTTGCAGATGTGATCGATATCCAGCGGCTTCTCCGGCACGCCGATGGCGTCTGCTCCGCCGGCGATGCCGCTGGTGATGGCGATCCAGCCTGCATCGCGACCCATTACCTCGCAAACGATAACGCGGTTGTGCGCCTCGGCGGTGGAATGCAGCCGGTCGATGGCTTCGGTCGCGATCGAGACTGCGGTGTCGAAGCCGAAGCAGGCGTCCGTGCCACTCAGATCGTTATCGATGGTCTTGGGCACACCGACGATCTTCACGCCCTTCTCAATCAAAGCGTTCGCCACACCCTGGGTGTCGTCGCCACCAATAGTGATGAGGGCATCCAGGTTGTTCGCCTTGATGGTGGCCAGGCACTTGTCAATGCCGCCTTCCATCTTGCGCGGATTGGTCCGCGAGGTGCGCAGGATGGTGCCGCCGAGGTGCAGGATGCCGGAGACTCCCGCGGCATCGAGCGGCCGGGTCTGGTTCTCCACCACGCCGCGCCAGCCCTCCAGGAAGCCGACGAACTCGTCTTTGTAATGAAAAATTCCCTTGCGTACCGCGGCGCGGATCACCGCATTCAGTCCGGGGCAGTCACCGCCGCCTGTCAGTATTCCAACTCGCATGTGCTTCCAGATGCTCCTCTCAGAAACGACTCAATCAATCGAATCGAATGATACGTGCGCCGGAGCGGCGGATCAAACGCGGCCGCTTATCAGGGCTAAGAGCGCCAATTTTGATATGCCTGCAAGCGCAAGTAACCCGTTCCAAGCGGTACTTAAAAGGACAGACGCATGTGGCTTTTCATCTAGCAGAACGAGAAGGTAGTGATCTCCTTTACGCAGCTCAGAAACCGCCTCGTCCCACAAGTCTTTCTCTTTGGGGTCCTGCAACCGGCCATACGCACGTTGTAGAAGCCCTGAAATCTGAGTTCTATTCGGCCGTGTCGTATTGCGCTTCGAACTCATCGTTCAGCTCGAGCGGATTCTCGCCGGATGACGGGTACTTTCAGTGAAATAGATCATCCTCTTCTCGAGATCCGATAGTGTCAGGCCTTTCAACGCGGCCTGTTCTGCGAGCCCGCTGAACGATACGTCCTTGGCCTGCTTGGAGTTCATATCAGCCCGAGGGTGACACTGGCTGAACTTGACAAATTCCTGATGCATATTTATACATATAAATGTATAAATATGCAGTGGCCGCCCGGCGCCCCATTTCCGGTGCGGCCTTTTGCTTTAGAGCTTTTGAGGACGAATAATGAAGGTGGAACGGCACAACGCGATTCGTCAACTGGTGACCACGCGCGTCGTGAGCAACCAGGATGAGCTGCGCCGTCTGCTGGTCAAGCGTGGCCACGAGGTGACGCAGGCTACGCTGTCGCGCGATCTGCATGCTCTGCGGCTCTTCAAAGGGCCGGGCGGCTACCAGATTCCGAGCGCGGCAGCGGCAAACCACGACGAGGACCTTCCGGACATCGCCGACATCCTGCGCGACTTTGGATTGCGGGTGCGCCAGGCGATGAATCAGCTTGTCCTGATTACTACGCAGGGCAGCGCGCAGCCGGTTGCGGCCGGCATTGACGATGAGGGATGGCCGGAGGTGGTGGGCACCATCGCCGGTGATAACACGGTATTGATCATCTGCCCGGATGCTAAGAGTGCGACGACATTGCGCGCCCGGCTGGAAGGACTGATTGGTTGATGGAACAGGGCAGACACAGATCGCGGTGATGGGCGTGACCGGCTACTCTGGCGCAGAGCTGGCGCGACTGCTGCTCGGTCATCCGCGGCTAGCGGGCACTCCCCCGCTTTTTCTGGGACGCGAGGGCTGTGCCCGCGAATCGCTCACTTCCATCCATCCGCAGCTTGCCGGGCTTTCGAAGGATCAGCTTTGCATCGAGCCCTTCTCCTGGGAGTTGCTTTCTGCGCGCGGCGTCACGGCGCTCTTCCTGGCCACCCCGCATGAGCAGTCGCGCAAGGTCGCTTCTGACGCGCTGCGAAGGGGCTTACGCATTGTGGACCTCAGCGGCGCATGGCGGCTGAAAGAGCCGGCGAACCGGGCCGTCTACCAGTTTTCCGATGAAGGCTCCCCCGTTGCCCTCAAGATGCAGGCCGAAGCTGTCTACGGCATGCCGGAGCTGCATCGCGATGCGATTGCCAAGGCACGGCTGGTGGCGAACCCCGGCTGCTACTCCACCACGATCATTCTCGCGCTGAAGCCCCTGCTCGCCGCCGGATGGGTGGATGTGCAGCACGGCATCATCTGCGACGCGAAGTCCGGTGTCTCCGGCGCGGGCAAGGAGCCGACCGCGAAGACGCATTTCATGTATGCGGCGGACAACCTTTCCGCCTACGGACTCTTCGGCCATCGCCACACCGGCGAGTTGCTGGAGCAGCTGGACCTTGCGGCCGAGGAGATCACCTTCACACCGCATCTGCTGCCGATTCCACGCGGCATCCTCGCAACCATATATGTCACCTTCCGTGAGCGGCACACCGCTGGGGACGTTGAAGCCCGCCTGCGCGGCTTCTATGCGGAGAGTCCGATGGTACGCGTTCATCCGGCCGGACAGTTGCCGCAGATCCAGCACGTGGTGCGCACGAACTTCTGCGATCTGGGCTTTCAGCTTGCGCCGGATGGCCGACGATGCATCGTGATCAGTTGTCTCGACAACCTGTTGAAAGGTGCGGCCGGACAGGCGGTCGAAAACCTGAACGTGATGAGCGGATGGGACGAAACGGAAGGTTTGCTATGAGATATGTGGTTAAGCTGGGAGGCACGGCGCTCGAGAATTCCGAGACGTTGCACGGCTGCGCCCTGGCGATCGTCGAGCTGGTGCGCGATGGCCACCAGGTCGCGGTCGTCCATGGCGGCGGTGTCGCGCTGACCCGCACGCTGAAGGCGCTCGGCAAGCAGAGCGAGTTCGTCGCCGGGCTGCGCATCACCGATGCCGAAACGCGCGATGCTGCGCTGATGGTGCTAGCCGGTCGAGTTAACAAGGATCTGGTTGCATCGCTGGGCGCGCACGGTCAGCCGGCGGTGGGACTCTCCGGTGGCGATGGACTCGTCTTTCGCGCACGCAAGAAGCGGACGGCACCGGATCTCGGCTTCGTCGGCGAGATCGTCAGCTCCGATCCACGGTGGCTGGAAGCGATCTGGAAGATGGGTGCGGTGCCGGTTCTGTCCAGCCTCGCGCTTGGCTTTGACGGCGAATACTACAACATCAACGCGGACGAGATGGCGTCTGCCTGCGCAGTCGCGGCGCACGCAGACGCGCTGGTCTTTCTCACCGACGTGCCGGGTGTGCGCGGTGCAGATGGTCAGGTGATGCGGTGGCTCTCCGTCGATCAGATCGCGCCCATGACCCGCGATGCTGTCATCAGCGGGGGCATGTTGCCGAAGCTCGGCGCCTGCCGCGAGGCGCTGCTGCATGGCGTGAAGCGTGTCCGCATTCTGCCCGCAGAAGAAGCATCGTCGATGCCCGATCTGCTGCAGTCCAGGATCGCGCACGGAACGGAGGTGCTGGTCGCATGAGCGAACCCATGAATCTGAGCGTGGCCCAACTTCCCGCCGTACAGGCGGCTGAGGCCGAGCTGCTGCTGCAAACATACGAGCGCAATCCCGTCCTCTTTGTCGGCGGCGAGGGTGTACACCTTATTGACGAGCAGGGCAATCGCTACCTGGATCTGCTGAGCGGCATCGGCGTCAACGCGCTGGGCTATGGGCACCCCGCGATTGAGGAGGCTATCGCGCAACAGAGCAAGAAGCTGGTGCACATCTCGAATCTCTATTACCACTCGGGCCAGGCGGAGCTTGCTGCGCGGCTCACCGAGATGACCGGCCTGGATCGCGTGTTCTTCTCAAACAGCGGCACTGAGGCGTGGGAGGCAGCGCTGAAGCTGGCACGGTTGTATGCGGGCAAGCAGCGCAGCGCGGGTAAGAAGATCGGCACGAAGTTCCTCGCGCTCGATCACAGCTTTCACGGCCGCACCATGGGCTCCGTTGCGACCACCGAGAAGGAAAAATATCGCGCGCCGTTCATGCCGGTAATGCCGGGCGTTGAATTCGTTCCATTCAACGATGTCGCAGCGTTACGTGCAGCGTTCACCGACGAGTACTGCGCTATCTGCATCGAAGCGGTACAGGGCGAAGGTGGTATCCGTCCGGTCTCGCAGGAATTCTTCGATGCCGCGCGCGAGTTGACACGCTCGACCGGCGCGCTCCTCATTGCCGACGAGATTCAGTCGGGTCTCGGCCGCACGGGCAAGTGGTGCGCATACCAGCACTACGGCATCCAGCCCGATATCACGACGTTAGCCAAGCCGCTGGCGGGTGGTCTACCGCTGGGCGCGATGCTTTCGACCGAAGAGGTCGCGAGTGCTATGCAGCCTGGCCTGCACGGTACGACCTTCGGCGGCGGGCCGCTGGCGTGCGCTGTGGCCATCGCCGTAATCGACACGCTGAAGCGCGAAAACATGCTGGCCCACATTCAGGACGTGGGCGGCTATTTCCGCGCGCAGCTTGCCCGTCTGGCTGCGCAGCACTCCTCCACCGTCACCGGCGCACGCGGCCTGGGGCTGATGCTCGCGCTCGAGTTCCGCTCGGCGGATACTGCGAAGTCTGTGGCGGCTGCCATGTTCGGACGCCGCATCCTTATCAACCGCACCAGCGAAACCGTGCTGCGTTTTCTTCCGCCCTTCATTCTTGGCAAGCAGCATGTTGACCTTGCCGTTGCCGCACTTGACGAGATTCTGCACCAGCATGCACCTGCACAAACTGCCACTGCCCACGGAGGCACCCAAATTGGCCGCTAACGCTTATCTATTGAAGGACGCTGCAGCATCCCGTCGCCCCGGCGCGACAGGCCCCTTTGCGCTGGCCGCAAAGTCGCTTGCCGGCAACGATCTTTGCTCCATCGCCGACCTTTCTGCCGGCGAGATCGCTGCCCTGCTCAAACTGGCGCATGCCGTCAAGGCTCGTCCGCACGATTACCGCCGCGCGCTTGACGCCAAGCAGTTAGTCATGTTTTTCGAAAAAGCTTCGCTGCGGACGCGCCTTAGTTTTGAGGCGGGCATCAACACGCTGGGCGGCAACGCGATCTTTGTCGATCAGACGCAGTCGCCGCTGGGAGAACGCGAATCTCTTGGCGATATTGCCCGCAATGTCGAGCGCTGGTCCGACGGCATCGTACTGCGCACCTACGCGCATGACACCATCACCGAGATGGCGCAGTATGCCGCCGTTCCGATCATCAACGCGCTCAGCGATCTCGAGCATCCCTGCCAGGCACTGGCCGACTTCATGACGCTGGAAGAGCGTTTCGGCACTGTGCGTGGACTCAAGTTTGTCTACGTCGGCGACGGCAACAACGTCTGCCATTCGCTTATGCTGACCGCCGCGCTGCTGGGCGCGAACTGCGTCGTAGCTACGCCGAAGAACTATGGTCCGAAGGCGGAGATCGTCGCGAAGGCGAATGCCATTCTGGGCGAAATCGGCGGATCGCTCACACTGATGCAGGATGCGCAAGCCGCAGTGACGGGCGCGGATGCCATCTATACCGATGTCTGCACCAGCATGGGCTTCGAGCACGAAGCGACCAAGCGTGCGCCGATCTTCAAGCCCTATCAGGTCAACGAAACATTGATGGCCCGGGCCGCTCAGCATGCCGTCTTCATGCACTGCTTGCCGGCGCATCGCAATGCCGAGGTAACGGATCAGGTGCTCGACGGGCCGCAGTCGATTGTCTTCGACCAGGCGGAGAACCGCATGCACGCACAGAAGGCGATCCTGCTGATGCTGCTCGGCGCAGCGGTGACGCCAGAACGGCGTAAACCGCCCAAGGCAGCACGCCGCCGCACATTGGCGCTCAAGTAGCCACAAACAGGAACGCTCGCGAATGCGCGGGCCGCATAATGAACAGGAGATTGGATTCAGATGGCTGACAAAGTTGTTCTTGCATACTCCGGCGGGCTCGATACATCGATCATCATTCCGTGGCTGAACGAAAATTACGGCATGGATGTGATTGCCATGGTGGCCGATGTGGGCCAGGGCGAAGACATCGACGCAGTGGTGGAGAAGGCGAAGAAGACCGGCGCGAAAAAGGTCGTCGTGCGCGATCTGCGCGACGAGTTCGTGCGTGAGTATGTCTTTCCTACCGTGCAGGCGGGTGCAGTGTACGAGAACAAATATCTGCTCGGCACTTCGATCGCACGTCCCGTGATCGCGAAGCACCAGGTGGAAGTCGCCTTAGCCGAAGGCGCTACCGCAGTCGCGCATGGCTGCACGGGCAAGGGCAACGACCAGGTGCGTTTCGAGCACGCTTATCAGGCGCTCGCGCCGGAACTGAAGGTGATCGCGCCGTGGCGTGAGTGGACGCTGACCAGCCGCGAGGAGTGCCTGGACTACGCCGAAGCGCACGGCATCTCTGTTACGGCGAGCCGCGAAAAGATTCACTCGCGCGACCGCAACCTGTGGCACGTGAGCCACGAAGGCGGCGAACTCGAGGATGCCGGCAACGCGCCCTTCCCCACTACCTGGACGATGACGCGCTCGCCGCAGGAGGCTCCAGACCGCGAGGAGCAGGTGACGATTGGCTTCGAGCACGGCATTCCTGTCTCGGTAGGCGGCATGAAGATGCCCCCGGTGCAGTTGGTCGAGTTGCTGAACGAGATCGGCGCGCGCAATGCCATTGGCCGTATCGATCTAGTGGAGAACCGCTTTGTCGGCATCAAGAGTCGCGGCTGCTACGAGACGCCAGGCGGCACGCTGATTGTCGCGGCGCACCGCGAACTCGAAGCGCTGACGCTCGATCGCGAGCTTTCGCACTACAAGCAGCACGTTGCCCTGCGCTATGCCGATCTGGTTTATAACGGCCTGTGGTTCACGCCGCTGCGCGAGGCCTTCGATGCATTCGTGCAGAAGACGCAGGAGAACGTCACCGGAACAGTCACGCTGTCTCTCTACAAAGGCAACCTGAGCATCGTCAGCCGGGCTTCTGCCCTGTCGCTCTATTCGACCGATCTCTCCTCCTTCACCATGGGCGAGAGCTACGATCAGAAAGACGCCAAGGGCTTCATCCAGATCCTTGGGCTCCCCGCCCGCACGCGGGCGCGCCTGTTGCAGAAGCAGAAAGAGGTTGTGAAGTGAAGATGTGGTCTGGCCGCTTCCGCGAACCGCTTGATCCGCGATTCGAGGAGTGGCAGCGGTCCTTTGGCTTTGACTGGCGGCTACTCCCGCAGGAGATTGCCGCCAGCAAGGCGCACGCCAGCGTGCTTGCGGCTGCGGGAATTCTTACGGCCGCCGAGTGCGCGCAGGTGCGCGATGGGCTGGATGCGGTCCTGAAAGACTGCTGGGACGGTCCGCGTCGCAGCACCCTCCCTCAAGAGTCCGCTGCGGAAGATGTCCATCATTTCGTTGAACTAGAACTCACCGAACAGATCGGCGAACTCGCGCTGAAGCTGCACACCGGCCGCAGCCG
The DNA here is from genome assembly GCA_963750845.1 of uncultured Acidobacteriaceae bacterium. Classification (GTDB taxonomy): domain Bacteria; phylum Acidobacteriota; class Terriglobia; order Terriglobales; family Acidobacteriaceae; genus KBS-83. Next base: position 173,650 of record CAVVSP010000001.1, read on the forward strand.
GAATGAGCAGATCGCAACCGATCTGCGGCTCTACGTGCGCGAGCAAGCGGCGAATGCAGAGCAGTTCCTGCGCGCCTGGGGGCTTGCTTTGATTGAGCAGGCTGAGACGGCGGGCGACGCAATCATGCCTGCCTACACACATCTGCAGCGCGCGGAGCCGGTCCTGGTAGCGCACTGGCTGCTTGCTTACGTCTCGATGATCGAGCGCGATATCAGCCGCCTTGCCGATCTCACAGCGCGCCTCAATTACTGCCCACTCGGTTCCGGCGCGATTGCGGGTGCGACGCTTGCGCTCGACCGCACCATCGCCGCGCGCGAACTTCGTTTCACCGCACCCACAGCCAACAGCATGGATGCGACGAGCGACCGCGATTTTCTCGTCGAGTTCCTGCAGGCACTCTCGACCATCGCGCTGCACGCCAGCCGCTTTGCAGAAGAGATCACGCTCTTCGCCACCGCCGAATTTGGCTTTGTTGCACTGCCGGAGAGCTTCTCTACTGGTTCGAGCGCAATGCCGCAGAAGATGAATCCGGACCTGACCGAACTCGTGCGCGGACGCGCGGGCCGCATTGTCGGTGCCGTGCAGGCGGTGACCATGCAGTTAAAGGGTCTGCCGCTCGCTTACAACAAGGATCTGCAGGAGATGCAGCCGGCGCTGTTCGATGCGGTCGCCGGCCTGCTGCCCATGGTGGAGCTCCTTGCATCTTTCACGCAACAGTTGAAGTTTCGGCTGGAACGCATGGAAAAATCGGCCAATCCGGCTTTCTCAATGCCATGGCCGCCGCCACTTACCTCTCCCATCGCGGAGTGCCCTTTCGCCGCGCGCACCACATCATCGGAGAAGCCGTACGCCTGGCTCTCGACAAAGGCTGCGAGCTGGACGGGCTCCCCCTTGATGAACTGCGGAAACTCTCGCCTGCCTTCGGAGAAGACTTCTACGCGAGCATCACGCTTGCCGCGACCGTCGACTGCCACGACGTGATAGGTGGCACGGCGCGTGCCCGCGTTCATGAGGCTGTTGCGAGCGCAAAAGCGCGACTGACCGCGAAACCCGTAGCAGAACTGGAGACCGCCGGTGCCCGTTCGTAAGGCTCGTCTGCAGGACGCGGAGAAGGTCCACGCGCTGGTCAACAGTCTCTCCGGCGACGGCACGCTGCTGCCTCGTCCCTTCGCGGAGATATGCGAGAACATTCGCGATTTCACTGTCGCGGAATCGAACAGCGGCGAGTTCCAGGGCTGCGGCGCACTGCATCTATACGGGCCGCATCTGGCCGAGGTCCGCTCCATCGTGGTGCGGCCGGAGTGGAAGGGCTGCGGCCGCGGCCAGGATCTACTGCAGGCGTTGCTCGAAGAGGCCGAGCGTCATGGTGTGGGCTGCGTCTGCCTGTTCACCCGCATTCCCGAGTTCTTTCAGAGCGCTGGCTTCTTTGTCGTGGAAGACCGCGCTGCCCTGCCCGACAAAATCTATAAAGACTGCCAGGTCTGTCCGCGCCTCCACCACTGCGACGAGGTAGCGATGGCGCACGGAGTGCTCCCGGATGTCTCGATTCTCGGCCCTCGCGAACCGGTAGAGCAGTTGGTGCGCATCGCGACCTAAGCCCGTCTTCTCTCGAATCATTTGGCGTTTCCTACGCATCCGGTTATAGTCGTAGATATGCGACCGCATCGGTCGCCTTTGGAGCGAGATGTCCCGTGAAGCGGCCGAGGTTGAGACAATGGCGCTGAGTGAGATCGCGGTAGGTCAGTCCGCGGTGGTGGCCTCGCTTGAGCTATCTCCGGAGGTCGGCGACCACCTGATGCACCTCGGCTTTCTACCAGAGGCCACCATCGAAGTACTGCGTCGCGCCCCGGCCGGGGACCCTACCGTTTATCGCGTGGAAGGCGCGGAAATCGCATTGCGCCGCGAGACCGCCCGCCACATTCACGTACACCGACCAGATCGGGTTCTAGAGCAAGGTCGAGATCAGCTATGAGCTGTCACGCGCCTTCTCCGCCGACCGCGATTCTCGACGAGCCGCCAGTCAAAGCTGGTCAGCCGCGTGGCCGCTTTCGTACCATCGCGCTCATTGGTCCACCAAACAGCGGCAAATCCACACTATTCAACCGCCTCACCGGACTGCGGCAGAAGGTCGCCAACTATCCCGGCGTCACCGTAGAGCAGCGCTCCGGCCGCATGAGCGGGATACGCCGTCACGACCTCACATTAATCGACCTGCCGGGTGTCTATAGCCTTACCGGCTACTCCGAGGATGCGCGCGTTGCTGTCGATGTGCTCAAGGGCGAGATGCCCGGCACACCGCGCCCGGACGCGGTTCTCATCGTGCTCGATGCGCTCAACCTGAGCCGCCAGCTTATGCTCGCCGGACCGATTCTGGCCCTGGGGCTGCCCACCATGGTGCTGCTGAACATGGCGGACCTGCTGGAGTCGCGCGGCGGCCTGGTGGATCCGCTCGCCCTGGCGCAGGAACTGGGCCGCCCGGTCGCTCTCATCAGCGCCACACGGGGCACCGGCATCGATGCTATCGAACGCTTCCTGCAACAGCACGGCAGCAATCACCCAGAATTCGCCAGGACGCTGCCCGTCATCCCCATCGAGTTGCCGGTCCTGCAGAATCCGGGCGAGTGCCGCCGCTGGGCGTCCCAGGTCAGCAGCCGCACCAGGTACAAGGCGCCCGCGTCGCCGCTGTGGACCCGCCGGCTCGATTCCGTCCTGCTGCACCGCGTCTGGGGACCACTCATCTTCCTTACCGTAGTGGTCATGATCTTCCAGGGGGTCTTCACCATCGGCCAGCCGCTGAGCGACGGGATGGGCTCCGGTCTCACCTACCTCGGCGCGCATGTCACGCACGCTATCCCCGTCCCGTGGTTGCAGGCGCTGGTGCGCGATGGCCTGTGGAATGGCGTGCAGGCCGTACTGGTCTTCCTGCCGCAGATCCTTCTGCTGTTTCTTTTCATCGGCATTCTTGAGGACTCGGGTTACCTGGCTCGGGCGGCACTCATTGCCGACCGCGTGATGCGCTCCATCGGGCTCAACGGCAAAGCTTTTATCCCGCTGCTCTCTGCCTACGCCTGTGCCGTGCCGGCCATCATGGCGACCCGCACCATCGAGAACAAGCGCGACCGGCTGGCCACCATTCTGGTTGCCCCCTTCATGACGTGCTCGGCACGATTGCCGATCTACACGTTGATTATTGCGGCCTTCATACCCAATCGCCCCGTGCTGGGCAGCCTTGTTGGGATGCGCGCCTGCGTCATGCTCAGCCTCTATGTGCTGGGCTTCCTCGCTGCATTGCTGACGGCGAAGCTGCTCAAGTCCTCTGTGCTCAAGGCTTCCTCTTCGCCCTTCGTGCTGGAACTGCCGCAGTACCGCTGGCCTACCGTGCGCTCACTCAGCCTGCGGCTCTACGACCGCAGTGCGCTCTTCCTGAAGAAGGCCGGCACGATCATTCTCGCGGTCAGCTTTGTGCTATGGGTACTGAGTATTCTGCCGGTGCACAACGGCAACTTCTCCGACCTGGCAGGCAGCGTGATCGGCAGAGTCGGTCACTTCGTCGAGCCGGTGCTGCATCCACTTGGCTTCAACTGGAAGATCGGCATCGGGCTGCTAACGTCGATCTTCGCGCGCGAGGTGATCGTGGGCACGCTGGGAACGCTGTATGGCGTGGACCCCACAACCCACGCGCTCAGCCTGCAGGCTGCTCTTCGGCACGATATGACGATCGGCGGCGCCATCGCGCTCGTGGTCTTCTTCGCGTTCGCGATGCAGTGCACCTCGACGCTGGCCGTAGTGCGGCGCGAGACCAACAGCCTGCGCTGGCCCATCATTCAGTTTTGCTACATGGGCGGCCTTGCCTATGTTGCCGCATTGCTGACGAATCAAATTTTGTCGCATCTATTGTAGGAACAGGGCCAGCTATCTTCGAACTCCAGTTTGGAGGTTTCCATGGCAACACCTTCTCCCGCGCGACAGCTCCATGGCTCCAGCGGGCTGTCCATCGTTATCGCGGTTCTGCTGATCATGGCTGGCCTTGCCGCCATCTGCCTGCCCTTCATCGCCGGCATTGCGGTCAGCATTGTCGTGGCATGGTTGCTGCTGTTTGCCGGAGTTGTTCATCTCTTTTTTGGGTGGCATACGCGCTCGGCAGGTGCGGTGATCTGGAAGGTGCTGGTTGGATTGGCTTATCTCTTCGCCGCCATCTACATCCTGGATCACCCAGGCCGCGGTCTGCTGACCCTGACGCTGGTGCTCGCCTTCTATCTCTTTTTCGAGGGAATATTCGAGGCGGTCATTTACTCGCGGCTGCGCCGCCTTCCCGGAGCGGGCTGGTTTCTTTTCGACGCGATTGTCACCATCGTGCTCGGCATCATGATCTTCATGTCCTGGCCATTCAGCTCGGTGTGGGCGGTGGGGACGCTGATTGGCATCAGCATTTTGTTCAGCGGGATTACGCGTCTGAGCTATGCCTTCGCCGGTCGTCGTGCCATCACGGCAACAGCCACCTAGGCTCGGTCCGTCATTAGAGTTCGCACCGGCTCACTGGCGCGAAAACTGCGGATGTCTGCGACAATAAAGACTGAGACCACGGAATGATTTCAGTCAGCAATCTAAGCATGCGCTACGGCGCCAAGGTCCTCTTTGAGGATGTGACAATTACCTTTATTCCCGGCCGCCGTTATGGCCTGACCGGTCCCAATGGCTCCGGTAAATCCACCTTCATGAAGGTGCTGGCTGGTGATCTGGACGCCCAGAAGGGTACGGTCGTCCGCCCCAAGGAAAGTTTCCGTTTTGCGCCAGGATCAGTACGCCTTCGATGCCTTCCGCGCCATTGACACCGTCATCATGGGCAACAAGGGCCTGTGGGCGGCGCTCGAGGAGCGTGAGGCCATCTACGCCAAACACGACATGTCCGATGCAGATGGAATGCGGCTGGGCGAGCTCGAAGGCATCGTGGGCGAAGAAGACGGCTACACCGCTGAAAGCGATGCCGCGATCCTGCTGCAGGGCCTCGACATCCCGGACGAATTCCACGAGCGCAAGATGAGCGAGCTGCAGGGCGGCCAGAAGGTGCGCGTGCTGCTGGCGCAGGCCCTCTTCGGCAAGCCGCAGGCCCTGCTGCTGGATGAGCCGACGAACTATCTCGATCTGGACTCTATCCACTGGCTGCAGGATTTCCTCGAGCACTTCGAGGGCACACTGATCACCATCTCGCACGATCGCCACTTTCTGAATAGTGTGTGTACGCACATTGCAGACATCGATTACGAGACGATCATCACCTACACCGGCGGCTACGACGACATGGTTGTCGCGAAGACGCAGATTCGCTCGCGTCTGGAGTCGCAGAACGAACAGCGCGAGAAGAAGATCGCCCAGTTGAACGAGTTCATCGCGCGTTTTTCCGCCGGCACGCGATCGAGCCAGGTAACCTCGCGCAAGAAGGAAGTTGAGCGGCTGCAGACCACCGAACTGGCGCGCTCCAACATTGCCCGCCCATTCATCCGTTTCGACATGCTGCGCCCCTCCGGCAAGCACATCCTCGAGTTCGACCATCTGAGCAAAGGCTATGGCGATCAACAGGTGGTGAAGGACTTCACCGGCTCTGTCATGCGCGGCGAGAAGATCTGTCTGATGGGTCGCAACGGTCTGGGCAAGACGACGCTGTTGAAATCGCTGCTTGCCGGTCTACCCGATCTGGTCGAGAAGGATTTTCAGATCGACGGTGGCACGGTGAAGTGGGGGCATGAGGCGCAAGTCGGCTATTTTCCGCAGGACGTCTCCGGCCTCATCGACAAGGGCACGACGGTTGCGGAGTGGCTGCACAACTTCGATCCGCAAAAGACAAAAGAGGACATCCGCGGCATTCTCGGCCAGATGCTCTTCCGGGGCGAAGAGGGGTTGAAGCCTACCGATGCACTCTCCGGCGGCGAGGCGGCGAGGCTCATCTTCTGCCGCCTGATGATGCAGAAGCCGAACATTCTTGCGCTGGACGAGCCGACGAACCACCTCGACCTGGAGTCGATCAATGCGCTCAACATTGCGCTGCAGCGCTACGAAGGCACAGTCCTGCTCGTCACCCATGATCATGATCTCATCGATGAAGTGGCGACGCGCATCTGGCACTTCGATGGATCAGCCATCGAGGACTTCAAGGGTCCATATGAGGAGTACGTTATGGCACAACGTGGAATCAGTAAGTTGTTGATTCCATAATGTCTCAAAAGGCATAGAAAGCGCAGAAAACGCCCTTCAGCGTACGTCTGGTGTACACAGGATCAGCGGTCCGGTGTACACCCGTATCAAGTCTTGCCGATCTCGTATACGAGGTTCGCCGCTGTCTGCTCGGCGCGGATCTTTTTTTGCACTCCTCGCCGTCGCGCCGTCGGGCGATCAGGACAATTCTCATCCAGAAATCTGGTCGCGAAGAGAAACGGACCTTCCGCGAGGTTCATCGCGCAGCCATTCACCACACGCGTCCGTCCTGCAGAAGTCACACTTCGGTCGTTCGGCATCGGTCGATTGCCGGACCCTATCCGTGAGCGAGCCACGGTTGATCGTTGTAATCCCCGACGAAAGGTGGCGAATTGACAGACACACCATCTGCCATCCCAGGTTCTCTGAGCCGTACCCAACTTGTTGAGTGTCAACAATTTTCCCTATCCTTTCAATAGCTTACGGTCACACCTCCTAGCGCCGCCAGTAAGCCCCAGTAGGCGCCCAATGCGAGCAGTAGTGGGAAAAATGAATACACCTCGCCCTGTGGGGAGGCGCTTGAAATTTGACGACGACCATGTGGCGCCCGCCATAAGTTGCGTACGCTCCAGTCCCGTTAGCAACGCCACATCCGAAACGAACATGCTCCATCCAAAGTGCCCCCCCCACCTGAAACAAATGGCTCCTCCCATCACCTGATGATTTTTGGGCAGGGCAAGCCGTCCGGAGGGAGCGCGACTTCCGCGTCGGGGGTTGACGACTCCGAATATTGGTGCCGACGGACCGCTCTAACGCTCTCAACGTGGCGCAGGCGATGGCAAAATCCCTGCCTTGCACAGTCGGGGCTAACATGGATTGACACGTGAAGAACCCGATGCCGATGAAGGAAGCCGCCACGCCACGCCAGCATGCATCCACTGGGCCCGCGCTTCCGCAGCTTCCCGAGCCAAGTCATGCAGAACGTATCCGCACACTTCTCTCACTGGCGTCGGTCGGTACGCTATCCACGATGTCCCGCAAGCAGCCAGGATTTCCCTTCGGCTCGCTGATGCCCTTCGCGCTCGATCTTGCTGGTCGTCCCGTCTTCCTCATTAGCAATATGGCCATGCACACCCAGAATCTGAAGACCGATCCGCGATGCAGTCTCTTCGTCGGCCAAGCAGGTGCCGATGGTGATCCGCTCGGGGCCGCGCGGGCGACCCTGATCGGCCATGCCGAAGCTGTGCCAGAGCATGATGCTGCTTCTGTTCGAGAACAGTACCTTGCTCGCCATGAAAACAGCCGTTACTGGGTAGACTTCACCGACTTCAGCTTTTTCAGGCTCCAGCCCATCGACCTCTACTATGTGGGGGGCTTTGGCGTGATGGGATGGGTCGAGGCTGGAGATTACGAACATGCTGCACCGGACCCGCTGGCCGAAGCCGCGCCCGGCATCCTCGCGCACATGAACGCCGATCACGTCGATTCGATGATCAGGCTAGCACGGTCATGTGCGCAGATCGAGGCAATCGAGGCAACCATGACTTCCGTAGACCGTCTGGGTTTCTCTCTTCGACTGAAGACAAAGGACGGAATCAAAGGTGCCCGTATCAACTTTCTCCGTGAGGTAGCAACCGCGCAGGACGTACGGAAAGTGCTCATCGAGATGGTCGAGCAGGCTAGGCGATAAATAGCGGAAAACTCAGATGACGCCGAAAACGCGATGCAGGTCATTCGCTGATCACGCACTGCAAAGCTAATGAACCTGCGGCGAACTATGGCAGACATCACGCCGCCCAATTCTCACTCGCCGTGCTGGAAGGATCGTCGCACAGTCGGGAACAACTCTCGTTTCCAAAGGGCCTACAATCAATTGTCGGTTCGTCACTCACTGGCGCGGAGGGAAGTTGCCGTCATTCATTGATTCGCCATCGCGGAGAAGCTCGTCGCGGTGGTTTCGCAGGCTTCTCCTTCTTATCGTTTTAGCTTTCGGGATATTTCTTGCGACCCGTGTTGCGTTGTCGTATTGGGTTGACCTTCTCTGGTTTCAATCGCTTGGTTTCGGAAACGTCTACTGGAAGACAATGGGGCTGCAGGTTGCAAGCTTTCTGCTCTTTGCAGTAGTTACGTTTCTGTTCCTGTACGGCGCATTTGCGGCTATCCGGCGCTCTCATCAAGACGATCTGCCTAATTTTCACTCGATCGTCATCGCGGGCCAACCGATCAGCCTGTCGGTGCAGCCAGCCCTCCGCGTCATTTCGCTCGGCATCTCCATTGTGTTCGCGGGTGTGACCGGTTTCGCCCTGATGGCACAGTGGCCGACGCTGGCGCTTTTCTGGTATGCGCCACATGCAACAGGCAGCGTCACCGATCCGATCTTTGGCAAGCCGTTGAACTTCTTCCTGTTCACGCTGCCCGCGTGGCAGCTCATCGATAACTGGCTACTCACGCTAGCGATCACGACCTGTGCGGTTGCCGTATTGTTTCTCATCATTACAAGCGGCGCCCGCTCCCTTGCCAAGCGACATATCACCTACGGCTCATCGCCATGGCGTGCACTCTCCGCCACGGTCGCATTCCTTCTGCTCGTTCTTGCAATTACTGTGTACTTCAGCCGTTTCCAGCTATCGCTCGAACATCACACGATCTTTGACGGCGCCACCTACACCGACGCACACATTATGATTCGTGGGCTGCTTATTGTGTGCGCCGCCCTTGTCCTCGGTGCCGCTATCGCAGCGGTCAACGCGGCGCGGGAGTCACGCGGGCTACGGATTGTGGTTGCCATCCTTCCTGCCATGTTCTGCTATGGCGTTTTGGTGATAGTTGGGTGGTACGTCAACAACTTTATCGTCAAGCCGAACGAGCTAGTTCGTGAAGAGCCGTATATCTCCCACAATATTGAGATGACCCGGAAGGCCTACGGCCTTGATCGGTTCTCTCAGCGCGAGTTTCCTGCCGAGACCACGGTCGATGCAACCGACCCCGCGAACAATCAGCCCACGCTTCAAAACATCCGGTTGTGGGACTGGCGTGCCTTGCAAGACACGTTGCGGCAGGTGCAGGAGATTCGAACCTATTATGACTTTCCCGATATCGATATCGATCGCTACGACCTGGATGGCACGATGCGCGAGGTTATGCTCGCGGCGCGCGAACTGAACGTAGACAAGCTCCCGATCAGTAGCCGGAACTGGATTAACGAGAAGCTGATCTACACCCACGGCTACGGAGTGACGATGAACCCCGTCAATGGGTTCACAGCAGAAGGCTTGCCAACACTGTTGTTAAGCAATATGCCCGTCCAGAGCACGGTACGCGGTCTCGACGTAACCCGTCCCGAGATCTATTTTGGGGAGCTGACCAACACCGACGTCTACGTCAAGACGAGGCAGCAAGAGTTCGATTATCCGCAAGGCCAAAGCAATAACCTAACCTCCTACCAGGGCACTGGCGGCATCGTGCTGGGTGGGTTTCTGCGGCGGGTCATTCTCGCAATCGATCGTGGCGACCTCGGAAAATTACCGTTCAGTGACGACGTAAACTCGCAGAGCCGGCTGCTGATGCGGCGCAACATACGCGAACGCGTAGCAGCAATAGCACCATTCCTGACCTTCGATCAGGATCCCTATTTGGTAGTGGGCGACGACGGCCGGCTCTCCTGGGTCATGGACGCATTCACCGTCTCCGACAGCTATCCATATTCGACCCATTACAGCCTTGGCGATAGCTCAATCAATTACATGCGCAACAGTGTCAAAGTGGTTGTGGATGCTTACAACGGAGCCACAACCCTCTACGTCTTTGACGCCCAGGATCCGATTGTTAATGCTTATCGTCGCATCTTCCCGAGTCTCTTCAAGGATGCCGCTACCATGCCGGCGGACTTGCGTAAGCACGTCCGCTACCCCGAGGATTTGTTCAAATTGCAGTCGGAGGTCTACGGCCTCTATCACATGACGAATCCGGCGGTATTCTTCAATCGCGAGGATCTGTGGACAGTCGCCACGGAGACCGGGACTGATAGTAACGGCCAGCAGATGGTTCAGATGATGCAGCCGAACTTCGTTCTTATGAAACTGCCAGGAGGTGCAGGCGAAGAGTTCGTGGAGATTCTCCCTTTCACACCTGCTAACCGAAACAATCTGATTGGCTGGATTGCTGGTCGAAGCGACGGCACAAATTACGGCACAGCGGTGGTGTACGACTTCCCGAAGACCAGACTGATTGACGGCCCGCAACAGATTGAGGCACGCATCGATCAGAACGCGCAGCTCTCAGGACAATTGACGCTGTGGAATCAACAAGGCTCGCACGTGCTGCGCGGAAGCCTGCTGGTTATACCGTCTGGTCGAGCACTCTTGTATGCGGAGCCAATCTACCTTCAGGCTCAGCAGAGCCCAATGCCGGAGCTGCGCCTCGTCGTGCTCGCACTACAAGACAAGCTCGCCTACGGCACAACATTTCAGGCGGCACTGGCGGCCCTTTTCGGCGATGAAGTCTCGTCGCTGAATGCCAAGGAGACACCGCAGGTTGCGCCGGCATCTCAGGGAATCTCCCAACCTTCGTCGGATATCAACGCCCTCATCTCGGAAGCCGGCAAAGACTTTGCCGATTACCAGCGTCTGACCGCTCAAGGCAAGCTTGGCGAAGCTGGGCAAAAGCTTGATGCGCTTAAGGGTGTACTCGATAAACTAAACGCGCTTAGAAAGTAAGCTCGCTCCCCTTTAGCGAATCCCTTAACTCACTGCACTCTTCCTGCTTTTCTTCGACTGCCAAAGCGCCGCGGACGGTGTACTGCGGCCAGACGACTGGCCCATTCTTCTCCAGAAAGGGCGCAAACCGAGAGCGCGTGCCCACCCGATTGGCTTCATGAAATCCTCCCGCGTTCCGATGACCACCGCTGGATTGCAACCAATCCCGTCTAGCCGGCGAATCGGCTTATCCGATTAACCTAATGAGGAATCGAACCTACAACCTGTCGATTAAGAGTCAACCCGTCTACAGTCGTTTCACGCGGCGGCGCCCTCGAACGAGCGAAGTGCGCAGAGTAGAGCAGAATGTAAAAAAAGAAGAGCGTATGTCACAAGTGTCTTTCGCAGCCGATATATTAAGCCATTGTTTTGGGCTATAGACATTTCGCACATGGAGAGATACGGCATATCGCTGGGGCGCTCGCTACTACTAGTAGCGACAGCAGCGCGACCGGAAATCCTGCACGATATGCCATTGCGGCTCGTGCGGCGAGATGTTTTGCGCTTTGTTGTTGTGACGCTACGTTTTGTGGCATTGAATCAACTCCTTGCATTTCTCTTTTACGATCACTTCTGTTTCTAGACCGGTGCGGTTTGACTCCCAGCTCCATGAGCCAAGGCTGTGACCAAGGGCAGCGTTGCACCTATGGTCGATACGAAAAGGTCTGTTCTTTTCGGCGGACACACCCAAGGTTCGCCTTCGTCAAAGGCCGGCTTTCAATTCCGGGTCCTTCCATTGCATATCCCATGGACAGGACCCAAAATCAAAAGAGATCGCTTGGCAACGCCTTTTCAATACTTATTTCTTGTTTATTGTTCGATCGAGAAACTCATGCATCAACGACCCAATCCGATCCACTTCTTCTTCCAACGCGAAATGGCCCGTGTCAAGAAGATGGAGCTCTGCGTTGGGAAGCTCTCTTTTATAGAGCTCAGCGCCCTCGACCGTAAAGATTCCATCGTTTTTGCCCCAAGTGATCAGCGTCGGGGGCTGTTGTTTACGGAAATACTCCTGCCAATCGGCGTAGGCATCCAGATTCCTTTTTGCGTTGTAGAGGAGTGCAAGTTGAATATCCTTGTTCCCCGGTCGGTCCAGATAAGCCTGGTCGATCACCCAATTATCATGGCTGATCTTCGACGGATCGCTGACACCATGCAGATAATGCCACTTGGTTCCTTCAATCGTCAGAAGCCAGTCGAGTAGAACTTGAGCGTTCTTTTCGCTCCGATCTTCCCAATAGTCCAGTAATCCCGTTTTTAAGAACTCCTTGTTTATGGCTTCAACATGGGCGTCCCCGTTTTGGACGATCATAGCGGTCACGCGTTCGGGATGCATGACAGCTAAATGGAAGCCAACCGATGCACCTATGTCCGAGAGGTATAGCGCATATGAATAAAGATTCAACTCTTCCGTGAACTTTTCGGTCACAGTCGCGAACCGCTCGAAGGAATAGTCGAAATCGTTGACCGACGGTGCTGAGCTTTCGCCATATCCAGGGAAGTCTGGGGCAACGACATGATATTTATCCGCAAGCATGGGAATCAGATTGCGGAACATATGAGAAGACGACGGAAAGCCGTGCAAGAGCAGAACGGTGGGAGCATCCCGGGGACCGGCTTCGCGGTAGAAGATTTCCAGCCCTTCCACCTTATGCGTGCGATAGAAAACGGTAGGCGTAATCGTGTTCGACATCCAAACTCTCCTTCGGCGCGTGAACCGCACCTCCGAGAGACTAATCCATGATAACGCGCGACTCCCTATAGAAATGTTTAGGTCTCGAACAATACAAGGTTGCAACTGCACACAAAAGTAGGCCACGGACTGATTAAATAAGCAGGCGCGTCTTTCTGCTGGAGTTCCTCGCCGTATAGGCTTTGTCTCCAATCGCGAGCAGTTACACGGAATCTCCAGCACTGGCTGCCACTTCCTTGATCGCTGAAACGATCTGTAAGCTCACGCAAATCGGAATCCTTTAAGAAGATAACGCGATCTAATTATTAGACTGTGGGATGCCTAGGATCGCTGCTCTTGGAGGCAGGTTTAGAGTGCGTGCCGCAGTCGGAATCCTCCGAATAACTGGAAACCATATGCCGACATACTACAAGAATCCCGACGCTGTATCTCGCCTCTCTCCGGAGCAGTACCGCATTACTCAAACTAATGGGACTGAGCGCCCCTTTAACAACGCCTATTGGGACAACAAAGAGCCTGGCATTTATGTGGATGTGGTGTCTGGCGAACCACTGTTCGCTTCGATCAATAAATTTGACAGCCATACGGGCTGGCCGAGTTTCACTAAACCGATCGAGCGCGAAAGTGTTGTAGAGAAAATCGATCTCAGCGACGGCATACCGCAGACGGAAGTTCGGTCAAGCCATGGCGACAGTCATCTTGGGCACCTATTTCCCGATGGCCCACGCGCGGAAGGTGGACTGCGCTATTGCATCAATTCAGCCTCGCTGCGGTTCATTCATTTCGATGAACTCGAGAGCAAGGGCTACGGCACCTATCGCAAGCTATTCGAGACCAAAGATAAGGATTAATAACGTGAGCACATCTACCGAACGCGCAATTCTTGCAGGCGGTTGCTTTTGGGGCATGCAGGACCTACTGCGCCGCTACCCTGGTGTGATTTCCACACGGGTCGGCTATTCGGGTGGCGACGTACCCAATGCGACCTACCGTAATCACGGCACCCACGCCGAGGCAATTGAAATCATCTTCGATCCTGACAAGCTCAGTTACAGGACGCTGCTGGAGTTCTTCTTCCAGATTCATGACCCGACCACACTGAATCGCCAGGGCAACGACAGGGGAACCAGCTATCGTTCCGCCATCTTCTACACTAGCGACGAACAGAAACGAATTGCAAGTGACACCATCGCTGATGTCGACGCGTCGGGGATTTGGCCCGGCAAAGTGGTGACTGAAGTCGCGCCGGCCGGTGCTTTTTGGGAAGCCGAGCCGGAACATCAGGACTATCTGGAGCACTATCCTGACGGTTACACCTGCCATTTCATTCGGCCTAACTGGAGGCTTCCGCGCCGACATGAGGCCGAACACCCGCTGTCCACTGACAGCGCCATCGTTCCATAGCTGGGGGCGGTGACCACTCCGGCCAGCTCGTGGCCGGTGATCGAAAGGAGTCCGGTCACGGCGTAGGCGCCGGCCTCTCGTGCGAGTTGCGTCACCATCGACCCGACTGCGCCGGCCCCGCGACCTGATCCGTCACAACGATTGCCTTCATGATAAGTTTCTCCTCGGTCATATGTCTCTTTAGTGGAAATGTTGCAGGGACCAGAAAACATAGCGTCACAACAACAAAGCGCAAAACATCTCGCCGCAGGAGCCGTAATGGCATATCGTGCAGGATTTCCGGGCGCGCTGCTATCGGTTACTAGTAGTAGCGAGCACCGCAGCGGTATCGTAGAAACAGTAGGTCACGGGCTGATTGAACTGCAGGGAGCTGAGGATGGCAATCAATCGGCCCGCGGACGGTAGGCCATGTCGGCGACGCCCAAAGGCGGACATGTCTGCTACGCGATGCCTCTGATCAACCTTGTATGAGCCTTGCAGTCCACACTGCCAATACAGAGCACCGAAGAACATCTGGAGTATGCTTCTGCACGAGCCTCAGGTGTAATCCTCAAACCTGCAGTGAAGAGACTGTGGTTTCTTCAGGAAAGTTCTATATGAGTGCCGCGAGATCATTAATTCGCAACTTGTGCTACAAGATGGATTGGAGGATATCGCCCTCACACCGAATGGCGGCGCCATGACGAATTGATGGCTGATATAGGTCGCTGGAAAGCAGTGATGGGCTAGGTGGCCTATCTTGCGAGCCCTCTGACAGCCGCCAGCAAGATGGCAGACGATCTTGCCGCCACCTCTGAAACCTGCAGAAACATACTGGCGGCCACCTCAAGATATCAAGGATCCCGATCTCAGGGGTGAGGTGCATAGTAGCACTATGTTTGTCTACGCAGGTTTGAGGTCTAACCACATGAAGGCACAAATCAAGTTTGGGCGAATCGCTGGCATCTCGATCGGCCTCCACTACAGTTGGTTCATTATCGCTTTACTGATTGCACTCTCACTCGTTCAGCATTTCCACGCGGTGGACCCACAATGGAGTAGAACCGTAGTATGGATGGCCGCGGCGGTCACCAGCGTACTCTTCTTTGTGGCGCTCCTGCTGCATGAACTTGCGCATTCATTGGTGGCGAAAGCGCGGGGCTTACGAGTCCGCGCCATCACTCTGTTCGCCTTGGGTGGAGTGTCGCAGATCGAGTCGGAGGCCCGGGACGCCAAGTCTGAATTCTGGATTGCGATCGCCGGTCCAATTACGAGCCTGGTGATTGGCCTGGTGCTTCTGGGGACCGCCTGGCTCGGCGGTTGGCTGGTCGCCGGCGGACCCGCTACTCCCCTCACCTCCGTGCTCGTGTGGCTCGGCAACATTAATATTCTCCTGGCCGCTTTCAACATGGTTCCCGGATACCCGCTGGACGGCGGTCGGGTTTTGCGGGCCCTGATCTGGTCGGTCACTCACAATGCAGACCGTGCGACACGATTGGCAGCAAAAGTGGGTCAGGCGGTCGCCTTTCTGTTTATCCTGGCAGGCCTGTGGCGATTTTTTGTGGGCGCGAATTTTGGTGGGCTTTGGTTAGCTTTTATCGGTTGGTTCTTGCTCGACGCATCGCGCGCCAGCTACGTCCAAGTAGAGATGATGGCTGGACTCCGCGACCGGCGCGTGGCTGACGTCATGGACCACGATTACGCCACGGTCGAAGGCCGCTTGAGCCTGCAGGACTTTGTCGACGAGTATCTGTTACGCAGCGGGCGCCGGTGTTTCGTTGTCCTCCATAACGGCCAGGTGGCCGGCCTGGTCACGCCCCACGAAGTGAAGAGCGTCGATCGCCAGAGCTGGTCCCAAACTACTGTGCAAAGCGTGATGCATCCTCTCCGCCAGCTGCGTACGGTTGCTCCTGATACCCCCGCGCTCCAAGCGCTTGAACTCATGAGCCGCGAGGACGTCAATCAGCTGCCAGTGATCTCCGGCGGCCGCCTTGCCGGCATTTTCTCCCGCGGCCACCTCTTGCGCTTCCTGAGAACGCACGCCGAGTTCCAAGTCAGCTAAGGTCCAAGGCTCTCTCGATCCTCAACTTCGACACGCCTCGCGAGACAACAATGAGAGCGATGATGCAGCCAGCGAGTTGCCACCCGCAATGCTCCGGATGAAATCACGCTACCGCGTTCATCACCATGTCGCCAATGCACGCCGTAACAGAACGGCCGTGGAGCGTCTCTTCCTCTTCAATTATTACAGGCAATTCCGCGTCCCCTCGGCTCGCTCAGGTCGGGAATCGCGTCGATCGGAGCACGCAGCGTCGTCCACAGGCCCCATCTCTGGACATCATCGTCGACCAATTGTCCAGAGGCGGTTGTTCCGCGAAAATCGTCCACGGTAGCGCGTCCCGTCTGGGCTTGTCCCATCCCCGCTCTGTTCCAACGTTTCTTCCGTCAGCGTTATATTCCCTCAGAGAATCTTCGCAGGTCGATAGCCGCGAATGCCGACCAGTGGCTTATATTCGGGATGTTTGGTGAGGAAATGAAATACGATAGGACAAACCACATCCACCTTAAGCTGATGCGCCTTTGCGTATTCGAGTGCCATCTGAGCAAGTTCGTTTGCTATGCCACGACCACGGAGTGCCAGTGGAACTTGTGTATGGAGTAGCGAAATCCAACCCTCTCCGTCGATTTCGTACCAAGAAACGAAATTTCACCGTCTCGTTCGATCTCGAATTGTCCCTTTGCTGCTTCCATCGTTTCCGTCATGAATTTACTCCTTGTGTCTTCCCTTCGACGAACGGATCTTTGATCATCGTTGTCTGATCACGTTGCGTGAGCTAGACTCGGTCGAGTCTCCGGGTTTGGCGTTTGGAATCGAATGTCGTCACAAAGTGGCGGTCTTTAGGGATGCCGATTTTCTATCAATGACACGCATCAACTCACCCCATGATTTCTCGAAGGCCTTCTCCTTGTTCCTGAAGCTGGGATCCGAGTTCCTCTAAATCGATTCCCGCCGCGATAAACTGAGGAACCAGCTCCCCGGCTGTGGCGTCTTCCGTTTCATCGATCCGCTTATCTGTCCATCATCTGCGAAAGCCTTCAATGTTGCATCCGGCATCGTGTTCACGGTGAATGGAGCCTTCAATACCTAAATGCAGCCGATGCCTACGTCCGAGGGATTGAACTTCGCATCAGCAAGGGATTGAGTACGACTGTGTCTTCAGTTGCATCCATCTTTATCAGCCGTTGGGACGTCGCGTAAGACGAGTGGTTCCATTGCAACTCATGCTCAGGTTTGTGGTCATCGAACTTTGCCCAGCTCAAGACCTATATTCTTGTGCAGGTTTCCGGCAGAGATGTATTACTCCTCTGGCCAAGGTCACCATTCTGGCCTGGGCCCAGCAAATTCAGGAGCAGCAAATCTCGCTGCAGGTCATCGCCAGGAGACCTCGGTCGCCGGCAAACAACGTTTGCAGAATTCCAGCCAAATCCGGCGTTGCCATGAGACCTTGTCCTCCAGGCGAATGGTTATCAGATGCTATTAGTGCCGTGTCGATTCGAAGAGGAACCAGCTACGCCGCTGAGCTTGATCAATCCAGTTCTCGAGAAGACTTGCTGTAGCGAGATCCTCATCATCGGCGCAAAGGGTATGGAGAGCGCGCATGATCTGGACCAGCCTCTTTTCGTCTTCACGAAGTTCACTAAGCATATCGGCTGGAGTGACGAAATCCGCGTCATTGTCGGCGAGGCGCTGCAGACGACAGATGTGTCCAATCGAGCGAACGGTCGTGCCGCCGATCTTGCGAACGCGCTCCGCGACTTCGTCTGTCATAGCAAATATCTGGTCGGCGTGGTCATCCAACAACAGGTGGTAGTCGCGAAAATGAGGACCGGACATATGCCAGTGAAAGTTCTTCGTTTTCAAATAGAGGACGAAAATATCCGCAATGAGTGCGTTAAGTCCACCCGTGATGTCTTTAATGGATTCCGGATCAAGATCGGAGGGGGTCAAGAGTGGTGACTTCTGGCGCGCAATGAGTTCCGTTTTGCTGGTCATCAATTTCCCTTTCAAGTAGCTTCGTGGTTGCCGATTCAAAAAACCGGTGAGAGTTTACCCAAGCGTTAGTGTAGAGAATGCTCCTTGCAATCTGCCCTAGAGGAAAGTACAGGTGAAGCCCAATAAAGTGTTCGGTTCGAAATGCTTGTGGATTTCTCGCAAAGATGGATGCTGCGGAGCAAGCCCGGTTAAGGACGTGAATCGTCCGGCGATACGGAATTGACAGTGCCGAGTCAGCCTGGGCAAATCGGCTACCTCAGATCAGTCGCAGGGCGCTTTTCCAAACAATGACGAAAAAGAGCCGTCCTGACGGCTCTACATGACAATCGTCGAGTGATGGTCTCTAAAACTGGGCCTTTGCCCCACCGCTCGGAATCGCGCTAAATCTGTGCAATTTCCTGCACGCTATAAACAATCGACTAGTCCACGGCGTCTAAAACGTCTTGAGGATTACAGGTGTCCAAGAACACTTTGCTGAACAATTGGGAAAACGTGTCTCGCAATCGGCACAGGGTTGTAACAAGTAGAAGCCATTCTTCGCCAGGAGATAAATTCTCTGTTTTGAACACGACGCTGCGGTCGCACACTAGGCACTAGGCAACCTCGTAAATCAAGTAGTCGCCCGTGAATACCAACTTGCACTACCCATGGAAGAGCAACTGGTGAGGAGATTGGAAGCGAGACGTCGTGAACTCGACCAGTAAATCGTTGGGACGCAGCCTAGGGCGGCCCGGCTCCCACTCGGATGCTGCAATCCAGCCATCGAATGCGGGTTCAGGCCTCCCCATCATCCTTAGTCATGTTGCATCACCGAATACCGATTAGCAGGCCAGCCGACATGCCCACGGATTGCTGATGACCGCCCGCGAAGCTGTAATCGTAAGCCGGTTCCAGATACCACCCAAATCGGTGTTTTCCCGTTGGCCAGAACATGAAGTCTCCCGCCACCTCTCCAGAGATGGAGTTCGTTACCTTTCCAGCCTGCTTCAGGTGAACCCATTCCGGTCCGATGCCGAGCATGAACTCAGCCTTGCGAGAGATCGTCCACGGCTTTTTGAAGAGCAGGTCGGTGTCCCACTCGGTAGAGTTCCGGGTATAGAAGGGGGAGACGCCTGCCTCTAATTCGAGCCAGTTTTTGATGGGTGTACACTCTGCCGCGAGATTGGGCGCGAAGGCTGCTGCGCCGCCGCTGAAGTTCCAACTGGTTGCCGCTCCCACTTCTAGGATGGCAACGGTATCGTCCTCATCTTCACTGGTCCCGGACGAATGGCGAGCACTGTCGATAGGATTTATCTGCCCGAAAGCGGGCAGACAAAGAAGCAGGCATGTTCCAGTGAGCATGACCGCACGTATACGCATCTTCAACAGACGTCTCGAAAAGTCCGTCTGAACCTCAACATTTCTTAACAAGTGCCTCCCGAGCCGAAAGCTAAGTATCAATCTGATGCGATCCGATTTTGAAAACCTCGATTTGCCAATCGATTTGGCAGACGACTGCGGCATTTGCGAATGCTCCTTGGAACCCATCATCCAATCACTTCTGAAAGCGCAGCTTTCATGGATTGCTTGACTCCTTCTGCAGCCCTGATTTGCAGAACTATCTGCGTTGAGTTGCTTCCCACATGCAAATCGAACTCAAAGGGTGGGCAGCAGAGCCGTTCGTTCTTGTTGAGTCTTCGTGAGAGACCTTGAAGGTTCGTGCTAAACCAACTAGTGGGAGCCCCTATCGCATTCCGCGTTACATTCAGCACCAGGAGGCGAGGTTCGAGATTGCGCGTCTGCCCTGTGAGCCGAGGATCTCGGCTCGGCCATCATTGGGGACAGTCGTGACGCCCGGTGATTCGTCATTCATTAGCCTGCGTTCGTCAGGAAACCCGCGTCTAAGGTCAAGAGCGCGGAACACTTGTAGGCTAATCATCAAATCGGACAAGTTGGCTGACCTTCAGAACAGCCGGAGCCCTGAAGTCTTCTATAGGAGCGTTCTTCTGCTGTCTATGCGAGCTCCAAGAGGCCACGTCGAAAGCCGATGGTCACGGCATGGGTCCGGTCATTTGCCTGGAGCTTTTCGACGATGTTTCTGATATGGAAATTGACAGTCGTTTCGGCAATTCCTAGGTGTTGGGCGATCTGTTTGTTCTTATAGCCATCTCGGATCAGCCTCAGGACTGAGCTCTCCCGTAGAGAAAGCTCCTCCTGTCCTAGATGTTCTGCGATCGTGCTCGCTACCTCGGAAGGGATGTGTCGACGGCCCTCAGAGACCCAACGGATCACGCGCAGCATCTCTGCTTTTGGGGTGTTCTTCAAGACATAGGCGGCAGCCCCCGCATTGAGCGCACGGCGTACGTCCATATCTTGTTTCGAAATAGTCACCATCATCACGATCGCTCGAGGGCTTTCCTTCCGAATGGAAATCAGCGCATCGGTACGCTAGCGCCTGGAAGTCTCGATCCATAATCGTCACGTCTGGACGGGTGCGACGAAACTGAGAAAGAGCATCCTCCGCATTCTCCGCCTGACCGACAAGGAGCAAATCAGGCTGCGATTGGATGACCATACTCAACCCTTCGCGACAAATCGGGCGATCATCGACCAACAATATCCGTACGGGTTTCGCTGGTGGCATATCGCACTTCCAATCAAACCAGGCTAAGTATCTCGAGATTCACGCTACCCGGTGCTTCCGGAAGCTGTTTCGTAAAGAGCGTATTCACTTGCTGGGCATGCGTTGCCGTGGCAATCCGACGGTAAAGATAAATACAGAGAAGATGAGTTTAGTTTCTTCATTTTATTCATCGCTTCTGTCTCTTCGGTCATGTGCCGCGATAACCGGCTTAACCGACTCTTGTGTGGCTGATACTGACCTGGGATCATGCGGAAAGCTATCGCAAGTCGATTCCAACCGTTGATCGTGATGATCGCCAATGGGAGGTTGACCAGCTCGACGTAGACCAATCTGCCCGTTGCCCAGCTCCTTATGTAGAGCGCACCGCCTCAGAAACTCCATCCTATTCATGCCATCTCTCGAGCTATCGCTCGCACCTTGTGTGTGTTTGCTCCTTGAGCCACGACCGTATGCTGAACGCGTATGTGCAGATGCAAAACAGATTTGCTGGAATAAAGCCAAGCTCTGACGTTTGCAGTGCAATTGCACAGACGATCAAGCTGTTGAGAATGGCGATAAGGAGTCCTACCCACGATTTTCGTGCGAGCAGAACCGTCCCTACGACTGTGAGGAAGCAAGAGAGATAATCCAAATGGAACATCGCACGCACACCTGACCCTTCCATTGACGCTTCGCCGATTCAGGGAATCAATGATTCGTAACTCGCTGATACGTCTTTCCTATCCAATGGCCGAAGCAAGGTCCGCGGGCGTTTGCGCCATTGAATCCGCCGATAACCCAGCCGGTGTGAAATTCCACTGGTTCAATAGGGGCTGACACAACATCATCTTCGCCCAGTTCCAGTGCACGAGAACGTTCGACCGCACTACCATAAGACAATCAGCACGATCTTCGGACTGATCGGCCGCCGACCGATCTCATCTGGTTAATCAGGTGAGAGCAGCTGACGTTGCTTCTGCAATCTGAAGCTGGCGCAGCTCTTACTGAGATTCAGCAGAGGAACACGCATTAACTTCACCTGCAATGAATGCACATCGGCTTGTCCATTGGGCCCTCATGCTCATCGCTATAGGGTCGTGACGACCCCGTCCCTATACGAACAGTACTTGCATTTCGGTTGCCAAATGATGCATTCGGGCAAACTGATAGTCAACTTATTGAAGGCAAATCGGCTCGGCTGAAATGCGAGGTGTCATTAGAGCGGGCTAGTGTCGGCATAAAGACACTATTGACGTGGCGCAGTCTTCGCGTGGCTCACCTTCGCAGGCGCCCATATGAAATCCTGATTCGGATGCAACCCGTATCACGATCTGCTATACCGAAATTGCCCCCGCAGGTAAAGCGGTGGAACATGCAGATGTGGCCAGGGATGGCTACTACGGCCGTCGCCGTACCGAATCGGAAGCATCATTCATTCGGGATAAAAGAGGTGATTCAAATTTGAAGCACGCCTTTTGTCCCAGGATTGCTTGTAGCAGATGTGTTCTTGATCAGAACCACATGAGAAGTGGGAGACGCTATGATGAATACGCAGGGCCGGCGAATCGCAATATTCCTGGCGAGCATCATCTCCCTGATGTTTCCCACATCTGGGTATTCACTCGATCGAGACCGAACTATTGCCCAACTTCACTATACGTTCTGGAGTGAGAAGGACGGCGCACCGAGCCAAATTAGCGCACTGGCTCAAACCGAGGATGGCTACCTTTGGATCGGCTCAGCAAGGGGCTTATTCCGCTTTGATGGGGTAAAATTCGAAGAATTCAAGCCGCAGCCCGGAGTTGAACTTCCATCGCACAGTATCTATTCACTCATGGCCACCCCAGATGGGGGACTTTGGATCGCCTTTGCGCCAAACGGAATTGGATTCATAAAGGATGGGACAATTACCGTCTTCAGACGACCAGGAGAGTTGCCAGACTCGCCGGTTCATTGCTTTGCACGTGATCTGGACGGCAGAATCTGGGCAGGTTCAGAGAATGGCTTGCTTTTGCGGGACGGTACTCGATGGCTACGTGTCGGGCGTGACTGGAACCTTCCTCCTCAAATGATCCGTTACTTGCAGTCGATCGTCAGGGCACTCTCTGGGTCGCAACAGTGAAGATGATCGCCTTCCTGAAGCGCGGATCACGGTCATTCGAATTTGGCGGTTCGGTAGGGACAGGTGTCACGACACTAGCTCAGGCGAAAGATGGAAGGGTGTGGTTCGCGGATGATGCGCGTAGCGAGGTGAGCACGATTCAGATCACCGGAGGAAAGATCCGTCATGAGCGCCCAACCGTGGTCGGTGATGGTCTGCGTGAATTGTTGTTCGATCGAGATGATGCACTCTGGATTACACGAATGGATTCAGGGGTCATACGAATTAGCTATCCAGAGAGACTGCAAAACAGACAATATGATCTTCACGCTTCCGAGGTCGACTCGTTCGGACCAAAGGAAGGCTTCACCGGTGGATTTGCATATGGACTACTCGAAGACCGTGAAGGGAATATCTGGGTCGGCTGTTCGAACGGGCTCGTTCGCTTCCGTCACAACGATGTTGTTCCCGTGAAGCTTCCGCAACGCTACCAGAACCTCACGCTCCTCTCTGGAGATCACGCGGACTTATGGCTAGGAACGATCAACAGAAGACCATTGTTGCACGTTCAGGGCAATAATCTCCTTCCACAGAAGGTCGGAGGCCAAGAAGCCAGCGTACTGCGGGCACCAGATGGCGAAGTCTGGTGGGGCTCTCGCTCTGGGCTGTGGCTTCAGCAGGGGGCGCGTTTCAAATTCTTTCGGTTGCCCAGAGATGCTGTACACGATTGGATGTACGACATGATTTCCAGTACGGCTGACGGTGGCCTTTGGATCAGGCTCGGAGACGTCGGGTTTGTTCACTTCCTGAAGGGAGCTTGGGACCTTCACGCATGGCCCAAAGGAGTACCGTCGGAAGGTGCGTATCATTCCGGACCCAGCGCAAGCTATCGTGATCCGACAGGCAATTTCTGGCTAGGCTATGCCTCCGGCCAGATATATGTACTAAAGGGAGACCGAGCCATCGCCTATTCACAAAAGGATGGGGTCGATCTGGGGCGAATCAAGGTCATTCGAGGCCTCGGGCAGCATATTTGGATCGGCGGCGAACTTGGGCTCGCACTCTTCAGCAACGGACGATATTGGAAAGTGAATGTCGCCTCTGGGGAGCCGCTCGCCGCGATCTCTGGAATTATAGAAACTCCAGATCGTGGACTATGGCTGAACGAGATGAGAGGGATTATCCACATCTCATCCACGGAGATTCAAAGATTCATAGCCAATCCGAATCACCGAATCTCCTATCGGCGATTCAACTATCTGGATGGGCTGCCGGGAGCGCCCCAGATGAGTATCACTAACTCGACCGCCGTTGAAACCACCGACAATCGACTGTGGTTCGCCACCGACAACGGACTGGCGTGGATTGATCCATCTCAGATCAATAAAAACCTCGTCTCTCCGCCAGTTTCTATTGTGGCGATTACGACGGAGCGGGGTTCGCACCCCATACAACGCAAACTCCAATTTGGCCCACATACAAATACCATCCAGATCGATTACACGGGCTTGAGCCTTTCCGTTCCTGAACGGGTGAAATTCCGCTACAGACTCGAAGGAGTCGACGCCGATTGGCAGGATGTTGGCACTCGTCGACAGGCCAACTACAGCAACTTGGGGCCGGGATCGTATCGATTTCTGGTCACTGCCTCGAACAATGACGGCGTATGGAACGAGCGGGGAGCATCCCTGGAATTCTATATCGTTCCTGCCTTTTACCAGACTGCGTGGTTCCAGGTTGCCTGTAGCATTACCCTTCTGGCTCTGGTCTGGATGCTCTATCAATTGCGGCTGAGACATCTCACAAGGCGTTCGCAACAGTTGGCTGCAATCAACGCAACCCTGGCATTTCAAATCAACGAGCGAACACGAGTCGAGGAGGCCCTTACCGAAGCGCAGATGGAACTCGCGCGAGTCAACCGGGTTATCCTTGTGGGCGAGACAGCGGCCACCATTGCCCACGAAGTCAACCAGCCCCTCACGGCTGCCGTTACCAATGCAAAAACGGGGCTGCGCTGGTTGGCAGCCCACCCGCCGGAGATTGAAGAAGCGCGCGAAGCCCTTGGTCGTATTGTCACCGATAGCATGCGTGCGGCGGAGGTCATCCGTCGAATCCGCTCGCTCGTTGGGAGAGCTCCTCTACGCAAGGAACCACTCAACGTGAACGAAGCGATACATGAAGCTATTTTGCTCGTGGACGGTGAAATTCGGAAGAACCAGGTTTCTTTGCAGACTCAACTGAGGGACGAGCTGCCGCAGATTCTTGCCGACAGCATCCAGCTTCAGCAAGTACTGCTCAATCTCATTAGGAACGCCATCGAAGCGATGGCCACGGAAAGCCTAAGAGAGTTAGAGATCGAATCACAGCTAGATGACTCTCAAGAGGTGCGCATCACGGTAAGAGATTCGGGACCCGGTCTTGATCCGAAGGCGGCAGATAAGTTGTTCAATCACTTTTATACGACAAAAACAGACGGCATGGGCATGGGCCTGACAATCGCCCGCTCCATTGTCGAAGCGCATGGTGGACGGCTCTGGGCGACCGCGAACCTTCCCCGCGGTGCGGTGTTCCACTTCACGCTGCCAATCGCAGGAATAGCTTCGGTCTCCAAGCCGAAAATGGAGAGAACAGATCACTAGCGTCGTCCACAATGCCAAGTGGAACCTTCTCAGTTGAATTACCCGCGAGGTTCTCCCCTGCCCCGGGTTTACGAACGGCGGATGAAGTTAGCACTCGTTTAGTTCCTGCCGTTCGTTCAAGTTCCGAAGCGACTTCAATTTCGTCGAACAGCTTCATACCCACCAAAATCCGAAGGGTCGCCTTTTATAGTTGGTGTCGCTAAACCGACATCCGTGACCTCCGAACGCCGACGCCTGATACACGCAAGCTTTAACCGAGTCGAACCTGGCCCGCGACTTAACTCTTTCAGAACCTAAGCGAAGAGGCCAAACCGGGCTGCTAGAGCAGGATTCCAGCCTCGGCCGGGGTACGCGGTTCAAATGGAAGATAACGTGCTCTCCAGATCACCGTTCTGCAACGAATACAGTTCTTGAACAGAAGGAGGACGACCGCATGTTTTCGCAGAATCCATTTTTGAGGATGGAGAGCCCAAGTCGTTCGAACGAACGCCTGAGATCTGCAATCCTGAACTGCATTTGTCCTGAATGCGGTGGAGGTTTGTCTCTCGGTGCAGACCAGCTTCGATGTCAAGGTCGATGTGGTACGGATTGGCGGCCGGTGTGGATTCGCATTCGTCAATCAGACCGTTCGCAATCCAGTCATCGGTTGAAGCGGGTGTCGTAGAAATGCGCAGTCACCTCGGGATTCAATCGGAGCACGACCTTGAATTCCTAATCTATCCCAACGACTCAACAAGGAATGCACAACATGACTCAAGGACACTCGGCAAGCAATTGGGCAGGCGAGAACCTGACTGTTGATGGTGGCTGGAACGCCTGATTCCCGGAGCAGCCGCATGCACTCGAGATGAGTCATGCCATTTCGATTACTCGTCGTGCCCGAGGTACTGAAGGCGTTAGACGGGTCACCATTCCACGAGGGCTTAGGAGGCATGACGATGCGTTGGGACATCATTTCGGCCGCCCTTACGTTCACCTCAATGCTGGCTGTTGGGCAGAGGAAGTGGCAGGGCTGGGGACTAGCCTTCTTAAATAGTGTGGCGGTTTGCATTTTGGCCGTCCACGTCGCACCAAAGCAGTGGGCGCTGATACCAACGAACGTGTTCTGCCTCGTAATTTACACGCGCAACCTGATTAAGTGGCGCCGTGACGACCAGCATCGGAGGGTTGCTCGGCCCACGCATCGCGAGAGAGATCCGCGTGCGTGGATAAGATTGTGGCCGAGAATACATCAACAAAGGCCCAGCATGAAGCTGGCGGCGCGATAGACTTTGTCGCTCTTATGCGCGGGTTCATATTTGCTGAGGAACACCAGGGGGAGCACTATGGCGCGAACGAACGCACGCAGAATAGATGACGAGAAAGATATTGTTCGATGTTCAATTGACCGTTTCGGTTGGAATCTCAATTGCCACTGATCATACCTTCGCGCGTCGCGGCTTCATTCGGCAACGTAAATTGAAAGGTTGCGCCCGGCCCAGCATTCGAGGTAGCCCATAGACGGCCGCCGTGCGATTCAAGGATGGATCGGCTGATGGCCAGTCCCATGCCAGTGCCTTGCGGCTTAGTAGTGAAGAACGCATTAAAGATTTGCTCCTTGTGTTCTGGCCGTAGTCCCACACCGGTGTCGCGGACCGATACCAGGACTTGACCATCGTCTTCTTTCTGCGACTTGATCGTGAGCTCACCACCAGAGCCCAGATCCTTCATGGCTTCGATGCCATTGAGCATCAGATTCATCAGAACCTGTTGTACCTGGACGCGATCGGCATTGATCTCGGGGAGACCGTTGGTCAGATCGCTGTGGATGGTAATGGAATGCCGGGCCGCCTCAATACGCAACAAAGTGATCATCTCCTGAATTACCTGATTCACTTCGATCGATTCCCGCTGAAGAGGACCCTTCTTGAATAGCGAGCCGATCCGGCTGATGATTTCAGTTGCGTGGGTTGCATCCTTAACGATCCTTGACGCTGCATCCTGTGCCTCTGATACGTCGGGCCGATCGCGAGAAAGCCATCGCAAACAGGTTTTAGCGTCTGTCAGTGCTGCCGCAATCGGCTGCTTGATTTCATGTGCCAACGAGGCCGCGAGCTCTCCCATGGTACTGACTCGGTTCTGATGTGCGAGATGGGCCAGTTCTTCGCGCATTCTCTCGCGCTCTTCGAGCGCCGCCTGTAGTTCGTCTTCGGCCTTCTGCCGCTTCAATTCGGCCGCTGCACGGGAAGCGAAGATCTTAAGCAAATCGATGGCACGCGAGTCGGCCTCCATCGGCTTGTCATCCAGAATTGCTAAGTGGCCAATGACGTGGTTGCTGCGGTCGAGCATGGGAACGCCGAGGTAGCTTTCTGCCTGCCAATCCGCCAGGAACTTATCGCGAGGAAACAAGATCTGCAGCCCTTGCCTGTAATGGCAAACGTCACCATGGAGCACTCTCTCGCAAGGCGTATCGCCGATATCCCAATGGAAGTTCTCGCCCAAGCGGTCGCCCTTCCAGAAGGCGAGTGACCGGGCATATTTCTGGTCATAACAGGCCGTAACAAAGGCATACCGGGCGTGGAGCGCCTGAGCCACATGCTGCACCAGGCTCTGGAAGAAGTCGCTGCCTGTGGTGGCCGCCGTGCCCACTACGATATGCCGAAATGCTTCGTCAGCCAGCTTCCTCTCGGTCACGTCCATATCGACGCCCACGTACTGCACTACTTCCCCGGACGGAACGAAAACCGGGCGGCCTACAGAATGGATGTACCGGACCGCTGAATGCGGAGGTAAAACCCGGAACTCCATTTCGTAATCCGATTTCTCGTCAATTGCTCGATCGATTGTCGCTTGCCACTCAGCCCGGTCCTCCGGATGAACCCGATCGAGCCGTTCCTGCCAGGTGGGCATGCCAACTTGTGGATCGAAACCATATACGCGATAGCATTCTTCCGACAGATACACCACCTTCGGTCCGGCTACCTGCCAAACCCAACTTCCCACGTGGGCGAGTCTTTGCGCCTGTGTCAGATGAGCCTCGCTCCGCCGCAGAGCTTCCTCCGCCTGCTTTTGCCGGGTCAAATCCAGGATGTAGGCTACCCCTTGGTTGGGCTGGTCCTCGAAGCAAGCGGCTCCAATCAGGACAGGCACACGGCTGCCGTCCTTCCTGAAATACTCCTTTTCGCGGGCTTGCAACATGCCGGTCGACGCGAGTTCTTCGGTCTCGTAGCGAGCGTGGACTTCTTGCCAATCCGGAGGCGTCATGTCGAACCATCGCAGCCCCGCTTTCACATCTTCGCGGTCGTACCCTAAGATGCGGAGAAATGCGTCATTGGCATCAAGAAGACGTCCGTCCATATCCCAGATGACGACTCCAATAATATTCGAATCGATCAGTCGCCCGATCTTCCGTTCGCGAGACTCAACATCGCGATAGAGTCGCGAATTCTCAAGGGAAATTGCTGCCTGTGACGCAAGCAGCTTCAATACGATGATGCGGTCAGGGGTGAAGACATCAGGTGTCAGATTGTTTTCAAGATGGAGAATACTGATCAATTTCCCTCGATTGATCAATGGCAATGTGAGAATGGAGCGAGGCCGTCGCTGAGCAATATAGGGATCGGCAGAAAATGGATTCTGAGACGATGCATCCTTAAGAATTACGCTCTCACGAGTGCGCATTACATATCGTATGAGAGACTCCGGCATTGCAGCTGCAATTCCAGCATCAATTCCCAAATTCACCAGGACATCACCTTCGGCTGTAGTCGCTTCCGCCTCGATCTGTAGCTCGCCGTGACGCGAAGAAATCAAAAGTGCACGCTGGGCGCCTGCATGTTCGAGAGCTGCCCGGATGAGACTGTCGATCAGTTTCTCCAAAACCATCTCACTCGAGACTGCCTGCAAGACCTTAATTACAGTAGCGAGATCCAACTGTTCGACCGACGTGCCAATGGTGCTCGTGCTGCCTGCGATAGATTCTTGTTGCCTAAGGCGGGGATACAGACTATCGAGTTGTCGTACTTTACCAGTCGCGCCCCAACGGAGGTAACCGTAGCGAGCATCCTGCAAATAGGCGTACGCGATTTTATCGTAGCCGCGCCCGAGGTAGAACCCTGCGGCGACCTCGTTGGCCAATGCCTCGTTGTGGATAAAGCCGTTTTCCCGGGCTGAGTGGATTGCCTTTTCGTAGAGCTGCTCGGCATCGAGAATACGACCTTCGATTCGTGCGATCTCCGCGCCGACGAGAGCCGCGCGGTTTTCAAAATTCTCCGGGCAATGCTCCGCCCACATTTCGAGCTGCCTGTGGTGATCCATCATAGCCTCGAAATGCTGCTGTCTCTGATCGGGAGACGCGGAATTCAAGTATGCGGCGTGCGAAAGCGCGCCATAGAAGCGAAAGTCTGCTGTCTCGAGCTGTGACGGCGAAGTGTAAAGCAGCTGTTGAGCCCGCAATGACGTATCGACTGCTGTCGCGTAGTCTGCGGCAAAGAAGCGGGCTTGCAACTTTCGAGAGCAATACCAGAATTCGGGCAATCCAAAAGTCGGGTTACTAGCCAGATGCCGCTCGAATTGAAGCTCGTCAAACTGCTCATCGTCAAAGGAGCCGAATTTCGGGGTCAACCCACGGAGAGTCCGGATAATTCCGACCTGTGGAACAAGGAGGTCAACAACGAGGCCGAACCGCACCCTCTGGGCAAACGCGAGACCCTTCTCGGCTTCCGGCTGGATCTCGGCGAGAGGATCTCCTACTGTCAGGAAGTTCGTGATCAACTTCGTGCAGCTATAAGCGGCAAATGTAAGGTCGCCGATTCGGTAGGCAGCATCGAAGGCGCGACGTGCCAGCTCGCGTCCCTCCAAGGCATGTCTAGCCCACGGTATGACCATGTTTCCGAAAGACATATAGGTTCGGGCCTGATAGCGAATTAAACCACGCTTCTCGACGAGTTCGTAGCCAAGCCGCCCGAAGCGAAATCCGTCGCTGTACTTGCCAAAATACGGCCCGGCTATGACGGCAAACCATACATAGGCAAAGCACGAACCATCGCAGTTGCCATGCTCGAGGCTCAGGTTCACCATATGACAAATAACAAGCGAAAATAGATTCTCGTCGCAATACATTGATGGCGTCACGGCCTCGGTCAACACGTCCAGAACGTCGAGGATGTCCGGGTCGGTCATCAACGGCAGGTCAACGAGCTCCTCGATCTGCCGGTTTCCAACCAGAGATCGAATTCGACCATATTCGCGCATTACCTCGTCGCGCGTTGGAGTCGGGGACCAATCGGTGCCGAGGCGTCGGAGGTACTCGAGGCAGAGTTCCACGCCGCGGTTGCTCCGATCTAAAGTGGTGTAAAGCGTGAGGCGCAAACGTGTCACGACAGCGATATCGTGTCCGCTTTTCGCATATTGCGCTAACATCGAAAGCCTGATTTTCGGCTCCCGCCATGTCTGCCGTCAGTAATTCGCACTCAGCCATAAGATATTCGATGGAAAAAATTAGGTCATAGTTAGAGTCCCAGGTCTCTTCGGTCAGCAATGCCCGGCCAGCTGCGAGCAATCGGAGCGCCGAGGCATAGGCTGTGGAGATCTTCGCGCGCTTGCCCGCAATGAAATTCAATTCTGCAACCCGCTCACGCTCTTCAGTTGACGTAACGAGGTGAGAGCCGCGGTTGAGCTGATTAACAATCTCGAAGATCCCCTCCTCCAGCCTCTCTGGAGGGGTGTGCGCCGCGAGCAGCCTGCCTATTCGGAGATGAGCCTCCGCGCGCAATTCTTCCGGGATCAAGGAATAGGCAGCTTCCTGGACACGGTCGTGGAGGAACCTGTAGGAAGCTTCCGCGCGGAAGACGAGGCCTGTTCGTACGGCTTCCCAAAGCTGGGCGTGCATTTCCTCCTGCGAATCCTGGTAGATCATGCCCAACATAGCGAATTCGGCGCTATTGCCCATACAGGCAAGCTGCTGTAATGCCTTCTGGGTCTCGACAGGCAGGCGGTTCAACTTCCCGACCATAAGGTCCACCACATTGTCGGTGTATCCTTTGGCGTGAATGCGATTCAGGTCCCAGGACCATCGCGCTGCGCCGTAATCGAACGTGAGCAACGCCTCTTCGGCAAGCGCCGTAATGAATTGAATGGCGAAAAATGGATTACCGGTGGTCTTCTCGTGGACCAACTGCGCCAGCGGCATGACTCGCTCGCGTTCGCAGTGCAGAGAATCCGCGATCAATTGTCCCAGATCCTCACGGGTTAGAGGCGCGAGTACGATGTTTTGCAATACTGCTCCAGCTTGGCCCATCGCTCCGAGCTTGCGCATCAGCGGATGGGTGGGATCGACTTCGTTGTCCCGGTAGGCGCCGATCAACAGCAAATGCTGCACGTCCGTCCGGGTCAGCAGGTCCTCCATCAGATCGAGTGTCGCGGCGTCCAGCCATTGCAAGTCGTCAAGGAAGAGTGCAAGGGGATGTTCCGGCCGCGCGAATACGCTGATAAATCGACGGAATACGAGCTGGAAACGGTTCTGCGCTTCCTGTAGCGGTAGTTCAGGAACCGGTGGCTGCTCACCAATGATGAGTTTCAATTCCGGGACGAGGTCCACGATCAATAGCCCATTCGGATCTAACGCCTCTCGCAGGGCGTCGCGCCATTTGCTCAGCTCCTCTTCGCTCTTGCCAAGCAGTGGGCGGATAAGGCTCTGAAATGCCTGCGCTAAAGTAGCATAAGGAATATCGCGCTTGTACTGGTCGAACTTGCCCGAGGCGAAAAGGCCACGCGGAGGAACCAGTGGTTTATGGAGCTCATTGACGAGCGCGGATTTGCCGATCCCTGAGTATCCGGAAACCAGCACCAATTCCGGCCTGCGGCCGGCTACAACTCTGTCGAAGGCGCTGAGCAGGGTGTCGATCTCGCGCGCTCGCCCGTACAGTTTCTCAGGAATCAGTAGCCGGTCCGGCGTGTCGTGTTTTCCCGGAACGAATTCGTCGATACGACCGTGAGTCTCCCATTCAGCAAGACAACGCCGCAGATCACACTGCACGCCTGCCGCTGTCTGATAGCGATCCTCGGGAGTTTTGGCGAGCAACCTCATGATGATTGCGGAAACAGAACCCGGCGCACTCTTCAGCCGCTCATGCGGCGGCATCGGCTGTCTTGCGATCTGGCAATGTACCCATCCCATCGGATCCGAAGCCGTGAACGGGCGACTACCCGTCAGCATCTCGTAAAGCGTTACGCCGAAGGCATAGAGGTCGCTCCGCGAATCGATCGAACGATTCATTCGTCCGGTCTGTTCAGGCGCCATATAGGGGAGAGTTCCGGCGATGAACTCGGGAGGTTCGGGCGGCTGATGTTCGCGCAGAAGCCGCGAAGCGATACCGAAGCCCATGAGCCAGGCGTGACCGGTCGCGGAGTCAACCAGCACATTGCCGGGCTTCACGTCTTTGTGGATCAGTTCTCTTTTGTGTAAGTGCCCGAGGGCGACGGCGAGACCAATTGCCAGGCGCAAAAAGTGCGATATTTCCATCGGTCCCTGCATGAGACGATCCAGAGGTTCGCCACCTGGGTCCTCCAGCACAAGCGCCTGCTGTTCTTTGTATTTGGATAAAGCAAGGGGCCGAGCCGCCCAAGCTGCGTCAAGTTCACTGCGCAACGAATACTCATGCTCCAGCTTCCTGAGGGTCTCGCGCGCGGGACGGGATGAGACCGGTGTCAGCAGGAGAACTGACGGCATTTCCGGCCGTCTCGCGTGACAACGGTACAGGGCGAATTCCTCATCTTTAATGGGGAGTGGTTCGAGCCCACACTCTGAGAGATCCATGACGGTTCTCCGCGCCGTTACGAGACTGGCTCATTAAGCCAGTCGAACAGCAGACTTCGATCAATTAAACTCGGCCACGATTCGGATGTAAACCGGCAAGTGTGAGACGGCGTTTCGATATTCCGGTATGCCTTTGGAGATTCAAAGACTTCGGCCGGAATCAAAATTCAGCCAGGTGTTCGAATTCTCGCAGGGCTGTGCCCGCAGCACCAGCCAGCTTTGTCCTTCCCATTTCGGCGAGGCGGCATAGCTACGCGATCCCTTCTTCGTTGCAGGCCCATGTGGCGATTAAGGCAAAGACCTCAAGACCGGTCACGTGCTCACAGCAAGGACGGTCCGGATCACGTAATATTTGCAATGCGATACTCAACAAGCTGATCGGCCGAGCCAAAGAGACGATATAGTTACGAAGGTCGGCAGCCGGAGTGCAGATCCCCGAAGAAATCTACTGGGGAAGTTTACACCTGCAAAAAGACATTTTCAAACGTCGCGGCACCGACGCAGAGTCTCCGGTGCGACACAGATTGAAACATCTGGATGGCATCACAGCCTGATCCCCACAGATTGATTGCGGCTAATGGCTCGGCAAAGTAAGACATATGGTGTCTGTCGACCTCGCATACCGATTTGGCAAAGCGCATGCATTCATAACGACGGATACGAATCACGTCACCGGAAACGGAGGAGACCTTCGAATGCATGGATCATTCAATTTGAAAGAATGGACTGCGATCCCGCTGCGGCTGATCGTTGGATACGGCTTTATGGAACATGGGTACGCCAAACTCGTAAAGGGTCCCGGATGGTTTGCCACGATTCTTCAAGCGCTACACGTGCCAAATCCACATCTGATGGCATGGCTGACAATTTTGGTTGAACTCATCGGCGGCGTAGCAGTTCTGACTGGGGCCTTCATTCGTTTAGCGACCATTCCCATGGTTACAGTGCTTCTTACAGCGATGTTCAGCGTTCACCTGCGTTATGGATTCAGTTCAATCAAGCTCATGGCGATCACACCGACAGGAGCTCGACTTGGCCCCGCCGGATACGAGCCCGACCTGCTTTACATTGCCTGCCTGGTGGCACTTGTACTTGGTGGTTCAGGTCCCTTCGCCATCGACAATCTCTTTGCGGTCATGCGAAGAAACAAAGCAACCTGAGTCGGGCGAGCTAAACTCAATTCCGTTTTAAGATCAGCGCTCGTTGGCTGCGGCAACATGGAAATGCCGAGGCTCTAAGGGTCAGCGTTTGTCACCTCGAGGCCTTCTATGACTCTCACACTGCTCTTTGGGGCGGGCGCAGCATCCGGTTCTCACAACCGCGCTCCACGAGAGGACCCTCGCCGAGCCGCGCATGGAGAATAATCGAGCACGCTTTCGATCCCGATGATGTCCGCCAGCCAAGCACTGCTATAGGGCTGAATCGTGATGGTGAGCACAGGTTTCTCCGCACACGACGATACGTCGGAGGTTAACGATCTTCGAGTGTGGAGCGAGCAGACTGGAAGACATCTATGGCACAAGTAATTGCGTTCGAAACCCTAGCGCGGTTTACTCCGGCAGTAAAGTGGCCACGGGGCCAGCAGAGGGGAAAGGTCATTCCGTTTATATCGCAGAGGAAAGCATTCGATAAGCCAGTTTGTGCAGCGTATGAAGAGCTCGATTCGGAGTCTTCCCGGTGGCCCGACCGCGACGAAGCTCTCTATCGGGCCGCGCTTGAGTATGCTCAGCCGCTGATAGTGGAAGAAGAGCCCCTGTTGGAGAACTCCTCGAACATTCATGGTGAAGAGCTCTTCGGGCTCCTCATACTCGGGCCTTTTCTTCAACGGTAGCCCATTTTGGATATTTGGGCCGGGATCTCTCGTGCACGACGATAAAAGGCTTCTTACCAGTCATTATGTCGCCCGGCCTTGGTGGGGCAATCGACGATTTGAAACTCCTCCTCGATCCTGACGCGACCTCCAATATCGACTCTTACACCGCGTCTTTGACGGCGTCACGGTTCGTTGCATGTCAATTGCCGAAGTCATGCGGCCCGTAGGGTATGATGCTAATTTGCAAAGCTGATGAAGGAGTGCGCGTCCCCTGGCGGCCCATCGGTGCAGAACTCGGCGCAAGGTGAATGGGAAAGCTTGCCGCGGAAACAGTTCAGGGGTGCTAACCGGGTAGATTCGCCGCTCCCTCCGGCAACGTGGTCGAGAGGTTCCCAGAGGGGGCAAATGGCATCTGCAGCTGTCCCAACAGTGTACGTAATTGACGATGATTCTCGTGTACGTGCATCCATCCAGGGACTTCTTAAGTCGGCCGGTCTGCACTCGATTGGATTTGAAACGGCGGAACAGTTCTGGCGAGAAGAAGCAACTGATGGTCCCAGTTGTCTTATCCTCGATGTGAGCCTGCCTGGCATCAGCGGTCTCGATTTTCAGCAACATCTTCGGAGCGCGGGGCGGCCGATTCCGATCATATTCATCACTGGGCATGGAGATATTCGCATGTCAGTCAAAGCCATAAAATCTGGGGCTTTGGAATTTCTCACAAAGCCTTTCGGAGATCAGGATCTGCTGAATGCGGTAGACCAAGCTCTGGCCGGCGATTCGGCCAGGCGGAGAGAACATGCTGAGATCACTGCTCTCGAAAAGCGATACGACGATTTGACACACCGAGAGAAAGAGGTAATGGAATTTGTGGTTTCGGGACTGCTCAATAAACAGATAGCGGCAGAACTAGGAATATCCGAAATTACGATCAAGGTCCACCGCGCTCGCGTAATGCACAAAATGCAAGCCGGTTCTCTCGCTGAACTCGTCCGGATGCGAGAAAAGCTCCGGCACGTCCACGCAAAGCGGTGATTCTCGGCGCGACTTCAGCAGCCCGCAACCGCCGTCGCTTGACAGACATCCTGGCCCTCCCGCTCTGTTGATTCCACGTTGGAAACACTCGGCGGTTGTTATACCAAAGGATGATTGCAGCATCGCACACGAAGATTTAATACTTACGACATGGCTATGAAGGAAAAGCCGCACCTCGTTGCGATTATTGACGACAACGAATTAGTCAGAAACGCATTGAACGGCTTGATGAAATCCGTTGGCTTTCCAGCTCTCGCATTTGCGCATGCGGAGGACTTTCTGGCGTCAGACCGCAAAGACGACATTGCGTGTTTGATTGTCGACATCCGCCTGCCAGGCATGTCGGGCTTGGAACTCCAATCGAAGCTAAACGCGGAGCGCTACAGGATTCCAACCATCTTTATAACTGCGCACGGCGACGAAACAATACGTATGCAGGCTCTACGGGCAGGAGCGGTGGAATTTTTGACGAAACCCTTCGATGATGAGGCGTTGCTCCAAAGTGTGCGAGCGGCACTGGAGTGTTAAGCTCCGCTCTCCATCGAGAAAACACACATGTGGGGGTCGCCGGTGGAACGTGTTGACAAACTTTCGATAGTCGAAAACGGGCACGCTGAACGAAGATTTGAGCAGATTATCGGCAATAGCCCGGCTCTGGAATCCGTGCTTGCAAATGTCGAACGAGTTGCGCCAACTGATTCGACAGTTGTGATCCTTGGAGAGACAGGGACAGGCAAGGAATTAATCGCTCGCGCAATTCACAAGCTTAGTTCACGGGTCGGCCGGCCGTTCATAAAGCTAAATTGCGCAGCGATTCCCTTTGATCTTTTGGAGAGTGAACTGTTTGGTCACGAAAAGGGAGCATTCACGAGTGCGATCGCGCAAAAAGTCGGAAGATTTGAAATGGCCGATACGGGCACCATCTTCCTTGACGAAATTGGTGATCTTCCTTTGGCTCTTCAGCCCAAATTGCTTAGGGTACTGCAAGAACAGCAGTTTGAGCGCCTGGGAAGCGGCCGAACCCATCAAATCAATGTGCGCCTAGTGGCAGCCACGCACCGGGACCTGGACTTGATGGTGCGTCGAAACGAGTTTCGAAGCGATCTTTTTTACCGTCTTAATGTTTTCCCAATCACGCTTCCGCCACTCCGGAAGCGGCGAGAGGATATCGAGCCTCTGCTTTCACACTTTGTTGGCATCTATTCACGCCGAATGAACAAGGAGATTCGCGTTATCCCAAGAGAGATCGTGGAGGAATTTATGGGATATTCATGGCCTGGCAACGTGCGTGAACTTCAGAACCTTGTGGAGCGTGCCGTGATCTTATCCAACGATGGGGTGTTTCCTAACCCGTTGCCAGCTGAGGAAGCGCGTTCCATGGGGACGGCAACTCGTTCATTGGATAGCTTCACTGATTCTCAACGAGCATTGATTCTGCGAGCACTTGAGGCTACAGGTTGGGTGATCGGCGGACCTCACGGGGCCGCCGCCCGGCTCGGATTGAAGCGGACAACACTTATCACCAAGATGAGGAAATTCAAGATATCGCGTCCGACGTTCCAAGACAATCTGGACGACTTCCTGGATCGACATCAGAGTGAGCCATACGGGCGAACCGCCGTCGAGTAAACAAGCGTTTCGCTTCTCGGTCTGTAAAACTATCGACTTCATCCGAGGCGAGGGAGGCTTGTAGCTCCGGTCCCCAGAAAAGGCATTAAAGGTTATCGGCATAAACGCTTGTCATGCCTGCGCCACTTCTAGTGGCCAATAGCCGCCGTAGTCCTGTCACTTAGTTGGCTGTATCTCGCCTCCACAAGGCGCTGGTCGACCCCACCAAGACAAAGCTGCGACGGTAGTGCTAAAGAAGTCGTGAATACGTCGGATCAGCTGGCGCATTCTGCGAACGCTGACCTCGACGGATCGCTCATTGATTCATCAGGGCCGAATCAGCTTGCAACAGTGTTGATCCAGGAATAACAACAGCAGCCGACGGCACTCTTCCTGTCGTGATCACGACAGGAAGGGTCACGATCACGACGCAAGGAATCCAGCTTAAGACCGTGACCTAACTGGCGCTCCGTCTCACCGCTTGTGGATCGAAGGTCTAGTGTCATGGTGGTTCTGTTCGCGAGGGTTGGAGAACGCAGCCGTAAAATACACGCGATGCGGTGAACGACTTTTGGTTATCTACGTGCAATATTCCCGCTTGACGAGCCCTGGATCAGGTGGAGATGCGTTCTAAAGATCGAGATCAGGGCACCGCCGGGATTTGAGCTTTGGCGAGAAATTCAGTACATGCTTGGGCGGAGTTCCACACAAGCGGGGAAAGATCGTAGTGAGCAACAAAGTCTAGCACTCATCGTTTAACGTGTGCAGTCTCGATATCTATCAGCAACTGAAGATGGTTATTTCCAAACGAGGGGTTGGTTACGGCATGAACGAAGCGCGGTTATACGTACTGGCAGCAGTAACGATCATTTGGGCTTCGGCCTTTTCGCCGACCAGAGCGAACGCAGCGCACCGAATGAGCGATGCGGCGAACCTGCGTCGAAGTCACCACGCGGTTTTCGGGGGCGGAACCACAGCTCTTGCTGAGGGACGAGCCACTCAGGTGATGTCACAACTGTTGGCCGACATCCCGGGCAAACAAGTCGTGGTTCTCGCGATAACCTACCCGCCCGGATATTCTGGTGCAGTTCACAGGCACAACGCGCACGCGTTTGCCTACGTTTTGGAAGGAGCTGTCGTCATGGGTCTAAACGATGGTACTGCCGTCACACTGACCCCTGGACAAACATTCTATGAAGGACCCAACGACATTCACACGATCAGCCGCAACGCGAGCAAGACCAAGCCGGCCAAATTCTTGGTGTTTCTGATCAAGAACAAAAGCGCGCCGATCACGGTTCCGGCGAAGTAAATCCGGTCGCGCGAGCGAAACTTCACGTTACACTGCGCTGAACCACGGGACCGGACGAGATGTGTCCGTCAGAGTCTCGAACAAAGTTTACACAAGAGCGAGGGATTCTCATGAAACAGTTTCAGAAAAAAAATACGGGCAATGGCTCTGCGAGAGTATCGACTTTCAGTTCTGTGTTTTTGCGTTTTGCGCTTGGGTTCTCTTTTCTGTCGGCGGTTGCGGATCGGTTCGGACTGTGGGGCCCATTCGGCAAGCCCCACGTGGCATGGGGAACCTTTGCCAGATTCGTGGCCTATACTGCGCAACTCAATTGGTTTTTGCCAAGAGCGACGATTCCGGCTCTGGCCATTCTCTCGACCGGTCTCGAAATTATTTTGGCGATTCTCCTGGTATTGGGATGGCAGACGCGGATCGCAGCCCTTTTAAGTGGAGTCCTGCTTCTGTCATTTGCAGCCACGATGACGGGAGCTCTGGGGATCAAGACGCCCTTGGACCTCTCCGTCTTCTCAGCCGCGGGCGGAGCCTTTCTTCTGGCTGGCAGCACAGAATATCCATTCAGCGTCGATCTCTTAAGAAAGAGTCCGTCTTAGAGATACGGTGTGGCGAGCATCCCCAGCAGGTGAATACGCTCTTTACGAAACAGCTTCCGGAAGCAGCGGTTAAAGAGATTGAAGTCATTGCTGTGGATTACGTCCCAGGAGCAGAAGGAGCACCGATTCTCACTCTCGTTCACTAGTTTCTGACGCAGCATTGTATTTGGCCGATGAACCATTTTGCCTAATGCAATATTTCTTACGCGGAGGCACATATGAATTCACAAACCGCGCAACTCAGCGAGAATGGGACAGAGATTGTCCGTCTGCTCGCACGGTTTGCGCTAGGAGCTTCCTTCCTATCCGCTGTGGCTGATCGTTTTGGCGGATGGGGACCATATGGAGCAAAGAACGTATCCTGGGGAGATTTCGCTCATTTCGTGGAGTACACGGGTGCGGTGACCTCTCTTTCCGAGTTCATTGAGGGTGTCGTTTGCATGGGCAGCTACTGTAACCGAGACACTCTTTGGGATATTGCTCATCGCAGGCTTCAAAATCCGAATGGTCTCCGTCCTCTCCGGTCTTCTCCTTTTGTCGTTTGCTCTGGGCATGGTCACAGGTCTTGGCATCAAGACGCCATTCGACTATTCGGTCTTCTCGGCGGCCACTGCAGCATTCTTACTGGCGTTCTGGGAGCCTGACAGATTTACGGTCGACAAGCTCCTGATTCGATCACGAAACTGAGCGGGAGATCCGATCACAAAAAACGCTAAGTCGATAGCGTGGACTGTGCGCTAATAGACACGGCGAATTCAAGGAGTAGAGCAATGCCAGCGATGAAAGCGATGCTTCGGGCAAAGTACCAGGAACGTCTCGAGGAGCGTACACGGATCGCCAGGAATCTACACGACACATTGATCCAGACAATTCACGGTAGTAAGTTACTTGCCGACCATGCGCAGAGAGCACGCTGAAGACGCGACAACAATGAGCCATGCGCTGAAACAGCTGTCTGTGTGGTTGGACGGTGCAATTAATGAAGGTCGAATCACGCTCGACTCACTTCGGTCTACGCCACCCGAAGATATCGCCATAGCTTTGTTCAAAGTATCAGAGGCGTGTATTCCAAGGTCGATGAAGTCCAATATCGTTATTGAGGGTGCAGAGATCGAGCTTGAGGCGTCGGTGCGGGATGAAGCATATCGAATCGCCGCTGAAGCCGTCAGGAACGCCTGCATTCATTCGGACGGATCAATGTTGACGATCCAGATCAACTATGGCCGGGAGCTGGTAATCGCTGTTAGTGACCATGGCAAAGGAAGCGATGCATTACGCATCCACGAAGAAAAACCGGGACATTATGGCGTCAGGGGAATGTATGAACGCGCGCGCAATATTGGCGCCAGTTTATCGATTGAGAGTATTCTCAACCGGGGAACTACGGTCACATTGCGAGTCCCTGGGCGTCTCGCATATAAGGATTCGAGCATAGTACGCACCTTCCGCAAAATAAAAGATAGATTTCGCAGTTCAGCTAAGCAGTGGTGCCGGAGCTCAACACAAGAAAGCGCAACACAAGAATAGGTGGGCGGACGCTGTGGCGTTTCCTGAACGAGGGTGCTGCGCCACTGAAGCCGGCTGGGCCCTACCGACGAGTGGTGCTTGAGCATTGTCCATGCTCAAGCACTACTCGCGAAGCTATGGAAAAGTTACGCGGGTGTTGGGCAATCTCCGAGTCCTTACGGACGAACGCGGATGATCGTCTTTCCCCTCGTCCGCTCGGTC
Source organism: uncultured Acidobacteriaceae bacterium (assembly GCA_963750845.1). GTDB lineage: Bacteria > Acidobacteriota > Terriglobia > Terriglobales > Acidobacteriaceae > KBS-83. The sequence continues at coordinate 214,947 of CAVVSP010000001.1, forward strand.
CGGTTGAAGGCGGCGACGGCATCATCGAGGGCCGCCACCTTGCCGATGTTTGTCCGCAGCCGGCCATGCCGGAGGCGCTGGACGAGTTCATTCAATTGCGGCGTGATCGGATTCAACGACGAAGTCGACGGTCCGGCCGCTAGCAGGCCGCGCGTCGGTAGGGCCGGTGACGGTCACCAGCGTTCCTCCCGTGCGAACCACGCCTGCGGACCGTTTCGCGATGTCGCCTCCGATCACATCCAAAACCAGATCGACTTCGCCGACGTCTTCCAGGGCGTCGTTATCGAGGTCGACGAACTCCTGTGCGCCGAAGTCGAGAGCCGTCTGACGGGCGCCAGCGCGCCCGGTGCCGATAACGTATGCGCCGGCCTCACGTGCGAGCTGGCTCGCCATCGAACCGACTACACCGGCCGCACCGTGCACGAGCACGCTCTGCCCCGCCCGAAGGCGGCCGTGCTCGAACAGCCCCTGCCACGCGGTCAGGCCCGGCATCACGAGGGCCGCGCCCACCGTGAAGTCAACGTCGCCCGGCAGCGGTGTGAGGTTGCGTGCCTCGACGGCCACATACTCTGCCAGCGTGCCGTCGCGATACCAGTCCGTGAGGCCGAACACCCGCTGTCCAATCGACAGCCCCGTTGTGCCATAGCCGAGAGCGGTGACCACTCCGGCCAGCTCGTGTCCGGGGATTGCAGGAGTCCGGCCACGGCCGACGCGATCGGTCCAGGTCGAGGGCCACGTCAGCTCATCGCCAGTGAATCCCGATGCATGAATCTGAACAACGACGTCGTTTATCGCCGCCTGCGGCTCGGCCATCTCCACCAACTTCACCCCAGCCGTTCCCGCAGCCTGATCCGTCGCCACAATCGCTTTCATCGGTCACCTCCCTGTGTTGAGTTCTGGCCTGCACGGTAGCCGATCCACCCTTTGTTCCAGGACGGGTTATCGGACAGAAGCGCATCGATCGAAATCTTGGCCACGTCCGCCTCCATGCGAAATGCGGGATGGCCGTGCCATGTCAGTTTCATAGGAATTGTCTCCTTGGTATTTGTCTCTTTGCTCGAATATTGCAGGGATGGAATGCCCGTTCGACATCGAATGCCAAGGGCCACAGGTAGTTTGGCAGTTTCCCTCGGCGGGCCGCGTGAATCGATGGGCGATTGTCCTTCATGGACGAACGCGTCTGTCGTGTTTTTCATTCCCCCTCTATAGCGGGCCATTTAACTGCCTCATAAGCTCAGCTCTAATGGGATATTGCTCGCGCAGAAGTCCGGCGTCAGAACATCGGCTCATTGATTAAATATTGAAACAGCTCCTTTACCGGCGCCACCTTTCTTGTTGCAGGTAGCCCCCTATGTTTTTCTCTAGCTTTCTGAGTCGACATTGCTCCTCCTTCGTGACAGTTTCTGCATCCAGACGTACGGCGGCCTCTGATGCTTCAGATAGTGTGGTCTCCCATCGCGACCTCTTGCCGCATTGCTACTTGATTGCTGGATAAAACTATAGCTTTCAAACTGGTGAATGCGACGTACCGTGGCGATGACTCGTAGGAGATGATGACCCAATTAGGCCGTGAAGCTTCGCACGATTCACCGGGGTTAGAAATAAGTGGGAAAGTCGGGCCGATTTCCAAAGAGGCGATGGCTCGCGGCGATCGACAGCCAGCCCGATCGCGGCTGATACACGAAGAGCCCCGATCAGATAGACAGCTAACAAACAAGGTATTCACTACATGCCTACAGCGACAATTATAGGTTCAGGACCTAACGGGCTCTCCGCGGCGATCGTTCTTGCCTCCGCTGGGATAGATACAAAGCTCTTGGAGCGGAATAGCCGTATTGGTGGCGCGTGTTCGACGGCCGAGACCACGTTGCCGGGTTTTCAACAAGATCTGGGATCATCCGCGTATCCGATGGGGTTTGCGAGTCCTTTCTTTCGGTCGTTGCCTGTTTCGATTCCTTGGATAATTCCTCCCGCTCAGTGTGCGCATCCTCTTGACGATGGAACAGCCGTAGTGCTCGAACGTTCGATTGAGGAAACCGTCGCTACACTCGATTCATGCGACCGCCGGGCATACCGTTCTTTGCTAGGACCTCTGACTGGGCAATTGGAGCAGCTGATTGAAGAAGTTCTGAGTCCGATGTGGCATCTTCCCCGGCATCCGCTACTCCTTGCGCGATTCGGGCCCCTGGCACTCTTGTCCGGTACCCGTCTTGCGAGGTCCTTCTTCCGCGGTCAGCGAGCCCGGGCGTTCTTCGCAAGTATGACGACTCACTCGATCCTCCCGCTAGAACAGCCAACCTCGGCGGCGGTCGCGCTTATCCTAATGGCCGCCGGCCATGCGCGTGGATGGCCGATTCTGCGAGGCGGAGCCCAAACCCTGTCTGACATCCTCGCTCGGCATCTTCAAACACTGGGCGGCCATTTCGAAACAGAACATGAAGTCACGAGCCTTCCAGAGACTGACCTCGTACTTGCGGACCTAACTCCGCGTCAATTGGTTCGGATTGCCGGGTCTAGTCTTCCGCCAAGTTTTCAGAAGCGACTAGAGCGATTTCAATATGGCGCCGGCGCTTTCAAGATCGACTACGCTCTTAACGCACCGATCCCATGGAGAGCTAGAGAATGCTCACGGACCGCGACCGTTCACCTTGGAGGAACTTTTGAAGAGATCGTTGCTTCCGAACGCACATTCTCGTCTGACACGCCGTTTGTCCTTTTGGGTCAGCCTTCGCTTTTCGATTCCAGCAGGGCTCCCGGCGATCAACACACGGCTTGGGCGTATTGTCACGTGCCAAATGGGAGCACAAAAGATGTCACGAAATTGATCGAACGACAAATCACGCGGTTTGCTCCGGAGTTTCCTGACTGCATACTGTCGAGATGTGTCTCGTCTCCGGCGAGCCTCGAACGCTGGAATCCGAATCTGGTAGGAGGTGATATCTTGGGCGGCGCCATGAATATCGGGCAATTGCTCTTTCGGCCGACTTCATCACTGTACCGCACTCCGAGACCTGGCCTTTATTTGTGCGGAGCATCTACACCGCCAGGCGGTGGAGTCCATGGAATGTGCGGATATCACGCCGCAAATGCCGCTCTTCGAGATATGCACTATCGGTAGAGTTGAACATTAAGTCATCAAATGGCTGCCATTGAACACCGGCTTCGTCACCCAGAGTCAGAAGAAACATGGCAGGCCGGTGAGAGTGAGGGAATGAATGATTACGGACAGACTGCTTCTATTTGCTTTCTTCGTAGTACTCGTAGCCATGGGCCTGGCCGGTGAGATCTTTGGCCTCCGAGTGCTGATTTGCTCTAAGCTCGACGATTCGTTTCTAAAGAAGCTAGTCGTCGTCGCTGCGACTTATGTTGCCACGAGTTGGCTGATGGGCCTCCTTGGCGTCCATCTGCTCCGCCTGCATTTAACCGGAAACTGGTGAGCCGCCCAGAGCCGAAATCCTCCTAGCTACTCGATCTCGCCCTGGACACTAGGTCCGCTCGCTAACGGGAGAACTGCCCTTTGCTCGACGGGTACACACTGTGCGTTGTACGCCGAAAAAGGCGCGCCTCAAGCTAACGCTTTCAAAGGGTTTGAGTTCCTCTTGTCCCCTTGTGCGCGTCGATTCGAACAGGAACCGATTCCTGCGTGGGCCTGGTGAATCCAGTTCTCAACCAGACTGGCTGTAGCATTCTTTAGCAATACAAACCCTTCGCAGGATTGCGTGTCATCTATAACCTCTAATTCCAACGAGCGGCTTGTACTCGGGATGTTTCGAGACGAAGTGGAATACCACCGGACAAACGACTTCGACCTTCAAGTGCTTGCCCTTTGCATACTCAAGAGCTAGCTGAGCCAGCTCGTTGGCTATTCCGCGGCCACGTAGCGCCGGGGAGACCCAAGTATACAAAAGTGAAATCCATCCGGCCCCGTCAGTCTCATAAACGAGATAGGAAACTTCACCATCCCGTTCGATCTCGAACTTGCCTCTAACAGCGGGTGAGCTGTCACTCAACTGCAACCTCCTTTCGTCGGCATTCCCATTTGATTCGCCGGACTATGAGAACACCTCACGGCTGAAACCTAAGAAGAGGGCGCTTTACCGGCTCGAAGCTTCGAGCGGAATACCACACTTCATGCGGGATCCTGCAGAGAACATCAATTGCGGTACAGTTGCTCCGCTTCCTCGTTTCGACCCATGAGACGGAGAGCCGCGGCGCAGACGTTCGCTGTCGTAAATCCGAAATTCTTCATAAGCTCTGCGGCAGGAGCTGAAGCGCCGAACCTATCGATACCGATCATGATCCCATCCAGTCCGGCGAATCGCTCCCATCCTAATGTGCTTGCTGCCTCAACTGTGACCCTCTTCCTGACAGACTTCGGGATAACACTTTCCCGGTACTCCGCGCTTTGCTCGCGAAAGATCTCCCAACTGGGTACGCTCACGACGCGAGCCCGGATGTTAAAGTCCATGAGCTGTTTTCTTGCTTCTACGCAGAGGTTCACCTCTGAACCAGAGCCGAGCAGGATAACTTCCGGCATGCCGCTTAGTGCGTCAGACAGGATGTAGGCGCCTCGCTCCGTTCTGCCGTTGATTGCATCGGAGCGGTCGAGGACGGGAAGATCCTGACGGGTAAAAACAAGAACGGTTGGGGTTGTGCGCTCAATGGCGAGGCCCCAGGCTTCTGTTGTCTCATTCGCGTCCGCAGGACGTATAACAGTGAGCCCCGGAATGGCTCGGAGACCTGCAAGTTGCTCAATCGGTTCATGCGTCGGACCATCCTCGCCCACTGCAATGCTGTCATGTGTGAAGACGTAGATCGACTTGGTCTTCATAAGAGCACCAAGTCGCATAGCGGGTTTCATGTAGTCCGAGAAGATGAGGAAGGTTGCGCTGAATGGAAATACGCCGCCGTGAGCAGCCATCCCGTTGATGGCCGCTCCCATCGCATGCTCACGAACGCCGAAATGAACATTGCGCCCGCTATAGTTCCAAGTCGGGCCTACCTGTCCCTGGGTCGAAGGCTTTTCGGCAGCCGGCTCAAAGTCACCAAGTCCGGTCATCGCCGTTTTGGTGGAGGGATTAAGATCCGCTGATCCACCCACGAGATTCGGAATTCTGCCGGCAAGTGCATTCAAGACCTTCTCGCTTGCCTCGCGCGTTGCAATTGGCTCGTCCTCTGGCTTCCAGGAGGGCAGGTCGTCTCTCCAGCCATCCGGCAAGGCGCCGGCCATGATCTGGGCCCATGACCTCGCGTCCTCAGGAAAAGCCTCCTGATATCGATCGTATAGTTCCTCCCACGACTTTTGCTTTTGATCGCCTTCAGCCACGGCCTTGCGGAAGAATTGAAGAGCCTCGTCCGGAATGAAGAACTCGTCCTGAGTCGGCCAGTTCAGGGCAAGTTTGGTCGCAGCAACTTCTTTCTTGCCCAGAGGGCTGCCGTGCGCGTGAAACGTGTCGTGTTTCGCGGGGCTTCCAAAACCGATGTGGTTTCGAACAAGAATGAGTGAGGGCCGGTCCGTCACGAACTGAGCTTCTCTAATTGCGGCATCGAGGTCAGCGAGATCGTTGCCGTTTACTACCCTTCGCGTGTGCCATCGGTACGCCTCAAAGCGCGTTTGGACATCCTCGGTGAAACTCAAGTTCGTCGAACCAGATAAGCAGATCTCGTTATCGTCATAGAGATAGATGAGCTTGCCAAGGCGTAGATGGCCAGCAAGCGATGCTGCTTCGGAGGCAATGCCTTCCATGAGATCGCCGTCCGATACTATGGCGTACGTAAAGTGATCTACTAGGTTGAATTCAGGTCGATTAAAGCGGGCTGCAAGCCACGCTTCTGCGATCGCCATGCCCACTCCATTCGCGAAACCTTGCCCCAGCGGACCTGTCGAGACTTCTACCCCTCGCGTCTCGTGCCCGCGCTCAGGGTGGCCGGGCGTACGACTACCCCATTGCCTGAACCGCTTTAATTCGTCCAGAGGCAGATCGTAACCGGTGAGGTGAAGTAGGCTGTACAGCAACATGGAGCCATGCCCAGGAGAGAGTACAAATCGGTCACGATCGGGCCACAGGGGACCCTGAGGGTTGTGCTTCAGGAACCGTGTCCATAGGACGAACGCCATCGCCGCTGCGCCCAGAGGCAAGCCCGGGTGGCCTGAATTGGCCCGCTGCACGGCATCAATGGAAAGGGTTCGAATAGTGTTGACACAGAGTAACTCCAAATCCTTCGTCATCGTTCCAACCTCGTTTCCTTCGGGCACCAACGCACATGAGGATGACCCCACGTGATTTCTCGCTCGTGGTGTATGGCTCTGCACATCAGTAGGCTCGCTGTTGTGTTTGCCAGGCTCCAGGAGCGCTAGCATTGCCTCGCGGACGATCTCAAACAGTGACGTGCTTTGAGTCCGCTCTCGTTCGAGTCATATTAGGATCTGCAGCCTCTTTAGGAACTGTCGACACCGCAGTGTTCAGCCTCTACTTTTCCGTAGGTCCGACGTCGGTGTGTGAAGCAGGATTTGCCACACTATTGCCGATCAGCGATCCAATATCTCCGGATTTGTTGAAGCAGCAGTCTCTGCGCCTTGCGAACTCGGCCTCTTGCGCTTTTACGATGTCCTGGACAAACGCCAATTCGCTGCCGACCCCACATGAGCAATCCGATGCTGTTGTCATCGTCAAACGATTGATGATCAGATGGATGACTTCGTCCTTCGATGCAATGGATTCCCGAAGCAACTGGTTCTTGTAAATCAACTCTCCCATGAGAAGCAGGAGCCTTCCATGAGCGCTGTACTCGTCCATGACCTGTATTCCATTCTGTCCAACCGCTTACCTCTACCTAACGGGTCGACGTCTGATTGACCTCAGCTTCCATGATTCTGTTCCAGAAACTCGTTCATGGCGACATCTCATCGCACAGTCCAAATACTCTAGTTCTATTTAGGTATGTCTTCTGCAATGAACTCGAGACCCGTGTTTCGAATGGTAACCTTCGCGAATGCCCTCATCTCTTCAGCAGTTCCCTGTCTATCCGACGCGCGCCAGCTCAGCACCCTTAGCCGTGATAATGTTCATCAATTCCGCCCAAGACTTAACGAACCCCTTGGCCCCTTCATTTTGAAGATCGGTGCCCAGCGCATCGACGTCTATACCCGATTCCGAGAATTGTCGTATGACGTCTTCCGCAGTGGACTGCTCCGATGACATGCCAGGGCCCACTTCGCCGTGATCCGCAAAGGCAAGGAGGGTTGCGTCGGGCATAGTGTTCACAGTAAAGGGGGCCGTCAACGCCTTTACATAGTGTGTATCCGGCAGCTTCGGATCTTTTGTACCGGTGCTTGCCCATAGAAGTCGCTGCGCATGGGCACCGAAGTTGTACGCTCGCTGCCAACGTGGTGAGCATAGTAGACTCCGGTAGCTCTTATAAGCTTGGCCCGCAACAGCGATGCCAAGCTGTCCTCTGAGATGCTCTGGCACCTGGTTCGCAACTGCAACGTCCCAACGGCTGATAAACACGGAAGCCACCGACTCCACAACCGGGTTGAGGCCTGCAGCAATGCGACGCTCTATTCCGCGGAGGTATGCTTTAGCGGCGGCAAGATACTGCTGGGCCGAGAAGAGCAGAGTCACATTGATTGGCACACCGGCGAAAATCGCCTCTTCAATAGCCGAAACACCCTCCTGGGTGCCCGGAATTTTGATGAAGACGTTAGGCCGGGCTGCGCGTGCAAAGAGAACCTTCGCCGCAGCAAGAGTGCTTGTTGCGTCATGAGCCAAAGAAGGCGGAACCTCCAAAGACACCCAGCCATCAATGCCGTTTGTTCTGTCATGAGCGGCTCGAAAAAGATCGGCCGCTCTCGTTATGTCTTGCAGGGCAAGGTCACAGAACAACGGAGCGCCAGTCTTACCGTTTCGCACACCTTCGAGAATCGCCGCATCATATGCAGTGCTATTCTTCACGGCGTGATCGAAGATTGTAGGGTTCGACGTCAGCCCCGTGATCGAAAAATCATTAATGTAGTGCTCGAGCACGCCGTTATTCAGCAGGTCACGAGTTATGTTGTCAAGCCAGAGGCTCTGGCCGAAGTCCCTAAGCAATGCTGTCGCTCTCATCGTCTGCTCATCCTCTAAACCGTTTTTATTGACCACGCGGAGTTCCGCGTTCGGGAGTTCCTGCACGAGGCCTAGGCTGTAATGATTCCTCATCACGCGTGATAGCACCACATGGGTGTCGCTAGTGGTGATACTGCATTTTTCTACAGAGCCCGAAGCGATCGCCGTGTCTGGGCACGTCGGACGGGTGAGGATGTCCGAATTCGCTTCCAGGTATGAAGCTAAACAAATAGCTAGGCGGAAAGCTGGAGTTGTAGAGGGTGTCAGGTGTCGATAGTTGGCGCAGAGTAGCAGTATGTTGATCGAACTGATCTTGCTTTCCGCGGTAGGTATGGTTGGGACCGCCCTTCTTGTCTCCGATTCAATCAAGAGGGTCTATTCCATCGCTAGGACTATGAAAGCCATGGTCCGTGCTCACCTCACTACCCGGTCCGGGGTTGGAAGTCCACTGGCAGCCGTCGCGCGCGCAGTCGGGCGATCAACCGTCTTGGACCTCCATAGACCGTCTCGCATTCACCGGAACATCAGTCGGCCGATTTGCGAGAGAGTTTTAGACAAAACCTTCTGGAAAGCAATACCGAAGCCTCTGCTTGCACCTAAAGAAAACTGCAGCATCCCAACTATCGCGTTTGAGGATGTCTGTGACAGACTTCCGGCACACAATGGTCGTGTACTCAGCTGATCTTTTGTCATCGAAGAAAAACGTCGCGACACCGGAAGTTAGAGACGTATAAGTGGTAAGGGTGTCGCTCAGAAAAACAATTAGCAGAAAGAAGAGGAGCCGGCCATGAAGTATTCATCGCCCGTATTAGATATTCGCAAGACAGGAAGCGTCGTGAAGATCGAACGGCTGGGATCGATTTTCCTTCGGTATGGTTTAGTGATCTCAATTGGGTGGATCGCAGCGATGAAGGTCACCGAATACGAGGCGAAAGGCATTCAACCTCTCATTGCGCATAGCCCATTTCTGAGCTGGGGCTACAGCGTTTGGAGTGTGCATCATTTCACGATGATCATAGGCGCCATCGAGATGACCATCGCGACGTTGATTGCTCTTCGGCGGTGGTTTCCAAAGGCGTCCGCTGTCGGAAGCCTGGGTGCGGTGTTTATGTTTTTGACTACGTTGTCGTTCATCATCACAACTCCAGGTTGGGAACCAAGCCTTGGCGGTTTCCCTGCGCTTTCAGGTGATGTAGGGGAATTTCTGATAAAAGACTTCGTTTTACTCGGAGCTGCACTGTGGACACTCGCTGACTCTCTGAGTGCCGTCTCCTCTCTGCCCAACTTCTTGCACGCTTCATTCAACAAAGGAGACTGAGATGCTGCCTTGGATGCATTGGTTCAGTAGATCTGAAGGACATGCAAGAGCATTCAGGACTCCGGACGTAATTATGTTTCTCGCGTTCGCGCGGCGGTTAACGCTAGAAGATAGACACTTCCTTAGGGAATTAAGAATTTCACCGAGCTAGGAGAAAGTGAAAGGGGCGCGACAACACGCCGCTAGGTGGTTAAACAACAGCTTTACAACAGAAAGAGAGGTTTGTGTGCACTTTAAAGGAAAAGTAGCGATCGTCACCGGTGGCAGTTCCGGCATCGGCAAAGAAACGGCCAAACGCCTCGTTTCCCACGGAGCATCCGTCGTTCTCAGTGGACGGGATGAAACAAAATTGCGTTCCGCGGCGAAGGAAATCTCCTCGGACCCGGGCATGGTCCGGGTCTTTGCTGGAGATATCAGACAGCGATCGACCGGAACGGCCCTTGTAGACCTGGCGGAGAAAGAGTTCGGAGGGCTGGACGTTCTAGTCAGCAATGCAGGAGTCTTTAAGCCGAAACCCTTTCTCGAATTGACAGAGGAAGAATACGACTGGTTTCTGGACACCATTCTTAAAGGGAAATTCTTCCTGGCCCAGGCTGCTGCGAAAGCTATGAGGAAGCGTGGTGGCGGCTCGATCGTCCATACCGGTTCGCTCTGGGCCCTTCAAGCCATAGGCGCGACACCGTCTGCGGCGTATTCAGCAGCGAACGCGGGGGTGCACGCACTTGTTCACAATCTTGCGTTGGAATTGGCTGCGGACAAGATCAGGATCAATGCCGTCGCCCCGGCCGTGGTCGAAACGCCTATCTATTCCACTTTCCTTTCCAAAGATGAGGTTCCGAAGGTTCTGCCGACGTTCAATGCCTTCCACCCTCTCGGAAGAATTGGGCAGCCCGCAGATGTCGCGGAAGCTATTCTCTTCTTCGCGTCCGACCAGAGCGCATGGATTACGGGAACCATACTGCCGGTCGACGGCGGCGTGATGGCCGGTCGAAACTAGGAACATGACGGGATGGCGCACGGTCCGATGCTGTCGCCGTCCCTCGAATGCAATCGTGCGAAGTTTGAGTGCGTTCGCTGATGCCAATCCACGGCGGAAAGTGATCCGTTCAAATTTCCTGAAATGAAAGGAGAAAGAGGTATGCCAGAGTATCGAAAGAATCCAGAGGCCTTATCCAGACTGTCCCCGGAACAGTACCGCGTAACGCAGCGCGATGCAACGGAACGGCCGTTTGAGAACGAATACTGGGATAATAAGGAGCCCGGCATTTACGTTGACGTCGTGTCCGGGGAGCCATTGTTTGCATCAACAGACAAATTTGAGAGCAACTCCGGGTGGCCCAGCTTTACCAAACCAATCGATAGCGACAATGTCATCGAAAACACCCATACCCGCCATGTGATCACAGGCACCGAGGTTCGGTCGGCGCACGGGGATAGCCATCTTGGACATGTTTTCCCGGACGGCCCTCGTAACACGGGCGGTCTGAGGTATTGCATCAACTCTGCGTCACTTCGGTTCATTCCTCTCGATGAACTTGAGAGTGAAGGATACGGAAAATACCGAAAGCTGTTCGAGTCACAAAAGGGAAGGGAGTAGCAATATGAGTGGATCTACGGAAACCGCAATTCTTGCCGGGGGCTGTTTTTGGGGTATGCAGGATCTACTACGCCGCTATCCAGGCGTCATTTCGACGCGTGTCGGCTACACCGGTGGCGACGTCGTGAACGCTACATATCGAAACCATGGAACTCACGCAGAGGCTATAGAAATCGTTTTCGATCCCGAGAAACTCAGCTATCATAAGCTACTCGAATTCTTCTTTCAGATTCATGACCCGACAACACTCAACCGGCAGGGCAATGATCGTGGCACGAGTTACCGCTCAGCCATATTTTATACCAACGACGAACAGAGGCAGATCGCCGTGAGAACGATTGCGCAGGTTGAAGCGTCAGGCGCCTGGCCGGGTAAGGTAGTCACCGAGATCTCCCCAGCTGGTCCCTTCTGGCAGGCTGAGCCTGAGCATCAGGACTATCTGGAACGTCATCCAAACGGTTACACCTGCCATTTCATTCGGCCGGCATGGAAAATTGCCAGTTAATGCGGGCGCCTTGAGGTCACGTCCAACGGCAATGAAGACGATCGCCGGATCGGTTGTAAGGCGAACAATCACCTCTCAAGACGAGAGCTTTCCGATTCGGCGAAAGGACGGGCTAGCTGCGTGCCCTCCGCGTGTTAGCGGCCGTTTACGGAGGATGTTACGCCACAGCGGCGTCGCTAGACGAGATGGAAGCTCGATTGCACCCAGAGACTTGACGCAATCGCGGAGAGCCGCTGTAGCATAACGCCCGAGCGGGCATCCGGGATGACGGCAGACCAAAGATGATAGCTGCACAGGCGGTTCGCTCAAAGAAGCTGCGAAGCCTCAGATTCCCCGAACGACCTGTGGCGATCGCATTCATACCACTGATATCGATGGATAGGGCTACAGATATCTACAGGTGACACACTGTTGAATGGGTGTTTTCACCAGCCGCAGGGCTGGTTAGTCTCGGAGTGGGTGCTATGGCTTCGAGGACTATTATTGTCTGCGGACGGGATTGCCAGTGTGGTTACGCATCAGGGGCTTCTATGCCAATAGAGAACCAAATCCGCATCATGATCGTCGAGGACCATCCGGTTTTCAGGGGAGGACTCGAGATCCTCATATCCTCACAGCCGGATATGTTACTTGTAGCACAGGTATCGAACGCCGATGAGGCATTACAGGAATACCGCCGTCAAAGACCTGACGTCGTCTTGATGGATCAAAGGCTCCCTGGCGCAAGTGGAACCGAAGCACTCATCGCGATTCGGAGTCAATTCTCTGAGGCACGCGTCATCATGCTCACATCTTCCCGAGGTGACATCGAAATACAACGCGCTCTCCGTGCAGGCGCCGCCGCATATGTTCTGAAGACCACGCCGCAAGACGAATTGCTGAGGAGCATTCGCGCAGTTTCTAAGGGTCGCAAGTATATTCCGTCCGATGTGGCTGGCGCCGTCGCCGAGCACCTCGGTCAAGAGGATCTCACGCCGCGTGAACTTGAGGTGCTGGAACTCATTCGAGATGGACAGAAGAACAAGCAGATAGCCGATCAGTTGTCCATCTCTGAGACGACCGTTAATTTTCATATTAGGAACATAGTTGACAAACTACAGGCAAACGATCGTACCCACGCTGTCGCGCTCGCATTACGGAGAGGCTTGCTCGATGTGTGATGGGCCTGGGCAAACGCGACGCGAAATACGGAGAACTAGCTGGCTGCACGTTCATCCCGCATCTCGGCCCAATCGTATTCCCATGGACGAATTGCGGGTCACCTCAATAGCACATTTGCTCAATTCCATGTCAGGGCATTGCAATGCGAGATTGGGCTCTTACTGAATCCGCGCTCCGGGGCAATCGTAAATTCCCATTGCGGCTCCCGAGCATCACATCGAATTGCCAGCGCGCTGGAGCCGAGGATGACAGGCGCTGCCAAACGCTGGGAGGTGCTTGCCGCGAAACATCAACTCGCGGAACCGGATGTTAACCAGCTTGTCTCGTGGTGGCATACGGACGGCGACCTGGGACGAAAGCTCGAATCCGTGAATGATATGACGGAGAGCCGTGTGCATCGCTTCTGTGCCTTTCAGCCGGCGACCGCGTCTTTTTTCAATTTGTTCGAAAGATTACGCTCGGAACGGGTGATCCCTAGGTCGGTGTTCTGAGAAATAAACATTATGTTTTCCAAATTACAGTCCAGCACCAACGGTGGTGTGGAGAGCAAAGAGGGTGAAAACCAATCGATCTACCGTCTGCGTGAAGGCAGCCATCCCATCGAGTTTTCAGGTGTTGCAACTGAGACTCATTTATTCCAGAACGCATCTCTTAATGGGAAACCAATCGAGTGAGCATTTTCTCTTGTTTGCCTGATGAATCGATTTTGACCTGCAGAAAAATATAGCGATCATGCTGAGAAAGATGCCGATGCAAGGCAAATGCGATCTCGGGACAATGGCTCGTATGGGGCCTCACAGCTCCGCAAGTTTCATTCTGGCCACCAGGATCCCCAAGTGGCTAGCCAAGCTGGTTAACTGAGAGGAGCGACAGATATGATTACCCGCGGATTTACTGGAAGACAGCAACCGCCCGACCTAGCCAAGCGCATACCGCCGGGTCAGCACCTCGTTGAGGGCTTTCCAGTGCTCTCTGCGAGCGCCACTCCCAGCATCTCCACCGATGACTGGACCTTCGAGCTAAAGGATGGCCCACGACCGCTGTGCAGCTGGACCTGGGTTGAATTCAATCGCCTGCCTCAGACCAAAGTCACGCGCGACATCCACTGCGTTACAAGCTGGTCGAAACTCGATACACCATGGGAAGGAGTGCTCATCGATGACATCTTCGCAGCCGCACACATAGAAGCCAGAACCCCCTTCCTGTTAGCTCACTCGTACGATGGGTACTCGACCAACATTCCGGTCGCGGATCTCGCGGGTGGTAAGGCAATGGTTGCGTTGCGCTATGAAGGCCGTCCCCTCGAGCGCGACCATGGAGGACCCGCGAGGCTTCTCGTCCCGCACCTTTATTTCTGGAAGTCCGCGAAATGGGTTAAAGCGCTTCAGTTCACCCGGCGTGATGAAGCCGGGTTCTGGGAGACGCACGGCTACCATATGCGTGGCGATCCGTGGCGGGAGCAGAGATATACAAATGACTGAACTTCTTGATGACGTCTCCGTGGACGCAAAGTGGCAAAGTGCGACTATCGTTGCAATCGAGACTAGCACGCCCCGAATCAAGAGTTTCTTGCTTGCACCACGAACCCCGTTCAATTTCCGTGCTGGGCAACATGTAGACTTGAGGCTCATTGCGGAGAACGGCTACACAGCAATGCGGAGCTATTCGATCGGGTCGTCTCCCTCAGATAACCGCCTTCTGGAACTGTCGATCGAGCGCCTGGCCGACGGCGAGGTCTCACCCTTCTTTCACGATGTCGTGGCGGTGGGCGATGATGTTGAATTGAGGGGGCCGCTCGGCGGTCACTTCACTTGGAGTCCTCAAGATGGAGGGCCGTTGCTGCTGATCGGCGGCGGCTCTGGCCTCGTCCCTTTGATGTCGATGATCCGTTATCAACAAAGCGCAGCTCCGACCATCCCGATGGTCCTTCTGCTCTCAGCCCGAACTTGGGATGATGTACTTTACCGCGATGAGTTGCTCGAGATCGACCGCCGACTGGGTGGATTCAAACTCGTCCTCGCGCTCACCAGAGAGCCCCCGAGGCGAACGGGCGACTTCGGACGCCGTATCGACGATGCAATGGTCACCGACGTTCTGCAACGCCTTCCAGCACCGCCGAAGATCGTTTTCATTTGTGGAAACAACCCATTTGTGAATGTGGCGGCAGACGGTGTCGTTGCCTGCAGGATCCCTGCGGAAGACATTCGGACGGAGCGGTATGGGACTTGAGAGGAGGTGGTACTGCCGATGGTGCCCAACGATCTACTCTCTTGTGTATTGCCAGTCGAGGGATTCCCTGAAATGAATTCGAGCGCTTTGTCGTCCGCCTCTGGTTGCGGACAGAATCTCCCTTCGTGACGCCTGGCGGGTGGCGCTGCACGACTTGGGTTTGCGCAAGCAGCATGTCTCCGGCCCCCAATACAATGGTGCCCAGCAGATTGCCTACAGCGCCGTCATCCTTATGGGCGCCGGCTGACAATCTTCCAGGTCTCCGATGAGCTCTTCGATACGACTCACCGGTATCGAGGCGCGCGTCGCCCATGCGAATCACCGGCAGCCGGAGTCTTTGGGGCGAATCGCTCGACCCAGTCTTTGCTGACTCTGAGCCGAAGAGCGACCTCCTCTGCTGTCAGCAACGGATCAAAGGATACCGGCCCTTGGCGAATTTGAGGGAAATCGTCCAACCCGTCACGATGCTTGTCCACGCAACCATCAGTCGGCTGAATTGACCGAAACCGTCAAACGATTGGTCGAAGAAGCGCGCGGCCATATTGCATATGGAACGCGCGGGCTCTTCCGCCCGCACAGCATACGGCGGGGTACGAACGCCAGCGAATGCACCTATGGCATCCCATATCACCTAATCAGGGCCAATGGATGCCGTACCGATCCGAATGTCTTGCCTGTGTTGCTAGAGAATATTGACTGCTCTAGCCGCGAGTAAGGCCACAGTCGTAAATGAGATGAGGGCCTGCACCATCATCAATGCTTTGGCCCAGCGCGATAGAACCGGTGAATCGGTCGGCGACAATGCGGTGCTGGTGTTGAATGCCAAGAATAGGTAATCGACAAATCCTGGGCTCCAGCGATCTTCACCCATCTCGCGTTTCGCTTGTTGATCAAGAGTCATTTGTGGAAAGAGGAACGCGCCGTCTGTGTGAACACCGCGAAGCTCCCGCTCGCGAGGTCCACCCGCATCAAGCCGCCAATACCAGGAAGCAAAAACAAGGATATTGGTAACCCATAAGGCTGCCGCGGACCGCAACATGTCCTGAGGCAGTTCTTTGCGTGCTGGGATAGCCGCGACGAGTAACGAAAGGGACCAGATCATGTCAGCTGTGACGACAGAGGTCACGACATAACCCAGAACCTTATTGAGTGTGTCACGTCCGCTGTAGTGCGCCCAGATTATGGGAATCATCAGCACGCATACAACCACAAGCAGCGCCCAACTAGGACCTGCAGAAAGGCATCTCGGCAAGGCTAAGCGCAGCCCGCCCACCGAGAGAAGCGCGATCATTGCTGGCCACCGCGGCTCGGGCAGCTGAGGCGCGTTTTTCATGAGCGCTTCTGATTGAACCTGTACAACTCCAACCTTCGGATACGTGATCATAGCGCCTCCCGCTCCGAGAACGCGCCTAAAGCGCAGCCCGAGCAATGCATCGGAAGCAATTGTGTCTGCGCTCGCGCTCACTTCGAAAGGTCACTTCAGCGAACATGGTTCGAGCGTTGATTCTTTTTCGATACTATGTAGCAAGGTTTGATTCCGTTGCCGGCTCTGTGCTCGAAGTAATCGCGCCGTTGAGGCCGGTCGGGAAGAACCCACCTTCCGTGACACCCGCTTTCATGCCAAATGCGAGAAACAACACCTGTCCAGCCGTTCTCGTGGCAGGCAGCCCGTTGCTGAGATTGATTGAGAGATATTGACCCTTTCCACTAGGGGGAGGAATTAGGTCGGCTCCGTCTACAGCTGCCGTCGGTATCTTCAATCTCGCAACCTGCGTTCGAATACTCCCAACGTGCTCCGCCTCAGCGGCTAGGAGGCGCGCGGCCGTTGTAACGATGCCAGGGGTCTTAAGCAAGCCGGCTGCACCCGAGTACGCCGTAACGCCAATGTCCTCTAAAATGCGCGCTGCTCGAAGAAAATCGTTTTGGCTGTTGAAGCCGAAACCAAGAGCATTCAGGTTGATGTTCGGCTTGGCAACGGCAGAGGTTCCCAGAGCGCTGCGGAGCAGCGCTACGTGGGCGCGTTCATCAGTCCCGATCTCTGCTGCAATGTCGCGGCTGAAGATCTCGTTGTCAGAAAAGGTGACCTGGCTACCGCCCACGGTAGTGCCGCCTGCTGCTGGGTTTGATCCACTGGCACGGCCGTCGATTCCAAGACCGAAGCTTGTGATCGACTTGCCAGTGACAGCGTACGTATAGAACTCAGCCTCTAGATATTCCAGGTTGAGCGCGAAGTTCAAGATGTCTAACTCCGTCGCGTTTTGGGCCATTGCGGGAGTTGCTCCAGTAAGAGCCAGCGTACCTGCAGCGGCGGTAGCGACCCCCAGCGTCTTCAAGAAACTGCGGCGGTTCGGAGAAGCACAGACCAACTCGTCAATCATATTTTTGTTCATAGAAGTCCTCCAAGTTCGCTTGTTCGTACATGAGTAGTCGGCCTGCGGACGGTGGGCCGTCTCGGCGACGTCCAAAGGCAAATATGTCTGCTGCGCGATGCCTCTGATCAACCTTGTATGAGCCTTGATCCACTGCCAAAACAGAGCACCGAAGAACATCTTGAGTATGCTTCTCCACAAGCCTCAGGCGTAATCCTCAAACCCGCAGTGAAGAGACTGTGGTTTTCTTCAGGAAAGTTCTATATCAGTACCGCGAAGAGTTATGTATGAAACACGGGAGCTGATTGGGATTCTTGAGAGGCAAGAATTTAACGTGGGGGAGTCTATGGATGATCGCGGCAACCCAATTTATTGGATCACTGGGCGGGACGGGATGCTTGGTGCTCTGAGCGTCCAAGAGTTGGACGATTTGCAGAATAGTGGAAAGTTAAACTTGTTGGGAATTGAAGGACGTCTTGAGGAGAGGAAAAAAGAGAACAACCTCTGAGCTGTGCTTCCTGTCCCATTCGGCCTGTGTCATCTGGGCGAATCCCTCGCAGGGTGGTTGCGAAGCGCGGAAGATTGGGGTGCCTCTTGTCGCGCGCCAGGAACGGAGTTTCCTCAGCAGGCTTGGTTTCCTTACATCAGCGTGAAACGCAGAAATTGCATTCCGTTCGATTCCGGCTTCTAGGGGTGGGGTTGAGAGCTTTCGATGTTGTATCTTTCTTACAGGACTTGTAGTCGCAGGCTGTATGAGCCTGACTGGAAGCACATCACCAAGGCAGAGGCGCAATGACAGGCAGGAACAAATCTCCTCTAAAAAAGCATGCGAATCTGGATCGTCGCGGTGGGCCTGGTCGCGGTCTTCGGGACGGCATTTCATCAGTACCAGCAATACGAATCGCTCGGGAACAACCTCGCATAGATTGCGGCGAGCTGCGCAGCCAAAGACGGCTGCAGCTTGCCTTTCAATGACTACTAGGAAGGGAACTAGTGAAGAAGGGAAGTCAGCGAGTTCTCTATTGTGCCTGTGGTCGGAGCAATATCCTCGCGCATGGTCTCTGCCCCACGTGTTACACCCTCAAGCGCCGAGACCTGGCATATTTCGGCGGCTTGCGAGAGGAAGTGTTGAAGCGAGACGGCTATACCTGTCAGGGCTGTGGCGCTCCGGGCCGGCGCAAGCGCTCAATTACAGTGCATCACCGTCAGCCGGGCGTGTCTCTGCTTTCTCTCATGATCTCCCTCTGCCCGAAATGCCATGCCAAGGTGGAGCGCACTCAAATGATGCTTTCTGAAATGAACCCGCTCCTGCTTGCATTGTGGCGTGAGAAACATCCGCAAGGGCTAGAGCAGTTCGCGTTGGATTTTGGAAAGTATACCGAGAGTGGTAATCCCTCGGTTATGACGGAGGTAATCGGAACTCAGAAAAGAGAGTTCGCCTTCTCGATGAGCCGCGTTGTGATGGCAACAGTCGATGTAGTGAATGGGGTTGCCTCCGGTTGAGCCTTCGATATCGTCAGTCGTGCCAGCCTGTTCGACCTAATGGAACCCCTCCACGAGCATGATGTCCGCTTCGGCGTGCTCGACTCCAGTGAAGAGAAAAGCATGGCCGTCCGGCGACAGGCTGGGTCCCCATAAGACAAACAGATAGGGGAAATCCGCAATTTTGTGAGCATGTTGAGTGGCCATCTCGAAGTAATTGAGTGAGAAGTGGCGTGGAGTGCCGTCGATGAAATAGGCGCCGTTCCGCGCGGGCACCCATCTGACGTAGGCGGGTACGCCCGCGACCGGACGTTCGTCGCCGCCGTTCGCTGACACCGACCACACATGTTCATCGCTGTAGAAATACACGCGCTTTCCGTCCATTGCTTCCTGCGGTGCGCTTCGGCCCTTTCCCTCCGCGGTCAAACGAATTGCGGCTCCGCCTTCCACGGGCGCCTTCCAGATTGCGTAAGGCCGTTCCGTATTGAAGTAAATCCAGTGGCCATCGGCCGACCAGAAAGGCGAAGCGGCGTCTATCGTCCCAGTGAGGAATCGTTTGGGAGGTCCCCCGTCCAGACTCACGACGTAGAGTTCAGCTTTACCGGTAGAAGTGCGCAAATCAAATACGATCGTGCGGCTGTCCGGTGACCAGCGTGGTTCCCCGGTCGAAGGTCCTCCAAACGAAGTTAACTGAACGGGGTTCGAAGCATCGCGATCGCAAACCCACACCTCCGGGTTCCCGGACCGCCAGGATTGGAATGCAACGTGTTTGTCATCAGGCGAAACATGCGCACCTGAGTCACCTCGGGTGGAAGAGATAAGCTTGGTGGCCGGAGCCGCAGCTTTTATCTGGCTAGCCAATCCGACCTGCCAGATGACGCTGTGGGATGGCGAACTTGTCCGAAAACGAGTCTGTTCCCGCGAGGTGCGACCGCCAAGGATTCCACATCCTGGGCGAAGAGAAGCTTCTCCGGCTTCCCCCTGCGAGCGGAACACGCCAGAGATGCTGGTCAGAACAGTAAACAAGGGACTGACTGTCTTCTGCCCAGGCAATACCCGCAAAGCCTTCTGAGGATCGGGACATCCTTCAATTCACGCGCTTGCTTTCCATCAGGAGTTTGCACATAGATCGTGGCGACGCCGTCGGTGAATACACATACCGACGCGATGTATTTGCCATCGGGCGAGAAAGCGGGTTGCCATGTATTCGCGCAATCACCGGAAGGATCCGGCACGACACGCTCTTCGGTGGTCTCTACATTTACCAGGTGAATGCTGAAATGGTCCGCGGATGAGCCCGCTTTTTTTGCCAGAGAATTCACTTTGGAGAATGCCAGCCACTTTCCGTCCGCCGACCAACTCACTCCTAGTGCCTCCAATATTCTATACGGGGTAGTGCTGGCCACCTTGCGCTCCGCACCCCCCAGCGGGGAAATCACGTAGATGCCCGCGCCTTCGGGGTGGGCCAGGCGCATGAATGCGATCAGTCGGCCGTCTGGCGACCAGGCAGATCCGAGAAATATGGCCGGATGGTGAGTAAGCTGCACCACATGCTCCTGCCCGACCTGTTTGATGTAAAGATCGAATTGGAACTCCTTCTCATAACCAGCCCAGGAAAAAACGACCTCGTTTCCGTCCGGCGAAAAGCTGGGCGCAATCTCAAATCCGGGAAATGTTGTGAATGGAACGACGGTGAGCTTATCGGGCTCCACTTGTGATCGATGCCGCAGCAGGTAGCCGCCAGTCACCACGAGGAGGAGCAATCCCATGCCGAGGTAGGCGAGACGCCATCGCGGCGATCGAAGGACCTTCCCGCTGGCAGCGACAGGGGGAACGACTGTTGGCCCTGGTGGCAAAATTGCCACAACATTCGGCGGATCACTCTGCTCTTTTAGCGTTGCGATGAACCGGTAGCCACGGCGGGGGAGAGTTTCGATCAGATGCGGCACATCCGCTGAATCGCCCAGGGTGGCCCGTAGCTTCGTCAAGGCCAGATTGATGGCATGGTCAAAATCCCCGAAGCCCTTGTCCGGCCAGATGAGCTGACGCAGCTCTTCGCGCGTAATGATCTGTCCAGGCCGTTCCAGTAACGCTGCCAAAACCTTGAACGGCTGGTCCTGGACCTTCAGAGGTCTGCCCGCCTTCCATACTTCACCCGTTTCCAGATTGACTTCGAAATCTTCAAAACGAGCGATCGGCCGTTGTATCGAGTTTTCCATGGGCGACACCGAATACGTGTGAGATAGGGTCGAAGTCCCGAGAGATCTCCAGAAGATGGTGACGCTAAGTCTAGCGCCATCCGGGCGTTATGCGCAGACAAAGTTGATAGGACGAAGAGATTCGTGGCGCATTGAGGCTCCTTGTTGTGAGCCGGAAGCTCGACCTCACCGCTACCGCGGCCGAGGCGAACTCCATGAATCGTTGGGTACTTTCTCTTGCCTGTCTGAGCCTTTTCTTTCCTCCTCCTTCGCACGCAGACGACCAACCAAGGCCTTCCGAAAACGCGACCGGCAGCGAATTGCCTTTCCGGCTCTCCTCCGGGTACCTCATCCAGGTCGAAGGCCGCATCGGAGACCACACCCATCTGAAGTTCATCCTGGACACCGGCGCGACTATCAGCATGGTTGACCAAAGAATTGCCCAAAAACTGAAGCTGGATGCGCACCCGGCCCAGAGTTTCAACTTTGACAGAAATCTTCAGTGGGAAACCGCCACCATACCTGAAGTTCAGTTCGGTCCCATTCGAGCAGCCAACGTAGCTGTGCTTGTAGGCGATCTGGCCCGCTATTCAGAGTTTGCCGGCAAGGCAGACGCCATCATCGGCACGGACCTTCTCAACCTCAGCAACCTCACCATCGATTTCGACGCCCGGAATTTGATCTTCGATCTCACCGAGCCAAGAACTTACTTGGCGGGTGGCGATCCCATGGCAAAATGCTTGATTGTCGAGTTTCAGGTTCAGGATCGTCCAGTTCACCTGATTGTCGATACCGGCCTGCAAGGCATGCTTCTGTACGAGGATCGCCTGCGCAAGAGCGTGCCAGGATTACGCACCGCGGGCAGCCTCAAAAACGCGACCATGGGCGGACGCGTGCAAGTAAAACAAGCCACTTTGCCCGATGTCAGATTCGGCAACAGGAACCGCGAGATACACATCGCATTCTTGCCGTCGCCCGCCGCAGGAACACTCCCGGGAATCGACGGAATTTTAGGCATCGACGTGCTCCAGGCTCACCGCGTGCATTTCGATTTTTCGAGGAAGACGATGACCTGGGAGTAGGTTACGGATCGTTGGCAATTCGGCAGTCAACTGAGCCAGAACCGCCGACGAGAAAGATCAGCCTTGATGTTGGGTCCACAGTCAATAATGAAATTTCAGCGCGAATTGGATGTTGCGCTCTCCTTGCGATCTGTCGATCAAACCGAGATCGGAGGCAAGGAAGTTGTTGGGCGAATTCAAAATGGGCGTGTTCGTAGCGTTGAAAAATTCAACCCGGAACTCCAACCTCTTGAGTTCGCTCAAAGGGAATTCCTTTTGGATGCTGAGATCAGCCGTGGAAAGACCAGGGCCTCGTACCGTCCCCACGCCACAAGTTCCAAAGGTGCCGGGCACTGCCGGCCCGTAAGAGGCAGGATCAAACCACTGAAAGCCCATGAATCGACCATTTGATGGATCGACAGCGGGTTTTCGCCCGAAGACGTGAGGAGGAGCAAGACAATTGGCGCGCGATCCTCGTGAATTGGTGCCCGAAGCGTCGTTGGCAAGAATAGTGAGAGGAAATCCGCCGTGAAGCTGCACGATCGCGCCAACTCGCCAGTCCGCAATCGCCGCATGGACGACCGGATGCAGATTCTTCCCCCATCTCCGTGTGCGGCCGATGGGAAGTTCATAAATTGCAGAACTTGCGAGGATGTGCGTAACGTCGTAGTAGCAGGGGCCCCACTCGGCCCTCTTATCATAAAGGTTCTGCCAGTACGCCCAAGCCGTCGCCGCCTGGCCCACGGAACCGAAGTAGCCGATGGAGTCCGTCATGCACTTCGAGTAGGTATAGGCGATTTGCCCCTGAAAGCCATCGCTGAAGCGCTTTTGCAGCGTTGCCTGGAGCGCGTCGTAGCGCATGTTGCCGATGCTTGCGGTTCCGGAAATCTGTGATAGTTCCGATTGAAGCGTCGGGTTTCCGGAGAGGAACGGGCTGGGAGTGATGGTGCCGTTCGGGTGCAGTTGCGCCTGAAGGTAAGGCATCGCAACCATCAAGTGGGTACCATGTTGACCGACATAGGCGACCTGAAGGGTGGTCGCATCGGTGAATTGATGCTCCACCGCGAGATTCCACTGTTGCGAAATCGCCGGCTGGATGTTGGGATCCCACAAGCGAATCACGGCGTTTTGAAACGGGTCGGTGGTCGGGGGCAGCAGCCCTTGCCCGGTGGTGGTTGCGGGAAGATTACCAGTGAGATAGTCGGTCTGAAATTCGGGGGAGGTAAACGGAGGGTTCATGGGGAGCCTGAGATTATTGCCAGTACCCTCGAGATAGGAGGAGATCCCGTAAGCTGCCCGCAGCACGGTTTTTCGATCGAGAAACGATGGACTCCACGCCAGGCCGATGCGCGGCTGAAAGTCCAGGCCGGCGTTGTGCGCATTGTAGAGAGCACGGCAATTGCTGTAGATGCAGGGTTGACCGGCAAACTGAATTTGCCCGCTGATGGGCGCAAAGTTCACCTGGTGGTTCTGCACTTCCACCCAGGGAGTGTGATTTTCATAGCGCAATCCCAGATTCAAGGTGAGATTGGCGGTCACCCGCCAGTCGTCCTGGAAATAGACGCCGAACACGTTGGCGCGCTGTCCCCAGGTTCCACCGCTGGTGATACCCCGGCCAAAGGAATCCGGCAGTCCAAGAAAAAAATCAGCTTCGCCAGCGCCCAAGAGGCACGTGCCCGCGGTGAAGCGTCCGCTGAAATTCATGAACCCGGTCCGGCCGTTTGATCCCGCTTCATAAGTGTTGACGAACTGCCTCCAATACTGGAATCCGATGTGGAACATGTGACGGCGGTGGGTGATGACGAAAGCGTCCTTGCCTTGAAACACCGTGTCGGCAAAGAGTTCGGCGGTGCCGATGCTGCGACTGCCGAAGGAATCAACGGCCGCCCCCGAAGATGTCGATTGCCAGAAGCCCCGGGCCATGGTCGTTCGCATTTGCGATGCCGAGGTTCTCGCCCAGGTTCCCGAGCCCGTGGTCGAGTCCACCATTGGTGACGCGAACGTAGTTCGCGCCCACTCCTGCTTCGCTCAATATGTTTGGACTGAAGTTATGGGTCCAGTTGAGCACGCCGTTTTGCATCCGTGCTTGGTTGAAATGTATCGAAAAGGAGAGCGAACGAATTAGTCTCGGGGTTATCCTGAAAAGCTTCCGAAATCCGCGCGGACAGGCTATCTTTTTGCGTAGCTTTCAAGTCGATCCGCGCGTCTCCCTGGTCGACATTGTTGTGGCTTCGCGTGGTGTTGATGAAGTTGTTCACCAGGCTCCCGTTAGTGGGCAAAGGGTAGAGGCCGGAGGAAAAAAGGTTTCCAGCCACCGGGTCCATCATGGTGGTTGGGATTTGGTTATTGGGAAATGGTGTCCGGTTGCCGCCGGCGTCGAGGTGGAAGGGGTTATACAACTGCAAGCCCTGGTCAGCCAGCAACTGCGAGAAATCACCCTGCCGTTCGGCTGAAGTGAGAAGCGACTGGGGCTTGCTGGATGTGGGGTGGTCGAACCGCTGTCCCTGATAGTCGACGAAAAAGAACAACTTGTTCTTCAGGATGGGTCCGCCAAACGTGGCTCCAAACATGTTCCAGCGGAGTGCTGGCTTCGGTAGGCCCTGAAAATTGTAGGCCCAGTTGTTGGCGTTCAGGACATCGTTGCGGAAGAATTCGAAGGCGTTGCCGTGGTAGCCGTTGGTTCCAGACTTGATGGAGGCACTGATAATGCCGCCCTGGAAGCTGCCGAACTCGGCCGACGGATTCTGGGTGATGACACTGAATTCCTGGATCGCGTCTACGCTCGGCGTAAACCCGACTAAGTTGTCCGAGACCTGGTTGTTGTCCATCCCGTCGAGTAAAAAGTCGTTCGCCTGCTCGCGATTGCCATTGACATATGGCCTGCCCGCAGTCGCCGGACCGTCTCCGTTGCTCAGGCTTTGAGGATTAGGGTTCACTGTGCCGGGCGCCAGCAACGTCAACTGAATATAGTTGCGCGAGAGCAGCGGCAGATCAACATTGGTGCGGGCATCGATAACAGTGCTCAATTGGGATGTGTCTGTATGTAACAGTGGTGGGGACGAGGAGACGTTAATCGTTTCGGTCGCCGATCCCAGGTTCAGTTGAAAATCCACGCGTGCGGTCTGGTTCAGCAGCAGGGTAAGAGAGGGATAAAAGACGCTTTGGAAGCCCGGAGTTTCCACTTTTAGCTCATAAGTGCCGACCGGCACGCGCGTCAGGTTAAAAACGCCGAGATCATTCGTCCGCACAGTGTAGACGGTGCCCCGTTCAATATCTTTTGCGACCAGGGCGGCGCCGACGATGACTGCGCGCGTCGGATCGACGACGGTGCCCGTGATGGTCGCCGTCACTTCCTGGCCGCAAGCCGGCCTAGCGGCCGCGAGGCACAGGCTAACGAGACCAAAAGCAAGGGCCTGTCTGATCGAAGGAAGCATCGGCACTGTAAGACCGGCAAACATTCGTTGCCTCATGCCCACTTTCTGCCCGCGGGCGATTTCTCAAACCACCCCTTTGGGAGTAACCGGCGTGACTGCCTGTAAATGAGGCTTGGCGACTGGGCCAATGAAGCAATAGCCGCGGCGAGGAAGGGTCTGCACAAACCTGGGATTGTCGGGGTCGTCCCCCATCGCGAGCCGGATTTTGACGATGGCGGTATTCAGCGCTTGCTCAAAATCAACAAAGGTATCTTCGGGCCAGACTCTCTGGCGCAGCTCTTCACACGTGACTAACTCGCCGGCGTGTTCCAGCAGGAGGGAGCAGACTTGAAACGGCTGGCCCTGCAGAGGGATAATCCCATGCTTGTACGGTTCTCCGGTCTGTAAGTCCACCTCGAAGATTCCGAAGCGGACAGTTTGCGCAGAACGCTCGCTACCGTGCATGTGAAATACCGGCTTGTGAGCTGAAACTCTAGCACCTTTAGTTGGCTTCGGAAACCCTGGCCACTACAGATATTCCATCCAAATCACCTGCGGGTAACAACTTAGCGACGCAGAATAAATAAACAAGCATCTATCCACCGTCAATTGAGTTCCCCGTCCTGGTGATGCAGCGTTGACCTCATCGCGAAAGCGAACGATTTCTGAAGTGTATCTAGGGCAAGAAAGAATCGGCGGACAAGTCGCATTTACAGTGAATGACCACAAGGATGCCGGCGACAATCTCGACGGCATTTCTGGGCATGAAGGCGCCTCATCAATCAAAGATTGTGTTTGATTTTGGGGGGGAGGTTCCCTTGGAACTGTCAAGGGTGCCCGCGCGATCGCCGTAAGAAACCGAGAGATTCGCTTCTCAATAGTCCGGGAGGTCCTTCAATGCCACAGCGATGTAGGGGAACTTCTGGTTGAACACATTCCGCCGGCGAGAATAGAGAGTCGTTCTACCAGGACTCCGCACGACCTCAAGCCGGTATCCATCCAGTTTGATTTCGTAGGTCCATTTAGGCCCCTCTGGAAGCTTGGAGACCGGAAGGCAGTCCATAGTTTCGATGAAGCCGACAGCTTTGGGCATGGGAGCCTAGTCTAATGCAGCATTTCGCGCCTGTGGACATATTCTCCTTTTCTTCGCCTTATACTGTTGGGCATGAGCCGCTACACAAAAGCGAACCACAGAATCTTTATGCAGTTCGTTCGGCGCGACGTCTGGCACGTCGCGTTCTTGGAGCCTGGACTGCAAACCCCTCTGCCGAAGAAGCTGACCTTCAAAGATGAGGGCAAGATCAGGGAGCTGGCACGCCGCGGAGAGGCTTGGCAGACCTCCGAGGACCGGCAACTGCTGGACTACGCAATAGCGAAGACAGTTGACTCCACCGTGTATCATCCCTCGTATGGACGACCGGCCTTTACGTGAGCGCACAATCCGACAGATTCAGGACGTCGTCGCCCAGATGTTTAGCCTATCCGCTGAAGGACTCAAAACAGAGAACAGGTCCCGTGACATTGCTCTCCCGCGTCAGATAGCCATCTACCTGGCTAAGCAGATGACGGACGCATCCTTGCATGAGATCGGACAGGAATTTGGCGGAAGGCACCATACAACGGTGATGCAATCAATTGCCAAGGTTCACCACCTGCGAGCGACGGATGCTCGACTGAACAGGACTATAGAAAACCTTCTAGAGAAGCTCAACCAGCAAACAAGGGACTGATCAGTCACGGCATTATTGTGTGGGTACTCTCTCCGCGTTGACTTCGGTCACAAGATGCTGCAACTCGGTGAATACATCGGAATGATTCAGCTTGAGGTACTTGGAAAGCTTGGCGTTCTCCGTCAAGGCTTCGATACACCGACAGACTACGCTGAGGCTCAGTACATCAGAGCCATAGGTCTTTCTAGCCGCCGAGAGGTCCGTGACTAGATTCTCCGTTGTCTCTTCCAGGATGGGATCAGCGTCCGGCTGTCCAGTCTCTTTTCCTGGTTTGAGTAGTTGCTCTGGCCGCGTGACTGCAAGAATAGAAGCAACAAAAGCGAGTGAATAATTCTTCCCCGACAACATCAGCTCCGCTGCGTCGATTTGTCGTAGAGGCTTCATCTTGCGGAGAAAGTGAAAAATCCGAGAGCTTACTCGTTTGTCCTTTAGAAGATCGACGGCTTCTGGACAAATGCCGTCGAGCAGACTTCTCCGCTGCTTTATTGTCTTCACATCGACACAGAGTCCAACGGCTATCCGTTCCTCAGTCACTCCGTTCGCAATGGCTTTGAGAATCATGAAGTGCTCGGTGATCGGCGACAGGGCGTTGACGCGCCTGTTGTAGGTATAGGACTCGTCATCCAGTGCGACGGTGCAGCGTGCGTTCGGAACTCCTAGCTTCTTTAGTATATGCAGCCTCAAGTTCCCATTGATAACCAGGAATCGGTCGGTAGCTTGTGGGAACACCGCCAGCGGCTCAATGAGACCGACATGGTGCAGCGATGCTTCTAGCTGCTTGTATTTCCTTCCTTTGAACGCATTCGGTTCTGTCTCTTTGAGCGCCACGAGGTCTTCCAATGGAAGGTTTAGCAGTTCTTGGCGGAAACTTATCTTAACCGATGGTTGCATGGTCTTGTGTCCTCGTCATCTCTACAAGCTTTTCGGACATCAGTGTCAGGCCTTCCGCACGCAGGAGCGTTATGAAATTGGGATCACTAAAGATCTCCCGACAGGCAGCCGAGGCAAGCTCTAGCCGTTCTCGAACCACAGCCGCTCTCTTTACGAGAGAGCGCTGGGCATGTGTCTGTTCCTGAAACTCCTTTGCCAGCGCCTTCCTCGTGACCATCGCCCTGTGACTCCCCGCTTTGGGGTTTCCGATCAGTCGCCTCCTGACCATCTTGCGGGCAGCTCGAAGCTTAGATCCCCGAAGGTCGCCTGATTCATAAGACTCTGTCAGAGCCCGCTGAATATCCAGAGAGTTGCCGTTTGCAATTTCTGTGGCAACCGTCAATGGCATCTTGCCGTTCTCGACGAGATGAATTAGTTCAGACTCGCCATGATCGAGGAGCATTACGATGGTTCCGATGTAACTCCTGCCAAAACCAAGCTTTGACGCGATTTCTTCGATGCCATAACCACGTTCCCGCAGGCTCTTTGTCTCTTTGAGCAGTCCGTTCCGCGATGGAGGCCGACGAGCAACGTTCTCGATCAAGCTCATCAGGTATTGGTCTTCGCGTGAAGCTTCGATGATGATCGCGGGTATGACTCTCTCTGCCAAAGCGAGAAAAGCCTCCAGACGACCCTGTCCGCACACAAGATCGTATTGAGTCCCGTCAGCAGCCATCTCTCTCTTCGACACTGTTATCGGCGTTTTAAGTCCTACCGCCGCTATGCTTGAAACGATTTGATCGAAGACGTATGGATTACGTGGTCGGGGATTTGCGATACGTACTTCTGAAATTGGGATGCAGGGTATTCCAAGTCCGGTCATGAGTTCTCCGTCAGCGAACATCGCCGTAGTAGGTTTGCAAATGAATCGAGCGTGTCGAAGCGATGGACATCCACATCGCAAGGGTTGTCCGCCAAGAGCTGAAAAGTCGTGGTCGGTCGGCGGACGTTCGGTATTAGGAAGTAGTCGAGGATCTCTCGGTTACCTGGCGTCAGGCGAATTGCTACAGTCACGTCACATCGCGTTGGTTCAGGACGAAGGGTCCAACGGTAACCGCCCGTCGAAGTGTGTCTGCAATAGCACAGCCGCAGGCGAACTGTGACTTGACCATTGATGAGAAGAAGGCCCGCAGGGCCGAACGGTTCAACGCTGGCACCGGAGGACCGTAGCTTGGCCCTTGTCGCCTCAAAAATGCTCTCACGCGTCAACTTGTGTCTGGCGATTGATGCGTCGTACTTGGTTTTAAGGTCTGGTCGGTAGCCGATCAAGGAGTAGGCATTATTGAAGCTTCCGAAATGATTGAGGAATGCCTGCACACTGGGAATCCCCTTTTCCGCTTGGACCAAGTCAGCGGTAAGCCGACCGACGCGCTTCCAAAGTTGGCGAAGCTGTTCCAGCATGTCCTCATCTTTTAGGCATTCGGACCTTTGCTCCATCAGAAGCTGTGCGCGCTCGAATTGCCCTACTGGGATAATCGACTTGAAAGCATCATCGCGCCGCACCCACATACTTTGAGGATTGCGCACAAATCTCTTGCTCAATTTGAAAGAGGTTCGATTGTAGACAGCGGTACCAACATACTTAGGACTTTTCAGGAGGGTATGGACAACATCCTGAGTCCATTTCTTGCGCCCGACCCACGGAACGCCTTGCTCGTTCAGGAGCCGGGCAATGCGCCTGGCACCCATGCCGCCATCGGTATAAAGGTCGAAGATCATCTGTACGACCTTTACCTCTTCTTCCGGTCCTGGAATCAAAATCACGCGGTCGTTCTGAATGCTCTTTCTCTCGCCTCTTTCAAGAACCTGCTTGACCACGCCATCAAGACCGACTAGCTGCCGCCTGAGACCGTATCCCGGTAAGCCTCCCTGCCGAAAGCCTAGCTCGGTCAGACGCGACTGACCAGCAAAGACCTTTACACCCAGTTCCCGGCTGTACTCAGCAGCCATAGACCTCTTAATGGTCTTTAGCAACGCTGATAGTGGGCTGCCATCATTCTCGAATGGTTCGGCGCAGTAATGAACCTGTACGTGTGCGCGTTTGCATCGGTATTCGTAATAGGCGCTTTCATCTGAATCCTGGAATCGGCCCCATCGACTAACGTCATAGACCAAAATGGCCTCATAGTCGGCAGTCCCGGATTGAACCTCTTCCAATAGTTCACGCAGGCCCGACCGGCCAGACAGCGTCAAGCCACTCCTGCCATGATCAACGAACGTTTTCACAACGACGAGGTTCCGCCGACTGGCGTATTTCTGAATCGCGTCAGCCTGATTTTCAGTCGAGTATTGCTGGTGTTCAGTGGACATGCGAACGTACATCGCTGCCCGACCCACCGTGAGCGCTGATGGCGCAATCACCATTAAAGAGCCTCCAGGGAGACTGTAGAGATGCCCCGTTCGTCCAATTTGTGGCCCATGGAAACCTGCGGAGATTGTTCCCCACTTACCTGTGCGTCGCGAAGCTAGTTTGGGCGAAGGCCCCTCAACGCCGCCTGCTCGATAACGTTCTCAGCGGTGATGACAGCCGCTTCAACCAGGGCTTCCATACTTTGACTAGTCACATGCCTGTACCTGTGGCCATTAATTTCCACGTGCCAGGACTGGCACTGTTCATCCCGCCAGAGCCTGATCCTAATTTCCTCCATCTGAAAGGCCTCCAACTGCGCTATACATGAATCATGAATTGCAGCTGTCGCCTCTGGAAAAGAGTATTCAACCAAGCTGAAGTCTTCGTGAGGGAAAGGTTAAGAATATTTAATGACTTTGTGCTGGGAAAAATATTCTAGTTTTTTGCCCTATACTCACTCATGTCCCGTTTCGACAGACCCAGCCATCGGGTCTACATCTACTTCTTAAGCGAGGCGGCTGGCAGGTTCAGTTCTTGGAGGCGGACCTGAAAACGCCACTGCCCAGGAAGCTGACCTTTGCCGATCCTGACAAGATCCGGGGAGCTGGCAAACGTGGGGAAGCACGGAGGACATCAGAGGCGAGCCAGATGCTGGAGCTTGCTTGCTATTGAGCAGGGACGGGGAGGTCTCTACCTGAGACTCACGCCGGATCAGTACGCGAAATTGAGAAGACCAACGAGAACCTGACAGCGATTCTCTGGAGGACCTAAAGTCTCCTTTGATTAAATCCTATTGACTCTCTTTGAAATCTGCGGCAAAATTTCGCGCACGGAGATCCGCCAATGATCAACGTGTGGGCTTATCGAATCCAGGACCTTGGCGCAAATTTCAAGCGGGTGGGAATGGATCGAGTAACAGTCTTCGACACTCTCCCAGAGCTTTAGAGGAGTTCAGGAAGGCTAATTCCCCAAAGGGCAAATTCGCAAGTTGGGCATCGTTGCGCATGGCGATAAACCCGGAAAGGTGCAAATACCTCCGGAACGGACGGAGCCTGGAAGGGGGCAGGTTGATCTGACCGCGTCAACAGTGGACCAGTTCGGTAAGGATTTCGCCGCCCTTTGCGATTACCTGTGGGCAAATGCGCGAATCATCTTCTATTCCTGCATAGCCGGGCAGGGGCCGGATGGTAGCAAACTACTGAATAAATTGTCCGATGTATACTTCCGAAACCGCCATGTGATTGGTTTCGAACAGTATGGCGTAGCCAACGACGGCGAACAACCGGCTGGCGAATTACGGTGCTCGCAGGCTTCTGTGATGGGCACAGTAAACCCCAAGTTTTATTGCAACCCAACGGCTACGATGAAAACCGTGACTGATGTCAAAAGGCAGGCGGAACAATTTCTAAGCGAGTACGCGATCTACGCCAAATGGTCCTCCACGGAAAAATCATCAAGATACCCTATAGCGAAATCATTCGGCAAACGTATTCAGTCCCCGAGGTCATCTGCGGTCCAGATGCCGTTAAGCGGGCACTGAAATCGATATCAGACAAAATCGAATACATCTTCATCAATAGGAAGAGCCCTTCAAACAAACTCATAAACATCTTTGCGGGAGGTGCAGGAGGCTGGGTTTCGGTTTATGTCCACTATGCCCAAAGTGCCGAGAACAATGCGCGAGTTTTCTGAGATAGAAAAGGAACTGACGCACGAACAGAAGCGGCAACTGCGTAAACACGAGGAAATCGTTGCCGTCACCAAGAAAACACTGACCAGTACAAAATTCAAATGCGCATGGGCTTCCTGTGGGAGCCACGCCAATGTCGAGGATTACTGCCCGCAGGGATTGGAGCAGATCCCCAATAATCCACTTGAGTAATTGTGTTTCCAGATTCTTGTGATCCCAGAGGATGCCAGTCCGCCTGAGCGCGGTTAACGGGTTGATGGATTACCCCGCTGGGACCTCTCCCCGACTTCGGCCCGCAGAAATTCTGAGGTCTGAGGAAACCGGATAAAGGTCCAACAAGGGCACAAACGCGGGCACATTCACAAACTCCTTAATCTTCCCGAACGTTATTTAAAGCTCCTTTGCCTATGCCCTTTTAATCCATGTAACTCCTTGATTCCTATAAGACTTACAAACC
>CAVVSP010000002.1:0-121836 GCA_963750845.1 uncultured Acidobacteriaceae bacterium
CAAGCCGATCATCGGCATTGCGAATACGTGGACAGAGATCGGGCCGTGCAACTTCATCTGCGCGAATGGCGCCGCGGTGAAGCAGGCATTCGCGAGGCCGGCGGCACGCCGATGGAGTTCAACACCGTCACCATCTCCGATGGCATCACGATGGGACGCAGGGAATGAAGGCCTCGCTGATCTCGCGCGAAGTGATTGCCGATTCGGTCGAACTGGTGGCGCGCGGCAATTTTTCGATGGCATTGTCTGCATCGCCGGCTGTGACAAAAACATGCCGGGGACCATCATGGCGCATGGCGCGGCTGAGATCCCGGGCTGATGCTCTACGGCGGAAGCATTGCGCCGGGCAAGCTCGAACAGCCGGACGGCGCCACAAAGACATCACGATTCTGAAGTCTTTGAAGCCATCGGCTCGCATGCCGCGGCAAGATCACGGACGACAGCTGGAAGCGCTGGAAGCTGCGGCGTGTCCGGGACCGGGAGCCTGCGGCGGCCAGTTCACGGCGAACACGATGGCGATGGCGGGCGAGTTTCTCGGCATCTCGCCGATAGGACTCACCGGTGTTCCGGCGATGGCGGCGGACAAAGCGGATGCCAGCCGCAGGCCGGACGAATGATCATGGATCTGGTCGGGAAGACTGACGCCGTCGAGGATCATGACCCGGGAGGCGCTCGAGAACGCGATCGCGGCGGTTGCGCTCGGGCGGCTCGACCAACGCGGTGCTGCACCTGATCGCGATCGCGCGTGAGATTGGGCCTGACGCTGACCATGGACGACTTCGATCGCATCAGCGAGAAGACGCCGTTGATCTGCGACCTGACCCGGGCGGCAAATACGTCGCGAAGGACTATCAGGAGGCGGGCGGCTCCGGGTGCTGGCGAAGCGGCTGTTGAGCGCGGCCAGCTGCATGACACATGACCGTAACCGGCAAGACGCTGGGCGAAGAGGCGGCTGCCGCGGTCGAAACGCCGAACCAGGCAGTGATTCGCACGTGGGAGCATCCGCTGAAGGCAACGGGCGGAATGGTGATCCTGAAGGGCAACCTTGCGCCCGAAGGTGCGTGGTCAAGGTCGCGGGACACGAGCGCATCCTCCTCGCGGGCACGGCGCGCGTGTTTGAAAGCGAAGATGATTGCTTTGCGGCGGTTGAGACGGCAAGATCAACCCGAACGAAGTACTCGTGATCCGCTACGAAGGTCCGCGCGGCGGACCGGGCATGCGCGAGATGCTGGCCGTGACGGCGGCGATCAAGGGGATGCCGGAATTGTCTGAAACCGTCGCGCTGCTCACCGATGGACGCTTTTCGGGAGCCACGCGCGGCTGATGGCGGGCCATGTCGCGCCAGAGGCGCAGCTGGCGGACCGATTGCGGCGGTTCGCGAAGGCGACACGATCGTTCGATATTCCCGGTCGGAAGCCATGTTAAAAGTATCCGGAAGCCAGATTACAAGCGGCTCAATCGGGAAGGCGCGGGAACCGCGCTCTCAAGTCGGGCGTTTTCCGAAGTATGCCGATACTGTCACCTCCGCCTCGATGGCGCCATCACAACGTAATTTTTCACGGTTGCGGTGATATCGAAGAGCTAGGATCACCCGATGAACAGGCAAAGCTCGACCCAATGCAGGTAAACCAGCACGACGGGGTGGGCGAGAGAGCCTTGAGCGATCAGGACCAAACCGTACTGACCGGCGCCGAGATCATCTGGGCGACGCTCGTAGGCGAGGGTGTCGCGAGGTCTTCGGTTATCCCGGCGGCGCGATCCTGCCGATCTACGATGCGCTGCGCAAGTTCCCGATCCGCCATATGCTGGTGCGGCATGAGCAGGCGCAGCGCACATGGCGGATGGCTACGCGCGGGCATCGGGACGCGTGGGCGTCTGCATGGCGACCTCGGGCCGGGCGCGACGAACCTGGTCACCGGCATCGCGACCGCGATGCTCGATCGATTCCGATCGTCTGCATCACCGGCCAGGTCTCGTCGAAGGTGCTCGGAACCGATGCGTTTCAGGAAGTGGACATCACCGGCATCACGCTGCCGATCACCAAGCACAACTACCTCGTCACGCGCGCCGAAGATATCGCGCCGGCGATTCGCCAGGCCTTCCAGATCGCGACCTCCGGCAGGCCGGGGCCGGTGTTGATGGACATCACGAAGGATGCGCAGCAGGCCACCGCGCCATTCAGTTCGCGGCATGCGCGCCGTGCGCGGCGCGTCCGCACCCGATGCTGCGTGCAGAGTCGAGCTCGATTCGCGAAGCGGTCGCGCTGATTCAAGCGGCGAAGCGGCCGATCATCCTTGCCGGGCATGGCATCATGGAGTCGGGAGCGGAGCGGCAAGTGATCGACTTCGCGGAGTCGCAGCAGATTCCCGTTGCGTCTACGCTGCTCGGCCTTGGCGCTTCCCTGCCGCGCATCCGCTGTAGCTCGGCATGATGGGCATGCACGGCGAGTCGTGGGTAAACCATGCGATTCAGGAAGCCGATCTGCTGCTTGCCTTCGGCATGCGCTTCGACGACCGCGTCACCGGCAACCTTGCCCACTACGCACAGCACGCGAAGAAGATTCATATTGAGATTGATCCATCGGAGATCAATAAGAACGTCCGCGTCGATGTAGCGCTCATTGGCGATCTGCGCGGCGTCCTCGAAACATTGCAGCCGTTGCTGCCCAAAGCACAGACACCGGCTGGTTGCGGCAGATCAACTCGTTGAAGGGCACGGCGGCGGTGCGGGACATCATCAACCTGCCGGACAACGGCCACCTCTACGCAGCGCATGTGATCCATGACATCTGGCGCGAGGCGCAAGCCGCAGGCCGCGACAAAGCACCATCATCGTTACGGATGTGGGTCAGCACCAGATGTGGGAGGCGCAGTACTACAAGCACGAGGCGCCGCGCACGCTGGTCACATCAGGCGGCCTGGGCACTATGGGCTTCGCGCTGCCCGCGGCCATCGGCGCCAAGACAGCTTGCCCGGAGAAGGACGTCTGGGTGATCGCCGGCGATGGCGGATTCCAGATGACCGCGGCGGAGCTCTCGACCATCGTGCAGGAGAAGCTGGCCATCAACATCGCCATCATCAACAACGGCTTCCTCGGCATGGTGCGCCAGTGGCAGGAAGCCTTCTATGACAAGAACTACTCGGCCTCGCCGATCCTGTCGCCGGACTTCGTGAAGCTGGCCGAAGCGCACGGCATTGAGGGCGCGCACATCTCGAAGCGCAAGGATGTAACGCCAACCGTCACCAGGGCGCGCACATCTGGCCGGCCGTTCCTGATGAATTTTCAGGTGGAGAAGGAAGACGGCGTGTATCCGATGATAGCGCCCGGCGCAGCGCTGCACGAGATGGTCCACCGGCCCGAGCGCGATCCTCTGCTTGAGACCGCGGAGGATGAGTGAATGATCTGGATGAGGTCTGGGTCGGATTGGCTGAAGTCTCAATCGGGGAGAATTGCGAACTCGATCTGGGAGGTGCAGGTTCGTTTACCTGGTGCGCGACCCAAGCCCGAGACAAAGAAAGCTTCTCGAAGAAGATAGAAGACATGCTTGTCTTCTACGGTCTCCAATTAGTGGATTTACAGAGAGTATGTCGATTCAATGACTGTGAAGATCCATCTGATGAGCTGGAAAGAAATTGCGGAGCGCGTTGCTGAGAACGCGGACTTCGCCCTCTACAGTACCTTCTACACATACCCGCGCCATACAGCGTGAAGGGATCGAAAGCCGATGCTGCACACATTTGTAGCCCTCGTAGAAGACCGGCCCGGCGTCCTTACCCGCGTCGCTTCCCTCTTTCGCCGGCTCAACATCAATATCGTCTCGCTCACCGTCGGCGAGTCGGAGCGGCCGGATACATCGCGCATGACCATTGTCTGCGACGCACACGAGCACGCCGCGCACCGCATTCGCGCCTCGCTCTACAAGCTGGAGACAACCGTCCACGTGGACGAAGTGGATCGCGCCGCCGCGGTTGTCCGCGAGCTATGCCTGATCAAGATCGCCGTCGGTCCCGACTCGCCGAACGGACCCCACTCGCGCTCGCAGATCTTCGAGCTGGCCAATGTCTTCCGCGCCCGCGTCGTCGATCTTGCGCCGGAGTCGATCATGCTGGAGATGACCGGAAGTTCCAGAAGATCGAAGGGCTGGTGCAGGTCATCACCGAGTCCGGCTATACCATTCTGGAGGTCTCGCGCACCGGCCGCATGGCAATGCGGCGCGGCCATCACACCAGCCGGGTGTTGTCCGCGCTGGGCAGCAAAGCGGCGGCGAGTGGCAACGGGACCGGCTACAGCGGTAAGCTCGAAGCTGACGAGATCCTCCCTAGCGAATTTGAAAACGTGCACGAGGAAGAGACGTAGTCTTCCGAACAATCTTTCCTTTCACTGCAACACGAACCGCAGCAGACGCACACTCACCGGCCTCGCATCGCCCGAGTGAAATCAAGCTGACTTATCTCAAGGAGCAATCATGCCCAAGGTTTTTCACGATCAGGACGCCGACCTCTCACTCATCCAGGCCAAAAAGGTCGCGGTGATCGGTTATGGCTCGCAGGGCCACGCCCACTCGCTCAACCTGAAAGACTCCGGCGTCGACGTGCGCGTCGGCCTACCCGCGACCAGCCGTTCGCGTTCCAAGGCTGAAAAGGCCGGCCTCACTGTGCTCAGCATTGCCGATGCGGCGGCATGGGGCGACGTCATCATGATCCTGGTGCCGGACCAGTCGCAGGCCGCGGTCTACACGGAGCACATCGCGCAACACCTGACCAAGGGTAAGCTGCTGCTCTTCGCGCACGGCTTCAATATCCACTTCGGCTTTATCAAGCCGCCCGCTGACATTGACGTCGCGCTGGTCGCGCCCAAGGCGCCGGGACATCGCGTGCGCGAGGTCTTCACCGAGGGCGGCGGGGTACCCGGCCTTATCGCCATCCAGCAGGACCCGACGGGCACCGCGCAGAAGCTGGCGCTGTCCTACGCGCGCGGCATCGGCTGCACCCGCGCCGGCGTGTACGAAACGTCCTTCAAGGAGGAGACCGAAACCGACCTCTTCGGCGAGCAGGCGGTGCTCTGCGGCGGAACGTCTGCACTGGTGAAGGCCGGCTTCGACACGCTGGTCGAAGCGGGCTACGCGCCGGAGATGGCGTACTTCGAGTGCCTGCACGAGCTGAAGCTGATCGTCGACCTGATGTATCGCGGCGGCCTCAACTACATGCGCTACTCCATCTCCGATACGGCGGAGTTCGGCGACTACACTGCCGGCCCACGGATTGTGACCGACCAGACCCGCGCGGAGATGAAGAAGCTGCTGGCCGAGATCCAGGACGGATCTTTTGCCAGGAAATTCATGGAAGAGAATCGTACCGGCCGCCACCAGTTCGAAAAGTACCGCACCGAGGAACGCGGGAGTCTCATCGAGAAGGTTGGAAGCCAGCTGCGCGCGGCGATGCCGTTCCTGGACCCGGTGACGGCAGAGTCGCAGTCGCCAACCTCGCAGGAGGCCGCTACAACCGCTTAATTCGGCCGTTCGGCACTGGAAAGTGGGCACTCGGCCCTGCGGTGGATATCGCAGGGCTGCCGGTCGGCTAACATAAACGCTCAGCCTTTCAAGGAGTTCACCGTGAGCGAAAGCCTGATCGATCGACCGGTTGAGACATCGAGTGACCGCATCGCTGCGCTCACGGAAGCTCTGCGGAACGTCGCGCCGCTAGCCGGCCTAAGCGATGAAGAATATCAGTGGCTTGCGGTAAACGGCGAGGAGCAGTTTGTCGACGCGAACGTTACTGTCTTCGAAGAGGGCCAGCCCGCTGATGCCATGACCATCCTGCTGAAGGGTGAGGTGCAGGTACAGCGGGACCGCACCGGGGCCGGGCCTGTCATGTTCATTGGCCGCGCGGGACAGATCACCGGGCTGCTTCCCTTCTCGCGGATGAAGACCTGGGGTGGCCGTGGCGTGTCCTCCGCGCCGACGTGGGCTGTTCGTTACAATCGCTCACTGTTCCCGCGGATGTTGGCAGCGATCCCTTCCATGACGCAGCGCGTGGTCAGCATTCTGCTGGATCGCTCGCGCGAGGTGACGCGCATGGAGCAGCAGTCAGAGAAGCTGAACGCGCTCGGCAAGCTGGCCGGCAACCTGGCGCATGAGCTCAACAATCCCGCGTCCGCCGCGCAGCGCGCCGCCTCCGGCATGCTGCAGGAGCTGGAGATCTTCGGCCGCGAGCGCTTCCGCCTGGGCAGTCTTTGTTTTGAGCCGGCGCACGTGCAAGCATTGCGCGCATGGGATGAGCACATGCGCAGCAGCCTGGACGGCAAGCCCACCCTGACGCCGGCAGAGATAGCCATCCGCGAAGAGGCGCTGGTCCACTGGCTGCACGGGCGCCAGATCGCGAACACGGGACAGATCGCACCCGAATTTGCCGAGGCCGGCATCACACCGGAACATCTGGCCGCCCTGCCGGGATTCCTTACGCCGGAAAGCACGGCACTGCTGCTGTCACAGCACGCATCCACGCTGCGCGCGGAGCGCATGGCCGAGGCCATGCTGGACTCGACCGCACGCATCTTCGATCTCATCCGCGCCATCAAGGACTACTCCTACATGGACCAGGCGCCCATCCAGGATGTCGATGTGCCGCAGAGCCTGGAGAATACGCTGGCCATGCTGCAGTCGCGACTGCAGCATGTCGTGGTCACGCGGAACTATGAACCGCACCTGCCAAACATCTCCGCGTATGGCAGCGAACTCAATCAAGTGTGGACGGTCCTGATCGAGAACGCTCTTGACGCGATCAAGAACCGTGGACACCTCACGCTGCGCGTGCGTCACGCCTCCGATCTGCTCCTGGTGGAGGTGGAAGACGATGGTCCCGGCATTCCCAAGGACCAGCAGGGCCGCATCTTCGAACCGTTTTTCACCACCAAGGCTCCGGGGGAGGGACTCGGACTCGGACTCGATACCGCGCAGCGCATCGTTCGGATGCACCGCGGCTATCTCACCGTTTTGAGCTCGCCGGGAAAGACCTGCTTCCAAGTCGGCCTGCCGCTGCAGCAGACCGGCGCGTACTGAAGAGGGTCTCCCACCCACCCCTCCCCCTCCCGCTGCGGGAGACTGGTATGGAAGTCCTTGCGCAGCAGTGGGTTAGGGTGTCTTCCGGCGGCTAAATTCGTCTTTCCAAAAGGCTTATCGCTAAAGTCGTCTTTCCAAAGGGCTTACGGCATCAATTCTGCATAAAATGTGGTGCAAAACTGTCTTCCGGTGTCTAAGTTGATCATTCCAGACAACTTGCGGCTAAAGTCGTCCATTCAAATCACTTAGCGGCTATTGGTTTCGATATCCGCCTTTTGCTCTGCTCAGGTGGGTCACCGGCAAACAGAAACGCCCGCGATGGTCGCGGGCGCTTTGTTTATCTCTCTATTTCCAGTGTAGCGAATTCAATAGGGCAAAATGGCAGATTTTTTTGGAAAAGTTCCTGTCGCTGTTTCAAATTGAAACCGGGCTGGATCATTCGCGTGCGTCGGCGCGCCCGGGAAACGGGAAACAGGTGGAGGTGGTTGCGGCAGGACGGGTGCCGGGATAGGCGATAAACAGTTCTCCCGATTCGCGATTACCCGCATCGCGCGAGAACACAAACGAGCCATCGGCGCCGATGAGCGTGGGGCCGATCTCTGTCCCGTTCGCATTCACTTCTTTGCCAAGCAGAACTCGTTTGGTCCAGCCTGCGGAACCATCTTCTCCGGAACCATGTTCAAGGCGATAGATCCCCTTGTCGGTTGAGAGCAGAGCCCACTGTCCACCGGGCGCCGGCAGGAACTCATATTCCGCATCCGCGCTATTGATTTCGGGGCCGGCGTTGACCACCGTCCATTGGCCATTTTGGTTCAATCTGGCTTTCCAGATATCGTCCTTCCCGAAGCCACCAGGGCGGCGAGACCCGAAGTAGAGCCATCCGTCTGCTGCGAGGCGCGGGAACCATTCTGCAAATGCAGAGTTGACAGGCTCCGGCAGCCGCTCCGGCGCGAGCCATCGCCCGCGAGAATCCCGGCTGACCCTCCAGATGTCGAGATCGCTACTGGCACGCGAGCCGGTGCGCCGGGATGAGATGTAGTAAAGAGTTCGCCCATCGGATGAGAAGAATGGATCCGCCTCGATCCCACGGCCGGCGATAGCGCTTTCTGCTGGAGGCTTTAGTTCTCCCTCGCTGCAATGACTCACCACGATCCGCCATCCGGAGAAGTCCGTACTGCTGCGAACGAACCACAGATCGCCGGTGAGTGGGTCCACTGCCGGATGCGACTCCCACATGGGGCTCGAGATGGAAGGCAGGTCGAGATGTTCGACGGTATAGGGCCCGTCTATAGATGAGCCGACAGCTGAAGAGCCGACGGCGGACGAAGCGATGGCCGCGAGAGTGACAAGGGCCGGCACGCAACAGCCAGCGACGAAACGGTAAAACTTCATTCTGGAATTTTGTGGCGATACATGACGTGGAAGCAAGGAACACTCCTCGGTCTCGACCATTGCACACTCCAACTAATGAATCAACCAAACCGTTAGCGGCGTCTTAAGTAGCGGCGAATCGGTCTTGATGGCCAAATGTCCAGATCACCCAACAAAAAAAACCTGGAAAGAGAACGTCTCATGCCGAAGAAACTTGAAGGAAAGATCGCCCTTGTCACCGGAGGAAGCACCGGCATCGGCCTCGCGACGGCAAAGCGATTCGTAGCGGAAGGCGCAAAAGTCATCATCACCGGTCGTCGCAAAGAGGTGCTCGAGGCCGCGGTACGGGAGATCGGCTCCAGCGCGACCGGTGTCCAGGCTGACGCCGGCGATCTCGCAGACCTCGATAAGCTCTACTCCCAGATTAAGCAGCAGCACGGCCGGATCGATATTCTCTTCGCCAATGCAGGGGGCGGCGAATTTGCCACCATTGACCAGGTCACGGAAGAGCACTTCGACAAGACCTTTGATACCAACGTGAAAGGCGTCTTCTTCACAGTCCAAAAGGCTCTTCCGCTCATTCCGGATGGCGGCGCCATTGTGTTGAATGCTTCTGTCGTTTCCATCAAAGGCATGCCCGCGTTCGGCGTCTACAGCGCCACCAAGGCCGCTGTCCGTTCCTTCGCGCGCACGTGGACGAATGAGCTTAAGGACCGCCAGATTCGCGTCAATGTCGTGAGCCCTGGTCCTATCGACACTCCCGCAGTCGACGGCCTCGCCCAGGATCCAGAGCAGGCGAAACAGTTGAAGGCCGGGCTTGCTTCGCAGGTG
Source organism: uncultured Acidobacteriaceae bacterium (assembly GCA_963750845.1). Taxonomy (GTDB): domain Bacteria; phylum Acidobacteriota; class Terriglobia; order Terriglobales; family Acidobacteriaceae; genus KBS-83. Next base: position 9,260 of record CAVVSP010000002.1, read on the forward strand.
CCGCTCGGCCGTATGGGGCATCCCGACGAGATTGGCAAGGTGGTCGTCTTCCTCGCGTCGGATGATGCAAGCTTCGTGGCCGGCGTTGAGCTCTTTGTCGACGGCGGCATGGTGCAGGTCTAGATTCTTGTATGTTCTTCGAACGCCGCTCATGAAAAGCATGAGCGGCAACCCGGTCCCTCAGCTTGTTGCTTTCGTTCGGTTTCTTCCCGAACAAGCTGCGGCCATCTGAGCGCCGTTGATGATCGATCACGGGCTAATCACGGGATACTTGACCTAACACCGACCTTCCCTTAGCCTCAAACCATGATCCCCTCTGGCGGACGAATGCCTATGGCCATGCGCACCCTGGTTGGTGTGCAGTTTGCGCCTGGACTCTGAGCGCCTGCTCCAGATGCGAACCAACCGGCCAGGGACGAGCCACCCTTCTTCTTCGATCTTGACCGACTGACCCGCGCATTGGAGATTGCCTTGCGATCCGCTCCTGAATGTTTCGCCTCGCCGGAGGTGACCCGTGAAGTTTGAAACCCTGCTGCTGAACTTCGATCCCGCACCGGGCGACCGCAGCCGTCCTGCCAACACGCCGATCTACCAGACGGCCACCTTCCGCCAGGACTCGGCGACATCGTTCGGCGACTTCGATTACAGCCGCAGCGGCAATCCGACGCGCGCCGTCCTCGAAACGCAGTTGGCGCTGCTCGAATCCGGGACTCGCGCATTTTGTTTTTCCACCGGTCTCGCCGCCATCACGGCGGTGACGCGCCTGCTCAAACCGGGCGAGCAGATTCTGGCCTGCGACGATCTCTACGGCGGCACCTACCGGCTCTTCTCACGCATTCTTGCGAACCGCGGCATCACGGTGCAGTATGTCGACTTTGCCGACGAGAGCGCGCTGAAGGCCGCGTTCACGCCGGCGGTGAAGCTGGTCTATCTCGAATCGCCGACGAACCCGCTGCTGCATATCCTCGACCTCGAACGCGTCGCGACGCTGGCCCACCAGAACGGGGCGCGGGTATGCGTGGACAACAGCACCATGTCGCCGTATCTGCAGCGGCCGCTCGAGCTGGGCTGCGATATTGTGATCCATTCGGCGACGAAGTTCCTTTGCGGCCACAGCGATGTGATGGCCGGCGCTGTCATTGTGAAAGACACGGCGCTGGCCGACGACCTTTACCTCATCCAGAACGGCGAAGGCGGCGGACTCGCGCCCTTCGACAGCTTTCTGGTGCTGCGCGGGCTGAAGACGCTGGCGCTTCGGCAGGACCGGCAGCAGGCGAATGCCACGGCGATCGCGCAATATCTGAAACAGCATCCGAATGTGACGGATGTCTACTTCCCTACCCTGGCGCCGCCCGAGGCAGCGGCGATTCACAAGAAGCAGGCCAGCGGACCGGGCTCGGTGCTCAGCTTTCGCACCGGCGATCCGGAGCTGTCGCGGCGCGTGGTCGAAGGGTGCAAACTGCACACCATCACGGTGAGCTTCGGTGGAGTGAATTCGACGATCAGCCTGCCCAATTACATGTCTCACGCCAGCATCCCGGAGCATCTGCGCTCGCAAAAGCAGATCCCGCACGACCTGGTGCGCGTTTCGGTAGGGATTGAGGCCATCGAAGACCTTACCGCGGACCTGGAGCAGGCCTTCACGCTGGCACGCGGCTAGGTCTGCGTTATTTTCCGAATAATTTAGCCGCCATGTCGTTTTCGCGGCCTCTCGCTCGACTTGTCATTAGAGGGCCTATCCGGCCATGCCGGAATCGCCCTCTGACGCCGCGAACGGGAGGGAACAATGGCGAGGCAAACGGTGTTCGGGAGGGGACGCTACCTATCGAGAGGGTTTGTTTGTCTCGCGAAGCTGGCGGAAGGCTCGCTTCATCTGCGCCGGAAGATCGCCGGTTCCCTCGCGATACCAGCGCATGTGTACCTGATCGAAAGCGGCGCAATAGAGGGCCGCAGCCAGGTCGCAGCGGGCGGCATCGCCGCGATAGGCCTTCCGTTTCGCCAGTTCTTTGCCCAGAGTGGGCACCCAGCGGCTGAGAGCGCACAGGAAGCGCCCGCGCAGGTTGGGCTCTTCAAACATCAGGCTCAGCATCTCCCTCGGCTGCCGGGCGTCATGTATTTTTTCCTGCATGACGGAGAGGATTGCGGCCTCCAGCGCCGCCAGCGGTTCGCGGTTCTTTGGCGCTTCGGCAAAGCGCTGCGCCACCCGTTCGCCGAAGTTCTCCACGCTGAAGGAGAGCAGTTCTTCCTTGGTGCGGAAATAGCGGAAAAAGGTGCGCCGGGAGACTCCGGCGTTGCGGCTGATTTCCTCTACCGTAGCCCGGTCGAAACCGACGGTAGCGAAAAGCTCCCAGGCGGCCCGTTCAATCTCCCGAAGGACGAACTCGTGCTTCCGTTCGCGAAGCGACCCGGAATCCTGAGATTTCGTCCCCTGTTCGCCGCCGGAGGTACGAAGCGTTTTCTGCACTGCATGCAGATTATGGCACAGAGTGCCGTCTTATGAAAAAATGTGTTTCCAGTGAGTCCGCGCACCCCGCGTCCTCATCTACTGCCCTAGCAACCCCTTATACCTGCCCCAGTGCCCAAGTGCGCTCGGGCGTTCCGAATCTTGAATTGCGCGTCCGAAGACGCATTTTTGGGAAGGCTCCCATGATTTCAGCAGACACGACACCCCGCCCCTTCTCTGCATTCAGGGAATGCTGCGATCGTGCAACATGCAGTTACTCCGCCGGCCTGCCATCGGCAGCCGCCCTGCTCCTGCTGGCCGGCCTTGCACTCGTAGCCGGTTGCAGCAAGCCTGCAACGGGCGGCCCGCCGCACTATCCGCCTCCGGAGGTCACCACCGCACAGGTGGAGCAGAAAGACGTGCCGATCTATGGCGAGTGGGTGGCCAATCTCGATGGTTATACCAACGCGCAGATTCAGCCGCAGGTCACCGGCTATCTGATTCGGCAGGACTACAAGGAAGGGTCGCAGGTGCGCAAGGGGCAGATCCTGTATGAGATCGACCCCCGGCCATTCCAGGCAGCCCTGGACCAGGCCAAGGGCCAACTGGCCCAGGCGAAGGCGCAACTGCAACTGGCGCAGATAAACACCAAGCGCGATAGTCCGCTGGCTGAGGCGCGCGCGATCGCGCGGTCGCAGCTGGACAACGATCTGCAGACGCAGGCGGCTGACGAGGCCACCGTGCAGGCGCAGCAGGCCGCGGTGGAAACGGCGCAGTTGAATCTCGGCTGGACGAAGGTGCGGTCGCTGCTGGACGGCATTGCCGGTATCGCCGCCACGCAAGTCGGCAGCCTGGTGAAGACCGACACCGTGCTCACGACGGTTTCGCAGGTGCAGCCCATCAAGGTGTACTTCGCCATCAGCGAGCAGGAGTATCTCGCGTTGTCGAAAAAGGCGCGCGAGGGTGGAGCGGCCGACCTGCTGCATAGCTCGAGCCGCGTTCCCATTGAACTGACGCTCTCCAATGGCGCTCTCTATCCCAGCAAGGGCTACATCGTCTTCGTCGATCGCGAAGTGAACCCCTCGACCGGCACCATCCGGGTCGCGGCCGCCTTCTCAAATCCGCAGAATCTGCTGCGTCCCGGCCAGTATGGCAAGGTACGCGCGCAGACGAGCGTCGAGCACAACGCTCTCCTGGTGCCGCAGCGCGCGGTCACGGAACTACAAGGTTCCTATCAGGTGGCGGTCGTGGATGCCGACAACAAGGTCCACATCCGGCCCGTCGAGGTAGGGCCGCAGATGGACGAGGGCTGGGTGATCAGCAGCGGACTGAAGGCTGGAGAACAGGTGGTTATCGAAGGCAACGGCAAGCTGATGGACGGCATTCCGGTTCATCCGCATCCCGAGCAGGCCAGCGCGAATCCGCCGGACGCCGGGCAGGGCAACAGCGTAAAACCCAGCGCAAGCAGCAGCGAGGGCAAATAGACCATGTCGAAGTTCTTTATCAACCGGCCCATCGTGGCCATGGTGATATCGATCATCATGGTCATCGTCGGGGTGGTGGCGATGCTCAGCCTGCCGACCTCGCAGTTCCCCAATATCGTGCCGCCCGAGGTGCTGGTACAGGCCACCTATCCGGGCGCCGATGCCAAGACGCTTGAACAGTCCGTAGCAACGCCCATCGAGCAGCAAGTGAGCGGCGTGGATCACATGAATTACATGTATTCCACAAACGCGAACAACGGCCAGATGGGTCTGACGGTGGACTTCGATATCGCCACCAACCCGGATATCGATCAGGTGCTCACGCAGCTTCGCGTCAGCCAGGCCACGCCGCAGCTTCCCGCGCAGGTGAACACCTCGGGCGTGACGGTGATCAAGTCGCTCGCCTCGCCGCTGATGTTCGTCATGCTTTACTCGCCGCACGCTACCTACGACACAAATTTTCTCGTCAACTACTCCTACATCAACATGGCGGACGAGCTGACGCGTGTCCCCGGCGTGGCGCGCGTCCAGGTCTTCGGCGGCCAATATGCCATGCGTGTCTGGGTCGATCCGAACAAGCTCGCCAATCACGGCGTGACCGTTCCGCAGATCGTCAACGCGATGCAGGTGCAGAACAATGTGAACCCTGCCGGGCAGATCGGCGGCGAACCGGTTCCGGGCGGTCAGCAGTACACCTACACCGTGCTTTCGCAGGGTCGCCTGGTGACGCCGGAGCAGTTCGGTGAGATTGTGATCCGCGCCAACCCCGACGGTTCCATACTGCGGCTGAAGGATGTCGCGCGCATCGAGCTGGGCGCTCAGACCTACGGCGTGAATGTGCGCTACAACGGCCAGATTGCGGCCGGCATGGCCATCTTCCAATTGCCCGGATCGAATGCGGTCGCTGCCGCCGACGCTGTCAACAAGAAGCTGGCCGAGTTGCAAAAGAGATATCCGACTGACATGGAGTCCGCGGTTCCGCTGGATACCACCAAGGCAGTCACCGCGGGTCTGCATGAGATTGTGATCACGCTGGGCATTGCGCTGGGACTGGTGATCCTGGTGGTCTACATCTTCCTGCAGGGCTGGCGCGCCACACTCATTCCACTGCTGGCCGTGCCGGTCTCGCTCATCGGCACATTCGTCGTCTTCCCCGCGCTTGGCTTCTCCATCAACACACTCTCCCTGCTGGGATTGGTGCTGGCCATCGGCCTGGTGGTCGACGACGCCATCGTCGTGGTGGAGGCGGTGGAGCACCACATCGAAGAGGGCATGTCGCCCAAGGAAGCCTCGATCGCGGCAATGGAGCAGGTCGCTAGCCCGGTAGTCGCGATCGCGCTCATCCTGGCGGCGGTCTTCATTCCCACGGCTGCTGTGCCGGGAATCACCGGACGGCTCTATCAGCAGTTCGCCATCACCATCGCCATTTCCGTGCTCTTCTCGGCCTTCAATGCGCTGACACTGAGCCCTGCGCTCTGCGCGCTGCTGCTGAAGCCAAAGAAGCCCAGCCGCGGCCCACTGGGCTCTTCTTCAGATGGTTCAACCGCAGCTTTGGCCGCGCCAGGGATGGTTATGTCCGCACCTCCGGTCTGCTCATTCGCAAGTCCGGGTTTGCGCTCGTCTTCCTTGTGATCGTCTCCGTCGCGGCGGTGTGGATTGCGCGCGGCATCCCCAACTCCTTCCTGCCCGATGAGGATCAGGGATACCTCTACGTCGGCATGGTGCTGCCCAATGCGGCATCGCTGCAGCGAACGACCGAAGCCTCCAAGAAGGTCGAGGATGTCATCCTCAAGACGCCCGGGGTGCAGAGCATCGTCAGCGTCAACGGCTTCAGCCTGCTCAGCTTTACGCAGAGCACATATACCGCGTTTTACTTCGTCACTCTCAAGCCGTGGGAGCAGCGCAAGAGCTAAGGATCAACAGTACATGGCCATCCAGCAGAACATCGCCCAGGGACTGGGCGGCATCCGGGAAGGCATCGCGTTTTCCTTCCCGCCGCCTGCGATTCCGGGTGTTGGCACATCGGGCGGCGTCTCCGCGGTGCTGGAAGATCGCTCCGGCGGAGCCAGCAGAACCTGACCGACAACGTCAACAAGTTCATGGCAGCGCTGCACCAGCGGCCGGAGATCGCCAGCGTCATCACCACGTATGTGCCCAACGTCCCGCAGATCTATGTGGATGTCGATCGCGCCAAGGCGATCCAGGAGGGTGTCAATCTGGGCGACGTCTACGAGACTCTGCAGACGTTCATGGGCGGCAACCTGGTGAACTACTTCAACCGCTTCGGCCGCCAATGGCAGACATACATCGAAGCGGAAGGCACCTCGCGCACGAATATCGACAACATCAAGCAGTTCTATGTGCAGAACGCCTCCGGCAATTCGATTCCGCTGTCTGCGCTCACAAGCGTCAAGCGCATTACCGGACCCGAATTCACCATGCGCTACAACGAATATGAGGCCGCGCAGTTGATCGCGCACCGCGAAGCCCGGCTACAGCTCGGCCAGGCCACGGATGCCTTTGAAGAGGTCTTTCGACAGACCATGCCGCGAGAGATGGCGCTGGACTACCAGGGCATGACCTTCCAGGAGCAGAAGGCCGCGCAGGGCGTCTCGTCCATCCACCATCTTCGGCGTCTCACTGCTCTTCGTCTTCCTTATCCTGGCCGCGCAGTATGAGAGCTGGTCGCTGCCGTTCAGCGTTCTGCTCAGCACGCCCATCGCCGTCTTCGGCGGCTTTCTGGCGCTGTCCATGCGTGGACTGGAGAACAACGTCTACGCGCAGATCGGCCTGGTCATGCTGATCGGCCTGGCGGCCAAGAACGCCATCCTGATCGTCGAGTTCGCGCGCAGCGAATACATGAGCGGCAAGACCATCTACGATGCCGCACTCGCCGGCGCTCAACTTCGACTGCGTCCCATCCTGATGACGGCCTTCGCCTTCATCCTGGGCTGCATCCCGCTCTGGACCGCCAGCGGCGCCGGCGGCATCTCGCGCCAGGTGCTGGGAACGGTCGTGATCGGCGGCATGCTGGCTTCGACGTTGATTGCAATCTTTATCGTGCCGGTTACGTTTGCGGTGGTCGAGCGGCTGACGCACCGCGTCCGCACCAGGGGCGCACGCAAAGAGACGCGCGAGGCGGTGATTTCCGGAGATGCCCTATGAGAAAGCAGAGCATCGCTTCAGCGTTTGGCGCGGCAAGCCTGCTGTTGTCAGGCTGCACCGTCGGTCCCAAATACAAGCGGCCGGCCATTGATGCACCGACGGTTTACCGCGGCGCGGAGGCAAACGGCAACACGCAAACCAGCAAAGCGCCGCATGATCTGGACGGCGCGGCGCTCCCCGGCCAGCCGAACAGCACAACCTCCGCCGCGCTTTCGATTGGCGACGAGAAGTGGTGGGAGGTCTTTGGCGATCCGCAACTGCAGGACCTGATCCGCACCGCGCTCAAGCAGAACTACGATGTCCGCATTGCCGCGGAGCGCGTCATGGAATCGCAGGCACAGCTCGGTATCACGCGCTCGCAGCAGTTTCCTACGCTCAACGGCAGCGGCGGTTATACGGCGCAGCGTTATCCTTCGGCTCAGTTCGGCGGCCTGGGCTCCTTCGTGTCGCACCTCGGCCAGCTTGGGCTGGGCGCGTCGTGGAACTTCGACTTCTGGGGGCAGTATCGTAACGCGACTAAGGCGGCGCGCGCGCAGTTGCTGGCCAGCCAGTGGTCGCAGCGCGAGGTGATGGATACCCTCATCCTGAATGTGGCGACCGGCTACTTCCAGTTGCGCACCCTGGATCTGGAGCTGGAGATCTCGAAGCGCACACTCGCCTCCCGGCAGGAGTCGCTGAAGCTGACCCAGACCCTCGAATCCGGCGGCAGCACCAGCATGCTCGACGTGCGGCAGGCAGAGGAACTGGTGAGCACGGCGGCTGCGGCAATCCCTGATATCGAGCGGCAGATCGAGCAGGAAGAGAATGCGCTGCAGACCCTGCTGGGCCAGAATCCCGGCCCGATTGCGCGCGGCACGCCCATCGACCAGCAGCCGCGCATGCCCGTCGTTCCTGCCGGACTTCCGTCGTCGCTGATCGAACGGCGTCCGGACATACGTCAGGCCGAAGAGCAGCTGATTGCGGCAAACGCGCAGATCGGCGTCGCGAAAGCCCAGTATTTCCCGGCCATCTCGCTCACCGGCCAGGTCGGGACGGGAGCAATGCGTTGAACACGCTCTTCCACGATTCGACCTTCGCTTACAGCTACGGCGCGGCGGCGACTGAGCCGATCTTCGATGCAGGCCGTATTCGTAACAACGTTCGTCTCACCGAGGCGCAGAAGCGGGAAGCGGTGCTCACCTACAAGAAGACCATCGCGCAGTCCTTCCAGGACGTTTCGAATGCCCTGGTTGGTTATCAGAAATACCGTGAATTCCGCGAGCAGCAGGAGCGTCTGGTGACAGCGTCGCGCGATGCTGTGAATCTCTCCAACATGCGATACAAGGGCGGCTACTCCAGCTACCTGGATGTTCTCACCAATCAGACGACACTCTTTTCCGGCGAGCTGACCCTTGCATCTGCACGCGAACAAGAGATGCTCTCGCTGGTGCAGCTCTATAACGCGCTTGGCGGTGGCTGGCAGCAATAACAGCCGCGTCTGAAGAAGAACGACAAACGAAGGGCCGTCTGCGGACGGCCCTTTCGTTTTGCTTTTCCTTCGCGTAACCAACACTCACCGCTCTGCCACTTTCGTTGCAAAACGATCTCCAGCCGCCCTGTTCCTGCACTCAATTGCACTTTCGTGGCACAGGAAGCAGCGCACAGCCACGCCATAATGACCCCACTGCGAGCAGCATTCTTACACACTCATTTTGACTCGCAACCGGGCTCACACAGAGGCGACTGACTTCTTGCGTGCGAGCCTCAACTTTTTTTCTCTCCCGACCACCGGCAGCGTTCCTAAAGCTCGCGGTGGAGATGGATGGATGGCAGGATGGCTATGGTTCGGAACTCTTCGCTCTTTGCCCAAGTGCTGGCTGCGCTTTCCTTCGTAAGCGCGGGACTTTTCAGTTTCGGCTACACCGCTACCGCCCACGCACAGGCGACTCCTCGCATCACCGGCCAGGTGGAGAACTCGGCGCTGGTGTCACTTCCTGGTGAAGTCCACCCTGGGCGCGCACGCAGTTCGACCGCGGTGCTGCACCGGCAAATCTGAGCGGACGGATGCTGCTGGTGCTGAAGCGTTCTCCGCAAAGCAGGAACGGCGCTTCAGACGCTGCTCGCCGCGCAGCAGGATCCGCACTCTCCGAACTATCACAAGTGGCTCACGCCGGAAGAATTCGGCAAGCGCTTCGGTGTTGCGGACTCCGATCTGCAGACGGTGGCGGGATATTTGTCGGCGCAAGGCATGAATGTGGGCCGCGTTTATGGCAATCACATGGCCATCGAAGTGGGCGCGACCGCCGCGCAGATCAAATCCACGTTTCAGACCGAGATCCACACCTACTCCGTCGGCGGCAAGACCTTCTACGCAAACAACTCGAATCCGAAGATCCCTTCCGCACTGCGCAATGTCGTTTCCGGCTTTGCCGCACTCAACAATTTCCGGGCTCATGGCGGTTCCGGCGCCGGCACCCAGGCGACGTTCGACGCCGCAACCCATACGCTCAAGCCGCTCTACACGCCCACCCCCACCTCGACTACCTACGGCGTCTCGCCGGCGGATCTGGCAGCCGATCTACAACATTCCCGCAGCCACAGCTCAAGGATTGGGCGGCAAGAACGTCAACGTCGGCATCGTGGGCGACTCCGACATCAACGTCTCTTACGTGAACAACTACCGCACCATCTTCGGTCTGGGCGCCAACACGCCGATCGTCGTCGTCGATGGCAACGATCCGGGCGTGAATGAAGATGCGTATATCGCCTACAAGCAGATCGAGCTGGTAAGCGCGGTGGCTCCGAACGCGAACATCTACTACTACACTTCCGCGACGACCGACTACGACACGGGCATCGACTTCGCACTGTCCCGCGCCATCGCCGATAATCGCGTCCAGGTGCTCCTGATCGGCTTCCAGGCCTGCGAAACCGCAATCGGCATTGGCGGAATGGACCTGGTGAACATAGCGACAGAAGAAGCGGCCGCTCAGGGTATGACGATCATCGCCGCCTCCGGCAACACGGGCTCGGCAGGATGCGAAGTGCCGGGCACAGCCGGGAAAGCGACTTCAGGCTTTGCCGTCAACGGCTACGCGAGCTCTCCCTATGTGACGGCGGTGGGCGGAACAGACTTTTATTACGGCACCGGAGCGCCCGCAAGCCACTATTGGAGCACCGGCAATTCGAGTTATAAGTCGATCCAAAACACACCCATTCCAGAGCAGGTATGGAATGACAGTTATGCGCCAGGCGGTACCGGGACGACCAATAGTGTGGCCGGCACCTCAGTAGAACTGGCCAGCGGCGGCGGCCCCAGCACGGCAGGTCTGGATGGCGTTTCAACACCTGAGCCCATCCCGTCCTATCAAGTCGGCAAAATCAACGGCATCAGCAGTACCAGCCGCGTCATCCCGGATGTGTCGTTCTTCGCAGGAAGCGGCGCCAACGATACCGAGGGCTACAACAACACCGCTTATCTCTTCTGCATGCAGCCCTCGGACTGCCAGACCAGCGGAACGGCGCAGTTTACCTACTCGGGTGGAACCGAAGCATCGAGCGCTGTATTCGCCGGTGCCGTGGCGCTGGCCGTGAATAAGCTCAACAGCGGCACCGCCTACGGACTCGGCAACATCAATCCCTCGCTCTATTCCCTGATCGGTTCGAAGATCATCTCGCACGACGTTACCCGCGGGACCAATGAGCTGTCATGCACCGCCGGCAACTGCACCGGGGGCCACATGACAGGTTACGCTGCCGGCGGCGGATATGACGCGGCAACCGGCTTCGGCAGCCTGGATATCGGTAGCTTTGTCACCAACTATGCGACGGCCGGCGCCACACCCAGTTCGGTCGCCCTGACCATCACCGATGCATTCACCGGCAAGGCGCCGGTATGCATCGTTGCCGGCGTCACCACGCCGAACTGCACCACGCACAGCACTTTGCTTAAATTTACGGCCACTGCGAAACCGGCCTCGGGTACGGGCGCCGCTCCAACCGGCGACGTCGGCATCTTCACCTCCAGCCCTCTCCAGGCTGACACGGCGATCGAAGCCCTGACACTCAGCGGCGGCACGGCGAACAACATGACGAACGTGCTGCCGGGCGGCACTTACAACATCTACGCGCGCTACGCTGGAGACAGCACCTACGCCTCCAGCATTGGCGCGGCGACCCCCGCCACCCTCACGGTAAAGCCGGAAGCCTGCCAGATGGTGGTCTACGGCCATAACATCAACATCGGCTCAAGCACGAACATTCCCTACGGCAGCCCGGTCAGCATCACGGTGGAACCATACTCCTCGGCAACGACAAACAACGTCGGCATTCCCTCTGGCGCCATCAACGTCACCGATAACGGCAGCACTACGGCGTTCACCACGCTGCCGATCAACTCGGAAGGCTCCGCAACCTTCAGCTCCAACCTGCTGGCACAGGGTTCACACTCCATCATGCTTACATATCCGGGCGATGCCAGCTTTACCTCATGCTCGTCCGGTCCTTATCTGGCCAACATCACCAAGGCCGGCACCACAACCACCCTGGCCCCGGTCACACCGGACACCACGCAGGGCAATATCACCCTTACGGCCGTGGTGCAGTCCTCGGCGCTTCCCAGCAACGGCACTGCGCCAACCGGCAGTGTCACCTTCGGCACCAAGACACCCAAAACCGTGCCGCTGGTAAAGGGTTTCGATCCGAACGGCAATGCTATGGCCGCTGCCAGCCTCACCATCACCCAAAACGACGTGCCGGCAAGCGGACAAGTCAGCGCTACGTATGCGGGTGACACAAACTACACCGGGTCGACCAGCTCGGTGAATGTGAATTCCTCCTCCGCGATCTTCGGCAGTCAAACAACCACGACCACGATCTCCATCTCGGACACCAACGGAATTACGAACTGCACGACAAACTGCACCTTCCCGGCGCGTGACTCGTTGACTGTGAATATCCATGTCAACTCACCGAGCGACCCGTCGGGATGCGCTAACTTCGTCATCTTCGGTTGCATCACGAATCCCACCGTCAGTGTTCTCGCAAACGGGATCGTGTTGACGAACAGTCTCACGGTGGACGGCAACGGCAACGCGACATTCACTGTCCCGCAGCAGAATGGCTATCTTGCTCTGCCGTCAGGTCAGGTGCAGTTCAACGTTATCTACAGCGGTTACAGCTACACCTTCTTGTTCTTCAACATCATCCAGATTACGGGATCCAGCGCCGTGCAGACCGTCAATATCACCGACGACCGCACCAGTGCTGACTTCTCGCTGCAATCGGACACCACCGTCAATCAGTCGGCGCCGCTGGTCTCACCTGTGACGCAGGCCACCTACAATCTGCGCCTCACCTCGCTCTATAACTTCAACAGCGCCTACTCCGCAACGGCGATCACGTTGAGCTGCAAAGTCGTCGGTTATAGTCTGGCCGGCGTTCGATACCCCGTCCCCAACACGACTCCGAACACGAATGGCCTGACCTGCGGCTTCGGTTCGCCATCCGCCCCCACCGCCACCACAACCGCCACCATCGGCGCCTCCGGCTACGCCACCAGGACGTTAGTGGTCGGCGCGGCCAGCGGCTTCGGCATCGCCAGCAACACGGCCCCGGTGCAGCCCGGCACCCGCTGGTGGGTGGCTACCGGCGGCACCACACTGGCCTGCATCTTCCTGCTGGGATTGCCTGCACGCCGTCGCAAGTGGCAATCGCTGCTGGGAGTATGCGTGCTGGCAATCGTCGGCTTCGGCATGACGGGTTGCGGCGCAACGGTGGCACCCGGACCGCAACAGAGCTACTACAACAACCTCAACGGCGGCTCGGCCGGCAGTCAGTTGACCGGAACGGCCGTCACCGCGGGCACCTATACCGTACTCGTCACCGCAACCACCACCACCAACACAACCCTGACCCATACCCTGCCCGTCCAGGTTCTGGTCGGCACAACCTTCTAAATTCAACGCAACGCGGCAAAGGCCACACTCACCCGAGTGTGGCCTTTGTCTTTTGGCCCGCTGCCTATTGCGCGCGGCGCAGCGCCACGAACGAGCGCCCCTCGTACAAGCGATAGGCTCCAGAGGCCGGCGTGTCGAGCACCTGAAGGGGCGTGGGGCGATGCAATTCGGCATCGTGGTAACTCTCGACGTTCAGCAGTTCATGCGCGCCCAGATCCATCACAATGAAGCGATCGTTCTGAATGAAGCCGACGCCGTACGCACCTGGCGCCAGCTTGCGTGCCTCGTTGCCGTCTCCCAATTGCAAGGGCACTTCCGTGATGAGGTATGCCTGATATCGCTGCTGAATGCCGCTGGAGTAGCCGGAGGTATCGACCAAAGCCACCAGGGTGAACATGCCGTCCGCATACCGGACACCGCCGCTGTTGCGCATCTGCACGGTCGCGCTCTGCCCACGAAAAAAGACCTGGTCCGGCATCAGGTTGGCCATCTCCGCCGGCTTGAGAACGCCGGCTGGTTTCGCGGTCGCTGCACTTTCCTTTTGCTGTGCCATGCATGGCGCCAGCAAGCTCAGACTGATCGCCACTATGCCCGCCAGCACGGTGCGCCGGGTAGCTGCCATCTCACTCATGGCGCTAGCTTAATACAGCCGGGCGTCTTCGAAACCGCATCACACCCGGATTGATCGAATCGTAAGGAGCGCCATGCCGATTCGCGTTACCGGAAAAAATCTCTCCCGCGGAGCGGACACGACTGCATCGCAGGTTCAGCAGGACCTGGAACGCCCCACCGCGATACAGATCTTCGCGCAGGTGGCGAAGAACGCCCGTCAGGAGCTGCGTCGTCCGGCACGCAGTCTCGCCATTTCGGGCTTTGCGGGCGGCGTGACCATGGGGCTGACGGGGCTCGCCACCGCGATCGCGCGCGCTGAGCTCGGCACCAGTGGGGTCGCCCACTTCGTCACGACGCTCCTCTATCCCGTAGGGTTCATCGCTGTCATTCTTGGCCGCGCGCAGCTGTTTACGGAGAATACCCTTTACCCCGTAGCGCTGGTGTTGAGCGAGCGCCGGCACTACCTGGCGACTTTGCGGCTTTGGGCTATCGTGCTCGTCTGCAACTGCCTGGGCACGCTTGCGTTTGCCGCGCTTGCCGTCCGCACAAATGCGTTACAGCCAAGGTACGTCGATAGCCTGGCCGCACTCGGTGTTCAGATCGCTCAACATTCACTCTCGACCATCTTCTGGAGCGCCATCGTCGGGGGCTGGATTATCGCGCTCGTTGCGTGGCTGGTCAGTGGCAGCCACTCGATCAGCGGATCGATGCTGCTCATCTGGCTGCTGGCCTTCATCGTGGGACTTGGCCATTTCGCTCACTGCGTGGCGAGCAGCGGCGAGGTCCTCTCCGCGGTGCTGCATCATCAGCTACCCGCTATCAGCTATTTCCGCTGGCTGTGGCCGGCGGTGCTGGGCAACATCGTGGGCGGAGTCGGCCTGGTGACGCTGCTTGAATACGGACAAACCGTAGAAGAGTGATCGGGCCGGGAAGAGGTGATACGGCGCGGCTGGAGCAACGCAGGGCGGACGAGCGCGGGTTGCGCAATGCGGGTTGGGCAATTTAGATCAGCGCTGCGAAACCCGGCTCTGTTTCCGCACGGCGGCATCGCGCAATGTGCGGAAGCGGTCTGGAGGATCGGTCATCAGCGAATGCTCCACGGCGCGCTTGTAGCCGCCGGTCCAGATCGTATACATCACGGCCAGCGCGCAGCCGACTCCGAGTGCAAAGCCGAAGAAGTAGCCGATCATGATGTTCCATAGCTCGCCCATGATGACAAAGAACCTCCGCGCTCATAGCGCGCGATACATCACCAATGCGTCCACGTAGCCAAGCGCCGGATGGAGAAACGCTTCCGGCAGTCTACCCACCGTCGCAAAACCAAACGCAGTCCACAATCGTACGGCACGCTGGTTGGTGCTGACCACAAAGTTGAACTGCATGGCACGAAAGCCTCGCTCGCGTGCGGTATCCAGTGAGTGCCGGCACATCGCCCGGGCTACACCGCGTCCCGTTGCGTGCTGCGCCGTCATGTAAGCGCAATTGGCCACGTGCGCTCCTCCGCCTTGCTGGTTGGCGCGCAGCAGGTAGGAGCCTGCGATCGCACCATCCTCTTCCGCGACAAAGACTTCATGGCCGCGCGCGAACCAATAAGCCAGCGCGTCCTCGCGGCTCATTTCACGAGGCAGCGTGTAAGTCTCGCCCGCGCGCACTACTGGTTCCAGAATCGCCCAGATGGCGTCACTGTCCTCGAGCGTGGCTGCGCGAATCAACAATGCGATATTCCTCGGCAAAGGCAACAATGCCTCGCCCAGAGTGAGGACGAGGCATGCCGCGCTTGAAGATATTGAGCGTTACAACTGGTTCATCTTCTGCAGGAATTCGGCGTTGTTCCGCGTTTTGAACTGTCGATCGACCAGCAGTTCCATCGCCTCTACCGGCGAAAGCGGATTGAGCACCTTGCGCAGAATCCAGATGCGTTGCAGGTCTTCCTTGGGAATGAGCAGCTCTTCCTTGCGGGTGCCGGAGCGCTGAATGTCGATCGCCGGGAAGACGCGCTTGTCGACCAGCTTGCGGTCCAGGATCACTTCCATGTTGCCGGTGCCCTTGAACTCCTCGAAGATGACCTCATCCATGCGCGAACCGGTATCGACCAGCGCCGTCGCGATGATGGTGAGCGATCCGCCTTCTTCGATGTTGCGCGCCGCGCCAAAGAAGCGTTTCGGCCGCTGCAGCGCATTCGAATCCACGCCGCCCGACAGCACCTTGCCCGAAGGGGGCACGATGGTGTTGTACGCACGCGCCAGACGCGTGATGGAATCGAGCAGGATCACTACATCGCGTTTGTGTTCGACCAGGCGCTTCGCCTTTTCGATGACCATCTCGGCGACCTGCACGTGGCGTGCAGCCGGCTCATCGAAGGTCGAGCTGATGACTTCGCCCTTCACCGAACGCTGCATGTCCGTGACTTCTTCCGGACGCTCGTCGATCAGCAGCACGATCAGCGCCACTTCAGGATGATTGGTCGTGACCGAGTTGGCGATCGATTGCAGCAGCATGGTCTTGCCGGTGCGCGGCGGGGCCACGATCAGCCCGCGTTGTCCCTTGCCGATCGGCGTGAGCAGGTCCATCACCCGGCCGCTGGTGTTCTCGTGCACCGTCTCCATGCGGATGCGCTCTTCCGGATAGAGCGGCGTCAGATTGTCAAACAGAATCTTGTTGCGGGTTTCTTCCGGCGATTCGAAGTTGATGGCTTCAATCTTCACCAGCGCGAAGTACTTCTCGCCCTCGTGCGGGGGCCGCACGTTGCCGCTGATGGTGTCGCCCGTCTTGAGATCGAACTTACGAATCTGCGAGGGGGAAACGTAGATGTCATCCGGGCCGGGCAGATAGTTGTAATCGGGGGAACGGAGGAAGCCGTAACCGTCAGGCAGGATTTCGAGCACGCCCTCGGCGAAGATATGCCCTTCTTTTTCGCTTTGTGCCTGAAGGATTTTGAAGATGAGGTCCTGCTTGCGCAGGCCGCTGGCTCCTGGAATTTCAAGGGTCCGCGCAATGCGGCTCAATTCAGTAATATTTTTTTCTTTGAGTTCTGCGATAGTCACAATTCACCTGCGGTGGGAAGTTGGGAGGGAGATCGATAGATTGAAGGAGGGTGTAGATCAGGAGGGGTTCTGCTGTGATGGCTGTAGCTGTCAATACTGTAAATGATGACTGTAAACGATGAATGGCCCGCCGCAGCGAGCGGCCGCGCTTAAGCTGCGCGGCGCTGCTGCGAAACCTGCTCTGGGGCGGCAATGGCCTGGCTGGCCGCACCCATGGGACTCTTCTGATGGAACCGGACGAGCACTTCATTCGTCGTGTCCTGCAGACGGGTGTTCGGCTTGTGAAGCTTCCGCGTAGCCTTCGAGGCTAGTTGACAGAGCTGGTAGCGGTTCGAAATGTGGGCGAGTGCCCCATATATCAGATCGGAACGCATGAACAATTTCCTCTCATTCTCAGACGGTCTTGGCGCGGTCCCCCATGGTGTATCCCCCATTGGACGCCGACACCTCAGCCTTTTGTTGTTTCTTAACCTCATCTAATGACGCACAACTCTCCAAAAAGATGCAGAATGCGCCACGCGTAACAGCCGTTGCTTCCCACGATTGGCAGTGCTTGGAATTTGGCAACTCAACGTCCGGAGCCGCACACCTGACACAGGCAAATCTGAACCGGGGCCTACCGAAAAAACCCTTGTTCTGCCAGTTCAGGGACGCCAGAAACCTTTGTCTTGGAGATGACGAAGAGCGATATCATCCCTGGCAAGCTCGACATTATCGTTAACTCGGGCACAGGTCAATACTTTTTTCATAGGCGGGCCGGAAATCTATCCGCATAATCGTAAGGATTCCGTAAGTATTCTATTTTGTGTGGCTTGAAACGTACGGAATTCGTCGCCGGTGTACCCCGAAAGTCGCTTCATATCAGGAGTTTGGGGACCAGATTCTCCCAAAAACCATAGAACTGGTGGCTTTGGGGCGACCGTCTCAATTCCAGTAATTCCGGTCCAGGGTGCGGTATTGGATCGCCTCCGCCAGATGCTGCACCGTCAGGGCTGCCGCCCCCTCCAGATCGGCAATCGTCCGCGCCACCTTCAATATGCGATCGTGGGCTCGCGCGCTCAGCCCCTGCTGTTGCATGGCACGCTCCAGCAGACGGTCCGCCTCCGGCGGCAACTCGCACCATTGGCGGATCTGCCGGGTCGTCATCTGAGCGTTGGAATAGAGAGCCTCGCCCTGAAAGCGCTCATGCTGCCTGACACGTGCAGCCAACACCCGTGCCCGAATCTCCGCCGAGCCTTCGTTGGCCTGCCCGGCGCGCAACTCTCGATACTGCACTGCCGGCACCTCTATATGGATGTCGATGCGATCCAGCAGCGGCCCCGAGACGCGCGATACATAGCGCTGCATCATCGGCGGCGTGCACTGGCACTCGCGGCTCTTGTCATTGAAATAACCGCAGGGACAGGGGTTCATCGCCGCGGCCAGCATGAAGCGCGCCGGAAAATTCAGCGACATCGAGGCGCGCGCGATGGTGACCGTGCCGTCTTCGAGCGGCTGCCGCATCACTTCCAGCACATTCCGCGGAAACTCCGGCAACTCGTCGAGAAACAGCACGCCGTTGTGCGCCAGCGAGACCTCGCCCGGCCGGGGCACCGCGCCGCCGCCGATCAGGCCCGGCGTCCGAAATCGTGTGGTGCGGCGAGCGGAAGGGACGCTGCGTCACCAAGCCCGAGGCTGCATCGAGCACGCCCGCGACCGAGTGGATCTTCGTCGTCTCCAGCGCCTCGGCAAAGCTCAAGCGGCGCGAGAATCGAGGGCAGCCGCTTGGCCAGCATCGTCTTGCCGGAGCCCGGCGGCCCGATCATCAGGATGTTGTGGCCGCCCGCAGCCGAGATTTCGAGGGCGCGCTTCGCAACGGTTTGCCCGCGCACATCTTTGAAGTCGGAGGGATAGTGCTGCTGCGCATGGAGCAGTTCGCTCGAACGTCACACGATACGGCTGCACCTGGATGCCGCCATTCACCGCCGCGTTCAGCAGCTCGCGCGCCTGGGGCAGCGACTCCACCGGGTAGACGTTGAGGCCTTCCACCACCGCGGCTTCTGCGCGCGTTCGACGCCGGCACAATGATGTTTGCGATGCCGCGCCGCTTTGCGGCCACTGCAATCGGGAGCATGCCGGGCACACCGCGCACGCTGCCATCCAGCCCCAGCTCGCCGACGGTAAGGAACTGGCTGAGGTCGCGGTTCAACAGCGCACCCTGCGCGCCCAGAATGCCGATGGCGATCGGCAGATCGAAGCCGGAGCCTTCCTTCTTCAGGTCGGCGGGCGCCAGATTGATGGTGATGTGGGTGGGCGGCAGCGAAAAGCCGGAGTTGCGGATGGCCGCGCGCACACGATCGCGGCTTTCGCGCACCGCGGCGTCAGGCAGTCCGACAGTCGAAAAGCGCTCCTGCGCCTCCTGGATGCCGGAAAAATCCACTTCAACATCAATGATGTGCGCATCGATGCCGTACACAGCAGCACTCAGCGCCTTGAAGAGCATCCCGTGGCCCGCCTGTGATTCCTGGAAAAGTCGAGTATAGCCAGTGGTTTACGGGCAGAGGCAGACCACAAAGGTTGCAGAACCGACAGCAAGTCACAGCGCTTGCTACCATAGCCAGTCGTGAAAACCTCGCTGTTCGATCTCTACAAAGTCGGCATCGGTCCATCGAGCTCGCACACCATGGGCCCCATGCGCGCCGCGCGGACGTTCCTGCTTACTTTGGACGCGCACAACCTGCTGGCCTCCACGGTAGAAGTCCATGCCGACCTTTACGGCTCGCTCGCGCTTACCGGCGCGGGGCACGGCACCGATCGCGCCGTCATCCTGGGGCTGCTCGGCGAAGAGGCGAGCAAGCTCGATCCTGACACCATCGACAGCAAGCTTGAAGCGATCCGTCTCTCGGCGACGCTCTCGCTGCTTGGCCGCCACATCGTTCCCTTTCGCGCAGAGCAGCACATCCTCTTCCATCGCGACCAGATGATGCCGCCGGGCGCGCGCACCCAGCACCCCAACGGCATCCGCTTCACCGCATCCGATGTCACCGGCGCGGCGCTCTTCAGCGCTACATATTTTTCCATCGGCGGCGGCTTCATCGTCGAAGACGGCGCCGATGTGAACGCCGCGCCGGTGGTGACCACCAGTTCCCTGCCCTACCCCTTCCGCAGCGCCGCGGAGCTGCTGGAGATGGCGAAGCGCGACAACCTGCGCATCGACGAAGTGATGATGCGCAATGAATGCGCGCGGCGCGGCGACACACCCGACGCGGCCGAATCCGTGCGCCGCGACATCCTCCGCATATGGGAGGTCATGCAGAGCTGCGTCGCGCGCGGCCTCGCGACGGACGGCATCCTGCCCGGCGGATTGCGTGTGCGCCGCCGTGCAAAACGCCTGGCGGCGCGCCTGCAGCAGCAGCAGGCCGCAGGCAAAGGCACCGGCGATCCGCTTGCGCCGCTGGACTGGGTCACCATCTTCGCCATGGCGGTGAACGAGGAGAATGCCGCGGGCGGCCGCGTCGTTACCGCGCCCACCAACGGCGCTGCGGGCGTCATCCCTGCAGTCGCGCACTACTACCGCAACTACGTCGCCGGCGCGGACGAGGCGGGCATCCTGCGCTACTTCCTCACGTCGGCGGCCATCGGCATTCTCTACAAGGAGAACGCGTCAATCTCCGGCGCGGAGGTCGGCTGCCAGGGCGAAGTCGGCGTTGCCTGCTCCATGGCCGCGGGCGGGCTCGCCGCGGCGATGGGCGGCACCAACGCGCAGGTGGAGCACGCCGCCGAGATCGGCATGGAGCACAACCTCGGCATGACCTGCGACCCCATCGGCGGCCTGGTGCAGATTCCCTGCATCGAGCGCAACGCGATGGGCGCGGTGAAAGCGGTGCATGCCTGCCGCATGGCGCTTGCGGAAGAGGACGAGCACAAGGTTTCGCTCGACCAGGTGATCCGGACGATGTACGAGACGGGGCTGGATATGCAGTCGCGGTATAAGGAAACTTCGCTGGCCGGGCTGGCGTTGAATGTTATCGAGTGCTGAGTTGCCGTGTAACTCAGTTTTGCCGGACTGCCGACCGCCATCTCGCCAAGACGATAGGCTGGTAGAAGCTACTCTCGACCGGCATCAGCCAGCGTACCTTTTCAAATCCAGAAGACCTTAGCACAGCCGAGAGTTCCTCGCGCAGCAGACTGTGGTATTCCGAAATGAAGTGAAGTACCTTCCATTCCCCATCTGACAGCATCGTGATGTAAAGGTGTACGACATACGTCCTGTCGTCTATCCAGTTCCACACCTGGTGAACAATACGACGCTTTTCGCTACCGTCATAAAATGCTGGTTCTTGCACCATCGGCCTTTGGAGAACGAGCTTGTCGTAATCGCGGATGCTTGCGATGAACAGCCCATTCGGCTTTAGTTTCGAAGCCATTGCTCGAACTGCGTCCCTCAATTGATGGGCGGAGAGATGCGGAAGAGCGTTGTCGAGAGCGGCCACCACGTCAAAGTTATTCTCTGCAATTTCCGCTAACGACGCCATATCCGATACCTGGAACGAAATGTTCAATGAGCGGTGGCCTGCCTCACGCTGTGCGCGTGCTATCGCTGCAGGGCTCAAATCCGAAGCGAAAATCTGGTGACCAAGGCCGGCAAGGCCGATTGCCTGAGTTCCAATCCCGCAGGCGCAATCCAGTATCTTCAAAGGATGATTAGCAACCTCTGACGCGAGTAGCCGATTCAGAATCTCAGCTTGACGCTCTATCGCTCGGCTCCAGTCATCGAAGATGAGGTGATAGTGATCCGCAAGCGATTCGTAGAACCTCAAGACCTTCTCTGACATGCCTGCGGACCTCCGTCGGGGTCGTTCGAGCGCCGATCTGCGCTATTTCTCCGGCGCATCTGTAAATTGCCTCCGCAGCCGTCCCAGATGCAAATTGCAAGTCAGCGGTGTGACCACCAAGCCATCCCGCTGATACTCCTCAAAGACCGCCCGCAACTCCGCCACCATCCCGTCATACCCGCGCTCGCCCGGACGAGGGATCGCCGACAGCGACTCCGCATAACCCAGCAGCGTCGCAAAATCGACTGTCATGGAGTGATGCAGCGTCGCCCGCTGCCAGCTCGATGAATCGAGAAATCCCTGCAAGCGTTCCTCGAAATTGCGTGTCGTATCCGCTTCGGCGGAATCGGTACGGTATTTGCGAAGGATCTCTGAGAGCCGATTCGAGACCGGCGCGCCGCTTGTCGCGATGTCCATTGCTCGCATTCAGAACCCATCCGGCGGGCCGGAGAATGCGTGTGAATTCACGATGCGCGCGTGGCCAGTCAAACCAGTGCATCGCGCGCCCCACTGCAATCAGGTCCACGGATGCATCCGGCAGCGTAGTCGCCTCCGCGGTTCCTTCTACAACCTCAAGCGCAGGATGTTGCGCGGCCAGCGCGCGGCATGCTTCCAGCATCTCGCCATTCGGCTCGACTGCCAGCACGCGATGCCCCGCTTCGAGAAAGACCTCCGCCAACATTCCCGTGCCGGCGCCGATATCGGCAACGACTGCATCTCCCGGCAGCGCGCCATGCTGACGCAGAAACGGCACGATCTCACGCGGGAATCGTGGCCGATAGGCCAGGTACGCCTGCACGCGGCCCGAAAATCGCTCCGTGTGTGAGTGAAGCTGACTCAAACCGTGTCCTCAGGCGGCAGAGTGTTTGGTCTGCGCATCCACCATCGTGCCGTCGAGTTCGTGGCCGTCCTGGATCTTCAGCAGATGCAGTATGGGCGAGGTCAGCATCGTAGTCACGAGCGCCATCACCACCAGCATGGTGAAGAGCGTTGGCGAAAAGACGCCTGCGCTGTAGGCGATGTTGAGCACGATCAGTTCCACCAGGCCGCGGGTGTTGAGCAGCGCGCCCAGTGCGCCGGCGTTGCGCCAGGATTGCCCCATCCAACGCGCCGCCAGTACCGCGCCGCCCATCTTGCCGGCGACGGCGCCTGCCAGCACGATGCCCGCCCACAGCCACATATTCGCATCGTTCAAGAGGTCCAGCCGCGTGCGCATACCGGTCAGCGCGAAGAAGAGCGGCAGCAGCAGCACGCCAATCAGCATGTCTGTCCGTTCGCGAATCTCCTCCTGCCAGCGCGGAATGCGCGGGAAGCAGACACCCGCAAGGAACGCACCAAAGAGCGGATGGATCCCAAGCGCATCCGTAGCCGCGGCAGAGAGGAGCAGGAGGATCACCACGAAGCCGAAGAGCTCCAGTGACAGCTTCGTCGACTTGTGACGCTTGACCGCCAGGTTGGCCAGCGGACGCACGACGCCCAGCATCAGCGCCAGGTAGCCCACCAGCCCCGCCATGCGAATCCCCAGGCTGCCGGAGCCGCCACCCTTGCCAATCAACGCCAGCGCAAAGGCCAGCAGCAACCAAGCCACGACATCATCCACTGCGGCGCAGAGGATCGCTGTGGTGCCGAGCGACGTAGACTGCAACCGCCGTTCCTCCAGCATGCGCGCCAGAACAGGAAAGGCAGTGATGCTCATGGAAATGCCGAGAAAGAGCACAAACGGCATGCTGCCGATGCCATGGGGCGCGAAACGGATACGCAGCGAATGCGCCAGCAATGCCGCCATGGCAAAGGGAAAGAGAATACTCATCCCGCTGGCCAGCACCGCCGTGCTGCGCTGCTTATAAAGCTGCGCGTAATCCAGATCCATCCCGATGAGGAACAGATAGAGGATCAGGCCAATCGTGCTCAGGTTTTCAAAAGCTGCAAAGGAGTGCGGGGTGAAGACATGCGCAATGTTGGGGAAAAACCGTCCCAGTACGGACGGGCCGATCAGGATGCCGCCAACAATCTCGCCCACCACGCGCGTCTGGCCAAGCTTGCGCGCAATCCAGCCGCACAGCAGCGTCACCAGCAACACAATCGACATCTGCAGGAGCAGGAGCGTCATCCGATGCGCTGTCCCTTTCGTTTCCGAAGACTTCCAGAGGCAGTTTTAAGATGCATGTCAGGCGCAGCGCGGATTCTGGCGTCCACGATCTACACCGCTTCGATCTTCACCTCTTCCAAGCAGTGCGCATTCTAAAGACGTGCGCGTCGCACCGAAGAAGCTGGGTACGTCATCGGCGCCCAATATCTCCCGGGGATTTCCTATTGTAGAGCAGTCCCGCGGTGACTATGCCTGACGCTTCAAGTACGTGCCGGGATGCCCGGCTTCTGTGCAAACTACGATCCGCCGCTCATTTTTAGCGCTCTACCGCCATGGCCACCGAGTTGCCTCCGCCCAGGCACAGTGCCGCCACGCCACGATGCAGGTTGCGATGCAGCAGCGCATAGATCAGTGTGGTGAGTACGCGAGCGCCGCTGGCGCCGATGGGATGCCCCATCGCTACCGCGCCACCATTTACGTTCACGCGCGCGGCGATCTCTGGAGTATCCAGCCCGACTTCCTTCATCACTCCCAGCGCCTGTACCGCGAAGGCCTCGTTCAGCTCGTAGAGGTCTACCTGCTCCTTGGTCCAGCCCACCTTCTTAGCACGCGCTGAATGCCGATCACGGGCGCGAGCATCACCCACTTTGGATCGACGCCGCTGGTCGCCTGCGCACGAATCCGCACCAGCGGCTCCAGCTTCAGCTCCGCGGCTTTTCGCGCCGAGGTTACTACCACCGCGGCGGCTCCGTCATTTACGCCGGGAGCATTTCCCGCCGTCACCGTGCCGTCTTTCTTGAATGCCGGCTTCAGCGCGCGCAATGCCTCCAGGGACGCATCCTCGCGCACGCTCTCGTCGCGGTCCAGTATCCCGGCAGCCTCACCCTTCTTCTTCGACGGAATCTCTACCGGCAGCATCTCGTCCTTGAACGCGCCGGCCTTTTGCGCTGCGGCCGCTTTCTGGTGCGAGGCCAGCGCATACGCATCCTGCTGCTCGCGTGTGATGGAATGCTTCTCCGCCACGTTCTCGCCGGTCACGCCCATGTGGTAGTCGTTGTAGATCTCCCACAGGCCATCGCGGATCATCGCATCCACCACCTTTGCGTCGCCCATGCGAAAGCCGTTGCGACCCTGCGGCAGCAGGTAGGGCGCATTCGTCATCGACTCCATTCCACCTGCGACGACGATCTCCGCGTTGCCCGTCTGGATTGCCTGCGCCGCCAGGGCCACCGCCTTCAGTCCGGAGCCGCATACTTTATTGATCGTCATCGCGCTGACGCTCGCGGGCAGGCCGCCGCCCAATGCCGCCTGGCGTCCAGGGTTCTGTCCCAGTCCGGCGGAGACAACGTTGCCCATGATGCATTCGTCGATCTGTTCCGGCGCGACGCCCGCGCGGCGCACTGCTTCGCGCACCGCCAGCGCGCCCAACTGCACCGCGCTGAAGCCGGCGAGCGAACCCTGAAACTTTCCCGTAGGCGTCCGTACCGCGGAGACGATGACCACTTCTTCCATACTGAAACCTCAACTTCCCGTGGCCGGCGCTGCTCCGCATGGCCAACGTGTGAAGATAGCAGGGACCGAATCCAGCGGCAATCGAGCGCCCGTGAGCACCTTCAGCAGCGACATCTCCGCAAGCGAATCCCCGCAGCCCCGGCGGCCTGTCGCGCCGCTCTGGCATACCGCTCTCGTTCTCGTGCTGCTTCTGGCCACCTCTATCGGCGGCGCGCTCACACATCATTGGACCGGAACCCTCACCCATCACATTACGTCTGAGCACCATTCGCACATTCCGATGTATGCCGTCGCGGCGCTTTGGGAGTGGCTGCTGCTCGCACTGGTGCTTTGGGGAGCCCGGCTGTCCGGCGTCGGTTTGCACCAACTGCTCGGGGTCCGCCGCGCCGGCGCGGTGGAAATATGGACCGACTTCGCCATCGCCGTCGGATTCTGGTTTGCTTCCCTGATAGTGTTAGGCGCCGTCGCCTTTCTGCTGCGCCTCGCTCATCTTCACCCCGAAGACATCCGCGGCGTGGTCACGCAAATGGCTCCCGCATCTCTGGGCGAGCTGGCAATCTGGATCGCGCTCAGCATCTCCGCGGGCATCTGCGAAGAGCTGATCTTCCGCGGTTATCTGCAGCAGCAGTTCACCGCGCTCACGCGACGCATATGGCTCGGCATAGCGATTTCAGCGGTGTTTTTTGGACTTTCGCATGGGTATGAAGGCGCGAGCGGAATGCTGCTCATCGTGTTGTACGGATCATTCTTCGGCATCCTTGCGCATCTTCGCCGCAGTCTGCGCGCGGGCATGTTCGCGCATGCGTGGCACGATTCGGTGAGTGGAATCGTTCTCTATCTCGGCGCTCATCTGCTCCATCGCATCCCACACTAGTTGCAGACTCGGGCTCGGAGACGAAGTTGCGCGAGGAAAGAAGCCAGCCTCCCCGCGATTTTTTTCTTGACACTCAATGACCACCACTCTATACATTCCGTAACTGCAACA
This sequence comes from uncultured Acidobacteriaceae bacterium, assembly GCA_963750845.1. Lineage (GTDB taxonomy): Bacteria > Acidobacteriota > Terriglobia > Terriglobales > Acidobacteriaceae > KBS-83. The sequence continues at coordinate 35,344 of CAVVSP010000002.1, forward strand.
TCTGTGTTGCAGCACAAGGGAGAATAGAAACCATGGCAACAAAGAAGGCAGCCAAGAAGCCGGCCAAGAAGGCGGCAAAGAAGGCAGCGAAGAAGAAGTAAGCAAGTCAACCTAAACAGGCAACAGACTCGGGGGACGCAGGCAAGCGTCCCCCGAGGTGTTTTTACAGTGGTCTTTTCGCACGGTAGAGTTTGTTCATGACGCGCCGCCGCTGGATCGCAGACACATGGAACGAGGGCAGTGCGGCCTTGCACGGCGATCAGGCCCAGCATCTCGGCCGTGTGCTCCGCGCCCAGCCAGGCATGGAGTTTGACGTTGTCACCGGCGGCCGCGCCTGGCTCGCCCGCATCGCATCCATCGATCGCGACAGCGTCCACTTCACACTCCTTCGCGAATTGGAAACGGCATCCGCAGTGCCCGTCACCCTGCTGCTGAGCGTCTTCAAATTCGACCGTATGGAGTGGGCCATCGAGAAGGCGGTGGAACTGGGCTGCGGCCGTATCGTGCCGATCGTCGCCGAGCGGACGGAAAGACATCTTGCCCAGGCAGCCACAAAACGCGCCGAGCGCTGGCGCCGCCTTGCCCTGGAAGCGGCTAAGCAGTCCCGCCGCAGCGATCTCCCGGAGATCGGCGAACCTACCCGGTTAGCAGCAGCTCTTGACATAGACCAACCGGCGGCCGCCCAGAAACAATCCGGAGCCGAAGGGGTCCAAGCATCATCCTCCACGCTCCGCATCCTGCTCTCCGAGATGGAAGAGGATCAGCCGCTGTTACGCATACTTCAGCAGAACACCAGCGAAGCGGAGAGGGCGGGAATCGCATTGGCGGTCGGGCCGGAGGGCGGATGGAGCGCGGCTGAAATCGCGCTATTCACACGCGCCGGATGGCACAGTGCCAGTCTGGGACCGCGCATTCTGCGGGTGGAAACCGCCGTGATCGCGGCATTGGCGATCGTGAACTCGTGTATCGACCCGACCCCATAAAGAAACAAGCCGCCCATTGGAACGAGGCGGCCTGTTATCTGGATATGGGTCGGCTTAGCTGAAGAGGTCTTTCATCTTGTCCAGCAGGCCGCGCGAGGCCACGCGATTTTCTACTCCAAGCGTGCTGCCCAACTGCTGGATTGCCTCACGCTGCGCCTTGGTCAGTTTCTTTGGCGTCTCCACCACAGCCTGGACAATCAGATCGCCGCGTCCTCGCTCATTCAGGTACGGCACACCCTTCCCGCGCAGTCGGAACTCCTTCCCGCTCTGGGTGCCCTCGGGGATCTTCAGCACCGTTTCGCCTTCCAGCGTCTGGATGGCGATCTCCGCTCCCAGCGCGGCCTGCGGAAAGGAAATGATGACGGCGAAGTGCAGGTCGTGCCCTTCGCGCTCGAAGTACGCATGCGGCTTGACCGCCAGCACCACATACAAGTCGCCAGCATTCCCGCTGTAACGTCCTGCATCGCCCTCGCCCTGGTAGCGGATGCGCGTGCCGTCCTCGACGCCGGCCGGAATCTTCACCTGGATGATGTGTTCCTTCTCCACGCGCGCTTCGCCGTGACAGGTATGACATGGCTCCGTGATCACCTGGCCTGTTCCGCTACAGATGGGACAGGTACGGGCAATCGAGAAGAAGCCCTGCTGGAAACGCACCTGGCCGCGTCCACCGCATTGCTGGCAGATGTTCGCCGTCTTGCCATGAGCCGCGCCGGAACCGCGGCACTCCCCGCAGATGTCCATGCGCTTGATGGTGACAGTCGTCTCCTTGCCGAAGACCGCCTCCTCGAACTCCAGCGTCAGGTCATAGCGAATGTCGCGGCCCCGCTGCGCACGCGAGGCACGCCCGCTGCGTCCGCCGGCGACATTGAACATCTCTCCGAAAAAGTCGCCGAAGATATCGCCCAGGTCCACACCGCCGGGAAAGCCGCCTGCGCCGGCCGCACCGCTCACACCAGCGACGCCATAGCGGTCATATGCCGCGCGCTTGTCCGGGTCGCTCAGCACCTGGTAAGCCTCGCTGGCCTGTTTGAAGCGCTCCACCGCCTCCGGATTGTCCGGGTTGCGGTCAGGGTGATACTGCATTGCCAGCCTGCGGTATGCGGTCTTCAGCTCCTGGTCGCCGCACTCTCTCGAAACGCTCAGGACTTCGTAATAATCGACGTGTGCCACGTTTGCCATTTTTCCTGTACTCGGTCTTCTGTCCAGCTTTCCGGGGAATGTTGCTTCCATCCCGGGTTATAAGGGCTTAGTTGAGAGCCTGGTTTACGAAACCGGCCGCGTGCGCTGTACCCGGCTATGCTTCGGACACCTTGGGGTTCACGGAGATGCGCACCAGCGCCGGCCGCAGCAGACGCTCCTTGATGCGATAGCCGCGACGGATCTCGTCTATTACCTGATGATCGGGCAGGTCTGAACGCTCCACACTTTCCAGCGCCTCATGGACCCGCGGATCGAAGGGCTGCCCCACCGTCTCCACCGGAGTCACATTCAGCCCGCGCAGCACCTCATCCATCTGCTTCGCAATCAGCTCCACGCCGGTGCGCAGTTGCTCCGCCGTGCCGGTCGCGTTCAGGGCCAGCCTGAAGTTGTCCAGGACCGGCAGGAACTGCTCGACAGCATCTGCAACGGCAAAGGCCCGATAGTCGGTACGCTCGCGCTGCTCACGCTTCCGCGCGTTGTCGAACTCCGCCTGCAGCCGCGCCAGCCGATCGATGAGGCCGTCCCGCTCCGTCCGCAGGCGCTCATTCTCTTCGTGCAGGCCCGCCGTCGTCTCTGCGATCGCCGTGGATGCCGCGGCTGCTCCGCTGGCGGCCTTGCCTCCGGTTTCGCGCCCGGCGGAGGTTCGGGGAGGATGTCGTTGAACTTGGACGTCCCCGGCGTCTGTTCGTCCGCGTTCTCGTTTTCCGTATTCTGCGTTTCACTGCGTGCGTCTGTCGCGTTTTCAGTCATAGTCATACGTCCGTTGAATTCGTGTTCCCTTCCTCACGGCCATACCGGCCGCTCGATTGCTTGTCTTCGATCGCGTGCCCGGCGGCATGCTAGCTTCGCGGCGTCTGCAGGATCCGCTCCGAGAGCTGCGCGATGTACGAGACCGCCTGGATCGTCTCGTTGTAGCGGATGCGGGTCGGCGCCAGCACCGCCACCGTCCCCACGCTCTCCGCGCCCAGCCGCGCGCCGGTGCCGATCAGCACCATATTCTCCATATCCGGGATAGTGTCTTCCAGCCCCACCACCACCCGCACCGCCTGCTGCCGCGCATCCACATACGCGCTCAGCAGATCGATCAGCCGCTGCTTGGTCTCCAGTGCACCCAGCAGAGCCCGGAGCCGCTCGTGATCCACGTCGCGCTGCACCAGGTTTGCCGCGCCTTCTACAAAGATCATCTGCGACGGCTGTACGCCTTCGAACGCTCCCTTGCGGAACAGCTCGTTGACGGACTGCATCAACCGGTCATACTCGCTGCGCTCCTGCTCCATGCGCTGCTCGATGTCGGCGCGGATGCGCTCAATCGACCAGCCGCGAAAGTTGCCGTTCAAAAAATTCGCCGCGGCCTCCAGGTCGCCCTGGTCCAGGTCGCGATCCAGTTGCAGTACCCGGTCCAGCACCGTGCCGCCGCGCGTCACCACCACTGCCAGCACGCGCTGCGGGGTAAGCCGCGAAAAATGGATGTGCTCCAGGCACTCCGTCTCCCCCGCGGCCTCCGAGGCCACCCCGACGCCGCTCGAGATCATTGCCAGCACGTGCGAGGTCCGCTCCAGGAAATGCTGCCGGCTGGTCACTCCGGCAAAACAGTCGTCAATCTGCTGGCGCTTTTCCGCCGAGAGCTGCGGCGCATTCGCTCCCGTGGCGGCGCGCGCCGCTCCTGCCAGGTGCTCCACGTAAAAGCGGAAGGCCTTGGCCGTCGGGATGCGTCCGGCAGAGGTATGCGGCTGCTCCAGCAGGCCGGATTCGCTCAACGACACCATCACATTGCGGATCGTGGCCGAGCTCATCCCTTCCTTATCGGCATAGATCCGGGCCACGGCCTGCGACGCCACCGGCTCTCCCGTAGCGATGTACATCTCCAGGATGGCCGTCAATATCAGTCGCTCGCGCGGACTGATTCGAAGCTCTGCTGTCATGGCCGTATCCCCTGCCGGCTCAGCCCGGTAGGTCGTTTCGGGTAGATGCCGCCTCATTTATCGTAGCAGGTTGACTGGCATCATCTGGGTGGTTCAACGTGGGGCTTTCACACTTTCGCGGCTAAACCGCAGTACCATCAGCGTGTTCCCGGTCGGGGCGGCATGGACCAAATGGAACAAAAATTGCCCAACACAGAAAGAGGGTTCTTATGATGGCCGGACGTCGTTTGTGGATCACTATTGCGGCAGTGGTGGGCGGCATCATCCTCATCCTGCTCATCGCCATTCCTTTCCTCCTGAATGCGGATAACTACCGCCCCCGCGTGCAAAGCATGCTCTCCGACGCCACGGGACGGCAGGTCACCCTTGGACATCTCAGCTTTTCGCTTTTTACCGGCTCGCTCACTGCCGATCAGCTCAGCATCTCCGAGGATCCCGCGTTTGGCCAGCAACCCTTCGTGCAGGCCAAACAGCTTCACGTCGGCATCGAAGTCGGACCGCTCATCTTCCACAAGCAGATCCTGATCCACAGCATCACCATCGACACGCCAAAGATTTCTTTGATTCAGAACCAGGCGAATAAGTGGAACTACGCCACGCTTGGCAACTCCAGCAAGCGCGCCAACACTGCCGAGACGCAGAGTTCCATGCCCAACCTCTCTATCGGTGTGCTGGAGGTGAAGGATGGCCAGGTCACCGTCACCGACCTCGGCGCCGCGACGCCGCCGCGCGTCGTGCAGAACGTGCAGGCCAAGATCAGCGACTTTTCGCTCACCACGCCTTTCACCTACTCTCTCTCCGCATCCTTCTCCGGCAACGGCACCGTCTCGGTCAGCGGCAAGGGCGGACCCTTCAACCAGGCCGATGCCTCGAAGACGCCCTTCACCGCAAAGGTCGAGCTCAAGCATGTTGACCTGGTTGCCGGCGGCTTCGTTCCTCCCTCGGCAGGTGTCGCGGGCATTGCGGATCTCAATGCCGACGTCACCTCGAATGGTCAGACGGCGCACGTGCAGGGTACCCTCGACGCGTCGCAGCTCAAACTGGCCGTCAACGGTTCGCCCGCGCCGCGTCCCGTACACGTCAACTTCACCATGGACCAGAACCTAGCCTCGCTCTCCGGTCAGTTGCAGAACACAACGCTCGCCTTCGGCAAAGCGCTCTTCAACATTGCCGGCACCTACCAGACGCAGGGTGCGAAGACCACAATGAACGTGACCGCAGCCACGCAGGGCGCGCCGATCAACGATCTCGAAGCCTTCCTCCCCGCGCTCGGCATCCAGATGCCCTCTGGCTCGAAGCTGCAGGGCGGAACCCTTACCACCAAACTCGCCGTCACCGGCACCACGGATGCACCGGTGATCGCCGGGCCTGTGCGCATCGACAACACGCAGCTTGCCGGATTTGACCTTGCATCCAAGATGGGTCCTGCCGCCGCGCTTGTCGGCGCCAAGCCAGGCAGCGGCACCACGATCCAGATACTTAGCCTCAACCTGCGCGAAGCTGGAGGGGGATTGCAGGCTCAGAACATCCTGCTCACCGTCGCGGGTCTCGGTACGGCCACTGGCAACGGCACCGTCACGGCGGCCAAAGCGCTGAACTTCCATGTCATTGCGAAGCTCGCTCAAACCGGCGCAACGGGGATGGCTACCACCGCCATCTCCATGATTGGCGGGGGCGTAGGCGGCGCCGCTGCGGGAGCGCTGAAGAACGGCATTCCGGTCACGATTACCGGCACGGCGTCGAGCCCCATCATCACGCCCGACATGAAAGGCCTGACCGGCAAGGCCTGACGGTCGCTGAATGCCGGCAGCCTGCTCGGCAACCGCGGACAGCAGATTCCCAACAGCAAGAACCTGGGCAAAGCGCTGGGCGGGTTGCTGGGGAAACACTGACCATTGCAAATTGCAAATGCATCAGGCGGAGGTGTCCTCGCGGCACTTCCGCTTCTCCGCTACGTGATTTCGAAGACGTTCTGCTCGTGCGATCGCTGCTCTTCAGCGCGCTCGATCAGCTTCCGCGCAATCGCATAGAAGCTCGCCGTTCCCACTGACGATGCCTCCGGCGCCAAAGCCACCGGCAATCCCCGATCGCCGCCCTGCCGGATATTCGGATCCAGTTCCACCGACCCCAGGAATGGCAGCTTGAACTGCTGCGCGGTGCGCTCCACGCCACCCCTGGAAAAGATGTCGATCACCTCGCCGCAATGCGGGCAGGTGAACTGGCTCATGTTCTCCACGATGCCCAGCACCTCTACGTTCACCTGGTGAAACATCTCCAGCGCCTTGCGCGCATCCTGCAGCGATACATCCGAGGGCGTCGAGATCACCACCGCGCCGGTCAGCGGCACCGTCTGTACCAGCGAAATCACCACGTCGCCCGTGCCCGGCGGCAGATCGACGATCAGATAGTCCAGCTCGCCCCAGGAAACCTGCTGCAGAAACTGCCGGATGATCTGGTGCAGCATCGGTCCGCGCATCACCAGCGGCTTGTCGCCCGGCGTCAGCGAGCCCACCGAGATCATCTTCACCCCATGTACGGTCAGCGGCTCGATGCGATTGCCCTCCAGCACGCGCGGCTGCCCGGTCGCTCCCATCATCAGCGGCACGTTCGGCCCGTAGATGTCCGCATCCACCAGCCCGACGGTGTGGCCGAGCTTCGCCATCGCAATCGCCAGGTTGACAGCGAGCGTGGTCTTGCCTACGCCGCCCTTACCCGAACCAATGGCGATGATCGCCTTTACTCCCGGCAGCGACTGTGGCTGCGGCATCTGCTGTCCGTGTGCTCCCATCTCGTTCTCACTCCTTCACGCGACTATCGCAGGCTGCTCCTATTCGCTCATCGTGAATAGAGCCGCCATCTCTCAAGAGTAGCGCGTCTCACAATCGGGCCATCGCAGCCGTCACCGTTGTGTTTGAGCGACCGCCGCGGCAGGCCTCTACTTCGTCGAATATCCGTCGGGCCGCACCGTGCCTGCCGTTGCATCCTGGGGCTTCGCCTGGCGCTTGCGCTCCAGTTCCTTCTGCCGTAACTCTCTGCGCCGCGCCGCGTCTTCGTAGTGCTGCTTCTCCTCTTCCGTCTCCGGCTGCAGCTTGGGCACCGGCACGCGGCGTCCCTGACTGTCTACCGCGACGAAGGTCAGATACGCCGACGCCACATGCCGGTACATCCCCGCGATGGTGTTCTCCACCCACACCTTCACCCCCACTTCCATCGAGGTGTTGAAGGCGCGATTCACCGACGACTTCAAAATCAGCAGATCGCCCACGTGCACCGGCGCGATGAAATCGATGTGATCCATCGACGCCGTGACCACATGCGTCCGTGCGTGCCGGTAGGCTGCCATCGCGCCCACCAGGTCGATGAAATGCATCAGCCGGCCGCCCAGCAGGTTGCCCAGCGTGTTGGTGTCGTTCGGCAGGATCAGCTCCGTCATCTCGCTGCGCGACTCGGCAACGGAACGGGTAGGCAGTTGAGCGGCAAAGGCCATCGTGCGTCTCTTTCGTATTGGAAGCTACCCTTCAGTGTCGAGCATCGCGCCCAAACCCGCAATGCGGGCCTCGCTCGGGCATGCTACGGTCAACGGAGGAGCCGCATCCAAGGGACAAGATCGCGGACAAGGTCGTCATGGACAAAATCGCACTTCTCAAGGAAATTCTCGCGCAGAACCCGAACGATGCCTTTGCGCGTTACGGCCTGGCCATGGAACACGCCAGCCAGGGCGACACCGCCACTGCCCTCGATGAATTCCAGCAGCTCACCACCGCTCACCCCGACTACACGGCGGGCTACCAGATGTCCGCGCAGTTGCTCATCAAAGCCGGCCGCAACAGCGAAGCCCGCCAGCGACTGGACGCCGGAGTGGCCGCAGCCCGCCGCACCGGCAACGCTCACGCGTTGAGCGAGATGAGCGCCATGCTGGACGAACTTTCCTGATCTACTCTGGAGCCGAAAAGCTACGGTACTCATGAAGATTCCATTGTTCCCGCTCGAGATCGTGCTCTTTCCCGGAGCGCCGCTGCCTCTGCACATCTTCGAACAGCGCTATCGCGAGATGGTCACCGAGTGCATCGCCGGCAATGCGGTCTTCGGCGTGGTGTGTGCACAGCGCGATGGTCTGGCCACCATCGGCTGCACCGCGCTGGTGGTGCGCGTGCTGCGCAGCTATGCTGACGGACGCAGCGACATCCTCACTCAGGGCATCGATCGATTCGAGATCGAGCAACTGGATGACAGCCGCAGCTTCCTCCAGGGCGAAGTGGCTCTCCTCCCCGACACAGGCGAGCCTGCAACCCGCTCTTCGCGCGAGGAATGTGTAGCGCTGCACTTTGAGGCCATGCACCTGATGGGGACCAGCGATATCCCGATCCATATCAATCTCGACGCGCCGGTCGCCTACCTTCTCGCCGCGACTGTACCGGCTGACCTGAACTTCCAGCAGGCGCTCCTCGCCATGCGCTCGGATGCTGAACGCACCGATGCGCTCCTGAGCTACTACCGTGCCGTTCTGCCCCAACTGCGCAGCGGCGCCAAAGTTGGCGAGCGCGCTTCCACCAACGGGCACATCATGTAACGGCCGCATCCTTGCGCCCTGGCCCACATCTATAGCTCGAACACGTCTATAGCCGAAAACGTCCATGGCTCGAAAACAGTACAGTAGAGACAGTGCTTGTCCGAACGCCAGGAGGTCCTCCCAGCATGCCGCCGAAAACGACCCCGTCCAACCCGGCGTTGCCCGCTACGCTTGGAGAGCTGCGCGCCAGCAAGCAGTTCACGGAGACCTACGTCAGCCGCAGCGTCAAGGACGAACTGCGGGCCAACCTCATCCGGCGCCTGCAGGACCAGGCTTCCGCCAAGAATTCGGACGTGATCTTCCCCGGCATCATCGGCTTTGACGACACCGTCGTGCCGCAGATCATCAACGCCGTCCTCTCTCGCCAGAACTTCATTCTGCTCGGCCTGCGCGGACAGGCCAAGAGCCGAATCCTGCGTGCGCTGACGGAACTGCTCGACCCCGTCGCCCCTTACGTTGCCGGATCGGAGATTCGCGACAATCCCTACCGACCCATCTCGAAGTATGCGCGCGACCTCATCGCCGAGCGCGGCGACGCTACCCCCATCGCGTGGATGAGCCGCGGCGACCGCTACGTCGAGAAACTTGCGACGCCGGATGTCACCGTCGCCGACCTCATCGGCGATCTCGATCCCATCAAGGCCGCGCGCTCCGGCGCCGACCTTTCGAACGAGCTCACCATGCACTATGGCCTGTTGCCGCGCGCCAATCGCGGCATCTTCGCCGTGAACGAGCTGCCCGACCTTGCCGGTAAAATCCAGGTCGCGCTCTTCAACATCATGCAGGAAGGCGATGTGCAGATTAAGGGCTATCCCGTGCGCCTGGAACTCGATGTCGCTCTCGTTTTCAGCGCCAATCCTGAGGACTACACAGCGCGCGGCAAAATCGTCACCCCGCTCAAGGACCGCATGGGCTCGGAGATTCGCACCCACTACCCACAGACCATCAGCGAAGGCATCGCCATCACGCGGCAGGAATCGTGGAGCGATCGCGGGTCGCTCGCCGCTGAGATCGCCGATTACATCTACGAGATCGTCGAGCAGATCGCGTTTGTCGCCCGTGAGGACAAGAAGGTCGACAAGCGTTCCGGCGTCTCGCAGCGCCTCCCCATCTCCACCATGGAGCTTGCTGTCTCGAACGCAGAACGCCGCGCGCTGCTGCACGGCGAATCACTCGCCTTTCCCCGCGTCGGCGATATCTACACCGCGCTGCCTGGCATCACCGGAAAGATCGAGCTCGAATACGAAGGCGAGATGAAGGGCGCGGACGTCGTCGTCCGCGAGATCATCCGCTCCGCAATCCTTCGCGTCTACGATCAATACTTCGCCGAAACCAACACGCAGCAGATCGAGGAGTGGTTCAACCTGGGCGGCACCGTCAAGATCGAAGACAGTCAGTCGGCCAAAGCCACGCTCGCCGAGCTGGAGCAGATTCAGGGCCTGCTGGAAAAGCTTTCGCCGCTCGGCATTGAGCCAAAAGACACACCGGAAAAGATCGTCGCTGCAGCGGAGTTCCTGCTGGAGGGCCTCTATGCCCACAAAAAACTAAGCCGCAGCGAGGAGCGGGGCTTCAGCGCGCAGGAGCGAGCGCGTGCAAGCGCCGAGCGAGGTCAGGAGCGCCGCGACGAAGCCCGCGAGTATGAGCAGTGGCAGCAGCGGCGTTCCAACAAGCAGCGCAGCGGCTTGAATTAGGCTCAGGGTAATGGCGTTTGCGGTGGCTATTTCTTCTTTGCTTCCGTCAGCGCAGGCCAATCGCTATAGCCCTTTTCGTTTCCGCCGTAGTAGGTTTCCTGCGGAGCATGCACCAGCGGCGATCCATCACGCAGCCTCTGCACCAGGTCGGGATTGCCGATGAACGGCCGGCCAAAGCTCACCAGATCCGCGCGGCCGGAGTTCAACGCTTCTTCCGCCAGCTCCTTGTTGTAGCGGTTGTTCGCAAGGTAGCTGCCGCGGAAGCGCCGCCGCAGCGCCAGGAAATCGACACCACCTGGGGCCTCACGTGTCTCCCGCGTCACGCCCTCGATCACGTGAATGTACGCGACGCCCAGCGCGTTGAGTCCGTCGATGTACTGGCTGTAGGTGCCCATCACATCGCTGTCCAGCGGCGTCTCGCCTGGGCTGGTTGTCGTCGGAGAGATGCGCACGCCGACGCGTTGGCCCCCACCCCATGCCTCAACCGCCGCCTCCACCGCTGCCAGCGGGAAGCGCAGCCGATTCTCTACCGAACCGCCATACTCATCCGTTCGCTTGTTGGTGCTGTCGCGAATGAACTGCTCCAGCAGGTAATTATTCGCGGAGTGCACTTCCACGCCGTCGAAGCCGGCAAGCCGTGCGTTTGCCGCCGCGTGCCGATAATCTTCGATGATGCCCGGTATCTCGCCGGTCTCGAGCGCACGAGGGGTGGGCAACCGCTTCGGCCCTTCGTAGGTGAACGCATCGCCGCCAGGCGCAATTGCGGATGCCGAGACCGGCATCGCGCCAGCATGCAGATCGGGATGCGAGATGCGGCCCGTGTGCCATAGCTGCATCACGATCAGGCTGCCACCGTCATGCACAGCACCCGTCACATGCTTCCAGCTCTCCACCTGCGCCGCACTCCAGATGCCCGGTGTAAAGGCATAGCCGATAGCCTGCGGTGAAATATTGGTCGCTTCCGAAATGATGAGCCCCGCGCCGGTGCGCTGCCGGTAATACTCCACGGCAAACTCTGGCGGCACGGCCGCACGGCTGGACCGCGCCCGCGTCAGGGGCGCCATCACAATCCTGTTTTTCAAATAAAGCGCGCCCACCTGATATGGGCTAAATAGCAACGATGTCTCTACATTCATTGATTAAGAGATGCGTCTCCGGCCGGAATGACTTATGGAACGCATAGGGAAAGAGTAAGAGATGCGGGACTAAAAAGCGAAGAGCGACACCCCAGCGAACATCGATTTGCCGCCTGGGGAGATCGAAGTGGCTGATTCATAAGCCTTCTGCAGCCCCCGCACCATGCAATCTCGCCATCCCAGTGCTGGTCGTCCCAGTGATCGTTCGTCCCGGGGCGACGGGCAGCGTCTGAAAGGAGTAGCGGGTTCACGATGCCTTGCTGAGGAGTGGTATCGGCAGGCCTCCCATCATCGCCGCGAAATCCTGCAGGTTCAGCGACTGCGCGCCGTCCGACAGCGCCTGCTCCGGCTGCGGATGCACCTCCACAATCAGTCCGTCCGCCCCCGCTGCCAGCGCCGCGCGAGAGAGCGCCGGAACCAGGTCACGCCTTCCGGTAGCGTGCGAGGGATCGGCAATCACCGGCAGATGGGTCATCGTCTTGGCCAGCACCATGCCGCCAATGTCGAAGGTGTTGCGCAACTCCGGATCGTAGGAGCGGATCCCACGCTCGCACAGCACCACCTGCTCGTTGCCGCCGGCCAGGATGTACTCCGCCGCCAGCAGCCACTCCTTCACCGTTGCCGCGGGATTGCGCTTCAGCAGCACCGGTCGTCGCACTTTGCCGAGCCGTCGCAGCAGCGCGAAGTTCTGCATGTTGCGCGCGCCCACCTGCAGCATCTCTACGTGGTCGCTCACCACCTCAATGTCCTCCGTGCTCATCACCTCGCTGACCACCGGCAATCCCGTACGCTCGGACGCCTCGCGTAAAATCAGCAGCGCCTCCAGGCCAAGCCCCTGGAAGTCATACGGCGACGTCCGCGGCTTGTACGCTCCGCCGCGCAACACCGTTGCCCCGGCCGCCTTTACGCCCTCGGCGGCGGCCAGCATCTGCTCGCGCGACTCCACGGAACACGGCCCCGCAATCACCACCGGCCGACCGCCGCCAATCGCAACATCACCCACTCGCACGACCGTGGCGTGAGCAGCATCGCGCCGCGCCGTCAGCCGCTCGGGCTGACTCGCCACCGCGCGTTTTATCTCTGGATCAACTTCCACTGCCTCCAAAACCGCTGCTGCGTCGCTCATGGTCATTCTCCGGATAGGGTGTTTGTCTGATGAAAAGAAAAAGGCCGCGATGGGAATCGCGGCCTTCGGGACTTTTACGCTCTGTTCTAGATCATCTGGGATCTGGATGCGCACACGCCGCCGGGGCCGCTATCGGAAACCAATAACGGTATGCAAAGCTAAATCGGCTGGTGGCGCGGAACGTCATGGCTACCAAGGTGCCACGAGCGCGGCATGATGTCAACCGCGGCGTTGTCAAGGCAAGAGCCCGTCTTACTTCCCGTCCCTGCCGCCAGACCGCACCTTCCAAAGAAGCTTTCGCATCATGCCCATGATCCGATGTGTATCCGCATCGGAAATTTGCAGACGCCGCAGCATCCGCCGCACTTCTGATTCCGTACTCGCTGCCGTCTCCGGCTGCGTATATCCTCCGGCATCCAGCAGCTCCATCAGTAGCGCACCCAACCGCTCTAAATCGCCGGATGCCGCACGAGCCTCACCCTGCGCGGCAGGCATCGCAGTGTCGCGCGCCAACTCCCAAAGACACACCGCCACCGCCTGTCCCAGATTCATCGAGGGCTGCGCATCCTCAGTCGCAATCCGTACCAGCCAGTGGCAATGCTCCAGGTCCTCGCGCCGCAGACCATGCTTCTCCGATCCAAACAGCAGCGCCACCTTCCCCTGGGTTAGCGCGGCGCGCACAGGGGCCGCCGCCTGCTCCAGCGCAACCAGCGGCTGATCCAGCTCCCGGCGCCGCGCCGCGGTGGTGCCGATCACCAGCCGGCAGTCTGCCACGGCGTCGGCAACGCTCGAAAACTCTCGCGCGTCGCCCAGCACCGCACTCGCACCCACCGCTGAACGCGCCTCACGAAATGACGCCTCATAGGGCGCAACCAGGCGAAGCTCACGTACGCCGAAATTCTGCATCGCGCGCGCTACGGCGCCGATGTTCAACGGGTTGCGGGTACGCACCAGTACGATCGCCAACTGCTTCAGCTCATCCGCCAACACAACCGTCCCCTCGTGGATATCGCTCCGTCGTCATGACCGCCCGAGTTCGGACTTTCGCTCTACAATCATCCCTTGTCACCTATGGCTTCCCCATCGTCGGCATCCAGCATCGCGAACACCGAGCCTTCCGCAGCAAGCACCTCGCGCAACAGGATAGTGGTTGTCTTCCTGCTGATCTCGGCCCTCTACTTCGCCGACACGCTTCTGCGCGCCTCGCTGAAAACTTTCTGGTTCGACGAGATCATCACCGTTCTGCTGTGCCGGCTTCCCAGCTTCGGCGCCACATGGACTGCCGTGCTGCATGGTGCAGACTTCAACCCTCCGCTCTTCTATCTCCTCACCCGCTGGGGACAAAGCCCGTTTGGCGAAGGTCTGATCGCGTCACGCCTTCCCGCTATTGTTGGCTTCTGGGTCTTCTGCATCTGCATCTACGATTTCGTTCGCCGCCGCCTCGGTCCTCTGGACGGTTGCGTCGCAGCACTCTTTCCCGTCTTCACGCTGGCACACATTTACGCTTACGAGGCACGCCCCTCCGGCTCTGTGCTCGGCTGGTGCGGACTCATGCTGGTCTGCTGGCAGCGCGCCCGGCAGGAGCGCAGCCTCTCCCTCTGGACGCTCGCACTCTTTCTCAGCTCCATCGCCGCGCTGCTCACGCACGTCTACGCCCTCTATCTGTTCGTACCCTTTCTCGCCGTGGAGTTTCTCGGCCTTATCAAAGGCTGGCGCTTTCATCCGCGAGCAGCCCTTGTCCTGCTGCTCGCACCCGTATGTGTCGCGCCGCTCTATCTGCACATGGTTCACATGTATCACGCATCAAGCTTGATCGGTGGAATCCACATCCACCCATACGAGGTATTGCAGCAGTACCTCGTCGCTATGGTGGGTCCCGCACTGGTCCTGCTGCTGGTGTTTCTGCTGCTGCTTGCCATCGAGGCGAGACAAGCGCAACGTGAGCCTCCGCAGGAGATACGCAGAAGCTTTCTGCCGGAGGAGCTCTGGCTTGCCGCAATCTTCGGCTCCCTCGCACTGATCGGAGCCATCGGCGTCAAGATCAGCCACGGCCCGTTCTTCAATCGCTACTTCCTTGCAGCCGCCGCCGGTTACGCCATCCTGCTGGCGCAGGCCGCCGCCGCGCGCAGCCGCCGTGCACTCGCTGCAAAGGGACTCGTCGTCGCAATGCTGTTCCTGCTTACGGCCGACACCGCCATCGCCGCCTATTGCCGCTGGCATCATGCCGACCTCGACCAGATCGAGCCCGCAAGCCGCTTGCCTTTCCCTCCTGATCCACATCAGCCGCTGCTACGCGACGCCGCTGTACTGCGCGCTCCGGGGTCTCAGGACATCCTCGTGACTGACGAGCACACCTATCTCTATCTTTACTACTACGCGCCGCCTGCACTGCGCGCCCGTCTCATCCTGGGCGTTCCGGATGCGCAGAACCCTGAGCTGCGCGCCTACCGTCGTGAAGCACTCCTGGCACGCCTGGATGATCTTCGCGCGACAAGCTTTGCCGATTTCTTCGCCCATCATCACGACTTCTACGTGTACAGTCCACTCAATCCCACGCTCAGCGCCACCGCGTGCAAGGACTGTCTCGAGCAATTCCTCGACGCTGGCTATACTCTCCGCTCCGTCGAGCGTGACAGCGATAATTTGCTGGAGCACTTCAGCAAATAGCACCGGCTGGCGCTGCTGCATCGGTTAGGACTACGCTGGAAGTATGAAGCGCGTCCGCTACACCAAGTACACCGGCGACCTCGCCTCCGAGATCGAGATGGACGACCTGCTGAAGGCCCTCTCCGACTATCTGCTCGACTCCGGTTTCCAGGACCCCTACTCGCGCTTCTCCGAATCGAACGGCGACCACACGCTCGAAAACCTGCGCGAGGCCATCCGCCAGGCACTCGAATCCGGCGACCTGCTCGACGAAGACGGGCAGGAGCGCCTGCAGCAGATGTCCGCCGAGCAGGTCGACGAACTCATCGATCGCATGATCGAACGCATGCAGCAGGAGGAGTACGTCTCCATCGATGCGCCGCACGATCCATCGCGAGCGGCCAATCGCCCCGGCCGCACCGGCCGCGCGGAAACCGAAGCGCGTTTCGAGGTCACCGACAAAAGTCTCGACTTCCTCGGCTTCAAGACCCTGCGCGATCTGCTCGGCTCACTCGGCAAATCCAGCTATGGCCGCCACGACACGCGGCACTGGGCCACCGGCATCGAGGCCTCCGGCGCATCCAAACCTTACGAGTTCGGCGACGTCCTCAATCTCGACGTCAACACCACGCTCAACAACGCGCTCTCCCGCGAAGGCATCACCCTGCCGCTCAACATCGAGTACCGCGACCTGCACGTCCACCAGTCCGAGTACCAAAGCTCCTGCGCCACTGTCGTCATGCTCGACTGCTCGCACTCCATGATCCTCTACGGCGAAGATCGCTTTACGCCGGCCAAACGCGTCGCCATGGCGCTCTCGCACCTCATCCGCACGCAATATCCCGGCGACTCGCTCTCGCTCGTCCTCTTTCACGACTCCGCGGAAGAGATGCCCGTCTCGCAGATCGCACGCGTCAAGGTTGGCCCGTACTACACCAACACCCGCGAAGGCCTGCGCGTCTCGCAGCGCATCCTCGACCGCCAGCGCAAGGACATGAAGCAGATCGTCATGATCACCGACGGCAAACCGTCCGCGCTCACCCTTCCCGACGGCCGCATCTACAAAAATGCTTTTGGACTGGATCCACTGGTCATCGCCGAAACCCTCGAAGAGGTCAGCCGCTGCAAGCGCAAAAACATCATGGTGAACACCTTCATGCTCGCGCAGGACTTCGGCCTGGTGCAGTTCGTCCAGAAAGTGACATCGATGTGCCGCGGCAAAGCCTACTTCACCACGCCGGACAGGCTAGGCGAGTACGTGATGATGGACTACATGCAGCGCAAGATGAAGACCATCCACTAATAGTGGTTCATGCCATATTCGCAAGTTAGTCCCCAGTTGCTAGTGCTCTTAGTACATAGGGCTGCGCGAGTAAGCTATATTGCACCCCTGCTTGGTCATATGTATAGTTAGGCCGTCTTCAGGCGGTACCTGGCTGTGAGCAAGCTGTCCAAATATCGACTGCTGTTCCTAGGTGTGCTTTCGCCCCTGGCAGCAATCTTTCTGTACGCGCTCGTCTACACAACGTTGAGTCGCCTCAGTGCCAACCTGGAAAAGGATTGGCTCTTTCGCCTGGCTTTGTCGACCGCGGCTATGGTTGTGCCTTTTTTGGTCATTCTGGCTCTTGCCATCAGAGACTCGACGCCGGCATGCGCTTTTTTTACCTGGGAAGATAGGTATGGCGCTCGCAATTCTTTCGCTCGGCTCTGCCTGGAAGCCAGTGACCGATGGAATGATCCGCTGGAAGCAATCCCACAACCAGGCGATGCAGGATGTCGATGCGCCGCCCTTCGATACAGTCGACCTCGATGGGAAGACACAGCGTCTTGTAGATCAGAAAGGCAAGGTCGTACTCGTCAATATCTGGGCAACCTGGTGTGGGCCCTGTAGAGCAGAGATGCCTCGACTTGAGCGCTTATACCAGGAGCGAAAGGGTCAAGGCTTTATTGCCTTCGGGTTATCGGATGAAGACGTCGGCGTGCAAAGGAAATTTCTCCAACAGGTCCCGGTAACCTATCCATCCTTACCCAAAATGGCCAGGTGGCCGCTTTTTATCGGGATATTGCACGCTATCCAGCGGTATTTCTGATCGATCGTCAGGGACGGTTGCAACTCGCGCCCGGTCCGGACCAGCCTTTTGAAAAGCTCGAGTCGACCGTCGATGCCCTCCTCAAAAGAGGTCCTTAGCCGCTAAGTATCAGATCTGCGAGGCCGCCAGCGGGCTCAGTATCAAATTCGAAATATTGCTGACAATCGACTCGTAGCTGTATCGCGACGACGACGACAGCTTCTTCCAATCCGGATCGGCGCTGAACGCGGCCCAACCTGCTTCCAGCTCCGTCAGGTTCGCGAAGCTCAGCATGTACGTCAGCTGCGGCATCCGCGTGCCAATCAGCGCGTCGCCGAAGAACACCGGATGGCAGCCAGCCTTCTGGAATATTTCGAATTCCCCCCTGTGGAACATCTCCACCTTGCGGACGTGGTCTTGATCACTCGGAGACTCGTAAGTCCGAAGCTGAAAGATGCGCTTGCTCTTCGTCGCCGTCGTCGCAGGCGGCGTCAGCCGCGGCCAGCCTTCAAATGCCGCCAGCAGAGAACTCCCCACGCGCAGAAACGCAGGTGCGGTGGCCGGTGCATTCCAGAACGGCTCCGCAGCCTTGAGAAAACTCGCGTCCTGCGCAAGTCGTAAGTCGATCATCGCCAGCGCCTCGATCGAGCGCCCCGGAATCAGCACATAGAACGCCGGAGTCTCCGGGCCGTAGTCCAGCTTGAACGCGCCGATCGGCCCCATCCCCATACGCGTCAGTGCCGGGATCAACGCATCGCCGAAGTAGCTTTCCGTGATCTTTGTCTGCGGCCCCGCCTGCAACTGATAGCGGCGGATCTGGTAGTACTCACGGGTGACGGCCGGTGGTGGCACCTGTGCCTCGCCTTTGTATGCGACGGCAAACCCTGCGGCGGCAAGCGATGTTGTGAGAAATCTACGACGCTCCAAGAGGACCTCCGATGGATAGCCCGATTTTACTGACAGCTTGGGTTCACCGCTTGCTCATCCGCAAGCTCTCCCAGCTTCCATCCATCGTCCAGCCCCCATCCACCGGCAGCGCCTGTCCATTGATAAATCCGCTCAACGCCGGATCCGCCAGAAACGCGATCGCGCGCGCAACGTCGTCGGGCGTTGCAAATCTCCCCATCGGATTGCGTCCAGTGATGTCGGCATCGGAGTAAGTCCCGCGCGCCTGGTCTGCAGCGTCCATCTCCGTCTTCACCCATCCCGGGACAGACCGCATTCGATCGCACGCCGCGTCCGCCCCACTCCGCCGCAAGCGTGCGTGTGAGCCCAATCAGTCCATGCTTTGACGCGTTATACGCCGAGCGATCACTCACGCCCATCAATCCGGCAATCGACGCCACATTCACAATGCTTCCGGAGTGCTGCTTCAGCATCATGGCGCCCAAACTGCCTGGCGAGCAGAAACGGCGCCACCAGGTTCACCTCCAGCACGTGCCGAAAGTCCGCAACCTCCATCGTCTCTGCCGGCGCGATGAAGCTGATTCCGGCGTTGTTTACCAGCACATCCACGCGGCCCCAGCGCTTCGTCACCGCCCGCGCAGCGCGGATCACTACGCCCTCATCGGAGATATCGCCTACGAACTCTGTCGCGTCCGCGCCCGCGGAGCGAACCGCGGCCAGCGTCGCCTCGCAAGGCCGCACATCTAGCAGCGCCAACGCGTAGCCCGCCTCCGCCAGCACTTCGGCCGTGCGCCGCCCAATCCCCTGCGCCGCCCCGGTAATCACTGCAACCTTCATCTCGTCACCTCGACCATATTTCACTGTAGGAAAACGGTCTCGTGACGATTCTATTTGGAGAGGCCCACAATCTGCCGCACATGCGCCGGGCGTTCCGCCTCTTTCACCATGAAATCCGCAACGCACGCGCGAGAGACGGTCATGCCCTTCG
This sequence comes from uncultured Acidobacteriaceae bacterium, assembly GCA_963750845.1. Lineage (GTDB taxonomy): Bacteria > Acidobacteriota > Terriglobia > Terriglobales > Acidobacteriaceae > KBS-83. Next base: position 54,581 of record CAVVSP010000002.1, read on the forward strand.
GCAAACGTCCATCGGCCACGTGGTAATTCTGCGTCAGGGCACCATTCGTCAGCCGTGGCGGCCGCACCAGCGTCCACTCTAGACCGTCCTTCTCATCGCCACTTCCATCCCCGTCATATCCGGAATGAGGTTGCGGAAGAGCGTTCCCTTCAGCAACTTTCCGATGGCGTTCTGCTCTCTGAACAGCAGCGCGGACGACACCACCAGTGCCCTGCGCGATCCGCTTCGCTGCATGGCGGCCGCCAGCACCTCACCAAACGTCCTTCGCGTCGTGACCCGGCGAAGCGTAGCCGGACCGAACGCCGACAGCACCGCATCGTGCCCCGGCAGCACCTGCGCCAGTTGATCGACATTCAGCAGGTCGCCCGGAATCACCTTCAGTTTTTCGCTTTTCAACGCAATCTTCTGCGGCGAACGTGCAAACGCTGTCACCTCATGCCCGCGCGCCGTTGCAAACTCCAGCAGATATCTTCCAATCCCACCCGTAGCTCCCAGAACAATCAGTCGCATGTCATTCCCTCCAGCGATCACGTCGCGTAGCCCGCGCGGGGCCCGGCCAAATTTATCTAGTGCCCGCTGCTCTTACGGTTGCCAATGGATCGACACCCAGTTGCTGCAGCATCCCCATCCTGGTCCATCTGCGCCCAGACCTCCGCGATCCTGCCGTTTTCCAGCCGGTAGATCACGATGCCGCGCTGTTGCACACGCTTTCCCGTCGCCGGAATGCCGGCCAGCGGCCCAGCGTGCGTCGCATCCATCGTCCAGCGCACCACCACGCGGTCGTCGCTGGCAATCAGATCCAGCAGCGTGAAATGCATCCCATGAAACGCAATGCGCAGGCGGTCTGTCAGCGCCGCGTATGCTGCGATTCCCTTCTCCTCCGTCACCGAGTGAAACGCCACGTCCTCACTCACCAGCGATGGCAGAAGCTCAGCGCGATTTTCATTCAGGTAGTTCTCGTACAGCTGGCGCACCGCTCCTGCATTTGCCTGTTCAACGGTAGTCATTGGATTAACTCCATGCCTTAATATTCGATATATGCATCTATATCGAATCATGCATTATGCTGTCAATTGTGAAGGTGCCGAAAAAACGCGCTTACCTGTCTCCCACCCGGCAACGGCAGGCGGACGAAACCCGTACGCGCATTGCTGCGGCGGCTCGCAAGCTGCTCGAAGAACATGGCTACGCCGGCATGACTATGGAAGCCGTCGCGCAGAGGGCCGGAGTGGCCGTGGCGACGGTCTACGCCGTCTTCGGGTCGAAGACCGGCATCCTTTCCGAGATTCTCGACGCCGCCCGCTTCGACGACAGCTATCAGAACCTCGTGCGCGAGGCCATGCACACCTCCGACCCGCGCGAGCGCATGCGCTTTCCCGCACGCATCGCGCGCCGTATCTACGAGTCGGAGCACTCCGTCCTCGACCTGTTGCGCGGCGCCGGCGCGGTCGCTCCCGCGCTCGCGCAATCGGAGTCGGAGCGAGAATGCACCCGCTACGATGCGCAGGGCGGCATGATCCAGTACCTCGTCCGTTCGCGTAACCTGCGCCACGGCCTCGATCCGCAACAAGCGCGCGACATCCTCTGGTCGCTCACCAGCCGCGATTTATACAGGCTGCTGGTACGCGACCGCGGATGGACCGCGCAGCAGTATGAAGACTGGCTGGCGAATACACTGGTCGAAACGCTCGTCCGCCAGGACGCGCCGCGCAACGAATGAAAGACCACGAGTAATCGTCGCGGGCTGAAAACAGCGCGACGCCTTCGCATTGCGTGTGCTACTTTCCCCGCATGACTCGCACGCCTGCAATTCTCACCGCTCTGTTCTGCTTCGCCTTGTCCCTGAGTATGCCGCTGGCAACCGCTCAGTCAGCAAAGGCGCCGCCTCCCGGCTCCATCGCCGCGCATCATGACTGGCCTAAGGCCAACCCCGCCGATGTGCAATCGGTCGACGCCATACTTGCCGCTTTGTACGACGTCATCTCCGGTCCCGCTGGCCAGCCGCGCGACTGGAACCGCTTCCGTTCCCTCTTCGTTCCCGATGCGCGCCTCATCCCCGTGCGCCGCAGTAAGACTGATGACCGCGCCGATGTCGTGCCCTACACTCCCGAGCAGTATCAGGAGCGCGCCACGCCTCTTCTGGAACAAGGTTTTTTCGAGCGCGGCAGCCACAACACCACCGAAAGCTTCGGCGACATCGTGCATGTCTTCTCCACTTACGAGTCGCGCAAAACCAAAGACAGCGCACCTTTCCAGCGCGGCATCAATTCCATCCAGTTGCTCAAGGACGGCAAGCGCTATTGGATCGTCACCATTCTTTGGGACGGCGAGTCGCCCACCAACCCGATCCCCGAGAAGTATCTGCCGTAAAAAAAGCCCAGCTTGTGACCATGGTAAAATGACCATAGTCAGGAGACAGCCATGCGCACCATCGCTGCGGGGAAATTCAAGGCAAACTGTCTCGCCATCATGGACGAGGTCCAGAAGAAGCGTGAGCCCGTCCTCATCACCAAGCGCGGTAAGCCCGTCGCCAAGCTTGTTCCTGCGAAGAGCGAAGAAAAGGACGACTTCTTCGACTCCATGAAAGGAAAGGCAAAGATCACCGGCGATATCGTCAGTCCGGCCTTCGACCTGGACGAATGGGAGATGGAGCGTTGATCCTGCTGGACACGCACGTCGCCCTCTGGCTCACTCTCGAATCGCGAGGCCTCACAAAAAAGTCCACCGCCATGCTGGTCGATGCGCGACGGCAAGAGGAAACCATCGCCATCGCGAGCGTCACTCTGATCGAAACCGCGAGGCTAATTGCTCACAAGCGGATCACCATCGAGGTCAGTCTGGACACGTATATGGCGGAATCGGAGTCCAATTCACCGTCCTGCCCATCACCGCCGCGGTGGCGGCAGCTACAACCCGCCTCCCCGCCAGCTATCCCCGGATCCTGCCGACCGCATCATCGGCGCCACGGCACTCGTCCACGGCGCCATCCTGATCACCGCCGACCAACGCATTCGCAAAGCCAAAGCCGTCCGCACCCTCTGGTAGTGCACTCTATCGCGGCTCCCATAGCTCGACGCGGTTTCCCTCACCATCCTTGATCCAGGCAAAGCGCCCATACTCCTCGTCCTGCTGCTTCGGGTCGATCCAGACATCCTTCGCGGCCAGTTGCGCCAGCAACGCGTCAAGATCATCACACGAAAGTTCAGCATCACCGATTGCTCGCCCTCGCCGAAGTAAGCGCGTATCCGAAGGAAACAGCGACCACGCCGTGCAGTCCCATGACCCTCCGGCGCGGCACACTCATCCCATACAAACGTCACGCCGCCCCACTCCGTAACCGGCAGCCCCAGATGCTCGGCATACCAGGCCGTCAGCCGCTTCGGATCGCGCGCCCGCAGAAACACACCGCCCAGCCCTGTCACCTTCGCCATGTCGCCTCCTTGATCTTGGCATCGTTGACCTTCTCAATCAGTGGCCCTCTTCATCATCGCGCCACGCGCACGCCAGCCGCCCCATCCCACCGCGCACCGTCAGCCCATCTGAACGCCCCGCAAAGTATCGCGCAGCGATCTTCTCACCATCCAGATCCTCCACTCGCGCAAAGCCGCACTCGCTGTAAAAGCTCCCGTAGCTCCGCCGGCTCGAAGCCCAGCCGGAAGGGCTCGCCAGCCCGTGCCACGCGCTCCGCCAGCCAGTCGTACGCAGCCTGCTGCGTCGGCGGCAGCGACTCCCGCGCAATCGCATAGTCAAACGCCACGCCACTGCCCGTGCGGCAACGAGCCCAGGGCGCGCAACGTCCCCACCGCAGCCTCGCGCGTGAGATACGGCACCACACCCAGCCACGAACAGAACGCCGGCGCGCCCGCATCAAAGCCGGACGCGACGAGCCGCGCCACCAGATCCTCGCGCTCAAAATCCACCGGCACAAACGTCACCGTATCGGGCACATGAATCCCGCTCTGCTCCAGGCATGTGCGCTTCCATGCCTGGGTTGCCGGATGATCCACTTCGAAGATGCGCAGCTCCGGATGAATCGAGCACTCGGGCAGCGCCGATCGGCCGCCAAACGTATCCAGCCCCGCGCCCAGCACCACATACTGCCGTACGCCCACTGTCACTGCCCACTCCAGCGCATCCTCGGCAAAGCGGCTCCTCGCACACAGGAAGGCCCGCATCGCCCGCGCAAACGGATGCGTGCGTTCCATCGCCTCGCGCTCCCGCAACTCCGCAAGCGCATCCTGCGGCAGCACCCGCAGCGCCAGTGGATCGGCGAAGACCAGCGGCGCGTCATCGTAAAGCTGATGCGCGGCGCGCCGCATCGCAACCCGTTCTGCTGTTCTGCTAGCCCTTCCTTCCTGCATGACGGCATTCCACCCGACCTGCGCCGCACCGTCAACTCCTCCGCACCTGCGATCATCGATGCTATGAGCACGCCCCTCCGCATCCTCGCCGTCGCCGGCAGCCTCCGCGCCCGCTCCTCCAATCTGCTCCTGCTCGAAACGGCTGCGCTGCTCGCGCCGCCGCAGATCCAGATCGAAATATTCACCCGTCTCGGCGAGATCCCGCTCTTCCAGCCCGACAACCCACCGGCCGCCTTCGCACCGGACGCCGTCGCGGCGCTCCGTCAAGCCATCAGCGCGGCCGATGCAGTTGTCTTTTCCGTGCCCGAGTACGCGCACGGCCTTCCCGGCGCGCTCAAGAACGCGCTCGATTGGCTGGTCAGCGGCATCGAGTTCACCCACAAGCCGGTTGTGCTCTTCAACGCCTCTGCGCGTTCCGTCTATGCGCAGGCCGCCCTGCGCGAGGTTCTCATCACCATGGGTGCGGATTTTCTGGATGGAGCATGCCTGACCGTTGCGCTCACCGCCGACGCGCGCACGCCGCAGCAGCTCGCCGCTGATCCCGCCATCGCCGCTCCCATCACCGCCGCACTGCAGCGCCTCGCCGACAGCGTTCCGAGCAACTGCGGAAGATTCCGCAACCAGAGCCTCACAACCCCTGGGCCCCGCCTTGCCGCATTGGAGCCCGCGCCCTCTTCCGGAGCGCCGCAGCTTTCGCGGCCGCTACTGCACATCGAACCGCTCGATGCCGCGCAGCACGCCGAGGCTCTCTACGAGTCGCTGTGCACCGGCTCTGGCATCGCAGGCTTCACTTATCTGCCCGCCAACCCGCCGGCCAGCATGGACGAGTGGCGCAGCCGGCTGGAGAAGCACGCCGCCAGCCCCGATCCGCTCTTCTTCACCCTCTTCGACGAAACCGGCCGCGCCGGCCGGCATCTGCCGCCTATCTGCGCATCGCGCCGGAGCACGGTTCCATCGAGATCGGCCACATCCATCTGTCCCCGCAACTGCAACAAACTCGCGCTGCTACCGAAATTCAATATCTGCTGATGCGCTACGCCTTCGACGATCTTGGCTATCGCCGCTACGAGTGGAAATGCCGATGCGCTCAACGCGCCCTCGCGCCGCGCTGCGCTGCGTCTCGGCTTCCGCTTCGAAGGCATCTTTCTCAATGCCATCGTCTACAAGCAGCGCAGCCGCGACACCGCCTGGTTCTCCATCATCGATGATGAATGGCCGCAAGTGCGCCGCGCATTCGAATCCTGGCTCGCTCCGGAAAATTTCGACGAGGAAGGCCGCCAGCTTCACTCACTCGCGGGCCTGCGGGCGCAGGAATAAACGTCATTACAGCGCAAGCGAGAGGATGTAGTCGTCGCACAACATCGAGCCGACGAGAAACTTCCGCTCGCCGATCCGCACAAACCCACGCGATCGTAGAAGGCCAGCGCCGCCGTGTTGTCCGCCTTCACGCCCAGCAGCAGCCGATGCTTGCCCAACTCGCGCGCCTGCGCCACCGACCACTCCAGCAGCGCGCGTCCCAGCCCGCCACCCTGGAAGCGATGCAGCAGATAGATGCGCTTCAGCTCGATGTCGTCCTGCGTCACCGCCACCGGCAGGTCCGGCGGCGACAGCACCGCAAATCCCACCGCCGCGCCTTTCAACTCCGCCACGCATAGCCGGTACTTCGCATCCGCCAGCCACGCCGCATACTGGCTCGCCGCATGCTGCACCCGGCAATGCGCCACGAATGTCCGGTCCCGTCAGCAGGCCCGCAAAGGTCTCCAGAAACGTAGCGGCGCCCACCAATGCAAGCGCCTCTTCATCCCCGGCCGCGCACGAGCGCAGCGCGATCTCCTTGTTGAGAGACATGCGCCGATCTTAACAACCGGCGCACGTCTGCGGATGAGTCCAGCGGGAAGTGATCCACATCATTCTGCCATCGTGACGTAACCAGGGTGGAGTGAAGAGCCTGCCCGAGCCCGTCGAAGGATCTGCTGTATCAATCGAAATAGGATTGGCGCGGAGCGCTCCACCGCACACCCCACTGGAAGTGAGACGGCTAAGCCTGCGGCACATCCAGCCGCTGCTTCAAATTTCCCGCCAGCTCCGCCATCAGCCGCAGCCGCTGCTCCAGTTGCGGAGACGGCGGAGTCTCCCGCAGAGCAAGCTGCGTATGCAGCAGCAGCCCGGAAATCGTAGTTGCGCAGCTCGCTCTCCACCGCGCGCAGCGCCGCCAGTTGCGCCGCGCCCTGCTCCTGTTCGCGACGCGCCAGCGCCGCCCGCAGATCGCGTATCAGTCGCGCGCTTCCGGTCAGCGCAAAGTTCACCTGCATGGGAATGGCCAGCCCGGCCATCTTCCACAGCACCTCCGCGCCCCGCGGATCGCCTTCGGCCAGCGAGTCTTCCACGATCACCGCGGCATAGCTTCCGGCACGCAGCGCATCCAGCGCCTCGCGCCGTCCCGGGACGACTTCTACATCCAGTCCCATCTGCTGCATGATCGCCGCGGCGCAGTTCTTTGCTCCGCTCAGCGCTGAAACCAGCAGCACCCGCTGTACGACGTTCACTTTTTCTTTCATAGCCCGGTCCTCATTTCCTTCATGCCTGTCTTCCAGCTCGTTTCACAGTCCCGTTCTGTATTCGTTGTCCCGTTCATCGGTTCCAGCGTCTCCAGCGACACGTTCTCCGACAGCCCGTATTCCTTGAGCTTCCGGTACAGCGTCGTCTTGCCGATGCCCAGCAGCCGCGCCGCCATCAGCTTGTCGCCCTTCAGTTGCCGGATCGTGGTCAGGATCGCCTGCTTCTCCAGCTCCGCCAGCGGTGTCACCCGCGGCGTCGCGGCTGGGCTGCGCTATGGCGGACTGCGCTCTTCTGCATCTGCGACGATGCTTCGCGCCGCAGCCCCAGTTCGTGGTTCTGCAATTGCGTCGGCAGATCGCCCATGTGGATCACCGGGCCGGAAGCCATCGTGCACGCGCGCTCGATCGCGCCTTCCAGCTCGCGCACATTCTGCGGCCAGTCATAATCCATCATGCTGCGCAGCGCATCGTCACTCAGCGTATAGTTCTCCCCGCTTTCGCGCGACATGCGATCCAGGAAGTGCGTCGCCAGCAGCGGAATGTCCGTGCGCCGCTCGCGCAGCGGCGGAATCCGCAGCGTCACCACGTTCAGCCGGTAGTACAGATCTTTGCGGAAGGTGCCCTTGGTTACAGCCGCCGCCAGGTCCACGCTGCTCGCCGCCAGGATGCGCGCATGCAGCGGAATGCGATGCGTCGCGCCCGCCGGACGAATCTCCTTCTCCTGCAGCACCCGCAGCAGCTTGCCCTGCAGCTCCGGCGTCAACTGGCCAATCTCGTCCAGGAACACCGTGCCGCTCTCTGCCGAGGCCAGCACGCCAGGCGCATTGCGCAGCGCACCCGGGAACGCGCCCTTCACATAACCGAACAGCTCGTGTTCGATCATCTCCGGAGCAAATGCTCCGCAGTCCACCGTAAGGAATGGCTGCGACGCATTCTCGCTCTGCGCGTGAATGGTGCGCGCCACCATCTCCTTGCCGGTGCCGCTCTCGCCCGCAATCAGTGCCGGATGATGGCTCTGCGCCACCTTGGCCAGGATGCGGTAAAGCTTGTCCATCTCCTGGCTGCGTCCCACCAGGTTGCCCGCGCCGCCGGAGCTGCGCAGCCGCTCACGCAGGGTCCGGCTGGCGCCGCTGGCCTGCCGTTGATTCGCCGCCCGCTCCAGCACCGTCCCCAGCTCCTCCATCAGGAAGGGCTTGGTCAGGTAGTCGGTCGCTCCGCCACGCATTGCCTCCACTGCCGTGCCGATCGTGGTCGTCGATGTCATCACGATGATCGCTGTATCTGGCTTCAAAGCCTTCACCTCTTCCAGCAGTTGCATGCCTTCGCGCCGGCTGGACTTCAGCTCCATCAGCAGCAGGTCCACGGTGTGGCTGCGCAGCAGTTGTTGTGCATTGTGTCGCTTCGGCCAGGCCTTCGGCTGAGAAGCCTCGTTGCGTCGCGATCTCCATACAGGCCGATCGCGTCGCGTCGTCTTCTTCGATGACAAGAACGTGGAGTCTGTTCCCGCTATGCTCCATACCCAACATTTCGTCCAAGGCAGCACCTCAAAAGTGGAAAATTGCCGATCTGGAACCGTATCGTGCATTTCTTACATGGCAACCGTGCAATCTCTACAGCACGAAGTCTAACCAGATTTCATTCCGGGAATGGTGCTGAAAATGGCCTTCAAACCTGACTTCGGTAATGGCCAACGGCGGTGACTGTCCTCCACAAAAGGGGCAGCCTCCATGTATTATGTGCGGTTTACAGCTTCCTCCTCCGGCCTCCGCGGCAGCCGCTCAACCCTGGCGAATTCCCTGCGAAGACGCAAAAGGACCTGGTTTTCCTCAGCGGCAACCGCATTTTCCTCCGATCTCCTCATCCCGCTTACAGGAAACTGGCTGTATGGCACCCGTTCCTCATTCGCCCGCGAAAGTTCCCGGCATCCGCTCTGGCCGCGCCGCCAACCAGCTCCGCCCCGTCTTGCTCACGCCCGATTACGTTGCCACCGCCGAAGGGTCTGTCCTTATCTCTATCGGCCACACGCGCGTCCTCTGCAACGCCACCATCGAGCAGGGCGTTCCCCCTTGGCTGCGCAACAGCGGCCGCGGCTGGGTCACGGCCGAGTACGGCATGCTCCCCGCGCTACGCTCACTCGCACGGCGCGCGAGTCCGAGCGCGGCAAAATCTCCGGCCGCACCCACGAGATCCAGCGACTCATCGGCCGCTCTCTACGCGCTGTCGTCGACATGCATGCGCTCGGCGAGCGCACCGTCATCCTTGACTGTGACGTATTGCAGGCGGACGGGGGCACGCGCACCGCGGCTATCACCGGCGCCTGCGCCGCGCTTCGCTATCTCATTGAATCGGCTAGTGAAAGCAGGCACGTTAAAGCAGTCGCCACTGCGCCAGCTCGTGGCCGCCACCAGCGTGGGCATCGTTGATAATGAAGTACTTCTGGACCTTGCGTATGAAGAAGACTCGCAGGCCGAGGTCGACATGAACATCGTCATGACCGAGGACGGCGGCCTGGTCGAAGTGCAGGCCACGGCTGAGCAGAAGCCCTTTCCCCGCAACAAGATGCTGGAGATGATGGACTACGCCGAAGCCGGCATCCGCGAGCTTTTTGCGGCGCAGCGGGCCTTGCTTTCGAGCTGATTTGGGTAGCAATTTGGGTCGTTTTTGGTTGCGAAAGAGGCCTTTCGGAGACGCTTTGGAGCACGATCGGGCGCGTTGCTGGGGGTTAGTTTGTCTCAGGATTGGTGCAGAAGTCGATGCCGGCAGTTGACGCTGCGCTGCAGACCTGTTTAGTCTAGGCATCGAGGCAAACAGGATGCCCGCTTCCGTCAAACGCGATCTCTTCCCCGGCGCACTTGAGCTGATGGTGCTGCGCTCGCTTGAGCTTGAGCCGCTGCACGGCTACGCACTCGCCACCCGCATCCAGCAGCGTTCGCGCGATCTGCTCCAGGTCGAAGAGGGCTCCCTGTATCCCGCGCTGCAGCGTCTGCTCAAGGCCGGCCTGGTCGATGCCGAATGGACGACCTCGCAGACCAACCGCCGCGTCCGCACCTATTCGCTCACCGCGAAAGGCCGCAAGCATCTCGCGCGCGAAACCGCCGCATTCGACCAGATGATCGAAGGCATCCAGTTCGTGCTCGACTCCGACTAAGAGGGATCCCGATGCACTGGCTCCGCAATCTCCTCTTCCGCAAACACGTCAACGACGATCTGGCGGAAGAGATCCGCGAGCACATGGCCGAGCGCACCGCGGCGCTGATTGCGCAGGGCCGCGACCCAGAAGAGGCGGCGCGTGAAGCGCGCCGCGCCTTCGGCAACATCACGCTGGCGCGCGAGCGCAGCGTCGAAGTCTGGCAGTGGCGCTGGCTCGAAAACCTCTGGGCCGACCTGCGCTTCGCGGTGCGCCAACTGCGCCATCATCCAGGATTTGCCGTCGTCGGCATCTTGACGCTGGCGCTCGGTATTGGTTCCAGCACGGCGATTTTCAGCGCGGTCAATTCAATTCTCTTCGAGCCGCTGCCGTATCCTCATCCCGGCCAGATCATGATGATCTGGAGCACCTATCTGGGCGCTCGTTCGGAAGTAGCCTTTGGTACATATCGGGAACTCGCGGAACGCAGCCACTTCCTCGACGCGACCGCAATCTTTGAGCCGTGGCGGCCAGCCATAACCGGAGGAAACCAGCCGGAGCGGCTTGAGGGGCAAAGCGTGAGCGCGAGCTTCTTCCGCGTCGTCGGTGTTTCTCCCATCCTCGGCCGCGATTTCCGCGCTTCCGAAGACGTATTCCATGGCCCAAAGGTTGTCATTCTGAGCGACAAACTTCGGCGTCGCCTCTTCCATGGCGACTCTGCAATCCTTGGCCGCATGGTCAAACTGGACGATGACAGCTACACCGTCATCGGCGTCATGCCTCCTCATTTCGAGGATGTCCTAGCGCCCGCAACTGAGATATGGACGCCCGCGCAGTATGACCCGCGAGAAATTGCCAGCAGCTTCAACACCTGGGCATGGGGCAATCATCTGCGCATGGTGGGGCGCCTCAAGCCAGGAGTCAGCCGCATCGAGGCCATCCAGGAGCTGGCGCAGATCGCGCGTACTCCGTGGCCGCAGTTTCCGCGTCCACGCTGGGCATCACTCCAGCACGGACTGATTGTTGATTCGCTGCAGGACGATATTTCCCACACAGTTAAGCCTGCGCTGCTGGCGGTGCTCGGCGCCGTAATTCTGGTGCTGGCGATTGCGTCGGTGAACGTGGTCAATCTAGTGCTCGCACGCGGCTCTCAGAGATGCGGAGAATTTGCTGTCCGTGGTGCGCTCGGTGCATCGAAGCGGCGCATCATTCGCCAGCTGATCACGGAGAACCTGTTGCTGGCCTCGTTCGGCGGGATAGCAGGTATCGCCGTGGCCGTAGCCGGTCTGCGTGGACTGGTCGCGCTTAGCCCCGCAGAACTGCCACGGCGTGATGCTATGGCCATCGATCCTGCGGCCCTCTTCTTCGCGCTCGCCCTCACGACCGTCGCCGGCATTGCTGCCGGACTGATTCCCGCAATCCACGTCTCGCGTGACGAACTACAAGCCGGACTGCAACAGAACTCCCGCCGCTCTGCGGGCGGTCATGCTTCGACACGACGCGCGTTGGTGGTGGTGGAAGTCGCGCTCGCCCTCATTTTGCTCATCAGCGGCGGACTACTCCTGCGCAGCATGGGGAGACTGCTCGCGGTGGACCCTGGCTTCAATCCATCGCACCTGATCACCATGCAGGTAGTGACCTCGGGGCATCAGTTCGATAACCTTGCCTCCGCTCCCGGGATCGGCGACCGCACGAGGCGACGCTTCTTCGAGCAAGCGCTTGATACGGTTCGGCATGTTCCTGGCGTGCAACAGGCGGCTTTCACGAGCCTTTTGCCGCTCAGCGATGATCCGCCGGTTGATGCCTTGTATGGCGCGCAATTTGAGGATCAGGGCGCTGACGCAGGTTACAACGTATTCCGTTACGCGATCAGTCCCGGCTACTGCCAGACCATGGGCATCCCGCTGCTCAGCGGCCGGCTTCTCGACGAGCGCGATACAGCCTCTGCTCCGCAGGCGGCGATGATCAGCGAATCGTTGGCCAGGAGTCATTTTGGCAACCAGAGTCCGTTGGGCAAACGTCTCCACGTCGGTCCCAGAGATCGGCCCTGGTACACAGTTGTCGGCGTGGTTGCCGACGTGAAGCAGACATCCCTTGCGATCAATCAGTCTGATGCGGTCTATCTCTCTACCGATCAGACATGGTTCGCGGATGACACGCTGTCATTCGTGAGCCGAACGGGAGGCGATGCAGCAGCCCTTGCTCCGGCTATCGAAAGGGCAATCTGGTCGGTGGATAAGAACCAACCCGTCGTGCGCGTCATGACCATGGATCGCATGATGGCCCTTGCCGAAGCCGAGCGGCGCTTTGTGTTAATTCTCTTTGAGGCCTTCGGCATTGCGGCACTCATGCTGGCAGCCGTCGGATTGTATGGCGTGCTCTCAGGCAACGTCACGGAGCGCACTCGAGAGATCGGCGTGCGCGTAGCGCTCGGCGCCTCACGCGGAGACATCCTGGGACTCATCCTTAGCGATGGAATGCGGCTTACTGCGTTCGGTATCGTCATCGGGCTGTGCGGAGCCGCGGTCGCCACCCGGGCGATTGCTACGCTCCTGTTCGGCATATCACCTCTCGACCCCATCGCCTGGATGGGAGTCATCGTGATACTTGCCGGTGTATCGGCAATAGCGTGCTGGGCACCTGCGTCGCGCGCGTCGCGGATCGATCCGTCTATCACCCTGCGCGCCGAGTAGGAATGTGATCGGATCGCAGGAGTAAGAAATGTCAGGCACATTTACAGGCTGTTCCAAATCCAGGCTCAGAGGAGCCTAGCGGCATCTTTGGACTCCTTGCGCTGCGCACGCCGGAGCGCAACACGCTGCTCTCCGCGCGGAATAATGCAAAAGCACAGATACGTGTTGTGGGATAACGGAGAAAGCGGTTGCTCACGCTAGCTGGAAGAATCACCGCAGCATGACCGTCTTTTCTACTTGCACAAATGGTAAAGTTTGCCGATCATGTGGGCTGCTTTAGATTGCCGCGCCAGACGATGCTCAAAATACGAGATCGCCTATAAGCAAAAAATGTAACGGCGCGCGGCAGACCACTGTTTATGAGGCCACCGAACGATGCATACCCTCCCCGGTTGTAGCCCCCGCTGTCAAATCTCCTGGTTTTCTAATCGTTTCAAAAGGATTGGCTTTCTCGCCATCCTGCTTACCGCTCTCTCTTCCCGCTTCTGGCGCAGAATATCTCCGGCACCGTCACCGGCACGGTTCGCGATTCCTCCGGCGCCGTCATCCCTAATGCCGGCATCACCATCACCAATGCCGACCAGAACACGGTCGTCTACAGAGGCAAGAGCAACGCTGCCGGGCAGTACACCGCTCCATTCCTGCCGGTCGGCAACTACTCCGTTGCCGTGGACGCCGCGGGCTTCAAGAAGGCGGAGCACACCGGCATCAAGCTGGACGTCAACCAGAACCTGACCACGGACATGGTTCTGGAGCCGGGCAGCGCGCAGCAGACAGTCACGGTGACGACTTCGCCGCTGCAGGTAGACCTGCAAAGTGCGCAGTCGCAGACCGTCATCACCGGCACGCAGGTGCGCGAGCTGACGTTGAACACGCGCAACTACGAACAGCTTGTGGGGCTGATGCCGGGCGTCTCTACCGGGGTCTCGGACCAGTTGTATGTCGGCGTCTCGAATCCGGTCGGCACCTCGAACCAGATCAACTTCTCCATCAACGGCAGCCGGCCGACGCAGAACGCATGGAACGTGGATGGCGCAGACAACGTAGACCGCGGCGCGAATCTTACCCTGCTCGCTTATCCCAGTGTCGACTCCATCGCGGAGTTTTCAGTACAGCGCAGCAACTACAACGCGGAGTTCGGCCGCAGCTCCAGCGGACAGATCAATGTGATCACCAGCGCGGGCACCAATCAGTTCCATGGCGACCTTTACGAGTTTTTCCGCAATGACGTGCTGGACGCCAACACCTATCTGAACAACCGGAAGAATATACCGATACCGTCACTGCGCTACAACGACTTTGGCGGCACGGTGGGCGGGCCGATCTGGCGGGATCACACCTTCTTCTTCTTTTCCGAAGAGGTGCGCCGCGTGATCACGCATACGAACTTTCTTGCCGACGTGCCCAGCACCGCTGAGCTGCACGGCAATCTTGCTGCGAATGGCGCGCCGGTGTGCGTGCTGTGGAGCGCGCCCGGGCCCAATCAGGTCTGCCTGAAGGAAGGCACGCAGGTGACCCAGATCAATCCTGCGGCGCAGGCGTATCTGACCGACATCTTCAACAAGCTGCCGCCGCCGGACGATCCTAACTGCACCGGCGCCTGCACCCTGACTTCGAATGGCCTCAACATCTTCAATCTGCATCAGGAGATCGTTCGCATCGATCAGGCTTTCGGCCCGCGCTTCCGCATCTTCGGCCGCTTTGAAAACGACGCTATCCCCACCACGGAGCCCGGCGGCCTGTTTATCGGCAGTGCGCTGCCCGGCGTCTCCACGTCATCCACCAATTCGCCGGGGCGCATCTTCACCATTCACGCGACCAACGTCATCTCGCCCACGCTGATCAACGACGCGGGCTACAACTACTCCCATGGCGGGGTTCTGAGCACGCCCATCGGCTTGACCGCGGCGAAGAACTCGCCCAATATTCAATCGGCAGTCAGCCTACCCTTCACCTCTCGCTCTCGCAGTTGCTCCACGGCTCAACTTCAGTTTCTTCGAGAACATTGCGGACCGCGGACAGTACCGCGACTTCAATGACGACAACAATATCTTCGATCATCTCTCGAAGATCGTCGGACGCCACGCGCTGAAGTTCGGCGTGACCTATCACTGGTATCAGAAGGATGAGAACTCCGCGAATCGGGAACCAGGGAGCATTCGGCTTCCCCACCACGGCTCCCGATGGAAGCGACAGCGAGTATCAGGAGTGGGCGAACTTCCTGACCGGCAATACCAGCTCGTTCACCCAGGCATCGGCGGACTTTCGCGCGGTGATTCGCCAGCAGCAGTGGGAGGTCTATGCGCAGGACACCTTCAAGGCGCGGCCGAACCTGACGCTCACCTACGGGCTGCGCTACTCGCTCTTCCGCCAGCCCACGGATGCGAAGGGGCACCTGACCAACTTCGATCCGAAGACGTTTAACGCGACGCACGGCTGCCGTCATCGATCCCGCGACCGGCCAGATCGCGACGGCCGGACGGATCTGAACGGCATCATCATCGGCGGCAAGGATTCGCCGTATGGCGATGCGGTGAACCGGCAGAACACTCTGAGCTTCGCGCCACGCGTCGGCTTCGCCTATGATCCGACGGGTAAGGGCAACATGTCCGTTCGCGGCGGCTATGGCATGTTCTTTGATTCTTCCGCGGTCAGCCGCTACGAGATCAACATCTTTGACAACCCGCCCTTCGTCAGCAACCTGTCGCTCGGGCCGACTCCGTTGAACAACCCCAACGGCACGGCACTGGTCTCCAACTTTCCTAAGGCGCTTGCGGCCGTCGGCGCCGACTGGCATACCCCTTACTCGCAGGAGTGGAGCCTCGATGTGCAGCGGCAGTTCCCCTCGCAGTGGCTGCTGGACATCGGCTACTACGGAGCGACCGGCACGCATCTGCTGGGCGAAGTAGATCTGAACCAGCCGCTTCCCGGCGCATATGTAACCGCGCTTGCGCCGTATCGCAAGAACCCGAACGCTCCGATCGCCCGCGGCTCGGACACGCAAAAGCTGAACTCGATCCGTCCTTATCAGGGATATGACGCCATCAACAGCCAGATCACCGAGTACAGCTCCAACTACAACGGCCTGCAGGTCGCACTGCAAAAGAGAATCGGCGCAAACTCACTGCTGAATCTCAACTACACCTGGTCCAAGGCCATGACTAACGCATTCAACGACACTTCACCGGCGCAGAACACCTATAATCTGGCGGCCGAATACGGCCCGGCGCGCTACGACCGGACCCACATCTTCAACGCCAACTTTGTGTATGACCTGCCATTCTTCCAAAGCCAGAGCGGCTTCGCCGGACACATCCTCGGCGGCTGGGAGGTCTCCGGCATCGCCAACGTCATACACCGGACTGCCCTTCACCGTCACCGGCGTGCTCAACGATCCTGCGGGCCAGGGCGTGCTCGACGGCAACAGCGCAGTCAGCGGACGGCCGGATCTGGTCGGCGATCCAAACCATGCCAGCGCCGCCAGCGGCCCTATCCACAATAACGACGGCATCAAGCCATGGTTCAATACTGCGGCTTATGCTCAGGTGTGTTCTACCGTCGACAGTGTGACCACCTGTCCTACTGGCGCGCGGCCGGGCAACTCTCACCCGGGCACCGTGCGCGGCCCGGGACTCTGGCGCGCGGATGTCTCCGGCTTCAAGAACATTAAATTCAACGAACGCATGCGCCTGCAGTTCCGGGCGGAGGCCTTCAACGTCTTCAACCACACCAACCCCGATACCATCAGCACCTCATCGACTGCAGGCACTTTCGGAAAGGTCACAGCTTACCGCGATCCCCGTATCCTGCAGTTGGCGCTGAAGCTTTATTTCTAAGCAGTTCAGCAGCAGTTACAAATCCGGCAGTGGGTGATCCGTTCTAACCCGCTGCCGGATTTTTCTTTTCTACTTCGCCGCCACAACCGCCCTGCCTGCGCTCTGCCGCGGAACAGGCGCGCTCATCGCAATCACGCACAGCCGAAAGATGGCAAAGGCCAGCAGCGCGCAGGCCAGCCACGCGAACCAGTCGCCCAGCAGAAGATACAGAGTCGCGCTGTGCGCCGCCGGAACACCGGCCAGCAATGTGGCGAAGGGTGCGGCATCGCTGCGGGTCTCCGCCACTACGCGGCCGCGATTGTCGCTCACGGTGAGATAGCCATCCTTCGCCGCGCGCACCAGGCTGAAGCCATTCTCCACAGCGCGCATCACTGCGATGTGGCCATGCCAGCCGCGATCCATATTGAAATCCCAACCGGGCACCAGCATCAACCCCACGCCCGCCTTGCCGTATTTGCGCGACAACGGGGTGAAGTCCATATCCTTGCAGATGGCCACGCCCCATGTCTCCTCACGCCTGGGCAACGTCACCAGCGCTGTGCCCGGCGTCAGGCTGGATTCAAACGGCGGCAGCATGTGCTCTTTGTCGTAGCTCAGCACGGGCTCCTGCGGCTGATAGATCCGCGCCTGGTTGTACTTTGCGGGTGGGGCGATGTGAACCTCGCCGACGACGATCGTTGCGCCGGTCCTGTCCGCCAGCCGTTGGAAAGTCGGGTCCGCTGTGCCGTTTTCAGAGTCCAGCACCGCGCCCAGCTTTTCCGGCAGCACGATTGCCTGCGCGCCATTTGCCGCAAGCCGCTCCGCCTGGGCCGCATAGCTCGCAAATAAGCGGCCCGTATCGGCGCCGTTGCCGGCGACATTCACATTCTCCAGCGTGTCGGATGCAATCAGCCCGACCTTCACCTGCTGCCCGCGCGGCGTCATCATCAGCCGGACGGTGCCGAAGACGAGCACGGCGGCCAGCACAGCGAGTGTGGCCGCAACCACGCGCAGCGCCCGCTTCGGGGCACTCTTCCGCAGATGGAGCCCGATGGCGAGCGCTGCGGGAAAGCACAGAAGCAGAAAGCTCATGCCCCACGGCCCGGTGATGGAGGCGAGTTGCAGAAAGGGCAGAAACTTCAGTTGCGTGTAAGCGATGCTGCCTGCCGTCCCGTGCGGCGTGGTCAGATTGCGCACCCATTCCATCGCGACCCACGCTGCCGGAAAGGCAACCAGCCCGCTCCACACGGCGCCGCGCAGGACAAGCGCACGAAACAGCAGCACCGCGCAGGCCGCGATGATCGCGACCGCACCGAAGATGCTGAGCCACGCAGCGAACGGCAAGCCGATCAGATGGAGGTAGCCCCACAAGTTGAAGCTGCCGGCCAGCCAGGCTGCTGCAGCCGTCAAGCCCGCCACCCACCACGAGCGACGCAGGGCAAACCACAGCACGGGCAACGGAGCGAACCACATGAGCGGCCACCATGGGTTGAGGCCGTTGCCGAACCACAGAAGCAGCGCGGTCGCCGCCGCCACGAGGACTGCCACCGCGCCGGACTTCCATCTTTTGCGGTTCTTCCATCCGGATGCTGAATTGCCGGGTACCGATTTATTTGCGAATCCCACGCATGTACCTCCCTATCGATTCATGGCAGTAGGCTCGAAACCGCGTGGCGGACATGCTGACGCGTCCGCCCAGATACAACATCGTCAATCCCTGCCACAGCGCGCCGGTCTCAAAGACGATGGCCCATACATCGGTCTCGCGAAAGTAGCCGCTCGCGATGCCCTCGCGTATCAGCTCCGCGAACAGGTTCGCGGTGGGCGACTTTCCCGCCGCAAAATCTCGCGGATACTGGCGCGCGCCTTCACGCGGGGTAAGAAACATCAGCTCGAAGAGCCGCGGATTCTCGAGCGCAAAGCTCAGGTTCAGATCCAGCACGCGGGTCAGCCGCTGCTCATGTCATGTGATGCATCACTGGATGCGCGAAGACTGCCCACGCGATGCTCCGCCGCGAGGCGCTCCGCCAGTTCCCGGAATCCCTCATCCGCCAGCGCGTTCAACAGCGCCTTGCGGTCGGCGTAATGGCGGTAGACCGCCATCGCCGTGATGTTCACAGCGGCCGCGACACGGCGCATGGTCACCGCTTCCACGCCCTGTTTGTCGAGCAATCGCCGGGCGGCTCTGGCGATCCGTTCCGAGGTTGTCCGAACTGGCATGTATACACTGTATACATGCCGGCCGATGATTGTCCAGTCCGTCGCAATCCTCACTGGCGCGCAAAGCGAAAGCGGCGACCGAAGCCGCCGCCGCTCGACTCTTAAAAATGGATGTGACTATCTGGGTTGCACGATCAACGCGGATGGGTTCGTGATGCTGTAGGGCGAGCCGGCTGCCTGGCTCACGCTGGTGGGCGTCGCCGTGAACACATACAGCTTGCTCGAAGCAAGCACGTACAGGTGGTTCGCGTTGTCCCAGTACGCCATGCTCACCGGACCCGAGACCAGAAGGCCGGTGTACTTCGTGATCGGGCTCGCGCCGTTGAAGTGGAAGAGCTGCACGCCCGCGCTTCCCGCAACCGCCAGCAGCTTGCCGGAAGGAGACATCCGCATTCTGCTTACGGAGCCGACTGCAACCTTGGGCATGTTCTTATAGGTGCTGTTCGTGTTGAGATTTCCCGCGGCGTCCGCCGTATACGACGCCAGCAGTTCGGGACCATCCTGCGGCCCGAATGGAGCGCCCTTCTCCGGATAGATCGCAACCGCCAGGTGGTTTGCCGTATCCGCAACCGCAAACACCATCAGGTAAACGTCACCCGGCCTGGCAACCGGGAAGGGCTCATTGATATTGATTTCGGTGAGGGTTCCATTGCTATTCCGCTGGAGACCCTGAATGTCCGGGTTCAGGTAGAAGTCGGTTGCGGTATAGGCGAGGCGGTTGTTTGCTGTAAAGGTCAACGGTGTGTTGTTGCCGCGCCGCTCGCCTCCGGCCCAGATGAAGGTCAGCTCGCCGTTGCTCTGATTGATCTTGAAGGCCTGGTACGGATTGTTTACATCGTCACCGATCAAGGTATAGAGGGTTGTGCCGGTGTGATCGAGAAATAGATAGTCGAGAAAACCATACGCACCTTCGGGGTTGTATTTGATGGCATTGAGCGCTGCCACCTGCGTCAGCGCGCCGTTTGTGGTGATCCGGTAGGAGTAGATATTGGTGTTGCTCTGGCCGAAGAGGTACTTTCCGTTCACGGCCATGCTGCTCCCGCCCGTCCCTTTGAAGGGCGAGCCGGGGATCGCAGTGAGGTTGCCCGTCGCACTCGCTGCATAACCCACGATGTGGTTTGCGGTGGTCGAGACGTACACATAGGCGATGGGCGGGGGAATGACCGCCTGGGTCACGCTCGCGGCGGAGGGTTGCGAAGTGATCTGAGGAGAAGCAGCGACGCTTGTTGAAATCACTGCCAGGCAGAGAAGAGAAGAAAAGCGCAACATGGGGATCGTCCTTCTTGAGGCACAAAGTGACGCAAGCTTAGCTCTACACTTTGGGTGGAGCAATCAGAAACATGGATATAGAACTTAGAATGTGATGGCGCTTCAATTCGACAATTTATTGTCTATCCGCTGGTTTGTTGACATATCAAACATTCGGACGTTGCCATCTGGAGAAAGAACGGAGCTTCGACCTATGCGGACGCACGAACAGAAACGGATGACTTTCTATTGCCGGGTGGCATTGGCGCTATCACTCCTGATTCTCACCTGCGGGATCGCGCACGCCGGCACTCCCGATGAAGCGGCGATCCGCGGCGTGCTCGATGCGCAGGTCGCGGCGTGGAATCGCGGCGATGTTGTCACATTCATGCAGGGATACAGGGATTCGCCCACGACCACCTTCATTGGCAAGACAATCGCACATGGCTATGCCAACATCCTCGCCCGCTATCAGAAGATTTACTCAGACAAAGACAAGATGGGCCAGCTCGCGTTCAGTGATCTGGAAGTTCACCAGCTCGACGCGCACTTCGCCACGGTGACGGGCCACTTCCATCTCGCGCGCAGCGCAGATGCCGGCGGAAATACGGAAGGAATCTTCTCTCTCGTCTTTGAAAAGAGTGCGGAAAAGCCCGGGATGGGCTGGAAGATCATCCTCGATCACACCAGTTAGAGCAGAAGCAGGGATGCCGTAGTGCGAACGAATCGGTCCTGGGCCACTGTCTTTGATCGGGCGCGAGGGTTAAACGATTAAATCTCGTGAGAGAATGGCTCGCACCATATCCGTCCACACCATCGCACGCCAATGATCCTCATGCGCAGAAGCCAGAACTCCCGCCGTCTCCTTCCTCTTGCCGCCGCTGCCGTCGTGCTCTTGGGCTCGCCTGCGGCTATCTCACAGAACAACCTCGCTATCCCGGCGCCGAATGCGAGTACCGCCACTTCCCCCTCGATGTCCCCCTCTGCGTCATTGTGGATTCAGCCGGCAGCCCCGGGCGATCCATTAATCTGGGGACGCAAAGACGGCGTCGTCTTCGGCCTTCCCTCACCAGGAGGAATGCGCGGGCCCCGCGGACTCATCCGCGTTGGCGTCATCTCGCCCACCACCGGCAAGCCGGAACTTCTCAACTACATCGCGGTCGAACCCGTGGTCCTCGGTCCGGGCAGCCGATCCAGCCGCATGGCTTTCAGCGAGCTCGAGCCCAGCCGCCTCGATCTGAGAGCCGGCGCGAGCGAACGCGGCAAGCGGCTCTGGGTCGATCTCAGCTCCTACGACAAGGCGAACCTCCCCACCGGCACGCTTGAGAGATTTCCCGGCGAACGGAATCGTCCTGCGATCGAACGCCTCAGCGTGCAGATCGACGTCGAGCGCTTCTCGGCCAATGGTGCGCACGTTCACCTGATCGCCTCCATCGACAGCGACCATCCTGATGAGCTGCGGCTCTCCGTCTATCAGGACAACGACAGCCCGGCGATCGAAGAGCTCGCGCTGACCGCCACCATGGGCAACTACGAACGGCTGCGCCGCCTCTGGCTGCATCGCTGCGTGGTCGATAGCCGCGAGTTGATGGGCTCCTACACCGGCGACGCCTTCACTGATCCGCCGGACTATCCGCTTAACGACATGCTGCGCACCGGCGATGGCGACGCTATCGTCTTCGCCACCACCAACGAAGAGAAGCCATCATCCTTCCCCGGCACGCCGAGCGGCCACTGGCATTATCCGCTGCCGAAACTCACGCAGTACTGGCGCGTCCCTGCGCACGATATCCAGCCCGACCTGCGCGTGCGCATCAACGGCCGCCGGGTTTACTGGGCATCGCACGATATCGTTCCCGGCGGCATCGCGTACGAAAACTTCGACGTGCGCCAGCGCTACGTCCCCGGCCAGAGCTTCCTCTTCGGCGTCACGGCGAAAAGCCCGTGGCAGTTCGAGCCGGCTGTGCCCGGCGTGGCAAAACCCGCTGCAAATCTCGGCGAGAATATCCAGAGCGCGAAGGGATGTTCGCTTTAGTTGAGCGAATTCGCTATAGGGAAATCCGCGAAGCGAACGCGGCTCTTCCGTCAAGAAAAGACCCTCCGCGCGAATCTAGTCGGGCGAGACAATGGGAAAATCGCGATCAGGCTTTCCTATCGCCGGATCGGTGATGCTGTCGCTCTCCGTCTCCACATGCCCCGCAAGGTGTCGCTGGAAACGGAGGTCTGCATCGACCGTCACCAGCACGTCATACCAGCCCGAAGTGGTCTCCAGCAGCCAATGGCGGCGTGTGGTCCCGTTCGCGGGCACCATCACCGTCTCCGTCTGCTCTGTGTATCCCTGCAGGATCGTCACCTGGCATGCTGTCGCGGCTGCGTTGTTCAAATCCAGAGTGACACCGCCGATGACAACACCGTCGCGGAGCCGGAGGGACGAGTACTCCGTATGCACCTCAAGCCCAGCTGCGGGACTTGCCGCAATGGTGCCCTTGAACGCGCGAAAGAATCCGTTCGGCCCATACACCGAAAAGTCGTAGCCGGATCCGCCGCTCACATCCAATACGAATCGGTCGCTCAACGTAGCCACCGGTCCGACAGTATAACTCCACGGTCCTGCAGCGCCCGCTGCACCTGCCCGCACATGGAAAACTGCTGCTGCCGCGCCCGTATTGCGAAAGGTCAGAACCACTGCGCCGCCAGCGCGATCTAACTGCGCGTCAACCGCCAGAGCGTACGGCAGAGCGCGCGCCGGCCGCGTGCCCGGCTCCTGCACCGGCATCGATTGCACGGCAGGCGGCGCAGGTTTGTAGTCCGGGTGCCGCTGGTTGTCGGGAGGCCGGTAGGCCAGCGTGCTCGGCAACGGCGTTACCGCGGCATTCGGCTCCTTAAAGTCGAGGGTTGAGGTCAGATCGCCCGCCACCGCGCGCCGCCACGGGGTAATGTTCGGTTCCATCACGCCGAAGCGCTGTTCCACAAACCGGATCAGCGATGTGTGATCGAAGACCTGCGAGTTGACCCAGCCGCCCTTGCTCCACGGCGAGATCACAATCATCGGCACGCGCACGCCCAGCCCATACGGCCCGCTCGGATACTTCTTGCTGCCGGGAAAGATCTCGTGCGTCGTCGCAATCGTGGAAAGTCCCTGCGCCCGCGTGGCCGGCGGCATCGGCGGCACCATGTGGTCGAAGAATCCATCGTTCTCATCGAACATCAGGAAGAACGCTGTCGTACTCCACACCTGTGGATTCGCCGTCAGCGCATCGAGAATCTGCGACACATACCACGCTCCGTAATTTGCCGGCCAGTTGGGATGCTCCGAGTACGCCTCCGGCGCCACCACCCAGGAGACCTGGGGCAGCCGGTTCGCCCTCACATCCGCCGCAAAAACCTCGAAGACCGATCCCCCGCTTGCGGCAGCTGGTTCCCGTCTTCGCCTTCTGGTACAGCGGCGATCCCGGCACCGCGTTCTGATACTGCTTGAAGTACAGCAGCGCGTTGTCGCCGTAGTTCCCGATGTACGCATCCTGGGAATCCCCCCACTTCCCCGCCGCATTCAGACCCAGCCCGGCGTCCTGGTAAACCTTCCAGCTCACCCCGGCATTCTGTAACCGTTCCGGATACGTGACCCACCCATACCCGCTCTCTTCATTGCCCACCACCGGCCCGCCGCCCTTGCCGTCGTTGCCCACCCAGCCGGTCCACATGTGATAGCGGTTGGGATCAGTCGGCCCCAGCAGCGAACAGTAGTAGGCATCGCAAACGGTAAACGCGTCGGCCAGCGCGTAGTGAAACGGAATATCGCCGCGCGTCAGGTGCGCCATGGTCACCGGACCCTTGCTCGGCACCCAGTGGTCGTATCGGCCCTGGTTCCACGCCGCGTGCGTCGACGTCCAGTCGTGCGCCAGGTCTTCCAGAAACGTGAGGCCCAGGCCGGCATCACTCGACATTGGCGCCGGCGGATGAAACGGCAGCACATATCCATTCCCGCTTGGCTGCTTCCATACCGGATCGCCCGATGGCAGCCGCACCGCCCGCGGATCGCCAAAGCCCCGCACCCCCCGCAGCGTCCCGAAGTAGTGATCGAATGACCGGTTCTCCTGCATCAGGAAGACGATGTGCTCCACATCCGCAATCGTCCCCGTCGCGTTGTTGGCCGGAATCGCCAGCGCCCGCGCAATGCTTGAAGGGAACGCCGCGGACACGCTTCCGGCACTCAGCAGTTGAAGAAACGCACGGCGATCCATAGGCAGGCAAAACCCTTCAAAGCAACGATTCTCACACGCCTCGCCCGTCGCACGCTCCCCTTTTATCGAGACGCGGGATCACCAGGGTTTCCGCCGGAAGTCCGCGACATGCCCCCATGCCGGCTTTGAGATTGTGGGAACGGCGGCGACCAACGGGAGTTGCCCTCGCAGAACGCGGCGGAGGCGCCGTTGCCTCGGACGGCGAGTCCGCGCGCTAGAATGGTGGCGAGTCATTTTCCCGCTCAAGACATCTGCTCCAGATACCCTCTTTAGGAGAAGCATCATGATCAAGCTCACCCCCGGCAAGCTGGCCGGCCTCAAGTCTGTCTCGGACAAACGCGGCGTCATCGCCGCCGCCGCCATGGATCAGCGCGGCTCGCTGCAGAAGTCGCTCGCCAAGGAAGCCGGCACCGGCACCATCCCGCCGGACGCGCTCGAAGAATTTAAGACGCTCGTCACCTCGGTGTTGACCAGGCACGCCTCCGCCATCCTGCTCGATCCCGAGTACGGACTCCCCGCCTCCAAGCATCGCAACGGCAAGGGCCTGCTGCTCGCCTATGAGAAGACCGGCTACGACGCCGCGACGCCCGGCCGCCTGCCCGATCTGCTCGACCACTGGTCGGTCCGCCGCCTCAAGGAAGCGGGCGCCGACTGTATCAAGGTCCTGCTCTATTACTCGCCGCTCGAAACCTCCGATATCAATGACCGCAAGCACGCCTTCATCGAGCGCATCGGCGACGAGTGCCGCGCGCACGATATTCCGTTCTTCCTCGAGTTCGTCGGCTATGACCACAAGGGCGGCGACGAGAAGTCCATCGCCTACGCCAAGGCCAAGCCCGACATCGTCTCCGGCTCCATGGCCGAGTTCGGCAAGGAGAAGTACGGCGTCGATGTACTGAAGGTCGAAGTCCCCGTCCAGATGGAGTTCGTCGCCGGCACCAAGGCCTTTAAGGGCGAGCAGGCTTACACCCGCGCCGAAGCGCTCGAGCATTTCCGCGACGCCGCCGGCGCCACGCACAAGCCGTTCATCTATCTCTCGGCGGGCGTCTCTAACCCGGTCTTCATCGAGACGCTGGAGTTAGCCAACGAATCCGGCACCAACTACAACGGAGTCCTGTGCGGCCGCGCCACCTGGAAGGACGGCATCAAGATCTACGCCACCAAGGGCGCCAAGGCCTTCGAAGAGTGGCTCAACACCACCGGCGTCGAGAACATCAAGAACGTCAACAAGGCGCTGCGAGGGGGCACATAGCTGGCACGAGAAGGTAGACCAGCACGCCACGCTGCACGAGCCCGTCCACGCATAAAGGACTGGGCTGCACACACGCCTTCGGCAGAAACAGAAAGAGCGCCGCGTCAGCGGCGCTCTTTCTGCGTGTTGGAATGTCGTGACAGGCCGTGCTTTCCGAAGCGTTTGCTAATGAGACTATGAAGCCATCTGCCTATTAAGGTAAAAGAGAGGGCCCGCACTTGTTGTTCGATTGGCCGCCTTTGCGTGCGCACGGCGCTTCGGCAATGCACGAAGTTCGCATCCAGGCTTGCTGGCACCTATGGCCTTGCGCGACGAACTGTAGAAACGGTGTTTCCGCTACCAGGCGTGCTAACTTGTTCGCGAATCCGCACTGTTTGGCAATCACCTCCAAGGGCCCCGCGAACAGCTTGTTGAACTCAAGACAGGGCGCCTGAGGCGCGCAATCGCTTCGCACATCTCCATTCGAAGTCTGATACAGTCCCCAACTCGAAAGCGGGAGGTCCGTATTTCCCTTCGAATTGGTCAGGTCGAGGGAGCAGGCGTAGATGGTTTCTTGGTTCTCATTTCTGGGAGGTGCCCCGATCAGACATTGATACTCTTCATTGGTCAGGATCATGCCCGGCTTCATGCCTAAGAGCTGCGCGAGCTGGTCCGCCCTCTTCCTTCCCAGTGGCTCGTTAATCTGATGTGCTTGGCGGTCTTCCGGTGGAGCTAGGTCTTCCAATCTTGGGCTCGTCCGGCAAGACTCCGGCCAGAAAGTCTTCTGGTTTCGACCGTCTCCAGTGTCGGCGGCCTGCTCTGCAAAAAATGACTCCATCTCCGCGTAAGGGCAGCCATCGGGGTTATCGACCAAGCACTTATAGACCTCTTGAGGAAGCGCCACCCTGTAGGCGGGCATGTAGGCAGCAGTCTCGGGATTCGAAAAGTAAAGGAGCAGGAAATTTATCAGGTAGATCGGAGGCGCCAGGGGAACTCCAAACGGCGCTACATAGTCTTTTGAAAGTTTGGAAGTCGCCTCCGGAGCCATGTCACGGTCGGTTTCGCGCGCCTGAGCCTGGAGACTCCGCGCCCCTGCAGCCACCAGAAAAACCAGCGTTACGCTGAGAAAGCTTTTGGTCCGCATCTGCATGATCCTCATAAAAGAGTGAAATCAAGGGGATGGGCCCATCAGCCACTGCGACGCTATCTCACGCGGGAGGGACGTCAACGCATTCCTAAGAGCGTGCCAATTCGGCACCAGTTTTAACGGAGTCCTCTACGGCCGCCACCGAGAAACTAACGTTGTGTCACCAGCGACCCGCCGTGGGGTGTCCATTGGAAGGTATCCCGGTCACGTCGACGCAGCCTCTAGGTGCCCTCGCGGCGTGCGGGCAAATTAATGCCAAATGCCCATTTCCACACATCGCCGTGCTTGACGTAGACCGACGTGCCCCTGACAGGTCCCACCTCCTGGCCGTAGCAGGTGCCGTCCGCAGTCGCCTTGAATGTCAGGATGCTGACTGTCGGCGAGACCATCGTACCCGCGGCGTCGGTGATGCTGATGCTCTTGACATCGCAAGAAGCTCCCGACCAGTTCTCCAACGCATCAGCCTTAGTTGCGAAGTAAGTGCCAAAAATATTGATGAATGAAATATCTCTGGCTGTCAGTTCGCCAATTTTCTTGGCGTCGTGTCTTCTCCATGCTTCCCACACGTTCTTTTCGATCGCGAGCAGGGCGCCGGTGCCGGCATCTCGGCCGGTCGGTTGAGCCTCGTCCTCTTGGCGCGTCTCCTTTACGTCAACCGGGTTAGCGGGGGCCGCTTTTGGATCGACGACCGGAGCTTCGGCGTGGAAGACTGCTTTCCATTTACCGCCGTCGCGAAGGTATACGCTCGCCACCCAGCTATTGGCCGGAACTTTTTGTCCGTTGCATGTGCCGTCAACGGTTGTCTTGTGCGTGATCAGCGCCGCATCATTACTGAGCGGCTTCATCTGCTCCTCGGACAGAGTGTAGCTTTTGATCTCGCAATCAGCGCCGGTGTATTGCTTTGTCGCTGATGCCTTATCGAGCCTGCCAGACGAACCCCAGCCGACAAACTTGTCCGAAAGAAATGTGTCCCAGAACCTCGCGTCCTTAGACTTCCAAGCCTCGTATGCACTCTTTTCGAGCGTCACGAGTGCATTCTTTGTAGGTGCTGCCGGAGCGACCTTTTGAGCCGTGTTAGCGGCGTTCGCATTGTTCGCCGGTACACTTCCGGCGCAGGTTGTGAAAACGAGAGCGGCTGCGAGGTAATTGATCTTGGCCATAAGTTGTCGCCTCAGAAAATGAAACGTAGAGTGAATTCAATTGGCCCTCGAGTCCTCCAGACCTAGCGCTCAACGAAACACATGAAAATGGAACAGCAGCCAGATCACGAGCGCGACGACAATCCCGATTGTCCACTTGTGTCGCCGCATGACCTTGACGAATTTCTCCCACGCCGTCTCGTGGTGATACTCATGCACCGCGCGGATGGCCGCCACCTGCAGCACAATCGGCACCGTCACCCGGCGCGCCGGCGCAGCCAGCGCATTGCCGCCCAGCAACGCGGCAAACACCAACCCCACTGGCCCAGCGAACACCGCAATCCCCTTTGTCAACGCGGCATTCGTCGCCAAGCTTAGCCCGTGGCCAAGCAACTGCTGTGCCGCCGCGTTTGCCACGATCAAGCTGCCCTTGTATACGGCGAACCCGGAGTGCTGTATCGCAAGCCGCGCCGCCTCCACGCCGCCCGGCGCCAGCAGCAGCTTGTGGTCCCGAATCTTCAGGGACAGCAGCAGCTCCCGCCTCTGCTCCGGAGACATGGTCTCGTACGCCTCCATCAGCAGCTTCGTAACAATCTCGCGCTCGATCTCGCGCGTGCTCTTTTCCCCGCTCTTCACGCCCACGCGCCCGGCCACGTCTCGCACAATCTGGTCATAGGGCACGCCCTTGCCGCTGCGCAGCAGCAGCGTCTTCAGCGTGTTGGCGCCGAACTTCTGGATCTCCGCCGCAATGTCCCGAACATAGGCCTGGTGATTTGGGTTGTTGTTCCGGTAGGACGCGGTGCGGGTAAGCTGACACATCACGCCGCCCTTGGTGCATAGAATCTCGACCAGGGGCGCCAGTTCCTCGTTTGTCGCCTTGCCCAGTAGTTCCACCAGCGGATCGTCTTCGAGCAGCGGCAGCGGTCCAGTTCCCTTCAGCACCAGCCTGTCTGCAAGCTCGCTCGCAAGCCTGGCCGTCAACCGGCCATTAGCCGGTAGGTACGCATCCAGCGCGGTCTCGCCGGCCTTCTCGATCTCCGGCGGCCTTCCCTTCGGAACCAGCTTAGAGTCGTCCATCTCTCTCTGACGGCAGAATACGCCGGCTGCCTCTTCCTGGCGCAGAAGGTTGGGATCGCTTTCATTCCGCACTCAACGGCAAGCGGATTCCATGCCATACATGCAGAATCACCACCCACCCGCCCGCGCTTAGGGTGAATAAAATTCGACACCGCCATGAACAAGCTGCGACCACGCCGGCTAGCCATCCATCCAACAAGAACAACACATGGCAAACGAACAAGTTCTCGTCACCGGCGGCTCCGGCTTTATCGGCGTGCATTGCATTCTGCAGCTTCTCAACACGGGCTATCGCGTGCGCACCACCATTCGCTCTCCGCAGCGCGAGGCCGACGTGCGCGCCATGCTGCAGCAGGGCGGGCTCGCGCAATCCGATGGCCGGCTCACCTTCGCTATCGCCGATCTTGAAAAGGACGCGGGCTGGCCGGAGGCCGTCGACCGCTGCGACTACGTTCTCCACGTCGCATCGCCGCTGCCGCCCAGCGTTCCGAAACACGAAGATGAGCTCATCATCCCTGCTCGCGAAGGTGCTCTGCGCGTGCTCCGCGCCTCCCGGGACACCGGCGTCCGGCGCGTCGTGCTCACCTCCTCCTTCGCTGCCATTGGCTATGGCCATCCGCCGCAGTCGGCGCCATTCACGGAAAAGGATTGGAGCAACCTCAACAGCGATGTGGCCGCCTACCCGAAATCGAAGACCCTGGCCGAACGTGCCGCCTGGGATTTCATCGCCCGCGAAGGCGGCCCCCTTGAGCTCTCCGTCGTCAACCCCGTGGGCGTGCTCGGCCCGGTCCTTGGACCCGACTATTCCGCCTCCATCCTGCTCGTCCAGCGGTTGATGGACGGCGCCATGCCCGGCTGCCCGCGCCTCAACTTCGGACTCGTCGACGTCCGCGACGTCGCCGAACTGCACCTCCGCGCGATGACGCACCCCGCCGCCAAAGGGGAACGCTTCCTCGCCGTGGCAGGGGATTTCGTCTGGATGCGCGATATCGCCCGGGTTCTCAAAGCCCGCATGGGCACTCAAGCGAAACGCGTGCCCACCCGCGAGCTCCCCAACTGGCTTGTCCGCCTCGCCGCGCTGCGCGATCCCGCGATCAAGGTGATCACACCCGAACTCGGCAAGCAGAAGAACGGAAGCAGCGAAAAAGCAACGCGCGTACTCGGCTGGACGCCGCGCTCCAACGAGGACGCCATCGTCGCCACCGCCGAAAGCCTCGTCCGGCTCAAGCTGCTCAAGCAGAACTGAAATCCCAGAATGGCCGGGTAGCGTGACCTCACCAATTCACGGTTGAGCGTCACGCCGACGCAACAGCACCACCACTGCCAGCCCGCCCAGCCACGCGCTCACCGCGCTCCACAGCATCACTGCGCGATATCCAGCAAAAAACGCGCGGTCCAGCACACTGGCGGCCTCCGCATGCTGCGCCGCCGTAAGCTCATGCGGAATCGGCGTGTCGTGCAGCCGCGCCTGCTGCGCCGTCATCTCGTGCCTGGCTGCTGCCGGCAAGCTCGACTTGGCCAGTTCATCTGCAAGCCGCGTGCTGAATCCGTGCGCCAGCACGAACATCAGCACCGACACGGCCACCAGCCCGGCCAGCCGCGACAGCGCATTGTTCACCGCCGACGCAACGCCCGTCTTCTCCTGCGGCACGGAGGACATCACCGCCGTGGTCAGCGGCGCCACCGCGAGCGTCAAGCCGAGACCCAGCAGCAGCACCCCCGGCAGCAGGCTGCGCCAGTAGCTTCCCATGCCCGATAAGATCGCGAACAAACAGAACCCCACGCCCGCACACGCCGCCCCCGCCGCCAGCAGCCGGCGCTCGCCAACCCTCGCCGCTCGAGCGCCCACTCGGGCGGAGAAGAAGAACATCATCGCCACCATGGGCAGAAAGATGGCGCCCGCCGCCACCGGTGGATAATGCCGCACCTGGATCACATAGAACGGAATCACAAACAGTCCGCCGTAGAGTGCGCCATAGAGCAGAAAGGTAAGCAGGTTCGCCGCCAGGAAGCGCGGAATACGGAACAGTGACAGTGGCATCATCGCGTTGGCGCGACCCGCCTGCGACCATAAGAACGCCGCCAGCAGCAACCCTCCGATCGCCAGAGGCACCACCACGCGAAGATTGCGCCATCCGATCTCCGGCGCAAAGGACAGCGCATAGATGGCAGCCGCGAAGCCGGTCGTCGCCAGCACGGCGCCGAGCCAGTCCAGAGGCTGCGCTTCGCCGTCCGCTCCGCCCTTGCTCTCAGGAATGCGCGGAGCGAGCACAAGCACCAGCAGCGCCACCGGCAGGTTCAGCAGGAAGATCAACCGCCACGACCACAGCTGCAGCAGCCATCCGCCCACCACCGGGCCCACTGCGGCGAAGACGCCCGTCCACGCCGACCAGGTTCCGATGGCGCGGCCACGCTCTTCACCGGCAAAGGATGCCGACAGGATCGACAGACCCTGCGGTATCAGCAGCGCTGCGCCGATGCCCTGCACGGCACGCGCCGCGACCAGTTGACCGAGTGAAAACGATGCCGCGCATCCTGCCGAGGCCAGCGCGAACAGCGCCACCCCCCACACGTAGGTGCGGCGCCGCCCGTAGTGATCGCCGATCGCACCGCCAAGCAGCAACAGGGCCGCGCCGAACAGCGCATAGCCCTGCACCACCCATTGGATGCCGCCCGAGGTTGCATGAAACGCGGCCTGCAGCGCGGGCAGCGCCACGTTCACCACCGAGCCGTCCATGAAGGCCAGCGCCGAGCCAAGAATGGTCGCGACCAGCACCCACTTGCGGTTCGCGGGCGGGCACGGATTCGCCCCGCTGCCGGAACCTGCGTGCGCGCACGGCAGCGCGCTCGGTGACCTTGTGATGACAGCAACGCTCACAAACTGGTGGGATGCCTCTGAGCCCAGCGAATGCTCGCTGCGTACGAAATGATCGTTAGCTCGCGGCTGCGGAACCGGCCATCTTGTTCTTGATCAAGCCAACAATCGCCGTCACCACAGCGCCACCAACGCCGCCGCCGATCAGGTCACCGGCGATACCGCCCGCGCCGCCCGTGCCGCCACCTGCATGCGCGGCAGCCATGCTGCCCAGCGCCGGCAGAAGCATCCCGAGCAGCTGACCTGCACCGACGCCGCCAAGCAGGCCGGCGATGGTGTTGCCCACGCCGCCCAGATTCGTGTCCTTGGAAGCTGCGCCTGCTGCGTTGCCGCCAATGGCTCCGGCAACCAGTTGAAGAATCAACGGGAGGAAATTCATTCGTACTCTCCGATACGCGTGATGTGGGGAGGAGGGCCGAAGTGCTCCCCACTATAGCCCGAATCGAGTGCATTACGGGATGAATTTGATACGCGGAGCGTTACGTAATTACTTGCCAGACGATGTTGTCATGAGGCCGCGCCGTCAGATCCGGATCGAAAGACCGATCGCTAGGTTCGCGCGTTTAGACCGCGGATTCTTCCGAGGAAGCCAACACCTCGGCCTTCCTCTCCGCCTCCTGCAGAAACCGCATCCGCGCCTCGATCGCCTCCGCGCCCACCACATGCGCGTCCGTCCACTTGGTCTCCCACACCTGCTCATCGGTGCGCGCGGAGTTGTTGTAGCGCCGCCCATAGCGATGCCGCAGCATCTCCATTGCGTGGTCGGCCGTATCCTTCGCAGGCTCGGTCATCAACAGATGAAAACGGTCCGGCAGCACCGCCACGCCCCGCACTTCGAATCCGAACTTGTGCTCGATCTGCTCCAGCAGTTGAAGAAACAGCGCGCGATGTTTCTCCTCCGCCAGCTTCGGCTGCCGCCGAAAACAAACCGAGGTGATGAAGTGCAGCTCGCCCTTCCCATACTCGCGGCGCTGTCCCTTAGCCATAGCCGGAGTCTAGAGCATTTCCGGGTTGAATGCCTTTTGTCTGCCTCACTCGATCTCAAAATCGGAGAAAAGATCCTTCGTCCGTGCTGAGCGGCAACGGTTTCGACGTAACTCATTTGCTTGTAAACGCTTAGGCATGGGAACCATCATGAAATCGCATGGTCAATCCCTGTTTTTTGTTGTTTCGTACCAGATTGGTGCAAAGCGGCTTGAAAACTGTTGTGTTGCGATCACATTTCTCCTGACAGCGATGGACACTCCGGCGTATTCTGCTGGCGTCCGAGCAATATAACGCCGGATGGGGAGGCGACCATGGCGTCGATTCCATCCACTCTTACCGCTTGCCTGGCATTTTTGGCTGCCAGCGCGCCACTTGCAGCTGCGCCGCAGCCCGCTGCTTTTACGCCTGTAGCGATTCAGGCCCCGCAAAACGGCCACGTACAGGAGACCAGCGCGCCCATGTCGCCGGCGGCGCCGCGCGTCTCCTACATGTACCAGTTGTCGCCGCAGGCGCAGGGCGACCTCTACATGGCGCGCCGCCAGTATGTCGCGGCCATCAACGCCTACCAGCACGCCGAGCTGCGCAAGTCGCTCACCTGGACAAAGATCGGCGTCGCCTACCACCATCTGTTCGCGATGGACGAGGCCATGAAGGCCTATCAGATGGCGCTTGAACTCGATTCGCACAATGCCGACGCGCTCAACAACATGGGCGCCGTCTATCACGCGAAGCATGACTACGGGAAGGCGGTCAAATACTACAAGAAGGCTTTGAAGTATAACTCCCGATCGGCAGCCATCTACTGCAACCTGGGCACTACCTACTTCGCCGCCCACAAATACAAGGACGCGGAAAAAGCCTACGGTCACGCGTTCGCCATCGACCCTGCGGCCTTCAACCACGACACCAGCGCGTCGATCGACGAAGGCAGTACGAAGGAAGAGCGTATCGCGCAGAACTACTATCTTGCCCGCACCTTCGCCCGCGCCGGCCAGCGAGACCAGGCTCTCTTCTATCTCCGCAAGGCATTCGACGAAGGCTTCCACGACCGCCGCAAGCTAAAGGACGAGCAGGATTTCGCCATGTTGCGCACCACGCTCGAATTCAAGCAGCTCATGGCCGAGCAGAAGCTGAATTAGCGAAACTTAAACGCCACATGGAATAACGGATCCGCATGATAAGCTCTGCTGGATTTCTCAGCTTTGTTTGTCGTGTGGACCTCCTATCGAGATCGAGAGCCAGACCGTCGCGAAGGGACGCCATAGAGGACAGCTCCTCTGGCCGGTGCGCCTTCTTGGTCCACTTCCCGGGCTGAAGGAAATCAACCTGGTCTGCTGGGCGGGATTCATCGCGTTTCTCCTGGTTCCGCTCTGCGTGGTTCAACTCATTCAGGTGAAACATGGAGCTGGCTCCATCCGCCAGCTCAACTCCGACTTCGTCTATGTGTATGGTGTCGGGCAGATCGCCCACCGATATTCGCCAGCCAGGATCTACGACACGACTCTGCAGCGGCAAGTCTTCGTTTCCATTCAGCCGCCGCGCAAAGGCTCGTACTATGGCCCCAGCCCGTATCCACCGTTCGTCGGGATGTTCTTCGCGCTCTTCACATACGTTTCCTTTGAGACGGCATATCTGCTGTGGTCGGCAATCTCGCTGGTTCTCTATCTGACGGGAATGGGGCTCATTGCCACAGCGGTCTTTCCGGCCGAGCGGCTGAAGACCTCTTTGATCCTGTGTCTTGCTCTGGCGTTTTATCCGTTCCTCTTCGGCACGCTGCTGAATGGCCAGCTTGCCGCGGTCGCTGTGTGCGCCGCAGGGTTGGCAATCCATGAGGAGCAGCTTGGAAATTTCTTCCGGAGCGGGCTTGCGCTCGCGCTGCTGTCTTATAAGCCGACACTCCTGCTGCTGCTCATCCCGATGCTGCTGCTGACACGCAGATTCAGGACGCTGTTCGGCTTTGTGACCGGCGCGGCGGCTCTGGTTGTGGCGGCAACGGCCTTCGCGGGAGCACAGATCTGGCCGATATATGCGCGCATGCTCCATGAGTTCGGCCAGGCGGCCGGCATAGGCGGCGCCTCGCATCTGCAACTCTGGAAGTATCTCGATCTCAACTCAGCCTTCGCCGCCGTTCGCGGAGGCCGATCTGGAATCGCGACGGCGCTCCTCATCACTATCATCAGTACCGGCGCCGGCGTGCTCGCGGTGCTGTTGTGGAAGTCGGCGGCTCGCGGCAGGCCGGCACAATGGCTCGCGTGGGCAGCCACGCTGGCATGGACGCTACTGCTGAATGTGTACGTCCCTATCTACGATTCGCTGCTAGTGGCCATTGCCGTAGTCCTGACTCTCGGAGCGTTGCGCGATCTCGGGCTGGAGCGTCGCCTCGAGCTGGACCGTGTTTTTGGCGATCCTTCTCTTTGCCGTCTCGTGGAAAACGGAGTCGTTTGCCGAGGCCCATGGAGTACAACTGCTCACCATAGCTTTGGTTGTCCTCGGGTCGCTCCAGCTACAGTTCCTGTTCCGCGCGATTGCTCAGAGAACGCCCGAACCCGCTTCGTCTACGGCTTAAACCCAGGCCCTTGCGAAGGCTCTCTATAATCAAGCCACCGTGCCCCTCTTCCGCCGCAAGCCCAAGCTCAAGCAGGAACACAAGGTCATGCAGCAGGCCGAGCAGTCCGCCGGCGCGCTGCTGCCGGAGTACCACCGCGCGACACCGGAGTGCCCTCATCCGGAGCACTGGAGCATGTACGACTCCATGACGGCGGAGTACGAGGTGCTGGAGTTTCTGCGCACGCTCGTGACCACACTGAAGCCCGACTTGGTGGTCGAGACCGGCTCCTTCCTGGGCGTCAGCACGCTATGGATCGCCGAGGGCCTGGAGCGCAACGGCTTCGGACGCGTCGTGAGCTGCGAATACGATCCCGTCGTCTTCGCCAAAGCACAGGAGAAGATCGCCGCGTCACCGCTGCGCAGCCGCATCGAGCTGCGCAATGAATCATCGCTGGAGATGCACGTGCAGGGCACCATCGACCTGCTCTTCTCGACAGCGACATGCCGATTCGCGAGCAGGAGGTGACGCGCTTCCTGCCGCAGATGAATCCTCACGGGATCATTCTGATGCACGATGCCAGCTCGCACCTGAAAGTGGTGCGCGAGGCGGCGCTGAGCCTGGAGCGGAAGGGTCTGCTCTCCGTATTGATTCTGCCCACGCCGCGCGGGCTGGTCGTGGCGCAGCCGAAGAAGCGCTGACTCTAAAGCCAGCGCGCCTTGCGCATCACCAGCAGCATTACCGCGGTCCAAAACACGATCGCTCCAATCACGTAATACGCGCCATATTGCGCGTCGATGAAGGGCAGCCCCTTTACGTTCATGCCGTAGAAGCTGGTAATCACCAGGCCCGGCAGCGCGATGGTGCTCAGCACGGTCAGCACCTTCATCACCTGATTGGTGCGATTGGCCACCGACGAGAGATAGACGTCCAGCGTGTTGTTCAGCAGGTCGCGCAGCGTCTCCACCGAATCCAGCAGGCGCAGCACATGGTCGTGGACGTCGCGAAAGAATGGATAGAGGTCATCCGGAATCAGATCGGTCGGGTCGCGCTGCATGGAGTTGCAGGCGTCGCGCGTGTTGACCAGCACGCGGCGCAGCTCGATGAGCTTCCGCTTCTGATCGAAGATGGCCTCTACCGTCTGCGGTGACGGCTCGTCGAGCACGCGATCTTCCAGGGTGTCGATGATGTCGTCGCTCTTATCGATCGATGGAAAGAACGAATCGACGATGGTGTCCATGATGAGGTAGAGCAGTTTTCCCGGCGGCGGCTCGCCTGTTGCCTGCTTCGCGCGATCCAGCACGCAATCGTTGGAGTGGCGCGCGTCGCGCACGCTGATGAAGTAGTCGCGGCCTACGAACAGGCAGATCGTCCCCAGCGTGAGCTCGCCGTGATCGACCGAAAGAATGTACTTGAGGATGTAGAAGAGGTACTCATCTGTCTCTTCACTCTTCACGCGCTCATTGTGGCTGCGGCAGTCTTCAATGTGCAGTGGATGCAACCGGTACTCGGTTGCAAGCTCATCCAGTTTTGGATCGTTCGGGTCGTCGAGCGCGTACCAGGTCAAAGCTCCCTCGCTTCATCGTTCCTAACTATTTTTGCAAACGCCGCAACGCCATCCGCGCCGCGTTGTAGCCGCACATGCCGTGCACTCCACCGCCGGGAGGCGTCGAAGACGAGCAGAGAAAGAGCGAGGGATCGCTGGTCGCATAAAACCGCCAGCCCGGACGCAGGAAGAGCTGCAGTCCATTGACCGCGCCTCCGCTGATGTCGCCGCCTTCGAGGTTCCTGTCCATGTGCTCAGGTCCGCGGGTGGAAAGACACGCCGCGCCAGAACGCATTCACGAAAGCCGGGGGCGAAGCGCTCCATCTGGGCTTCCATGCGCGGCAGCATGTCCTCGCTCGATCCATTCGGCACATGACAGTAGGCCCACGCCGTGTGCCGGCCCAGCGGCGCGCGGGTGGCGTCGAACAAGGATGGCTGCACCACGATCATGAACGGCCGATCCGCCGTGCTGCCATGCGTCACCGCATCTTCCGACGCGGCAATCTCCGTCATGTCGCCGCCGACGTGCACGGTGGCCGCCAGCGCGCAGTCCCGGGCTCGCCAGGGAATCGGCTCGCTGAGCGCGTAGTCCACTTTGAAGACGCCGGGCCCGGGCGGAAAGTGTGCGAAGCGGTCGCGATCCACGGAATGAAGCCGATGGCCGGCCAGTCGCAGCAATTGGCGCGGCGTGGTGTCGCACATCGTCACCGCAACCGTGCCCACATCCTCGATGCGTTCGATAGGCGTCCCAGTCTGCACCGTCCCGCCGAGCGACCGCAGGTGCGCGATCAACGCCTGCGTGATGGCCTGCGACCCGCCGCGCGGAATGGGCCAGCCCACCGCGTGCGCCGTCGCCGCCATCACCAGGCCAAACGATGCGCTGAAGGGCTGGTCCAGCCCCAGGAATGAGTGCGCAGCCATTCCGGCAAAGAGGGCGCGCGCACGCTCGCCCTGGAAGGACCTCCGCGCCAGCACCGTTGCAGGCAATGCCCCGCAGGCGCCCATGCGCGCCAGCAGCAGCGGATGGCGCGGCAGCGGAGAAAGCGGCTGCAGGATGTCCTCTGCCAGCGCCCACCATCCGCGCGAGAGTGGCTCCAGGATGCGCCACCATGCTTCGCCATCGTCCCCCAGCAGGCGGCATTGCTCGTCCAGATCGCGCAGCAGCAGGACGGCGCTGCCGTCGTCCAGCGGATGCGCCATCGCCAGCGGCGAATGGATCCATTGCAGGCCGTGAGCGGCGAGCGGCAGCTTGCGAAAAAACGGCGACCCCGCCGCCATGGGATGAACGGCCGATCCGAAATCATGCAGGAAGCCGGGCAGCGTCAGCTCCAGCGTGCGGACGCCGCCGCCGGGAACTTCCTCCGCTTCGTAGACAACGACGGGCAAGCCGGCCTGGGCAAGCGTGATGGCGGCGGCCAGCCCATTCGGCCCGGAGCCCACAACCGCGGCATTTTTTCCGGCACCGCTGGAGGCGCGCGGATTTGCGCTTTCGCCTGACGAGTGCAGCATCCTGAACCTCGCTCGTCGCAAGTCTAGAGCAAAGCCCCTGTACGGTGTGAGGGTGCAGACTCCGTGCGGGGCGCGGGCGGGCTCTTCGGGCGCTCCACAGAACCGGCCTGGGCCGCCGGGGAAAACTTGGGCTTTCCTTTAGCGGCGGTACCCTGCATCCCCCTGCGGCCGAGCGCGTCTATAGTGAAGGGGCCCGAGTGAAGGGGCCCGAAGTTATGAGGCTGGAGTTATGAGATCTGCTGCAAGGCGTGCATGGAGAGGGGTGCGCTATGGGCCGGAGGGATCGTGACAATTCGAGTTGGTTCGAACCGAGACGGTTCGGACCGGTCCTCGCCGTAGCCACGGCCGGACTGGCACTCTCCGGATTGCCCGCGCTTGCCCAGCACACGTCCGGCCCGGCGGGTGGCTCGGCAGGTCATATCTCTGCGCAGAGCTATGGAGTCCCCATGGGAGGACATCAGGGAAGAAATCCGGGCGGCCACGTGTTCGCGGCACGCCCCATGGCGCCGGGGCACGCTGTTGGCGCCCCTAATCGCGGTGGCCAGCCATTCGGAACACTGCATGGGAATTCCTTCGGGACCGGAACCATGCACGCGAATTCGTTTGGATTAGCCTCGCCGCCGCCACAATCCTGGGAACTGCCGAGAACGGTGGTTCAGCACTGGGAGACTTCTCAACATCCCCATCCAGCCGAATGCTGTGCAGGGCAATCCGATTCCCCGCCAAGGACGTGGATTTGGCGTGGGATATGTGGGGCTTCCCTACTACGTCGATCCCATGGCATTCGTGAATGCCGGGGACGATCAGGCGGACGATACGGCGCAGCAGGCTCAGCCCAGCGCTCCCGCGCGTCCTGACTATGGACCACAAGCGCCCAACCAGGAAGGCCCCGAAGGTCCTTATCAGGACTATCAGGGTCAGGAGTTCTTATTCCGGCCAGGGATACGCTCCGCCGCGGCGCGCTCCCTACAACCCTGAAGGCTATCCACTCCGCGGCGCAAAGCAATGGCGCACCTCAAAGTGCTGCTCCCCAGAGTGCCGCCGCCCCGGACAACGGGCTCGATCATCCTGCGGTCACGCTGGTCTTTAACGATGGCCGCCCGCCTATGCAGGTGCACAGCTACGTGCTCACCAACTCATCGGTGTTGATTGCGGAAAAGGGTCATCAACGGGTCATCCCCGTCACCGACCTGGACCTGCCGGCGACCATCGCGCAGAACCGCGAAGCCGGAGTGGATTTTAGGCTGCCGGGTCGCGGCAAGTAGGCAGCTGAAAGCCGCTATATGGCAGAGGCCGCTAGGTCCGGTAGACCTCAAGCTTCACGGTGGGAAAATCGATTGCTGCGCCGGTGTCGGCACGGTAACGATCGAGCTTCTGCCTCAGGCGGGATAGCGTCTCGCCCTCGGTAAGCCCCTCGCAAAGAAATCCATTGATCTCCGGCACACGGGCTTCATACCC
Organism: uncultured Acidobacteriaceae bacterium; assembly: GCA_963750845.1. Lineage (GTDB taxonomy): Bacteria > Acidobacteriota > Terriglobia > Terriglobales > Acidobacteriaceae > KBS-83. Next base: position 94,358 of record CAVVSP010000002.1, read on the forward strand.
GTGATCAAGTCTTTCCAATTCAACACGATACACCGTCATATTTCTACTTTGACCTCATCCCGCCAGTGGCGGCAAACCCACCCAGCATGCCTGCCGATGGCGCTGCCTGGGAATAACACCCTTGAGTCACGGCCCGACTTAGATGGTGACGGGCTCCGGGCTTTCGTTTCCCGGTTTCTGATTGACAGAACGGTCTGTCGGAACGCGTCAGGCACGTATCCGGCCCGGCGGCGTAACGACGATCGACCGCCGGAAAGATATGCTTGGTGGCGAAAGTGGGCAGAGCAAAGACCCCGGCCCAGATTGTGACAAGGAGATTCCTTCTGATGAGACCCAGCCGTCGCTCGTTCCTCCAGCTCAGCGCCTCCGGCTTGGCCGCTGCTACTTTGGCAGGGTCCTCGCCGGCGCAGGAGCGTGCCCCTATGAGGAGTACCCGGCAATTCCGTTTCGTCCAGATGGATGTCTTCTCGTCCAGGCGCCTCGAAGGCAATCCTCTCGCTGTCTTCCTGGACGCACGAGGTCTCACCGATGCCGAGATGCAGGATCTCGCACGTGAAACCAATTTGCAGGAGACCACCTTCGTCTTTCCGCGCGACCCCGCCGTGGAGCGCGAACACGGTGTCAGGGTTCGCATCTTCACTCCAGAGGAGGAGATTCCCTTCGGCGGTCATCCCACTCTCGGCACAGCGATGCTTCTGCGCAATCGTCTGATGAGCGGCAAGGCAGCCGCATCTGTTTCGCAGATTGTTCTGGATCTGAAGGTGGGAAGGATTCCTGTCGCATTCACGGATGATGGAGTCCGGAGCCGTGTTTGGAGAGATGCAGCAGGTCGAGCCGGTCTTCGGTCAGCTCCACCAACGCGAAACCGTCGCTGCACTCATCGGTGTCAGTCCCGCGGAGATCAGCGACGGGGTCCCATCCAGACAGTTTCGACGGGCCTTCCGTACGCCATCGTGCTGCTCAGGAATCTGCGGACGCTGCAGTCCCTGAATCCCGATCCAAGGAAGGTTCGCGCCTATTTCGAGCACGCGGCGGACCTGACTGACTTCTACTACATCACGCGCGACACCCAGGATCCTGCGGTGAACGTTCGCGCGCGCGGGCTTTTCTCCACTGGAGAAGATCCCGCTACCGGCTCGGCGGCGGGATGCGCCATCTCCTGGATGGTTCGCAACGGAGTGGCGAAGTCCGGCCAAAGGATACACATCGAGCAGGGCGTGGAGATGAAGCGTCCCAGCCAGATCTTTGCCCGCGCCGAAAAACAAGGCGACAAAGTTCTTAACGTGCGCGTCGGTGGTCACGCCGTGGAAGTTATGCAAGGGGAATATTCGCTTTAACTGCCCCGTCACTCCCACTCAATCGTGCCCGGCGGTTTCGACGTGATGTCGTAGACGACCCGGTTGATGCCGCGGATCTCGTTCACGATGCGGCTCGACATGCGCTTCAGCACCTCGTACGGCAGCGGCACCCAGTCTGCCGTCATGCCATCCTCGGAATGCACTGCGCGGATCGCGCAGGTATACGCGTAGGTCCGCTGGTCGCCCATCACGCCCACGCTCTTTACCGGCAGCAGCACCGCGAAGGACTGCCATATCTGCCGGTAGAGCCCGGCGGCCTTGATCTCGTCGACGACGATCTCGTCAGCTTCCTGCAGCAGCGCCACGCGCTCCGCCGTCACTTCGCCGAGGATGCGCACCGCCAGCCCCGGCCCCGGGAACGGCTGCCGCTCCAGAATCTCGTCCGGCATGCCGAGATCGCGGCCAATGCGCCGGACTTCATCCTTAAACAAGTCACGTAATGGCTCGATGAGCTTTAGCTTCATCGTCTCCGGCAATCCGCCGACGTTGTGGTGGCTCTTGATGGTCTGCGATGGTCCCTTCACCGACGAGCTTTCGATCACGTCCGGATAAAGCGTGCCCTGCACCAGGTAATCCACGCCGCCGGTCGTTGCAGAGATGCGGTGCGCCTCATCGTCAAAGACCGCGATGAACTCATTGCCGATCGCCTTCCGCTTGGTCTCCGGATCGGTCACGCCAGCCAGTTTCGCTAGAAAGCGCGTGCTGGAATCTACCGCGACGACGTTGAGTCCAAGCTTGTCGCGCATATTCTGCTGGACCTTGAAGAACTCGTTCTTCCGCAGCACGCCGTTATTTACAAAGACGCAGGTGAGCTGTTCGCCGATCGCGCGATGCACCAGCACCGCCGCTACGGAAGAATCGACGCCGCCGGAGAGAGCGCAGATGGCGTGAGCCTTGCCCACTTTTTCCTTGATCGCCTGGACCGTGCTCTGCACGAAATGCGCCGGGGTCCAGTCGGCCTTTGCGTTGCAGATGCGGAAGAGAAAATTCCGCAGCAGCGCGGTTCCCTGCCGCGTGTGGTGCACCTCAGGATGAAACTGCACTGCCCAGATTCGCTTTTCGGGATTGGCAATGCCGGCCACGGCGTTCGCCGTCTTCGCCGTCAGGTGAAAACCTGGCGGCAGCTCCAGCGCCTCGTCGCCGTGCGACATCCAGACCGTCAGGTCGGCGGGAAGGCCGTCGAACAACGCATTCTTGTCATCGACGATGCGAACATCCGCGTGGCCATACTCGCGCTTGTCGGCTGCCCGCACCTTGCCGCCGAGATGATGCGTGATGAACTGCAGCCCATAGCAGATCCCGAGAATGGGCACACCGAGCCCAAGCACTTTGGGATCGGCCGGCGGCGCATCCGCGTCGTAGACCGAGCACGGACCGCCCGACAGCACAATGCCGATGGGCTTGTATGCCTGGATTTCTTCGAGCGAGGCCGTGCACGGCAGCACGGCGGAGAAGACGTTCTGTTCGCGGATGCGGCGCGCAATCAACTGTGTGTACTGTGCGCCAAAGTCCAGAATGACGATCGACTGGGTGTCCACGTTACATGTTACCCCGAATTATCTGAAGTCCCGCGGCTGCGCTGCCAGAACTCGACGAAAGCCGCCAGCCGGGCGACCTGGAAGAAATCCGATACTGCCAGATACCAGACGCCGACGGCGGCCCACCAGATGTAGAGAGCGCGCCCACTCATCTGCGCTTCGAAGGGCAGCGGAATCGCCGAGAAAACCATGGCGAGCACGATCAGCGCCAGCTTGACAATGCCCAGCACCAGGTTCACCTCAACGAGCTTCATGGTCAGCGGCCCCTGCCGCAGGCTGGCTGCCAGCGCGGATGGCAGGCTGCGATCCTCGACGACGATCAATACTCCTGCGATCGAGAGCACCCAGCTCCACAGTGCCCACACGATGAAGCTGCCAATGGACAGGCAGATGAGCCACGCAGCGAAAGCCACCATGCTGGGCTCCGTTCCAGCGGCGACACGGAAGATGTCGCGCGCGGCGGCCCAGCGCACCATGGCAAACCACACATAGACCGTCGAGAGCCAGCGCGACGATGCGCAGCAGTTGCAGCAGCATCAGCGAGATGGGCCGCCATCGGCTCTGCGGTGCGAGCGAACGCAGTACGAATGCCCGGCCAAGTCCTGACGCAATTGCCCAGCCCACCATCAGCAGCGGCACCACCCGGAGCGCCAGATCGAGTGTGGCCGGCAGGATTGCGTGATACGACGTGCGAACGATCTGCGCCGCCACCATCGGCTGCTGCAGCGAGAATTCGTCGATGCCGGTATGAGCGGCAGACAGAATGACGAGCAGCCGCTCCACACAAGCCGAGAGCAAGAGCAGCGCCGGGATACCAAATAGCCAGCGCCACGCAAGCTCGCGTGCGATTAGCCCAGGGCGGCGCCAGCACTGTGCCTGGATCTCGACCAGCGACTGCGTGCCGCGTACGTATTCCATCTCAGCCGTGGGATGAGCATTCGGTGAACGCGAGCTGTCGGGCGGCGTGCCCACGCTACCGGACCACGAAGTTGATCAGCTTGCCCGGCACCACGATCACCTTGACGACAGTCTTCCCAGCAAGAGCCGCCTGCACCTTCTCATCCGCGCGCGCGGCAGCTTCCAGGGCATCCCGCGACGCATCGGTCGGCACTCGGACTAACCCGCGCAGCTTGCCGTTGATCTGCACCGGCACCTCGATCTCGTCCTCGCGTGCCAACGCCTCGTCAAACTTCGGCCACGGATGGCGGAGCACGCCGTCGCTATGCCCGATCTGCTCCCACAACTCGGCCGAGAGGTGCGGCGCGAATGGCGCCAGCATCAGGATCAGCGATTCAAGAATGTTCGCAACCGTCGCCGGGCGGAATCTTGCCCTCTGCAATCGCTGCATCCGCCGCGGTCAACTCGTTTACCAATTCCATGATTGCGGCGATCGACGTGTTGAAGTGCCAGCGGCCGCCGAAATCCTGCGTAATCTTGCGAATCGTCTGGTGCAGCTTGCGCAGCAGCGCCGTCGCGGCAGGCGATGCTTCCGGAGCGGCACCCGACGACGATCGCGCCAGCTTTGCATGCCGCATGACGAAGCGATACACGCGCGACAGAAACCGGCTGACCCCGGCGACGCCGTCCTCCTGCCAGTCCAGATCGCGGTCTGGCGGCGCAGCGAAGAGCGAGTACATGCGCGCCGCATCCGCGCCGTAGCTCGCGATCATCTCGTCCGGCGATACAACATTGCCCTTCGACTTCGACATCTTCGCGCCGTTCTTGATCACCATGCCCTGGGTGAACAGCCGCGCCGCGGGCTCGTCGTTTTGGATCATGCCCAGGTCGCGCATCACTTTGGTCCAGAAGCGCGAATAGATCAGGTGCAGGATGGCGTGCTCCACACCGCCGATGTATTGGTCGATGGGGAACCAATATGCCACCGCCGCTGTATCAAATGCTGCGGTATCGTCCTTCGCGCTGGTATAGCGATAGAAGTACCAGGACGAATCGACGAAGGTGTCCATGGTGTCCGTCTCGCGCCGCGCCGGACCGCCGCACTTGGGACAGATCGCATTCACAAACTCCGGCAGCTTCGCCAGCGGCGAGCCGCCCTCCTGCGTGATCTCAACGTTCTGCGGCAGCAGCACCGGCAACTGATCGTCCGGCACCGGCACGATGCCGTCCTTTTCGCAGTACAGCATTGGGATCGGCGTGCCCCAGTAGCGCTGGCGGCTCACGCCCCAGTCCTTCAACCGGAAGGTGATCGTGGCCTCGCCGAAGCCCTTCGCCTTCGCGAAGGCGGTCATCGTCTGCTGCGCATCGGCGCAGCTCAGCCCGGTCCATTCGCCCGAGTCGATCAGCACGCCATCTTCCGAGACAAACGGCAGCGCCGCCGGCGTCTCCGCTGACGCTTTCTCCTGAATCACCCGCTTGATCGGGAGCCCATACTTGGTCGCGAAATCGTAGTCGCGCTCGTCATGCGCGGGCACGGACATGATCGCGCCCGTGCCGTAGCCAAGCAGCACATAATTCGCGGCCCACACCGGCACGCGCTCCTGCGTAAACGGATTCACCGCGTAGTGGCCCGTAAACACGCCATGCTTCTCGATGCCCCCGACATCGCCGTCCTCGCGAGCCTTATCCTGCTCGTCGATCAGTGCCGAAACCTGCTTCGCAAGCTCGACGTTCTCTTTCGCGAGAGCGCAGATCAGCGGATGCTCCGGCGCAAGCTGCAGACTGGTGGCGCCGAAGATGGTGTCGATACGCGTGGTGAAGACCTTCACCACATCGCCGCGGCTTTCCATCGAGAACCCAACCGTCGCGCCTTCACTGCGGCCAATCCAGTTGCGCTGCATGGTGCGCACGCGCTCCGGCCAGCCATCGAGCGTGTCCAGACCGTCCAGCAACTCCTGCGCGTATTGCGTCGTGCGCAGAAACCACTGCTCCAACTCGCGCTGTTCGACCAGCGTGTCTTCGTGCCGCCAGCAGTAGCCGTTGATGACCTGCTCATTCGCCAGTACGGTCTGGCACTCCGGGCACCAGTTCACTTTGCTGTTTTTGCGATAGGCCAGCCCGCGCTCGTACATGCGCAGGAAAAACCACTGGTTCCAGCGGTAGTAGTCCGGCAGACAGGTTGTCACCTCGGTGGCCCAGTCGTAGCTCAGGCCAAGGCGATCCATTTGCACGCGCATTGCCGCAATGTTCTTCTGCGTCCACTCGCGCGGCGGCGTGTTGTTCTTGAGCGCGGCGTTCTCCGCCGGCAATCCAAACGCGTCCCAGCCCATGGGGTGCAGCACGTTGTATCCCTGCATCCACATGTAGCGCGCCAGCGCATCACCAATCGCGTAGTTGCGGACGTGCCCCATGTGGAGCTGGCCGGAGGGATAGGGCAGCATCTCCAGCACGTAATACTTCGGCTTGCTGCTCGATGGGGGCTCGGCGGCATAGAGCTTCGGTTGCGTGGCCCAGCGCGCCTGCCAGCGCGTCTCGATCTCCACGGGATCGTAGCGGACTTCGGCGCGCACGTCTGGGCGTACGTCGGCGGCAGGTGCAGAAGCACTCTCGGAAGGCGCGGCGCTCGCGTCCGCGCGGGGCGTCTCTTGCTTGGATTCCATGTGTACTAACGATTGTATCGCTGGAGCGCGGAACTATTTCGCCGCGGCAGGCTTGCCCACCAGCGACTTCAGCACGTTCACGTTGCGCGCATCGTCTCCCGGTTCGTCCACCGGCGTCTCGGCAACGAAGGCGCAGTGGCGGAAGCGGGCATCGTTCAGGATGCGCCGGAAGGCGGCCACCCCAATCGTTCCCTCGCCGATGTGCTCGTGCCGGTCCAGCTTTGAGCCCCGCGGCGCCTTCGCATCATTCATGTGCCACACCCGCACGGTATCCAGGCCAATGAGCTGGTCGATCTGCGCCAACGTCTCCTCGAAGCCCCCGCTGGTCACGATGTCATATCCGGCGACATGGCAGTGGCACGTGTCCAGGCACGCGCCAACGGGCGCAACCCGGCGCAGATGCTCCACCAGCTCGCCGACCTGTTCGAAGTTCGACCCCAGCGAAAACTCCGCCCCCGCCGTGTTCTCGATCAACACGCGGAAGTCGCACTCCTGCCACGCCAGGCCATCGAGCGCACGCTCAATCGCCTCCGCTGCTCGCAGCAAGCCAGCCTCGCGCGTCATCCCGCGCCAGGACCCCGGATGCAGCACCAGATACTCCGCGCCCAGGTCCAATGCGCGCTGGACCTCGCCGCGAAGCGCCGCAATGGAGTTCTTCCAGACGGTGTCCGACTGCGCCGCCACGTTGATGAGATAGCTCGCGTGAATCACCAGCGGACTCACGTCGAAGCGCTCGCGCAACTCGCGCATCTGCGCGCAGTGGTTCGCGGCAATCTTCGGCTGGCGCCACATGCGCGGGCTCGAGGAAAAAATCTGAAAGGTGTTTGCGCCAATCTCATGCGCGCGCTCGGCCGCCCGAAAGACGCCGCCCGCGGTCGAAAGATGGACCCCAATCCGTGTTCTGCTGCGCGGCCCGGACACCGCACTCCCCGGTTCGTTCACGGTCGCTTCACTCATGGGGCTTCCTGCAGGTTCTGCCGGGCACGCCATAGCGCGCCCTCGATGGGGTCCACCGCATTCGGCAACACATGCGCTCCGGGATGCTCCTGCTCCACCTCCGCAATCATCGCCTCGCGCACCACCGCGATGTTTTCGAGCACGCTGCCGGTAAAGGCCACGCGCCGCGGCGCAGACGGCTCCAGCGCCAGCACCTTGCGCAGCGCCAGCGAGGCATCTTCCCCCAGCGCCCGTCCCCCACCCAGCAGCACGGAGTGCGCCAGACGGTCGCCCTTCGCGGCTGCTTCGACCACGGTGCGGGTCAGCGCCGCAAAGTCCGGCGGTGGAATCGAATGCGCGATCTCGACCACCTGCTCCAGCGTGTCTGCCTTCCACTGTCCCGCCAGCGCGGTCAGCAGCTTGCTGCTGCCCTGCTCATCATGCTCGCGGATCGCGGCACGCAGCGCCCTCAGTCCGATCCAGTGACCCGATCCTTCATCGGCCAGCAGCGGACCCCAGCCGCCCACTGTGATCAATTCGCCCTTCGAGGTGCGGCCCAGCGTGTTTGAACCAGTGCCGGCCATCACCAGCACGCCGGCCTCGCCGGGGAAGGCCGCGTCCAGCGCGATCTCAACGTCGCCGCACACCACCAGGTCGCCGCGCAACAGCGGACCCAGCGTCTTCCAGATCCAGCCGGTTACGGTGGAGACGGTGTTCCCGGCAGTTCCAACACAAGCCGACGCCACGCTGGTGATGGGCACGCCGCTGCTCTTCGCCACCTCATCCAGCAGCGCGCGCAGATTCGCCTCGGCCTCCGCGGCCGAAACCCGCATCAATTTGATGCTGCCGTTCTTCGCGCGGCCAAGAATGCGCTCGTCATCGGCCAGCGCCGCGCGCGTGCTGGTGCCCCCGGCATCCAAGCCCAGGAAATATGTCATGCGCTCTTCATCATAGCGGCTGCGTCCGTTGCTAGCGGACGGTAGAAAGCGCAGGCTCCAGCACGGAAGCGCTTCCGTCGGTCGCAGGCGCATCCAGTCCGAGAATCTCCGCGAGAAACGGATAAACGTTCACGTTCTCGAACGGCTTCAGCCGAACGCCCTTGCGGATATCCGGCCCCTCCGCGTAGAAGATCGCGCGCATCTCCGGCACGATGCGCGGATCGTAGCCATGCGCGCCCTTATTTGGAGGACGGTTCTTCGCCGGATCGGCCGGCCCGCGCGCTCGAATCGCGTATGGCCCGGTCGCCACCACCACCGGGTCGCCAATGCGCGACTCGTCCGTGTAATTCAGCTCCTTGGGCATCCTGCTGCGCCGGTACACCTTGAACTTGTCACTCTGGATGCGCAGCTTTGCATACAGCTTCGCCGCCGCCTCATCCGAGTCCGGATACATCAACGCGCCATCGGTCCTGACGCCCGTGAAGTCCGCGTACTGGTCGAGATCGATCCACCCATCCTGCTCCGCCACCATCCCGTGATCGGAGACCACGACCAGATCGACGGGCAGATGCAGCTTTCCGAGCTTCGCTCGCAGCGTGCCGATCTCTGCATCCACATGCCGTGCTGCCGCGCGCGTCTCCGGCGCATCCGGACCGTACTCGTGGCCGGCGTGGTCGACCTCACCAAAATACAGTGTGATGAAGTGCGGACGCTTCTCCGCGGGCAATTTCAGCCAATCCACCACCTGGTCCACGCGCTCTTCGTCCGGCACTTATCGTCGTATTTCAGGTAGTAGCTGGGCCGCGCGCCTGCGATCTCCGCCTCCGATCCCGGCCAGAAGAAGCACGCCGCGCGCATCCCCTGCTTCTCCGCCAGCGACCACAGCGGCACCCCGCGATACCAGCTTCCATCCGTCACCGTCTTCGCATCGTTGAACGCATAGCGCTCCTTGCGCGCCGGATCATAAAAGCTCATCGCCACAATGCCGTGATGCTCGGGATAGAGCCCTGTCACTAGCGTGTAGTGGTTGGGGAAGGTAACGGAGGGGTAGGCGGGCAGCATGCCATCCGGCGCCGTGGCGCCGTCCTTGGCCAACGCCTCCAGATGCGTCGCACCATAGAGCTTCGCGTAGTCGTAACGGAAGCCATCGATCGAGACCAGCACCACGTAGTGCTTCGCAAGCTGTTCCGCGCGATTGTCGGCGTTCGGAACCTCGATGACCTGCGGCTTCGCATGCGGCGCCGCGTACGCAAACGGAAGTGCGATGGCAACGAGAAGCAGTACAGGCAACAGTCGGCGACCCATGTCTTGAAACTACATCAGGAACATGATCGCGGGCAGATCACTCTGAGAGAGGTAGTTCCGAAGCTCCGGCCGCGGCCTGGCAGAGATAGATGTCCGCGTCGATGCCGGCGCGCTCCAGATATGCGGCGTGAATCCCTTTGCGGAACGCTTCAGCGTGCGTGGCCTCGACCAGGTTGACCGTGCATCCACCAAAGCCGCCACCAGTCAGCCGCGCTCCGATGATGCCGGGCTGCGCTGCGGCGAGTTCCACCAGTAGGTCTGCCTCCGGGCAGCTCGCGGCGAAATCGTCGCGATAGCTGGCGTGCGCCTCGTACATCAACTGCCCCATCCGCCGCATATCGCCTTCAGCAAGCGCCGCGGCGGCCTCTTCCACGCGCGCATTTTCCGTGATGATGTGGCGGCAGCGGCGGAATGCGTTCTCCGACATCGCACCCCGCGCCTTCTCCAGATCCGCCAGCGTGGCGTCGCGCAGCTCATGAATCTTCGGGTTCGCCGCGCGCAGTGCATGGCTCCCCTCATCCACCTCGGCGCGCCGTTCGTTGTACTCGCCGCCCGCGTGGGAGTGCTTCACCATGGAGTTGCAGATCACCAGCCGCGCATCCTTGGGCAGCGGGACCGCGCGGGAGCTGAGATCGCGCGTATCGATCACCAGCGCGTGGCCTTTGACTCCGCAACAGGCGATGTACTGGTCCATGATGCCGCTCTGCGCGCCCACAAAGCCGTTCTCCGCCTTCTTGCAGGCCAGCGCAATATCCGTCAGCGACATCGACTTCCCCGCCAGCGCCAGAGCGGCGAAGGCGACTGCGACTTCAATGGAAGCAGACGAACTCAACCCGGCGCCCAGCGGCACATCGCCTTTCAGCGTCATGGTGAACGGAGGCGTCACAACCCCGGACTGCTGCAAACTCCACAGCACACCTGCCGGATAATCTGTCCAGTCATGCGCCGGCTTCTCCGGAAGCGCGCTGGTGTCGAACTGAAACTCCTTCTGAAAGTCGACGGAGTGAATAACGCTCCTGCCATCCTTCGCCGGACCCAGCACCGCGACCGTGTTGAAGTCGATCGCTGCCGGCATCACCAGGCCGCCGGTGTAATCCGTGTGCTCGCCAATCAGGTTCACGCGTCCCGGCGCCTGAAAGGCACGCTCCGCCGCTCCGAAACGTTTCACATGCTGGCGTAGCAGCGGCTCAACCGCGATCATGGGCCCTCCCGCGTTGCGCATTCTTTTCCAGTTGGCTTTGCGTGCCAATGCGGAAGCGGAGCCTCCACTCGCGGCGTTCTCCGGGTGCGAGCAGCCACGCTGTGCCATCGCGCTCGGCATCCGCAAGGCTGTCGTGCGGCGAGGCTGTGGGCTCGAATGCGACCGTGTACTGCTTCTTCGCGCCGGAATCCGGCCACGCGGCGCGGCAGATCCAGAGCCCCAGGTACGGCAGCACATCGCTGCTGAAGGTCAACTCGATCCCTTCGTCAAGCGAAGGACGAAGCAGCGCACACCAGCCATCCGTCACCGGTCCGGCAAAAACCTTGTCGGCTTGCAGACCATCCGGCGGCCCCACCACACTCAGGTCTTCACCCACCATTGGCCCCGGCCATGCAAGCCGATCGCCACGCTTTCCCAGCCTGTTGCCCGCCGAGCCTTCGACCACCACATCGCGCACCTCCGCCGGAAGCAGAATGCGATCGCCCTGCTCTACGCGCAGCAGCGGATGCGCGCAGTAGATCAGGCTCTGGGAGTTTGGCTCCGGTTCTCCACGGAATAGTCCAGCACCAGGCTCGCTCCATCCAGATGCGCGCGCCGCTCGAAGGCTACCGCTCCGCCCAGCGCCGTAGTCCGCAGCAGTATCGAGCTCTCAGCCGTCTCCTCATGCCACGCGTGCCGCCACACTTCGCCATGGTCGGGCGCCGTATCAGTCGGCGCTACCGTGGGTAAACACTCGTCAAAGCCGCCGCCATCCCATTCCTCGAAGCCGCCTGTAGTCTTTGCTTCGGCATGTGGCCGCAGCGGCGGCAAGAGCCATTCCGTCGATGTCCGCTTGCTGTACAGCGAGATGAACTTCCCACCCAGCGCGGGCACGACTTCCACGCGAATGGAAGCGTTTTCAAGAATGCGCGCAGAAACCCTCGAAGAAATGCGTGTTGACCCGGCCTGCGCCGCCTCCACCTCTTCCGCTGTTGGTCTGGCCCGGTTCATCACGCGCGGCTCCCCAGGTAGTGCGTCGCCGGCACCTCGCGCAGGCGCGCCGCCGCATCTTCCGGCAGAATGTCGCGCTGCGGCATGCCCAGCATCTCAAAGCCGACCATGAACTTCTTTACCGTCGCCGACCGCAGCAGCGGCGGATAGAAGTGCGCGTGGAAGTGCTGCTCCTCGCCCGGCCCCTGGTGGAACCCCATGGTGTAGGGAAAGCTGGTCTGAAAGAGGTTGTCGTAGCGGATGGTCAATTGACTGAGAATATCGGCAAGCGCGCGCCGTTGCGCTGCGCTGAACTCCGGCAGCTCGCGCAGCTGGCTGCCGTGCCAGCACCAGCGTCTCAAAGGGCCACACCGCCCAGTACGGCACCACCGCGAGAAATTCGTCGTTCTGGCAGACGATGCGCTCCTGCTGCTGCAGTCTCGAGCGCCACGTAGTCGGCCAGCAGGCCGCGTCCATGCGTCTCGCGCCACAGCTTCAGGTTCACGCGCTCCGCGGCAGGCTCATCCGGAACATGCTCGGTCGCCCATATCTGGCAGTGCGGATGCGGATTGCTGGCGCCCATCATCGCGCCGCGATTCTCAAAAATCTGCACATGCTGGACAAAGGGCTGCGCGGAAAGCTCCACATATTGCGCCGTCCACGCCTCCACCACGGCTTCGATCTCCGGAATGGTCATGCGGGCCAGGGTCAGGCTGTGGTCCGGATGGAAGCAGAGCACGCGGCAGAGTCCGCGCTCCTGCTCGGCGCGCAGCAGCGGCGATCCGGTGGCGGCAGGCGCAGGCGCATCCGGCAGCAGGGCGGCGTAGTCGTTATCGAAGGCGAAAACAGAGGTGTAACTCGGGGTTGCGGTGCCCCCCGGCGCGTTCATTTCCGGGGCAAAGATAGCATTTGGGATCGTAGTGGACCGGCAGCGGCCGTCTCCGTCTTGCCTGTCTCTCCCTGCCACGGACGCTGCGTCCGGTGCGGCGAAACCAGCACCCAGTCGCCACGCAATGGGTTGTAGCGGCGGTGAGGAAAGGCATTGCGCTGCGATGTCATGGTCGAACCGACTCCGGGTACGTTACTCAACGGCGAGATTGTAACCGATTACAACAAACCGGTACACAACTTCCTGTGACCCTTCACAATAACCCGAAACTCACATGGCAGGTTATTCTCTGTTTGAATCGCGGATCGTCCGCTTCGCCCAGGGCAAGCGGATCCCGCTCGGGGGCAAATGAACATCCAGGCAGTCGCAGATCGGGCACGCGTCTCCACCGCCACGGTATCCCGCACCATCAACGGATCCAACAAGGTGGCGCCCAAAACGGCGGAACGGGTGCGCCGCGCCATTGAAGCGCTTGGCTACTACCCCAATACCAACGCCCGCGCCCTCGGCTCCGGACGCAGCCGCATCTACGGCCTCATCATCTCGGACATCACCAACCCCTTCTTTCCCGAACTGGTCAAATCCTTTGAGGACATGGCCGTCCGCAACGGCTACGAAGTGATCGTCGCCAACACCGGCTACAGCCCGGAGCGCACCGAGGTCTGCGTGCAGCGCATGCTGGAGCGCAAGGTTGACGGAGTCGCTGTGATGACCTCCGAGATGGGCTCCCACCTCATCGACCGCTTCCACCGCGGCCAGATCCCCATGGTCTTCCTCGACACCGGCGATCCGGCGAACGGCATCAGCAACGTTCTGGTCGACTACGCCGCGGGAGTGGACGATGCCGTCGAGCACATCACCTCGCTCGGCCACACCCGCATCGCCTTCATCGGCGGCCCCATGGACCTGGCCTCCGCGCGCACCCGCCGCCAGGCACTGCTCGCATCGCTCAAGCGGAAGGGTGTCAGCCGTGAACAAGTCGATGATCGAGGTCGGCAATCACCGCATCGACGGCGGACGCTCCGCCATGGATCGCCTGCTCGCGCTGGAAGAGCGCCCCACCGCCGTCATCGCCTCCAACGATCTCACCGCCATCGGCGCCATCGGCGCACTGCATCGCCGCAACCTGCGCGTGCCCGAGGACATCTCCGTCGTCGGCTTCGACGACATCGAAATCAGCGCCTTCCTGCATCCGGCGCTCACCACCGTGCGCCTATCGCGCGCCGCTATCGCCGACCGCGCATTTCAGGCGCTCTTCCGTGCCGGCAAACGGGAAGAAGGTCCGATTCCTGCCGTCGAATACCGCATCCGCCCAGAGCTCATCGTGCGCAACTCCACCGCGCCGCCTCCGGCGAAAGGGAAAGGGATTACCCTCCTCAAAGGAGCCGCGGAATAAGGGAGCGCGCTCGTCGCGAAAGTGGAATCTTCGCTGCGACAGAAGTCACTTGACGATCCTGTCATCGGAGGTAGAGCATGGCTGCCACTTATGCGAGATCTCTCCCGCAAGCACATAGTTGCCTTCGCCCTTTTGTTTGTCGCCCTGTTCGCCGTGCTCTTTGCCGGCGTGGTTGAAGTGCATAGTCGGAACATGCAGCGCCACGCCACCGCGCACTATGTACCGGCTGCGCAAGCGGCACCCACAAACTAGGCCCGAAAACTACTTTCCTTTGGCAGCAGGCGCGTGACCCGTCACGCCTTTGCCCTTCTCTGCAATGCCCTTGCCTTCTTCCGTGGTGACGATCCGGTCTATCCCCGGCAACTGCACCTTTTCGACGGTGCCGTCCGGCCAGTGGATCTCGACCGCATCCACCTTCGCCGCGTCGCCCAGCCCGAAGTGCACACGCGGATCGTTCGATGAGGCGTAGCTTCCGCCGCTGTACACATCGCCCCGCTGCCGCACACCTCCGCTGGTCAGATATACCGTCGCGCCGACAGCATCGCGCGGCCCCTTCGGCCCGCCGAGCAGCTTCAACTCCACCCAGTGATGATGGTCCGGATTCACGTTGCGCAGCAGCGTGGGCGGCATGTCTACGTTGTTGATGACCACGTCGAGCTTGCCGTCATTGAACAGATCGCCCACTGCGGCGCCGCGGCCCGGGCGCACCACGGCCAGCCCCGTCCCTGTCACCGCCGGCTGCAACTCAAATCGCTTTCCCTGCAGATTGCGAAAGAGCAGCGGACGCTCTGCGAAGGTCGTCCCCCAGTCGTACTTGTCCACCGTCGGATAGACGTGCCCATTCGAGATGAACAGGTCCTTCCAGCCGTCGTTGTCGTAGTCCATGAAGGCATCGCCCCAGCCCAGAAAGGGCACCGTCGGCTCAGCCACGCCTGCCGCATAACTCACGTCGGTAAAGTTTCCATCGCCGTCGTTGTGATAGAGCACGTCGTAGTCGTCGGAGAAGGTGGTGTGGAAGAGATCGACGCGGCCGTTGTTCTCGTAATCGCCAAGCGCAATCCCCATTGAGGCCGTCTCGCGCCCATTCTCGTTCAGCGCATAGCCTGACGCGTAACTCGCATCCTCAAAGGTGCCGTTGCCCTTGTTCAGATAGAGATAGTTCGGCGTCGAATCGTCGGCCACCAGCAGGTCCGGCTTGCCATCGTTGTTCACGTCGATGAAGACGCTGGCCAGCCCGTAATAACCAGCCTTGTCGTTTACGCCCAGCTTCTCGCTCACATCTGTGAACGTGCCATCGCCGTTGTTGTGAAAGAGGTGATCGTGCTCGCCTTCCAGCCCGCGCGGTCCGCACATCACCGGCGCGCCGCGGAACTGGCAGAAGTTCTTCGCGAGCGTCGCGTCAGAACCCGGCGTCGGTAGCTGATCGTTCTCGTAATGCACATAGCCCGGCACGAAGAGGTCCAGCCGCCCATCGCCGTCGTAATCGCCCCAGGTGGCGCCCGTCATCCATCCGCCCACCACCACGCCGGCCTTCTTCGCCACATCGGTAAAGGTGCCGTCGTGGTTGTTGTGATACAGCCGGTCCCCGCCGAAGTTCGTGACGTACATATCCGGCCAGCCATCGTTGTCGTAGTCCGCCACCGCGACGCCAAATCCCCACCGGTCGTTGGTCACGCCCGCTTTCGCCGCAACATCGGTGAACGTGCCGTCGTGATTGTTATGGAAGAGCGCGGCATGCGGCGATTCCGCTTTTCCGGCAAGCGCATCGTAGGTCGATGCGTTCACCATGTAGATGTCCAGCCAGCCGTCGTTGTCGTAGTCGATCAGCCCCACGCCCGAGCCCGGCGTCTCAATGATGAATTGCTTTTCGACGGTTCCATCGCGGTGCGACCACGTCGAAGGCCGGCCTTCTCCGCGATATCCATAAAGATCGGCGTGCCATGATCCACAAACCCGCCCGCCGTAATCGGCCGCTTCTGCGCATCCAGCACCGGGGCGAAGGTCCCGCCGGTATTCACGCCGCTGCTCATCCCCTGCTGCGGAGCACCGGGGGGCGCCTGCGCGCGCAGGCAAAGCGGCGATGCGCTCAGCAGCAACGCAAGCGCACATTCAAGAAAGAGATGCGATGGCTTCGACACGAATAGGAGTTCCAGGAAAGAAGGATACGCGATGCAGTTGGACCTCGCCATCCACCCACGGGTGGAGTCGCCTTTTGCTGTCTGTTCCGTAAGGACAGGTAGAATCGACTTCACCCCATCACGCCTGAGTGCACATGGAGTGCCCATTGTTCACGACCCGTCGCCTGCTCTCCCTGTGGCTCGTTCTTCTTCTCACTGCGATCTCCGCCGCCTGTGCCGAACGCCAGAAAGTGATTATCGACACCGATATCGGCGACGACATCGATGACGCTTACGCCGTCACCCTGGCGCTGCATAGTCCGGAGTTCGAGATACTCGGAGTCACCACTGCATGGGGCGACACTGCATTGCGCGCACGGCTCGCCGCTCGTTTGCTCGCAGCCGACGGCGCTAAAACTATCCCCGTTGTCCCCGGCGTGCCCACGCACAGCAAGCCGCATTTTTCGCAGCGCGCATGGGCCGAAGCCGGACCCGCCACCCCGCACGGCAACGCAGTTGACTTCCTGCTCGCCCAGGCCAAGCGCTATCCGCACCAGATCACGCTCATCGCCATCGGCCCGCTCACCAACATCGGCGCAGCCATCGACCGCGACCCCGCAACCTTCCGCCTCTTCAATCGCGTGGTGCTGATGGGCGGCTCTATCCACTGCGGCTACGGGAATCCGCGGGCCACACCGCCGCCTCCGCCAGAGCCCGAGTACAACATCGCCATGGATCCCGGCGCCGCCCGCAAGCTCCTCGCCTCCGGCGTGCCGATCTTCATGATGCCGCTCGACTCCACGCAGTGGAAGCTCGACGACAGCAAACTCGCTCACGTAGCCGGTCGCAGCACGCCCGCGACCGATGCCCTTCTCGTGCTGACCACCGAATGGCAGCTCGCGACCCATCAGCACACGCCGACGCTCTACGACGCGATGGCCGTCACCTATGCCCTGCGCCCCGATATCTGCCCCACCACGCCGCTCCGTCTTCAGGTAGACGACAAGGGATTCACCCGCGTGGTGGAAGGCCAGGTCAACGCGCACGCCTGCCTCAAGGGAAATGGCGAGGCCTTCTTCGAACTGCTGCTTCCCCGCTTGTCCGCAAAGACCTTATCCTCACCATAAGTCGTGGCTGGACCATGATCAACGTGCTCGCGAGCAATTCGCTCTTGCGCGTCTGCTATTCAGTGGCGCGCGTCTGTCGTCAGGAGCCGGCCGCCGGCATCAGAATGAGTGAAGAGTAGTAAACCGTTCCAACGGAGTGAACCATGGCAGGCATTCGACTTCGCAAATGCGCGATGGCCTTACTGCTGTCTCTCACGGCGAATCGCTCGTTGCACAGTCGCCTCAGCCGGCGAAGTCTCCGCCGATCGAATCCAATCGCGCCTCCGACTCCTACGCGATCTATTCGCTTCTTATCTCGGGAGGAGTCGCCAGGACAAAGTCGCCCGGACGAGACCAGCAGATGGCTATCGCCGATACGACGGTCAACATCGACGACATGAATCCGGCGACCGAGCCTGATAGTGAGCTGCAGCCGCCATCCGACAGTGAAACGGCGTTTTCTCAGGCAGTCCAGGAGTTTCGCGCGCGGCGCCAGGAACGAGTTCAGCTGGAACACCGATTCAAACTCGATCGGCCCTACACGCTTGTGAGCGCGCAAGAGGTGTCTGCGTTCAGCAAAAGCGCGTCGGCCCCGGATTCCGGTTTACAAGGAATGACCGGCATCACACGTTTCAGCGAGGCCTACTTCAACACCGCACAGAATGCGGCGTTGGTCTACACCGATAGCGTGTGCGCGAATCCATGCGCCGACGGCCAGTGGATCTATCTGGAAAAGCGCGACGGCCAGTGGGCACGCCGCTCCAGCTCGATCGCCGACAGCGCCGACTCCTATGCCATCTACTCACTCCTCATGCCGGGTGTTCCCTTCGCAGGCATGTCGCCGACCCAGGCGCCGCATCTCGCCATCGCCGGGCACCACCGTCAGCATCGAGCAGATGAACCCGGCGATCGCGCCTGACAGCGAACTGCAGCCGCCACCCAATAATCAGGAGGCCTTCAGCGAAGCGGTGCAGGACTTCCACACCCGCCGCTATGAACGAATCCAGCCTCGATCCTCAGTTAAAGCTCGATCGCCCATACACCCTTCTCAGCGCGGACGATGTCACGGAACTCAGAAATACGCTCGCCGGCATCGATCCCGGCTCGCAGTTGCAGTCCAAGTGGGCGGGCTATCCCGGCATCACTTACTTCAGCGAGGTCTACTTCAACGCCGCCCACACGGCCGCGCTGGTCTACATGAATAACTTCTGCGCCAATCTCTGCGCGAACGGCCAATGGATCTATCTGGAGAAGAAAGGCGACCAGTGGGTCCGCCGCTCCGGGCTGAACATATAAGCCGGATTCACAGCACCGTCACCAGCTAAAAATAAGGCTTCGCCAGGCGGCCGGCGAAGCCCGGAAGACACTACAAATCCGGCCGTAGATACGCTTGTCGCTCGGTTACGCGTGGCTTGGACGATGCACCCACTGCCGCCCGGAAAACAATCCCATGGCGAGAAAGATCGAGCCCAGCACCAGATGGAAGATATGGTCCCCGGTGTGCAGCAGCATGGGGCCGAAGTACCACGCCCTGTTCATCGCCGCATTCCCGAGCGTCAGGCCCAGCGTTGCAAGCGTCAGATAGAACGCGCCCGACGCAATGCAGAAGCGCTTCGCCGCTGTCGCGCCCAGGAAGCTGAAGCCGAAGGCCAGAGCGCCCCACAGCAGGTGCATCAGGTTGTGATATTTGTCCACGTGCGTACCGGCCACGATTGCCAGCACACCCATTACCGCAAAGAGCCCGCCAAAGAGCCGGCACGCCATCTTCGCGGTGTCCTTGGTGTTGCCTGCACGCCGGAAGTTCTGCACCGTCGCAGCCAGCCCTGCAATATCCGTCACCAGGAGTGAGCTGATCTGCAACGCGGTCGAGAGGAAGATGCCGGCAGCAAAGGTCCCGACGTGTCCGGGATGCTCCAGGCGCAGCATTCCTCCCGGCAGCCGCGCAAACCAGCCGGATGTGACCAGGATCGAAATCAACGCACCAATCAGCGGCGTCCACCACCAGCGCGCACCCCAAATGACGATCGCCGCGACCCCCATAAACAAAATCGGCCCAGGGGGATACTTCGGATAGTTGGGATCACCGGAAAGCCATTGTCCCCATATAGCGATCGCGACAGCCACCAGCCCGCCCGCCGTCAGCTTGGTAAGAAATGTCAGATTCGTCTTCATCTCCGCTCTCCTGTCTTCACCTCTGTTGCGTTGATTACGGCCTTTGGAATTTGCCGCTCATGTGACCCATCCGCTCATGCCACCGCGCTTGCAGGCCATCCGCTTTCGTCTGCTGCTCCGGAGTCAGCACCGTGGTGTAGACCTTCGACTTGAAGTGTTCCTTCTCTACCAGCAGCTTCGCGATCGTCGCGCCCTGCCGCGCCGCAATCTCCTGCACCTTGCCTTCATCCAGATTGCCCTTCGCCGTGGCCGCATCCATCTCTTTGCTCTCGGCAGCAAGCTCTTGAACCAGTCCGGAGACGGCTGGCTTCTCCGTCTGCCACATGGAGCTGAATCTGCTTCTGCTGCGCATCATTCAGGCTCAGCTCATGCGAGATGTAGCCCATCGGACCAAAGTGGGCGCCCCATCGGTGGCCGAAGCATCCATGCCATCCGCGGGCATCCGCTCTGGCAAACGCTACCCCTGACGCAATCACCAGGACAACCACGCTGAACCAGATCGCGATTCGTTTCTTGCTCATGTCTCCTCCTCTGCTACAAATCGATTCCACCATCGGGGTTGAGCGGGTGCGATAAAGAATGGTTAAGCAACATAAAGTTTTGTAAAGTCCGCTATCTCCAACACTGCAGCGGACTACCATCGAGGCGGAGGCGAGTCGCAAGACACAATGGACCGTGTGCTCATCGTCGATGACGACGTAGAACTATGCCGGCTGCTCGGCGAACGTCTGAGTTCGGAAGGCTTCGCGCTCGAAGCGGTTCACGATGGAGCGCGCGGCCTGGAGCGTGTGCTCTCGCAGGAGCACGCGCTCGTCATCCTTGACCTGATGCTGCCCGGCATGGGCGGCCTCGACGTGCTCCGCCGGGTGCGCACCAATCGCCTGTGCCGGTGCTCATCCTCACGGCGCGCGGCGAGGACGTCGATCGCATCCTCGGACTCGAGATCGGCGCGGATGACTACCTGCCCAAGCCTTTCAACACGCGCGAACTGATCGCTCGCATCCGTGCCATCCTGCGTCGAACGTCGCGAACGGCAGCCGGCAACTCTGTCTCCGTGGGCGATCTCCAGCTCGATCCAGCCGCCCGCGAAGTGTGGATGGACGGCGCTCCAATTGACCTGACCAGCGTGGAGTTCGCCTTGCTTGAAACTCTCCTGCGCGATGCCGGCCATGTCGTGACACGCGAGCAGCTCACGGAAACCGTGCTCGGCCGCAAGCTCGGCCCCTTCGATCGCGTTATCGATGTCCATATCAGCAACCTGCGAAAGAAGCTCAACCGCGCACATGGCGAAGAGCGGATCAAAGCGGTGCGAGGCAGCGGATATGTGTTCGTGATCCGCTCAGAGACGAGATGACCATCAGAATCCAGAGCCTGTTCCTCAAAATATTCCTGTGGTTCTGGGCCACTGTTGTCGCCACGGGAATTGCGCTCATTGCGACGTGGATCGTTCTTCAACCGAAGAATGTACCATCGCAGTCGCAAACCAACCTGGCAGATACCGCATGGGTTTCCGGAACCTCCGCCGTCAATGAGTTCGAGCAGCACGGGGCGTCTGCCGCATCGGCGTACATCGGCCAGCTCAGTCAGAAGGCGCACATGAAGAGCTGCCTCTTCGATGCGTCTGGAAATGTCATCGCCGGCGGCGACTGCGCGAACTTCGACGACATCGGTGCGCGGGCAGCCCGTTCCGACACCCCACCTTCAACATGAGGCACGGTGTCGTTCGCGTCGCCGTGAAGGTGCGGGGAAAGAGCGGCCGCCAGTACATCTATGCCGTCGAATCTACGGAGCATCGCGGCCCTCCCCAAGGCATCGAGTCATTCGGGCTTTGCGCTGCGATGGTCAGTCGCCTTTCTGGTCTCGGGCATCATCTGCTATCTGCTCACCCGCTATCTCACCGCGCCCATTCTGCGTCTGCGCGAGGCTTCGCAGCAACTGGCGCAGGGAGATTTCAGCACCCGTGCCGCCGCGGGCATGGAACACCGGCACGATGAACTCGGGACACTGGTGCGCGACTTCAACACCATGGCCGCCCGCATCGAGGAGCTGGTCTCGCGCCAGCGTCAGCTCATCTACGACATCTCGCACGAACTGCGCTCGCCGCTGGCCAGGCTGAACGTGGCGCTCGATCTCGGACGTGAGAGAAAAGGCAACGATCCTGCCTTCGAGCACATGGAGCAGGACCTCGCGTGCCTCAATGACATGATCGGACGCCTGCTCACCGTAGCGAAACTTGACACCTCCACCACGACTATTCCCATGACACAAGTGGATCTGACGGAGCTCACGTCGCAGATCGTACGCAGTGCCGATTTTGAATTGCAGCAGCAGAATGGTGCCGTGCGCCTGTCATCGCACGGTGAACTTTTCGTTCATGGAAATGCGGAGCTGTTGCACAGCGCGATTGAAAATGTCATTCGCAATGCCATCCGCTACACCGGAACCGGAAATTCTATCGATGTGCAGTTGGAAGCAGCAGGAACAACCACGCCCGCGTTCGTTCGTCTTATCGTCCGCGACTACGGACAGGGCGTTCCAGAGCCGGAGCTCGTCAATATCTTCCAGCCCTTCTATCGTGTCGCCGACGATCGCAATCGCCAATCCGGCGGAACGGGTCTGGGCCTCGCCATCGCCGACCGCGTCGTCCGCATCCACGGCGGAACGATCACAGCTCGCAACGCTGCCCCGCACGGCCTGGAAATCGAGATTCTTCTGCCGCAGTCGACCCCGGTCAATTCACCGAGATCGTGAAGGAATTCTGCGCCGTCAGCGTGCCCGTCTTCGCATCGGCAGCGCGAAAGGTGACCGTATATGTGTCCGGCGTCGTGCCGGTCGCTGCATTGCTGGTCGCGGCGGACGTGCTTCCGCTGCCGCCGGCACCGCCGCAGCCCATCATCCCTCCCAGTGCGCCTCCCAGTGCAACGGCGCACAGAACCAGGCGCAGCAACGCGAGCGAGCGACGCCGCCCTGGGATGCCAAAGATAAGCACGCATGCCAGCATGGCGCCGCCGCGCACAGCAGACCATACACCGCTATCGCGAGCATCAGCCGATGCAATCGTGCCGGCAGCAGTGGTCGTCACCGTCAGTATCGACTGGACGCCATCGGCATTCGTGATCGCCACTGTGCCAGGATTGAAGCTGCACTTCGGAATGTTTACATCCTCGACGTTCGTGCCTGTCACGGAACATGTCAGCTTCACATCGCCGGTAAAGCCGCCGGTCGCGCCGACCAAAACCGGCGTCGTCGATGTGGTGCCCGCGGGGCGCGTGGCCGCCGCCGGTGTGCTTGTGCCGAAGGACAACGTAAGGGACTGTCCAGTGCCGTTCCCGCAACCCGCTGTACAGGCAACAGCCACCGGGGCAGAGGCCGCGGAAGCCGTGTAGTTCGCGTCGCCGTTATAGCTGGCAACGATGCTGTTGCTGCCCAGGGTCAACTGGGATACCGGAACGTCGATCGCAATCGTGCTGGAGTAAACGCCCGTTGACGGATTTCGCACGGTGTTCAGACCGCCTGTTGTCCCCAGTACAGCGCCGGTCGTCTTGTCTGTAAATGTGACCGTGCCGTTTGGGAGCTGGCCCACCGAATTTGCTGCGCTCGGCCTGACGGCCGCAGTCACAGCCACCGATCCGGAATCAATCGAGTTCGTGTTCGTCGTGACCGTCGTCGTGGTGCCAGCCTTCAGCACGATGAAGCTGATGGTCGCGGAGTTGCTCGCGTTATAGCTGTTGTCGCCCCAGTATGAGGCGGCAACGGTATGCGTCCCAGCGCCAAAATAATGCAATGGAAACTCTGCGTTTCCGGTCGCATCCAGCATCCCGCTGCCCTGCGCTCCCTGCGCATTCGTGTCCGTAAAGGTCACTGTCCCGGTTGCATTCTTCAATGGGTTCGAGCGCGAAGCCTGCGACTTCCCGATCGGCGCTGCATCGATCGAGACATACGCTCCATAGGTGACCGTCTTCCCCGCCACGCTGGTCAGGTTGCCACTGCCGTCCGCCGACGTAACCGCCAGTTGCAGAACACTATCCTCCGGAGTGACGGTAATCTGCGTCGCCGCCGAAGCGCTGCCGCCATACGTCGCATCGCCGCCATAGTTTGCATAAACGTCGTACGTCCCGCCCGGAAATCCCACCCAGTTGCCCGCGGCCTGCCCATTGGAAAGCGGCAGACTGATCTGCGAATTGCTGCCGAACAATCCGCGCGCGTTGAGATCGTTCGTGATCGCAACGTTGCCGGTGGCCGCCGAAGGGTTCACGCCGATCCCGATCGCAATCGGCTGGCCATGCTGGAAGGTCGTCGAGCTCAACGTCAGCGATGTTGTGGTCTGCGTTTTGCCGACACTTGTCCACGCATTCACCAGGCTGCTGATGTCCACACTTCCCAACCCCGTCGCAAGGTTGTAGGAGCCCGTCGCATCGTAGCCCTTCATAAACCCATTAGCTGCGCAGTTCGGTGTGCCCGGCACGCAAACCACCGAGTTGTTTCCGCCCGCGATCGGGTGAAATGCCTCGGGATGCGTCTTCGCCAGTTGATACAGAATCCAGTTCGGCTGCCCCAGTCGCGCCGTTGCTCCGAGCTTCTGATTGATCAGCGCCAGCACACCGGCAAATGCAGGGGCGGATGCGGAGGTGCCCCCAATCCCGGTGATCGTCGGATTCGCGCCGATGCAGTCCTTGTCGCCGCAGGTCGCCCACAACGCGCCATACATGCCGTTGGCCGCGAACAGCGAAACGTCCGGAATATCTCGCACCTTGTCAGCTGCGATTCCGGCGCTTGCCTCGTATTGTTGCTGCCACTGCGGCTTGGCATATCCGCTCAGCACATTGCCGGCCCCATCGTAGAGTCCAGCGCTGCTCGCCCCGCCGCCGCCGGCCGCGATGTTCGTATTCCCGCTGTAATCCACGTTCGCCTGGTTGTTGGCCGCGCTTCCGTTGCTCGCCGGCGAGTTGTTCCACGTTGCCTCGGGAATATAGCTCAGCGCTGAGGTGTAGTTGCCGCTGTTCGTCGCGTTGACGTAGGTCGAGAAATGGTTCAGCAGAACGTCGAAGTCCGTGCCGCCCACCGCCACCGTATATGGCGTCGATGCCAGCGCATTCACGCCGAAGCCGCGCGATGCCGCCGTCTGCGTATCCGCATTGTCGCAGCCCGCCGAACCGGAGTCGCCGCTCGAGACCGTCACTGCAATACCCTGCGCCGCCGCCTGCTCCCACGCGTTCAAGATCGCCTGGTTTCCCGGCCGCTCCCTGGGACAGCTCGCACGTGCCATAACTCACATTCAGAATGTTGACCGCGTTGTCGTCGATCGCGCGCAGAATCGCCAGCATCACGCCGGATTGAAAGGTCGTGTCGGCGGCCTGGTAGTACGTGATCTGGGCGCCCGGCGCAATCGCTCCGGCCACTTCCGCGTCCAGCGTGGACTCGGTGTCATTCCCGCTGCCGGGCGAATTTCCATCCATCACTACCGAGATCTGTGTCGCCGGCAGTTTGAACAGTGAACGGTAGTTCTGCACGTCGGGGATATTCACGCCGCCATCGGTCGCGATGCCGATCGTCACGCCCGTGCCGTCGTAGGTCGCCTGCCCCGGCTTCAGATGCGTATTCAGCGAAGTCGGCGCGTTATAGATGGTAGCCACGTCGCCCGGACTCACGAAGAGATAAGGGCTGCTGGAGATGCTCACCGTCAGTTGCGGAACGAACCGCTTCTCCGCTGCGTTCCATTGCCCGCTCGGCCCATGAATCTGCAGCGGACGCGGATAGAAATCATTCAGCGGCGAAACGCCGGCAACGACGGTCGCAAGCTCCGCCGGAATTCTGGGATTGGAAATGTTGGCGACATGCTCCTGCCCGTTGATCACGAAGCGGTGGATCTGGGTATGGAACGCCGTCTGCACCTGGTTCACGGATCCGGAGAACTCGATGGCCATATTGCTCTTCGCCACCTTGTTCACAGAGAATCCCTGCCCGCTCAGCCAGGAAACGATCTGCGCCACATCTTCCGGCGCCGGCCCGTACTGTTGCCCAAACTGCTTCGGGGTCAGAAAGTGGTGGAAGTTCGGAGAGTTCTTATCTTCAACCGAAGCCAGGTACTGTCCCAGCATCATCTCCTGCCGCGGGGTGCGTTTCAGCACCAGCAACTGGCGTTGCGCCCACAGCGATACCGGCGCCGGCCCGCGATCGAACTGAGGCCGCGCCAGCGGATGTGACATTTCCCCGCAGCGTGACCAGAGACGACTCATCCACCGGCCGCGTAATCAGCGGCTGCGACAGCGGAGTGCGTCTGCGCTGCTCCTGGTATTCCCAGAGCAACCGCAATCGGCAATGAAAGAAGTGCACCCTTCCACAGGGGGGATCGTGAGGGAACCATGGCTATCCAGGCGTTCGGAAATTCGGCAAATGCCCGGGCAGCTCAGGACTACGCAACCCATTGGGCGAATAAGGCGCTGGCATGATGCACATATCCAGCGCTGGTAAAGCTTGTCATTTTTTTGACTGCGAGATCAGTCTGGTGTACGCCTGCCTCCGGGTCAACGATGAGACTGTCTGACGGCATATCGTTCGGGTGTTCCCGAGGACATGTACCCGCACCCTTCGCGTACCCTTCGGTACCCGGTGCGAGTAGGTGACTACGAGCCATGTCCTGTCATAAGGGATGGCGATTCTCGCAAGTTGTTCGATTGGTGGACCTGATCGGGATCGAACCGGCGACCTCTTCCATGCCAGTGCCTGGACCAAATTGGAACCGGTCACGGTCCCTGGCTAGCCGATATTGGCGACCATTCGCCAAGACGCGATTCCTCAGCCTACAAAAGCGGCAGTGCCCAGAAAGCCGGGCGGCGGCCTTTGTATCCGAGAATCCGCCCTTGCATTCCATGGAGATGCGGCCTACAAAATGAATTTGGAGTGGCCGCGCTGCTCCTTACATCGATTGGGCTCTCGACAACCTGGCGATGGTTTCCATCGCACAATGCAACGAATCGCTTCTGCCGCAGCGTTCCATACAGAAAACAACCTGCGCCTTAGCTTCAATTCAATCCCCCAACTACGGATCGCCGTTGCTGTACGGCACGGGGCCCCTCCCCCGAGGAGCGTCCATCATGCTCGGATTGCCTTTGCGTTATTTTCTAAAACACCCCGCAACCATCGCCGCCTCCGTGGCCGCAGATCCACTCCAAATCTGGATGACGGTCAAAGATCAATACGCCGCGGCTCGCGAAAGAAAAAGACCCGACTATCGATACGAATCCGATGACCACTGGGAAAAACACCTGCATGAATCTCTCGGCGTCCCTTGGCCGTGCAAGGAGGCTGCCGAGTTTTGGGCTCTGTGGCCTGACGTGATACGGGAACTGGAGGCAAAAGGAATTCGTCCCGGCCCCGAGAGCTTTCGATCGTGGAACGACGGCGACGCCGGATTGGTGCGGGCGATCTGGTGTCTGATTCGCCACATGGGACCAAAAAAGGTAGTCGAGACCGGTGTCGCGCACGGCGTCACCTCGCGCTTCATCCTGGAGGCGCTTGCGAGGAACGGAGACGGCCATCTCTGGAGCATCGACCTGCCACCGCTGGAGAGCCCTTGGCGCAGGCAGGTCGCGATAGCAGTTGGCGACCGGCATGCAGGTCGATGGTCATATATCGAGGGTTCCAGCCGGCGGCGCCTTCCCGATCTGCTTTCCCGCCTGGGCCAGATTGATCTTTTCATTCACGACAGTCTTCACAGTGAACGCAACGTGCGCTTTGAACTGGATCGGGCGTGGGTGGCCTCAGGACCAGACGCAGCGCTCGTCGTGGATGATGTCGATGCCAATTGGGGCTTCCGGTCCTTTATCAAGCCTTTCCCGGTCAGCAATCTATGGTTTGCGAGGCGGAGCCGGTCCACCCGGATTTGCGGCGTTTCAATCACAAGGGGCAGTTCGGAATCGTTCTGAAGCAGACGACGGCGCGACTCTAAACTTGGATCGACGGATGCACTGGTTCGAAGAGTGACTCGGCCTCTTTTG
>CAVVSP010000003.1:0-245759 GCA_963750845.1 uncultured Acidobacteriaceae bacterium
TTCAGATATTGCGCGATCGTCCTGGCACTGGCCTGCTGGCGATCCAGACGCAGCGACAATGTTTTCATTCCGCGCAACAACAGGTAGCTGTCGAACGGGGAAAGCACCGCACCTTCACCATTTTGGATCAGGTACAGCTCCTGCCCGAGTTCCTCATCGCGAACCACGACCGCGCCGGCCATCACATCACTGTGTCCGCACAGGAATTTCGTTGCGGAGTGCAAAACGATGTCCGCGCCAAGCTCCAGCGGCCGCTGCAGATACGGCGACATCGTGCTGTTGTCGACGCACGCCAGGGCTCCGCCGCGATGAGCGATGTCGGCGACCGCACCTATATCGATGATCTGCAGCAGTGGATTGGTCGGCGTCTCCAGGTAGATCAGTTGTTGTCGGTGGCGCGGCCAGCGACTGCATCCAGATCGCTGAAGTCCACATACCGCACGTTGATGCCACGATTCGCCAGGATGCGGGAGAAAAGACGGTACGTGCCTCCATAAAGATCATCGCAAGCAAGAATCTCTTCCCCGGCGACACGAGTCGCGTGATTGCGGTGATTGCCGCCAGGCCCGTGCTGAAGCAGAACCCCCGGCTGCCACTTTCCAGCGCTGCAATCTGCTTTTCCACCGCAGCACGGGTGGGATTACCGCTCCGCGAATAGTCGTACTCCCCGAAAGTTGTTGCGTCCTGCTGACGGAAGGTTGCGGTCTGGTAGATCGGCGTGTTGGCGGGGGTGAAGCGATCGCTGGGTGCCGGGTCGAACGTCAGTAGTCTAGTTGCAAATTTCACGGGTCACCTCCGGCGAGGCGAAACAATTCAGGAGCGGATCGCAAGGCAATCTCCAATGCGCGGGTCAGTCGGTCAAGATCGAAGAAGAAGGGTGGCTCGTCCCTGGCCGGTTGGTTCGCATCTGGAGCAGGCGCTCAGAGTCCAGGCGCAAACTGCACACCAACCAGGGTGCGCATGGCCATAGGCATTCGTCCGCCAGAGGAGAAGATCATGGTTTGAGGCTAAGGGAAGGTGGGTGCTAGGTCAGGTGCGCGCCTGCCATCGATCACGAATGGCGGGTAGTGGGTTAGTTTGAGAGCGTGCAAAAAGTATGCGGTAGCATGGCTGGCATGGAGACCGCGAAATGCCACGGTGGACGGCGGTAACGACCTGATTGCCCTCGGGATCATGGGCGTATACCTCGCAATAACAAATCCGGATCGTGACTCTGCGGTCAGGTTGACCATTCGAACAAGTGGCAAGGTCGGATCTTTTACGCTGGCTACTCATTGCTTTGTCTAGCAGCCGGCTCAGCCATTCTGGCTTAGTCGGTAGATGGTTAGCGAATTTCAAACTGACCCACTACCGGATGGCGCTCAGATCCAAAGGAAGTTGTGTGGGAAGGTACGGACGGAAGAAACGAGCCCTGAAGTACCTGCGGACCCAGCCGCTGACGTTTTTCTGTCGCAGCGGCATCGGGAGGTCATATAAGCAACTAGACCTGCACCATGCCACCATCGACAAAGAGCTCAACGCCGGCGACGAAGCTTGCATGATCCGACGCGAGGAAGACGACCACCTTGCCAATCTCGTCGGGATCACCCCATACGGCCGAGCGGCACCTGCGAAGCAAGCCCGGCCTTCAACTGTTTCGCCTGCTCTGGATCCTGGGCGAGGCCGTCGATCATCTGCGGGAGTGTCGATGGGACCAGGGCTGACGACATTGACGCGAATCTGGCGGTCCTTAAGCTCATTCGTCCACGTGCGCGCGAAGGAACGGACAGCGGCTTTGGTGGCGCTGTAGACGCCGAACGCGGGCATGCCTTTGATGGAAACGACAGAAGCATTCAACACAATGGCGCCGCCATCCGGAATGAGCGGAAGAGCCTTTTGGACTGTGAAGAAGACGCCTTTCACGTTGCTATCAAAGGTCTTGTCGAAGTGCTCTTCCGTGACCTGGTCAATGGTGGCAAATTCGCCGCCCCCTGCGTTGGCGAAGAGCGCATCGATGCGGCCGGGCGTCAGCCGCTTAATCTGGGAGTAGAGCTTATCGAGGTCTGCGAGATCGCCGGCGTCAGCCTGGACACCTGTCGCGCCGGACCCATCTCCCTGTACAGCGGCCTCAAGCACTTCTTTGCGACGACCGGTGATGATGACTTTTGCGCCTTCCGCTACGAATCGCTTTGCCGTCGCGAGGCCGATGCCGGTGCTTCCTCCGGTGACAAGGGCGAAACCTTCCTTCAAGTTTCTTCGGCATGAGACGTTGTCTTTTAGGTTTTTTTTGTTGGGTGATCTGGACATTTCGTGCCACCAAGACCGATTCGCCGCTGATGAAGACGCCGCTAACGGTTTGGTTGATTCATTAGTTGGAGTGTGCAATGGTCGAGACCGAGGAGTGTTCCTTGCTTCCACGTCATGTATCGCCACAAAATTCCAGAATGAAAATTTACCGTTCCGCCGCTGGCTATTGCGTGCCGGCCCTAGTCGGTCTCGCGGCCATCGCTTCGTCCGCCGTCGGCTCTTCAGCTGTCGGCTCATCTATAGAGGCGCCCTATACCGTCGAACATCTCGACCTGCCTTCCATCTCGAGCCCCATGTGGGAGTCGCATCCGGCAGTGGACCCACTCACCGGCGATCTTGGTTCGTCGCAGCAGTACGGACTTCTCCGGATGGCGGATCGTGGTGAGTCATTGCAGCGAGGGAGAATAAAGCCTCCAGGAGAAACCGCTATCGCCGCCGTGGGATCGAGGCGGATCCATTCTTCTCATCCGATGGGCGAATTCTCTACTACATCTCATCCCGGAACTCCGGCTCGCGTGCCAGTAGCGATCTCGACATCTGGAGGGTCAGCCGGGATTCTCGCGGGCGATGGCTCGCGCCGGAGCGGTTGCCGGAGCCTGTCGACTCTGCATTGCAGAAGGTCCCCGCGCCTCGCAGCAGACGGATGGCTCTACTTCAGGTCTCGCCGCCCTGGTGGTTTCCGGAAGGACGATATCTGAAAAGCCAGATTGAACCAAAATGGCCAATGGACGGTGGTCAACGCCGGCCCCAAAATGGATAGCCGGATGCGGAATATGGTTCCTGCCGGCGCCCGGTGAACAGTGGGCTCTGCTCTCAACCGACAAGGGGATCTAGCGCCTCGAACATGGTTCCGGAGAAGATGGTTCCGCAGGCGGACCAAACGTCCGCTTGGCAAAGAAGTGAATGCGAACGGGACAGAGATCGGCCCCACGCTCATCGGCGCCGATGGCTCCTCTCTGTTCTCGCGCGATGCGGGTAATCGCGAATCGGGAGAACTGTTGATCGCCTATCCCGGCACCCGTCCTGCCGCAACCACCTCCACCTGTTTCCCGTTTCCCGGGCGCGCCGACGCACGCGAATGATCCAGCCCGGTTTCAATTTGAAGCAGCGACAGGAACTTTTTCAAAAAAATCTGCCATTTTGCCCTATCGAATTCGCTACACTGGAAATAGAGAGATAAACAAAGCGCCCGCGACCATCGCCGGCGTTTATGTTTGGCGGTGCCCACCTGAGCAGAGCAAAAGGGATATCGAAACCAATGCCGCTAAGTGACTTTGAATGGACGAATTTAGCCGCAAGTATTCTAGAATGATTAACTTAGACACCGGAAGACAGTCTTGCACTACATTTTATGCAGAATTGATGCCGTAAGCCCTTTGGAAAGACGACTTTAGCGATAAGCCTTTTGGAAAGACGAATTTAGCCGCCGGAAGACACCCTAACCCACTGCTGCGCAAGGACTTCCAGACCAGTCTCCCGCAGCGGGAGGGGGAGGGGGGTGGGTGGGGAGACCCTCTTCAGTACGCGCCGGTCTGCTGCAGCGGCAGGCCGACCTGGAAGCAGGTCTTTCCCGGCGAGCTCAAAACGGTGAGATAGCCGCGGTGCATCCGAACGATGCGCTGCGCGGTATCGAGTCCGAGTCCGAGTCCCTCCCCCGGAGCCTTGGTGGTGAAAAACGGTTCGAAGATGCGGCCCTGCTGGTCCTTGGGAATGCCGGGACCATCGTCTTCCACCTCGACCAGGAGCAGATCGGAGGCGTGACGCACGCGCAGCGTGAGGTGTCCGCGGTTCTTGATCGCGTCCAGAGCGTTCTCGATCAGGACCGTCCACACCTGATTGAGTTCGCTGCCATACGCGGAGATGTTTGGCAGGTGCGGTTCATAGTTCCGCGTCCACCACGACATGCTGCAGGCGCGACTGCAGCATGGCCAGCGTATTCTCCAGGCTCTGCGGCACATCGACATCCTGGATGGGCGCCTGGTCCATGTAGGAGTAGTCCTTGATGGCGCGGATGAGATCGAAGATGCGTGCGGTCGAGTCGAGCATGGCCTCGGCCATGCGCTCCGCGCGCAGCGTGGATGCGTGCTGTGACAGCAGCAGTGCCGTGCTTTCCGGCGTAAGGAATCCCGGCAGCGCGGCCAGATGTTCCGGTGTGATGCCGGCCTCGGCAAATTCGGGTGCGATCTGTCCCGTGTTCGCGATCTGGCGCCCGTGCAGCCAGTGGACCAGCGCCTCTTCGCGGATGGCGATCTCTGCCGGCGTCAGGGTGGGCTTGCCGTCCAGGCTGCTGCGCATGTGCTCATCCCATGCGCGCAATGCTTCCACGTGCGCCGGCTCAAAACAAAGACTGCCCAGGCGGAAGCGCTCGCGGCCGAAGATCTCCAGCTCCTGCAGCATGCCGGAGGCGGCGCGCTGCGCGGCAGACGCGGGATTGTTGAGCTCATGCGCCAGGTTGCCGGCCAGCTTGCCGAGCGCGTTCAGCTTCTCTGACTGCTGCTCCATGCGCGTCACCTCGCGCGAGCGATCCAGCAGAATGCTGACCACGCGCTGCGTCATGGAGGGGATCGCTGCCAACATCCGCGGGAACAGTGAGCGATTGTATACGAACACCCACGTCGGCGCGGAGGACACGCCACGGCCACCCCAGGTCTTCATCCGCGAGAAGGGAAGCAGCCCGGTGATCTGTCCCGCGCGGCCAATGAACATGACAGGCCGCCCCGGTGCGGTCGCGCTGCACCTGCACCTCACCCTTCAGCAGGATGGTCATGGCATCAGCGGGCTGGCCCTCCTCAAAGACAGTAACGTTCGCGTCGACAAACTGCTCCTCGCCGTTTACCGCAAGCCACTGATATTCTTCATCGCTCAGGCCGGCTAGCGGCGCGACGTTCCGCAGAGCTTCCGTGAGCGCAGCGATGCGGTCACTCGATGTCTCAACCGGTCGATCGATCAGGCTTTCGCTCACGGTGAACTCCTTGAAAGGCTGAGCGTTTATGTTAGCCGACCGGCAGCCCTGCGATATCCACCGCAGGGCCGAGTGCCCACTTTCCAGTGCCGAACGGCCGAATTAAGCGGTTGTAGCGGCCTCCTGCGAGGTTGGCGACTGCGACTCTGCCGTCACCGGGTCCAGGAACGGCATCGCCGCCCGCAGCTGGCTTCCAACCTTCTCGATGAGACTCCGCGTTCCTCGGTGCGGTACTTTTCGAACTGGTGGCGGCCGGTACGATTCTCTTCCATGAATTTCCTGGCAAAAGATCCGTCCTGGATCTCGGCCAGCAGCTTCTTCATCTCCGCGCGGGTCTGGTCGGTCACAATCCGCGGGCCGGCAGTGTAGTCGCCGAACTCCGCCGTATCGGAGATGGAGTAGCGCATATAGTTCAGACCGCCGCGATACATCAGGTCGACGATCAGCTTCAGCTCGTGCAGGCACTCGAAGTAAGCCATCTCCGGCGCGTAGCCTGCTTCGACCAGCGTGTCGAAGCCGGCCTTCACCAGTGCGGACGTCCCGCCGCAGAGCACCGCCTGCTCGCCGAAGAGGTCGGTTTCGGTCTCCTCCTTGAAGGACGTCTCATACACGCCGGCGCGGGTGCAGCCGATGCCGCGCGCGTAGGACAGCGCCAGCTTCTGCGCGGTGCCGGTGGGGTCCTGCTGGATGGCGATAAGGCCGGGTACGCCGCCGCCCTCGGTGAAGACCTCGCGCACGCGATGCCCCGGCGCCTTGGGCGCGACCAGCGCGACGTCAATGTCAGCGGGCGGTTTGATGAAGCCGAAGTGGATATTGAAGCCGTGCGCGAAGAGCAGCAGCTTGCCCTTGGTAAGGTGTTGCGCGATGTGCTCGGTGTAGACCGCGGCCTGCGACTGGTCCGGCACCAGGATCATGATGACGTCGCCCCATGCCGCCGCATCGGCGATGCTGAGCACGGTGAGGCCGGCCTTTTCAGCCTTGGAACGCGAACGGCTGGTCGCGGGCAGGCCGACACGCACGTCGACGCCGGAGTCCTTCAGGTTGAGCGAGTGGGCGTGGCCCTGCGAGCCATAACCGATCACCGCCACCTTTTTGGCCTGGATGAGTGAGAGGTCGGCGTCCTGATCGTGAAAAACCTTGGGCATGATTGCTCCTTGAGATAAGTCAGCTTGATTTCACTCGGGCGATGCGAGGCCGGTGAGTGTGCGTCTGCTGCGGTTCGTGTTGCAGTGAAAGGAAAGATTGTTCGGAAGACTACGTCTCTTCCTCGTGCACGTTTTCAAATTCGCTAGGGAGGATCTCGTCAGCTTCGAGCTTACCGCTGTAGCCGGTCCCGTTGCCACTCGCCGCCGCTTTGCTGCCCAGCGCGGACAACACCCGGCTGGTGTGATGGCCGCGCCGCATGGCCATGCGGCCGGTGCGCGAGACCTCCAGAATGGTATAGCCGGACTCGGTGATGACCTGCACCAGCCCTTCGATCTTGCTGGAACTGCCGGTCATCTCCAGCATGATCGATTCCGGCGCAAGATCGACGACGCGGGCGCGGAAGACATTGGCCAGCTCGAAGATCTGCGAGCGCGAGTGGGGTCCGTTGGGCGAGTCTGGACCGACGGCGATCTTGATCAGGCATAGCTCGCGGACAACAGCGGCGGCGCGATCCACTTCGTCCACGTGAACCGTCGTCTCCAGCTTGTAGAGCGATGCCTGAATGCGGTGTGCGGCATGCTCGTGCGCATCGCAGACGATGGTCATGCGCGAGGTATCCGGCCGCTCCGACTCGCCGACGGTGAGCGAGACGATATTGATGTTGAGCCGGCGAAAGAGGGAAGCGACGCGGGTAAGGACGCCGGGCCGGTCTTCGACGAGGGCTACAAATGTGTGCAGCATCTATTCGTCCTCCGCGGTCTCAAGCAGAGGATCGCGCTCGGGCCGGTGGACCATCTCGTGCAGCGCTGCGCCGGGCGCTATCATCGGATACACGCCGTCTTCCTTCTCCACCTGAAAATTCATCAGGAACGGCCGGCCAGATGTGCGCGCCCTGGTGACGGTTGGCGTTACATCCTTGCGCTTCGAGATGTGCGCGCCCTCAATGCCGTGCGCTTCGGCCAGCTTCACGAAGTCCGGCGACAGGATCGGCGAGGCCGAGTAGTTCTTGTCATAGAAGGCTTCCTGCCACTGGCGCACCATGCCGAGGAAGCCGTTGTTGATGATGGCGATGTTGATGGCCAGCTTCTCCTGCACGATGGTCGAGAGCTCCGCCGCGGTCATCTGGAATCCGCCATCGCCGGCGATCACCCAGACGTCCTTCTGCGGGCAGGCTGTCTTGGCGCCGATGGCCGCGGGCAGCGCGAAGCCCATAGTGCCGAGGCCGCCTGATGTGACCAGCGTGCGCGGCGCCTCGTGCTTGAAGTACTGCGCCTCCCACATCTGGTGCTGACCCACATCCGTAACGATGATGGTGTCTTTGTCGCGGCCTGCGGCTTGCGCCTCGCGCCAGATGTCATGGATCACATGCGCTGCGTAGAGGTGGCCGTTGTCCGGCAGGTTGATGATGTCCCGCACCGCCGCCGTGCCCTTCGACGAGTTGATCTGCCGCAACCAGCCGGTGTCTGTGCGTTTGGGCAGCAACGGCTGCAATGTTTCGAGGACGCCGCGCAGATCGCCAATGAGCGCTACATCGACGCGGACGTTCTTATTGATCTCCGATGGATCAATCTCAATATGAATCTTCTTCGCGTGCTGTGCGTAGTGGGCAAGGTTGCCGGTGACGCGGTCGTCGAAGCGCATGCCGAAGGCAAGCAGCAGATCGGCTTCCTGAATCGCATGGTTTACCCACGACTCGCCGTGCATGCCCATCATGCCGAGATGCAGCGGATGCGCGGCAGGGAAGCTGCCAAGGCCGAGCAGCGTAGACGCAACGGGAATCTGCTGCGACTCCGCGAAGGCGATCACTTGCCGCTCCGCTCCCGACTGCGTGATGCCATGCCCGGCAAGGATGATAGGTCGCTTCGCCGATTGAATCAGCGCGACCGCTTCGCGAATCGCGCTCGACTCTGCACGCAGCATCGGGTGCGGACGGGCCGCGCACGGCGCGCATGCCGCGAACTCGAATGGCGCGGTGGCCTGCTGCGCATCCTTCGTGATGTCGATCAACACAGGTCCCGGCCTGCCGGAGGTAGCGATCTGGAAGGCAAGGCGAATCGCCGCCGCGATATCCTCGGCGCGCGTGACGAGGAAGTTGTGCTTGGTGATCGGCAGCGTGATGCCGGTGATGTCCACTTCCTGAAAGGCATCGGTACCGAGCACCTTCGACGAGACCTGGCCGGTGATGCAGACGATGGGCACCGAGTCGAGCATCGCGGTGGCGATGCCGGTGACAAGGTTGGTCGCACCCGGCCCGCTGGTCGCCATGCAGACGCCCACGCGTCCAGAGGCGCGCGCGTAGCCATCCGCCATGTGCGCGGCGCCCTGTTCGTGCCGCACCAGTATGTGGCGGATCGGGAACTTACGCAGCGCATCGTAGATGGGCAGGATGGCGCCGCCGGGATAACCGAAGACCTCGCGGACACCCTCGCCTTCGAGCGTCGCCCACACGATCTCCGCGCCGGTCAGAACGGTTTGGCCCACACCGCTCAAGGCTGTCTCGCCCACACCATTCGGTGCTGCTTTGCCTGCGTTGGGATCGCGCTGTTGCCTGCTCATCGGGTCATCCTTTCTCTTCGATATCACCGCAACCGGTGAAGCGTTACGTTGTCACCGCGCCAAGCGAGGCGGAGCTGACACTGTCTGCATACTTGCGGAAGACGCCCGACTTGAAGCGCGGTTCCGGCGCCTTCCACGATTTGAGACGGGTTGTAATCTCGGCATCCGGTACTTCCAGCGTGAGCTTGCGATTCGGAATGTCGAA
This sequence comes from uncultured Acidobacteriaceae bacterium, assembly GCA_963750845.1. Taxonomy (GTDB): domain Bacteria; phylum Acidobacteriota; class Terriglobia; order Terriglobales; family Acidobacteriaceae; genus KBS-83. The sequence goes on from CAVVSP010000003.1 coordinate 9,156, forward strand.
GACGATCGAGTCGCCCTCGCGCACCGCTGCGATCGGTCCGCCAAGCTGTGCCTCTGGCGCGACGTGGCCCGCCATCAGGCCGTGCGTGGCACCGGAAAAGCGTCCGTCGGTGAGGAGCGCGACGGTTGCGGAGAGTTCGGGCATACCCTTGATCGCCGCGGTCACGGCGAGCATCTCGCGCATGCCGGGTCCGCCACGCGGACCTTCATAACGGATCACGAGTATGTCGTTCGGGTTGATCTTGCCCGACTCAACCGCCGCAAAGCAGTCATCTTCGCTTTCAAACACGCGCGCCGTGCCGCGATGGAAGATGCGTTCGTGCCCCGCGACCTTCACTACGCATCCATCGGGCGCAAGATTGCCCTTCAGGATCACCAGTCCACCGGTTGCCTTCAGCGGCTGCTCCCACGTGCGGATAACCACCTGCTTTGGCGTCTCGACCGCGGCAGCCGCCTCTTCGCGCAGCGTCTTGCCGGTTACGGTGATGGTGTCATGCAGTTGGCCGCGATCGAGCAGCCGCTTCGCCAGCACCCGCGAGCCGCCCGCGTCCTGATAATCCTTCGCAACGTATTTGCCGCCCGGTGTCAGGTCGCAGATCAGCGGCGTCTTCTCGCTGATGCGGTCGAAGTCATCCATGGTCAGCTTCAGGCCCATCTCACGGGCGATTGCGATCAGGTGCAACACTGCGTTGGTCGAGCCGCCTGAAGCGCAGACGGCGGTGATTGCGTTCTCGAGCGCCTCGCGGGTGATGATCTTCGACGGCCGCAGATCGTTCCTGACCAGATCCATAATCAATCGTCCGGCCTGACGGCTGGCATCCGCTTTGTCCGCCGCCATCGCCGGAACGCCGGTGAGTTGTATGGGCGAGATGCCGAGAAATTCGCCGGCCATCGCCATGGTGTTCGCCGTGAATTGACCGCCGCAGGCTCCAGGTCCAGGACAGGCCGCTGCTTCCACCGCTTCGAGCTGATCGTCCGTGATCCTGCCTGCGGCGTGCGAGCCGATGGCTTCAAAGACATTCTGAATCGTGATGTCAACCGTGGAGCCGTCCGGCTGTTTGAGCTTGCCCGGCGCAATGGAACCGCCGTAGAGCATGAGGCCGGGAATATCCAGACGGCACATGGCCATAATGGTGCCCGGCATGTTTTTGTCACAGCCGGCGATACAGATAATGCCGTCGAACAAATTGCCGCGCGCCACCAGCTCGACCGAATCGGCGATGACTTCGCGCGAGATCAGCGAGGCCTTCATGCCCTGCGTGCCCATCGTGATGCCGTCCGAGATAGTGACGGTGTTGAACTCCATCGGCGTGCCGCCAGCTTCGCGCACGCCTTTCTTCACCGCGGCTGCTATGTCGCGCAGATGAAAGTTGCAGGTACCGATCTCTGTCCAGGTGTTGGCGATGCCGATGATCGGCTTGTGCAGATCTTCTTTGCTGAAGCCAACGCCGCGAAGGTATGAGCGCGCGGCTGCGCGGGAGGGACCTTCAGTAAGTGCGGCAGAGTTTCTTTTTCCGGCAGCGATGCCGTTGCTGGTTTTTGCGTCTTGAGCCATGAACTAGCGAGTCTCCGGTGTTGTCGTTGCGAGCGCGGTGGGCTTCGGTGCAAGCCAGAACGCGGCATCATGTTTCCGTTCAAAATTGTCGAGCTCGTCTTCGTGACGCAGCGTAAGCCCGATGTCATCGAGCCCGTTCAGCAGACAAAACTTGCGGAAGGGATCGATGTCGAAATGCGCAAGGAAACCCTGATCGTCTTTGACCGTCTGTTGCTCAAGGTCGATGGTGATGCCGTGATTTGGGTTCGCAGTGGAGCGCGCAAGCAGCGTCTCAACCTCATCGTCGGTGAGGCGCACGAGGATGATGCCGTTCTTGCCCGCGTTGGAATAGAAGATGTCCGCAAAGGTTGGCGCGATGACCGCGCGAAAACCGAATTGCTGGATGGCCCATGCAGCGTGTTCGCGCGAGGAGCCGCAGCCGAAGTTCCTCTCCGCAATCAAAATCTTCGCGCCGCTGTGCTCCGGTTTGTTCAGCACGAATTCGGGATTAGGTTGACCGGCATTTGGACCGCTCTGAATGCGGCGCCAGTCATAAAACAGAAAGTCTCCATAGCCAGTGCGCTCAATCCGTTTCAGAAACTGCTTGGGAATGATCTGGTCGGTGTCGATATTCGGCAGCGGCAGCGGTGCAGCGGTGCTGGTGAGCGTGCGGATGGCTTCCATTAACGCAAACCTCCCTGGGCAAGCACAGGTTCCGCCGGTGCAGCCTCTCCTGCAGGCGGCCACTTACGGATGTCGGTGAGATGGCCAGTCACGGCTGCGGCTGCAGCCATCGCAGGCGAAAGCAGATGCGTGCGTCCGCCGCGTCCCTGGCGTCCTTCGAAGTTGCGATTGCTGGTGGAAGCGCAGCGTTCGCCGGGCTGCAGGATGTCCGGGTTCATGCCCAGACACATGGAGCACCCGGGCTCGCGCCACTCGAAGCCGGCGGTGCGAAAAATGTGATCCAGCCCTTCTTCCTCCGCTTGCTTCTTCACCAGTTGCGAGCCGGGAACGACCATGGCCCGGACAGTGGTCGCGACATGGTGTCCCTTCACAATGGCGGCGGCCGCGCGTAGATCGCTGATGCGCGCGTTCGTACATGAGCCGATAAAGACGCGGTCCACCACGATCTCCTCGATGCGGACGCCGGGCTTGAGATCCATATATTCGAGGGCGCGCGCGAAGCTCTTGCGGTCGGCTTCGCTGCGCGCATCCTCGATGGAGGGAACCATGGCATCCACACGCGTGACCATGCCCGGTGACGTACCCCAGGTCACGTTGGGGGCAAGCCCAGCGGCATCGATGGTCATCTCACGATCGAAGATCGCACCCTCATCGCTGCGCATCGTGCGCCAATGCACCAGCGCTTCCTCCCATGCCGCGCCTTGAGGCGAGAAGCGTCGGCCCTTCAAGTAAGCGAAGGTGGTTTCATCGGCAGCGATCATGCCGGCGCGCGCACCCGCTTCGATGCTCATATTGCAGATGGTCATCCGCTCTTCCATGGAGAGCCCGCGGATGGCGGAGCCTGCATATTCGACCACGTAGCCGGTGGCGCCGTCCGTGCCGATCCGTCCGATGATGTCCAGGATGATGTCCTTCGCGGTGACGCCGTTGGGCAGCTTGCCCTCGACGTTGATGCGGAAGGTCTTCGGCTTGGACTGCGGCAGCGTCTGGGTGGCCATCACATGCTCGACCTCCGAGGTACCGATGCCGAAGGCCAGCGCGCCAAACGCGCCGTGTGTGGAGGTATGCGAGTCGCCGCAGACGATGGTCGTGCCGGGCTTGGTGGCGCCAAGCTCGGGGCCGATCATGTGAACGATCCCCTGGCCTGCATCCTGCACATCGAAAAACTCGATCCCGAACTCCGCGCAATTGTCGCGCAGCGCATTCACCTGCCGCGCGGAGATCTGGTCGGCGATCACCAGCCGGTCCTGCGCACTGGTGGTGGGCACGTTGTGATCTACCGTAGCGATATGCCGGTCCGGTCGCCGCAGCTTGCGGCCCGCCAGGCGTAGTCCATCGAAGGCCTGCGGTGACGTGACTTCGTGCACGAGATGCAGGTCGATATAAATCAGCGTCGGCTCGCCCGCGGGATCAGCGACGACGTGCTGTTGCCAGACCTTTTCGAACAACGTTTGCGGCGGGGTTTGCGGCTGCGACATCGATTCGGTTTCCTTTACAACGTGGTGGCTGCCGGAGTGGCCCACTAAACAGCGTGGAGAGATTGGTGGCGGTCAAGCGTGTCGTTGAGAATGGCGTTGACTACTTTTCCCATCTCTTCCGTGGAGGTGGCGGCCTGTCGCGCGTCACCTGCGCGCAGCAGATCGGCACTGCGATACCCGCGCTCGAGCACCGTGCGCACGGCCGACTCAATGGCCTGCGCTTCCCCTTCCAGATGCGCGGTGTGGCGCAGCAGCATGGCCGCGGTCAGGATCGCGCCAAGCGGATTGGCGATGCCTTTGCCGGCGATGTCTGGAGCAGAGCCGTGCACCGGCTCATATAGATTGATGGCGCCCCCGACTGTGGCCGATGGCAGCATGCCAAGCGAGCCGGTGATCACGCCGGACTCGTCGGAAAGAATATCGCCGAAGAGGTTTTCCGTGAGCACCACGTCGAAGTTGCGCGGCGTATTCATCAGGTGCATCGCGCAGGCGTCCACATATTGGTGTTCGAGCGTGATATCCGGATACTGCGCCGCGATCTCAGTGACGGTGGCGCGCCATAGCTGCGACACCTCAAGGACATTCGCCTTGTCGACGGAGGTGACCTTCTTGCGCCGGTTGGACGCAAGCTCGAAGGCGATCCGCGCCACACGCACAACTTCGTCGCGGGTATAGCGCATGGTGTTCCACGCGGAGTTCGATTCGCGCTGCCAGGCACGCGGCTGGCCGAAGTAGAGACCGCCCAGCAGCTCACGCACGAAGAGGATGTCTGCGCCTTCAATCACCTCTGGACGCAGCGGCGAGTTGGCCGCCAGCGCGGGAAACGCAAAGGCGGGCCGCAGGTTGGCAAAGCCGCCAAGCGCTTTGCGCAGTTGCAGCAGCCCCGCTTCCGGCCGGCGATCGGGCGGCAGGGAATTGAACTCATTGCCACCGACTGCGCCAAGAAGCACCGCGTCACTCGACAGTGCAGCGTCCAGCGTCTTCTGCGGCAGCGGGCTGTTTTCAGCGCGGATCGCCACCCCGCCGATCAACGCTTCGGCGAACTGGAAATCGTGGCCGCCGACTTCCGCGACACTGCGCAGCACCTTCACGGCCTCGCGCGTCACTTCGGGGCCGATACCGTCGCCTGCAACAACCAGAATCTTCAACTTCATTTCGGAGTCTCCTAAGCCTGCGCCAGAGATGTGGCAGCCGCCGTTTGCGTGGCGAGGGCGACCAGGTCCTGGTCGTAGACGGCCTTCTTGCGGTCGGCAAGTTCCACAAAGCGATGGTAGAACTCATCGAGCTGCGCCGCATCGAGCGGGTGGCCGAGCTCTTTCAAGCGATGCCCTAGCGCGCGCCGGCCGGAGTGCTTGCCCAGCACCATGCTGTTGGATGGCACGCCGACCGAGGCCGGTGTCATGATCTCGTAGGTCAGCGGATTGGCCAGCATGCCGTGCTGATGAATGCCCGCCTCGTGCGCGAAGGCATTCGAACCGACGACTGCCTTGTTGGGCGCGGGCCGGAAGCTGATGCGCTCGCCCAGCATCTGGCTGGTTGGAAATAGCAGTTCGTTTTTGAGCGAGTGCGGATGAGGATATTTATCGCGCCGCACCATCAGCGCCGCGGCAATTTCTTCCAGCGCCGCGTTGCCGGCGCGTTCGCCGATGCCATTGATCGTGCACTCGATCTGGCGGACACCGCCTTCGATGGCTGCCAGGCTATTTGCCACCGCCATGCCAAGGTCGTCATGGCAGTGCGCGGAGAGCGTGATGTTGGCCACGGCCGGGACGCGCTTGCGGATCTCGCGGAACATCTGCGCATAGTCGTCCGGCGTGGAGTAGCCAACCGTATCCGGCAGATTGATCGTGGTGGCGCCCGCTTCAATCGTGGCTGCGACCAGTTGCGCCAGGAAATCGATGTCGCTGCGGGTGGCATCTTCCGCGGAGAACTCCACGTCATCCACATAACTGCGTGCCAGCCGGACCGCCGCCGTGGCGTGGTCGAGGGCCTGCTGGCGGGAGATCTTCAGCTTTACCTCGAGATGTAGGTCCGAACTGGCGAGAAATGTATGGATGCGCGGCCGCGCGGCGAGCTCCAGCGAATGGGCGGCGCGCTCTACATCGAGCGTGCGGGCACGGGCGAGAGAAGCGATCACCGGGCGGCGGATTGCTTGACTGACCGCACGGATAGCCTGGAAATCCCCTTCCGAGGAGATCGCAAAGCCAGCCTCCAGAATGTCCACACCCAGATCGTCGAGCGCATGGGCCATCTCGATCTTTTCCGGCGTGCACATGCTGCAGCCGGGCGATTGCTCGCCGTCGCGCAGCGTGGTGTCAAAGAAGACGATCCGGTCCTGCGTGTTTCCCGCCGTTCCACTATGCGTCATGTGCCTTCCTCAACTGCATCATCGGCGAAGCGGATGCATAATGCAAATTTATTGTCCTTGGCATTATGATTACTTTTACTTATAGTAGCTTGGTTTGGCCTGGCTGCTTCGTGGATTCGCTTATGGACTTACAGCAATTGGAGACTTTCCTGGCGGTGGTGGAGGAGCGCAGCTTCTCCCGGGCCGCGCAGCGCCTCTTGCGCACGCAGCCGGCAGTCAGCCAGGTGATTCGCAAGCTCGAAGACGAGCTGGGCGAGCCGCTCTTTGAGCGCGCATCGCGCGACGGTTCGCTTACCGCGGCAGGCCAGGTGCTGCGCGCGTACGCCGAGCGATTGGTGGGGTTGCGGGCGGAGGCGGCAAGCGCGGTACGCGAGCTGAAGACCCTCGAACGCGGCCAATTGAATCTGGCGGCGAACGAATACACAACCCTCTACCTGCTTCCTCTTCTGGATCGTTTCCGGCGCCTCTCGCCGCACATTACGCTCGCCGTGCAGCGCTCGCTGGCGAGCCGCATTCCCGATGATCTCCAGGCGCGGCGAGCCGAACTGGGCGTGCTCTCCTTCCGCCCGGATCCGAATCAGTTCCACTCCATCCTCGTATATTCGGACGCCGTTGCATTCCTGGTTCACGCGGGTCATCCGCTGGCCGGCCGCCGGCGCGTGCATTTGCGTGAACTGGGCGCGCAGAATTTCGTTGCGCACAACGTGGCGTCCCCATTGCGCCGTCAGATCATCGATACCTTTGCGCAGCACAAAACACCTCTGAACATTGGCGTCGAGCTGCCCAGCCTGGAAGCGGTGAAGCGTTTTGTCGCGATGGGCAACGGTGTCGCGCTGATGCCGGAGCTTGCCGCAGCGCGGGAGATTGAACTGGGCGAACTGGTGAAGGTCCCCATTGCCGAAGTCAAGCTCGAACGGCAACTGCGCCTGGTACATCGCCGTGCCGGTACGCTGTCACACTCGGCGGTCGCCTTCCTGCAGGCAGTACGCGCATTTTCGCTGGAGCACGGCAGGCCCTATCTATACACGGCAGAGACCGATTCCAACAGCTAGAGGCTTTTGCTGATGCTGTGTGCTGCGGAGATGCACTCGGTGTGGCTTTTCTTTTTAAGAACAGCCAGACGGAGCGATCGTTGGACGGTCCTCGCCCATACGGAAAATGCTCCGAGAAGAAGGAAAGCTGCACCCGGCCAGCCAGTGCGGGCAACCGGAAGGTACAATTGGGCAGAACGCCAGGATCATCCTGTAGTGACTTCCGCCCGTCCGGGGGGCCGGTGCAAATGCGTGCCGCGCTTCACGCTTGAGGTTCAGGACCGAATGAAGAAGATTTCGTTGCTGTTTCTGTTGTTGCCGATGTTGGCAACGGCAAGCTTTGCGCAGGAGAGCCGTCAGGACGCGAGTGTTAGCGGCACCCTCGTATTCCCACCATATGTAAGCGGGCAGGGCGTGTTTCAGTCAGGATGCCTGGCTCCGACGGTCGCCACCACCGCGGCCAGTTCCAAATCTACCGGCGGCGGCACCTGTTATGGCCCCGGCGTTCTGGCGAGCTACCGCTACATGGTCACGCCACGCAGCGCGCTCGAGGTGAATTATCAGTGGTCGCAGTTCTACACCAATTACATCTACAGCAATCTCAACTACAACATCCACACCCGGATGCAGGAGATCTCCGCCGCCTACGTCTTCAATTTCACTTTTCGCAACTGGAATCCCTTCCTTGAGGCAGGCCCGGGTGGATTTATCTTCTCCCCATTGGACGACCGCGGGACGCAGACATTCAATCCCAAGCGGACGACCAACATTGGCGCGCTCTATGGTGGCGGCATTGCCTATGAGCTGAGCCCCAGCTTTGATATCCGTGGCGAATACCGCGGCATCATCTTGAAGGCCCCGGACTTCGGCATCTCAAACGCCGACACCAAGCGGTACTACAACATCATCGCCCCGTCGATCGGCATCGCGTACCATTTCTGATGCCTCGAAGGCGTGAGCAAGAACCCGAAGGCCCGGCCATTGCGCCGGGCCTTCTCGTGTTTGCGCCTCCGGAAATCTCGTCACAGGCGGCCGTCCGTAGTGCTCCCGTTGTTCAGCTCCTTCACGGAGATTCAGGCATGGCACGGGAAGGTTGGCGCAGATAAGCCGGAAGCATGTCATCAACGAAGAATGCCCCAGCGAGCAAGCTGGGGCATTCTGGTCGGGAAGCGAAGGGCCGTTTTAGAAGATACGGTACGAGGCGCCGACGCTGAATCCATTCGGCGTTAATCCGTTTGGCCGGTTCTGCAGAGGTATCGGGGTGGGATCCGGAGGTCCAACGAACCCTGGCCAGATTTGGTATTCGTACTCGCCGCGAAGGTAAATCCGCCGCGTCAAGCGATAGTCGAGTCCTCCGCCAAGAGCCACATCCAGGTAGCTTCCGTGCGCCGCGTTGAGCGGGAAATTAAAATATCCCACGCCGACCAGCCCTTTGGCGAAAAAGACATAGCGATTGTGCCGATAGTTATACTTCGGCCCAATCAGGTAGTTGTCCTCATGAATATTGGACAACTGGTTGAAGCGGTGGAAGCGCACCTCTGCTTCCGCTCCCAGGCGCGGCGTGAGATTGTAGTCGGCGAAAGCACCAATACCATACAGCCGTTGCCAGCCATAGTCCGGATCGAAATCCGAAAACGTGCCACCGACATACAGTGATTGATTGCCGCCCTTGCCGGCTGGTACCACCTGGCCTCGTCCTATCATCGGGAGAAGGAGGAGAGCGGCGAATAAAACAAGTTTTTTCGTCACAGAGTATCTCTCGAAACAGCCAGATTCCAGATGTACAGCAAGGCGGGTCGGCTGACCCGCCTGTCACAGCTTTGGGAAAGGGCGCGCGAGGGCAAAGTTCGTTGCGTCACCCTCGCGTTACGATTCATCAACCTACTGCTGTGGCGGTTGTGCGGCTGGCTGCGCGCTTGCCTGGTCCGGCTGAGCGGGCTGCTGCTGCGTGGAAGCCTCGGCGCCTGCCTGATCATACCGAGTGAGTTTGTAGTAGACGGGAGTCACTTCAAAGGGCATTTTATCCCGGGCGTTGAGCAATACAGCGGTTGCGGTTTTCAAGGTATACACCTTGTCATCCCATGCATCCGTCCGCAGGCGGCTGCCCAGAGGAAGAGCTGCAATCTGATCCAGCTTGTCCTGGTCCAGCTTCGGAGCCCGCTTTTGGATAGCGATCAGCCACGGCTGGCCCGTCGAATCGAGCATCGAATCGCCGAGTCGCGGTGTATTCAACGCGCTGAGTTCCTTCTCCCGCTGCTGCAGTTGCGCAAAGTAGAGGCCCGCTTCCGGCATCTTGTCCTTGTAGATCGACTTGTCGAGCAGAACAACGGCCTTCTTGGCAGCTTCGATGTCGTCCGCATCGGTGTGATGCATCTGAATCCGCGAGAAGGTCGATTCGTCGGGGAAGAGCAGCCGGTCGTTGAAGGCGTACTTGGTGTCAATGTGATGACCGAGCACGATGTGCGCGAGTTGGAAGGAGAGCACGGAGGCCAGCGATGCCTCTGTAGGCAGCGTGTCCACCAGGCCCTTGCTGAGGATGATGGTATTGCCTACCGCGATCGACTCCAGCGGGGTGGTCAGCATCACGCGGCAGTGTACGGGCGAGGCGAGCTCGATGTTGTTGCCGATGATGATGTTGTTTGTAACCTGCTCGAGAACCTTATCGAAGTCACTGGGAGCAGCGAGCAGACCAGCCTGGGTCAGGCGGTCGAGGACGTTCTCCTCTGCCTGCGAGATCCACTCACGCTGCGCCTGCAATGGGCTTACGTCGTCTGAGTTCTGGCTCTGGTCGGTAACGTCGTCGATCTTGACCGACTCATTGTCGGACTGGTGTGTCGGAACCTTGAGCGAGTAGCCCCAGATGGAGGTATGCGCCTTGAACGAGACCGGGTGCTCCTTATCCTTCCTGGAGGTCTCTTCGACATACACGCCTACCGGAAGCCAGACGCCCGGCTGCAGGTTCTGCCGCCAGCTGTCGAAGTGGAAGTAGTCGTTATCGTCGGCCTTGTCCGCCATATCGCCACCGGTATAGGTGCCGTTGAAGCGCACAACATTGCCCGAGTCGTCATCCACCCAAATGCGGCCCGTGAAGCGGCCATTGCCCAGGCCCGGCTTGGGGTGCACGTCGAAGACATCGCAGCGAACCGTGCCGAGAAATGCCTTACGAACGGCGACAAAGTCGTAGTGCTGCTGATCGAAGCCGCTGGGATCGATGAACATCATCTCCAGGAAGCCGTCCGGCATATAGCGGACGTTGCCCGGCATAAGACTCTTCGAAAGCAATCCCATGGCCTCCAGCGAACCCTTGAACATACCCTTGTTGGCTTCGCTGGCCTCGCCTGTGGAGTACGACTTGCCGTAGAAGCTCTTGCCGAAGTCCACGCGCTGCAGCATGTACTGGTCGGAGACCGGTACCGCATACAGTTTCGTGTCGCCCTTCATGTTCTGTATGTAAGTCTGAACAAGTGGCGACTTCTGCTGAATGCCCTTGATGGTGAGCTTTTCAGCCGCGATGGCTTTCTTAATCAAGGCATTCTGCTCTGGAGTCAGGGCGGGAGCCGCGGCGAACTTCTCCTTGTGCTTTGCCTGAGCACTCGTGACGCCAAGCGTCAAGAGCAGTGTTGTCATCCAAAAATTCCGCAGGTTCATTTCCCGGCTCCTAAATCAAACTTCCAAATAACTGACTGCATGATGTTGGGGACACCCATTATGCCAACTGGAATGTCACGTGAATAAGCGTTGTATGATCCACCGGTTGACCGTTGCGCTGCGCAGGCTTGAACCGGATATTTTCGGCAACATGCCGTGCTTCTTCATCGAGCCCATGACCAAGCCCATTCACCACACGAATTACCTCGACCTGTCCACTGGCCAGGAAACGCACCTGCAGGGTGACTTCACCCTGGACCCGTGCCTCCTGCGCCTCAGAGGTATAGCGCGCCTTCGGTTCAGAGATCACAACCGGCGGAGTGAAAGCCGGCTCAGCATTGGTCTGCGCAAGCTGTACATGACCAGGACCACCGACGGCAGCGCCAAAGTTCGCATTGCCAACCTGACCATGGCCGCCGGGTTTTCCCGTTCCGCCAACCACGCCGTTCGCGAATCCAGCAGAGGCGACCGCGCCATGACTTGTTCCGCCTGGGACGCCATTCTTAACCCCAGCGCCGAAATCCACGCCTTGTACTGTGCCCTTGCGTGCTGCACCTGCGCCGCTATTTGCGCCGGGTGCTGCATTGAAGGAGCCGAGCGCCGCAATCGTTGCCGGGCGGTTTGCATTCGGGTTCGGAGCCACGCCATGCGGGTCACCGAAACCGCCGGTGGTGGCCTGTGGATGACTCTGGTTGTTTGCCACCGGCGTCGGTTTGTTGCTGGCGAACAATCCAACCTTCGGTGCCGGCGGAGGCGCAACCGCCTTCGGTGGCGCGGGAGGAATGTTCGGAAGCGGCTTCGGTGTGTCCAGCTTTACCGGTTTGGGCGGCTCGATCTCCGGCTTAGGCGGCTGAATCTTCGGCGGCTCAACTTTTGCGATCTCGAGCTTGGGCGGTTGCGGCGGCGCCACCACCTTGACCTTCGGTACTTCGACCTTGGGCGGCTTCGGCGGCTCAACCGGGAAGAGCAGCGCATCTGCCTGCATCTTCTTCACCACCACCTGGTGATGGATCGCGCCAATAATCAGCAGCAGGATGAGGAGGGTCACATTTGTGACCATGCTGGTGGCGAGTGAGCCCCAGCGGCCCTTACCTTCGTCCAGCAGGCCAAAGCTCGAATTTACTGAAATACGTTCGGTCGGCATATATTCCCTACTCGGCTAACGATCGTGAAAAGTGTCGTACGCTGGTTGCCCAGCACTCCATTGCAATTTCTGATACTGTCTGCCCCACTTCATCGAGCGGTGCTTTATCGTCTGGCAGATCAGAAACCTGACAAGGAATTCATTCTCACTCTGGTACGAAAGTACCTCCGAGTGCTTGAAAGATACCTTGGATTCCCAAGGTATTGCAGTACCCCGAAAGTGGTGCCCAGGCGAAACGTAGGTGTATCGCGACACCCCCCGTATCCCTGAATATCCCTTTCCTTTCAGGCCCGCGTCAGCGAATGAAAAACCGACGTAAGCGCGCGAAACAGTGCGCACGCTATCCTCCATAATACCGGGGTGAGACGAGGTGCGAACATCCATGGTTGCCCCCTTTCCCAAAGCGTTAACAGAGGGGCTCCTTTGGTAATGACGAGAAACAGGTTGAATGAATGTCAAAACGGGAGAAATTCTTGAAAATCTTAGTAACTGGCGGGGCGGGTTACATCGGCGGAACGGTCGCACTGCGGCTTCTATCTACCGGCTATAACGTATTGATTTATGACAACTTCTGCCATGGCCACCGTGACTTGGTGCCGGCCGGAACCCAGCTGATAGAAGGCGACATCGCCGACCGGGAACGGCTGACTCAGGTCCTTCGCGATGAGCAGGTGGATGGAGTGATGCACTTTGCCGCGCTGATTGAGGCCGGCGAAAGCATGAAACACCCGGAAATGTACTTCCGCAACAACACCGCCTCCACCCTCAGCCTGCTTGAGGCCATGCTCGCCGCCGGCGTCGATCGCCTGGTCTTCTCGTCCACCGCTGCCGTTTACGGCGAGCCCAAAAGTACGCCGATCGAAGAAGACGCCGCGCTGGCTCCGACCAATCCGTACGGCGAGAGCAAGCTGCTGGTGGAGTACATGCTGACCTGGATGAACCGCATTCATGGCCTCCGTTACGCCAGCTTGCGCTATTTCAACGTCGCGGGGGCCGTTGAGGGGCGCGGCGAAGCGCATGAGCCGGAATCGCACCTGATTCCGCTGATCCTCGACGTGGCTCTTGGCCGCCGGAAAAGCATCAAGATTTTCGGCCAGGACTATCCGACGCCGGACGGCACCTGCATCCGCGATTACGTCCACGTCGGCGATCTTGCGGACGCGCATATCCTGGCATTGGAAGGACTTAGTACGCGCTCGCGGCAGATCTACAACATCGGCAATGGGCAGGGATTCAGCGTGCGCGAAGTAGTCGATTCGGTGCGTCGCGTCACCGGACATCCCATTCCCGTTGTGGAAGAGCCGCGCCGTGATGGAGATCCGGCCGTGCTGGTGGCTAGCTCCAGGCGAATTATGGACGAGCTTGGGTGGAAGCCCCGGTTCAGCTCGCTCGATGACATCGTCCGCTCGGCGTGGATCTGGCATCAGCAGCGCTACAAAGCGGCATCTTCCTGAGCGCATTTCGGGTGCATTTGGGGTCGATTTTGTGCGCGAAATCGGCCTTCAAAACGCACTTTTGGGCATTGCGAATCCGTTTTACAGACTGGCTATGCACGCTGGAAGGTGCATTTCTGCATCGCCGGAGGTCGAGCCCCAGGCGGCCTAGTCGATGTCGGTGCCCCGCTTCATCGTGTTCGTCGCGGTTTGCTGACGGCCGCTACGTATCGTTGCCGTCTCTCTGCGGTCCTCAGCGTGGCTGCTCCATGAGTTCCAGCACCAGAATGTGAGTCCCATGAGGAGTGCGATCCCTACGAATATGAGGCCGATGATCACCATGGCGAGCCTCCTCCCAAATGACCTTCCTGATACGAGTGCCGCCGAGTTCCCGGGGTTGCCGGGGTGAAGAGCTATTACTCGTAGCGCAGGGCGACCATCGGATCGACTCGCGAGGCTCTGCGCGCCGGCAGATATCCGGCGAGCGCGGCGATGGCGAGCATGACGGCGACGGCGGCAAGCAGACTGGCGGCGTCGGTTGCACCGAGGCCGAAGAGCATGCTGGCCACCAGCTTGCTCGAGAGCAGGGCTGCCGGTATGCCGATAGCAATGCCGATCGCGACCAGGATGAGAACCTCCCGCATGACCAGCCACCGCACATGCATACGCTCCGCGCCGAGCGCCATACGAATGCCAATCTCGTTGGTGCGCCGGCTGACCACATAGGACATCAGCCCGTAGATGCCGATGGCGGAGAGAAAAATTGCGAGCAGCCCGAAGAAGGTAGAGAGCTGCGCGACAACGCGCTGATCGGTGATCGAACGGGCAACCCATTCATCCATCGTGGTCACGTCTGTGATCGGGAGGGTGTGGTCGATCTCGTGGATGGTCCGCCGCACTGCAGAAGATGTGCCGCTGAAGTCGCCGGTGTAGCGCACCACGAAGTCGCCCAAGTACATGGGGTGCTGGGTTGCGGGCAGGTAGTCGAGCGTCTCCGGATCTTCCTGCAGGCTTCCGAACTTTACGTCTTTCACGATGCCGATAACTTCGGTCTGGTCTTTGTCCCCAAGGGAATAGCGCCGGCCAATGGGATTGCCCTTCGGAAACATCGTGCGGGCCATGCGCTCGCTGATGATGGCGACTTTCTGGGAAGTCCCTGTGTCCTGCGGACCGAAGTCACGCCCTGCAAGCAGGGGAATATGCAAGGTGGAGAAGTATCCATTGGTGATGACGTTATGTTTTACGTCCACATCAGAGGGCTTTTCCGCGCCGGCCACCTGGACGTTGCCATTCCAACTGCCCTCATGGAAAACAAAAGAGGAGAAGCCGGCGCCGTGAACTCCCGGCAGCGCATTCACTCTTTCGGTGATCTGCCTGTAGAGAGCGAACATGCGAGGCTCGTCGTCCTTATAGCCGGCAGAGCTTTCGTCCAGGTGGAGAAATAGCACGTTCTGCTTGTCGAACCCGAGATCGACGCGTGTGAGATTGACCAAACTACGCAGGAAGAGTCCTGCGGCTACGACGAGCAGAAGAGAGAAGGCTACCTGGGAGATGATGAGCGACTTTGCCAACAGCCCTTTCCCGCGTACCGTGGCTGCTCCCTGCCGGTCCTTGAGTGATTGTGTCAGCTCAAGGCGCGTCGCGCGCATTGCGGGGATTGTCCCGAAGAGCAGCGCGGTCAATAGTGTGACGGCCAGCGTGAAGAGAAGCATGCGGCTGTCGATGGCGAGGTTGAGTGGTACCGCCTCCGGACCGCCGGAGACGAGCCGGAGAAGCAGCCTGCCTGCGATGGCGGCAAAGGCCACGCCCAGCGCACCGCCCGCCAGCGCGAGCATCACGCTTTCGGTAAGCAGTTGCCGGACCAGGCGGCCGCGTCCTGCGCCGAGCGCTTGCCGCACCGCAAACTCGCGCGTTCGTACTGTCGAACGTGCCAGCAGCAGGTTCGCGATATTTGCGCAGGCGATCAGCAGCACCAATCCGGCGATGCCCATCAGGATCTTCAGCGGGTCGGAGAACTGCCGGCGCAGGCCGGAGAGTCCGGTGGCTATCGGCGTGAGAGGTACATGTGCCTGTTTCAACGCCTTGGCATCGTCCTGACTGAGAGAGCCGCGAAAGTGGCGCAGGATCTGCTGAAAGAGCAGATTCACATTCGTTGTGGCCTGGGCCATGCTGACATCCGGCTTGAGCCGGCCCAGGATGTACAGCGATGCCGTGAAATTGCCAGAATAGGCGCCCTTGAAGTGGGGCGGCACCTGCTCCACCATGGACATCGGAATCCAGATGTCCGGAGACTGGCCTACTTCGGTTCCGAAAAATTCAGAAGGAGCCACTCCGACGATGCTGTAGGTGGTGTCTCCGATTTTCAGCGTGCGATTGAGCACATCGGGATCGCGCGCCAGGCCTTTCTTCCACCACGAGTAGCTGACGACTGCAACCGGATGATTGCCCTGCGTGCTGTCGTCCTGGTCGGTGAGCGTGCGGCCGATCATGGCTTCGACGCCAAGCAGAGGGAAATATGTGCCGGAGACCAGTTGCACATGCATCGGCTCGGCCTGATTACGACCCGACACGGTGCCGTGCACGTCGCTTGACATACTGAAGATAGCGGCTGTTTCGGAAAAGACCTGATTCTGCTTCCGCAACTCGCGATAGAAGGGATACGAGTAAAGTCCAGTTGCGCCGAAATCATCGGTAATTCCGCTTGAATAGCCTCCACCCAGCATCACCAGTTGCTGCGGCTGCTTCACCGGCAGCGAACGCAGCATGACGGCATCCATCAGGCTGAAGATGGCAGTGTTGGCGCCGATGCCGAGCGCGAGCGAAAGCAGCGCCACCAGCGTGATGCCGGGCGAGCGGAGCATCGCGCGCAGGCCGTAGAGGACATCCTGCAGCAGGCCTTCGAGCCAGCTCCAGCCCCATGCCGTGTAGCTGCGCTCACGTAACAAGGTTGCGTTGCCGAAGCGGCGATGGGCTGCCGCTGCCGCGTCTTGGGGGGCGACGCCCGACTCCACCTGCTGCTGGCGGCGCAGATCGAGATGAAGCTGCATCTCTTCCTCGAGCTCGCTCGCAACCTGGTCCCGGTGCCGCAGCATCCCGATGCGTCGTAAAAACTCTCCGAGCTTCTCCATGGTGCCTCCTACTCGTAGCGCAGCGCGACCATCGGATCGACTCGCGAGGCTCTGCGCGCCGGCAGATATCCGGCGAGCGCGGCGATGGCCAGCATGACGGCGACGGCGGCAAGCAGGCTGGCGGCGTCGGTTACGCCGAGGCCGAAGAGCATGGTGGCCACCAGCTTGCTCGAGAGCAGAGCAGCCGGCACGCCGATAGCAATGCCGATCGCGACCAGCAGGAGAACCTCCCGCATGACCAGCCAGCGCACGTGCATCCGCTCTGCGCCGAGCGCCATGCGGATGCCGATCTCGTTGGTTCGCCGACTGACCACATAGGACATCAGCCCGTAGATACCGATGGCGGAGAGGAAGACAGCCAGCAGTCCGAAGAATGTCGAAAGCTGGGCGACGATGCGCTGATCGGTGTAGGAGCGGGCGACTTGCTCATCCAGCGTCGTGACGTGCGTGATGGGCAAGTTGCGGTCGATCTGGTGGATGGTGCTTTGCACCGCCGCTGCGATGGCGCCGAAATCGCCGGTGTAGCGGACCTCAAAGTCACCGAAGCCCCAGGGGCGTTGTGCATACAGGAGGTAGTTGATGTATTTCGGCTTTTCCTGCAGTTGAGAGAACTTTGCATCTTTGACGATGCCGATGACTTCGTATTCATTCTCGGGCTTGTTGTTGGCGACGTGGAAGTGGCGGCCGATGGGATTGCCCGGGGGAAACAGGGTTTTGGCGATGTGTTCGCTGATGACGGCCACGCGCTGCGAGGTGGCTGTGTCCTGCGGACCGAAGGTGCGGCCGGCGAGAAGCGGGATCTGCATGACTTTGAAGTAGCCGTTGCCGACGACGTTCTGATGGACGCCGATGTCTTCGTTATGAGGCATGCCCGCGACGAGGACGGCGTCACTCCAACTGCCCTCGTTAAAGGTGAAGGCGGAAAAGCTGGCGGCCTGGACGCCGGGCAGAGCGCTGACGCGCGACTCGATCTGCTGAAAAGTGTCGCGGAGGCGAGGGTCTTCGGCCTTGAGACCGGTGGCGTCGGAGTCGATCTGCAGGCGCAGGACGTTCTCGCGATTGAAGCCGGGGTCGAGGCGGCTGAGGTTAACGAGGCTGCGCAGGAAGAGTCCGGCGCCGACCATGAGAATCAAGGAGAGAGCGACCTGGGAGATGACGAGCCCTCTGGCAAGGAGACTCTTCGTGCCCGCGGTGCTGGGTCCGCGACCATCTTTGAGGGAGTCGGTGAGATGGAGGCGCGTGGCACGGAAGGCGGGAATGGTGCCGAAGAGGATGGCGGTGGCGACGGTGAGAGCGAAGGTGAAGCCGAGCAGACGAAGATCGAGGCCGACATTCAGAGGGAGAGTTTCAAAGCCGCCGGAGACCATGCGGAGCAAGCAGCCGGTTGGCGGCAGCGGCGAAGGCGATGCCGAGTGCGCCGCCGACCAGGGCGAGGATCAGGCTCTCCGTAAGGAGTTGCCGGATGATGCGGGAGCGCCGTGCACCGAGCGCCTGGCGAACGGCGAGTTCGCGTGTGCGTGCGGTAGAGCGGGCGAGCAGGAGATTGGCGATGTTGGCGCAGGCGATGAGCAGGACCAGCGCAACGATGGCCATGAGGATCTGCAGAGGCTCAGAGAATTCGCGCCGCAGCGACGAGAGGCCGTTGGCCATGGGGGTGAGCGGGACGTGCGTTCGGGCCAGCTCGTCGAGATTTCTCTTGCTGAGGTCCGCGTCGGAGAAGCCGCGCGTGATCTGTTGCAGAAGCAGGTTGACGTTGGAGGTGGCACGCTCCATGGTGACGCCGGGTTTGAGACGGCCCATGAGGTTGAGCGATTGGGTGAAGTTGGGTTTGTAGGCGTCCCAGCCGGGAGGGACGGATTTGGTCATGGACATGGGAACCCACATGTCCGGAGCCTCGCCGACTTTGGTGCCGAAGAACTCCGGCGGGGCGACGCCGACGATATTGAAGATGGTGGTGCCGAGCTTGAGTTTGCGATCGAGAACGTTGGGGTCGCTGGCGAGGGTCCGCTTCCAGAAGGCGTGGCTGACGACAACGACCGGATGATCGCCTTCGGAGGTGTCGTCTGCGTCAGTGAGCGTGCGGCCGAGCTGGGCCTGGACGCCCAGCATGGGGAAATATGTGCCGGAGACCAGCTTGACGTGCATGAGATCGGGTTCTGCGGGAGCCTGCTGCGAAGTGCCGAGAACAAAGCCGTGGACGTCGTCGGTCATGCTGAAGACGGCGGCGACATCGGAGAAGACGGCGTTCTTCTGCTGCAGCTGGCGATAGAAGGGATAGGAGTAGAGCTCGGTGTCGACGAAGCCGCTGCCGATACCGTGTCAGTCTCCCGTGCCGAGCAGGACGAGCTGGCCGGGATCCTTGACGGGCAGGGAGCGCAGCATGACGGCATCCATCAGGCTGAAGATGGCGGTGTTCGCGCCGATGCCGAGCGCGAGCGAGAGCAGCGCCACGATGGTGACGCCGGGCGAGCGCAGCATGGTGCGCAATCCGTAGAGCACATCCTGCAACAAGCCTTCGAGCCAGCCCCAGCCCCACGTTGTATAGCTGTGCTCGCGCAGGAGTGTCGGATTGCCGAAGCGGCGATGGGCGGCCGCTGCCGCGTCGTCCGGCGCGACGCCCGAGTCCACCTGCTGCTGCCGGCGCAGGTCCAGGTGAAGCTGCATCTCGTCGTCGAGATCGTGGGTAAACCGCTCGCGGTGGAACAGCATGCCGACGCGTCGCAAGAATTCTCTGAGCATTTTCCATGGCTGGACCTCCTATGCGGTTTGAATGACCCGTGCGATTGCGCCCATCACGCGCTCGAACTGCGTGATCTCCACGACGAGCTGTTTGCGGCCCGCTGCGGTGAGCTGGTAGTAGCGGGCGCGACGATTGCCGGCGGTGGTGCCCCACCGCGCGACGACCCAGCCTTTGATGAGCATGCGTTGCAGCGCCGGATAGAGCGAGCCTTCTTCGACCTGCAGGACATCTTCGGTGGTCTGCTGGATGGAATTGGCGATCTCAAAGCCATGCAGCTCGCCATTGCGGGCGAGCGTCTTCAGGATGAGGAGATAGAGGGTTCCCGGTGGAATATCGTCACGATTTTGAGCCATGGATCAGGCGCTCCCTTGCTGGCATAGTCTATCTACATAGTTAGACTATGCAATTATCCGTCCGGCAGAGATGCGCGTCAAATGAGTTTGTGTGCGAAAAGGTGTGGCCCCGATTTTTTTCGCCCAATGTCACGTTGTAGCTGCATGGAATCGAATGTCCATCCGATAAGCCAGGGCCAAGCTGGGCATGCTATGCTCTCGCCGTTTCGCAAGCCGCAGTCTCGTTATGGCTGCAATTCTGGGAGCGCCCACATGCCGCAATTCACTCCTCCGAAGCATTTCGTCGTCAAGGCCCTGTTCGCCGCGGGCCTGCTCACGCTGACCGCTGCGCTGCCTGCGCAGGTAGTGGTCACCAATGGCCCGCAGATTGGATCTTCCAATCCCATCACGGCCGATCCACCGGTGGAGCGGCCGCACACCAAGCCGTGCACCGTCCAGCTCTTCACCAACGAGCAGTTTGCCGACTTCAACATCAAGAACTTCAACTACGCACCGCCGTCGGAGTGCCACGGTCCCTGGGCCAAGGTCGTCTTCTCGGCCGACTTCACCGTGACTGCGGGACGCCAGTTCGATCGCACGGCGCAGTTTCTTATCGGCAACATGAACATCTACTACGGCACCACGTCGGAACCGCGCGCTACGTTGAGTCCGTCGTGGCACGTCGAGAGTGATGTCACAGACCTGAGCGCGGGCCTGAAGGCTCCGCAAACTGGCAACGCCATCCTAGGCAACTTCGTTGGCGAGTCTGGCGGCGTGGACTACACCGGCATCATCTACGCCAATGCGAAGCTCGATTTCTACCCGGCCGATTTCCGTGACCCTGCGCCGCGGGTGGCGGATGTCGTGGTGCCGCTGCCAACGGCAAGCGTCGGCGCCTACACCTGAACACAACAACCGATCAGTTGAGCCAGAGCGTGACGTTGCCCCGGAACACGGAGGAGGCGTACCTCGACGTTTTCGCGCAAAGCCAATCCAACGATGAGTTCTGGTGGACGTGCGTGCCGAGCGATGTGAGCCACGAATTGGAGAGCTGCGGCAACACCGCATTCCGCGAGACGGAGATCACGATCGATGGCAAGCCCGCCGGTATCGCGCCGGTCTATCCCTGGATCTATACCGGCGGCGTCGATCCGTATCTCTGGGAGCCCATCCCTGGCGTGCAGACGCTCAACTTCAAACCCTTTCGCGTGAATCTGACACCCTTCGCCGGCGTGCTTTCCGATGGCGACGCTCATACTGTCGGAATCAGCGTCTTCAACGCCAACAGCTATTTCCTGGCAACCGCAAACCTGCTGGTCTTCACCGATCCGCATGCCCAGCGCACGAATGGCGGTCTGCTGAGCGACACGCTCTCGGCTGCGCCGACGCCCGTTGTGAGTGAGAAGCTGGACGATGGATACAAGCGGCAATGTCACCGGAACCGTCGGCGGTGAGTTCGGCGCGCAACTATAGCATCAGCGGCTGGACGACCACCTCGCATGGCAGGGTGGAAACCACCGTCAACGGCAGCGCGAACTTCAGCAACAATCAAAAGTTCACCATCAATTCCACCCAATACATCCAGGACATTGCGCAATCGACGACGATGGACGTTTCGACCACGAGCAAACAGGGCATTTTCTCGACCGTAGACGCGAAGCACTATTCTTATCCCTTCACCTTTCTGATCGATGAGGAGTTCGCATCCGACGGCTCGGCCAGCGAACTCAATACCTCCAACCAGCTTTACGAGGTCACCAACGACAAGTGGCTCGGTCCACTGCGGCTCTTCCATGGCGAGGTCTCAAACCGGGTCTCCTCAACGGATACGGATCTCTTTAGTACGACCGGGAGTTTCCTCGGCCCGAGCAACGCCTCCAGCACGCAGACATATAAGGCCAGCGACACGCTGGGCCATTGCTATGGGCGCAAGCTGGTCTCCGCTTCGAACAAGCTGACCGAGGTGGACAACGTGAGCTGTCACTAGTCAGTTGTTGTGCGTGGGGATAAAGCCCGTCCTCCTCCCCGCAGGAGGGCGGGCTTTCCTGCGTTAGATTGAAGGTCTGTGCACGTCGGGAGGCAGCAAATGAACGTCGTGATCTTTGGCGCGAGCGGGATGGTGGGCCAGGGCGTGCTGCTGGAGTGCCTGCGGGATACGGGCGTGGAATGTGTTTTGGTGATTGGCCGCTCGACCGCTGGGCAGAGCATACAAGCTGCGCGAGGTGCTGGTAAAGGACCTCTTCGATGTGTGCTTCTTACGCGAGCGAGCTGACTGGGCTCGACGCATGCTTCTTTTGTCTCGGCGTGTCGTCGCCGGGAATGGCGAGGCCGCGTACCACCGCCTTACTTACGATCTGACAGTGGTGATCGCTCAGGAGCTTGCGGCCCGCAACTCCGCGCTGTGCTTCGTCTACGTCTCCGGCGCCGGTACGGACAGCACCGAGCGCGGCCGCACCATGTGGGCTCGGGTAAAGGGCGCGACGGAGAATGCGCTGCTGCGTATGCCCTTCCGCAGCGCGTTCATGTTCCGGCCCGGCATCATCCAGCCGCTCGACGGCATTCGCTCGAAGACGCGTGCCTATCGCCTGGGATACGTCGTGATGGCGCCGGTGCTGCCTCTCTTGCGCCGTGCTTTCCCAACTCGATCCTGACAACGCGAGAGATTGGGCTGGCGATGCTTGCCGTTGCGCGCAAAGGCTGGCCACGGCCTGTGCTTGAGGCGAAGGATATTCACGCAGCCGCAACACGCTCACACTAGGCAAACGTCGAGTAGTGGCGCAGTTTCCGGATAGCCGATGACATGTCAAGCGGTTCTTTACCACATGTCCTGGTGTGGGATTACGATGAGGCGCGGGTTTGCAATATTCAGTGGCGAACCATCCTTCGTGAAGTGCACCTGCACGACATAGTTCTTGCCGGCTTCTAAAGGGGAAACTGCCAATCTGCTTGTAGATGTTCTCCTTCGTGAATTTGGAATCACAACAATCGCGCATGGAGCCCCACTCCACGATCCGTCCATCCTCCCATACCGTCCAGTCCGCCCGAACTATCGGATCATCTTTTTCGCAATCTTTCTTATCGAAGAGGCCCGAGGTAACTCCCACCATGCACGCCATTCGGCGAAACGGCAAAGGCTTGTCGAACTGAAGCATGATGTCGTACCACTGCGAGTGCTTCTTTACAGGAAACTCCGGCGTTCGGACCCTCGCGGCTGCGAGTGAGATAGGCATGTATACGGCCGCATACTTCTGCGGATAATTCTTGGGGTTTGGAACCACAAACGGAGCTACGCTGCTCGGCGGAAGAAGCTGCTCATTGGGGGCTTGCGGGCGGGCGCGCAATCGAGGGCCGCTGGCGTTCGGCTCCTGAGCAGGGAGCCGGAGAAGGCCATAGGAAACGAACATAATCGCGAAGAACGCCGTGATAAGTGCTCGTTTCATTACTGGAGCAGTCTTACGTCTGCCCGACCGGTTCTCCGGAAGTCATTATCAATCAGAACTTCGGGAGTGCGAATCGCATCTCTGCTCAGATCGACGGCAAAGCGAAGAATTGACCATTACCAAACGGCCCATCTGCTTGCTCTGCCCCGCCGCTTACCTTTAGTGTTGACCGCGTATGCGCGGTTCTCAGATTGCCGCGCGGAGGACATCGGAAAGCATGGCAGAGACGGCACAGAATCAGCACTTCAGCTCCACCCTGCACGAGACGCGGGTATTTCCCGCCGCCCGCAAAGTTCGCCGCGGAGGCGCACGTCTCCGGCATGGCTGCGTACGAAAAGCTGTACCGCCGTTCCATCGAAGAGCCGGATGCGTTCTGGGCCGAGGTTGCGGGCGAACTGGACTGGTTCACGCCGTGGACGAAGGTGCTGGACTGGCAGGCGCCGCATGCGAAGTGGTTTGTCGGCGGCAAGCTGAACCTCTGTCACAACTGCGTGGACCGGCACGCGCTGGGCAAGCGCGCGGAGAAGACGGCCATCCTGTGGGAGGGCGAGCCGGGAGAGGTACGCAAGCTTACCTTCCGCGAGCTGCACGCGGAAGTGCAGCGGTTTGCGAATGTGCTGAAGGGGCTGGGCGTGAAGAAGGGCGATCGCGTCGCCATCTACATGGGCATGACGCCGGAGCTGGCCATCGCGCTGCTGGCATGCGCGCGCATCGGCGCGGTGCACTCGGTCATCTTCGGAGGCTTTGCGGCGAACGCGCTGGTCGACCGCATCAACGACGCCGCAGTGTGTCGCGGTGGTCACGCAGGACGGGTCATTCCGGCGTGGCGCAGAGGTCAAGCTGAAGAAGGTGGTCGACGAAGCGCTCGCGCAATGCCCCAGCGTGAAGAAGGTGGTTGTCTACCAGCGGACGCGCAGCGAAGTGGAGATGAAGGCCGGACGCGACTTCTGGTGGCACGATCTGATGGAGAAGGCCGCACCGGATTGCCCGGCGGAGCCGCTCGATGCGGAGCATCCGCTCTACATCCTCTATACCTCGGGGACGACAGGGAAGCCCAAGGGTCTGGTCCACACCACCGGCGGCTACAGCGTGGGCACCTACTACACCAGCAAGCTGATCTTCGATCTCAAGGAAGACGATGTGTACTGGTGCTCGGCGGATATCGGCTGGGTCACGGGGCACTCGTATGTGATCTACGGCATCCTGCAGAACGGCGTGACGACACTGATGTATGAAGGCGCGCCCACCTGTCCCGCGCCCGACCGCTTCTGGAAGATCATCGACGATCACAAGGTCACCGTCTTCTATACCGCGCCCACGGCGATCCGCGCGTTCATCAGGCTGGGCGATGAGCATGTCGAGAAGCACTCGCTCGCCTCGCTGCGTCTGCTGGGTTCGGTGGGAGAGCCGATCAATCCCGAAGCGTGGATGTGGTACCACGAGAAGATCGGCCACGGCCGCTGCCCCATCGTCGACACCTGGTGGCAGACGGAAACCGGCGGCATCATGATCGCGCCATTGCCCGGCGCGGTGCCGACCAAGCCTGGCTCGGCGACGCTGCCCATGCCGGGAATCGTGCCTGAGATTGTGACAGGAGACGGAAAGCCGGTACCGAAAGGGCAGGGCGGACTGCTGGTGATCCGTCGTCCGTGGCCATCCATGGCGCGAACCATCTACGGCGACCCGGAGCGCTTCGAGAAGACCTATTGGTCGGAGTTTCCCGGAACGTATCTCACCGGCGATGGCGCGCGGCAGGACGAGGATGGCTACTTCTGGCTGATGGGCCGCGTGGATGATGTGATCAACGTGAGCGGGCATCGGCTGGGCACGATGGAGGTGGAGAGCGCGCTGGTGGCGCATCCGAAGGTTGCCGAAGCCGCTGTGGTTGGGCGTCCGCACGACCTGAAGGGCCAGGCGATCTCTGCCTTCGTCACGCTGGAAGGCGGCCACAAGCCCTCGAAGGAACTGAAGGATGAGCTTCGCGCCTGGGTCGCAAAAGAGATTGGCGCGCTGGCGCGGCCGGACGATATCCGCTTTACCGATGCGCTGCCCAAGACGCGCAGCGGAAAGATCATGCGCCGTCTGCTGCGCGAGCTTGCCGACCGGCGGCGAGATCAAGGGCGATACCACGACGCTTGAGGATCTGCAGGTGATCGCCCGGCTGAAGGAAAGCGAAGAGGCTTGAGGGCCACTAAGGGACACAATGGATCGAAGAGAGATATTGAAGTGGGCGGGAAGTGGTGTGGCGCTCGCGGGCGCGCCCGTTCTTGCGGCGGCCGGTGCAACGCCATCCTGCAGCTTCGTCTGAGCGCGTCCTCTTCGATATCCGCCGCTATGGCGCGGCTGGCGACGGCAAGACGCTCGACACAAAGGCCATTCAAAGCGCTATCGATGCGGCGGAGCGCGCGGGTGGCGGGACGGTGCTGTTTCCCGCAGGCACATACGCCAGCTATTCGATCCACCTCAAGAGCAACGTGGCGCTTTATCTCGACCAGGGTGCAACCCTGCTGGCCGCGTCCGTTCCGCTCGAAGGGACCGAGCAGCGGCGGCTACGATGCGGCTGAGCCGCAGGGCGCGTGGGAGCCGTATCAGGATTACGGCCACAATCACTGGCACAACAGCCTGCTGTGGGGCGAAAACCTCCACGATGTTTCGATCCTCGGGCCGGGCCGCATCTGGGGCAAAGGGCTGAGCCGCGGCCATCAACATGACACCGAGCGGCCACCGGATTCCAGCAAGCCGGGCGTCGGCAACAAGACAATCGCGCTGAAGCTTTGCCGCAACGTGACGCTGCGCGACTTCCAGATCCTCAAGGGCGGCTGGTTCGGCATTCTCGCCACCGGCGTCGACAACCTGACGATCGACAATCTGCGCATCGACACCAATCGCGACGGCATGGACATCGATTGCTGCCGCAATGTGCGCGTGTCGAACTGCACAGTGAACTCGCCCTACGACGACGGGATCTGCCCCAAGAGCTCCTTTGCGCTGGGATACGCGCGCGCGACGGAGAACGTCACCATCACCAATTGCTTCGTGACCGGCAATTACGAGATCGGCTCGGTGCTGGACGGCACGTGGAAGCCGATGCCGGCAGTCATTCGCAGGCCATGCGACGGGACGCATCAAGTGCGGCACGGAATCGAATGGCGGCTTCCGCAACATCACCATCTCGAACTGCGTCTTCGACAGCTGCCGCGGCTTCGCGCTGGAGACCGCAGATGGCGCGATCGTCGAAGACATCATTTTCAGCAACATCGCGATGCGCAACATCACGCAGGCGCCGATGTTTCTGCTTCTGGGCTCGCGGATGCGCGGGCCGAAGGATGCTGCGATCGGCACGCTGCGCCGCGTGCTGCTCTCACAACATCGTGAGCTCGCACGCAGGACAGTTGCCGCAGCCTGATGGTCGGCATCGCGGATCATCCGATCGAAGACGTGAAGATCAGCGACGTGTACCTGCATCAGCAGGGCGGCGCCGGGCCGGCGATGGCAGCGATCCAGCCGCCCATCAAAGAGAACGCCTATCCCGACCCGGGAATCTACGGCGATCTGCCCGCGACCGGCTTCTATCTTCGCCATGTGCGCAACCTGGAAGTGAGCAACGTCGAGGTCGCAACCGAGGCGGCAGATGCGCGCGCCGCATTCTGCCTGCAGGACGTGGAGGGCGCGGACTTCTTTCGTGTGCGCGTGCCGAGCGGTGCTACCGCGTTCGATCTGCGCGCGGCGCAAAACTTCCGCAGCTTCGGCAGTCTGTCGGCGCCGGATACTCGCCTGGAGACGGCGGAGAATCGCAAGGTCTGAGTGGGGCGAGGTTACCTGCGCCCTCCCCCTCCATACCGGAAGCGTGGTCCGGCACCTGCGGCAGTTCGAGCCGTTATGAATCTGACGCTGACGAGAAGCCGACCTTTTGGTACCTATCGCATCTCGGTGAGTGCCTTGGCGATCATGCACTCACTGAGGTCCGCCGATTCATTGCCGAGAAGAAGCTGCGCGATGGGTCAGGGCCTGGGGCTCGCGTCCGTCTCGGAGGCCCGCGCCAGGGCTTGCGTGTCGACATACTCCCGGATGTTCGTCAATTTGCGATTTCGAACGGTAATGTCGAAGACCCAATGGTCCTCAAACGTCTTATTCGTGGCTTTGATTTTCCCCGTAGCGACGCCGACGACCAGAACCCGGTCTCCCTGCGCTATGAACTCGGGGGGCTCTGGGTACGAAGTTTCCACCGTTTCGTTAGCCTTCTGAAGTAAATTCTCCAATCCCGCGTGCCCGCGGTGCGTGCCGGCCAGCGGCCAGTCCTCGCCCGGAATGATCCACTCAATATCTTCGGCAGACAACGCCAGCAGACCTTGCTTATCGCGGCTGCCCATTGCTGCAAAAAAATCCTTCACAACCTGGACATTCTCTTTGTGCTCATCGAAATCTCTCCTTTCCCTTACATCGGATCGTGTCCGATCTAATCGGACGTTTCGGAATCATTCTTCTCGGGCCAAATCACACGGTCGTACGATCGATTACTGCTGCTTCTTGAACAAATCCTGGAAGATGAGCTGACCCCAGGTGCGGCCGCGTGCGTGCACCAGCGCGCCACCCTCGTTGAGCTTTCCCAGCTTGACGGGTGCGAACCCGAGCTGTTTGGCCAAATCCGCCACGGGAGCGATCGCGTCCTCGTCGTCGCTCGACAGAAAGACGACCCGGTGGCCCCCCTCGACGACCGGATCGGTCGCCAGGGTGGCCGCAACCAGGTGATTGAAACCCTTCACGAGCTTGGCGCCGGTGAACGACTTCGCAACGAAGGCGGAGGACGGGAGACCGTCCAGCTCTTCAGGGGGGACTCCAAACGCGTTCGTGGTGTCGATGACCGTCTTGCCTTTCCAGCTCGGCAGGGCCTTCGCAACTTCGCGATGTTCCTCGAACGGGACCGCCAAGATGATTGTGTCGGCCTCGAGTGCATCCCGCAGCGACTTGGCGACGACCGTGGGTCCAATCGCCCGAGCCTGCGGCGCCAACTCCTCCGGCGGCCGGCGGCTCGCGACGGTCACGTCGATGTTTTTACGGGCGAAGGCGTGGGCGAGGGCCTGGCCTATCTTTCCGAATCCTACGATTGCGTAGCTCATAACGTTTCTCCGATCCGATGTTGATAACGATTCCAAGCCTTCGACGGCGCGGGAACATCAAATTCCGTTCTGTGGCGACCTTCCGTGAACGTCCCGCGGTAAGTTACTTTGCGGCCCGCCGGAAGGTCAGCCGCTAACAGAGGTCTGCAGACGTTAGATGGCCGACAAGCCGCCGTCGACGGATCAACTCCACTCCGTTCACGAAGCTCGAATCGTCTGAAGCAAGAAACAGCGCGACCGTCGCGATTTCCTCAGGTTGACCCATCTTTCCCCGCGGGATCAGGGACTCGAACATCTCCTTCGCCTCCTTGGTGAGAACTTCTTCCTGCATCGGTGTGGCGATCGGCCCCGGGCTCAGCACGTTCACCCGGATATTCCTGCCCTTCAGTTCGTTGAGCCACGTGCGTGCGAAGGAGCGCAATGCCGCCTTGCTCGCCGCATACACGCCGAAACCAGGAAAACCCTTCAGCGAAGCAACTGACCCGGTCATGATGATCGATCCACCATCGTTGAACAGCGGCAACGCCTTCTGGACCGTAAACAGCGTTCCGCGCGTATTCAGGCCGAAGGCCGCATCGAAGTGCTGCTCGGTAATCTCGCCCAGTGGGGCGGCCTCGCCCTTGCCAGCGCTCGCGAACAGGACGTCGATCTTGCCCTTTTCCCGCTTGACCGTATCGAACAGACGGTCGAGGTCGTCGAGATTGGACGCGTCACCGCGCACGCCGGTTACGTTCCGGCCAATCAGTTTGACGGCCTCATCGAGCTGCTCCTGCCTCCTGCCCGTGATGAAAACGTAGGCGCCTTCTTCAACGAAGCGCTTGGCGCTGGCCAGCGCCAAGCCGCTCGATCCACCCGTGACGACTGCAACCTTACCCTCAAGCTTTCCCATAACTGCTCCCTTCGGTAGATGTGTAGCATCTCGTACAAAGAGTAGATTTCTTTGGGGGTGGACGAGAACTGCTCAGGAGTCCTTACCTTTTGTCTATTCGTCCAAAAGAGGGAGGCCAAGTTGGACCCAATAACCGACATCTTCAGAACAATGCACGTAACCGCTTTCGGTCTGCATAGACTCGAAGCCACAGCCCCGTGGGGCGTGAAACAGGAAAATCAGGCCGAAGAGAAAGTCACGCCCTCCGGCAAAAGGACTTCCCCCACAGACTTGGCGCACTTCGCCATGCTGTCGCGCGGTAACTGCTGGCTCAGTGTCGAAGGGATTCCGGAGGCGATCCCGCTCACCGGCGGTGATTGCTTTTTGCTGGCTAAGGGGACTTCGATTGTTTTGCGCGACAGCCCGCGGACACGTCCGAGGTGGAGTTTCAGCGAGATTGGGGCCAAGGCCAACGGCAATGTCGCTTTTTGTGGAGGTGGTGGCGCGCCGACGACAATCGTCTGTGGGTCCTTGAGTTTCGATCGCGCCAGCCTGAAGCCGATCACGCAGTTATTGCCGAGCTTCATTCTGATGAAGGCCGATCAGGCACGCACGCTTGCTCTTCACAACACAATGCAGGCGCTGGCGTCAGAAATGGCAGAACAGGCGCCGGGATCTGAAGTAGTCGCGAGTCGGCTGGCCGAGGTTCTGTTTATCCAAGTACTCCGGGCGCATATCGCGTCGGGACCGGAACGCAACAAAGGATGGCTTCGTGCGATTTTCGATCCTCAAATGGGCACTGCCCTGAGTGCCATTCACGACAGAGTGAATACACCCTGGACGGTCGAATCCCTGGCCGACGCGGCGGGCATGTCTCGCTCCGCATTCGCAGCACGTTTTAAAGACCTACTCGGACAAACACCACTGGAATATGTAACCGAGTGGCGGATGCAAAAGGCGATGCAGTTACTACGAACAGCGTGACAAAAAGCTCATGGACGTCGCTCGGTCGGTCGGTTACGAGTCCGACGCTGCGTTCAGTAAGGCGTTCAAGCGAGTTGTCGGGGCTAACCCTGGTGAATACCTCAAACGTGGTTTTGAAGGCCACGGTAATGCCGGAATGGCGGAAGTTTTTGAAGTGGAGGATTCTGACTTTGACGGCGGGTCCAGGCGTCATGGAAGTGTGTTCTCCCGATGAAATAGATGCTCCAGGCGGGCCTTGCATCTGGGAAGGGGAGATCACGGACCCGAAACCGACCGATCTGGATTCGATGAGCGAGACTACACGACAGACTTTGCCTCTTCTTTTGGTGGGACACTGAACAGCAGCGCTATTCCAATCACTCCAAAGAGGATCACGTCGTTGTAACCGCGTGGAACCCCGTGCACGGAAGTCTCGATTGACTGGATGAGCATAGTTGCAGAATGTGCGAGACCGTGGCACGCCGCGAAAGCAATCAGGAGCCTGTACTCTGAGGGTTTTCGAACAGCCAATAGCAGAAACACTCCGAGAGTGACAAGAAACGTGATGAACATTGGCTCGCATTCATTGTCGTGCATTTCAAGCAGCCATTTGCTGTGCCACAACTCGGTGGACAAGGGATAGAGCAGACCAAAATAAAACAGACCCACCAATGCAACAACGATTTGTCGGATGCGCTTCATGAGTGAACTCCTCGGCGGCGGCCCGAATGTTGTGTCGCGGACACGGGCTTTTCGAATTCGCTGGACAGACGGCGGTTGATCGTAGACAACCGTACGGATGCAGCTATTCGAGGATAAATTAGCGAGGACAGGTCAAAGAACTCATCGAGGCAAGAGCCGGATCTGACCTCAGGATTACTCCTGATAAACGTTAGGACATATCAGGGCTGCCCCGTGCAGGAAGGCGGAACTTGCTGAGTTGCCTATCGGCGCAGTTTTGATAGGGCCGTTTGAAGGAAGCCGTTGGCGGGGCGGATTTGCGAGGACCTCGTCGTTGAATCGTTCGGGACTCCAAGTTAGCATGAGCCCCGACGACCCGGCTTCCGTTCCAACCCAAGGAGACAGACAAGTGATCACGCGCACCGCGAAGCTGATGCTCCTTGCAGGAGTCGCTTTTTTCTACTCGCTCGTCGTGTTCAACAATCTGACTGATTTCAATTCGAATTACCAGCTTGTCCGCCACGTCCTCACGATGGACACGACCTTTCCCGGTAACCACGGAATGTGGCGGGCCCTGACGTCACCAGGCGCCGGCCATTCGTTTTACATCGTCATTATTGTGTGGGAGATCGTGACGGCGATTCTGCTGTGGTGGGGCTGCCTGGAGCTATTACGCGCGATCCGGGGTCCGGCGATGAACTTTGAAGCGGCCAAGCGCATACCCGTCATCGCGATGACGCTATCGCTCCTCATGTGGCTGGTGGCGTTCCTCTCGGTTGGCGGGGAATGGTTCCTCATGTGGCAGTCGAATGCGTGGAACGGCGAGGAAACCGCTTTTCGCGATTTCACAATGGTTGGAATCGTGCTGGTTGTTTTCATGTTTCCGGAACGGGATGTGCAGCCCTAGAGCTCGACAAAGAAATCCCGGCCGCAATGATCGCCACGATCCTAATCATTTCGTCATGCTTCGGACGGCTGGCTCTCAATGTGCCGTGTTCTTTCGCCGCCGTTGCTCGCTTGCCTTCATGATTTCGTTCATGTCCCCCGCTGGCCGAATCTCGAACTTGTTGCCGTACGTCAGCGCCGGATGCTGGCCGATGAGCTGCACAGCATGATTCATGTCCCTCGCCTCAAGGACGAGAATGCCGCCGAGTTGTTCCTTGGTTTCGGCATAGGGACCGTCGGTCGTTGCCACTTTGCCGTTCTTCCAGGACAGGGTCAAAGCGGTTTCCGAAGGCTGTAGCGCTTCTCCGCCAGCCCATTGCCCATTGGCGCGAAGATGGTCGTCGTATTCAAAGCATGTGTCGAACATGGCGTTTCGCTCGGCCTCGGTCATGGCATCGAATTTGGCTTTGTCGTAGTAGCCCAAACAGACGTATTTCATTGTTCTTCTCCTCTTCTTCCTTCCGGGTGGATCCGGCGGCGTTGCTTCGCGCCGGCTCGTTCATCTCGTGACTACGTTGCGTCTTCCGAGGCCGCAGTGGCCAGGTTGTTTACTTGCTTTCGGCAGGTCCTTGTTCCGGAGCCGGGTAGAAAAGAAGCTCGCGCACCTCGCCGGGCGCATCGCAGGCAATGGCAGCCCTTCTGCGCCCATGCCAGTGCCTCGTCCAGATTGGCGGCTTCCAGAATCCAGAAACCGCCCATGTGCTCCTTGGTCTCGGTGTACGGTCCGTCGGTGACGAGCACTTTGCCGTCGGGCTGCTTCCGCACTGTCTTCGCGTTGGCGGCCGGGGAAATGCCGCAGGCGAACTTCCTGGCGCCGGCAGCAATCAATTCGCGGTTGAGCGCGTGGATTTCCTCCATCATCGCTTCGGTTACGGTGGACGGATCGAAGTTGTCGGGGATGTAGTTGGCAACTAAATATTGCGGCATGAAATTCTCCTTCTTCTGGAACGGTTTTGGGGTGGGCCTGTTGCCCTTGCAAGCGAGATGCAAGTGGGCTATTTCCTCGTCTGATTTGGCAGCTCGGCTCGTTTCGCTATTTTGTGCTGGATCTGCTCTTCAGACAGGACGGATGCGAAGTCTTCCATCTCAAAGATCTGGCGGATTTCGACTTCGGCGCCGGCTTCGAAGGGGCTGCGTTTGAGCCATTCGACGGCCTCTTCGATGTCGCGGACCTGCCAGATCCAGAAGCCGGCGATGAGCTCCTTGGCCTCGGTGAAGGGGCCGTCGACGACGGTAACGGAGTTGCCGGAGAATTTGACGCGTGCGCCTTTGGAGCTGGGATGGAGGCCATCCATGGCGAGCACGACGCCGGCCTTCATGAGCTCTTCGTTGTATTTGCCCATCGCGAGCAAGTGCTCTGGATCGTGGCGGGCGCCTTCTTTTTCTGACTCCGGGGTTGTTTTGACGATGACCATGAAGCGCATTGCGAAATCTCCTTTGGATTGAGCGATGGTTGGTGGCTTGTTTCCGATGACTTCGTTCACTCAGGAACCGTCGCTCACCGTTCTTTTGTCCTATAGTCGTTGGGGAGACGGGAAATCGACAGCTGCTCCGATTTTTATTTCAGCTTTATTTCAACTGGCGAATCCGCTCCCGCAGGAATTGCCGCTCCGGTTCCTGTTGGGTCAGCGCCAGAGCTTTCTCATAAGAGGACCGGGCCTCGGCGGTCCTGCCGAGCCTGCGGTACATATCCGCGCGGGCCGAATGCGCCAGGTAGTAATTGGCCAATTCGCCATGTTCCAACACCGCGTCGATATGCGCCAGACCGGCCTCCGGACCATCGCGCATGGCAATGGCTACGGCACGATTGAGATGTACCACTGGCGAAGGCTGAATTCGTACCAGTCGGTCGTAAAGCGCAACAATCTGCCGCCAGTCGGTCGCAGCGACCGATTCCGCCTCCGCATGAACGGCCGCAATCGCAGCCTGCAATGTGTAGGAGCCGAAGCGGCGGGAGCTCAGGGCTTTCTCCACCAAGGCCACTCCCTCCGCGATCTGCTCCCGGTTCCAGAGCGAGCGGTCCTGATTCTCCAGCAAGATCAGCTCTCCGGCCGGAGAGGTTCTCGCGGCGCGACGGGATTCCTGCAGCAACATCAGGGAAAGCAGCCCCATGACCTCCGGTTCCGGCTGGAGGTCGGTCAGCAACCGGCCCAAGCGAATCGCCTCGCGGGTCAGCTCGGCGCGCGTTACCTCCGCTCCCGCCGCAGCCGAGTAACCCTCGTTAAAGACGAGATAGATGACCTGAAGCACCGCGTCCAGCCGCTCCGGCAATTCCTGCGGCGTCGGCACCTCGTAGGGAATCGGTGTCTCTCGAATCTTTGCCTTTGCGCGCACGATGCGCTGTGCGAGCGTCGCCGGGGTGACGAGAAATGCGCGGGCAATCTCCTCTGTGGTCAGGCCGCAGACTTCGCGCAGCGTGAGCGCGAGCTGTCCTTCCGGAGGCAGAGCGGGATGGCAGCAGGTAAAGATCAGACGGAGGCGATCGTCCTCGATCTCCTCATCTTCGCTTTCAGGGCGCGTCGTTGACGCGCGCTTCCATGATGGGCAATGAGATCTTTCTGTGCTCTGTCGAAGCGCGCCCGCCGGCGCATGCCGTCGATGGCCTTGAAGCGCGCGGTTGAGATGAGCCAGGGACGAGGGTTATCCGGGATGCCGGCCTCGGGCCAGGTGTCCAACGCAGCGGCAAAGGCCTCGTGCATGGCCTCTTCGGCGACATCGAGATCTCCGAGCAGGCGCACCAGCGTAGCCAGAATCCTGCCCGATTCGGACCGGTAAAGCGTCTCTATGGTCTTGCTGAGATCGGTTTTGCTGAGACCTTCGGGAAGATTCCGCGGCATGTAGGTCAAGCTAACAACCGCACGTGCTTCACACAACTGCGGCCGGCGCTACTCGAACCAGGAGACACGGGACCCCGATGGGAGTCCCGTAACTGGCTCAGGCCATGCTTCGCAGAGCGGGAACTTAGTTCATCGATCTAGTTCATCGAGCTAGGCATGGTGAAGGAGAAGACGCTGCCCTGGCCGGGCGTGGAGTGGACGCTGATGCGGCCGCCGTGCTGCTCTACGATCGCGCGGCAGATGGCGAGGCCGAGGCCGGTGCCGCCCATGGCGCGCGAGTCCGATGCGTCGACCTGCTGGAAGCGCTCGAAGATGATCTCGAGTTTTTCCGGCGGGATGCCGCGGCCGTGGTCCTCTACCTCGAAGGTCACTTCGTTGTCGCCCGTTGCTGTCGCGGTCAGGCGGACTTCGCCGCCTGCGTGCGAGAACTTCACCGCATTGCTGATCAGGTTGGTCAGCGTCTGCAGGGTGCGGTCCACGTCCACCATCACCTCCACCGGCTGTGCGTCGATACGGAAGGTGATGTTGTTGTGCGCGGCGGCGGTGTGCTGCAGGTCCGCGGCGCGGCGCAGCAGATCTACGGCGTTCGCTTTTTCGCGATGCAGCGGCAGACGGCCGGAGCCGATGCGCTCGAAGTCGAGGATGTCGTTCACCAGGCGGACGAGGCGGTCGCAGTTGCCGATGGCGACATCGAGCATCTGCGCAAGCTTTTCCGGACGCTTCTCGAGGACTCCGCCGGCGATGAGGCCGAGCGCGGCGCGCAGCGAGGTGAGCGGCGTGCGCAGCTCATGGCTCACGGTGGAGATGAACTCGTCCTTCATGCGGTCGAGGCGGCGGCGCTCCGAGACATCGGCGAACGCGACGACCGTGCCGCTGACGATCCCGTCATGCACCAGTTGGCGCGCGACGTATTCCACCGGGAAGGAGGTGCCGTCCTTGCGCCAGAAGACTTCGTTGTCCACGCGGACCGGCTCTTCGGAGTGCAGCGCTTTCTGGATCGGGCAGTCCTCGTATGGGTATGGGGTGCCGTCGGCCTTCGTGTGGTGAACCAGGTCGTGCGTGTTCTTGCCGATGATCTCGGCCACGGTATAGCCGAACATGCTGGCGCCGGTCTCGTTGCAGAAGGTGAGGTTGCCGTGGATATCCAATCCCCAGATGCCGTCACCGACCGAAGCAAGGATGGATTCCCGCTGCCGCATCAGCGCGTGCAACTTTTCTTCGGCGTCTGTCTGCTCGGTGATGTCGATGCCGTGGCTGAGCACGATGGGTTCGGTGCCGGGCAACTGCAGCAGCTTGTTGCGATAGGCGACGACGGCCGACTGGCCGTTGGGGCGTTTGAAGTAGAAGAGACCCTGGTGCTCGTGCTGCTCGTTGAGCGCGCTGACGTACTGCTCGTAGTCGCGCTTGTGATCGTCCGCGATGTAGTCGAAGAGCGGCGTGCCGACGATCTCCTCCGGAGTGTGGCCGAGGATGGCGGCGGCGTGCGAGTTGATCGACTGGATGTTGCCGTCGAGATCGTGGGTGCAGATGATGCCGAGCGAGCCTTCGACGAGTTGGCGATAGCGCGCCTCGCTGGTGCGCAGGCGGTCGAGCTCCTGGCGCTGCTCCGTGACGTCGATGCCGGTGGTGATGACGAAGTTGATGTCGCCCTGCGGATCGTTGAGCGAGCTGGCAGTCCATGCGATGCGGCGCAGGCCGCCGTCGCGAGTGCGCCAGTGCATCTCGTAACTGCCATCGAGCTTGCCGGCACGCGCCTGCTCGAACATGCGCATCGCGTGATCGCGTTCTTCGGCAGGGAAGAGCTCTTCCGGGAAGGAGCGGCCGACCAGTTCGGCGAAGCTGAATCCGCTGACTGTTTCGCAGGCGCGATTGAAGCGCACGATGCGGCCCGCGGTATCGAGCACGAGAACGAGCGCGTGGATCGAATCGAGAACGGAGGTGACGAAGTTGCGCTCGACGGTGAGCGCGCGCTCGATGCGCTGGCGTGAGCGCACGACGCGATCCTGCTGGTTGGTCTTGGTGTAGAGCTCCAGGCGCGTGATGATCTGGCGCGCCAGCACTTCGAGCGTGCGGCCATGCTCGCGCGTGAACATGTTCGGCTCGGGCGAGCAGACGGCGATGGTGCCCAGCACGGAACCGTTTGGCGCGAAGATCGGGGCTGCGGCATAGGAGCGGCAATAGGTGGTGGCGGCGAGCGGCACACCGGATGGCGCAAAGCGATAGTCCTGCGCTGCGTCGTCGATCACCATCGCATTCGGTTCGAGGATGGTGTACTGGCAGGCCGAGGTAGCGCGCGGCTGTTGACGGCTCAGGAAGCCGATGCGTGATTTGAACCAGACGCGGCTGGCATCGATGAACGAGATGAATGCGTAGGGTGCTCGACAGAAGCTGGCTGCAAGGCGAGTGATCTCATCCAGTGCCGGGTCGGGCAAGGTATCGAGAATTTCGTATTGAGCGAGAGACTTGAGCCTCTCGGCTTCATCTCTTTGCATCATGGTCGGAATGACAATCTGCATGAATGAGGAGGAAGAATCGCCTGCAAGCATTGTTTCAAAGGGGGTCGGGTGAGCCACTGCCACAATTGGTGCAGATGGGTCGGCAAACCGGTCAATATTCGTTACTTGCGTGATTCTCCTTTCGGGTAGTGTGGATTTCCTGGGACATGGTTGCACAACGATTCGTTACGCGGTTTTTCGTGCCGCGAAAAGCCGCCCTTACTCCAGCCGGATGAATGGGGAGCCTGCAGGAAATCCCTCTAGGGGGGTCGGCCCATGCTAGCGAAAGCGGGCCGGTGGATTTCGTGGTTTTTTCTCTCCAGCCAGACGCCGGTCTCCCAGCAGCAACCGTAGAGAGCTTGCAACGCAGCTTTGCGGCGGCGCGAATCATGCTCCTCGTTTCGCGGTGCAAAGCAAAGATTGGACGCGCAATTTCGAATGTTGGGAAGCAATCATCGCCGATTGATATACTTGGGCGAGAGCTGTGAGCCGCCGCCCCGAGCACTTTGCCGGGTCGTTTTTCACTCAGCGGCGTCCAATACGTGGTTCCCACGATGAGCGAACATCTCCGTTCCATTCAGTCTCCTGCGGACATCAAGCAGATGTCTGTCGCCGAACTTACCGAACTGGCGCAGGAGATTCGCGAGCTGCTGATCAGCAGCCTTTCGAAGACCGGCGGCCACCTGGGACCGAACCTGGGCGTGGTCGAGCTGACCCTGGCCATGCACTACGTCTTCGACACGCCGATCGACAGATTCCTGTTCGACGTAAGCCACCAGACCTACGTGCACAAGCTGCTGACCGGGCGGCGCAGACCGCTTTCATACCATCCGGCAGCCGGGCGGGCTGAACGGCTTCATGCTGCGCACCGAGTCGGAGCACGATGCCTATGGCGCCGGGCACGCCGGCACGGCGCTTTCCGCCGCCCTGGGCATGGCGGTGGCACGCGATCTTGCGCGGCACGCGTGAAAACATCGTCGCGGTGGCGGGCGATGCCGCCTTCACCAACGGCATTTCGTTTGAGGCGCTGAACAACATCGGCCAGCAGACCAAGCGCCTGATCGTTGTTCTGAACGATAACGAGTGGTCGATCGACCGGAATGTCGGCGCGATTGCCAGCTATCTCCACAAGGTCGTGACCAACGAGCACTACAACCATCTGCACGCGCGTGCCGGGCGGCTGATCGAGCGTTTTGGCGGCAAGACCGCCACGAAAGTTGTACGCAAGGCCGAGGAAGCCGCGAAGGGCCTGCTATGGCCGTCGATGCTCTTCGAGGAGTTTGGCCTCAACTACTACGGACCGCTGGACGGCCACAATCTTCAACTGTTGATCGGCACTTTCAAGTTCCTCAAACGGCAGGAGATGCCGGTTCTGCTGCACATCCTGACGCAGAAGGGCACGCGGCTTCCAGCCGGCTCTGGAAAAAGTGAAGAAGTTCCACGGACTGGGACCTTACGATCCGAAGACGGGGGATACCAAGCCGGTCGGCCAGCGCACCTACTCCGAGGTCTTTGCCGAGACTCTGGTGACGCTCGCGAACAAAAACGAGAAAGTTGTCGCCATCACGGCCGCCATGCCCAACGGCACGGCGCTCGACCTCTACCGGCCGCACCATCCGACGCGCTACTTCGACGTCGGCATCGCCGAGGAGCACGCGGTGATCTTCGCGGCAGGCATGGCGACCAAGGGCTACCGGCCGTTCTGCGCCATCTACTCGACCTTCCTGCAGCGCGCCTTCGACCCCATCGTGCACGACGTCTGCCTGCAGAACCTGCCGGTCATCTTCTGCATGGACCGCGGCGGCCTCTCCGGCGATGACGGCGCGACGCATCACGGGCTCTTCGACATCAGCTACCTGAGGGGCATCCCCAACGTCATCCACATGGTGCCGAAGGACGAGGACGAGCTGGCGGACATGATGCAGACCGCGCTCGAACACAACGGCCCCAGCGCCATCCGCTACCCGCGCGGGACTGGCCCTGGCGTCACGGTGAAGCCGGCAACCGGTGGCGCTGCCCATCGGCAAGGCGGAGGTGATCACGCGATGGCGACGAGATCGCTGTCCTCGGGCTGGGCGCGCTGTTGCCGATGGCGGTTGAGCTTGCGGACACGCTGGAGCGCGAGGGCCGATCGGCTGCGGTCATCAATCCGCGCTTCGTGAAACCGCTGGATCGCGAGATGCTGTCGCGGTATGCGCGCAAGGTGCAGGCCTTCGTCACCTTCGAGGATCACGTGCTGATGGGCGGCTTCGGTTCTGCCGTGCTGGAGGCGCTGAGTGAGATGGGCTTCCATACGCCGGTGGTGCGCATCGGCTGGCCGGACCGCTTCATCGAGCATGGCAAGGTCGAGGCTCTGCGGGCCAAGCATGGCATCAGCGTGGAGGCGGCGCTCGAAAAACTGGAGCCGCTGCTGAAACCGGTGCCGAAGCGGCGGCTGGTCGCGCGCTGACCGATCGTGGTGACGGCTCCGCCCGGGCCAACCGGCGAGCCTGTGCGGACTTTTCATCTGCTGGCCGCACGTAAGATGTGCTTTGCATGCAAGATGTCACGACAACTGCGAAGTCTGTGGCTTCCGAAGAGGTGGAGCGCGACACGCCGCTGCCGGCTGCCGCGCTGACCGGCACGGTCTTTGTACTGATCCAGTTCGACGTGTGCGAAGAGATCCAGCTGGCCCGGCTGGGTGAAGTCATCGGGGCGCTCTCGGGGGCCCGCACCATCGCCAAGCCGAGCATGAAGCATCCCGCGCCAGGCTATATCCGCTATCAGCGGCCGCCGGTGGTGGAACCGATCGAGCCGCTGGTGCTCGAAACCGGCGAGCGGCTGCACGGCGAGATCAAGTATTACGACTACGGCGTGCTCAGCGTGGTCTTTCAGCTTCCGTTTACCGGCGACTGGGAGACGCTGGTCCGCCTGGCCAGCCGCTGGGTTTGGGACGTCGATTTCTCCGCTCATGCGGCCCGCATTGTGAAGCAGCGGCTGGAGCGCGCGGCGCCGGCGCTGGTGAAGCCTTACAAAGACTGGCTGAGCGAGGACTACTTCGTTTTTCACGTGCGCGAGATCGCCGGATTGCCCACCGCCACCGAGTTGCTGGAACGGCACGGCCCGCTGGTGGCGCAGATCGTTCGCGGCGAGTCCACGCGTCTGGCGGAAAGCGAGTCGAATGAGGTGCTGCAGTCGCGCATTTCTTTCTATCCCAATGACCTGGCGGTCATCGGCTGGAATGCGGCATTTCTGTATGACACGCCGGCTGGCGCGGAGATGGCGATCCAACTGCTGGAGTATGCCAACTCGCAATTGCTGGAGTTCCGCTACTACGACGATTTGCTGACACGTGAGCTGGAGAGTGTGTACACCTCGCTTGAGCAGGGCACCGGCCCTTTGCGCCGCTGGCGCATGGCGCGCTCCGCGAACGCGCTGTACGGCGTGCTGCTGGAGGTAATGGAGCTGACCGAGCACGCGGACAATGCCATCAAGTTTCTTAGCGACATGTTCGCAGCGAGGCTCTATCGGCTTGCCGCAATCAAAGTTGGGGTGCCGGATTACAAGAATCTTGTGACGCAGAAGCTGGAGACGGCCGGCGATCTGTATCGCTTCATGGTCGACCAGTTCAACCAGAGCCGGGCTTTTTTGCTGGAGCTGGCCGTCGTTATCATTCTGGTGATCGAGCTCATCTTTCTGTTTCGGGGCAAGGTGCTCTGAGCTGGGCTAATCAGCCTCAAGCGATTCAACATGGAGCGGCGCCCGTGCCTTTCGCCGCAGCGCATCGCGGCGGATGCCGAGCATGATGAGCATCGCGATCAAGGTCGGCACGACGAGCGTCAGAAGTCCGCGCTGATAGCCGCCGGTCCAATCAGCGGCAAGCCCCATCCAGTACGGTCCGAGAAAGCCGCCGAGGATGGCGATCATATTGATGGCGGCGATGCCAGCTGCTGCCGACTTGCCGCATAGAAACTGCGTGGGGATGCTCCAGACGGCAGCATTCACGGCGCACGTTCCGATTCCCACCAGTGCGAAACCCGTCAGCATGATCGCCGGTCGGTTCGACAACCCTGCCATCAGGAAGCCTGCCGCCGCGAGCGCGCAGGGCAGGGCAACATGATAGTGGCGCTCTCCTGTCCGGTCCGAATGGGCTCCATTCAGCAGCATTGCCATCGCGTTGATGATTCCCAGGAACGCGACGACAAATCCGACGCGAGTCACGCTCAGTCCGGTCGCGTTCTGGATCATGGCCGGCGCGCTGAAGGTGTAGCCATAGAACCCCAGATAGAGACAGAGCAGGAAAAAGCCGAGCACCCAGACGCGCCCCTGTCGCAGCGCATGCAGCACTTCGCCGCCGCCGTGTACCGCGCCGGTGGCGGCATCGTCTCTGCGCAGCGCCTCGCGTAGCCACTCCACCTCCCCCGGGTGGAGCCAGCGAGCCTTGTCCGGGCTGTCCGGCAGACAACGCAGGTAGACCAGACTGAGCGCAAGCGCGGGGAGACCTTCGATGAGAAACAGCCATTGCCAGCCGGCCATGCCGCCGCGACCACCCAGATGCAGCAGCATTCCAGCCAGTCCACCCATTACCACGGAGCTGAGCGGCAGTGAGATGTAGAAGCGGCTCACCGCTCGAGATCGATACGCCAGCGGAAACCAGCGCGAGAGATAGTAGATGATGCCGGGGAAGAATCCCGCCTCCGCCATGCCGAGAAGGAATCGCACGGCATAGAACTGATGTGGTGTCTTGACGAACAGCATGCCGATCGATAGCAGGCCCCAGGTGAACATGATGCGGGCCAGCCAACGACGCGCGCCGAAGCGGACCAGCAGCAGATTCGATGGCACCTCGCATACGGCATAGCTGAGGAAGAACAGTCCCGCGCCGAAGCCGTATACGGATGCGCTGAAGTGCAGATCGCGGTTCATCTGCAGCGCGGCAAAGCTGATATTGACGCGATCCATGTAGGCGATGCCGTAGCCAATCGCAATCAGGGGCAGCAGCCGCAGGCTGGCCTTGCGCAGCGCGGAGCGGCCGATGGCTTCTCCATCCTGCACGGGGACGATCGGTGGTCGAAGAACTGCCAAGCGCACCTCTTCTACGGGCGTTCTACGTGCGAGCGATCTCGATTGGGCCCGAGGAGGAGAAGGCGTCTGGGGCAGTACGCGGAGCATAGCACCGCAAGGCGCGGCGTTCACGAGAAGAAGATTTCAGGGGCGGGGCGCGGTTTCCTTGCGCAGCAGCCGCAGCAACCTTCGCTGGCGATAGTGGAAGAGCTGCTGGATCCGCAGCCGGCCGCCGAGGAAGTCGATAGCCGAGCCGGCCGAGCCGCCTCCCGGCCATTGGTAGTCGACTACATCCGTGACCCGGGTGCCTGCGACCTCACCGTGCATTTCCGGGCTGACCAGATGACAGTGCCGCCAATAGCGAAACGGCCCGGTGACCTGCAGATCGCAGAAATGATGATCCGCCGTGTATTCATCGATGAGCGCGAGCCAGCGGAGACGGATGGGCGAGAGCGGCACCGGACGGAAACTGAGCAAGATGCGCGAGCCACGCCCCGCCGCTCGGGACTTGCTGCCACCCTCCGGCGCCTGCAGCTCCAGGCTGTCGATGCGGGCATCCTGCCAGGCCGGCAACAGCCGCGGCAGATTCAGCGGGTCCGCGAATAAAGCAAAGACGCGGTCTACCGGAAAGGGGACCCACTGCTCGGTCATGAACGAGAGCCTTGGCTTCCGCTGTGGCTCGGGGCTGGTTCCTCGGCCGGTCGTCTCTGGAGCCCGAAGCATAGCCGCAGTGTAGATGCCGGACTCATTCGTGGGGGTGAGCAATGGAACCCGCCTCGCTGCGTCTCCGTTTCTATGGCCAGAAAGGTGAGCCTTCTGTGGTCAGAAAAGCGAGCCGCGCGCGGGATGGTCTAATACATAGGAGCGAATGGCGACACAACACACACAGACATCAAAGATTCGGCATCGCCACGACCGCTGGCTGATCATCATTGGCGTATTCAAGATCCTGGAGGGCATGCTCTTCGTGCTGCTCGGCCTGGGTGTGGTTCGCCTGCTGCACCGCGATATCGGGGATCTGCTGGTGCGCGTCGCCATGTCGCTCCGGATCGACCCGGAAAGCCACTTCGTCAACCTGCTGCTGGAAAAGGTCCAGTTGCTCACGCCGCACAAGATGCGGCTGATCAGCGCAGGCATCTTCCTGAAGGCCGGCCTGGATTTCCTGGAAGGCATCGGGCTTGCGATGGAGAAGACCTGGGCGGAGTGGCTCACCATCGGGCTGACCGCGTCCTTCCTGCCGTGGGAGATTTTTGAGATCGCGCGGCACTTCACCTGGGTGAAGGTCGGCATCACGCTGCTGAACGTGCTGGTGCTGCTGTATCTGATCTGGGTACAGCAATTGCGTCTGCGGGCGCACCGGCGTGCTCACTCGGATACATCTGCTTCCCGATCCGCTTGACTTTTCCTCAGGGCGGGGTCAATTTCGGCCTAGTTTTCAACAGGGAATCCCCCGCTCGGGTCACTTTCGTGACCGACGTAATGGCGAAGAAAAAGCGTATATCGCAAATTTTCCGACCTGACAAGGGCCTTTGGAGCCCAGGAATCCAAAGGCTAAACACCAGCAATAGATCTTCGATTTCCGAAAACCACATTAGTCTTGTGGTTTCGCCTTATCAATAACGTTGCCTGAATGGCTTTTCGCTTTTCCCATTTGACGCGGCGGAAAGCTGGGCTA
Source organism: uncultured Acidobacteriaceae bacterium (assembly GCA_963750845.1). GTDB lineage: Bacteria > Acidobacteriota > Terriglobia > Terriglobales > Acidobacteriaceae > KBS-83. Next base: position 52,739 of record CAVVSP010000003.1, read on the forward strand.
GGATGTGGATGGAAGTGGTCAAGAGTGGTCAAAAGTAGTGAATGACCAGCAGATTCACTTCGATGCAAGCAGCGTAGCACCTCCAAGGCGGGTTAGGACCAGATGTTTCGCGGCAATCACCCAACTCGCGTGGATGAAAAAGGACGGCTGAAGATCCCTGCGGACTTCAAGCGCGTGATTGACGAGCGCTATGGAACGCAGTTTTTCATCACCAGCCTCGACGGCGAACGGGCGCAGGTTTGGCCGATGCCGGAGTGGCAAAAGATCGAAGACCGGATTGCGGAAATGAAGTCGCCGTCGAAGAAGCGGATTCTGGACCGCCTGAACTACTACGGCCAGGAAGCCGAGATGGATGCGCAGGGCCGGGTATTGATCCCGCAGGTGCTGCGTGAATCGGCGAAGACGGTAGGGGACGTGGTGGTGTTCGGACAGCAGGGGCATCTGGAAGTGGTGAACCATGACCTCTTCCGCGCCAAGCTGGAAGCGGAGCCGTTCACGGGGACGGATGAGGCGGAAGCCGCGGCAGTGGGTCTGTAACGAAAGGTCTTGACCCCCAAGGGGGTGCACATGACGGATGAAAGACGACATGTGCCGGTTCTTTTACAACAAGCGATCCGTACTTTGAATGTGCGTGCGGGCGGGACTTATGCAGACGCCACGGTAGGCATGGCGGGGCATTCGCTGGAGATTGCGCGAGGCGGCTGAATTGGGCCGAAGGCCCCGGGAAAATTGATCGGTTTCGATCGGGATCCGGAGGCGATAGCGATTGCGAAACGCCGGCTAAATGCGCTTCGCGAAGAGCTGGGCGATGCGATGCCGGAGGTGATTCTGCACAGCGAGCCATTCTCGATGGCGAAGAAGCTGATCGAGCCGGCGAGTCTGGATGGTCTGCTGGCCGATTTCGGGGTCAGTTCACTGCAGCTCGATGAGGCGCACAGAGGATTCAGTTTTCAGGCGGATGGGCCCCTGGATATGCGGCAGGACACGCGCCGGGGCATCACCGCCGAACAAGTGGTAAATCAGGCCGGAGAAAAAGAACTAGCTGATCTGATTTACGAATTCGGAGAGGAAAGGAGGTCGCGGAGAATCGCCAGAGCCATTGTCAGGGCGCGGCCGATTACGACGACGGGACAACTTGCCCGGATCGTATCGGCTGCCGCCCCGGCGATGAAAAAGGAGCGATTGCATCCGGCGACCAGGACCTTTCAGGCAATCCGAATTCGTGTGAATGATGAGTTGGGGGAGTTGCAAGCGCTGCTCGAGGCCGCACCGGGGTTGTTGAAGCCCGGAGGACGCCTGGTGGTGATCAGCTTCCACTCGCTCGAGGACCGGCTGGTGAAGGACGCCATGCGGGAAGGAGCCAGGGTAGGTATGTACCACCTTGATTCCCGCAAGCCCATCACCGCGGAGGAAGAAGAGACGGATCGCAATCCGCGGTCGCGCAGCGCGAAGCTGCGGGCGGCGGAGCTTGTCAAAGATGCGAAGGATGCAACGGCAGCAGGCCCCAAGGCCAGTCGAAGGCGTCTGGGTGCAACAAGTTAGCAAGATCGGGTCAGGGTCGTCCCACCGTAGCAAATGGCGAAAGTAAGACGACACTGCAGTACCAATCCCTCCAAGAAAACAGCGACCCGGACCCGGTCGTGTGGAGGGCGCGATAACGAGGTTGAACGTGATGGAACTTTGGGGGAATCAGGGTAGCCAGTAACTACCTTGGTTCCACAGGGTGTACTAGTTTGATTCTCTAAACATGCACTATTATTGGTGCATGCCAACGCTGTACGCAGCAGATGGAAGGACCACTATGGCGACACAGGCGATGGCACCGCAGACATGGTTTGACAGCCCCCGCGGCGGGCGGAGCGGGTTGGGCAATGTGGCCGAGATTGCTGAGCGCAACCAGGTGCTGTTGCATGCGCAACGACGGGCGCGGCGCGGTCCCACCCCGGAGGTGTTCTTCGGCAAGCACCTGGACAATTCACGGCTGGTAAAGGCTGCTGACCCGGTGCGGGTGAAGGAGATGCGGCGTTTCGCGATCGCGATGACCATGTTGTTTGCGGTGGTCATGCTATACGGCTGGCAGCATCTCTCTTCGATCGAGATTGGCTACCACGTCGAGACAGAGAAGCAGCAGCTGGAATCGCTCAAGGAGCAGAATCGTCAGCTTGGTTTGAGCCAGGCACAGCTCTGCGATCTGAACCGGCTGGATCGGGAGGCGCGGCGGCTGGGCATGGATGCGCCGCATCCCGGGCAGGTGGTTCGTCCGGAGAGTGGATTGGATATGGATCTGGGACCGGGCGCGCCGGTGATGGCGCAGGTTCGCATGCAACAGTAGTCGTTACAAACCTGGCAGAGGGAGCCAGTTCCAGTTGAAGGGCTTCTCGTTCGTACCGAGCCAGCAGACCACGCGCGCAGTCGTCGCGGCACCGCGGCGGCTGCGCTTTTTGCTCATGACCGTGATCCTTGGCGGCTGGGCGCTCGTCATCCTGGGGCGCCTGTTCTGGCTGCAGGTGGTCACCCACAGTGAGTTCGTAGAGCTGGCCGCGCGCCAGCAGCAACGTACCTTTGAGGTAGCGCCGCGCCGCGGCGTCCTCTACGACCGCAACATGCACGAGATGGCCATGACCGTGCTGGTCGATTCGGTCTACGGCGTTCCCACCGAGATACAAAACAAGGATGCGGCGGCTGCGGCGCTTGCGCGCGTGGTTCACCTTGACCCCACGGATGGTTTCACCACTGCGCACCAGATTGACGCGCGCTTCCATGCGTCCAGGAACTTTGCCTGGGTGGCGCGCAAGCTCGATCCGGCGACGGTTGCGCGAGTGAAGGCGCTGAACCTGAAGGGCATCTACTTCCAGAAGGAGTTCAAGCGCTTCTATCCGAACGATGCGCTGGGCGCGCAGGTACTGGGCTACGTGGGCACGGACGACAACGGCCTGGGTGGGCTGGAGCGCCGCTTCGACAAAGATCTGCACGGGACGCCCGGACACATGCTGACCGCGCTCGATGCCAAGCGGCATGTGCTGGGCAGCGAAGCACGCCAGCCGCAAGCCGGCGACAACCTGATGCTCACCATTGACGAGAACATTCAGTTCATGGCGGAGCGCGCGCTGGACGCATGCCATGGCCAGGGTCAAGCCGCTGAGCGGCACCATCGTGATCCAGGACACACACACCGGGCAGATTTTAGGGCTGGCGATGCGGCCGACTTACAACCCCAATGACTTCCGGCACGCGACGACAATTTGCTGCGCGATCACGCCATCAGCGATATCTACGAGCCGGGCTCGACCTTCAAGCTGGTGACCTACTCGGCCGCGCTCGATGGGGCCGGGGTCCAGCCGACCGACACCGTCGATTGCCAGGGCGGGCAGATCACGCTTTTCGGGCGCACCATTCACGATGACTCTTCAGAGCGCGGCCTTGGCCGCATCTCCGTGGCAACCGCGCTTGCGAAATCGAGCGACGTGGCGGCGGTGAAGATGGCGCTGAAGCTCGGCCCGGAGCGCTTCTACTCGTACATCAAGGCCTTCGGCTTCGGCTCGCGCAGCGGCATCCAGTTGCCCAGCGAGACGCGCGGCCTGCTGCGTCCGCCAAAGCGCTGGGGCGCCACCAGCATCGGCTCGCTGGCGATCGGGCAGGAAATCGGTGTCACGCCCATTCAACTGGTGAGCATGGTCTCCGCCATCGGCAACGGAGGCACGTATCTGCCGCCGACCGTCCTGCTGGATACTTCAAAGCAACTGCAGCCAGGCGAATCGCTGAAGCCGATGGCCTTCCATCCGGAACAGGAGCTGCCGCAGCCGCTGCCCGCTGGAGCGCATCGCGTGATCTCGCCGCTGACCTCGGCGAAGATGCGCAAGATGATGGAAGGCGTTGTGCTGGAGGGCAGCGGCCGCTTCGCCGCGCTCAATGGCTACTCCTCTGCCGGTAAGACGGGTACGGCGCAGAAGATCGACGTCCTGACCCATACCTATTCCCGCACCAAGCACATCGCTTCCTTCACCGGCTTCGCGCCGGTTAACAATCCAGCGATCAGCGTGGCGGTCATCATCGATTCGCCGACGGTAGGCAACTACCACGGGGCCTATGTCTCCGCGCCGGTATTCAAGGAAGTGGCGCAGCAGGTGCTGGAGTATCTGGGCGTGCCGCATGATGAGCCGATGCAGGCGCTGCCCACAACTCCGCCGGTAGACATTGCCGACGATGCGGCGCCGGAGGACAACAGCGATCTGCAGGCACTGTTTGCCGAGGTGAACAACCTGCCCGCCGACGATCCATTGCGCGCGGACGATAGCCAGCAGACGGCGGCGCTCTCCACGGACGGCGAGTCGCATGGCGTCTCGACCACGGCGAATGTTGCCACTGCGCCGCCGCCCATGCAGGTGGCGAGCAACGCTGCGAACTCCGAACTGCATTCCGAACTGCATGAGGTGGCCGGGCCACGGCCCGCTCCTCCGCCGCCTGCCAACGACACACCGGAGCCTGCTCCGCCCAAGGCCGAGAACGGTACGCTGGTGACGGATGCGAAGCATCGCGTGGCAGTTCCGTCCTTCGCTGGCGCTTCGGTGCGCCAGGTGGTGGAGCGCGCGGGCGTTGCGGGACTCGTCGCGCATGTGCTGGGCAACGGCCTCGCACGGGATCAGGCACCGGCTGCAGGCACCATGGTGCCGATGGGGACCGAGATCGTCGTCAGGTTCGCACGCTAGTGCAAAGGTTCGGTTTGCGCGTCAGCGCAAAGGTTCGCGTCGCACGATAAGATTCCACACGATGCCGCCCTCTGTAAATTTGAACGATGCACTCCGCGGCGCCGAGATTCTGCGGCGCATGGGCGAGGATGTTGCCGTCCGCGGCGTGGAGTACGACTCGCGCCGCGTCGAGGCGGGATCGCTCTTTGTCGCGATGCGCGGGGAGACCACCGACGGCAATCGCTACATCGACCAGGCAGTCGCGCGGGGAGCCGTTGCCGTGGTCACCGACTCTGCAGCGGCTTACGATGCCACGGCGAACGGACCGCTGGATGTTGCGCTGGTTGAGGTGCCGCATGGGCGGCGCGCACTGGCGACGATTGCCGCGAATGTCTTTGGCCATCCGGAGCAAAAGATCCGGCTCAGCGGCGTGACCGGCACCAACGGGAAGACGACAACGGCGTATTTGCTGGAACAATTGTTGCGCGCGGCCGACCGCTCCACGGCGCTGATCGGAACGATCGAATACCGCATTGCCGGCGAGGTGCGTCCGGCGCCGCACACTACGCCTGAGTCGCGCGATCTGCTGGCGCTGCTGTCCGAAGGCGTGGAGCGCGGCGTGACGGAAGGGGTGATGGAAGTGTCGTCGCACGCGCTGGATCAGGGGCGTGTGTGGGGTGTGCCCTACGATGTCGCCATCTTTACCAACCTGACGCAGGATCACCTCGACTATCACGGCACGATGGAGGCGTATTTTGCGGCGAAGCGGAAGCTCTTCGACGGCTCGCAAGCCGCGGCGCCGCGCGTGGCTGTGCTGAACGCGGAAGACGATACCGAATCGGTGCTCGCCGCCACCGCGCATGTGGCATGTTCGGAGATCAGCACCTACGGGATCGCACGCGGCGACTTCCACGCGCGGGATATTGCCGTGCGTCCGAATGGCATGAGCTTCACGCTGGTGTCCCCGCACGGCGAGGCAGCGATCGACGTCGCGCTGACCGGTCGCGTGAATGTGCTGAATCTGCTGGCGGCGAGCGCCGCTGCGATGGCACGAGATCTCACGCTGGCGCAGATTGCCGAAGCGGCGCCCCGGCTGCACGCGGTGCCCGGCCGCTTCGAAGCGGTGGACGTCGGGCAGCCGTTCACCGTGGTGGTCGACTACGCGCATACCGAGGATGCGCTGCGCAATGTGCTGACGCTGGCGCGCGATCTGGTTTCTTCAGGACGAAATAGCGAAAAAACAGGTCGTGTCCTCACCGTCTTTGGCTGTGGCGGCGATCGCGATCGCACCAAGCGGCCGCGTATGGGGCACGCGGCTGCCGAGGCGAGCGAAATTGTTATCGTCACTTCGGACAACCCGCGCTCGGAGGATCCGCGCGCCATCATCGATGAGATACTTCCCGGCACAACGGGACTGCCGGCAACGGTGGAAGTGGAACCGGACCGCGCGAAGGCGATCGCATTAGCGACGACCAAGGCACGCGCCGGCGACATTGTGGTGATTGCCGGCAAAGGCCACGAGAAGACGCAGACGATCGGCAGGCAGGTACTGCCATTCGATGACGTTGCCGTGGCTCGCCAGGCTCTGGCATGGCTGAAAGGGAAGTCATGAAACTGTCGCTGGAGCAGATCGCAGAATGGACGGGCGCGCAACTCGCCATCCCGCACGGCGCCACAGCGGGCGAGGCCACTGGATATTCCATCGACACCCGCACCCTGGCGCCCGGCGATCTTTTTTTCGCCGTCCGCGGCGAGCGCTTCGATGCGCATGATTTTGTTGCGGACGCATTGGCCAAAGGCGCGTGCGCGGCAGTTGTCGCTTCGGCGAAGGCGCGCGACCTGCTGCCGGAGGGGCATGCGCATCCTTTGCTGCTGGTACCCGAATCGAAAGGCGACCCGCTGGTTGCACTGCAGACGCTGGCCGCGGCAGTCCGCCGCCATTGGGGCAAGCGCGTGGTGGCCGTGACCGGCTCAGCAGGGAAGACGACGACCAAAGAGGCGATTGCGACGGTGCTGGCGGCGCAGTTCCGCGTGCTCAAGTCGAAGGGCAATCTGAATAACCACTTCGGTCTGCCGCTGCAGTTGCTGAAGCTATCGCCGGAGGATGAAGTCGCCGTGGTGGAGATGGGGATGTCTGCCGCGGGAGAGATCGCGGCGCTGTGCCAGATCGCTTCGCCCGATTGGGGAGTGGTCACCAACGTGGGCAACGCGCACGCGGAGGGATTTGCCGACGGCATTGCCGGCGTGGCTCGCGCGAAGTATGAATTGGTGGCTGGGCTCTCGCCACAGGCGCGGGATCGTGCCGTCGCCTTCCTGAACGCAGACGACGCGTATGTGTCGCAGTTCGGGCGCGACTTTCCCGGACGTGTCATTTATTACGCAACGAAATCTGTAGCCGCCGCGGTGGCAGATGTTCGCGCAGAAGAGATTGAAGAGCTCGGCCCTGCCGGATCGAAGTTTCGCGTTGTGACGGCGGACGGCGAATCGGCGTCCGTGGGGCTCGCTCTGCTGGGCAGGCACAACATTGCGAACGTGCTGGCCGCGATCGCGGTAGGCCTGCAGGCGGGCATTCCTCTTGCGCGCTGCGTTGCGGCCATCGCCTCGCTCAAGCCGGAAGACAAGCGCGGCGAACTGATCGAATGGCATGGCGCCACCATCATCAATGACTGCTACAACTCGAATCCCGAGGCGCTCGAGTCCATGATCCGGACGCTGGCCGCGGTTCCCGCGCAGCGCCGCATCCTGGTGGCCGGCGAGATGCTGGAATTGGGCAAGCGCGCGGCGCAACTGCATCGCGAGTGTGGCGAGGCTGCCGCGGCGGCAGGGATCGACGTCGTGATCGGCGTCCGCGGTTTGGCGAAGGAGATCGTTGCCGGCGCCGAGGCCGCGGGCAATTCGACGTCGGCGATCTTCGTCGAGACGCCGCAGGCCGCCGGGGAGTGGTTGCGGCAGAACCTGAAGCCGGGTGATGCGGTGCTGCTGAAGGCCTCGCGCGGCGTACGGCTGGAGCAGGCGCTCTCCACCCTGACTGCCGCGTGAACCACTGGAGCTAACCGTGCGATGGCGACAGTGACGGTACGCTAGGCGCATTCCAGCCGCAGTGCTGACGCGGGTACGGAGGATGTTTGCTCTACTGGCTGCTCTATCAGAAGCTCTTTCCGTACTTCCGGCCATTCCGGATCTTCCGCTATCTCACGTTTCGTACGGCCTTCGCCACGCTCACGGCGCTGCTGATCGGGCTGGTGGTCGGGCCCTATGTGATCCAGAAGCTGCGCGAGTTTCAGATCGGCCAGTACATCCGCGAAGAAGGTCCGCAGGCGCATCAGAAGAAGGCGGGCACGCCGACCATGGGCGGCGTACTGATCGCCATCTCCGTACTGCTGCCCACCCTGCTGTGGGCCGATCTTTCCGATCCGCTGATCTGGATGGTGACGCTCTCCATGCTGGCCTTCGGCACGATCGGTTTTGTGGATGACTACATCAAGGTCGCGCATAAGCGGAACCTGGGGCTTACCGGCCGCGCCAAGCTCGGCTTGCAGATCACGGTCAGCGCCTGCATCGGCATGGCGCTGGTCTACCTGGAGACGCAGGGGAATTATTCGACCCGCCTGGTGGTGCCGTTCCTCAAGCGCTTCCGGCCGGACCTGGTGGTCACCTCGCTGCAGCACATACCGCACTTGTACTACCTGAGCTTCCTGCCGTTTGTCCTGTTCACGATTCTGGTGATCGTCGGCTCCAGCAATGCAGTGAATTTGACTGACGGCCTGGATGGCCTCGCCATCGGCTGCACCATCATTGCCGCGGGCGCGCTCACGGTGCTGACCTATGTGAGCGGCCACGTGGTCTTTGCCGACTATCTTGAACTGCAGCGAATGCCGCTGGCCGGCGAGCTGACGGTATTCTGCGGGTCCCTGGTGGGCGCGAGCATCGGCTTCCTCTGGTACAACGCGCATCCGGCAGAGGTCTTCATGGGCGATGTGGGCTCGCTGGCGCTGGGCGGCGCCATCGGCACGCTGGCCGTGATCATCAAGCAGGAGCTGCTGCTGCCATTTATCGGCGGCATCTTCGTGCTGGAGGCGCTCTCCGTCATTCTGCAGGTAGGAAGCTACAAGCTGCGGAAGAAGCGCATCTTCAAGATGGCCCCGCTGCATCATCACTTCGAGCTGATGGGCTGGTCGGAATCGAAAGTGATCGTCCGCTTCTGGATCGGCGCGCTGGTTTTCGCGCTTTTCGCGCTTACGACCCTGAAGCTGCGCTAACTGCGAAATGCAAAATTTATTCCGTGATTATTTCTTTTTTGTTGCGACATTTACTTTCTGTCGTGAAGAGGATGACAAACACCTAACAAGCGCATGACAAGTGCGATGTTCTGAGTCTCTAGGCTGCAACTCAGACCGGTCCGAGGGAGTTTGTGTACGCCGCCCTCAATTCAGACCGGGTCCCTGGAGTACAGCGACATGCTTATCCATCCAAGAGCCGCAGCGCGGTTGCGGCGAACACTCTCGTTGTTGGCTTCACTGGCGACGATTCTTGCCGCCTGCATATTGACAGCCGCCGCTGCCGCGCAGTCCGGTTCTTACACGCAAACCAATATCGTCTCCGACGGTTCGGTTGCCGCGCAGAAGACCGATCCCACGCTGATCAATCCATGGGGCGTCTCGATTGGCCCGGCTTTCTGGATCGATACAGCAGGGACGGGATTTTCTCTCGTCGACGATGCAAGCGGAAATAAACAGTTCTCGGTCACCATTCCGCCTGCGGTCTCGACCGAAAAGAATGGCTCTCCGGCCGGCACAATCTTCAATGCAGACGCCACGGTCTTCAACATTCCGGGGAGCGGTTCGGCGCAGTTTCTTTTCGGCAACCTGGATGGCAGCATCGCAGCCTGGAACACGAGCACGACGCAGCCTGTGACGGTGGTGAACAACTCGTCTGCGAAGGCGGCTTACACGGATATCGCCGTGGTGAAGAATAACACCGGCACGTTTCTGCTTGCGGCGAACTTTGCAGGTAAGACGGTCGATGTCTTTGACAGCACATTCAAGCCGGGGAAGCTGGCGGGCGGCTTCAACGATCCGGGTCTTCCCACCGGATATGCGCCGTTCGGTATTCACGTCATCGGCAAGAACATCTATGTGACCTACGCGCAGGTCGGTACGAATGGTTTGGAGAAGGTGGGCGCCGGCCTTGGCGTGGTGGATCAGTTCGATGAGAACGGCAATCTGCTGGTGCAGGCGATCGTGGGCGGCAATCTGAATGCGCCCTGGGGCATGGCTCTTGCGCCGGCGGGCTTCGGCACTTTCGGCGGCGACCTGCTGGTAGGCAACTTCGGCGATGGAGTCATCAACGCCTACGATCCTGTGAGCTTCGCGCTGAAGGGGCAGATCACGGATTCGACCGGAGCGCCCATCGCGAACTCCGGGCTGTGGGAGATCGTCTTCGGAGCGGGCAGTACGACGACCGGCACTCCGGCAACGGCGGGCGATCCCAACACGCTCTACTTCGCTGCCGGTATCAACAATGAGAAGGGCGGACTGTTTGGCGCGATCACGGCCGCCGCGGTAACGGGTGCCGGAGACTTCGCCATCACCGCTCCCATGACAAGCGTGAGCGTCAATAGCGGCCAGACGGCGAGCGTCGATGTAAGCCTGGCGGGCACGAACGGTTTCAAGGGCGCCGTAACACTTTCCTGTTCCGGACTGCCGACCGGAGCAAGCTGCAGCTTTACCCCAGCCACGGTGAACGTTTCAGGCACGAATGCGACAAGCGTGACAGTGGCAATCGCGACGGCTGCGGCGACCACTCCAACGCCGACCAATCCTTACTCCGCATCGCTCGGCGGAGATGGGATGATCCTGGCCGGGATGCTGCCATTGGGTCTGTTGGGACTGCTTGGCTTCCGCAAACGGCTGATGAACATGCGCGGTGCGCTCTTGTTGCTGGCGTGCGTGGTGACCATCGGCGGCCTGACAGGATGCGGCGGGATGAAATCGACCATGGGGGCGGTCACACCACCGGGAACGCCAACGCCAACTCCGACGGTGTCGCAGGTCACGATCAACGCGACGTCAGGATCGCTGACACATTCGGTCGTGGTGGCTCTGACAGTCAACTAGCTGTACGGTGCGCGCCGTGAGACTCAAACCAGGGCTCTCGGCGCGCCTTTTTCGGCTCATCTCTGCGCTCTCCGCAAAACTGAATTCGGAAGCGAATGAAGTCTCTGGAAAACCCAGGAGGCAGGCCCCGGTGAATTTCCGATAAGCTCTCTCTCGTGGAGCTTAAAGGCAAGAAGGTTCTCGTCGTCGGGTTGGGGGTTTCGGGTTTTGCGGCGGCACTCTTCCTCCGGCGGCGTGGAGCGCAGGTCACGGTTTCGGATCTGCGCACGCCGGAGGCGTTGGCGAAGCATATCCCGGCGCTGCTCGATGCCGGCGTGAATGTCGAGGCGGGCGGCCACGGGCATGCCACCTTCCGCCGCCAGGACCTGATCGTACTCAGTCCGGGCGTCGCTCCCAATACGCCGGAGATGGATGAGGCGCGCACCTTCCACATCCCGATCATCGGCGAGGTGGAACTGGCGGCTCGCTTCCTGAAGACGAAAATCCTCTCCATCACCGGCTCGAACGGCAAGACCACCACGACCACGCTTGCGGGCGAGATTCTGAAGGCTGGCGGGCTCACGACGCTGGTCGGCGGCAATATTGGCCTGCCGGCGATCGAGCTGGTCGATCTGCCCGAGAACCAGCCAGACTCATGGAGCGTGCTCGAGCTCTCCAGCTTCCAGCTTGAGAGCGTCGATACCTTCCGCCCGAATATCGCGGTGCTGCTGAACCTGACGCCGGATCACCTGGATCGCCATGGAAACCTGGAAAATTACGCGGCGGCGAAGGAGCGGATATTTGCGCAGCAGACCGCCGAGGACTTCCTCGTTCTGAATGCCGACGATGCGCGCGTACAGCAGGCGGCCAGCCGCGCGGCTTCGCAGGTCTTCTGGTTTAGCCGGACCAAGCTGGTGCGCCAGGGCGCGTGCGTACATCAGGGCGTCGTGGCGTTTCGCGCATCGGAAACCGCGTCGCTCGAACCGATTCTTCCGGTCACGCAGATTCCCCTCAAGGGTGCGCATAACGTGGAGAATGTGCTGGCCGCTGTGTGCGCCGCGCGGCTGGCGGGGGTGAAGGCGGAAGTGATTGCCGAGGCCGTGCGCAGCTTCCGTGCGGTCGAGCACCGGCTGGAGTTTGTCGCTACGGTGCGCGGCGTCGACTACTACAACGACTCCAAGGCCACGAATGTCGATTCCACCATGAAGGCGATCGAGTCGTTCCCCGGCCGCATTCACCTGATCCTTGGCGGCAAGGACAAGAAGTCCGACTACACCACGCTGCGGCCGCTGCTGCATGAGCGCGTGCGGCGGGTCTACACCATCGGCGCCGCGGCGGAAAAGATTGAGGCGCACATTGCCGGTGCGGTGGATGTGGTCCATGCGGAGACACTTCCCACGGCCGTTGCCAAGGCGCATGATGCTGCAGAGGCGGGTGACATCGTCTTGCTGGCGCCGGCCTGCTCCAGCTTCGACCAGTTCGAGAACTACGAACATCGCGGCCGGGTCTTCAAGGAGCTGGTGGCAACAAGAAAGGCAGCGGAAGGGAAGTAGATGGCGAAGCGCGTCGGGGTGGACAAATGGATGTTCTGCGTCACCCTGCTGCTGGTGCTCTTCGGCCTCGCCATGGTCTTCAGCGCCTCTGCCGTCATGGCGAAGGAGCGCTTCGGCTCATCGTATTTCTTTGTGGAGCGGCAGGCGGCCTGGGCGATTTGCGGCCTGCTCAGCATGATCGTGCTGATGCACGTCGACTATCGCCGCTATAACAAGCCAAATGTCGTCTTTCCCGTGGTCGCGGTCACCGTCCTGTGTTTGCTCGGGGCATTTGTCATGCGCGACTCGCATGCCACCCATCGCTGGATCAAGTTCGGCATCTTCTCCTTCCAGCCCTCGGAGATCGCGAAGCCCGCGCTGGTGCTGTTTCTCGCCTGGTTTCTGCAGGACCGCATGCAGCAGATCGAGGACTGGCGCAACACCTTGTTGCCGGCCGCGCTGCCGAGCCTGCTCTTTATCGTGCTCATCCTGAAGGAGCCGGATCTCGGCACGGCGCTGGTCTGCGCGGTGGTGACGGCGATGATGCTCTACCTCGCCGGAATGGAGAGGAAGTACTTCGCGTACGGCGCGATGGCAGCCGCTCCGGTGCTCTACTGGATGCTCTTCCGCGTGCCCTGGCGGCGCGCCCGCATGCTGGCTTTCCTCAATCCGTGGAAGGATCCGCAGGGCTCCGGCTTCCACACCATCCAGTCGCTGATCGCCGTGGGCACGGGCGGATTGCGCGGGCTTGGCTACATGGAGGGGCGGCAGAAGCTCTTTTATCTACCGGAGCCGCATACGGATTTCATCTTCGCCAATATCGCCGAGGAGCTTGGCCTGCTGGGTGCGGTGGTTATCATCGCGCTGTTCGTGATGCTGGGATATCGCGGGCTGCGTACAGCCAGCCTGTCGAAGGACCCGTTCGCGCGCTTCCTCGCCTTCGGCATCACGGCGACGATCCTCATTCAGGCGTTCTTCAACGTGAGCGTCGTGCTGGCGCTGGTGCCCACCAAGGGCATTACGCTGCCGTTCATCTCCTACGGCGGCACCTCCCTGTTCTTCACGCTGGCCAGCGTCGGCGTGCTGCTGAATCTCTCCCGCGAGACGGATTGAGCTTGCCGGAAAACCTGCGCGTCCTGATCGCCGGCGGCGGCACGGGCGGCCATGTCATTCCGGCGCTCGCGATTGCGCGTGCGCTGCGCGATCAACACGGGGCAGAGGTGCGGATGGTGGGCACCGCGCGTGGTCTCGAAACAAAGCTGGTGCCGGAAGCCGGTTTCAAGCTGGAGCTGGTGCACGTCGGGCAGTTGAAGAATGTCAGCCTGGCGACGCGCGTACGCACCGCTTTCGATCTGCCGCGCGGCATCCTGCGCTGCATCTCGCTGTTGCGCGCATTTCGTCCGGACGTTGTGATCGGCGTGGGCGGCTATGCCTCCGGCCCGGCGATGCTGGCTGCCTTCCTGCTGCGCATTCCGATGATGGCCTACGAACCGAACGCCGCCCCTGGACTTGCGAACCGGCTGATCGGCAAGCACGTGGCTGCAGCGGCGGTGAACTTCGAACAGACCCGGCGCTTCTTTCGCAACGCCGAAGTGACGGGTGTTCCGGTGCGCGAGGCATTCTTCCACCTGCCGGAGCGGGTGAGTGACGGCTCGCAGCATCTGCTGATCTTTGGCGGCAGCCTGGGGGCGCGCGCGCTCAACCAGGCGATGCCTCGCGTGGCCGCTGCGCTACTTGCGGCACTCCCGCGGTTAACCATCCTGCACCAGGCAGGCGCCAAGCATGCGGAGACGACGCAGGCAGCCTATGCGGCCAGCGGCGCCGATCCGTCACGCTGGGAGGTACGTGCCTTTCTGGATGACATGCCGGCGCGCTTCGCCAATGCGGACCTGATCCTGTGCCGCAGCGGCAGCTCCGTGGCAGAGCTGGCCGCAGCGGGAAAGCCCTCCGTGCTGGTGCCGTTTCCATTTGCGGCGGATGATCACCAGCACAAGAATGCGCTGATCTTTGCTGACGCGGGCGCGGCGGTGCTGCTGCCGGAGTCCGAGCTTACCGATGAACGGCTGACAAGAGAGTTGACCGACCTGCTGAGCGACCCCGAACGCCTGCGGCGATGAGCGCTCGAGCGCGAACGCTGGCGCACCCCGATGCGTTGGAGCGGATTGCAGGAATGGCGGTTCGCCTCGTTACTCATACGGGTCACTGACAAAGCAAAAGGCCGGTAGCAATCGCTACCGGCCTTTTCCGATTGGTTCGGATGACTCAGTGGTGTCCACCACCACCGCCGTGACCACCGCCACCGCCATGGAAGCCGCCACCACCGCCACCGCCGTGGAATCCACCACCACCGCCGCCATGGAAGCCACCGGCACCGCCGCCGTGGAAGCTGCCGCCCCCACCGTGCACCGAGCCAAAGTTGCCGCCGTGACCGCCAGCAAAGCCGTTGCCGCGATAGCCGCCGGCGTATCCGCCACGGTAGCCGTTATATGGGTGGCCTACTGCGCCACCGCGATACCCGACTCCGCCGCGTCCGTATCCGTGCCCATAGCCATAGCCTCGTCCGTAGCCATAACCGCGGCCATACCCATGTCCCCAGCCGCGTCCGTAGCCGCTATGCCAGTAGCCGCCGCGACCCCAGTATCCATGTCCCCAGTAGCCGTGGTACCACGGGCCGGCGCCGATAAAGAGCCCACCGATGAACCAGCTCGGGCCATAAAAGCCATAGGGTGCGCAGGCGTATGGATAGTAGTTGTAATAGCCCCACTGACAGACCGGGGCTGGGCCGTAGGCATAGCCATAACCATTGTCGTAGCCGTAGTCCCCGCCGTAGTAGCCCGAGTCATCGTCCTGCGCCTGGGCGCGCTGGGTCAACGCCAATGGCGCGGCTAGCAAGCCGAGCGCGAGTACCCATCCAAAAAACTTCTTCATACCGACTTCCCCCATTCAGCCCCGTTCGTGCCGCTAACCCGGATGGCCGCTGCGGTGCAGGGTTCTCAGCGGTTAGCGCTGAGTCACCCAACCGATATGACCCGGCTTCCTACATAAAAGTTGCGTAAAAGAATCGGCTGCTAGAGTAGCGGTGAGCTATTTATGTTTGCCAAGGCGCAGCGCGTTCATTTCATTGGGATTGGCGGGATCGGCATGAGCGGCATCGCCGAAATTCTGCTCAATCTGGGCTACCCCGTCTCCGGCTCTGACCTGAAGCCGTCGCCCGTAACGGAGCGGCTGTGCGGCCTGGGAGCGATCATCTTCGAAGGTCACGCTGCCGCCAATGTGGTGGGCGGCGTCGGTGGTGGTGGTTAGCTCGGCGGTCAATGAGACCAACCCCGAGGTCGTCGAGGCGCGCAGCAGCAAGGTGCCGGTGATCCAGCGGGCGGAGATGCTGGCGGAGTTGATGCGGCTGAAGTACGGCATTGCCGTGGCCGGCATGCACGGGAAGACCACGACAACCTCGATGATTGCCGCCATCCTGGCTGCCGGCGGGCTGGACCCGACGATCGTGGTGGGCGGCCGGATCGATGCGATGGGCTCGAATGCGCGGCTGGGCAAGTCGCAGTACCTGGTAGCCGAGGCGGACGAGAGCGATCGCTCGTTCCTGAAGCTGTCGCAGATCCTGGCTGTGGTCACGAATCTGGATCGCGAGCACATGGACTGCTATCGCGACATGGCCGATGTCGAAGCAGCCTTCGTCACCTTCATGGACCGGGTGCCGTTTTATGGCGCAATCACTGCGTGCGTGGATGATCCGTTGCTGGCGGCCGTTCTGCCGCGCGTGCGGCGGCGGGTCTATACCTATGGATTCACCGCCGACGCGGACTTTGTCTGCCGCCTGCTGCCGACTGGCGAAGGCGCGCGCTCGCGCTTTGAAGTGGTGGCTGCCGGACAGGTGCTGGGCGCATTCACGCTGCATGTGCCGGGCCGCCACAACGTGCTGAATGCGACGGCGGCGGTCGCGATCGGGACGCAGCTCGAGATCGCACCGGCAGCGATGGCCACGGCGCTGGCGGAGTTTCGCGGCGTGGATCGCCGCTTCCAGATTGAAAGGCATGGTGCGCGGCGTCACCGTGGTGGACGACTATGGCCATCACCCCACGGAGATTCGCGCTACCCTCGCCGCGGCACGCGATTGCGGATACAAACACGTCCACGTCATCTTCCAGCCACACCGGTACACCCGCACCCGCGACCTGATGGAGGAGTTCGCCACCGCCTTCGATGACGCTGATTCCGTGGAGATGCTGGAGATCTACGCGGCCAGCGAAGAGCCGATCCCCGGCATCGATGCCGAGGCACTGGTAGCGAAAGTTCATCGCCCGCAGGTCCGCTATGCGGGCAGTGCCGCAGAGGCGGTTGCCGCCGTCGCAAAGCGCGCACAGGACGGCGACCTGATCATGACTCTCGGGGCGGGCAGCGTGTCGCAAATCGGCCCGCAGGTGCTGGAGGCGCTGAACTCTTAGCTCCACCCGAGATTAGTTTCCTCGACATCAACACGAAATTTCTCTTCATGATCCAGCTTAAGCTGGATCAATGATGACCATTGGCGCATTTCAGGCGAAGAACACTCTCGGGTCGCTGCTGGACCGGGTTGAAGGCGGAGAGGAGATCGTCATCACCCGCCACGGACGCCCTGTGGCCCGGCTCGTGCCGAACGCCGGAAAAAGGGATGTCGCGGCTGCCCGGGCCGCGTTTGAGCGTATTCGCGAACGGGCCAAGGGTAGCGGTGGATTGGACTGGGATGAGGTGAAGGCGCTTCGCGACACCGGACGTCCATGAGTCTGGTCCTGGACTGTTCTCTCACCATGGCCTGGCTGTACGCGGAGGAAACGACTTCAGCAGTACGGAAGGTTTTTGAGCTCGTCGAAGATGCCGGAGCATGGGTCCCCTCGCTCTGGCGATTGGAAGTCGCCAATATGTTGGAGCTCGGAGTTCGTCGCGGCAGAAGCGATTCTGCATTCCGCGATGCAGATGACCGGGCGTGGACGGCAACGCTTTCTCTCGCTATCGACCGCAAGCTGACCGCATATGACGCTGCATACCTTGAGCTGGCGAAGCGACGCCGGCTGCCCCTGGCAACTCTCGATAACGATTTGAGAAGAGCGGCCGCAGCCGAAGGTGTGCACCTGCTTGGAATGTGAGCACAAGCCAGGTTACCGTTGCTCGGCGGATACCTCGCGTTCTCGTGTTGCACTATGCACAGGGCGAATTTGAAGCGCGCGGGGTATAGTGGCCGAAGGCGATTCTCACGACCTGGCTCGGGCGTGGCGAAAGTAGAACGACAATTCAGCCGCGCGGCAGCGACCCTGGCGGAAGAGGAAGGCTTTGATGACGTCTTCCGTCCGCATGCGGTCAGCCGCCCGCGCCCCCTCTCCTCCTTTCAGGAGGCCGATCCCGCACGTCTTTCCGATGAGGATGACGAGGAGATTCCGGTTCTTCGGACGCGGCGTCGCGTGCCGGTCAAGCGTGGACGTTTTCCGCGTGGGCGGCTGGGCCGCATCCTGGTCATCAGCGCTGTCGTGTGTGTTTTCTGCCTCATCATCGCGATGTGCCTTGCGGTGCACAGCTTCTTCATGACGGACGCGCGCTTCCGCATCGAGACCGCGTCGTCGATCCAGGTGCTCGGCAACAGCCAGGTCACGCGGCCGGAGCTTCTTTCCGTCTTCGGCAGCGATATCGGCCGCAACATCTTCCATGTCCCTCTGGCGCAGCGTCGTGCGGAACTCGAGCAGCTTCCCTGGGTCGAGCACGCCACCGTCATGCGCCTGCTGCCGAAC
Source organism: uncultured Acidobacteriaceae bacterium (assembly GCA_963750845.1). Classification (GTDB taxonomy): domain Bacteria; phylum Acidobacteriota; class Terriglobia; order Terriglobales; family Acidobacteriaceae; genus KBS-83. Next base: position 70,822 of record CAVVSP010000003.1, read on the forward strand.
CAGCTTCGCGTCGCGGTTAGCGAACGAGTACCGGTCGCCTTTGTGAGAGCGGGAAATCAGATCGGTCTGGTCGACAAGCGAGGCGTCCTGCTGGATATGCCGCCCACCATGATGGCGGCAAAGCGGTATTCCTTTCCTGTGGTCACCGGCGTCACGGCACAGCAGAGTGCGGAGGAGCGCGCATCGCGCATGCGGCTCTATGCCGACTTCATGAATGCTCTGAGCTCCACAAACGGCATGGCCGCTTCGCAATTGAGCGAGGTCGATCTCTCCGACCCGGAGGATGTGCGGGTGCTGCTGCCCTCCGCGGGATCGGACCTGCTGGTGCACTTTGGCAGCGAGGATTTCGGCGCGCGGTGGCAGAGGCTGGAGGAGAAACTTCCCGGCTGGCGGCGGCAGTATCCGCGGCTTGCGGGTGTTGACCTGCGCTACCAGCGGCAGACGGTGCTCGAGATGGCGCGGGCGGCTGACGCCTCATCGGATGACCAAGGTATTGTTCCGGCCACTGCGAGTGCCAGATCGGCACAAGCGCCCGTGAAGCCTGCTCCAAAAACTGTGGGCAGGCCAATTACCCACAACCATTCCGCCATCCAACGGGGCAAGGCAGCGGTCACCCACAAGCCAGTGAAAAGGCCCAACGTAACCAAAAAGCCGGCTCACAAGCCGGCTGTCCACAAAGCACCCACCCACCCGGACACCAAGCAATGAACGCACCGGAACGCAACGATGGCCTGATTACTGTGCTCGATGTCGGCAGCGCGCGGGTGCGCGTGGTAGTAGCCGAAGTGGCGGATGGCGCGCTGCGCTATCGCGGGCACGGTTCGACGGCGGCGAAGGGCATGCGCAAGGGATTGGTTGCCGATCTTGCGCCTGCCGCGCGATCCATCATCCAGGCCGCAGACATGGCGGAGCAGAGCGCGAACGCGATTCTGGCCCACTGTGTGATCGGAGTGGGCGGCCCCCATGTGCGCGGCGTCAACAGCCGCGGCGGCATCAGCCTGGGAACGCGCATGCGCGAGATCACGCGTGAGGATGTGCGCGCCGCTGTCGATCGCGCCCGCGCCGTCTCGCTTCCTGCCGAGCGCGAGCTGATTCACCTGTTGCCGCAGCAGTTCATTCTCGATGAGCAGCCGGGCATCCACGATCCGGTTGGCATGATCGGCAATCGGCTGGAGGTGAATCTGCACCTCTCCACCTGCTCGGCCAGCGCGTCGCAAAGCCTGGTGACCTGCGCGAACAAGGCCGGGCTGGAAGTAACGGACACCATCTTTGAGGGCGTGGCCGCGGCGGAAGCGACTGTCTCGGCGGATGAGCGTGAGCTGGGTGTCTGCCTGATCGACATCGGCGCCGGTTCCAGTGAGGTCGTCGTCTTTTTCGAGGGTGCGGTCGCTCACACGGCCGTGGTCCCGATCGGCGGCGATCACTTCACCAACGACATCGCGGTTGGCCTGCACGTCTGCGTGGAAGAGGCGGAGTTTCTCAAGCAGCACTACGGCAACTGCGTGGTGACGGCGATCTCGTCCTCCGCCGAGGTGGAGGTCAGCGGCACGCCGGGTCATGGTCCGCGCACGATTCCGCAGCGGCAGATCTGCGAGATTCTGGAGCCGCGTGGACGCGAGCTCTTCCACATGCTGCGCGACAATCTGCGCACTGGTGGCGTGCTGGAGGCGCTGGGCGCGGGATGCATTCTGACCGGGGGCGGTGCGCGGCTGGCCGGGCTGCTGGATTCGGCAGAGAGTCTGCTGCACGTTCCCGCACGCATGGGCTATCCGGCGGCGTTGTCGCGGATGCCGGAAGAGCTGGTGCAGCCGGAGTATGCGACAGCGATCGGTATGCTGCTCTACACGCATCGGACGCGCGTGCTGAAGGCGGCGGAGGACCACAGTTTGCGGGCGAAGCTGCGTGCGATCTTTGCTGGAAGCCTATAGAGATTTCGGGCGGCGCCGTGTAGAAAGCGGAATTTCCAGCCTGTGGAGAAAAAGCAGTGGAAAACCCGAGGAAACAGGAATAAAAGCAGTAAGAGAACGGAATATAGCAGCGAGATGGGAGCAGTGAGCCGATGAGCAATCCAGAGGAGATCCGCATTCAGTACAACGACGAGATGCCGCGCGGCGCAAAGATCAAGGTAATTGGTGTGGGCGGCGGCGGCGGCAACGCGGTGAACCGCATGATTGCGGCCAAACTGGAAGGCGTGGAGTTCATCGCCGCCAATACGGATGTGCAGGCGCTGCAGCTCTCGCAGGCGCCGGTGAAATTGCAGCTCGGCGTCAAGCTGACCAGCGGTCTCGGCGCGGGCGCGAACCCCGATGTGGGCCGCCGCGCTGCGCTCGAAGATTCGGAAAAGATCATCGAGGCGCTGGAAGGCGCGGACATGGTCTTCGTCACGACGGGCCTTGGCGGCGGCACGGGAACCGGCGCTGCGCCGGTGATTGCATCGCTGGCCAGCGAGATGGGGGCTCTTACCGTGGCGGTTGTCACGCGGCCCTTCGGCTTTGAAGGCAAGCGCCGCATGCAGCAGGCCGAGCGCGGCATGCAGGAGCTGCTGGAAGCGGTCGATACGCATGATCGTGATTCCCAATGAAAAGCTGCTGGTGGTCGCCAAGGACGCCGGCTTCTTCGAGAGCTTCCGCGTGGCCGACGATGTCCTGCGGCAGGGCGTGCAGGGGATCTCGGACATCATCACCATCCCGGGCATCATCAACCGCGACTTCGCGGATGTGAAGACCACGATGGCATGGCATGGGTTATGCCGTGATGGGCACGGCGATGCGAAGCGGAGCCAACCGCGCCATCGAAGCGGCCCAGGCGGCCATGGCGTCGCCGCTGCTCGAAGCGGGCGCGATCGACGGCGCGAAGGGCATCCTGATCAACATTTCAGGCTCCAGCAATCTGAAGCTGAGCGAGGTGAATGAGGCCTCGACGCTTATCCAGAATGCCGCGCATGAGGAAGCGAACATCATCTTCGGCGCGGTGCTCGACGAGAGCATGGGCGACGAGGTGAAGATTACGGTCATCGCGACCGGCTTCCGCCAGGATCTTCCCGGCCGGGAAGAATCGTCCCGCGACACGCGGTCGGTGAAGCCGGAAGCGCCGGCCTTTTTGAACCTGGATGTGCGTCCGGCGGTGCCGCGCTTTGCCAGCGAAGTTGCCGCTGAGGCAGCCCGCGCCAATGTGCCCGAAGCGGCGCCGGCGGGCTACGCCTCCGGATTCGGCAGCCAATCGCTGACCAGCCCGGAGCTGACGCCTTCCTTTGAACCGATTGCGGCACAAGCATCGGCCGCGAAAGAGCGCAAGGCGGCGGCTTCCACCCCGGAGGATGCGGCGATAGGGGGTTTCCTGGAAACGCTGAGCGCGGACGAGAGCCGTGCCCGGGAACAGCGGCGCGCCGATGAGGCGGAGCTGGAAGAGCTGGATGTGCCTGCGTTTATGCGAAACGGCGGCCGCTAACGGCGGGAGATGACTTGCTCCAAGTGCGGTCGGGCCTTCTAGGTGCGGCTGGGCCCGGGAATTGACTGTGTTTACGTTCATAATGGGAAACCGGTTCGCCCGGGACCCTGCTCAAGCGGGTCCCGGATGGCGGCTGAAGCATCCCACTAAAGCTCGAGGTTTCTTCCTCGTTCCGGTACTAGTACCGAGGTAAGTACCAGTGTTGTAATGTGGAGAACGCTCAACCAGCGGGAACGCGTAAGCTAGATACTTAGGTGTCAGACGTGTGGGGACTACGGAGGCGGCGAATCTGCCGATCTGTGGCATCCCCGCAACACTGGACGCTCATCCGGGGTTGAATTTCAGCAGGGGCTTTCAATGGGTCGGATCGTCTCATTTTTCCTATCTCTCGGAGTGGTCATCGGGCTTGCCAGCGTGGTCCCAGCGGCGCAGGCGGTAGCCACCACTACGGTCCACCATCGCAGGACGGCTCGCGTCCATTCGACCCACAGAGTCCGCCGCCACGCAGCAACTGTGACGCGTACGCGCCTGGTGCGTGGGCGTGACGGCAAAGTCCATCGCGTGTCGGTGCGTCATCGCTATTACGAGCACTTTACCGGCGATTCCTTCGCTGAAACCGACATCTCCGCAGGCGACAATACCGCGGGTGAAGATCCGGTGGTCCGCGCTGCAGCGATTGCCGCCCTCGGCAACATGAACGGAACAGCAGTCGCGATCGACCCCAGCACCGGCCGCATTCTCGCCATGGTGAATCAGAAGCTTGCGCTCTCCAGTGGCGCGGAGCCCTGCTCGACCATCAAGGTTTCCGTCGCGCTCGCCGCGCTGGAAGAGGGCATCGTTACCAAGGACACCCCGGTGAATCTGGGCGGCTGGTCTATGACCATGACCGAGGCGCTTGCTCATTCGAACAACCTGTACTTTGAGACCATCGGCCGCCGGCTCGGCTTCGAACGCGTCCGCCACTATGCCAACCGCTTTGGCCTGGGCGAACTGGCCGGCTGGAACATTCCCGGCGAGCAGCTTGGCGTGTATCCCAACCAGGAACTGCCCGAGAAGCTGGGCGGGGTGGGCCGCATGTGCTCCTTCGGCCAGAGCATCTCGATGACGCCGCTGCAACTTGGCGCCTTGACTGCCGCGATTGCGAATGGCGGCACGCTCTATTATCTGCAGCATCCGACGACACCCGAAGAGGCCGTCAACTTCACGCCGCGTGTGAAGCGCGTGCTGAACATCAAGCCTTTCATCCCGGACGTCGCGAGCGGCATGGGCGGCGCGGTGGCCTACGGCACGGCGCGCTCCCTGCGTGCCAGCTTTAACGAGCTGCCGGTGCTGGGCAAGACCGGAACCTGCTCCGAGAATGGGACGCGCTTCGGCTGGTTCACCTCCTACGCGGATACCAACTACGGGCGCATCGTGACTGTTTTCTTCCTCGAAGGCGGCCGGCCGACCTTCGGACCCAAGGCCGCAGAGCTGACCGGCGTCTTCTACCGCAATCTCTGGGACCACAGCTACTTTGCGGAGAAAAACCCGGCGGAAGCACCTGCCGCGGGCGCGCTCGGACAGACGCCTACCGCCACCGGCGCCATCCAGTAGTCGGAAGACCAGATTCGCTTGAACGGCCTCCCATGTGGAGGCCGTTATCATTTGCGGATGCGCAGTGAACCTGCATCCCATTCCAGCATGAAGATCCTGACCGCGGCAGAGATGCGCGCCGCCGATGTGGCGACGACGGAGGAACACGGCATCCCGTCTGTCGAGCTGATGGAGAATGCCGGGGCGGCCGTGGCACGGTTTGTCCTGCAGGAACTGCCTGACGCCGAGCGAGGCGGTCTTCATGTTGTCGCCCTCTGTGGGAAGGGCAACAACGGCGGCGATGGATTTGTGGCGGCGCGCATCCTGGCTGAGGCCGGTTGCGACGTTGCGGTGCTGCTGCTGGGGCACGCCGCGGAGGTAAAGGGTGACGCGCACAAGGCACTGGAACGGCTGAGCGCGGCGGAACTGGCGCCTGTGGAGGCGCCGGATGAGGCGGCTCTGGCCAAACCAGAGATTGCCGAATTGCTGGAAGGCGCGGATGTGTTTCTGGACGCCGTGCTGGGCACCGGCTTTCGGCCGCCGATGCGCGGAGTGGCCGTGGCCCTGGGCGAATGGCTGGCGGCGCATCGTGAGACGCCGGTGGTGAGCGTGGATCTACCTTCAGGCTGGGACGCCGATAGCCGGACGATGCGGGAGCGCGGGGCGCTATCGCTCGGACGCGGTCGTGACCTTTACCGCGCCCAAGCTGGCGCATGTCTTTGGGTTTCTGACGCGCGGGCCGATTGTGGTTGCGGATATAGGCTCGCCGGATGCAGCCGTCCGCTCGACGACGAATCTGCATTGGGCGGGCAGCGCGAAGCGCATCGCGGAGACGCCACGCGAGCCGGATAGCAACAAGGGCAAGTTTGGGCATGTGCGGTATCGTTAGCGGCGCACGCGGGCGCGCTGGAGCCGTCGCGATGGCCAGCTACGCCGCGTTGCGGGCCGGCGCAGGCCTGGTGACAGCAGCGGTTCCGGCATCGATCCTGGGCACCGTGGCGGCCATCGCGCCGGAGCTCATGACCGATGCTCTGGAGGAGACTGCGAAAGGCAGCATCGCACTGCGCAATCTCGATGGCGAGCGCCGGCCGAGCGCTGGTGGAGAAGAGAACGGTGGTGGCCATTGGCCCGGCCTGGGACAGGATCCGGAGGCGCAGCAGTTTGCGCTGCGGCTCATTGAGCTGTGCGGCAGCGGAGAGAAGCTAATCCCGATGGTGCTCGATGCGGATTGCCTGAACGCTATCGCGCAGCACAACTACAAGCTCGACGGGCGCGGGCGCACCATCGTGCTGACGCCGCATCCGGGCGAGATGGCGCGACTGGTGGGGAAGTCGATTCCCGAAGTCGAAGCTGATCGCGAAGGCATTGCGCGAGCCTATGCCACCGAACATCACGTCACGCTGGTGCTGAAGGGCTGGCGCACGCTGATCGCACATCCGGATGGGCACATTGCGATCAACACAACGGGCAATCCCGGCCTGGCGAAGGGCGGCAGCGGCGACATCCTGACCGGCATCACCGCCGCCATGCTTGCGCAGTACGGAGAAGGACGGCGACCATGGCGGAGGCGGTCGAGGCGGCGGTCTACCTGCATGGGCTGGCGGCGGACTTCGCTGTGCATCGAGCGCGACGAGCACACGCTGCTGGCGACGGAAGTATGCGCCCATCTGGACGAGGCATTCCGCTTTCGCGCCACGGAGCATGACCGAACTACCTGGCTGCAAGGCCTGCCCGGTATGCTGGGAATGCGATGTGAGGGCGCCCGATGACCGCTACCCCGACGGAATTCGTAACTCACAGCAGTGCAGAAACGATTGCGGTCGGCCGTAAGCTGGTGACTCTGCTGGCGCCGCCGAAGTTTCTAATTCTGCATGGCGATCTCGGGGCGGGGAAGACGACGCTGGTGAAGGGCATTGCCGAGGCGCTGGACGCGGCGGAGCCGGATGAGGTGACCAGCCCGACCTTCACCCTGGTGCACGAATACGAGGGCACGCGTGAGGACCAGGGCCAGCGCACGCCGGTGCGGCTCTATCATCTGGACCTCTATCGCATCGAAAGCGAGCGCCAACTCGAGACGCTGGGACTGGATGACCTGCAGACGGAAGACAGCATTGTGCTGGTGGAGTGGGGCGAGAAGTTTCCCAGCGTGGTGAAGCGCAGCCAGGGTGAGATTGTGATGACGTCTCTCGATGGCGATGCGCGGCGGATCGTCCTCAAGATGAAGCCGGAAGCCGCCGCCACCGGTTCTAAAACCCCATGATGTTGTAACCGCAATCGACGTATGTGACTTCGCCGGTGATGCCGCTGGCGAGATCGGATGCGAGAAAGACGGCGGTCGTGCCAACTTCCGATTGCTGCACGTTCCGTTGCAGGGGCGCGCGCTCCTCGTGCGATTTCAACATCTCGCCCAGGTCCTTGATGCCGCGCGCGGCCAGGGTTTTGATGGGGCCGGCGGAGATGGCGTTCACGCGAATCTTCTGGCGGCCCAGCTCAAAGGCCAGGTAGCGCACCGTCGCTTCCAGAGCCGCCTTGGCCACACCCATCACGTTGTAGCGCGGAATGACCTTAGTCGATCCGTAATAAGTCATGGTGATGATGCTGCCGCCATCGGTCATGAGCGGCGCGGCTGCGCGGCTGACCGCGATCAGCGAGTAGACGCTGACATCGTGCGCGATGCGGAAGGCGTCGCGGCTGGTCTGGAGGAAATCGTTATGCATCGCATCCGCGGGTGCAAATGCCACCGAGTGCACCAGGATGTCGAGCTTGCCGTGCCTTTCCTTGACGGTGGCGAAGAGGGTATCGATCTCTGCGTCGTTCGACACATCGCACTGGTAGGCCTCGGCGCCGGACAGTTCCTTGATCATGTCCTCGGCTTCGAGCTTCAGCCGCTCATTCTGATAGGTGATCAGCAGGCGTGCGCCGGCCTCGTTCAATTTCTGGGCGATGCCCCACGCGATACTGCGCTTGTTGGCTACCCCGAAAACGATGGCCGTACGGCCTTTCAGATCGATCATGCGAACTAGATCCTCCTCCTGATGCGCGAAAGGCCAGAGTATCAGCCTCGAATGTTATAATACGTGTTATATAGGAGTGCAAGATGCTGACAGTAAAGGTCACAACCGTCGGTTCTTCTGCAGGCATCATCCTCAATCGTGAAGCGCTGGCGCATCTGGGTGTGAAGAAGGGCGATGTTCTGTTCCTGACCGAAGCGCCGGATGGATACAGGATCACTCCGTACGATCCGGAGTTCGAGCGGCAGATGAAGGTGGCGGAAGAGATCATGCACGATGATCGCGAGGTATTGCGAGCCCTGGCGAAGTGAGTCCAGGCCCGCGCGCCTGGCGTTGGATCGAGCCGGCGATAGTGTATGCGATTCACGATCGCCTGATTGCTGAGCACGGCGGTCCCGGAGGTGTCCGTGATCGAGCGGTCATCGAATCCGCCATGGCTCGTCCTCAACACCTGTTCACATACGGTAATCCAGATGCCGCGGATTTGGCCTCCGCGTATGCATTCGGTTTGGCCCGCAATCGCGGATTTGTGGACGGAAATAAGCGAGTAGCGTGGACCGTTGGGAGGCTTTTCCTTGCCCGCAACGGATTGGAACTTAAGTTTCAACCAGTCGATGCAATCGCGGCGGTTGAGCGCCTTGCGGCGGGGATCATCTCTCAGGATGAGTTCGCTCAGTGGCTTCGAGCGCGTCTGGCTGCTTGAATGTCAGCCGCCGAGATCGATCAGCTCCACACCATCGATTGCGCGGCCGAGGAAGCGCGTACCGAGCGTGCGGAACTTTTCGACCGAGTCGGTAGCGTAGAAGCGGACTTCGGGTTCGCGCCCGGCGCCGTCGTCCAGTGCAAGCCGGGCTGCCACCTGCGCGGCGGTCACCTGGGCGGAGTCGATGACACGGATCTTCTGACCCTGGTCGTGCTGGCGCAGCGTTTCTTCGATGACGGCGCGCAGCAGCGGATAGTGCGTGCAGCCAAGCACCAGCGTATCCGCGGTCATGCCGGCGGCAGCGGATTGCGCGAGCAGGTCATTGAGATAGATGGCGGCGACCTCGCGTGTCACCGGATGGTCGATCCATCCCTCCTCTACCAACGGCACAAGCAGCGGACAGGCCTTCTCAATGGCGCGGAGGCCGCGCTCGCGGCATGCCGCCGAGTAGGCGTGGCTCTCGACCGTGGCTGCGGTCGCAATCACCATCACGTCCCTGGTCTGCGAGCTTTCGAGGGCGGCTGTGGCGCCGGTCTCGATCACTCCGATGACCGGGACTTCCACCGCATCGCGCAGTGCGTCGAGCGCCAGCGCGCTGGCGGTGTTGCAGGCGATCACCAGCGCTTCCGCGCCCTGCTCGACCAGAAAGTGTGCGCTGGAGACGGCGTAGCGCGCGACCGTGGCCTGGGACTTGGAGCCGTAGGGCAGGCGCGCCGTGTCGCCGAGGTAGAGATAGTCTGCCGCAGAGGCTTGCGTGAGCAGCGCGCCGAGCACGGTGAGGCCGCCGACGCCGGAGTCGAAGACGCCGATGGTTGGGGTGCGGGTGGCGGAGCGCTGCTTCATTTGGCCTCCGCTGTGGGCGGCGGTGCAGCGCTGGCGGCGAGATAGGTCCGGGTCAGGTCAGCGTGACCGGCCAGCGTCTCGCGCGGCGCGCCGTCCACGAGGAAGCGCACCTGCGCGATCTCCGGCATGTTTGCGTGCAGCGTGCCGATGAGCGAGAGCAGGGTCATGGTCTCGGTTTCAATGCCCGAGGGGTGCGCCTGCAGCAGACCGCTGCTCAGGTTTACCACCGCCAGCGTGCCGACCGGTGTCGTGCCCGGCGGAAGCGGCATGAGAAAGACGTCGTCCACACCGGCATTGGCGGCGATGGAATGCGTAGATCCGGGCTTGGCGTACTCGGCGAGAAGCTGGTTGAGAAGATATCGTGCGCGTGCGTGGGGCTCCGCCGGAAGGGCGAGCCGCCTTTCGGTATTCACCAGAGATCCGTCAGTATCATTGGCCAGCATCAGGGTGACGTCGCTGGTGGGCATGGCACTGGGCGGCGTCAGCGGAGCAGCATCCACGGCGGCCTGCAGCTTGTCTGAAGCGCGTTCGCGCATGCGGATGAGAAAGATGGCCATCACTGCAGAGACAAGCAGGAGCACCCACAACAGCACGCGCTGGTAGCGGGGAATCATGGCTGCGCGGTCCAGTCGTGACGCCAGCCTTCGATGGCGGCGGCCAGCCCGGCAAGGATGCGGGACTGGTAGTCAGCGTCGGTGAGGGCCGCGGTGATCTCGCCCTGCTTGGTCAGTGGCGCAATTTCGACCGCGGCGGCGGGACAGGTCATGTTGTCGAGCGGCTGCATCGCGGTGCGGCCGAGCGTCACCGGAACGCCGGCATGGGTCATGGCGGTGTTGATTTCCGCGGCCCAGCGCAGGCTTCGTTGCAGGTAGGCCGCCTGCGCCTGATCCCAGGGAAGAAACGTGGCAGGCTGGGCGGGCGGCAGAGACGAGGTGAAGAGGTGGATGCCGCTGCCACTGTCCGAAGCGTGCAGGATGAGGCAGGCCGCAGGCTTATGCGCGTTCGCCAGAGCGGCGCGCTTGGCCGGCGGCAGGGTCACATCGCTCTCGCGCGTAGTGATGACGGGAACGCCGCGTGCCGCCAGCATGGAGCGCAGCCGGATAGAGAGTGCGAGCACCAAATCCTTTTCGTCGAAGTGAGCGCCAAGGTGAGCGCCGGAGTCCGTGCCGCCGTGCGCTGCATCGAGAACGATGAGGAATTGCGGCTGCACCGTGGCGGAGGAACGCGGTGGCAGTGCGGGCTGCTGCTGCGCGGGTCCCTCGAGCGGCGAAGCGAGTAACGATGCGGATGCCGCGAGCACGCAGAGGACGAGCAGAAGATAGCGGGCGAGGGAGGTCCTCGCCCACCGGCATGTATCAGTCCAGCGCATAGATGGCGAGGCCGCTCAAGAGCTTGGGAAAGAAGTCGGTTGACTTCTGCGGCATCACCTCGCCGTTGAATGCGATCTCGCGCAGCTCCTGCAGCGTGGCCGGATTCATCAGGAATGCTGCCTGCGCTGTGCCCTTGGTCACCTGCTCGACGGCCTCGGCGGCATCGCGCAGATAGCGCAGGTTGCGCTGCTCGCGGATGGATTCCGCGGAGAGCCCCAGCAACTGCTCCAGGATGAGGCCGTGGAGTTGCGCGACATCCAGTTGACGCTGCCGCTCCGGCAGATGCGCCAGCGCCTTCTGCACCGCTTCTGGCCGCGCCTTCAGCAGGTGGGAGCCGTTGGCGAGAACCGCCACGAATACCGATGTATCGGCCCCGGTTTCGGCGAGCTTCGCCATGAACTGCGGGGCTTCTGTCGCGCCAATTTTCTCGATTTCGAAGAATGGGGCTGCGCGTTCGAGGAAGGCTTCGGGACGAAACTCCTGCAGGTCGAAGACGACGCGATGCGTTGGCAGGATGACCAGCCCTTCGCTGTCCATGTTCACGAAGGTCATCATCGCCGCTGCTTCCGGATAGGGCGGATGGGGCAGCGTGGAGGCGAGGTCGCGCTCGCGAGTGTGGTGCACCTGCGAAGGGGCATGCTCCTTGCCATAGTTCAGCGCGGTCTCGTAGCGGTGGTGGCCGTCGGCGATGATCAACTTCTTGTCGCTCATCGAGCCGATCACCAGACGAAGCGCGTGCGGATCGGTGATGCGCGCGACGCGATGCAGCACGCCGTATTCGTCCGTGACTTCAACCTGCGACTGAAAGTTCTGGAAGAGAATCTTCTCGATGCTCTGCGCCGGGTCGGAGTAGAGCATGAAGATCTGTCCGAAGTGCGCGCGAGTGGCTTTGAGCAAATTCAGACGGTCGCTCTTGGGCTTGGACAACGTCTGCTCGTGACGAAAGACCACTTTAGCGGTGTAGTCTTCGAGTCCTCCCAGCGCGATGAAGCCGCGCCGTTCCCGCACTTCGTCCGGCCGCCCGGGAACCTGGAAGCGCTGCGAGTAGGCGAAGATCGACGGATCATTGTCGGTCTGCAGCACACCGTTCTCGCGCCATTCGCGAAAGTCTCGCGCGGCGCGGGTGTAGACGTCATTGACGCCTGGCTCATCAAAGAGTTCAGGCAGGCCAAGGATGACGCGCACCAGGTTGTAGGGGCTTCGTCCGTAATAGACCTGCTGCATCGCCGGCGTGATCTTGTCGTAGGGCTGGGTGACCACGTCTTCGATGCGAACAGCGGTGGGATTGTAGCGCGTGGCGCGGAAGGGATAGATGCGTGCCATCAGTTTTTGCGATTGTACTAGACGGCGCGTGGAGCTCCGAGCCTGCTCCGCGCCTGCGAAGAGAGATCACCACCATGGCCGCCGGCAGCGAAGTGTGAACCAATCGCAACCGGTCCCAATCTGGTCGTGACATTAGAATGACACGGCGCGCTGCAAATTCTGCTTGGGTCAGGCGGTACGCCATCGTGTAGCATGGCGCTCACTAGGGATTGCCGCATGGTGTCCACGTCTACAGGCTGGTCCATGTCGCGGCTTGCTCGCCAGAGCCGAAGACTTTGTACGCTGCTCATGGTGCTCGCCGTTGCCGGCACGGCGCTGGTCCGTCCCCTGCACGCGCAGGACGATCCCCTCAATCAGATCCATGTCACGCCTCCGCCGCCCAAGCCGGCACCGCCGTCAGGCCCTCCGCCGGCGGAGGGCAAGGCTGCCCTGCGCGCCCGGCCCGGAGAGCGGATTCGCGTCGATGTGAATCTGGTGCTGATTCCGCTGATCGTGACCGACCCCCTGAACCGGCTGGTCACGGGCCTGGAGAAGAACGAGTTTTTCCTTACCGAGAACAACTCCCCGCAGGAGATCAAGAGCTTCTCCGCGGAGGATGCGCCGGTTTCGATCGGCATCATCATGGACCTGAGCGGCAGCATGACCAACAAGGTGGTGCGCGCGCGCGAGTCGATCATCGAGTTTCTCCGCACGTCTAATCCGCAGGATGAGTTCTTCATCATCGGCTTCAACGACCGCCCGGAGCTGATCGAGGACTTTACCTCGTCGATCGACGACATCGAGGCGCGATTGCAGACAGTGCGAGCGGGGAAGCGCACTGCGCTCCTCGATGCCATCTACTATGGCGTGAACAAGATGAAGCAGGCACGTTATGATCGCAAAGCGATCCTGATCGTCTCCGACGGCGGCGACAATCGCAGCCGCTACACCGAGAACGAGGTACGGAACCTGGTGCGGGAATCGGATACGGAGACTGTTTGCGATCGGCATCTTCGATGCCTATGCCGCGACGACCGAGGAGCGCAATGGCCCGCTGCTGCTGCATGACCTGAGCGAGGAGACCGGCGGGCAGCTTTTCCGCGTGGACGATATCTCGGATATGACGGATATTGCCACGAAGATCAGCGCCGAACTGCGAAATCAATACGTGCTTGGCTACAAGCCTTCGGATGCAAAACGCGATGGCAAATGGCGTAAAGTGAAGGTAAAGCTGGTGCCACCCCCCGGGCTGCCGCCACTTACCGTACATGCCCGAAGCGGATACTATGCGCCCTCGCAATAACCCACATTTGCGAACACTCACACTTGTTTTTTTTCTCGCTTCGGGCCTGGCTCTGCCGGCGCAGCAGACTCCCGCTCCACCCATCCCGGCGGAACAGCAGCCGGCTCTCAACGTCGATCGGGATCCCGTACCTGCGCCTCCCCCTGGCGCGGCGGCTCCTGTCGCAGCCGAGCAGTCGGGCCAGCTCACACGCGGAAAAAACGGCTACACGCTGACCCGCGACGTGGACGAGGTGGTGCTGGCTGCGAACGTGATCGACGACCACAACCGGCTGATCTCCGGACTGAGCAAGGACGATTTTCACGTCTTTGAGGACGGCAAGCCGCAGGCGATTACTTCGATCCAGGAGCAGGACGTCCCGGTTTCCATCGGCCTGCTGATTGACAACTCCGGTTCGATGCGGACCAAGCGGCAGGCGGTGAACGAGGCGGCGCTCGACATGGTGCGCGCGTCGAATCGGGAGGATGAGACCTTTGTAGTGAACTTTGCCGACGAGGCCTACATCGACCAGGATTTCACCGGCGACCTGAACAAGCTGCAGGAAGGCCTCTCGCACATCGATTCCAAAGGCGGCACCGCGCTCTATGACGCGGTCATCGCATCCGCGGATTACATGGCCAAGAACGCGAAGAAGGCAAAGGAGGTCCTGCTCATCATCACCGATGGGGAGGACAATGCCTCCGGCACCAATCTTGAGGAAACGGTGCGCCGCATCCAGGATCTGCAGGGTCCGGTGGTTTACTCCATCGGCCTGCTGTTCGACGATGCGGGCGGCGGCGGACGTGAGTCGCACCGGGCGCGGCGGGCACTGCAACTGCTGTCGGATGAGACGGGCGGATTGGCGTTTTTCCCCAAAAATCTGGGCCAGGTCGACGAGATCGCGGCCGAGGTGGCGCGCGACATTCGCAACCAGTACACGATCAGCTATCACTCCAGCAAGCCTGCGAGCCTGGGCGGTTATCGTGCTGTGCACGTGGATGCCAAGGCGAAGGGATACAACAAGCTGACGGTGCGCACCCGGCCCGGCTACTTTCCCCACTCCGATACAGCTGCCGCGAGCAGGAACAAGAAGCAGTAAGCGGGCAGTTCAGAATTCTGTTCAGGTTTCTGGGCTGAACGGCGTTTCGCGAAGTCCCGCTCAACGCAAAGCCCCATGCTTCGAGGCCCCATACTTCGGGCGCCGATCCCGCGCTGCTACACTAAACGGTTCTTTTATGCGGACTGAAGGCTCTACTCTCACCTTTCGCGGCGCGTTGCGCGTCGCCGACGATATCACCGACCTGGTCGGCCAGACGCCGATGCTTCGGCTTACCCGGCTTTGCACTCCCGAGATGGGAGAGGTCTTTGCCAAGCTCGAGTTCCTGAACCCCGGCGGCAGCGTCAAGGACCGCGCGGCGCTGGGCATGATCCTGCGCGCAGAGCAGCAGGGCCTGATCGCGCCGGGAGCGCAGATCTTCGAAGCCACGGCGGGCAATACCGGCGTGGGCCTGGCTCTGATTGGCGTGAACCGTGGTTACAAGGTCACGCTATTTGTGCCGGAAGGCTACGCGGAGGAGAAGTGCATCCTGATGCGGGGCTTCGGCGCAAAGGTCATCCGCACACCCGAGAAGGAGGGGATGCAGGGCGCAATCGAGACAGCGCGGGCCGCGCAGGCTTCGACTCCCGGATCGTGGTGTGCGCTGCAGTTCGAGAATCAGGCGAATCCGGATTATCACGAAGCAACCACAGCGGCCGAGATTTGGGAGCAGATGGAGGGCCGCGTGGACGCGCTGGTGGCGGGCATCGGCTCTGGCGGAACCTTCTCCGGCGTCGTGCGCGGGCTGAAAAAGCGCAATCCACGCCTGGTCGGGATCGCAGTGGAGACGGAAGGGTCGATCCTGCAGGGTGGACCGCCGGGACCGCATCGCGTGGAGGGCATCGGCGTGCATTTCATTCCCAAGACCTTTCATCCAGAGCTGTGCGACGACGTCATCATGGTCACTGACGACGATGCATTCGCCATGGTGAAGCGGCTGGCTGCCGAAGAGGGACTGCTGGGTGGTTCGAGCTCCGGGCGCCATGGTCTACGCTGCCCTCGAGGTCGCACGGAAGCTGGGGCCGGGCAAGCGCGTCGCGACCATCATTCCCGACTCGGCCGAGCGGTATCTTTCGAAGAACATTTTTGAAGGCGGCAGGTAGGCGGGCATTCGGTCATTCGCACGAAAGCGAAGGCCGGAAAGTGCGACGCTTGCATGTCGCTGTGCGTTTTACACACACTGGGTGCACAGTCCACCCTGGAGAGTTCATGAGCAATCCGCAGCAGGGCTTTGCCACGCGCGCCATTCATGCCGGCCAGGAGCCGGATGCCACCACTGGCGCGGTGAATGTGCCTATCTATCTCACCTCCACGTACGCGCAGCAGGAGATCGGCAAGAACAAGGGGTATGAGTATTCGCGCGTCTCCAACCCGACGCGCACGGCGCTGGAACAGAATCTGGCGTCGCTGGAGGGCGGCACGTCCGCGCACGTTTTTGCCAGCGGCATGGCAGCCATTTCAGCGCTGGTCGCGATGCTGAAAACCGGCGATCACGTCATCTGCGGCTCGAACGTCTATGGCGGCACGCCGCGGCTCTTTAACCAGATCGTGGCCCATTACGGCATCGACTTCACCTATGTCGACACCAGCGATCCGGAGAATGTCCGGCGCGTTTTTACTCCGCGCACACGCCTGGTCCATATCGAGACGCCGACCAACCCGCTGATGCAGTTGACCGATATCCGTGCCGTGAGTGCGGTGTGCCGCGAGCAGTCAAAGCGTGCGGGCGAGCCGGTGGATCTGTGCGTGGACAACACCTTCATGTCGCCTTACTTTCAGCGGCCCATCGAGCTGGGAGCCGATCTGGTGATGCATTCGACGACGAAGTTTCTGAACGGCCACTCGGACGGCTTGGGTGGCGTCCTCGTGGGTACGCGGCCCGATCACGCGGAGCGCTTCGCGTTCATTCAGAAGTGCACAGGCGGCATTCTTTCTCCGTTCGAGTCGTACTTGATTCTGCGCGGCGTGAAGACGCTGGCGGTGCGGATGCGTCAGCACGATGCCAGCGGACGGCAGATTGCGGCGTGGCTGGCACAGCATCCGCGCATCGAAAAGGTCTTCTACCCGGGTCTCCCGACGCACCCGCAGCATGAACTCGCGAAGCGGCAGATGTCCGGCTTCGGCGCGTTGATCACCTTTGAGACGGGATCGCTCGAGCGCGCAAACGATGTGCTGAAGCGCGTGCGCGTGTGCACGCTGGGCGAAAGCCTGGGAGGCGTGGAGACGCTGATCTCGCATCCCGCGACCATGACTCATGCGGCGCTCGGAGAAGAGGGCCGCCGCAAGATCGGGATCACGGACGGCATGGTGCGCATCTCGGTCGGGATCGAGGATGTCGAAGACCTGCTGGCGGATCTTGAGCAGGCGCTGGCCTAGAGCCGTTCATGGGAATCCGGACAGGGCTTTCCCCGACCCTACTCTCTTGGAGTAGCGGCAAAGATAGCGCGTGGACATTGCACACGCTGCGGCAAGAGGGCAGGTACGAAGTCGTCGGGCTGTTGACGACGATCAACCGTGAATTTGATCGCGTCGCGATGCACGGCACTCGCTCGTCCGTGCTGCGCGCACAGGCCGACGCGGCCGGACTGCCGCTGATCGAGGTGCCGCTGCCGTGGCCCTGTTCGAATGAACAATATGAAGCAGTGATGCGCGAAGCCTGCGCCACGGCGGCGCGCGACGGGATCGAAGCGATGGCATTTGGCGATCTCTACCTCGAGGATGTGCGGCGTTATCGCGAGGAGCGTCTCGCCGGCACTGGGATCACGCCGGTATTTCCGCTGTGGGGCCGTGACACACGTGAGCTGGTGCACGAGATGCTGGACGGCGGATTGCGGGCGCGGATCACCTGCGTCGATCCAGGCAAGCTGCCTCGATCCTTCGCCGGGCGTGAGCTGGATGCGTCATTGCTGGCGGAACTGCCGCCCGGTACGGACCCATGCGCGGAGAATGGAGAGTTCCACACCTGTGCGTATGCCGGGCCGATGTTTGCGGAGCCGATTTCGCTTACTCCGGGTGCTGTCGAGCAGCACGGTGACTTTATTTTTGCGGATTTCACGCTGGAGTGAAGCGGTGAGCGCTGGCCGCCGCCGTTAGTCGGCGACGTGACGCCGGTGCCGGAAGAGCATTGTGCCGGGGTCCTTGCCGGTTCCGTCGAGAACGAATCCGCACCTGCGCAAAACGCCGATCGATGCTGCGAGGTGTGGATAGGTCTGCGCGCACACGGACTGTACAGGGCTGTAGGTGAAGATCCACGGAACGAGCGCGTCGATCGCCTCGGTGACGTAACCGTGCCCACGGAATTCTTTGAGGAGCGAGTAGCCGATCTCCACCTCATCCAGGGTTTCGGGCGACTTTGTACATCCGCAGCCGCCGATCACCACCCGCGACGCTTCCGGCTGCTTCAGCACCACATAACGGCACCATCCGCTGTAATGCGGGTTGCGATGGACGCGTTCATACAGGTAGTCGATGGCCTTTTGATCCCAGAACGCCGGCGGCCAGGTGTCAGGCACGGTGGCTCCGAGCAGTTCGCCCAGTCCCTGTCCCTTCTTGTCGGCAAGCAGCATGGCTTCTGTAACGCTGACAAGGAGCAGGCGCGGCGTCTCGATGGGTTGTTCCGCTGATGGCATACGGCTCATTTGCGTTTGCATGAACGTTGCGTGCGAGAGCGGAAACAGGTGAGCGCTGTCAGTTATCGGCCGCGCCCAAGCATTCCCTGGGGCGCGTTCACCTGAGGACAGGCATAGGCGAGACCAACGCTACCATTGCCCGACACAATCGGCAATGAACATGGGTACGATCTCGGCGAGATGGTGCGCCGGGAGTTTGCGCTCTTCGGTTTTCGAGCGGGGCATTTTCGAGCGCCCCGCGCGTGCGCGGCATGGTAGGATCATGGGTTTTCCCGGAGACTTACCGATGAGCTCAGCCACCCTCCCCAATGCAGCCAGCCACTCCTTCCGCCTGAGTGAGGAGCAGGAGCAACTGCGTCGCGAAATACGCGCCTTCGCGGCCAAAGAGATCGCGCCGCATGTCATGAAATGGGATGAGGCGAGCGAGTTTCCCGCTGCTGTGGTGAAGCAGCTTGGTCATATGGGGCTGCTGGGTGTGCTCATTCCCGGCGAGCTGGGGGGCGCGGAACTGGGTTACGTCGATTACATGATGGCGATTGAGGAGATCTCCGCGGTCGATGGCTCGATCGGCATCATCATGGCCGCGCATAACTCCCTTGGCATGAACCACATCTATCTTGCCGGAAATACGGAGCAGCATCGCCGCTACATTCCCAAGCTGGCGACAGGGGATTGGCTGGCAGCCTGGGGGCTGACCGAGCCGGGCTCCGGCTCCGATGCCGCCGGTGCGCGCACCACTGCCGTGCGCAAAGACGACCGCTGGGTGCTGAACGGCTCAAAGACTTTCATCACCAATGGGAGCCACGCCGATGTCGCCGTGGTGATTGCGGTGACGGACAAGACTCAGGGCACGCACGGTCTGTCGGCCTTCATTGTGGAGAAAGGAATGCGCGGTTTTCGACCGGGAAAGAAGGAAAACAAGCTGGGATTGCGGGCCAGCGATACCTCCGAGCTGATCTTTGAAGACTGCGAGGTGCCGGCGGAAAATCTGCTGGGCAAGGAGGGCGAGGGCTTTGTGGACTCGCTGCGCATCCTCGACGGCGGCCGCATCTCGATCGCCGCGCTTGCTCTCGGCATCGCACGCGGCGCATACGATGCAGCCCGGAAGTACGTGAAGCAGCGCAGGCAGTTTGGTAAAGCCATCGCGGAGTTTCAGGGTATCCAGTGGAAGCTGGCCGATATGGCGACGCAACTGGATGCTGCGCGCCTGCTGACGCTGCGGGCAGCGGCAATGAAAGACGCGGGCGACAAAACCACCACCGAGTCCGCCATGGCCAAGCTCTTCGCCAGCGAGGTGGCGGTGCGCATCTGCGATGAGGCGGTGCAGCTTCACGGCGGCTACGGGTTCATCAAGGACTATCCCGTGGAAAAGTTCTATCGCGATGTAAAGCTTTGCACCATCGGCGAAGGCACTAGTGAGATTCAGCGCCTGGTCATCGCGCGCGAAGTGCTCAAACGCCCCTGACCTCGCAGCGTTTCACAAAGATGTCGGCTCGACGGAGATACGGACGCAGATTTTCCGTCAAAAAGCTACTCCTCCCGGATGCTGGTGAAGAACACGGTATGGGTCAAGAACGGTATACACTCGCTGCTTGCAGACCACACTCCAGGCCGATAACGCTGCCGCTCACGCCATGGCCGTGAAGCTGGCAGAGCGGTTGCGCGCCGGCGACCCGCGCGCGCTGGCTCGCGCGATTTCGCTGGTGGAAGACGATACGCCCGCGGCGCAGTCGCTGCTCTCGGCATGCTTCCCGCACACGGGTGAGGCGCTGCGTATCGGCATCACCGGTGCTCCCGGCGCCGGCAAGAGCACCCTGGTGGATCAGCTTGCGCGTGCCTTCCGCGAGCAACAGCAGAGAGTCGGCATTCTTGCGGTGGATCCGACGAGTCCATTCAGCGGTGGCGCCATTCTCGGGGATCGCATCCGCATGGAGCGGCATCACGCGGATGCAGGCGTCTACACGCGCAGCATGGCGACACGCGGCGCGATGGGCGGACTGGCGCGGGCTGCAACGGATGCTGCCATGTTGATCGAAGCGAGCGGACGCGACCGTATCCTGATCGAGACGGTAGGTGTTGGCCAGGACGAGATCGACATTGTGCGGCTGGCGGATATCACGGTCGTCGTTCTCATGCCGGGCATGGGCGACGATGTGCAGAGCATCAAGGCGGGCATTCTGGAGATTGCAGATATCTTCGTCGTAAATAAATGCGATCGCGAGGGCGCGGATCGCGTGGAGAAGGAACTGAAGGCGATGCAGTCGTTCGCTTCCTCGCACGGCTCGTGGATCCCGCCGGTGGTGCGCACCGTGGCATCGACCGGGCAGGGTATCGATGGACTGCTGGCTGCAATCGCAAACTTTACGAAGTGGCTCTCGACCGACGGCCATCTGCAGGCTCGGCGCGAGGAGCAGTGGCGCCGGCGGCTGACGGAGATGGTCCGAGCGGAGCTACTGCGCGGGCTGCGCGGCCACGCGTTGAAGCCGGAGGAGCTTCGAGAACACGCTCGACGCATTACGGCGCGGGAGGAAGACCCATTCGCGACGGCCTCGCAAATGGTCAAGGCGATCCTGGATGGAAGTCCTGGAGACGCGCGCGGATGAGCAAGCAGCCCATGAACAAGCAGACTGACACATCCGCCGGTGGAGCGGTTGGGGATGCACGGATTGACCACCTTGGCATCGCGGTCGAAAGCATTGCCGCGGCGCGTGGATTCTATGAGGCGCTTGGGCTGCGTGTGACGCATGAAGAGACGGTGGAGCACGAGGGTGTAAGGGTTGCGATGATTCCGCTGGGTGAGAGCCGCGTGGAGCTGCTGGAGCCGCTGGGTCCGGAGACGACCGTGGGCCGGTTCCTGAGCAAACGTGGCGCCGGGCTGCACCACGTCGCGCTGCACGTCGACAATATCGAGGCCGCGTGGGCGGAGCTGCAGGCGCGCGATGTCACCATCGTCTCGCCGGCGATCCAGACCGGAGCCGGGGGCCATCTCTACTTTTTCGTGCATCCGAAGAGCACGGGCGGCGTGCTGCTCGAAATCTGCCAGGACCCGATCGGCCAGGACCCGGCGTGAGGTTCGCGCATCCAGTGCTGGCATTCGATACCTGCGGAGAGGTCGGAACAGTTGCGCTTGCCGATCTTGAAAACGGCGCAACGACGGTTACGTGTATAAGCCAGACGGAGCTGGGTGGACGGGCGGCCTCGGCCGAGTTGATGCCGACCATCGATGCAATGCTGCGGAAGGCCGGGCTCGATCTTCGTGCGCTGCGGACTCTGCTTGTCGTCAACGGTCCGGGCAGCTTTACTGGAATACGTGTTGGACTGAGCACGGCCAAGGGCCTGGCGCACGCTACCGGAATACCGGTCGTCGCGATCTCCCGTCTCGCAGTGCTGGCCAGTCTCGCGGATATGCAGGGGGATTTCCTGGCATTGCTCGATGCCGGACGCAACGAGTTCTATGCCCGTCGCGCAGGGCGGGAGTGGCTCGCTTCCTTTGAGGAGATTGCGACGGTGGCCGACACCGGCGTTCCACTGGTCATTGCTGCGGCAGGGGCTGAGACACAGGCTGCGACAGGGGCTGAGACAAAGGTCGCCGAGCGGTTTGCAGCGTGGAAGCCCGCGCGTGTTGGGCCGCTGGACGCATACGCCGCGGTGCGCGCTGCGCTGGCGCGCTTGCGCTCCGGCATATCGGACGATCTCGCCTCCCTGGACGCGAACTATCTTCGCCGCTCGGATGCAGAGCTCTTTGCGCGGCCCGTCTCCGCGCCGGCATCGCAATGAGGATCCGCTTGCTTCGAGAAGCGGATCTGCCACTCGTTCGAGCATGGATGCAGGATGCTCCGGAGGCTCCGGCCTGGAGCGATGACGATCTCGCAGGAATCGTCGAAGCGCCTTCAGCCGATCAGCGAAGGGTCCGCCGAGGGTGGGTGGCCGAAGAGGCGAACGGAACGGCCATGGCGGGTTTTGTCGTGGCGGCAGCTCTGTGCATCCCAAATGAGTCTGCGGAATGCGAGCTCGAATTCGTGTTCGTTGCACCAACGGCCAGGGGGCGGGGAGTTGGCTGCCTGCTGGTCGAAACAGTCTTTCGCTGGGCGCGCGATCTGGGGGCGGACGAGATCCGGCTCGAGGTGCGAGCCTCCAATGCGCGGCGCTTCCAGGCTTTACCAGCGGTGCGGCTTCACCATCGCGGGACATCGGCCGGGATATTATGCCCATCCCACGGAAGATGCGGTGCTGATGCACCGCCGGATCAGAGATAGTCACGCAGAGCGCGCCCGTATAATGACGCCTTGAGGAGCCGCATGGTTCGTGATGGATATTGGTATGCGATCAGTCTGCTGCTCGTCGCTGCCGTAGTGCGCTTTTTTACCGCCGACTGGTTTGCCAGTTGGCTGCTGGTGCTCGTTCCGGTGCTGCTCGCAGCGTTCTTTCTGTGGTTCTTCCGCGATCCAGAGCGAGCGATTCCGGAAGGTCCGGGCTTGGTGGTGTCTCCGGCCGACGGAAAGATCACCGAGGTCGCGCCCATCCACACCTCGGATGGCGACAGGATTCGTCTCAGCATCTTCCTGAATGTCTTTGACGTGCATGTCAATCGTTCACCTATCGCTGGAACCATTCGCCACATCCAGTACAAAAAAGGCGAATACCTGAACGCCATGGATCCGGCGTCTGCCGAGCGCAACGAACAGAGCGTGGTGACGATGGAAGGCGAGGGGTGCACCATCACCTTCAAGCTGATCGCCGGTCTGCTGGCTCGCCGCATCGTCTTCCTGCCCAGGGAGGGCGACACGCTGGAGCGCGGTGAACGTGTTGGCCTCATCAAGTTTGGCTCGCGCTGCGACCTGATACTGCCTGGCGATGCACATATCCGGGTGGAGCGCGGGCAGCGCGTCAAGGGTGGTCAGAGCATACTGGCGGACGTCGAGGTGCCCGCATACGAGTCAAGGCCGCGGAAAGAAGTCATGGAGGCGCGCCGGTGATGGAGCGCAAGCGGCCGCGGCGGCGAGGCATGTTCGTGCTGCCCTCGCTGTTTACCGCTGGGAACATCGCGGCCGGCTACTACGCCATCACCCAGAGCCTGCAGGGGTCGCGCATGGAGCCGAGGCACTTCGACTATGCCGCGCTCGCGATCCTGTTTGCCATTCCGTTTGACGCGCTCGACGGGCGCATTGCGCGCATGACGAATACCACCAGCGACTTCGGCAAGGAGCTGGATTCGCTGGCCGACGTCATCACCTTCGGTGTTGCGCCCAGCATCCTTGCCTTCGCCTGGGGCTTCCGCACGCTGCCGATGACCATCGATCCTTCGATACGGCGTTTGCTGGTCGAGTTCGGGGCGTTCGTCTGCTTTGTATTCCTGCTGTGCGGAGCCAGCCGTCTCGCGCGCTTCAACATCAGCCATGATCCGCAGCCGAAAAATCCTGGCCGTCCAGACCGCAAATACTTCGTAGGCATGCCCATTCCGGCCGCGGCCGGCGTGATCGTCTCCGTCGTGCATCTGGTGAACGGCACGCCGGTGCCCTATTGGTGGCTGGCAGCATTGTGGCTTGGAGTGGTTGGGCTGGCCGGTTTCCTCATGGTGAGCACCTGGCGCTTCTGGAGCGGCAAAGAGATCAATCTCTCCGGACGCCATCCGTTCCAGGTCATCGTGCTGGTGGGCGTTCTCATCTATGTGCTCGTCCATTTTTCCGAGGTGCTTCTGTTCCTATGCTGCTTCGCCTACATGTTCTCCGGCCTGGCGGCGCGTGCGGCCTATTCGGCTCAGCGGAGGCGCAAAGGCCGCCAGCACGACAGAACACCGATAGAGAGCATCACAATCCAAGCGCCGGAAGAACATAGCCACTAATGCCAGCAAACTACCGCATTGCTATCGTCGGAGCCGCGTCGTTGCGCGGAAAAGAGTTGAATGAAGCTCTGGGCGAGTCACCATTTGCCGCAGCCGATTTTGTCCTGATGGACGATCAGGAAGCGATCGGCCAGTTGGAGGCGGTCGGCGATGAGGTGACGTTTATCCAGAAGATTACGGATGCTTCATTTGCCCAGGCCGACTTTACCTTCTTCACCGGAAATGCCGAACTGACCCGCAAGCACTGGGAGACTGCCGTGCGCGCCGGCTCAGCCGTCATCGATCTGTCGGGAGCGCTCGACACGGAGAAGGACGCGGTGGTGCTGGCGCCGTGGGTGCAGGAGTCCGTGAAACCGCTCAACCTGCAGACACCCGCTGCGGTGCCGGCACATCCCGCGGCCTTGATGCTGGCGCTGCTTCTGGGGCAGGTGCGTCAGGCCTCCGCGGTACGCTCGGCGTTTGCCACCGTTCTTGAGCCTGCTTCGGAGTATGGCCGGGGCGCGATGGATGAACTGCATCAGCAGACGGTGAGCCTGCTCTCCTTTCAGAGCCTGCCCAAGGCCTTGTATGACATCCAGATCGCCTTCAATGCGACGCCTGCGGCCGGCCCGGAGGGCAAGATCGACTTGCAGGCTACCGAAGCGCGCGTGCGGCGCCACTATGCGCTGCTGGCCGCGGGCAGGCTGCCTGCTGTCGCTATTCAGCTCGTGCATGCGCCGGTCTTCCATGGGCATACGATGTCCATCGGGCTCGATCTGGAGCGAGCCATGACGGCTGAGCAACTGCGTCAACTGCTGGCGGCGAGCGAACACATCGAAGTCGCGAGCAGTGATGAGGATGCGCCATCGAATCTGGTGGCTGCCGGTCAGGAGCTGGTACTGGTGCGCGTGCGTTCCGCCGAAGACGAGGCGACAGCGACAAACCGCTTCTGGCTATGGGCGGCGGCGGACAACCTGAAGCTGTCCGCGATCAACGCTGTGGCCTGCGCGCTGGAGATGCGGCGTCTGCGGCCGCAAGGCCAGGTGCAGTAGGCAGAAGTTCTGATGCCAATCTCGCCCCTTGCGGAGGCGACCCACCTCTATCTCCTGTATTCGCGCCGCTGTTATTGAATAACTACGTCGCATACGACTCAGCAAGCGGGGAGATAGAAGGAAGGTAGTTACAAATCTAGAATAAAAAAGCGGCGAGCACAGAGCCCACACCAATGACTATGAAGATCCAAAGAACCACTTTCAGATCCTCTTTTGATGGAAATCGGATTCCGACGCGCGGATCGCGGCGTTCTTCAGGAAGAGCGTGGCAAGAAATTTTCTTGATCGCAGCGGTCTCAACTAGAGATTTGATTGAAAGTATTTGCACTTCACCGTGCGGAATGGAGGGAACGCTATCCAAAACAGCCACCAAGACATATCCAAACTACAAAGTAGTAATTGCAATATAGCGATGAGATATGTGGACCGTAAAGAGAATTGCATAATCAGATGCCGATTAAACGGCAAGATATTTACATTTAACGATTAAGTGTAAGGAGCGCAGCCGTTGGGCGATTGACTGACGCTTCCAGGCTGTAAGGCGATCTTTATACCTTTTAAGACCTGATTGAAAATCAAATTAGACTGCTGATCTAACGCGTGTGCTCAAGGTACTTCTCGTACTGCGCGAGCAGAAATGGATCGGTCATGCCGGCGATGTAATCGGCGACTGTCCGTGGGGCGCCGTCCAGAGCGAGCGCGGACGCGCAATTGGCGGGCAGCAGCGATGGATCGCGCACCCAGCATTCGTACAGCGACGTGATGATCTGCTGCGCGCGCTCATGCTCCGGAGTGACCGCGTCGCTTTCGTACAAGTGCGTGCTGAGATACTGCTTCGCCTGCCGGCGCAGCGTTTCCATCTCGGAGGAAAGCGCAATGAGGCGCCGTTTTGCGTGGCGCACCTGCGCCAGGTCCGCAACGCCGGCCTGGGCGATGGCTTCGCCGGTCTGCGTGATCAGATCGCTGGTGAAGGCATTCAGCATGCGCTTCAGAGATTCGTCGATCAGCCGCTCCGGAGCCGCAGCCGGATAGTGCGCCTCCATGGGCGCGTAGTAGCGCTCGAAGAGCGCGACATGGGCGCGGACGTCCGTCAGATCAAGGATTCCGGACGAGAATCCGTCATCGAAGTCGGCCGTGAGATAAGCAATCTCGTCGGCCAGATCGATAAGCTGCGCTTCGAGCGGCGGCTGCTGATCGAGGAAATATTCCGCAAGCTCGGGATACGCGGCAGGATCGTAGTCGCGCGAGTGCTTGATGATGCCCTCGCGCACGCCAAGCGTGAGATTGAGGCCGGGAAGGCAGCGTAGCGCTGCTCGAATACGGTGACGATGCGGAGCGCGTGAAGGTTGTGGTCGAAGCGCAGGCCATGTATCCGCATCGCCTCGTCGAGTGCGCGCTCACCGGCGTGGCCGAAAGGCGGATGGCCGATGTCGTGCACCAGCGCGAGCGATTCGGTGAGATCGCCGTTCAGCCCGAGCGCGGCGGCGATGGTCCGCGCAAGCTGCGTCACTTCAATGGTGTGAGTAAGCCGGCTCCGGTAGTGATCCGAGTCGCCATGGGTAAAGACCTGCGTCTTTCCGGCGAGGCGGCGAAAGGCCCGCGAATGGATGATACGGGCGCGGTCACGCTGGAAAGGCGAGCGGTACGCATGCGACGGCTCGCTGTATGTGCGAGCCGTAAGAGGGTCGGCAGGATCGCTGCTGACCGCACACGTCGCGGGGAGCGGAACAAAGCGGGATGTTGTGTGTGGCTGGTTCACGCGCGTGCGGGGCGTTCCACAAAACCCGGCGATTTGAGTTTAGTGCTTCGCTTCAGTGGCGGGTGCAGATTCGCGGGCCAGCTTCACCTTGGCATTCTCGAGCTTTTTCTG
Source organism: uncultured Acidobacteriaceae bacterium (assembly GCA_963750845.1). Taxonomy (GTDB): domain Bacteria; phylum Acidobacteriota; class Terriglobia; order Terriglobales; family Acidobacteriaceae; genus KBS-83. The sequence goes on from CAVVSP010000003.1 coordinate 97,820, forward strand.
CACCTTGCTCACGTCGCCTTCATCGACGTCGGCGGGAACGGTGCGTGCATACTGCGCCAGCGATTGGTCCCATTGCGCGACGGCGAGGCGCAGGCGTCCGGTCTTCTCGTAGAGTTCACCCAGGTGATCGTGCACCGTCGGATCGGTGGACACGCGCTCACTGGCCTTCCGCAGATTCTCTTCCGCCAGCGGGTACTGCCCCAGCTTGTAGTAGACCCAGCCGAGTGAATCAAGGTAGGCGTAATTCTGCGGATCGAGCTGCACCGCCTTTTGCAGCATGGCGAGCGCGTCATCGAGTTTGACGCCGCGGTCGGCCAGCATGTAGCCGAGATAGTTCAAGGTCATGCTGTTATTGGGATCGAGCGCCAGGATTTTGCGGAATTGCTCCTCGGCAGCGTCGAAGTGCTTTTGCCGCTCTTCGAGCGCGCCGCGAAGAAACAGGACATAGCGCGAGTCGTCGTCGCCGTGGATGGGAAGCGCCGCTGCCTTGTCGATGTTTGCGCCAGCTTCTTGCCAGCGGCGCAGACGTGTATCGATCTGGGCCAGCGCCAGGTATACATCGCGATCGTTGTCATTGTGTTTGAGCTGCGCGTTGGCCAGCGCGACGCCGTCGTCCGCATGGCCGGTGTCGGCGAGCTGGCCGGCCAGCATCAGCTGGATCGATTTATTGGCCGGCAGGGCTTTCGCAGCGGTCGCGCGCAACATCGGTGGCCTTCTCATATTCTTTTGCGTCGCGATAAACGTCGACAGCACCCTGATAGCCGCGCTCCGCATACTCGCCACCCAACGGAACCATCTGTTTGTACGCCGCCACGGCTGCTTCGACGTGGTTCTGTTCCTTTTCTACATTTGCCAACCGGTCCAGGAAGATCGAGCGGTTGATCTTCTCGCTGTCGTTGTAATGGTTATCGGGCTTGGCCGACTTGGATACCAGGCCCTGCAGCACCTGGGTGGCCTCAGAGTATCGGCCCAGCGCGTCATAGGTCAGCGCCTCGTTGAAAAGTGTTTCTTCCGAATCGGTGGAGAGCGCCTGCGCCTTCTTGAGCGTGGCCAGCGCCGGTTCGTAGTGGCCCTGGCGTCGCTGGCATTCAGCGATGCGCACAAGCGCTTGCGCATCCTGCGGATCGGCGGTGGCTATCTCCTGATAGGCATGCTCTGCGTCGGCCAACTGATTGTTGTTCAAGAGCGCTTGGGCTAGGGCGCGTTTGGCATCCAGGTTATCCGGATCCATGTCGACGGCCTGCTGGTAGGCGGTGACGGCGTCCTTGGTGTCCTTCATCTGGTCGTAGCCGGCGCCGAGCGCGAAGGACAGCTTGGCGGAACGATCGTCCTCCGGAACGGCCTTCAGCGTGTCGATGGCGCGCTTCAGATCGCCGCTTTCGCCATAGAGCCGGGCTAGGTTGAGGGCGACGTCCTCGGAATTGGGGTCGATCTTCTGCGCTGCTTCGAACTCCTGCTGCGCCTGCTGCGATTCGTGATTGACGGTGTAAAGCTGGCCGAGCACGAGATGGCTCTGGATGTCGGTCGGGTCGAGCGCATTGATCTGCTTGTATTCGCCGATCGCGAGATCGAGGACCTGCTGCGACGCGCCGTTTTGCATGTCGCCCAGCGAGTGCAGGTAGACGCGGCCGAGCAGCTTGTGAGCGGCAATATTCTTGGGATCTCGCTTGATGGTCTCCTGCGCCGTCAGGATGGCGTCGCGGACGCGGCCGGTGCGGAAGTAAAGTTCCGCCAGGCCGTTGTTCAGAAAGGCCGAGCTCGGATCGGCGTTCAGGGCAAGCTTGTACTCTTCGACGGCGCGGGTGGCGTAGTCCTGGCGGCCGGTGTTGGCGGCCATATCTTCATAGCTATGGGCCAGGGCGAGGTGGTAATAGGCCGCGCCGCGTGTGGTCTCCTGCGCGGGAACAGTGGCCGGCTCCGCCTTGGGTGCGGCGGGCTGTTTGTCCTTGGCGAACGCGGCCGGAGCAATGATCAGCGTAGCCAGAGCCAGCAACGAGAGCGGGCGGAGAGCGCGATGTACAGGTAAGAACAGGGAAGTCATGCGGTGAGGGCGATTCATGCGGGGTGGGCTACCGGATGCCTGGAACCCTGGCCGGAGATGGGCCAAGAGGGGACGCACGCTCGCCGGATCTCTCCTTCGTTCTGATAGACGATTGTACCCCCGCCAGGGATGCGGAATGGAAGGGGCAGAATCGTGAATTCCGTGCCGTTGGTGCTATATGGCGGGTCAGACGCCAGGGGCCAGCGACCCCTGATCCCTGACCCGCTCATCAATGCCGGAAGTGGCGCATGCCGGTAAAGACCATGGCGATGCCCAGCCGGTCGGCTGCCTCGACGACAGCATCGTCGCGCACGGAGCCTCCGGGCTGAATGACAGCGGTAGCGCCTGCCTCGACGACAGTCTCGAGCCCATCCGGGAAGGGGAAGAAGGCATCCGATGCGGCCACAGTGCCCGCCATGGGCAAAACGGCCTTCATCGCTCCGAAGCGGGCCGCATCGACCCGGCTCATCTGTCCCGCGCCGACGCCGATGGTTTGGCCTCCCCGCGCGTAGACAATCGCGTTCGACTTCACGTGCTTGGCCACCTTCCAGGCGAAGAGCAGGTTTGCGATCTCGTCCGGGGTGGGAAGCCGTTTGGTGACGGTGCGCAGATCACTCGCCGTGACCGAGCCGGTATCGGCATCCTGCAGCAGCATGCCGCCGGAGACCTGCTTCATGACACGCGTCCGCGCTGCTGGCTTGACGACCACCAGCCGCAGGTTCTTCTTGGCTGCGAAGCGTGCGAGGGCGCCCCGAGTGAAGGACGGGGCGGCAATGGCTTCAACGAAGAGCTTGGCCATCTCCTCGGCTGCGGCCTCATCGACCTCGCGATTCACGCCGATGACGCTGCCGAAGGCGGAAACCGGGTCTGTGGAGAGCGCCCTGGTGTACGCCTCGACGACCGTTGCGCCGGTGGCCGCGCCGCAGGGATTGGTGTGCTTGATGATGGCCACCATCGGCTCGGTGAACTCCTGCGCCAGGTCCCAGCAGGCGTCCAGGTCGACCAGGTTGTTGTAGCTCAGCTCCTTGCCCTGCAGTTGCTGCGCTCCGGCCACGCCGGTGCCGCTGCCATCTGTGTAGAGGGCGGCAGCCTGGTGCGGATTCTCGCCGTAACGCAGAGGCGCAGCCAGCGGATAGCTGATGCGCAGCGGGTCAGGAAAGACGGCCTTGTCGGTTGCGGGCGCGGCCATGGTGGCCAGCGTGCCGGCGATCGCGCTGTCGTAGGCGGCCGTCAGTGCGAACGCATGACGAGCCAGCCGCCAGCGCGTCTCGCGGCCCAGCGAGCCGTTGTTGGCCGCGAGTTCCTGGGTGAGAGCAGCGTAGTCCGATGCTGCGGTGACGATGGCCACATCCTCGAAGTTCTTCGCGGCGGAGCGCACCATCGACGGGCCGCCGATGTCAATGTTTTCGATGATCTCGTGGAAGGCCACGCCGGGCTTCGAAGCGGTCTTCTCGAAGGCGTAGAGGTTGACCACCACCATGTCGATGGGGACGATGCCGTGCTCCGTCACTGCTGCCCGATGAGCCGGGTTGTCGCGGATGTGCAGGATGCCGCCATGCACCTTGGGGTGCAGTGTCTTCACGCGGCCATCGAGCATTTCGGGAAAGCCGGTCAGCTCCGAGATGTCCTGCACCGCGAGGCCGGCCTCGCGCAGCGTGCGCGCGGTGCCGCCGGTCGAGACCAGTTCCACGCCATGACCTGCGAGCGAGCGGGCAAATTCGATCAAACCAGTTTTGTCAGTGACGCTGAGCAGAGCGCGTCGGATGGGCTTCAGTCCCGCGTTTGCCGGGGCCTTGGTCTCCGCCTGCGCTTTTCCCTCCTGCTGGGCTTGCACGGTGATGATCTCTCCTTTGGAATGACGTCGAAACTCTAGTGTTTCATGAAGGGCGGTTGCTCGCGCGAGTGGCGGCGTCAGGCCCGTGATAGCTTCAGGGCATATGAACCAGCAACAATGGCAGACTCGCGTGGGGAACGGCCCACAGGCCGAACCGGAGATTCTGCCTCCCGGTGCGCTGCCGGATTACGGCTACCAGCAGCCGATGGATATGCCGCCGCCACGTCCCCGTCGCTCGGGATGGCAGCTTGCGCCGGCGACCTATGTCCTGACGGGCATCAACATCGCGGTCTACCTGCTCATGGTGCTGCGCGGCGTCTCGCCGACCGCCCCTTCGGCCGGGCAGCTCATGAACCATTGGGGCGCGAACGTCGGTGTGCTGGTGCTGGCCGATCATCAGTGGTGGCGGCTGGTGACTTCGACCTTCGTCCACTCCGGCATCATCCACATTGCAACAAACATGTGGTGTCTCTACAACCTGGGACTTCTGGGCGAGCCCTTGATGGGCGCCTTCGGAATCGTGGCCGCATATCTGCTGACGGGCGTCGTCGGCAATCTGCTTAGCGTGGCGCTGCATCCAGGGGTCATCACCGCAGGCCAGATCATGGACGTGGGCGTCATCAGTGTGGGGGCGTCCGGCGCCGTCTTTGGCCTGGCCGGTGTCCTGATCCCGCTGCTGGGATCGAAACTGCTGCCGGTAAACCGCGCCGAAGTCGCGCGCCTGCGCCGCAGCGTGATCTACTTCGCGGTCCTGAACTTCGTCATCGGCTTCGGCGCGGACGCCTTCAATACCCCGATCCGCATCGACAACATGGCCCACCTGGGCGGCTTTCTCTCAGGGATGTTGCTGGGATTCCTGCTGGTGCCCAAGCTGGGCTCCGACCGACGGCTCTGGATTCGCCGGCAATGGCTGGCGTATGGCAGCGTGCTGCTGCTGGTGCTGCTGGGAGCACAATTCGTCGCGAACCTGCGGCATTTCTGAGCAGCACAAAGGTAAACAATGGGCCGGGAATGACTCCCGGACCAACGTTTGGCCGCCTGATTCGCAGCCGGATTCGTGCAGTCCGGATTCGTGCCTAGCGGACGGCGGTCGCCGCGAACTTCTTCACCATCGCCAGCAGCAACTTGCGGTCGCTGTCGTTCAGGTTGGAGGAGTAGCGCCGAATCTGTGTGAGGAAGCGAAGCTCTTCGTCCGTTAGCTTCTGGGTGTTCATCTCCCGGCCCAGCGAATCCTCTGCAAAGAATTGCGCGAGCGGGAGATCGAGAGCCTGCGCGATCTTCGCAAGCGTATCGAGGGAGGGAACGGTATGCCCATTTTCCACCCGGGAGAGATAGCAGCGGAGCAGACCGGTACGTTTCTCGATATCACCTTGGGAATAGCCTTTTTGCAGCCTGTAACCCCGGATCGTCGTTCCAATTTTCATGCACGCCTGGCTTTCAAAAGCCCACGCCTGGCCCGGTCAACTGCAATGGCGAGGGGCTCATTTCTAGTTTTATTGGCTGCATAGTTAACATGCTCACAACATCAAGAGCAAGAACAATTTGCGGCGCGAACCACAAATTGGGCGAAGCTGCAACTTCCGGGGAATGTGTCCTTCCATAAACGTGTCAGAAGGGTTAAGGGGTTTTACGGATCGCTTACGGCTTCCCGCCCAGCTCGCGGGCGAAGAAACGGAGATATCGCGAGCGGGCGTCGGCGGCATCCGCGGCCCGGTAGCCGGTCTTGTTGTTGGGGTTCTCGAAGGCGTGCCCGGCATCCGGGTAGATCTTCACGTCGATCGGCTTGCCGATCTTTTTCATGTCGGCGGCGAACGCATTGACGTTGTCCGGCGTGATGCCCTTATCCAGCCCTCCGTAGTTGCCGAGGATGGCCGCATGGATCTGCGCCAGGGCCGAGGAATCCGTGGGCGGCGGCCCGTAATTGGCCACTACAGCCTTCAAATTGGGGTCAGCAACCGCGAAGTTGAGGGCATAGCCGCCCCCCATGCACCAGCCAATGGCGCCGATGCGGTTGGGATCGACATTCTTCTGCGAACTCAAATAGGCCTCCGCCGCCTTCAGATCGCGGATGCCACGATCTTCTGGCAGGCCCCGGCTGAGTTGATGAGCGGTATCCGGGTCGTCCGCCACCTGGCCGCGGTACAGATCGACAGCAAGGGCGACGTAGCCATGGGCGGCAAGATCGGCGGCCTGCTCCTTCACCCAGTCATTCAGTCCCCACCATTCGTGGATCACGATAACCGCCGGATGCTTCGCCGTTGATGCGCCGGCAGGGCTATAGAGCAGCGCGTGTACCGTTTCTGTCCCACTCTGGTAGGAAACATTCACCGGATCGGTTGGCGATGCGGCATGGGCCACGGGGAAGAGGATTGCCGCTGCGAGGGCAATCAGCACCGCGGGGGCGCGATTGGTAAGAGCAGACATAACGGTGGCCTCGGATTCTGCAAGGAAATCAAAACGGAAAACTGCGACCCGAAAACTGTGACCCAAAACTGCGACCTCAGGAGTATGGCGCTTCCATGCAGTGGCGGGCAAGTCGCACTGCTGGTAGCAGATCGCGCCCAGGCAATCGCGGAAGGCCAGCCGGCGGAGCTGATTCCTTGGCCGAAGCAAGGAATGACGCGCTGCCTGCGGCCATCTTGAAATCCGTTCGCGCCATCGCATTCGTGGATACTATGGGGCCTAGTCCACTAGAACGTCTGATGACCCATCCCCGCTTGAAGACGGCCAGGGAGCTCTCGGTAATTGTCTATGAGGAGCTTTTTCGCACGCGCGCCTTCACCATGGCGGCGGCGATGTCCTACTATTTTCTGCTGGCGCTGCTGCCGCTGTTGATCTTCCTGTCGGCAATGCTGGGGTATCTGCCGATACCAAATCTCTTCGATCAATTGCTGGACATTCTGGCCGTCGTGGTTCCGCCGCAAGCGATGCAGATGGTCCAGCGCATCCTGCAAAGTCTGCTGGCTCCGCATCGTGGCGGGCTGCTGTCTTTCGGCCTGTTGAGCTATCTGTGGACCGCTTCAGGAGGCTTTGCAGCCTTGATCGAAGCGCTGAATGTCGCCTATGACGTGGAGAAGACGCGAAGCTGGTGGCGTGACCGCCTGCAGGCATTGCTCCTGACATTCACCACCGGCGGGCTGACTCTTCTGGGCCTGATGCTGATCATCGCCGGCCCGCACTTTGGGCATTTGATGACGGAGCTGTTTCCTATTCCACAGGGCTTTGGAGATATCTGGCCGGTGTTGCGCCTGGCCACGATATTTGTAACGTTCGTGGTGGCGGTTGAGATTCAGTACTACCTCGCGCCGAACCGCAGGCAGCGCTTTATGGAGACGCTTCCTGGAGCGCTGGTGGCGGTATTTGGCATCTTCGTGAGTTCCGCCGGTCTTGCTTATTACTTCGGCCATCTCGCGAATTACAGCAAAACCTATGGATCGCTGGGCGCGGTGATCATCCTGATGGTGTGGTTTTACGTGGTCGCCCTGCTGTTTGTCGTGGGCGCGGAGCTGAATGCCGAGCTGCTGAAGCGGGAGGCCGCGCACGCGGAGCAGGCGGCGACCGAGATGCCGTCGAAGATCAAAGGCGCTCCCGCTGCATGATCGCGGTCGATGGGTGGATCGGATCCCGGATTCTCATTTGTAACGCTTTCCGATTCCTCGCCACTATCCATGGTTGAGGGCTGGCGATCCCGCGGCCGGCTTTCGGCAGTGTTGCGCCCGCCGATGCGCAACGCGACCGGAGAATGCCATGAAATCGCTGGCGACCACATTTCTGATCTTCGTTACCTGCATCGTTGTGGCCGGAACGAATGCACTCATTGATCGAGCCCAGGTGACTCTCGCTGCCTCACCCGGCGGCAGTATGCAAGCTGGGGCGAATGTTGCCGGGGTCCACAACGCACCCACGCTCGCCGAATTTGCGAAAACCGCACAAGAAAAGTTCCGGCTGGCGCAGCCCACATATCCGATCGCATTCGATGACCTGCGCGCGAACGATGCGAACTATGCAGCCGCGGAGGCGGTCTACCCTTTCCTGCATCGGCAGCTTCTTTGCCCGGAGTGTGCGCCGGACTCTCGCTTCTCTCCGCAGAATGCTTTGACGCGGGCACAGGCGGCAGTCGTGCTGGTCAGCATTCTCACCGAGCAGGATAGAGCCAGCCTGCTCACGCCTGAGCAAACAGCGGACGCTCTCGCCAACGTTCCGGATGCCGATGCGGTGTCGGAGTTTGCGCGGCCCTATATCGCTACCGCCGTCGCCGATGGGATTCTCACACTCGATGCCGGCAATATGGTGCGTCCAGCGCAGCCGTATTCGCGCGCCGAGATGAACGCGGCCTTCGCGACGATTCAGCGGCGATTCCCATCTTCGACTGCGACGGCAGCTTTGCATCCTGCAGGCGAGGCCGTGCGATGAAGCGGGAAGAGCCATCAAGAGCAGAAGTGGCTGCGGAGCGCATCACGGCAATCGTGCTGCTTGTTTTTTGCTTGATGGCCGCGTTCCTCGCATAGAAGTGTTTCAGCGCCCGCGCGAGCCTATGCCATGTGCATGCCGCCGTTGACATCGAGCGTGTGGCCGGTGATGTAGCCGGCCTTCTCCGACGCAAGAAAGGCGACCGCGTTGGCGATGTCCTGATCGGTGCCCGCGCGTCCCAGCGGGATGAATTGCATCATCGCGGCCTTCTGCTTTTCGTCGAGCACGGCGGTCATCGCTGTCTCAACCATTCCGGGAGCGACGACATTCGCTGTGACGTTGCGCGAGGCGACCTCGCGGGCGACCGACTTCATGAACCCGATCAGCCCGGCCTTGGAAGCGGCGTAGTTGGCCTGGCCGGCCTGCCCCAGTTGGCCCACGACGCTCGAAATGCTGATGATGCGGCCCCAGCGCGCCTTGATCATGGAGCCGAGCACGGCCTGCGTCAGCAGGAAGGTGCCGGTCAGGTTGGTTGCCAGCACATCGTCCCAGTCGGCGCGCTTCATGCGCAGCAGCAGCATGTCGCGGGTGATGCCGGCGTTGTTGACCAGGATGTCGATGCGGCCAAACTTCGCGATGATGGCCTTGGCCGTGTCCTTGATGGAGGCTTCGTTGCTGATGTCGAGGACGAAGACTTCCGCCTTGCCTCCGGCGTCGGCGATCTCCTCTGCGACTGCCTTCAACTTCTCTTCATTGCGCGCGGCCAGCGCGACGGTGGCGCCTTGCGCGGCGAGGGTAAGGGCGCAGGCGCGCCCGATGCCCTGCGATGCTCCGGTGACGAGTGCGATCTTGTTGGCGAGTTCGGCGGTGCGTTCGGTCATGGGGAAAAGTATCGCCGATGAGGTCCGAGCCGGCGTTATCCACCTGACTTATGTTGTGGATATGGCGCGCCGAGAGCGCGTTTTGTGTCCGAAAAAGGGCTTTCGAGGGGCAATTGGGTCCTGAATTTCGCAGCAGATAGTGTGCAATTCTCGGCCGTCCGATGATCCAAATATGACAACTCGTGGCATATTTGGCAGAAAGATCCACACTATCCTGTTTTGGTTTACAGAGGCTCGGCCGCGGGAACCGCGCGCCGTGCGCCCAATGCGGACTTGAAACCCTTGGCCAGCTCGATCGACCAGACGTAGACGACCAGCTCGCGCGCGTAAAAGAGCAGCGGCTGGGTATCCGGCAGGGTGATGCCGTGCGCGGCCGGCAGCTCATTCAACTGGAACTCGGCTTCGGCGGCTTCGAGCGGCCAGGGCAGATGGTGGATCTCGCCCTGGAAGAGGTGGCCGCGGCGGTCTGCGGTGTAGAGACGATAGCGCTCGGTGAGGAAGTATTCGATGGTGCCGGGGGTGCTCTGCGCGAGGCGGCGGGTTGGCCCGAGGCCGCGGTAGGTGGCGCGGAAGCGTACCGGCTTCCGGGTTAGGTGGCGGTCGCTGCGGTAAGAAAAACGGCCGTCCTGCTGGGGCTTGATGGCCATGTGGGCCCAGTAGTAGGGCAGGCGGAAGAACATGCGCGCGACCGACACGGCGACAGGGTTGGCGGCATCGAGCGAGAAGAAGTAAACGCCGGCCAGGTTGGTGTGCTCCTCGCGGACGTAGGTGCGCAGGTTCAGCTCCGGGAAGGTATCCATGCCGGGGACTCGGGGGATGGCGCTGAAGCGGATGCGGTCCATCCAGAAGGGCACGACACCGATCCAGGCAGAGCCGTCGAAGGTGTCCGGCACCAGGCCGGCAGGCAGCAGCGGCGCAATGGAGGCGGCAGGGACCGGCCAGTGGGCAAAGAGCAGGTCATTCCATCGCTGGGTGACAGTCCAGTGGCGCTTGGGCAGGGGCGTTGGCCGGTGCCCGGTGATCTTGAGGATGTCCTGCACGTCCTTGTCCTTGCCGTCCCGTGAGTGGCTACGCACCGCGGTGATCTCGGACGCGCCGGGGCCGCGTATCCGCGTTCCAGAGTAGCGAAGCACGGGTGTGGGTGCAATTGGCGCCGGCGTGACCGGGGGCGATGGTCAGAGGTAGCGTTCGCGCAGGATGCGGATGTGATGGGTGGCGTGGCCGGGCACCATGAAGCCGAGGGAGAGGACGGTGAACGGGCAGCCGCTGGCGATGCCATGCCGCGCCCATGCGTCCTGCTGCAGGCTGCGAAAGAAGTCAATGCTGGCTTTGCGGATATTGCGGAATTCTTCGACGTGGGTGACCCACGGACGGTCATCTGCCGCCGCGCCGGCGACGGCGATGTTCTGATCGAAGCTGGGAAGCGCGGTGTCTGGACCGGTATACATGCCGCGGGCGAACCAGAGCGCGCGCATCACGAAGACGCGCTCGGTGTCATTGATGTGGCTGAGAACCTGCCGGATGCTCCACTTCTCTGGAGCGTAGCGGTGGTGAGAGGTCGCTTCCGAGATGCCGGCGAAGAAGGCGAGCGCTCCGTCGAGCTGGCTGGTCATGGAGGCGAGGCAGTTGTCGCCCTCGACCTGGTCGATGTAAGTGAAGTAGTAGGGGGCGGCGTCTCCGGCGGCGGGGCGGGCGTTCATGGCCCTCAGGGTAAACCTCGACGGCCTGGCCTGGTCTCGAAAAGGGACGTGTTTCTCACAGGGTGTGGCGAGGTGCACCAAGCCGTATGCTGGAGGCACGATGCCCCCGATAGAATCGCATACGGAAGTGGCTCCGCTGCCCGTATCCCGAACACAATCCGAGACACACTCCGCGCCGATTGATGGCGGCGAGCGTCCGCGCAACCAGACCGATGTCTATGCCGTGCATGGCGCCGATCCCGAGGTGCTGGCCTATGCGATGGCGAAGTATTCGCGGTCGTCGCTGTCGATGAAGGAGTCGCTGCGCGAGATATCGAGCCAGCGCGCCGAGCAGTTTCTGAACACGTTTTATTTCCAGTACGGCCACCGGTCGATTGCCGACCTGGCGCACGTGGCCTTCGCCATTGAGCGGCTCAGTCTGCTCGCCGCCATTGTGCTGGTGGACGAGCAGCGCTGGGATGGGCAGGAGCGCTCCACGCGCTACCAGAACTTCCGCAAGAGCGGCTGGTATCTGCCCGAGTTTGGCGAGGCCGATGCGGCGCGGGCGACCTACGAGGCGACCGTTGAGCGGCTGTTTGCCGATTACCACTCGGTGAGCGAGGGCGTGCTCCAGTCGCTGATGGCGAAGACTGAGCGGCCGGCCGAGATGAAGCCGGAAAGCTTCGAGCGCACGTTGCGCGCGCGGGCCTTCGACGTGGCGCGCTACCTGCTGCCGCTGGCGACCAACACCTCGCTGGGGCAGATAGTGAATGCCCGCACGCTGGAGACGCAGGTGAGCCGGCTGCTGAGCGATGAGCATGCCGAAGTGCGCGAGCTGGGGGAGCGGCTGCGCGGCGCCGGCACCGGTCCCGCATGGAATGTGCATGGGCGCGAGATGGCGGAGCTGGCGGCTGAACTGCGCGGCATGCAGCCGGAGTTGGCAGAGCGTGCCGCAACGCTGCTGGAGCGTGAAGTAAAAGTGGCGCCGACCTTGGTGAAGTATGCAGCGGCGAATCCGTATCAGCAGGAGACGCGGCGCGAGCTGGAGCAGGCTGCGCGCGAGCTGATGGCGGGCTCGGACATCGATGCGGCGCCGCTGGTGGATCTGGTGGAGCGTGGGTCGTCGCTGGAAGTGGAGATTGCGGCGACGCTGCTCTATGGCGCGTGCCATTATCCCTTCCGGCAGGTGCGCGAGCACGTAGCCGCGCTGCCTGAGGCGAAGCGGGTGGAGATCATCGACCTAGGCATGCGGCATCGCGGGCGGCATGATGAGCTGTTGCGCGGGTTCGGTGCCGGAGACGCGCTGCGCTTCGACATCCTGATGGATATTGGCGGCTTCCGCGACATGCACCGGCATCGCCGCTGCCTGCAGACGCTGCAGAGCTTTACTGCTGCGCACGGCTTTGACGTGCCGGAAGGGTTGGCCGAGGCCGGGCTGGTGGGGACGTATGAGGCGGCGGCCTCGGCTGCACACGAGGCCTTTGCGGTGGTTGCCGCGAGCGGCGCACCGGAGGCAACCGCGACGGCGCGCTACCTGCTGCCGCTGGGGACGCGCTGCCGGTCGCTCTTCCAGATGGACTTTGCGGAAGCCCTTTACATCAGCGAGCTGCGTTCGGCGCCGCAGGGGCATTTTTCGTATCGCAATGTGGCCTGGGAGATGTATCGGGCGGTGGAGCGGCAGCATCCCGCGCTGGCGCGGTACATCCGGGTGACGGACGTTCGAGAGCCGGTGGATCTGCTGAAGCGATGAGCAACAGGAAGTGGCGGATCGAGGCGCCGACACCGTTGACCAGACCCGCCTGGATGGCGATGCGCGGCGCGCTGTGGCCGGAGATGACGGAGGCGGAGAATCTGCGCGAGACCGGGAAGCTGGATGCGGGGAAGCTGGGGACCGGGAAGCTGGAGTCGAAGGCGTTCGTTCGCATTGCGCTGAACGTAGAAGGGGAGACCGGCGAAAGGGAGACCGGCGAAGGCAAGCCAGTGGGCTTCGTGGAAGCCACTTTGCGAACGGATTATGTGAACGGGTGCGAGACCTCGCCGGTGGCGTTCCTCGAAGGCATTTACGTGGAGCCCGAGGCTCGCCGGCAAGGGGTGGCAAAGGAGTTGGTGGCGGAGGTCGAAAGATGGGCGCTTGGGCTGGGCTGCCGCGAGTTCGCGTCGGATGCGCTTCTTGAAAACGAAGCCAGCCATCGCATGCATCGCGGTCTGGGATTCACTGAAACGGAGCGGGTGGTGTACTTTCGCAAGGATTTGATGCCGTAAGGGATGTGCCAGAGAGTCGCCCGTATTGGGCTACACTTTCGGTACTTGTTCGCCTTCTATTCCCCTGTTAGACTCGGGAATAGCTGGTAAATCAATGAGATAGACAAGCCGGGAACGCCGGCGGGATGGAGAGGTCGGGGCATGGCAGCAGATGATCGTTCACGCGCGGTGGAACTGGCGCTTTCGCAGATAGAGAAGCAGTTTGGCAAAGGTTCGATCATGCGTCTCGGCAGCAAAGAGGCGATCGTGCCGATTTCGACCATCAGCACGGGCTCGATCTCCTTCGATGCGGCGCTGGGCGTGGGCGGCGTGCCGCGCGGCCGGGTGGTAGAGATCTTCGGGCCGGAGTCGTCGGGCAAGACGACCATCACGCTGCAGATCATTGCCGAGGCCCAGAAGCTGGGCGGTATGGCGGCCTTTGTGGATGCGGAGCACGCGCTCGATCCGGCCTATGCCAAGAAGCTGGGCGTGGACGTGGACAACCTGCTGGTGTCGCAGCCGGACTACGGCGAGCAGGCGCTTGAAATTACCGAGGCGCTGGTGCGCTCCGGCGCGATCGACGTGCTGGTGGTGGACTCCGTGGCGGCGCTGGTGCCCAAGGCGGAGCTCGACGGCGAGATGGGCGACTCGCACATGGGTCTGCAGGCGCGCCTGATGTCGCAGGCGCTGCGCAAGCTGACCGGCACGGTGTCGAAGTCGCGGACATGCCTGATCTTCATCAACCAGATCCGCGAGAAGATCGGCGTGATGTTCGGCAATCCGGAGACGACTACCGGCGGCCGCGCGCTGAAGTTTTACTCGTCGGTACGCATCGACATCCGCCGCATCGCTGCCGTGAAAGATGGCGATGTGGTGGTTGGCTCGCGCACCAAGGTAAAGATTGTGAAGAACAAGGTGGCGGCGCCATTCCGCGATGCCGAGTTCGACATTCTGTACGGCGAAGGCATCTCGCGTGAAGGCGATGTGCTGGACCTGGCGGTGGCGCAACAACGTGGTCGAGAAGTCCGGCGCGTGGTTCAGCTACTCCGGGGAACGCATCGGGCAGGGCCGCGAGAACGTGCGGCAGTATCTGAAGGACAATCGCGATACCTTCGACCGCATTCATCAGCAGTTGCGGCAGAAGCTGGGGATTGGGGGCGTGAAGGAAGCCGAGGTGCCGCCGGTGCCGGTGAATGGCGCGGCCGTGGCTGAGGCGGCTGTGCGGCCTGCTGCGGCACGACGGCCGCAGTAAGCTCGTGTCCATCGAATCCATCGATCGTCAAAGGGCGGCCTTGCGGCCGCCCTTTTGCGCGAGAGGCGTGTTTTCTCCTAACGTCGCGAACGCGAAGACTTCTGCGGCAATCGGCTGACAATTTTTATTTCGAAGACGCTCGGCCATTGTTTTCCGGTCACGAAGAGCCGGTCGTGCTGCGCGTCGTAGGCGATGCCGTTTAGTACCGATTCGTCGTTGGCCCTGCGGCTTGCGGGCATCAGACCGGTGAGATCGATCCAGCCGATGACGTGTCCATCCCGCGGAGAAATGCGCGCGATGCGGTCCGAGTGCCAGATGTTCGCGTAGATCTCGCCTTTGACATATTCCAGCTCGTTGAGCTGCTCGACCGGATACCTGCCATCCTTCACCAGGATGCGGCGGGTCTCTTTGAAGGTTTTGGGATCGCGGAAACGCAGAGTCGCGGTGCCATCGCTGGTGATGATCTCTTTCGCCGTACGCGTCATGCCCCAGCCCTCGCCGGAATAGGTGAACTGCCCGGCGGGGCGAAGCGAGAACCGGTCGAAGACAAAGCAGATGTGTGACTGCCAGGTCCACTCGTAGATGTTGGGATCCCAGTCGATGATGCCTTCGCCGAAGAATTGCTGTGGCAAATCGCGCCGTTGCACGACTTTGCCGGTTTCCGGCTCGATGACCAGGATCGCGGAGCTACCCTTCAGCCCCGTTCCTTCATAGAAAAGGCCATCGCGGTAGAAGAAGCCTTCCGTATAGCTGCCGGTTGCGTGCGGGAACTCGGCCACGATCTTGTAGCTGCTTACCGGAGCCGCAAGAATGCGGGCCGGGAGCGCGACTGTGATTGCTGCGAGAGCGAGCGTCAGGTGCAGAATGGAAGGAGCGGCGATGCGCATTGTGTTGGATCATGATAAGGTGCGTTGGCCGACGGGTTGGACTCGCAGGGCCCAACACGCTTACACTCACCGCGGATATGACGCCTGCCATGAATACCGTTAAGGCCATCTATCCCGGCACTTTCGATCCGATGACGAACGGTCATCTGGACCTGATTGCGCGGGGTGCGAAGATCTTCGACCAGCTGGTGGTGGCTGTGCTCGAAAACTCGCAGAAGAGTCCGCTGTTCACCGTGCCGGAGCGGTGCGCCATGCTGACATCTGCTGTGAAACATCTGCCGAATGTATCGGTCGATAGTTTTGACGGGCTGCTGGTGGACTTTGTGAGATCGCAGCATGCACAGGCCGTGCTGCGTGGGATTCGTGCCATCAGCGATTACGAATACGAGCTCCAGATGGCCTTGATGAACCGGCGATTGGCGCCGGATCTCGAGACCATCTTCATGATGCCGGCGGAGAAGTTCTCCTATGTCAGCTCAAGGCTGGTCAAGGAGGTCTTTCGGCTTGGCGGCTCGGTGGAGGGACTGGTCCCGGAGCTGGTGCTGGAGAAGATGAAGGAGCGTGGGCGAGAGTAGCGCTCCTACACGCTCCTCTGGTCTGCAGAATGCCGAGACTCTGGCGATATTCCGAACGCTAAGTGCTGTAGAGGTTGGATTCCAGGAAGGCATTGCGGAATTTGCCGTCCGGGTCGTGCTTCTGCAACAGCTCTTTGAAGTCAGCCAGTTTTGTGTATCGCGACTGCAGTGTGGCGGGTGGCAGCGTGAAGAGCTTTGCCCAGTGCGGCCGCGGCTCGTAGGGGGCGAGCTTCGCCTCAATGAGAGGCAGGATCTTCTGCACCGCGGGCCACTCCGGCTTCCAGGTGAAGTGGATGGCAAGCGAAGGGCGCTGGTAGGCCATGCTCATCCACAGCGAGTCGGACTCAATCGTGCGCAGCTCGGTGACGAATAGGTGTGGCGTGATGCGGTCGCGCAACTGCTCGACCGCGCGGATGGCTTCGTAGGCGTGTTCGCGCGGCACGAAATATTCCGTCTGCAGCTCCTTGCCGCTGCTGGGGATGAAGTTCATACGGAAGTGCGGCAGCCGTTCATACCACGGCCCCGGAATGCCAAGCTGCTCGGTGCAGCTTTCCGCAGAATGACCGGCGACGGGATGCAATTTTTGTGTCGCCCGTTTGGCATTGTAGAACTGCTGCGGCCATGTGTAGGGCTTCTTCGGGTCGACGCGCCGCTTGATCCAGACTTGAGTGGCGCGATGGTTCTGCCAGTCCGTGAAGAGGCTTACGCTGTAGCCGCTGGCGAAGATGGCTTCGAGATTGTGTTCGAGTTCGCTGAAGGGCAGGTCCTGATAGACGACCTGCTCCACCTGATAGGTGGGTTCAACGTCGAGCGTGAGGCTGGTGACGATACCCAGTGCGCCAAGGGCGACAACGGCGCCGTCGAAGTGATCTGGATTCTTCGCGCGTGAGAGCGAGAGGCGTTCGCCGTTGGCGGTGACGAGTTCGAGTGCCGAGCAGGCGGCGGAAAGATTGCGATTGTGGATGCCGGAGCCGTGTGTTGCGGTCGCGCAGCCGCCCACCGCAGAGATGTGCGGCAACGAGGCAAGGTTGTGCAACGCGAAGCCGTGGCTCTCGATGTAAGGGGCGAGCCGGCCATAGGTGACGCCGGCACCGATGGTGACAGTGTGTGCCGCAGGATCAATCGCCATCTGGTCAAAATGCTGGAGCGAGATCTGCTCCGTGGTGCTGTCCGCGATGGCGTTGAAGGAGTGGCGGGTGCCGAGCGCGCGAAGCTTCGTGGCGCGCTTTACGATGGCCTGGACTTCCTCGACATTTGCCGGCGTGTCGAGCCGGTCGGTGCTGTAGGTGTAGTTGCCGGACCAGTTCTTTCGCGTGTCTGCCGGCCGAGTCGAGCCATCCGGTTGGGGCGATTGCACGGATGCGAAGGGTGAGAGCATGGTGCCGGTGAGTGCGAGGCCGGAGGCCTTCAGAAATTCTCGCTTATCCAAAATCGTGGCTCCGATGGTGCTCGGAATGATCCCCTCAGGTATAGAGAGCCGAACACCTTTTGGCAAGCAGGGTGAGGATTCGGTAGCGTCTCAGTTTGAATCTTTAGATTTCGTTTGATCTTTTACAGCGACTTTCCGAGCAAGTCCTGGCTGGACGTAGGCGGGCAGGCCATTGCAGCACGGGACTACGTGAACCACAATCGAACCGGAATGACACGAACAGTCGCAGTCGCGACGGTGTTTCATGCGGACAAGCCTACCATTTCTTCCAGACTCCATATGTGATCGGCGAGGCCTGCTTCGTCGCCGCGGTCACGCGCAGCGTCTTGTGAACGCGGCCAAAGATTGAGACGCTACCGATTCGGACGGCTGTGATGCGATTACTCAGAGCGCAGGGCCTCCACCGGCTCGATGTGCGCGGCGTGCCATGCCGGCGCGCTGCAGGCGATCAGCGCGGCGAGCAGGACGAGTGCAGGTGCGGCGACGAAGGTCCACGGATCGTACGGGCTTACACCGTAGAGGACGCCGGCGAGGAAGCGCACCGACACGAATGCGGCGGCGAGGCCAAGCGCGAGTCCGACGAGCACCAGCCGGATGCCCTGACGCACCACCATAGAGATGACACGCGCGCGTGATGCGCCCAGGGCGATACGCACGCCGATCTCTGCGACGCGCTGTCGGACTGAGTAGGCGAGCAATCCATAAAGCCCGATGAGGGCAAGCACGAGTGATGTTGCGGCAAAGATGGTGAGCAGCGTGGTTTGAAAGCGGCGGCGGGATGTGGACACGGCGACAGCTTGTTGCATCGTCTGAATGGCGGATGGAGCGATCGTTGCATCCACCGAGCGAAGGGCGGCACGCAAAGGAGGAATGAGCGTATCGGGCGGCAGGAAAGAGCGAACGGCGATGAATGCATCCGATCGAGCTGCCGGGTTGTCATGCCAGAATGGCCTGTAGATAGTAGGCTCCGGAGCTTTTTCCATACTGGTGCTGCGAACGTCCCCCACGATGCCTACGATCGTCTGCCACGGAGCTTTACTATCTTCGCCACCGCGAACGTGGCCGCCCATCGCATCGCGGCCGGGAAAGTAGTGGCGAGCAAAGCTTTGATTCACGATGATTACGTTGGATGAAGAGCCCATCGGCTTCCGTGAAGAAACGCCCCCGGATGAGGGGCGTGCCCATGGCCGCCAGAAACTGGGGCGTCACGTGGTCGTCGTCGGCCAACTGGCCCTTGGTGTTGCTGGGAGACCCCTCAACCCACAGGGTCGACAAACTTCCCGTATTGCTGAGAGGCAGGAAGTAGTCCGCGCCTATTGCTCGGACGCCCGGTATCGCTGCGACGCGGTCCAGAAGGCGGCGGAAATAGGAGAGGCGATCCTCAGGTCGTGCATACCTGGAATCGAGCTGGACCTGAAAGGTAACTGTCGAAGGTATGAATCCGGAGGACTCTGCAAGAACGCGCTGATAGCTGCGGAGGAAGAGTCCAGCACCGGCGAGAAGAAGGACGACCAGCCCCACCTCGCCAACGATCAACAGACTTCTCCCGCGACTGTTCGAGGAGACGACGCCGCGTCCAACGGCTGCCTTCAATAAAATGTTGGGAGACGTGCGAGAAGTAGCGATGGCAGGCAATGTGCCAAAGAGGATACAGGCGAGGAGCGTAACGGCCGCGCTGAAGAGTAGTACCCAGGGGTTGAGCGAAGCCTGTTGCAGGCGGGGAATATTTCCCGGGTCGAGGCGCAGGAGGAGTCGAAGGAAGATCCACGCTAGGAAAATGCCCGCCATGCCGGCGATTCCAGCGAGTAGGAGTGACTCCGTGAGCATTTGACGCATCATCCGGAGGCGCCCGGCACCCAGCGTAGCCCGTACGCCAAACTCATGGCCGCGAGCAGCTGAGCGAGCCAGCAACAAATTTGCTGTATTGCCGCAGGCGACGAGCAGCACGCAGGAGACCGCACCAAGGAGCAGCCACAAGAGCGGCTGAACCGGGCCGACGATGGAATCGCGAAAGCCCCGATTGCAGCTCCCCAGCCTCGCATCTCCGCGCTATGCAACGTGTCGAGGTGTTGCATGATGGCGCTCATCTCGCTCAATGCCGCCTCGTGAGAGACGCCCGGTTTGAGACGCGCGATGGTGTTCAGGCTGTCGTTATCGCGTTCCGCAGCTTCCTTCGGGGTCAGCGCGAGCGGCATCCAGACATCTGTTTTATCGCTGCCATTGCTGTAGGGGAGTTCCGTGGGTGAAGGATAGGTGAAGTCGGGCGGCATGACGCCGACGATGCGGTAGGAACTCCCGTCCAGGGATATCGAACGACCGAGGACATCCGGACGTTCCGCGAAGAGAGATTTCCAGAGTGCATGACTGATGACCGCAACGTGTTGGCGACCGGGCTGGTTGTCTTCAGCAGTGATGACGCGGCCAAGGGTCGCGGCAACCTCCAGAGTGGAGAAGAAGCTGGCGTCCACGGTTGCCGACTCAACTCGCTGGACACTATCAGAGGTCGCAAGATTTTCAGTCTTCTGCCCGAAGAGCGTCATCGACGCGAATGAATGATTCAGCCGACGTATATCGAAGAAGTCCGCGTTGCTGAGGGTGAACATCTCGACGGGAAGATGGAAGCTCGCGATTGGCGTGTAGAGATAAACGAGGCGATCCGCGTGGCCGTAGGGCAGTGAACGCAGGAGAACCGCCTGGACGAGGCTATAGATCGCCGTCGTGGCGCCAATGCCGAGAGCGAGAGTGACGATGGCGACGATCGCGAATCCTGGATTGCGGCGAAGCTGGCGCGCGGCGTAGCGGAGATCGGCAGCGATGCTGTCGATCAGCGGCGGACGTGATTGCTCACGATAGCTTTCTCACGGTCTGCGTAACACCGCCGAAGCGCAGGCGCGCCTCCCGTTCGGCGGCTTCAGCGCTCATGCCTTGAGCGCGGAGTTCCGCAGCGGCCATATCGAGATGCGCTGCGAATTCATCCTCGATGTCGGTTTCGGAGCGGCGGTGCCGTCTGCTGAAGAGGCGCGCGAGGAGGATGCGAAGCGGCATGAGAAGTTTTCCGAAGATTATGGTTGCGGTTCGAAGAAGCGTCCCATGATGGCGGCGATGCGCTGCCAGCCTTCCGTGGCACGGACGAGTTGCCGTTGCCCCTGGCGCGTGATGGCGTAGAAGCGGGCGCGGCGATTGTTTTCCGACTTGCCCCAGTCGGAGCGAATCCATCCGCGCTGTTCGAGGCGCAGCAGGGCAGGGTAAATGGTGCCCTGATTGAGCGCGAGCGTGTTGCCGCTTACCTGCTCAATGCGGCGAGCGAGGCCATAACCATGCAGCGAACCCATGGACGCCAGGGTCTTGAGCACGAGGGTATCGAGCGTGCCTTGAAGTAGATCGGCCTTGTCTACCGTATCTTCCTTATTTACCTTGTCTAGCTTGTCTGTCACTTCTGCTCCTGTTGAAGCTCAACAGGAATATAGTCCCGTATCCCTGTTGTCTGTCAACAGGTCGCTTTCGGGGCGGCAATCAAAAACTCCCTGGCGTGCGCAACGAATGGGCGGCCGGCCTCACTATTTGTGAAGTGCACAACGCCTGGGACGAACACCAGGGAACTATGAGCGATTTCGCTCGTATGTGTATGCTGGCGTCTGGGCCGCGAGGCGCGCCAGGCGCCGGGAGGATGAGAAATGCAAAGCCGGATAACGGGCACCACAATGCCGGTGCTGGAGTTTCTGCTGGATCACAATGACGCCATCATTTCCGAGGCGGGAGAGCTCTCCTGGATGTCGGCGTCGATCCAGATGATGACGCATACGCAGATGGGCGGAGGCGGCGGGTTGTTTGGGGCGTTCAAGCGCGTCGCCGGCGGGGGTACGCTCTTCATGACAGAGTACCGCGCGGTGGGAGCGCCGGGCGAAATTGCTTTTGCCACCAAGGTGCCGGGCCATATCGTGCCCGTCGAGGTGGCGAATGGGCGTGAGTACTTCATTCATCGTCACGGCTTCCTGTGCGCAACGGCCGGGATTCAGCTTGGCGTGGGATTCCAGCAGTCGCTGGGAGCAGGCATCTTCGGCGGCGACGGATTCCTGCTGCAACGAATCAGCGGAGCGGGGATGGCGTGGCTGGAACTCTCCGGCGAATTGATTGTGAAGGACCTGCAGCCGGGGGAGTTGCTGCGCGTGCATCCCGGGCATGTTGGAGCATTCGACGCAGGGGTGAATTTCCAGATCATGCGCGTTCCGGGCATCCGCAACATGATCTTTGGCGGCGACGGGATCTTCCTCGCAGCGCTCACTGGTCCCGGTCGCGTCTGGCTGCAAACACTGCCGATCGCGAAGCTGGCGCACAAGCTGCAGGAGTACATGCCGACGGAACGGCGTGTGGAGACGACGCAGGCTGGTGTGGTTGGTGGCCTGGTGGGATCCATTCTGGACGGTATGAAGTAAGGCTGGATCGGTATTGCTAGACGGTATATGTAATGAAGGGGCGTGGCCTGGGCCACGTCCCTTTTGCATTTCAGGGCCGGACCACATCCTTCATATACTGCAGGAAAGGAGATGGTGATGAGCACAACGATTGAGAATTTTCCCTTGAAGCGGATCGATGGTAAGGAAGCTTCGCTCGCCGACTATCGCGGCAAGGTGCTGCTGATTGTGAATGTGGCATCGAAGTGCGGTTTTACGCCGCAATATGAGGGTTTGGAGAGATTGTCTGCACGCTTCAGCAACCGCGGCTTCGCGGTATTGGGCTTTCCCGCGAATGATTTTGCAGAGCAGGAGCCGGGAACGAATGCGGAGATTGCGCAGTTCTGCACCACGAATTTCGGCGTCAAGTTTCCGATCTTCGAAAAGATCACGGTTGTCGGACCGACGAAGCATCCGCTTTATGCGTCACTGATCAAGGCACAGCCGAAGCCAACCACCAGTACAAATGATTTGCGTCAGCACCTGATCGAGTTTGGCGTGACACCGACTGAGGAGCCCGAGGTGCTGTGGAATTTCGAGAAATTCCTGGTGGACAGGACGGGTACGCCGGTGGCGCGCTTTGCGCCGGATGTCGAGCCGGAAGACGCAAAGCTGACGCAGCGTATCGAGGCAGAGCTGGCGAAATAGTGGGAACAAGTTTCCGGCATCGCGTGTCTATAGGCGTGTCTGCAGCGTTGTGCAACGTGCGCAGACACGAGGCGCGCCATGTTCGAAGATGCGTTGATGGAGTCGTGCGGAAGGATCAGAACACACCGCGGCTGGTTTTCTGGTGTCGCCGCAATTTGCAACGGCTGCATCGTGAGCATCCTGGTGTTGTTGCCTCTGCTGCATCCCGCATCCTTGCCGAAACAGACACTCCGCATGCTGCTGGCGGCTCCGGCGCCGCCTACTGCGCCTCCTATAGCCCGCGTCGTGAGTGTGGCGCCGCGCGCCACGGCTCCTCGTCGAACGCATTCGCAGCGCCTAGCCACATCCCTGATAGCATCGCGACCGTCGATCAGGAGCCACCTCCGGCGATTGGCACAGGCATCAATCCGTTAGCAAGAGACAGCAAAGGTCTATTCAACGCGCTGCCAGATTCGATCGGCACTGCTACGCTACCGCACGTTCGCGTGACGCCTGCGAGGAAACCCGTCATCTCGTCGGGCGTGATGGAGGGCCGCAAGCTGAGCGGGGCGGAGCCGCGATATCCGACGATTGCCGTTGCGGCGCGCATTCAGGGCACTGTTTTTCTTGCGGCCACCATTTCGAAGACCGGCGTGATTGAAAACCTGCGGGTCGTGAGCGGACCACCCATGCTGGCGCCGGCCGCAGCGGAGGCCGTGCGCACCTGGCGCTATCGGCCCTACTTGCTAAACGGCGAGCCGGTCGAGGTAGAGACGATGGTGCGGGTCATCTTCAACCTCGGCGGATAGGGGACCTCACGCGCTTGCGAGAGCAAACGCGCGTGCAGACTCGAGCAACGTATTCACTGATTCTCTCGACACCGACTCGGAGTAAATGCGCATCAATGGCTCTGTTCCGGAGGCACGCAGGAGCAGCCAGGTCTCGGCCGCGTTGGGCTTCGACTTCGCTTCGGGATTGTCGAGGAAGAACTTGATGCCATCGAGAGTCTCGACGCGGAGAACCGGCATGCCGGCGAAGTCGGCTGCACCGGGCTGGATGGTTCGCGCGCGGGCGATCGCTGCGTTCTTGATCGCATCAGGAATATGAAGATCGATGCGGCCGTAATGGTGCTCGCCAAACTCCTTTTGCAAATCCGCGACGAGCTGGCCAAGCGTCTTCTTCTCATCAGCCATCACATTGGCAAGCAGCAGGCAGTTGAGCAGGCCATCGCGCTCCGGCAGATGGCGCTTGATGCCGATTCCGCCGGACTCCTCGCCACCGATGAGAATGTCGTGCTCCAGCATGAGGTCGCAGACGTACTTGAAGCCGATGCCGTGCTCGTAGAGCGGCTGATTGTGTTTGGCAGCGATACGGTCAAGCATCTTGGTGGTGTTGAAGGCGCGTGTCACGCCGCCGGTCCAGCCTTTGCGCTCCAGCAGCCAGCGCAGCAGGACGGAGAAAATTTTGTGCGGATCGACGAAATTGCCGTGCTCATCGACCGCGCCCAGCCGGTCGGCATCGCCGTCTGTCACCAGTCCAGCCTGGCATTTCTCTGCAACGACTGTGTCCTGCAGCGCGCGAACATGCGGTTCGATCGGCTCCGGGTTGATTCCGGGAAAGAGCGGATCGTGATTGGCGCGAATCTCCACGAAGCGGATGCCGAGCGGGCGAAAGATCCCGCGAGGACTCCGGCACCGGCGCCATACATCGCGTCTATGGCGAAGCGCTGGCCGGACTGGGCGATGGCTTCGAGATCGGCAAAGCGCGAGATGGCTGCGACGTAGGGAGCGGTGAAGTCCTCTTCGACGATCGAAGCCGAGTGTGCCGCCTGTCGGAGCGGCTGCCCAAGGAGCTCTCGATCTTCGCCATGATGGATGGCGATCCCGAGCCTCCATAGCCTGCTTTATATTTCACGCCATTCCATTGATACGGATTATGGCTTGAGGTGATCATGATCCCGCCCGCGGCCTGCGATTCGCGCACAGCGTAGGAGAGGGCGGGTGTTGGTGTTACCGCGGCAGCAAGGCGCACCGGGATGCCGGCGGAAGCGATCACCTGGGCGACGGTACGGGCAAAGGCAGGAGAGCCGAACCGGGTATCGTAACCGATGCAGATACCTTTACCGGCATCCTCGTGGCCAGAACGTAGTTGGCGATGGCTGCAGCCGCGACGCGGACATTGGCGAAGGTGAAGTCATCGGCAATCACGCCGCGCCATCCGTCCGTGCCAAATTTGATGGATGAAGTAGTCATGCTGAGATCGATTTTACGAAAGGAACGCATCACGCGACTGATGAACGACTCAGACGAGTCCAGTCTTGCCCTGCGCCACCAGCTGCTTCACCACCTTGCCCACATCCTGCGAGTGGCTGCGCGAGGTGATGAGCAGGGCGTCGCCCGTATCGACCACGACCAGGTCTTTTACGCCAAGAAGCGCAACAAACTTGTCTGAACTGTAAACGTAATTGCCATGCGCGTCGATGACGAGGGCGTCCGGCAGTCTCGACGATATTGGCCGCCGTCGCATCGGGCTGCAGGGCAAGCTGATGCTCGTAGAGTGCGGCCCAGGAGCCGAGGTCATTCCATCCAAAGTCGGCAGGCAGACAGAAGAGGTTGGAGCGGTGTTCGCCTTTTGCAGAGCGCGGCTCGAGCACTGCGTAGTCAATCGAGATGTTCTCGCATTGGGGATACAGCTCGGCAAACACCTCGGCAAAGTCAGCTGTTCCGTAGGCGGCGGTAATTTTTTCGAGCAGCGGCGTCGTCTCAGGCAGATGCTCGCGCATTGCGTTGGCCAGGGTGCGCGCGCTCCACAGGAAGATTCCGCTGTTCCAGTAATAGTTGCCGGCGGCCACGAATTCCTCAGCCTTCTCCTGATTCGGCTTTTCGGTAAAGCGGCGGACGCCCTGCACACCGCGGTTCGAGGGTGCTGCCCGTCTCAATGTAACCGTAGCCGGTTTCAGCACGCGTCGGTACAACGCCGAGCACGACGATATTTTCGCCGGCACCGGCCAGCGCAATGCCCCGACGCAACGTAGTCAGGAATCGCGGCTCGTTGCCGATGACATGGTCGGCGGGAAAGATGCCCAACACCGCATCGGGCGAGGTTTTTTCCAGCAGGAATGCGGCCAGCCCGCGGCCGGAGCCGTGTTGCGCGCCGCGGGCTCGCACAGCACTTGCTCGGCGGGAACTTCATCCAACTGGATGCAGATCGTAGACGACAGCAGGTCATTGGTGATGACCCATGCATTTTGCGCCGGAGAGAGCGGGAGCAGCCGATCGAGGGTGCGCTGGATCATCGTCCGCTCGCCATCGAGGGCGAGCACCTGCTTGGCCCGAGCCTTTCGACTGCGGGGCCAGAAGCGGGTACCACTGCCCCCGGCCAGGATGATGGGACGGAACTCGGGATGAGTAGACATTCCGTTTATGGTAACGGACGGCAGAGCAACCGTCTGCGGATCGGGAGCAACGGCTGGAAATTGGCCTATTGCTGCTGCTGCTGTTTTGGTGCAAGGCGATAGGCGTAGATGAGCAGGGCAATCCCGACCATCAGGGGTACGATACCAATCGCAACGCCGATGAGATGATTGTCGTCATTTGCGATGCCAAGAAAGATCATCAAGCCGATTCCCACGGCGGTGGTGATGAGTCCGCCCAGCTTGATGCCTTCGAGGCGCCGGAGTCCCTGCAGGCGATCTTCTTCACGCAACAGTGCGATGGCGGCATCCGCTCCGGCACCCTGGCTCTCTGTCAGGCGGCGCACCGTCTCATTCTTGTAGTAGGCTTCGCGCTCTTTCCGGCGTCCGTTGACGTAGGAATTGATCGAGAGATAGGAGTAGAGTGCGATCGCGGCGACGGCGAGAAAGACAAAGACCATAACTTCTGGCTTGGCGTAGTCCATAACGATCTCCTGGCTGACAACTGACTGCTTGCAACCGGTATGACCGGGAGGGCTGCGTGGCGGTTGCGTTTTCTTCAAGAGATCCGAAAAAAGAAAATGCAACCGCCGCTCCTGTGCTTTGGTCGTACCGTTTCAGAGGGATAATCAGCGCCATGGACGCAGAGCTCGGCAAAGCAGCGGCGGACCGTGCGGATGTGGCACGTGTGCGGGCCGGCGATGTTGAGGGGTTTGCGGGGATCGTGCGCCGCTGGCAGACGCCGCTGATCAATCTGGCGTATCGCTTCTGCGGCGATCGCGGCCGCGCCGAGGAGATGGCGCAGGAGGCGTTTCTGCGCGCCTATCGCGGACTGGATGGCTTTCGCGGCGACGCTGCATTTTCCACATGGCTCTTCGCGCTGGCTACAAACCTCTACCGCAGCGAACTCCGCCGTATCCCGCAGCGGACTGTATCCCTCGATGAGGCGCCGGAGCCGAGCGATCCAACTTCGATCATCGAGGCTCACGAGTTGCGGGACCGTGATCTTGCTGTGCGGAGGGCGGTGCTGGCGCTGCCGCCGAAGTATCGTGAGGCCATGCTGCTGTTCTACTTTCACGAGATGGACGTTCCCGCCGCGGCGCAGAGCCTGGGATTGCCGGTGGGCACGGTGAAGGCGCGGCTCCATCGCGGAAGAGAGCTCTTGCGCTCGAAGTTGCCGCGATTGCTGGCGCTGACGCCGGAAGGAGTGATGTGATGCCGGATATGGAACAGGACATGGACCAGGACGACGAGTTGGACCGCATGCTTGCGCGAAGCTTTGGACCGCCGCACACTCGCGCCGCTCACGCGGAGAGCATCGAGCCATCCTCCGGCTTTGCGGCTTCCGTAATGGAGCGTGTGCGCGAGGAAGCGGCTGCCGCGGCGGCGCTGGGGCCGATACGATTTCCGTGGCGCCGAGCGGTGCCCGGCATCTGCATGGCAGTGCTGGCAGTGGCCGTCTGCGCCACGTTGCTGATGCTGGCGTCCATCGGCGCGGTGCAACTGGCCTCTCATGCGGCTTCTTCGGCGACCGCCGCGCGCTTCCAGCCCGCTGTGAGCAGGATGGGCGGAAGATCGCGATGCGGCTGCACCTGGGCTGGGTGGCGATTGGCATGATGATCGCGTTCGTGCCAATCACCTTGTCGCGTGGCTTGATGGGTGGCCGGCAGCGCACCTGAGCGATCTTTTCAGCAAAGAAAAGGCCAGCGCCCGGGCAGCGCTGGCCTTTTGTACTTCGCGCGAAATTATAACTTTGCGACGAATGCTCGCAGCGCGCTCGAGGCCTTCTTCGACGTCCTTGTGCGAGACAGCGTAGGAGAAGCGGATGTGCTCGTGGGTGCCGAAGGCCTCACCCGGCACGACGACGATGCCCGCCTCGTGCAGCAGGCGCGTGGTCAGTTCGGCCGGTGTGGCAATGCCGGACTTCTTCAGCAGTCCGGAGACATTCGGATAGGCATAGAAGGCGCCTTCCGGCATGGTGCAGGTCAGGCCGGGGATGCTGCGCAGGCCGGCAACGATGAGTGTCGCGCAGGCGAATGTAGTCCGCGCGCATCTCGCAGACGCACTCCTGCGAACCGGTCAGCGCCGCAATGGCGGCCTTCTGCACCATAGCCGCCGTCGACGAAGTGGACTGCGACTGCAGCTTGCTCATCGCGGAGATGATGGGCTTTGGCCCGAGCGCAAAGCCAGCGCGCCAACCGGTCATGGCATAGGTTTTGGAGAGCGAGCCGAGAACGATGACGTGCTCCTTCGCCTCCGGGACCGATGCGCCGGAAAAAGGCGCCTCGTTGAAGATCAGATAGGCATAACACTCGTCGAGCATCAGGTAGATGCCGCGGCTGTGTGCGAGCCGCACGATGCGCTCGAGATCGGCGCGGGGGATGACAGCGCCCGATGGATTGGAGGGCGAGTTGAGGATAATGGCTTTCGTGCGAGGCGTGATGGCACGCTCGATCGCTTCGGCAGTGACGCGGAAATTTTCGCTCTCGGCGGTCTCAACGTAGACGGGCTTGCCGCCGGCGTACTGGATGATGTCCTTGTAGGAGACCCAGTAGGGCACGGGCAGGATGACCTCGTCGCCATGGTCAACAAGCACCTCGATGGCATTGAAGAGCGCGAGCTTGCCGCCGGTGGTGAAGACCGCTTCCTCAGGGGTGTAGTTGGTGCCGAAGTCGCAGGCGTGGCGCTCCACGATGGCCTTACGAACCTCGGCGATGCCAGAGACCACGGTGTAGCGAGAGAAGTTGGCTTCAATGGCGGCGATGGCCGCGTCCTTGATGTGGCGCGGCGTGGCGAAATGGGGCTCGCCGGCGCCGAAATCGACCAGTTTTGCGCCCTCGGCGCGCAGCTTGGCCGCGGCGGCGGTGACGGCCATAGTGGCGGAGACTTCGATACGGCCGATGCGTTCGGACAACTTTGGCGCAGTGGAAGGAGAGGCGCTGGACTGCTTGGCGTTGGTCAGGGTGGCGGCGGCGCTCATGTTTTTTAGTTTACAGGGCGACCGCAGCGATGGGTTCGCAGCTTTCGGCAATTTCCTCTAGCTGAAGAATGACCGCAGTTGCTGCTCCACCATGCTGCCCAGGAACGCAGGAGCCTTCTCCACGTTGACGGTCAGCACGTCGGCAGCTAGGCCGTAAGTGGCTTCTACGCCCATGCCGGAGACACGATTCCCGTCCACGGTGAAACCAGCATCTCTCAGTTCGCCCAGGCCTTTGGTCAGAACTTCAGGGGTGACACCTTCGATTGTGTGAATGGGCATGCACGTACCTTACGGCATATCTGGACGGCATATGTGGGAATCGTCCAATGGCCTCCATTTTTCATCGTGCGGCCAGGATCGCGGCAACGCGATCCAGATCGGCCTCCGTGTCCACGCCGATGGTGGTGTGGGGCGTCTGCTCTACATAGATCGGGATGTTGTGCGCGAGCAGGCGAAGCTGTTCCAGACGCTCGGCTATCTCGAGCGGATGCGGCGGCAACCTGGCGAAGCGCTCGAGCGCGCCGCGGCGATAGGCGTAGAGGCCGAGATGCTTGCGGTAGATAATGCCGCCGGCGCGATCGCGGTCGAAGGGAATCGTCGCGCGCGAAAAATAGAGCGCACGTCCGTCGTCCGCGAGTACGACCTTCACCGCATTGGGGTCGGCAATCTCCTCCAGTGTGCAGGGTGTCCACAGAGTCGTGACCTGTGCGTCGATCTCCGGCCGGTCGAAGGGCGCGAGCAGCGCATCGATGTGCGCGGGGCGCAGCATTGGCTCGTCACCCTGGATGTTGACGACGATCTCCGAGACGATCTTCTGTGACACCGCATGGACGCGATCCGAGCCGCTTTGCAGATCAGGCGAAGTCATCATCGCGTCCCAGCCATGCTGTGCGGCCAGCGCGATCACCTCGTCAGAGTCTGTTGCAATGACTACGCGATCCAGGCGCGGCGCCGCGAGTGCCGCTTCCACAATCCACTGCAGCATCGGCTTGCCGGCGATATCGCGAAGCACCTTGCGTGGTAGATCGGGTGGAAGCGAGGCGCGCCGGGATGACGGCCAGAGTGTGAACTACGGACATGAGCGGGTTCCTTTGCAAGCAACCTGCTGTTCGCAGGTCTCGTTCATCTTCTGCTGGCTGGTCCATTCCCGCAAGGCAGCAGGCAGGAGGTATGCTTCTCCTCATCCTTGTCATCGGAGCCCGACTGAATGCGTTTTACCCGTCTGCTGCCTGCGGCTGTATTGCTTGTGACTTGTCTTCTCCCGTTGTCCAGCACCGCGCAGCGTCGACAGAACCTGACGCCGGAAGAGCGCGAGAAGTTGATTGAGAAGCGCACCGCAATCGAGCAGGAGCTGGAGTCTGTGGCCATCATCGATCGCAAGGTGATGCTGCCGATGCGCGATGGCAAGCGCATGGCGGCGGACATTTACCGGCCGAAGGATACTTCGAAGAAATATCCCATCATCTTCAGCCGCACTCCTTACAACTTCAACTACTGGGATGTCCGGCTGGGTGCGCCGAACGATATGTCGAGCGAGCTCGACGCCGTGAAACGCGGCTACGTGTTGATTGAGATGAACGAGCGCGGCCACTTCTTCTCCGAAGGCAACTACGAGATTCTTGGCGCGCCGCTGACGGACTCCGACGATGAACTGAACTGGATGTCCGCGCAGCCGTGGTCGAACGGGAAGGTGGGGCTGATTGGCTGCTCGTCGACGGCGGAGTGGCAACTGGCGGTGGCGGCACGGGGTAATAAAGCACTCGCAGCGTTTATTCCGGAGAGCTTCGGCGCGGGCGTAGGACGGGTAGGGAAGTGGTACGAGCAGGGCAACTGGTATCGCGGCGGCGCGTTCCAGATGCTGTTTGCAGCATGGATCTATGGCGAGCAGAACCAGGTGCGGCCGATGTTTCCGCGCAACGCGACTCAGCAGCAGTTGATTGAGGCTTCGAAGATGTTTGATCTTGCGCCGCAGATGCCGCCGGTGGACTGGGCGAAGGCGCTGGCGCATCTGCCGGAGGAGGACATCCTGAAGGCGGTGGGCGGGCCGAAGGGCATCTATGCCGATGCGATGCCGGTGCCGACTGGGGGACGCATGATCCAGCGGACGCCGAACGATCCTGCGTGGTTGAAGGGCGGACTGTGGAACGATTCGGAAAAGATCAACGTGCCCGGGCTGTGGCTGATGACGTGGTACGACGTTTCCACCGGGCCGAACCTGGCGGCTTACAACTTTGTGCGCTCGACCGCGAGGGGCGAAGTGGCGAACGAGCAATATGCAGTCATCGCGCCGACGCTGCATTGCCAGTACAAGCGCGCCAGCGAGCATACCGTGGTCGGCGAGCGCGATATGGGCGATGCGCGGCTGGACTACGATGCGTTGACTTATGGCTGGTTTGACCGCTTTCTGAAGGGCGAGGACAACGGCATTTTGAAGAAGACGCCGCGCGTGCAGTACTACACCATGGGATTGAACAAGTGGCAGAGCGCCGACACCTGGCCCCCGGAGGGCGCGAAGCCGATGAAGCTCTACCTGACGAGCGAGGGCAATGCGCCGACGCTGCACGGCGATGGAGCACTGATAGCCGATCTGACGAAGGCGGGTCGTCTGGATCAGCCAGACACGTTCACTTACGACCCGCTGCATCCGGTGCCGTCGTATGGCGGCAACGTGTGCTGCACCGGCGATGCGATTCCCGGCAATGGCGGAGCGCTGGACCAGCGCAAGATGGAGGAGCGGCCGGACATCCTGGTCTATTCCTCCGAACCGCTGAAGGAGGGCGTCGAAGTGGACGGGCCGATCGACGCGACGCTCTATGTATCGAGCGACGTGAAGGATACGGACGTGACGGTGAAGCTGATCGATGTACAGCCGGACGGGACGGCGTACAACATTGACGAGACGATCCAACGGCTGCGCTGGCGCGATGGCTACAATCACGCGCCGGTGTGGATCGAGCCGGGCAAGGTCTACAAAGTGGAGCTGGGACCGATGAACACGAGCAACTACTTTGGGCCGGGACATCGCATCCGCATCGAGGTGTCGGGCAGCAACTTCCCGCGCTTCGACCGCAACATGAACACCGGCGGCAACAACTACGACGAGACGGTGGGCAAGGTTGCGCACACGGAGATTCATCACTCCGCGGAGTATCCGTCGGCTGTGGTGCTATCGGTGGTGAAGCACTAACTGCCTAGTCTAGAGTCCTCTAAAACACTTCACGCACAGCATCAAGGTAAGCCAAGCCATTGACCGTGTCTGGTTCCAGATAGCTTCCTTCCGTCCACTCGTTCCAAGAATTGAGAGTGATCATTCTCTTGCTGGGCGGGAGGTTTGCGACAGCAAAGGACCTGGCCGACTCTAATGCCGCCTTGAACGCCTCAGGAGTGCTGTTCACCACGACTGACGTAAACGGATAATCGCCTACCCTGTAGTTGTCCGTCTGACATGCGCGCGGTGTCGAGTCCCATCCTACTGTTACATTTGGAAAATATTGTCTTCCCAATCTTTTCGCAGCCGTGGCTCGATAGATCTCGTACTGATTCTGAATGTCACGATATTCCGTCGTAAATGTCTTGGAAAACATCGTGTGATGAATCCAGACATAAGAAGTAGTGCTGTCTATGTGTAACCGATCGAGAAGTTCAGGAAGGTTGCGGACATCGCTCTGGCCGGGCAGGAGTTTCACTCCCCATGTGACGGCATTCACATGTAGATTCGGGAATCCCAATGCGCGCGCCTTTCCTCTCATTTTTTCCAATGCAAGCGCCGCCTGTTCCACGCCGCCGAAGCCTTGGACAAACCTGTACAGTTCGTAAATGGAAAAGTAAGGGCAACCATCAATAAGCAAATAGGCGGGATGCTGAAACAGTTGAAGGAGGCGATCGACCATAGCCTCAAAGGGCTCAGGTCCTATAGCTCCCGCGAACTGCAGTGTCGGTTTCCCCGCCAACTTGGCTGGGTGGATATCGAACCAGTCATGGTTGGCCCACATGACACCGAATTTGAGATCTTTGCAATTCGATGCTCGAAGGTAACCGTCGGTCAAGACCGATTCCAAAAAGGATCCATCTTTGTACCAGTACCAATCGAAGATGAAAGCATTGATTTTGCTGGCAGAAGCGACAGCAATCTTCTTCTCGAAGACTTTTGGGTCTGATTCATCTTCATATCCCCAAAGCGGTATCCGGGGTTGCCGGTGTGCGGGGAAGCGTGGCATCGCTGACTTGACCAGGTTCCATTCTGTCCACCCTGGCCCATGAGCCTTGATGTTGCGTTCATCTTGATGATAGTTGCCGAAGTAATAGGCGGCGACTTGGCACGAGCTCTCACCAACCCCTAGCTTTTCCGCTTCCAGCCGCCTGCCTAGTTGAGTGCTCGCTGCGAGGGCCCCAGCCCCGGCTAGAAAGTTTCGTCTGTCCAATTGCTCCGCCTTGAGAAGTTGACTGTTGCCATTCATCCAGAATCTATGCGCGCCCGGCATGCATCCGGCGGACCCGTATCTGCTGCCATGCCTTTCCTGCAGAGACGCCCTGGCCGATATCGAGTTGCCTGAGCCCGCAATCGATCCTATGACTGAGGCTGCGAATCTGCTGTGCGCTGAGTGTGTCGCGCTCACGGTGCTGCGTAAACTGATTGAGCTTCGGTCTCATCGGACGTTCATTTCTGACCAGCAGCATAAATCGAAACCTCCGTTGGCAGAGTTCATTGACGCGCCGGAGAGGCTTCCATAAGATTGAACTTGGCCTCGGCGGCGTTCTGCTGCGTCTTCCGGCCTCCTTCAGGCGGTGTAGCTCAGATGGTTAGAGCGACGGACTCATAACCCGTAGGTCGACAGTTCGATTCTGTCCACCGCCACCAAAACAATTTGTAGTCGCTCAGAAGGAATCTTTACTGCATGATCTGGCTTCGCCGGTTGGTGCTTCTTGTTGTGGTGTGCGGCCTCTTGTATGTCGGCGCTGTCTTCTTCATCGATCGCACACTGCCGTTGTCGAACACTGGCGCCACCCACTTCGATACGTTGATCGTGTTGGGGTACCCGGCCTTTCCGGATGGCACGCCTCGTCCGGAGATGCGGGAGCGGGTGCTGGAGGGCGTGCGCGAGTACCGGGCCGGGGTGGCGCCGCGGCTCATCATGACCGGCGGGGCGGCGCACAACCAGTACGTCGAAGCCCACGTGATGGCGACGCTGGCGGAGTCCGAGGGCGTTCCGGCGGGCGCGATCCTCGAAGAGGGACAGGCGCATGACACGATCCAGAACGCGTACTACTCGGTCCAGATGATGCAGGCGCATGGCTGGCACTCGGCTGAGGTAGTCAGTTCGCATAGCCACCTGCCTCGCGCGAGCCTGATCTTTGCGCACTTTCCGATTTCGTGGCGGATGCATGCGGCTCCCTGGCCGCCGTCGTATGGCTGGTTTCGCAAGGCATCGATCGAGTGGTACGAAGCGGTGGACACGGCGCGGATCCGGATGACCAGCTTTCCCGAGTCGCGCTTCCTGCCGGCTCGTTAACTGGTTTGCTGGCCCTTTCCCCCTCCCGTGACGAGAGGCCGTCGTCTAAGCCACTCCGTTGCTTGGGTTTAGGTGGTCTCCCGGTGGCCAAATTCTTCATCAGGTTTACGGGTGAGGTCGTCCGGAAGAGAGTAGGGACGTGCGAAGGCAAACAGGGCTTCCGGTCGTAAATCTCTCGATTCACAGGGGTTACTGGTAAAGTCGTCTCAATAGAAGGAGTTACGGGAGCCGTCGGCCGACATTGTGTCTCCGGCGCCTTCCTCTTTGCTCCGGATGGGTGCCCGGATTTCCGGCCAGTTTCGACTCTCTATTTCCAGTGTAGCGAGTTGCATACGGTGAATTGGCAGATTTCTGCGTGATGCGGATTCGACGGTAATGTGGCTTCCTTTTCCCGCATCGCAGGAAGCGAGATGCAGGCCCCCTTGCGGGCCCCACCCTACGGGTTGCGCAGGGTGGGGGTTCGGTTGGGCTATGCCGCTTCGGTTATTTTGCAGCGACTTCGATGGTTGAAGGCTCCGGATGGATCTGCGCGCGCAGCTCCTCGTCGTGCCGGTGCCGCACAGTCAGCTTGCTATACCTGTTTGAATCAGGCGTCCAGACCTGAGTCAGATAGGAGTGGTTTCCCTCGCGGGCGAAGACGAGACGGCTGTGACTCTCAAGAGCGCCTCCCTTTTCCGGATAGATCATCACGACTACGGTGCTTGCGGTCTTGACGTTGCGGATCGACAAGAAATATTCCGACTGCCGTTGAATCCAGTAGGAACCTGCCGGCAGCAGCTGGTTGTTCGCGGAGAATGCAAAGGGGATGTCGACTGTGAGGCTGGTCTGAGCGGAAGCGGGGATGGCCGAGACGAGCAGACCGGCGGCGAGAGGAAGGCTGAAAAGCAGATGGCTGAGGATTGCGGGGCGACGTGTCATGTGGATCCTCCTATTTGAATGGCGGCCGCCGGAATCCCGGCCCCGCTGTCATGCTCCGTAACCTGCGCCCCTGCCGCGGTTCTTGCCATGCACTGGAGGTAATTCGGGGAGCAATCGCGTATCGTCAGCGAAGTTGTTGATTCCGGAATGAGTTAGTTAGGGGTATGCTTCAGGACATATTGGATCGTTGTCAGTGCAGAGGTGTTGGGCGTGACAAGCGAAGAGGAGTGAGTCTGTGGAGAGGCCCGCGAATTCGACGCGTGTTTGGCGTTTCGGGCTCTTTGAAGTGGACGCGGCTGACGAGGAATTGCGCCGCGGCGGCAAGCCGGTCAAGATGCGCGAGCAATCCTTCCGCATCCTGGTATTTCTTCTCGAGCATTCTGGCGAGATCGTTACCCGCGAATCATTGCGCGGCGTGCTGTGGCCTTCCGATACCTTTGTCGACTTCGATCACAGCCTGAACACGGCGGTAATGAAGCTGCGTGATGCGCTGGGCGACTCCGCCGATATGCCGCTTTATATCGAGACTCTTCCCAAGCGGGGCTATCGCTTTATCGCTCCGATGACGGTGGTTGTGCGGGAGGCGCGGCCGATCTCGCCGGCGCCGACTTCGGGGCCAGCATCTGCGGCGCTTTCGATGGGAGAGGGCAATGCAGGCGCCGCACTCGCTGAGGACGGGTTTCGGGTCAAGGCCGGATTGGAGATTCCTGACGCGGAATCGGGCTACTCGGCCTCCCTTGCGCTTGCCCGTTCCCCGTCATCAAGCGCCGCGGAAATCGCAGAGCATCCTCTCGCGTACAGGAAAGCCTGGAGAATTCTTGTTCCCGCCGTGGTACTCGTCGCGGTAACAATTGCGGGAGCGTTCTACTACCGCTCACGCCAAACTACACACCGCCTGGCCGAGAAGGACACCATCGTTCTCGCGAATTTTGGCAACAGCACGGGCGATGCAATCTTCGACGACACGCTGAAGACGGCGCTCGACGTCTCCCTGCGGCAATCGCCTTTCCTGAACGTTCTTTCCGACAGCGAAGTTGCCAGGAGCCTGCAACTGATGACCCGTCCGGCCAGCACGAAACTCACGCCCGAGGTAGCCCGCGAGCTTTGCCAGCGCGCGGACAGCAAGGCTTACGTCGCCGGGTCGATTGCCAGCCTGGGCAGTGAATATGTGCTGGAGTTGAAGGCGGTGAATTGCCAGAGCGGAGACACGCTGGCCGAGGAGCAGGTGACGGCGTCGTCGAAGGAGAAGGTGCTGGACGCACTGGGTAACGCGGCATCCCAGCTCCGCACTGAGTTGGGCGAATCGCTGGCTACGGTAAAGAAGTTTGATGTTCCGCTCGAAGAGGCGACCACGTCTTCACTCGAAGCTCTGAAGGCGTACAGTCTTGGACACTATGAACATGCAATCGAGCTTGATCCGAATTTCGCCACGGGATACCTGGCCGTGGGCACGAAATGGACTCTAAGCGAGCGAGGGCGGGCCGCCGAGTACATTACCAAAGCATTCCAATTGCGGGAGCATGCCAGCGAACGGGAAAAGCTGACGATCACCGCTATCTACTATTCATACGTAACCGGAGAACTGGATAAAGCGGCCCAGACGTTTCAGGAGGTCATTAAGAGCTACCCGCGGGATGGACCGCCGTACGATTCCTTGGGCGGGGTGTACGCCCAACAGGGGCAGTATGAGAAAGCCGCGGCGATCACTCGCCAATCGCTCGCCATCGCACCGGGTTATGTATTTTCGTACTCGAATCTCGCCAACTATGTTCTTGCCTTGCAGCGCTTCGACGAGGCGCGGCCGATCATCCAGGGGGCGCTGGCGCGGCAATCGGATGACAAGGTAGCCCACAATGCTCTCTACGCTCTTGCCTTTCTCGGGGCGGACTCCACGGCGATGGCCGAACAGCAACAGTGGTTTGGGAGCGAGCCCGAATATGAGAACGTTGGGCTCGCGCTCGCATCCGACACTGAGGCTTACGCCGGTCATCTACACAAAGCACGGGAGCTGACCAAGCAGTCTGTACGCTCTGCGATACGCGCCGGCGACAAGGAAAGCGGGGCGATATGGCGGGAGAACGCTGCTTTGCGCGAAGCCGCCTACGGCAACGCTTCGGAAGCCCGGGCGTCAGCGGCGGAGGCTTTAAAGCTTGCTCCGGGCAGTCAGGGAGCCGAGGCCGAAGCAGCGCTTGCGTTTGCCATGGCGGGCGACCCTGCGCGAGCCGAGTCCCTGGCAGAAGACTTAGAGAAACGCTACCCGCTGGACACGCAAACGCAGTCGCTTTGGCTGCCTGCGATTGAGGCGCAATTGGAACTGGACCGAAGGAATCCGACTTTCGCCCTGAATGCTCTCGAAGCTGCTTCATCGATCGAGTTGGGGCAGATTATGTTCCTCATCAACACTTCATGCCTATATCCGGTATATGTACGCGGAGAGGCTTACCTGGCAGCCGGACAGGGCAGTGCTGCCGCCGCCGAGTTTCAGAAGATTCTCGATCACGGCGGCATCGTTTGGAACTGCTGGACGGGAGCGTTGGCGCATCTGGGCGTGGCACGTGCCAATGCCCTGCAGGCGCAGACCTCGCAAGGAGCGGATGCCGACCGTGCCCGCACTCGCGCCCTCGCCGCCTACAAGGATTTCCTCGCCCTCTGGAAAGACGCCGACCCTGACATCCCTGTGTTGCGGCAGGCTAGAGCCGAGTACGCGAAGTTGCAGTGATTCCGGCAGCCGGAGGCGAAGAACTGGTTTGCAACGGCGGGCGGGGCGGTGACGGTCGGCTTGCGGTCACGTTTGGGGGGTGGGCAGCGTCTAAATCAGGGGGATTTCCCGGCCTCCCGCATAGCACGGAACGTGTAGGGAGGCGGCTGGGGGCTCTGCGCTATCATTTTAGATACAGGTGGTCCATGTCCAAGTCTTTCCAGCGGTCGATCTTCGGGGTGTCTGTACTTCTTCTCCTGCTTACGGTGTGGGGCGGGCTGCGCTCGAATGTGCGCGCGGACCAGAAGGACGGCGCCTACTCGGAGATGGAGGTGTACAGCGAGGTCCTGAACAAGATCCAGAACGACTACGTTGTGGACCCCAACATGAACAACGTGACGGTGGGCGCGCTGCATGGCCTGCTGGAATCGCTGGACGCGGACTCGAGCTACCTGACGCCTGCGGAATACAAGCTGTACAAGCAGCACCTGAGCGAAGGCACGGCGCAGGTGGGGCTCAATGTCTCGAAGCGCTACGGGTATGCCACGGTGGTTTCGGTGGTGAAGGGCAGTCCGGCGGATAAGGAACAGATTGAAGACGGCGACCTGATCGAGGCGATCGGGAACCAGTCCACGCGCGAGCTGTCGCTGGCGATGATCCGGCTGCTGCTGGAAGGGCCGGCGGGGACGAATGTGACCATCTCCGTGGTGCGGCCGCGCAAGCCGGAGCCCGACCACGTGACGATGACGCGGAGCGTGTGCCGGTGCCGCCGCTGAGCGATCAGCTTTATGAGAACGCGAGCATCCTGTACATCCGGCCGAACGAGCTGACCAAGGATCGCGTGAACGAGATTGAGAGCCGGCTGAAGGGCCTGGGCAAGGGCGACAACAAGGAGACGAAGAAGGTGCTGCTGGATCTGCGCGACGTTGCCGTGGGCGATGAGGCGCAGGGCATCCGGCTGGCGAACTTCTTTCTGCAGAGCGGAACGATTGCGACGCTGAGCGGCCAGAAGTATCCGAGCCAGACGTTTACGGCGGAGAAGTCGAAGTTCCTGACCGCGGTTCCGCTGGTGGTGCTGGTGAATCATGGGACGTCGGGGCCGGGCGAGCTGGTGGCGGCGGCGATCCTGGGCAACAAGCGCGGCGATGTGGTGGGCGACCGGACCTTCGGCGAAGGCTCGGTGCAGAAGACGCTGGAGCTGCCGGATGGCTCGGCGCTGATCCTGTCGGTGGCGAAGTATGCCGCGCCGGACGGGAAGAAGATCCAGGACGACGCGGTGCAGCCGAATGTGGTGGTGGCGTCGAATGACGATGACGACGGCGGTGCGCCGGCAGCGGCTGCGCCGGTGAACAAGCTGAGCCCTCCGAAGGTGCCGAGCGTCCCGAAGGCGGCGCCGGATGACCAGTTGAACAAGGCGCTGGATGTTTTGAAGGCGAAGGCTGCTTAGGGCGCGGGTAAGAAACCGAAGGGCTGTCATGCGCAGACATGGCAGCCCTTCTTCATTTATGCAGTTTTGTTACGAGGAACCGCTAGGCGGCCTTGTTGGATTTGAGTGCCTGGGGATTGATCTTCTTTGCAATTCCGGTCAGCTTCTCATCGGTTGCTTTCTCTTCCTCCAGGGTTTTGTCGAGCAGGGAAGCTATCTCGTTTTGACCGAGGAGAGCGGCAAACTCTCGAACCGATCCATAGCCTGCCATCTCGTAGTGTTCGACTCGTTGCGCGGCAGAGATGAGTGCTGCGTCCCGGATCGGCCCCTTCTCCAATTCCTGCATCATTTCGGAGCCCTCTTCGAGCAGGCCCTTCATCCCGTGGCATGTCTTGCCTCTGGGGCTTTTGCCGAGAATATCGAAGATCTTATCGAGGCGGTCGACATGACCTTCGGTCTCCTCAAGGTGACTTTCAAACGCGCTTCTCAACTCCTGAGAGGTCGCGGCCTTCGCCATCTTCGGCAGGGCTTTGGTGATCTGCATTTCCGCGGAATAAAGATCCTTCAGCTCGTCCAGCAAAAGTTCGTCTATGGTCTTTACGCTCATGTGTGTTCCTTTCCATGCCGAGCGCTGGCTGAATTTGGCGAGAGAACGATTGGTACCAGCGCTCTTTGTTGCTCTGATGCCCGCGGTTTGCGATATGGTAGCTATCACGGCGACTTGTACTTCGATGGCGTCGATTGCGTTTGTGATGTGGTAGCGGCGATGGGTCGAGCGGTGAAGGCGGCATTGCCGGCTCACGGCTTGGCTGGGGAAGGTTGCGGCAGCTTCGCCTGCACCGCTGGGAGGTGCTATCCTCGGCCCGAGCGCTGCGCTGATTTGTGCCATTGACTGAAAAGATCAAAGCTGCACGACCGCGGGAGAGTGCGGGCGGAGGGTTTCGCCCGCCGCTGCCTTGGAGTGCGCCTGCGCATGGCCGGCGGAAGGTTGCCGGCTCGGTGGCGCTGCTGCTGCTGGTGGTGCTGGCGGCGGCGGCGGGTGCTCTGGGCGGGCTGACGCTGGTCTACTCGGTGGACCTGCCGCAGATCGCGGACCTGGAGCGCTACAGGCCGCTGGCGACCACCGAGTTGTACGACGTGCATGGCACGTTGTTCGGGTCGTTTGCGCATGGAGCGGCGCAGCGTGGTGCAGTACGACGATTTTCCGCCGGTGCTGCGGCAGGCGGTGATCTCGATCGAGGACAAGAACTTTGAGAGCCACTGGGGCGTGAACCTGTTTCGCGTGCTGGGGGCGGCGTATCACGACCTGACATCGCGCGGACGGGCGCAGGGCGCGTCCACGCTGACGATGCAGCTGGCGCGCAACCTGTTTCTGTCGCCGGATCGCACCTTCCGGCGGAAGCTGCAGGAGGTGTTTCTTTCCATCCAGATCGAGCACAGCTTTACCAAGCAGCAGATCTTCACGCTCTACGGCAACCAGATTTATCTGGGGCATGGCGTGTACGGGTTCGAGGCGGGGGCGAACTACTACTTCAGCAAGCCGGCGCGCAATCTGACGTTGCCGGAGGCTGCGCTGCTGGCCGGTTTGCCGAAGGGGCCGGTGGCGTACTCGCCGATTCTGAATCCGGATCGCGCGTTCCGGCGGCGGAACACGGTGATCAACGCGATGCTGGAGGATGGCGCGATCACGGCAGCGCAGGCGAGCGAGGCGAAGGGCGCGCCGCTGGGTCTGCACCTGGCGCCGCCGCCGAACAGCGTGGCGCCGTGGTTTGTGGAGGAGGTGCGGCGCGAGCTGGAGCGGCAGTTCGGCACGGAGACGGTGCACGAGGCGGGGCTGAAGGTGTACACGACGCTGGACATGCCGCTGCAGCAGACGGCGAACCGCGCGGTGCTGGATGGGCTGGCGGCGTACGAGCGGCGGCATGGATGGCGCGGGCATCTGCTGAATGTGCTGGCGGCGGGCGAATCGATGGAGGGCTTCCGGCATCCGGACTGGAGCTTGCCGATCCGGCAGGGAGCGTATTTTCACGGGATGGTGGTGGGTGTGCTGGACGGGCGGGTGACGGTGAAGATCGGCGACGCGCGGCTGGGGATTCTTCCGGACGGCTGGGAGTGGACCGGCGAAAAGGATCCGGCGAAGCTCTTCAAGGTGGGCGACATCGTGTATGTGCAGATCACCAGCGCACCGACTGATCCGGTGCTGCAGGGGACGCTGGAGCAGGACTCCGGCGCGCAGGCGGCACTGATGGCGGTGGACAACTCGACGGGCGAGGTTGTGGCGATGGTAGGCGGGCGGGACTTCAACCTGTCGCAGTTCAATCGCGCGACGCAGGCGGAGCGGCAGACGGGATCGTCGTTCAAGCCGTACGTGTATACGGCGGCGATTGAAAACGGCGCGACGCCGGGGGAGATGATCGCGGATACGCCGGTGACCTTCCAGACGGCGGGCGGGCCCTACACGCCGCACGACTACGAGCCGAATTATCTGGGGAATATCACGCTGGAGAGGGCGTTTGCGGAGTCGCGGAATATTCCGGCGCTGCGGCTGGCGGAGCGCGTGGGGATGAGGAAGGTGATTGACGTGGCGCATCGCTTCGGCATCACGCGGGATATTCCGCCGTATCTGCCGGTAGCGCTGGGCTCGGTGGAGGTGACGCTGGCGCAGCAGGTGGCGGCATACAGCAGCTTTCCCAACGACGGCGTGCGCATCACTCCGCACCTGCTGCGGCGGGTGACGAGTGCCGATGGGATGCCAATGTACGAGGATCAGGCGGAGGTGAACGAGTCCACCAGCGCGCAGACGGCGCGCACCATGATGACGCTGCTGGAGCAGGTGACGACCAGCGGCACGGCGGCTGCGGCGAAGGAGCTGAATCATCCGCTGGGCGGCAAGACGGGGACGACCAGTGACTTTACGGATGCTTGGTTCCTGGGGTTTTCGCCATCGGTGACCTGCGGGGTGTGGATGGGCTACGACACGCGGCAGTCGCTGGGGGACAAGGAGACGGGGGCGCGGGCGGCGCTGCCGGTTTGGATGGATTTCATGAGGGCGGCGGATGTGGGGAAGGATGATGAGCGGTTTCCAGGACAGAAGACCCAATAGAGCTATCTCTCGCGGGTTTTGAGGTGCGGGGAGCAGGCGTTTGAGAATGGGTTGGCTACGAAGGTTCCGGGGAATCCGGAGACGATGACGGTTCCGTCGGCGTTGAAATGGGCGGAGTGGAATTCGCCTTCGGGAAGATCGTTGAGGCGCTTCCAGTTTTTTCCGCCATCGCTGCTGGTGTAGACGCCGGTGATCGCGGTCAGGATTTGCCGGCTGGGTTTTGCCGGATCGACCTCTATCCCGTAGGCGCGAATGTTGGGGCCTACCTCGTCTTTCGCCCGATGCAGAAGAAATCTTGCGTGAGTGACTCTCGCGACGGCGTCCGCACTGACAGGCTCGTAGACGCCCCAGCAGGCGGCAAGATGAAGGCCTCCCACGGTGGTCATGCTGTGGATTGCGGAATCGTCGCCCACGCCATCAATGCGCGTCCATTTCTTGGTGCGGAAGTTGAGGTGGTAGGCCTGGTCGCCGGTTCCGACATAGAGCGAGGTTGGATGCCGGCTCTTCGGGTTAGCGAATTGCATGGAGAAGATATCGAGGTCGGTGGGGAGATGCGGAAGCGCGCCATCTTCGATCCACGAACCGTGGATGCCGGAACCGTGGCTGCCGGAGCCGCGGCTGTCCCGGTGGTAGCTGATGAGCTGAGGGTTCAGGTCGAAGTATCCGTAACCGACGATCATGTGTTTTCCATCGGCGGTCATCTGGACTACGCCTGCCCTTACCGGGATCGCCCTCGTTTTTCGGAATGCTGAGTTCCGGGAGTGGATAGGGAATTCTTGGCCCAGCGATCGGTTTCACGACGGTGGCCGTCTTTTCTGACTGAGGAAAGACCTGAAAGGCGCCTTCCTGCGTGGTGATCACGAAGTCGGTTCCGCCGGGAGAGACGCTGAGCCCGTTGCGCAGTCCCTCGGCTATATCGGCGTCGAAATAGCGGGAATCCACGCGCGCCACCTGGGTCCACGTCTTTCCGCCGTTGGTCGGATTTCGATATGTAGAGAGCGCGATCGGGGGCGGGAACGGTGTCGCTGAGGTCTGCTGTGAGGCCCCAGATAGCGCTGGCGTCTTTAGGATCGCTGACGATCGTTTCCAGGAAGTCGGCGGCGAAGTGATGGCTTCCGGGAAGGCTCTTCACTTCGTACACATGGCAGTTTGCAGCT
The DNA here is from genome assembly GCA_963750845.1 of uncultured Acidobacteriaceae bacterium. GTDB lineage: Bacteria > Acidobacteriota > Terriglobia > Terriglobales > Acidobacteriaceae > KBS-83. The sequence continues at coordinate 141,331 of CAVVSP010000003.1, forward strand.
TGAGGCGGCGGAAGTTGCCCGGATGCCAGGACGGGAGCGGCCATCATCAGCAGCAACCGCAGCAACCTCTGACAGCACGGCCATGAGCAGAGGACTTTCATGTCCTTGAGACCCTCAATCCCAAACTTTACTGTAAGGGCAAAAAGGAGGAGGCCCGCGCCATTGCGGAGCGGGCCTCTGTGACTGATACTGTTGCGAATTACTTGGCTGCTCTGCCTTCGCGGAAGAGCTGGGAGACGGCGGCGACGAAGCGGCGGGAGGTGGCCTTGGTGGGCACCTTGCCGGAGAGGATATCGCTGTAGTGGATGTCCTTGCCGTAGTAGGCGGCGGTATCGTCCTTGTTCTGGTTGATGTAGTCGCCGGTGAGGTCGAGTCCGGCGAAGAGGCCTTTGCTGCGGGAGTAGGTGAGGAATTCCGCGTTGGCGAGAGCGGAGATGCTGGCCTGGGAGTTGCGGCCTACGGGGCCGGCCGACGCGGCGATGTCACCGCCGAGCTTGACCTTCTCCCTCAGCATGTCCTGCGCGCTCTTGTGGTTGGTGCCGACGAGGACGAGATCGGTCGACTGGCCGCCGATCTGAAAGCCGAAGCTGGCGCCGGTGATCTGAATGAAGACTGGCGCGCTCCAGCGATGGTTATTGCGGCAGGTGGCGAGTCCCTGACCGTACTGGCCGCCCACGACGAAGGCGCCCTTCTTGTAGCCGGGGACGACCAGGACGCAGGTGGCTTTGGCGGCGACCCAGAGCGGAACACCCTTGTCCGGTGTGGCCATGAGCTCGCGCACGACGGCGGTTGCGGAGTCGATGCGGTCGGTGATTTTTTTATCGACGTCGGCGGCGGAAGCGACACCCGTAAGCATGGCGGCGATGCAGAGCTGGCCTAAGAATTTGTTCAAGAACTTGCGCATTGAGAATTCCTCCCACAAGAGTTACGACATCGGGAATGCTACACCGAAGGCACGAAAACCGGGTGAAGTTTCCTGTGAGATGCGCTGAGAGCGGTTGGGAGGGTGCCCTTCAGGGGCGCTTGAGGCGGCGCAGATAGCGTCGAGCGGCCTGGACATCGCGGCCGATCTGCTCGCGCAGGGCTTCCGGTGAGGGCCATTGGCGCTCATCGCGCAGGCGGGCGAGGAAGCTGAGGCGGAGGGGCGTGGTCTCGGTCAGATCCAAAGGGCGGAAGTCCAGCAGGTGGCTTTCGATGGCGAAGGAAGCATCGGCGAAGGTTGGACGGGTGCCGACGTTGGTGACGGCATCGAAGCAGAGCGCGTCCGGATGAGGAGCTTCGGGAGTACCGGCCGCGATCTGCATGCGGGTGACGTAGACGCCGGCGGCGGGGACGAGGCCGTCGTATGCGGCGAGATTGATGGTAGGGACGGTGAGGCGGCTGCCGATGCCGCGGCCGGGCGCTGGTGTGCTGAGGATGGAGAAAGGCCGGCCGAGCAGCCAGCGGGCGCGGTGCATGTCTCCCGCGGAGACGAGCTGACGGATGAGGCTGCTGGAGACGTCCATGCCGCGGACGCGAAGTGGATCGTAGACAGAGACTTTGAAACCGTGGTCATCGCCGAGGCGGCGAAGTTCGTTCACGTCTCCTTTCGCTCGATAGCCGAAGCGGAAGTTGCTTCCTTCATGCACTTCGACCGCTCCGAGATGATGCATCAGGACGTCGACGACGAAGTCTTCCGCGCTGCTCTCAGAGAACTCGGCGGTGAAGGGGATGACGAGCGTTGCATCGACGCCGGTGGTTGCCAGAAGCGCGAGACGCTCGGCGAGCGAGGGGGTGATGAGCGAGGGCGATGCGCCGGGACGCAGGAACTGGGTGGGATGCGGCTCGAAGGTGACGGCGACGGAGCGGGCGCGTAGTTCGCGGGCGCGCTCGACCACGCGCGCGAGCAGGAAGCGATGGCCGAGGTGGACGCCGTCGAAGTTGCCGACGCTGACGACGGGCTGGGCCGTCGCCGGTGGGGAAGTTCGGTCAGGATGCTGAAGATCTGCATGGCTAAAGCACGACCGGGACGCGCAGTCCGTCATAAGCCAGACGGATGCCGGCGGGCAACTGCGGATCCATCTCCGCGTGCATGACTTCATGCGACATGTGGGTGAACCAGGTTTCCCGTGCGCCGATGCGCTGGGCCCAGTCGATGGCCTCCGGGATGGTGGCGTGGGTGGGATGGGGCTGCGGGCGAAGTGCGTCCAGCACGACGACGTCGACGCCTTCGAGCAGCGGCATGCTGGCGTCGGGGAGTTTGTTCATGTCGGTGAGATAGGCGGCGTTGCCGAAGCGATAGCCGGTGACTTCGAGGCGTCCGTGCAGGAGAGGTACGGGAGTGAAGGTGACGCCGGCCACGTCCACCGGGCCGTCGAGCCGATGCAACGCAACCCTGGCGCGGGTGGGATAGGTGGCATCGGCGGAAAAGGTATAGGCGAAGACGCGCTCGAGCACCTCGGCAGTTTGTGTGTTGGCGTAGAGAGGCATCTTGCGCTCGCGATGCGAGAAGCTTAGCGGGCGCAGATCGTCGAGGCCGAGGATGTGGTCGGCGTGCGCGTGGGTGTAGAAGACGGCGTCGACGCTGTGAACGCCGAAGCGCAGAGCCTGCTGGCGGAAGTCCGGGCCGGTGTCGATCAGAACACGATGAAGGGCGCCTTCCGCGCCATCCTCGCTAACTTCGTGCCATTCGATGGCGACCGAGGGGCGGAGGCGCTGGTCGCGTGGATCGCTGGAGGTGCAGACGCGGCAGGTGCAGCCCAGAGTCGGCACGCCCATGGACGTGCCGCTGCCGAGGAACAGGATGCTGGCGCTGGGGCGAGGCGGCAGGCGACGCTCCTACCGTTTCGGCGGCTTGGCGGCCGGATTGTGGGCGCTGGAGGAGATGGCGTTGGTGATCTCCATGAACATCATGCGCAACTCGAAGAGCGCGTTTTGTAACAGGCGCTGTTCCTTGTCGGTGAGATTGCCCTTGGTCTTCTCGACCAGGACGCTGAGCATGTCGATGCTCTGGCGTGCGCCGAGGATGTCGACGCGGGGCTGCTCGCCGGGCTGGGTGCCAGCGCCCATCTGCAATGCGGCGGTCATGTAGAGCGACTGGACGAGCGCGTCGAAGTTCATCTGCACGCCACGGCCGCCAAGGGAATCGCGCGCGCCGGGATTGGCCTGGGAGATCATGTCGTCGAGCTTCTTCGAGGAGGCCTGATAGTCGGCGTGCTGCTGCGCGGATTCGGAGGCGGTCGGAGCAGGAAGCTCGTCCGCGATTTCGTTCGCGAGGCTTCGTCGAGCGGCTGGTCTTCCGCGGGAAGCGGCTCGAGGTTGCGGCTCACGACTTCCTTCTCCACCGGCGGCTCGTTCTGGACGAGCTGCGGGCCGAGTTTGGGTTCGGTTTTTGCTTCCGGCTGGGGCTGGGCGGCCGTTGCGGCCGGCTCCGATGTTTCTTCAGCCGTGGAGGCGCCTTCGCGCAGATCACCATCGAGGGTGAACTTGCGGCGATCGGTGACGGTGAATCCGGATGGCTGGTCGGGCATGGTGAGAGAACCTTCCTATGAGGGTTGCGACGCGGGGCGCGCAAGCGGGGAATGGGTGACGAGTGTGGCGGTGCCGCCGGGGTAGTCGAGCGTGGGCTGGCGGTCGATCGCTTCGCCGCGTCCAATGCCGAGGCCATAGCGGGTGCCGTTGTAGAGGGCGGTGCTGGTGATGCGGGCTGCTACGGCGTTATCGCCAGCGGCGGTGAGCTCGAGCGGCAATGCGGCCGGCTCCGAGGAGAGCGTGAACTGCGCGAGACGGCGATGCACGGCGCCGCGGGAGCGAATGCGCTCAACGATCTCCTGACCGAGATAACAGCCTTTGGCGAAGTGCAGCGCGCGGGTCTGGCTGGTCTCGTGCGCAAGATAGCGATCGGTGATGTCGATGCCATAGCGCGGCGTGGCTTCAAGCACGCGCAGGGCTTCGGCCGCGCGAAGGCCACAGGGGACGGCGCCGGCGGCGAGCAGGACATCCCAGAGCGTGCGGACGTTCTCGCTGGCGCACCACAGCTCGAAGCGCGGGGATGCGGTGGCATAGCCGCCGGTCAGTTGGGCTGTGAGCTGAACGGGTACGCCGCAGATGCGCGTCTCGATGAGCCAATGCGATCCGGGTGTGGAGGGCGGCAGCGTAACGCCGAGCGCGGCGAGCAGTTGCGGGGCGAGCGGGCCGGCGAGGCCGAGGGCGGTGCGGGTGGAGGAGATGTCTTCCAGCACCACGTCGTCCATGATGATGAAGTGGTCGAAGTGCGCCATCAGCGCGGGGATCTGGCTGCGATCGGTGACGACCAGGAGGTGATCGGGGAGACTGTAGGTGTCGCAGTCGCCGAGGATGCGGCCCTGCGCATTCAGCACAAAGCTATAGTTGCCGGTGGCTTCGGCCAGACTCTGGATGTTGTTGGTGAGCATGCCATTGAGCCAGCGCACGCGATCTGCGCTGCCGACGGCGATCTGGCCGCGATAGCCGAGATCGAAGGCTCCTGCGCCTTCGACGAGGTCGGCAAGCTCCTGAGACAGGACACTGAAGACGGGGAAGCTGAGGGCTCCGGCGAGTTCCTCTAAAGCGACAGGGAGCGACGAGGGCGCTTCGCCAAGGGCTTGCGACAGGGCGGTGGGCGCGCTCACGGGAGCAGCCTGGTCGGCATCTTGCGAAATAGGAACGGTGGTGTCGGACGTGTCCTGCATAGCGGAAGCCTTCAGAAAATTATAGCCTTCTGACAGCAGGCCAGCGGCCGGCGTGAGGCGGTGGAGTGATGGGGTTGAGGGCGAAACAAGCCATAGGCGCGGCGATGGCGGCGGGACTGCTGGCTGCGCTGCCGCTGCCGGCGCAGCAGACGAGCGCCCCGGCGCCGCCGCAGGGGCAGCCGTCGCAACAGCAGCCCGCGCTCAAGAAGCCCGACCAGAAGATAACCCCGGCACAGGCGAAGGAGCTGTTTCGCTCGGTGGACCAGATACTGTCCTTCGCCAGCAAGGACAGCGATCTGTCGATCCGGCATGAAGTGAAGCGGCGGATGACCAATCGGGATGAGGTGGAGAGCTACATCCTGAGCAAGATGAAGGACGACAAGGATGCGCAGCGGCTGGAGAGCTCCGAGATCGTGCTGAAGAAGTTCGGGCTGCTGGACCGCGACTTCCACCTGAAGCCGTTCATCGTGAGCCTGCTGACGGAGCAGATCGCGGGCTATTACGACAGCAAGACCAAGACGGTGAACATGCTGGACTGGATTGCGCCGGATGAGCAGAAGCCGGTTCTGGCGCACGAGCTGACGCATGCGCTGCAGGACCAGCACGTGGACCTGGAGAAGTGGAGCGACCAGAGCAAGGAATCCGTTGCGAAGAATGTGACGGAGGACAACGACCACTTGAGCACGGACGAAGCCGATACGGCGCGCGAAGCGGTAGCCGAAGGACAGGCGATGGTGGTCTTCCTGGACTGGGGTCTGGCGCCGAAGGGGCAGTCGCTGGCGAAGCTGCCGGACATTGCCGCGCAACTGGATGATCTGGACGGCGACGATGGAGATTCGCCGGTGATGAAGCGGGCGCCGCTGCTGCTGAAGGAGTCGCTGCTGTTTCCGTATCGCGAGGGGCTGAACTTTGAGCAGGTGGTGCTGAAGGACCAGGGGGCGAAAGAGGCGTTTGCGGGCGCGCTGGACCGGCCGCCGGGGACGAGTTACGAGATCATGCATCCGCGGGCGTGGGAGCGGCAGGAGCATCCGACGCTGCTGACCATGCCGGATATTCATCCGCTGATCGACGCGGAGTATGCGCCGTACGACATCGGCGTGATGGGCGCGCTGGATGTGCGGATACTGGCGCAGTTATTCGCAGGCAAGGCAGGCGCGGAGGAACTGACGCCGCAGTGGGACGGCGGCATGTACTACGCAGCGCAGAGCCGTGCGGCGAAGACGCCGGAGGAGAAGGACTCGACGAAATCGGTGGCGCTGCTCTACCTGTCGCAATGGAAGAGCGAGGAGGCCGCGGCGAACTTTGCGGCCGTCTATGCGGACAATCTGAAGCGGAAGTACCTGCAGGTGCATATACAGCCGACGGATGCGAGCGAAGCATCGGGAGAGAGCGTGTTCACGACCGAAGAGGGGCCGGTGGTGATCGCGACGGTGGGGCGCGGCGTGTTCATCAGCGAGAGCTTCCCGCTGCCGCTGGCGCGCAAGCTGGAGCTGGTGATGACCGGGGCGCTGCACCACAGCGGCGAGCAGCAGGCGCGGGTTCGCGATGCCGCAGGCGTCACCGGTGACGCCGGAGTTGAGCGAGAGCCTGGTGCGTCTGCTGAGCCGCTATGGCATGATGCGGGCGGCGCTGCGGCATTAAACGCGCGGGTATACTGACGTTTCCAACTTAACTGTCATGCGCGTGCTGCAGCAGGGGCGCAGCGAGGCGCGGAGAACGATTTGCAACAGGCAGAGATCGGGATTATCGGCGGCAGTGGCCTGTACGCCATGCCGGGCCTTACGGAGACGCAGGAAGTCGCAGTCGAGACGCCGTTCGGCGAGCCCTCGGACAAGCTGGTGCTGGGCAAGCTGGAGGGGCGCAGCGTTGCGTTTCTCGCGCGGCATGGACGCGGCCATCGGCTGCTGCCGAGCGAGATCAACTTTCGCGCAAATCTGTTCGCGATGAAGCTCGTGGGCGTCGGGCGGATTATCTCCGTTTCGGCGGTGGGGTCGCTGAAGGAAGAGCACAAGCCGACGGATTTCGTGGTGCCGGACCAGTTCATCGATCGCACCTTCCTGCGGACGAGCACGTTCTTCGGCGACGGGATTGTGGCGCATGTGGCGTTCGGCGATCCGGTGTGCGGCGTGGTCGCGAAAGCGATCGCGGATGCGTGCGATGCGGAGAAGGTGGTCGGCAAGCGCGGCGGCACGTATGTGTGCATGGAAGGGCCGCAGTTCTCTACGCGCGCGGAGTCGAACCTGTACCGGAGCTGGGGCGCCGACGTGATCGGCATGACCAACCTGCAGGAGGCGAAGCTGGCGCGTGAAGCGGAGATCTGCTACGCGACGATGGCGATGGTGACCGACTACGACTGCTGGCGCGCGGGGCATGACGACGTGACGGTGGACCAGATTGTCGCGGTGATGCACCAGAACGCAGCCAATGCGGCGAAGGTGCTGCGTGCGGCGGTGCGCGCTGTGCCCGCGGAGCGCGGCATGCGCGTGCGCGACCGCGATGCAACATGCCATCCTGACCAGCCGCGACGCGATTCCGGCGGCGACGCGCAAGAAGCTCGACCCGATCATTGGAAAATATCTGGACTAACGTATTCTCGTAGTTCATAAAGGAAGCCTGCATGTCCATTGTGGTTGTTGGCAGCGTTGCGTTTGACAGCATTGAAACTCCGAGCGGCCGGGTCGACCATGCGCTGGGAGGCGCGGCGACGCACTTTGCATTGGCCGCCAGCTACTTTACGCAGGTGCGCGTGATCGGCGTGGTGGGGGAAGACTTCACGGCGGAGAACGAGGGCGTGCTGAAGAAGCGCGGCGTGGACACCTCCGGTATCGAGCATGTGGCGGGGAAGAGCTTTCACTGGACCGGCTCCTACACGCGCACGCTGAACGAGGCGGATACGCTGGCGACGGAGCTGAACGTCTTCGAGACCTTCACGCCGAAGATTCCGGCGAGCTATCGCGATTCGGAATTTCTCTTTCTGGCAAACATCGATCCCAAGCTGCAGGCGCGGGTGCGGCACGAGATGCCGAAGGTGAAGATGGTGTGCGGCGACACCATGAACTACTGGATCAAGGATCACAGCGCCGCGCTGGCCGAGGTGCTGGTGGACCTGGACGTGCTGCTGATCAACGACGGCGAGGCCAAGATGCTGGCGGACGATGCCAACCTGGTGCGCGCCGCGAAGAAGATTCTGGGGATGGGCGTGAAGACGCTGATCGTGAAGCACGGCGAGTATGGCGCGACGGTCTTCTTCAGCGAGCGGTCGTTTCCGGGCGCGAAGCCCGAAGCGTGCGCCACGCCCTTTCGCGCGCCGGCGCTGCCGCTGGCGGAGGTGGTGGACCCGACGGGTGCGGGCGATTCGTTTGCCGGCGGATTCTTCGGCTATCTGGCATCGCAGAAGGGCGAGCTGACGCCGGCGAACTTCCGCAAGGCGATGTTCTATGGCGGCGTGATGGGCTCGTTTGCGGTGGAGAAGTTTGGCACCGAGCGCACGCAGACGCTGACTCGTGAGGAGATCGATGCGCGCTTCCAGCAATTCCGCGCGCTCAGCCATCTTGACTGAGACGAACCCGCCGCAGCCGCGCGATGCGGGGACGGTCGCGCTGCTGAGCGCGATGCTGACGCTGGCGGCGCTGTTCTTCTGCTCGCAGCATCAATTGCTGCTGCTCTACGGCGACGCGGTGGCGCACCTGCACATTGCGCGGCGCATCTTCGACTCGCGCGAGCCGGGCTTTCGCCAGCTTGGTTCCGTGTGGCTGCCCCTGCCGCACCTGCTGCTGGTGCCTTTCGTGCAAAAGATGAGCTGGTGGCAGAGCGGCGTGGCGGCGGCGCTGCCCTCGATGGCCTGCTATGTCGCCGCGTGCGTCGGGCTGTACCGGCTGGCGCTCTGCTTCGTCCGGCATTCCGTTGCGTGGCTGGCGGTCGCGTTCTTTGCGCTGAATCCGGGGCTGCTGTATTTCTCGACGACGGCGATGACGGAGCCGCTGTTCCTGGCGGAGATGATCTGGGCGGCGCTGCTGATTGCGCTGCTGGCGCGGCGCTCCGAAGCAGGCGAGACGCAAGGGCTCGGACGGTTGCTGCTGGGCGCGTCGCTGGTGCTGGTCTGCGCCGTCTTCACGCGGTATGACGGCTGGATTTATGCGGCTGCGGCGTGGTGTGTTGCGAGCTGGATCGTGTTGCGGCGGCGAAATCTGCGGGAGCGGCTGACCGGCATCTGGCTGTTGGCGTCTGTGCTGGTGATGTGGGCGCCGCTGCTGTGGATGGCGTACAACGCGAAGCAGTTTCATGATCCGCTGGATTTTCTGCGCGGGCCGTACTCGGCGCGGGCGATCGAGGCGCGAACGTCGCCTTACGGTGCCGGCCACTATATGGAGTACCACCGGCCGGTGGTGGCGACGCTCTACTTTCTGAAGGCTGCGGAGTTGGGCGCGGTGGTGCCGCATGCGACGCAATTGATCTTCCTGATCGCCATCGCGGGAACGGCATTCCTATGGGTGCGCAGGCGCAGCGCTGCGCTGGCAGCGGCCACGCTGCTGTGGCTGCCGCTGCCGTTCTATGCCTACTCGGTGGCGTACGGGTCGGTGCCGATCTTTATCCCGGTGTGGTTTCCGCACTCCTGGTACAACACGCGATACGGGATGGAGATGCTGCCTGCCTTTGCGCTGTTTGCTGCCGCTGCGCTGGAGGGTTTGGCGATGTGGCGGCCGCGCTGGCAGGACTGGATGGTGCCGGTGGCGGCGGTGCTGATTGTGGCGAACAGCATTTTTGCTGCTGCGGGCCAGGCCGCTGGTCTTTCAGGAGGCGGTTGAAAATTCGCGCACGCGCATTCCGTTTGAGCGGACGCTGTCCAGCTGGCTGCGCATGCTGCCGCCCGGCAAGACGCTGCTGATGTCCACCTCCGAGCATATCGGGGCGGTGCAGCGGGCGGGGATACCGCTGCGCAACATCATCAACGAGGGCGACTACTACGAGTGGGGCGCGGCGTTGAAAGATCCGGCGGCGAAGGCCGACTATGTAGTGGCGCTGGATGGCGATGCGGTGTCCATGGCGGTTGCCGAGCATCCGCAGGGGCTGACGCTGCTGGAGGTGATTCGGTCGACGGGCCAGCCCACGCGCGCGGGTTTACATAGCTGAGCTCAACCGCCGCTGGCGCTATTGCGAAGCCGCGCTGAGTCACGAGTCCTGGGTAGTTCGGGAGTGGGAGTGGCAGCCATTCTGGCTGGGTGGTAGCATCACGCGATGGGCGAGGCCAATGCTTTGCCCACGGATGGAGGCGAGAGGCGGCGACGGCGATGATGCTATTGCAGGCAAGGCACGCACTGAGTTTCGGCGAACTGGAGCAATGGGCCCTGACGGATACGGGCACGATGCGGCTTTTGCTGGCGTGTGTGCTGGGCGGCGATCATCGGACTGGATCGCGAGTACCACCACAAGCCCTCCGGCGTGCGGACGAATCTGCTGATCTGCTTCGCCTCGGCGCTGTTCACCTATCTATCGCCGTTGATCGCGGGCGAGCTGAGCACGAGCAAGGGTCAGATCGCGTCGAACATCGTGCAGGGCGTCGGCTTTCTGGGCGCCGGCCTGATCCTGCATAATCGTAACCGTATCAGTGGCTTGACCAGCGCGGCGACAGTCTTTGCCGTGGCAGCGGTGGGCATGACCTGCGGGGCGGGACTCTATCTGCCGGCTGCGTTTGCGACGCTGCTGATCTTGCTGGCGCTGGAGGCGGTGGGCGCACTGGAGACGTATACAAATCTGAAGCAGCAGAGCCGCATTTACGAGGTGCGCGGCCCGGACTCCGACGCCATGTACGCGTCGGTACTGGGCGCAATGGATGCCGAAAAGCGGCGGCTGGATCCGGTAGACCGCGACGATTTCGCGGGCAACGACGCGCCTGTCCTTCACGGTCATGGCCAACCGGAGCGGCCATCGAGGCTGACTGCGTTGTTGACGAAGGCTACAGGGATTGAGCGAGTCCTGACCTTCCGGACATGGGAGGAAGAGTGATGGGAGGCGTGATCGAGTTCGACGGATTGAATTCACAAGGCGCACGCCTGCGGCAACGATTTTCTGATTGTCGACGCAGGGCGGGTGGACGGCCGCGATCTGGCACAGCTCTCGCGCGAGATGTGCGCGCGCACCACGGGCATCGGCGCGGATGGCGTGGAGTATCTGACGCAGACTGGCGAGCGGGAAGGACGCATTCACCTGTACAACGCGGATGGCTCGCGGGGCGAAATCTCAGGCAACGGCACGCGCTGCGTGGCGGCGTGGATGGCGTACCATGCGGGCCTGCGCGCGGGCGACGAAGTTCGCATCGAGACCGACGCCGGCGTGCGGAGTCGGCCGGCTGGAGAGCGCGGCCGGCGCGGAGTTTCGATTCACGACGGGGATGGGCGTCCCTACCGTGCGAGCGGGTGACGGTAATGCTGGACGGCGATGTGGCGATCGAAGGCGCCGTGGTCGACATGGGGAATCCGCAATTTGTATCGGTGGTGGAGAACAAACATTTTGTGGTGGCGGGCCGGACGTGGCAGGAGGCCGGTGCAGCGATCTGCACGCATCCTGATTTTCCCGCGGGGACGAATGTGGAGTTTGTGCGCCGGGTTGCGGAGGACCTGATCGAGATTCGCATCTACGAGCGCGGCGTTGGGCCGACGTCATCCTCTGGCACGGGCACGAGCGCTAGCGCCGCGGCGATGATCGCGCTGGAAGGCGCGCCGTCGCGGCTGCGGGTATTGGCGCCGGGCGGCGAGCAACTGGTGGAGTGGCCGAGCACGAGCGCGGAGCTGCAACTGACCGGACCGGCAGTGGTGGTGGCGCGCGGGCAGTGGCTTGCGGGGGAGAGAGATTGAGGTCGCAACCGATACGGCTCGCGGTGGTGGCGCCGGCGAGCAATGCCGACCCGGAGAAGGTGCTGCGCGGTGTGGAACGGCTGCGCGCGCTGGGCCACACGCTCAAGCTGATGCCGCACGTGCTGACGCAGGCGTGGCCGTACTTCGCGGCGACTGCGGAGCAGCGGCTGGAGGATCTGCACGACGGCCTTTATGGATCCGGAGATCGATGCGGTGATCTGTATCCGTGGCGGATACGGAAGCAACTATCTGCTGGAGGGACTCGATCTGGAGCTTCTGCGGCGGCATCGCAAGCCGTTCATCGGCTACAGCGACCATACGGCGATTGGGACATGGATGCTCGACCAGTCGGGCGTGCCGGTGCTGCATGGTCCGATGGTGGCGGCGGATTTTTCGCGCGGCGATGGCGTGGACCTGTTGAGTTTTGCCGCTGCGCTGGGGGGCGAGGCATACCGGCTGGGCAGCGAGTCCGGTTTGCGAACGCTGCAGGCGGGAACGGCGCGCGGCGTGCTCTATGGCGGATGCCTGAGCCTGCTGACGGCCTCGCTGGGCACGCCGTTCGCGGCGCAGACGGAGGGCAAGCTGCTGTTCCTGGAGGACCTCGGCGAGAAGCCGTACCAGATCGATCGCATGCTGCGGCACATGAAGCTGGCGGGCAAGTTTGAGGGCATGACCGGAATCATCTTTGGCGAGATGCTCGACTGCGCGTCGCCGGGTGCTCCGGCGGATCTTATCGAGCGAGTGATTTTGACGGTGATGGACTGGTTTCCGGGCCCTATCGCTTATGGGCTTCGTTCGGGACACGTGTCGCGCAGCAATGTTACGTTGCCGATGGGAGTGGAGGCGGAGTTGTTTGCCGATGCGCAGATTGCGGAGTTGCGGGTAGGCGCACGCGCCGGGACTTACCAAGAGGAGCAATGAAGATCGAAGCGAAGCATATACATCTGATCGGCATCTGCGGCACGGCGATGGCGTCGCTGGCGGGGATGCTGCAACTGCAGGGACACAGCGTGACCGGCTCGGATGCGGCGGCGTATCCGCCGATGTCCGATTTGCTGGAGTCGATGGGAATCCCGGTGATGGAGCCGTATGCGGAGACGAACCTGGAGCCGCGGCCCGACCTGGTGATCGTCGGCAACGCGATCTCGCGCGGGAATGTGGAGCTGGAGTATGTGCTGGATCAGCGCATTCCGTTTCGCTCCATGGCGCAGACGGTGTATGAGGAGTTTCTGACCGGGCGCGAATCGCTGGTGGTGGCGGGGACGCATGGCAAGACGACGACGACGAGCATGCTGGCCTGGATCTACGAGACGGCGGCGCGGATGCGCGGCGAGCATGGTCCGTCGTTTCTGATCGGCGGGGTGGCGGAGAACTTTGGCACCAGCTTTCAGCTTGCAGCGAGGCAAGAGCTTCATCCTCGAAGGCGACGAGTACGATACGGCGTTCTTCGACAAGGGCCCGAAGTTCATGCATTACTTTCCCGATGCGGCGATTCTGACGCATGTGGAGTTCGATCATGCGGATATCTATCGCGATCTCGAGGCGGTGAAGATCGCGTTCAAGCGGCTGGTGAACCTGGTGCCGCGGCGCGGACGGGTGGTGGCCTTCGACGGCAGCGAGAACGTGAGCGAGTGCGTGGCGCGCGCTTTCTGCAAGGTGGAGCGCTATGGATTCGCCGAGGGCTCGGAGTGGCAGCTGCGCGAGCTGACGCATCGCGACGGCAAGACGCAGTTGGCAGGCATGGCGCGGCGGCAAGCCGTGGCAGTCGCTGACGCTGCCGATGGCGGGCGAGCACAACGCGCTGAATGCGACGGCGGCTGCTGCGCTTGCGGCGGGGCAGGGCATCGACGATCAGGCCATTGCGGATGCGCTCGCCAGCTTCAAGAGCGTGAAGCGGCGGCTGGAAGTGCGGGCGGTAGAACGGGGCGTTACGGTGATCGACGATTTCGCGCATCATCCGACGGCGATCCGCGAGACGCTGCGCGCTTTGCGGGCTGCCTATCCGCAGTCGCGGCTGTGGGCGGTGCTGGAGCCGCGGTCGAACACGCTGCGGCGCAATGTCTTTGAGCGCGAGCTGGTGGATGCGCTGGCGCTGGCGGATGAGATCGTGCTGGCCGGCGTCTTCAAGCAGGAGAGCATTCCTGAAGCGGAGCGGCTGCATCCGGAGGCGGTGGTCTTCGCGCTGGTGGAGCAGCGGCGCAACGCCATGCTGGCCCCGAACGTGGAGGCGATTGTCGATCACGTTGCCATGGGCGCGCAGCCGGGCGATGTGGTGGCGATTCTTTCGAACGGCGGATTCGACGGTATCTACGAGAAACTGCCTGCTCGACTTGCCGGTCAGCCTGCGGTTTCGTCGCTAAAATAGCCCGCTGGTTTAGGCTTGGTTCAGGAGTTCCCGAGCGCGGTGCGTGGTCTTATCTCTATTTTCATTTGGACGGTGCTTGCGCTGCCTGCGGCGCTCATCATTTTTCCTTTTACGCTGATTACGCGCAAAACCGATGTGCTGCTTCGCGTGGGTTTCTGGATCGCTCGCGCAGGTTTGCCATTCGGCGGGGTGCGGGTGGTCGTCCATGGACTGGACCGCGTGCCGCGCGGGGCATCAATCGTGATGGCGAATCACTCTTCGAACCTCGATCCTCCGGTGCTGATTCCCCTGCTACCGGGCCGCGTGGTGATCTACCTGAAGGCTTCGTTGATGCGGATTCCGGTGTTGGGCTATGCGATGCGACTGGCGGGGTTTATTCCCGTGCAGCGCGACGGCAGCGTGGAGGGCGCGAAGGCGAGCAGTGCCGCGGCACAGCGCGAGCTGGAGCGGGGAAGCTGCCTGGTGGTGTTTCCGGAAGGGACGCGGTCGCGGGATGGATCGCTCTTGCCATTCAAGAGAGGACCGTTCTTTCTGGCGATGGATTCGGGCGCGCCGGTGGTGCCGGTTTCGATTGTGGGCGCGACCCGGATGCTGCCGAAGGGCAGCCTGAATCTGAAGAGTGGAACTATCTCGGTTACGTTTCATGCGCCGCTTCACCCGGGGAACTATTCCGGGAAGGAAGAGCTGATGGCCGCGGTGCGGGATGCGATTGAAGCGGGGCTGAGGACGCCCAAGGCGGTTACTTCACGATAGCGTTGTAGCCGTCGGCGAGCAGATGCTGCTTGATGGTGTCGGCCTGGGCCTTGTCGGTGAAGGGGCCTACCTGCACGTGGAAGAATTTGTCTCCTGTACCGGGGCGAACTGTTGGATTGAAGCCGCGTTTGCGCAGAGCGCCGGCGAGGACTTCGGCGTCTTCCTGACGGCTGACCGCGGCGATCTGCACCATGATGGGGTGGCCCGGAATGATGGGGGAATCGCCGGGCGCTTGGGCGAGCGGCGCCATGGTGCCGGCGTGCGGCTTGGTGGGCAATGCGGCGCGATGGGTGTAGGGAACCGCGTTGAGCGAGGGGTTCGGCGTCGTGGTCTCCGTTGCTCGGGCGGTTTTGGATGGCTTCGTGGAGTCACCCTGTGCATCATGTTTCGCGGCTGCCGGAGCCGGCGGCTGTGATTTGGCGGTTTCCGGAGGATTGGTTTCGTCGGACGATGGTGCCGAGGTATCGTCGTCCGGCACCTGCGGCTTCAGTGGCGCGCCGCTGAGCTCATTTTCAGGTAGAGGCGGCGCGGTAGCAACGGAAGCCGCCGGCGAAGTGGTGGCGGGCACGACAACGGACGTGGTGGCATGCGCGTTGCGGCGGCCCATGGTGTAGCCAAAGGCAAAGAAGATGCCGCAGATGATCAAGACGCCGAAAAAAATGCTGAGCAGAGAGCCGATGCCCAGTGTCAGATCGGCATCCGACTTGGGTTCGTCGCGGTCATCCTCGTCGAAGAGCGAGTTCATAAGGGTTCGTCAGGCTTTGGCGGAGGGGGTGTGGGATTGACGCCCGGCCCCGTGACGCTGCCTGCCACGGTCTTATTGAACAACGAGATGAGCTCGATGGGTAGAGGGAAGACGATGGTGGTGTTCTTCTCCGTACCTATGTCGGTAAGGGTCTGGAGGTAGCGGAGCTGCATGGTGATGGGCTGGGTGGCGAGCAGGGCGGCGGCATCCACCAAGCGCTGGGAGGCGGCGAACTCGCCTTCAGCGTTGATGATCTTGGAGCGCTTTTCGCGCTCGGCCTCGGCCTGCTTGGCCATGGCGCGCAGCATGGACTCCGGCAGATCGACCTGCTTGACCTCGGTGCTGGTGACCTTCACACCCCAGGGCGCGGTGTGCTTGTCGAGAATCTCCTGGATGCGCGAGTTGAGCGCTTCGCGGTGGCTGAGCAGCTGATCCAGCTCGACTTCGCCGAGGACGGAGCGCAGGGTGGTCTGCGCGAACTGCGAGGTCTGGTAGACGTAGTTCGAGACCTCGATGACGGCCTTGGAGGGATCGACGACGCGCAGGGTGATGACGGCGTTGACCTTCAGGGTGACGTTGTCGCGGGTGATGATGTCCTGCGGCGGGACTTCGAGGACCTCCTGGCGCAGCGTGACGCGGACCATCTGGTCGAAGGGCCGGAAGATGAGGATGACGCCGGGGCCTTTCGGGGTGGGCAGTGCGTGGCCGAGGCGGAAGACGACGGCGCGCTCGTACTCGCGCGAGGATCTTGATCGAGCCCAGAACGTACAGCACGACGATGACAACGATGATGAGGGTGAACATGCTCATGGCAGGACGGTTTCCTCGCGCAAGCAGTGTACCGCGGTGCTGGCCGCACGGGCAGGATTGGCCGTCCGGGCGGATGCGCCTGTGGCGCGTTTTGCTGGGTTCGCTTCCTTTGGTCGCTCACGGACTGGCCGTCCGAGGCATAGGCGCCTGCGGCGCGTGACTGTCGGGTTCGCTTCCTCTGGTCGCTCACGACTGGCTGTTGTGATTGAAGTGACCTGAGGTGCCACTTCTCCTGCGACGATGTAGGCGGGATCGCGCCGAGGCAGTCCTGGTGCGTAGCCGCGCTTGTTCTCGGTGGAGCTGGAGGGCGGCGGCGAAGTCCAGGTCGTCGTGGATTTGGAGCAGGCCGGTTTGGAGCAGGAAGAGAGTGGCGATCAGATTTGGGTTGCGGCGGACGACGCGGAGCTGGCGGCGGAGCTCTTGTTTCCGGCTGGCCACGGTGCCGGCACCCCCTCCCCCCTCCCGGTGCGGGAGGCTGGCGTATAAACCATGCCGAATCATGAGGAAGTGGACTCTTCCGAGCATCAAATTCGTCTTTCTAAAGGGGTTATCGCTAAAGTCGTCCAGTGATTGGAGTTAGCGGCGCGATTTTGCCTTCACCTGCCGCCCATAAAACGAAAAAGACACCGTGATGGTGGCTTTTTCTGTCTCTGATATGTGACTGTAACTGTGCCTATTTTTAGAGTAGCAAATTGAGCTGGGTGATTTGGCAGGTTTTTACGCGAATTCCCGATGTGGGAGTTACCTTGGCGCAGGATGCGCGAGGGATTGTCAGTTCGGCGAGGAGTATCGCTGACGTGCAGGCGACTTGTGAGGACCTATTCGATTGGTCAATGAGTGCATCGGCGATAAATCACTCGTCGGCAGATGTCAAAGTTCGGCCACTGAGCCATCGCATAACACCTTCGAGTTCCGGATCGTTCGGTTAAGCACTGTCAGACCGGATGCGATCTCGTCTGAGGATCCGCTGTAGCTTGGTTTCGAATTTGAGCGTCACTACGAAGGCCAAGTAGACAATCTACCTCCAGTGGGAGTAGAGTGTCTACATCTATGAGCGAAAAGGACCAGTATAAGAACCGAATTGAGCTGTTGCAGGGAACACTCGACATGCTCATTCTTCAAACGCTGCAATGGGGGCCGCAGCATGGATATGGCATTGTCCAGGCGTTACGTTTGCGATCCGGAGACGTGCTTCAGGTGGAGACCGGATCACTGTATCCGGCCCTCCATCGATTGGAGCGTCAGAGTTGGGTGCAGTCTGAATGGAAGCAGTCAGAGAGCAAGCAAAGAGCCCGATACTACCGAATCACGGCCAAGGGGAAAAAGCAGTTGGCCTCGGATCTGGGCCGATGGGAGCGGATTGTCGAAGCGATTGGGTCGGTGATGTACGTCAAGCCGAAGGAGAGTGAGTCGTGAAGTGGTTTCCGAGCTTCGGTTTTCAGCGGCGCAAGCGCGAATTGCAGGAAGAGATCGATGCTCACCTGCAGATGGCAATTGCAGATCGAGTTGCGCGAGGCGAGACGGCGGAAACAGCGCGACAAGCAGCAGCGCGGGAGTTCGGAAACATTCCTTTGGTGCAAGATGTGACGCGCGAGATGTGGGGCCAAGAGCTGGCTTGAACAATTGGGCCGAGACGTCCGTTATGCCTTGCGGCAACTGCGCAAGAGCCCCGGCTTTACGATCACCGCGACGGCGATGCTGGCCGTAGCTATTTGCGCCAACAGCACCGTATTCAGTTGGATCGACGGCACAATGTTGCGTCCGATTCCGGGCGCGCGAGACACGGGCGAACTCGTAAGCCTGCAGCGGGGAGAACGGAACTTCTCACCGACTCCGCCCTTCTCATATCTCGACTATCGCGATCTGCGCGAGCAAAACCGCACCTTGACCGGAATACTTGCATATCATAACGATTGGATCGCGCTGACTGGCGGCGCGCAGCCG
This sequence comes from uncultured Acidobacteriaceae bacterium, assembly GCA_963750845.1. GTDB lineage: Bacteria > Acidobacteriota > Terriglobia > Terriglobales > Acidobacteriaceae > KBS-83. The sequence goes on from CAVVSP010000003.1 coordinate 159,487, forward strand.
GAGCGTGTCTATATTGCGAACGTGTCGGCGAACTATTTCGATGTGCTCGGCATCAAGCCGGTGCTGGGGCGCTTCTTTCTGCCGGAAGAGGAGTCAAGTGCAGTTCCAAACGTGGTCCTGGGCTACTCGCTCTGGAAGACGCGCTATGCCAAAGACCCGGCAATTGTGGGCAAGTCGATCGAGGTCGCCCGGCATCCTGTGACGGTGATTGGTGTGGCGCCGGAAGGGTTTGTCGGAGCAGCGCCCGGACTGCGTGACGATCTGTGGGTAACGCTCGATCCCCTCGGGACGGATGTATGGCGGATGACCCATCGCGATGCGGACTGGCTAATCGTAATAGGAAGATTGCGGCCCGGCGTGAGCCGTGGCCAGGCAGCCCAGGATCTCGATACCGTGATGCACCATATTGTGGTGGCGTATCCGGACCAGCATCTGGGCGATAACCGGATCACGCTCGATCCCATGTGGCGTTCGCCATTCGGCGTCAACGGATACATGGCGGCGACGCTGCCGATTCTACTGGCCTTCGCCGGTTTGGTGCTGCTGCTGACCAGCGCGAATGTGGCGACGCTCACGCTGGTGCGGTTTGTATCCCGGCGGCGTGAGCTTGCGATCCGGCAGTCACTCGGGGCGAATCGTATTCAACTGGTGCGGCAGATGATGCTCGAGGGCGCTTTGCTTTCCATCGTCGCAGGAGCCATAGCACTTATGTTGACATCGTGGACGTCGAAGACATTCTCATGGTTCTTTCCGGCGAACTCGATTCCCCTCATACTCAACGGGAGCATGGATCACAAGGTGGTGATCGGGATTGCGGTATCTAGCCTGTTGGCCGGCATGCTCTGCGGCGCGCTCCCCGCCTGGCGCTCGTCTCATGCGCCGGCCATTGAGGTACTGAAGGCAGAGTCTGCAAGTATCTCCGGCGGCTCACGCAACCGGAAATTGCTCAGCGGGTTGGTGGTGGCGCAAATCGCGCTTGCCCTTCCTCTGCTGATCTGCTCCGGGCTATTCCTGCGAACGCTGCGGAATCTCGCCGCAGCGAACCCCGGCTTTGAGCAGGACCACGTTCTGACTGCGTCCGTGGGGCTGAATATTGCCGGCTACAGCAACGACGAGGCACAGTTGATCCGTCGCAAGATACTTGATCGCGTGTCGGTACTGCCCGGCGTGGAGGTTGCATCTCTTACCGACTGGATTCCGATGACCCTGATCCAAAAGAGGAACGATGCGTATCCGGAAGGGTATGTGCCGCATCCCCATGAATCTTTGCTGGTGCAGAATGCCGAGGTGGGCCCGCGGTATTTCGAATCCCTTCATATACCCATTCTGGAAGGACGCGAGTTTACATGGGATGACGATGCAAAGGCCCCGAGAGTAATCATCCTGGATCAGACCGCGGCAAGGCGCTACTGGCCAGGACAGGATCCGCTGGGAAAGAAACTCAGGGTGTGGGGCAGCCTTTTCACGGTTGTCGGCGTTGCGAGGAATTCAACCCATACATTCGTGAATGAGTCACCGGAGCCCATGGTGTATATGAGCTTTTTCCAGCACCGGGGTACGAGACTATCGTGCAGGTGAAGACCGAGGGAAATCCGGTCGACCTTGCGCCAGCGGTGGAGAACGCCATCCACGAAATCGATACACGGCTGCCGGTTTTCGATGTGCGTTCCATGCGGGAGAGTACCCAGATGGCGAGCAGTTTCGCTGTCATACAGAGCGCCCTGGCGGGAATGTTCGCGCTGATCGGGCTGGTTCTTGCAGTAACGGGGATCTACGGAGTCGTGGCCTATCGAACCCAAATGCGAACTCACGAGATCGGAATACGAATGGCGCTGGGCGCTTCCCGCGTCGACGTGCTGAGACTCGTGCTGTTGCAGGGAATGTGGCTCACAGGCATTGGGCTGGCGCTGGGATTGGCGTTTGCGTTGGGACTGACACGTCTTATCGCCCGGCTGTTGTACGGAATCGGAGCCAACGATCCAGTCACCGTTGCTTCCGTGGTCATGCTACTGGGAACAATGTCTTTGTTAGCCTGCTACTTTCCGGCACATCGAGCGATGCGCCGGAACCCCGTGACCGCGATTCGCGAACTGTAAGCTGCAGTTCAAACTCGACGCGAATTTGAGCGAATCAGGCGTATGCGCGGTGCTCCACTTGGCTATCGAGGAGGATAACGATGTTCCACCGTTAACAAACAAATCTCCGCCTGGTGGATCTTCGTTCTGCGTTGACGTGAACAGGTCTACGCACTCATTGAAGACTGCGGAGCCCCATAAACGCGCTTCTCCCTAGCGATGATTACGCTGGCGGCAGAGGTTCGACGGTGAGGGTGAGTCCGTTGACGGCGGTGACGCGCACTCGGGTGTCGCGCGGGGCCGGGGTGGCGGAGTGGGCTTCCCACAGCTCGCCGTGCACCATCACTTGTCCCACTGGCTCCAGCGGTTTGGTGACGACGGCGATCTGGCCGAGGAGCGCGTCGACACCGACCAGAGACTTGTTGTGGCGGGCGCGCACGGCAAGGCGGACGAGAAAGACGGTGATGAGTCCGAAGGCGATGCCGGCGGCGAGGGCGGTGCCGACGTGGACGCGCATCTCCGGCACCGGACCGGCGACCAGCGTGAGCATGCCCAGCACCAGGCAGACGATGCCGGCGAGCGCGAGGATGCCGTGGCTGGTGAATTTCACCTCCAGCACCATGAGGACCGCTGCGGCCAGCAACAGCATGACGGCGGTGTAATGGATAGGCAGGAGATTGAGCGCGAAGAGCGAGAGCAACACCAGCAGGGTGCCGAGCGCGCCGGGAACGATGGTGCCGGGCGCGTTGAACTCGAGGTAGATGAGCAGGCCGCCGATGACCAGCATGAGGACGGCGAGATCGGGGTTCATCAGGCGGTCGAGCACGCGATCGCGCAATGTGAGGGTCACGGTATCGAGCGCCGCGTCCTTTGTATGCAGCACGGTCTTCGTGCCGTTCATGCGGGTGATGGTGCGGCCATCGATCTGGTTGAGGAGCGCGTTGGTATCGGGCGCGATGAGGTCGATGAGACCGAGATCCTTCGCTTCCTGCGCGGTATAGGACTTGGAGTTGCGCACGGCGTCTTCGGCGGCTTTGGGATTGCGGCCGCGCTGCGCGGTGTAGGAGCGCAGAAGCGCAGCGGTGTCGTTTTCGATCTTCTGCTTCATGGTGTCGTCGAGCTTGGCGCCTTCGACGACCGGATGGGATGCGCCGGCGTTGGTTCCGGGGGCCATGGCGGCAATGTCCGCCGCTTCCAGCAGGAAGAAGCCTGCAGAGCCGGCGCGCGCGCCTTCCGGAGAGATGTAGACGATGACCGGCACCGGCGACGCGCCGATGCGACCGACCATGTTGCGTGTGGTGGAGAGCAGGCCGCCGGGCGTGTTGAGCTCGATCAGGAATGCATCGGCTTTGATGTCCGCGGCGTGGTCGAGGGCGCGGTTGAAGTAGTCCTCGCTGATGGGCTGGATGGTGTCCTGCAAATGGAGGACAACCACCACGGGTTTCGCGGCCTGCGCGCGGACACCAAGCAGAACGAGCAGCACCAACGCGAGACCGGCAGTGCGAAAAAGCAGGGCGCGAAGAGGTTTCATGGCTTTGGAGCCGCAGGTGCGGGAGTGGTTGCGGGCGTGAGCGCCTGCTGGAGGCCGCGGGCGTCGGAGTTGCCGGGGTCTACCTGCAGGGCGTGGCTGACGTCTTCGCGGGCGGCGGGGAGTTGGTGCTCTGTACGGTCGAGCCGGGCGAGCGTGAGCCAGGCGGCGGCGTTGGGGCGCAGCTTGAGCGAAGCCTGTGCTTCGCTGCGGGCCTGGGCGTTGTCGCCGTTGCGCCGGCGGACTTCCGCGAGGCCCGCGTGAGCGTCTGCGTCATTCATATTGGCGGCGAGGGCGAGCTGGAACTCGCGCTCCGCCTCCAGCATGAGTCCGCGGCCCAGATACGCCTTGCCGTTTTTGGTGAGCGCGGCGGCCTGCTGATCGGGCGGCTCGGAGGCGAGGCGCTGCGCCTCCATCTCCTCCATCTCCGAGGCTGCCTGGCGGAAGGAAGCATCGTTATAGCCGCGCTTGATGCGTTCGAGCGGCAGGCTGCGGCGGCTCTGAGCGTCGCTCGCTTTGTCTACAGCGGGCTGGATGGCATTGTTCTGGGCATTGTTCTGGGCCGGTGTTCCGCGGAACAGTATTTTTCTGGTCGCTGGTTCGCACGATCGCGGGGGCGTTGGGCTGGCGGAGCATCTTCTCGAGCTCGGCGGCCTCGGAGTCCTGCGGGCGGAGCTTGAGCGCCTGCTCCGACGGCGGAGAGGGCGTTGCTGGTATCGCCGCGGCGCGCCAGCGCGATGGCGAGGTTGAAGGGGTAGTCGGGATCGTGGGGGTCGCCGTTGATGGCTTCCTGAAAGAGTGCTCCGCCGTCATGGCCGCGCCGCGATGCTGCGACGCCCTGATCGTTGACGACTTCAGGAAGGGGAAGTTGTCCGGCGACGAAGGCGAAGGCTTCTTCGGCCTCGTCGTAGTGGCCGGTGTAGAAGAAGGCGAGACCGCGATAGAACTCCGCTTCGAGCGCGGCGCGGTCGGTCTTTCGCAGATGGCCGAGAGCGGCGGCGGAGGCATCGAACTGCTGCTCGGAGAAGTAGGTCATGCCGAGCGCGAGCCATGCAGCGGAGTAGGTGGGGTTTTCAGCGACGGCGATCTTGAGATGGCGAATCCGCTCTGCCGGCTCGGTTTCGAGGATGCCGCGGATGTAGTTCTCAAAGCCATTCAGGTGCAGGTTGGCGCTGGCGGCATGAAAGCTGCTCTCCGGCAGCGGGAATTTGGGATCGAGCTTGCGGGTGACATGCCAGGCCAGCGAGTCCAGCACATCGAGCATATGGTCCAGCGGACCGTCCTGGACCTCAGCCTGACCGAGGCGCAGCGCGTTCACGTCCAGCAGCTCGGCGGAGACGTGCAGATTGTTTCCCTGCAAGGTGTAGAAGCCCACGATGATGTAGTCGGCATCGAGCGTCTGGGCGAGGCGGATGGAGGTAGCGCGCGACGGCTGAAAGCTCTGCGGCAGGCCGAGATGTTCCAGCGCGTACTGGCGATCTTCGCGGCTGATGATGTCGAAGCCGGAAGCGCCCAGCCGCTGGTTGAAGGTCTCCGAGACGGCTTCGCCGATCCAGTCCAGGTTGGGCTGGCCGGTGCGGTTGTCGAAGGGGAGGACGAGCAGGAGCTGGTGATGCACCTTGGCCGGCAGGGTGGCGGTTTGTGCGGCGGACTGGTCCTTTGCCTGGGCCGGTGGCGCGCAGAAAACGCAGAGGAGCGCCATCGCGGGGAATAGAAGTATAGAGCGCAGTGGATGAGGTAGGCGCACGCAGGGGTGATTATAGTGTGCGTGCTTAGCCGTCCGCCGGGAGATGGCGATTGGGTCGCGGGTCAGTTTGAATCCGCGATTTTTTGAAAAAACGTTGTTCGGAGGCGATACGCCATATAGTCGAGCGAAAGGGCGGAGCGGCTCGTCTGCTCCTGCCCGTTGCTCGCTTATTTCGTTAGTGCGATTTAGAGATTCGGGTGTAGATCCCGTACAGGGCTTACTTGCTCTAGAAGGGACGCGACATGGAGAATCGTGGACTCGGCTTGCCAGCTACCAACGATCTGCACGCCGATCGGCATTCCGTCATGGCTGGTGCCGAACCGCATGGAAACGCCCGGCAAGCCGGTAACGTTCAACGGCGTTGTCGCGGACATGATTCCCATGACGTTCACAGTCTGGCCGTTGATCAGCAACTCCGCCTGGCCATGCTTGAAGGACGGTGTAGGCAGTACCGGAGTGAGCAATACGTCGTACTTCTGGAAGTACTCGGCATAACCATCCTTCAGCCGCTCCGCAGCCTGCGCAGCATCGATGTAGTCCGCCGCTGGCGTATCGGGCAGCGAGAGCATGAACCTGGCCATGTAGGAGATTTCATCCTCGCTGCGGCCGGCCGTAGTCTCCACGAATCCAGGCTTCATCTCAAGGACATGCAGACGGCTGAACACATCGAGCGCAAAATCGCGCTCAAGCGCAGGAATGCGCACGGACTCGACGGTATGCCCGAAGTCCTTGAGCGCTTCCGCAGCAGCTTCCACCGTCGACGCGGTCTCGCGGTCGACCGGCCCAAAGCCGGGCTCCACCAGCCAGCCCACACGAAGCGGACGCTTGTTGGAACTACCAATTCCGTCATCGAATGGGATGGCGCTGCTGGAGTAGCCGTCCTGTCCGTCCGGTCCGGCGAGCTGCGAAAAGGCCAACGACAGATCGCGAATACTCCGAGCCATCGGGCCCACATGCCAGAAACGGCGCGGCTCACGCGGCCAGATACCGGTCATCGGGACGCGTCCGTGGGTCGCCTTGAGCGAAACAATGCCGGTGTGCGCTGCCGGACCGCGCACGGAGATCGCAAGGTCAGTACCCAGGCCAAGCGGAGACATGCCTGCCGCGATCGCCGCCGACTCGCCACCGCTTGAGCCACCCGGCGTCAGATCCAGGTTCCAGGGGTTCTTCGTTCGGCCGGTGAGCAGATTGTCGCTTTCGATCCCGTAGGAGAATTCAGGAAGATTGGTCTTCGCAAGCAGAATGCCCCCTGCTTTCTTCAGGCGCGCAACGCTGGTCGCATCCGTGTCGGGCGTTCGTCCTTTGAAGATCGGCGTTCCACGTTGGGTCGGCACCATCGCGGTGTCGATCGAATCCTTTGCCGTGAAGGGCACACCGTGCAGAGGTCCCAGCTCATCTCCACGCTGTACCGCCGCTTCCGCTTTCCTGGCGGACTCCAACGCATCCTCGACGATCGTAACGATCGCATTCACCTTCGGGTTGACGGCCTCGATGCGATCGAGGTGTGCCTTCATGACTTCGACCGGAGAGACCTCGCGTGTGCGGATCAGTTCAGCCAGCTTCGTTGCGTCGGAATAAATCAGTTCAGTGCTCATTGTCTGTCCTCTCTACCTGCCACTTGACAGGTATGTCAGTTGAGATTCTACCTGCCACATGGTAGATTCAGAAATTGAGCGAAGTTTTCTCGAGACTGAAGTGAGGAGGTTTGTGATGAGTGCAAACGCTCGCGAAGAGATCCTGGCTGCCGCGAAGCTTGTGGCTCAAGCTCACGGTTATGCAGGATTGAACTTTCGTGATTTGGCCCAGCAGGTCGGCATCAAAGCGGCGAGTATCTACTATTACTTCCCGAGCAAAGCCGAACTGGCCACAGCGGTGGCGAAGCGCTACTGGGAGGATGCTGCAGCGTATCTTGAATCTCTGCTGCAGAACTCAGCGAAGCCGCTGGACGCACTGCGCCGCTATCCGGAGACCTTTCGCTGGGCACTGGAGAACGACAATCGTATCTGCCTTTGCAGCTTTATGTCCGCGCAATTCGATGATCTGCCTGACGTAGTGAAGACGGAAGTTCAAGCTTTCACCGACGTCAACCTCGCGTGGCTGAAGAAGACGCTGGTTGCCGCTAAGGTTGCGAGCCCCAAGGAGGCCGAGAAGCGAGCACGTGCCATCTACTCGGGAATCGTGGGTGCTCAACTGATGGCGAGGAGTCGGGCAGACATCGCACTCTACGACAGCCTGATCGAAAGTTATCGCACAGCAGGATTGCTTCCCGCTTAGGGCAGATTCGTACTGACAACGCGCTTGGGAACTACCAGGTGTTCGCTCCCGAATGGCCAGTCGTTTGGAAACTGTGAATTCAAACTGAACCATTATCGACGATGGTATGGGCGCTGGCGTCCCGAGCCGTCCGCGGGGGGATGACGATTGGGTTGTTGGTCAGTTTGAATGCGCAATTTTTTGAAAGAACCGCTGTTTGGAGGCGACTTATCAATATTGATATTGATCTACCCAAGCGTGCCTTCGCCGGCACTTGTCCGAGATGATGGATAGGATCGCTAAGGGGCCGGAAGACGTGAAAAAATCAGTTAGGGCCGCAGATGAACTCCCATGAACGCGGATGACCTACAGTGATTTCCATCGGCGTTCATCCGCATTGATTGGGGCACCACCGGATTTGCGCTGGGAGGACTGCGAGATGCGGAAAGGGTTTACGAGAAAACCACAAGCGGACGAGCCCGCGACGCGAGGCAAGAACTACATAACGCCGAGCGGGCTGCAGCGCCTCAAAGATGAGCACCGGTTTCTGCTCACCAGGGACCGCCCGGCCGTGACGGAGGTGGTGGCGTGGGCTGCCAGCAACGGCGATCGCAGTGAAAACGCCGACTATCAGTACGGCAAGCGGCGGCTGCGGCAGATCGATGGGCGGATTCGCTTTCTCGCGAAGCGAATCGAAGCCGCGGAAGTGGTGGACCCGGAAGCGCCGAGAGCGGGGCAGCGGAGACGAGGGCATTCTTCGGGGCGACCGTGCGCTATGCCAACGCCGCGGGAGCGGAGCGAGTGGTGAGCATCGTGGGCACGGACGAGGTCGATCTCAACCGCAACCACATCAGTTGGGTGTCACCTCTGGGGCGCGCGTTGACGAAGTCGGCAGCGGGTGACAGCGTAGTTCTCGAAGCGCCGGGCGGGACAGAATACCTGACGGTGCTGGAAGTGCGTTACGAGCGCATTTCTGTGGAACCGTTCCGTGAACCACCTGGATCCGAGGACTCGGCAAAGAGGGTCCCTCGCCGACGCTCACCTGACGAAGAAGAGCCGATACGGCACAGGTCGTGAAAGAGCGATAACCGTAGTCGAGCGCTATCGGCTTTTGGCAAGCAACAGGAGATGAGTTGAATCCTCATAAACGTGCATCTCGGAAGCTAACGCTGCTTCCGAGATGCCGGACTTATTGCATCGAAGACTCTGCGCCCGTTCTCCTTACTTGACCAGATCCTGTGCGAACGCCTCGATCGTCGTCGGCCCGTGGAACTTCTCTGTTCCCGAGATACCGAAGTGGATCCAGCCCGAGTTGACGCTCTTCACCATCTCCATGTAGAGCCCGGTCCGATCAGCCGGCGTACCCATCGCTTCCAGGACGTTCTGCCAGGCAGCCTCGGGTAACTGCACGGCCTTCACCTCGCGGCCCAGCGCCCTGCCGAATGCGGCCGCCGTTTCGTGCAAATCGGTTCCACCCTCCGGCCCGTCTACCTCCAGCAAACGCTCCCCAGTCCAGCTCTCCTGCAACACCTTGGCGCCCGCCAGGCCGATGTCTCGCGTGGCCACCAACGGGAATTTGCGCTCAAGCGGCGCATAGAAGAACGGCATCTCACCCGTTGCACGGATGTGGTCCACCGCTCCCAGCCAGTTCTCCATGAAACTACCCGCGCGCAGATACGCCACAGGAATCGGCAGCGTGCGCATCGCCTCTTCCATCAGGTGGGTCGACGTGATCAGTCCTAACCCGCTCGGTTGCTCCGAACCGATAGACGAAAGAAACACAGCCTTGCCAGGATTCGCCTGCTCAAGCGCCTCACGGATCGCCGCAATCGTACGCTTCTGGTCCGGCAGCCCGGGAGCCGGCGCAAAGTCCGGTGGAATCATCGCAAACACACCCTCTGCTCCCAAGAACGCCTTTGCGAGCCCCGCCGCGTCGTCATACGCGGATTGCACTAGCTCCACACCGCGATCAGCCCAGGCTTTCGCCTTCGCCGAATCGCGCACCACGCCCCGCACGGTTTTACCCGCAGCAAGCAGATTCTTCGCCACTGCCCCGCCAACTTTGCCCGTAATTCCCATCACTGTGAACATGTCGTCCACCCCCTATGCAAGTAGATACTTGTATTCAAAGATGGATGCAAGTTTTTACTTATATGATTCCTTTCTGCGAGAATCCTGCTGTGGCCGTCTTTGATCCAAACCGCAAGCGCAACGCGCGTGGTGAGCATCGCCAGCAGGCTCTCCTCCGCGCTGCTGCCGCAGTTTTCGGTCGTCTTGGTTACCACCAGACCACCACAAATGCGATCGCCACGGAAGCGGGCGTATCTCCGGCTACTCTTTACCAGTTTTTCCCCAACAAAGAAGCCATCGCCAGCGCACTCGCCTCGATGTACGCGCGCGAAATGGCCGAGGCAGAACGCGCAATCGACTCCGAAGGCGTGTTGAGCTTCACAGAAGCCGTCGGTGAACTGATCGATGTGTGCATGAGTTTCAACCGGAAACGTCCCGAGTTTCACACCCTCGTGGTCGACGCACCGCTCTCACCTGCCGCGCGCGAAGACAAGCGGGTTCTCGGGCAGGTTTTCGTCGACTTCATCGCGGCCCGCCTCCGGAGCGAGCTACCCACTCTTTCTCGCTCCGAAGCGGCCCACCATGGGCAGGTAGCCCTTATGATCTTCCGCGGAATCCTCGACGAACTGACCATCGCCTCGCCTCACGCCCGTCCGCGCCTGCAGCAGGCGATGCGCAATGCCGTTCTCCGCTACCTGACCCCTGTACTCACTGAATCGAAAACGGTCCGCGCAGTTAAGGCGCATAGATAACGAAACGCGGCTTCCGAGGACCGATCCGGTTCAACCTTTCGAATAGCGGAGTCCTGTCGCCGCTCAGTTGAGTTCCTGGGCGAGTCCGATGAGAAGCCCTTCAGGCCCGCGGATGTAGCAAAGCCGATACGAGTCCTGATACCGGACTACTTCGCCTACGAGCTGGGCGCCGCGCTTGCGAAGCCTGCCAAGCGTCTCGTCGATGTCGTCCACGGCGAACATGACGCGGAGGTAGCCTAAAGCGTTCACAGGAGCGTTGCGGTGATCCGCGACGACAGGCGGCGTGAGGAAGCGAGAGAGCTCGAGACGGCTGTGGCCGTCCGGCGTGCGCATCATGGCAATCTCGACGCGCTGGCCGGCAAGTCCGGTGACACGTCCTGCCCATTCTCCTTCGATCGTGGCTCGCCCTTCGAGGTGAAGGCCGAGCTCTTGAAAGAAATCAATCGTCAATTCGAGGTCATCGACGACGATTCCTATGTTGTCCAGCCGTTTGAGCGCCATGCGTCCACTGTACAGGATGTCGCCTAGATGCAACAACGGACGCTTTACAAGGCGCAATTTTCGAAGGACCGTCGTTCGGAAATCACCGGGTCACTTTCGACAGGGCGACATATGACGTAGTAGCGACTATTACCTCAAGTGAACCATTCCTTGAGAAGGGCGTCGTCGGAAAAAGTCAGTCTCGAATTTGCCGAAAAGGCCGACTTTCAGGGATGTCTTCGCTGTGTTGTGACAGTGGTGAAAGTGTCACAAGAAGACAAATGAATCGACGTGAACGTTTTATATTAGGCATGGTCTCGTAGAAACCTGTGGTTGAACTTGATTGAAGGTCGTCCTCATGAAGTTGCAACCGATACCGATACTGTCGTTGTTGGTGGTCTTATCATCGCCATTGATGACGCATGCGCAGTGCTCATTGTCAGTTCGGCAAGCAACTGCCCAGGAGACTCAAGCGAGGGGATATTGGACCGATCCCTGCACTGGCCTGACGTGGGCCGCGAACGACAACGGCAAAGCGCTCACTTGGCAAAATGCTAAGAAGTATTGCCGAGACCTACGCTTATCCGGATACTCCGATTGGAGATTGGGAACGATCTATGATCTGCAAGGAATCTACGACAAGAGTGTAGAAGCTCCCGGAATAAATCCCGCATCTCACTGGCACGGGGAAGAGCCCATGAACTACCACGTTGTGGGAGGTCTATTTCTTCGAGGGGACGAGTGGAGCGCCCCTCAGAAGGTGAAAGGGCAACCCACTGGGCTGATACCGTACTGGGATTTTTTAAACGGCCACCAAATGGGCGTAGACACAACGCTCATATTCGGTCTCATAAGCTATTCAGGGCCTGTCGCCAACGCGCTTTGCGTGCGCAGTTCCAGCTCACCGTGAGGTATTCCCGGCACGGTTTATGGGTCTCCCCTGAAAACGGGTTTTCGGAAACCCCAATTTGTAAGAGTAGGACGGCGTGTATTTGTCCTCACAAACGCACTTGGGAATTACCAGGTGTTAGCTCCCAATGGCCAACCATTCGGAAACTGTAAATTCAAACTGACCCACGACCGACGATGGTATGGGTGCTTTCGCCGTCAGCGGAGACGGGCTTCCTGCGGGCGGTCGAAGTGCAGTACCGCGGCCCATTGACCTTTTCGCTCGGCGTGCCAGACCACTTTGCCGCCGAGCATGCTGGCGATGGCTTCCGGCGGGAGGTCGCGATGGAAGTCGAAGTAGCGGCGATCCAGCTTCTCGTTCTGTTGGCCGAGGCTCAGGGGCAGGTGCGGAGGATCGTACTTGGTGGAGAAGATGAGCCCGACGGTATAGCCGGAGAGCGTGGCGGCGCGCTGGATCTGCGACAGGGAGAAGTTGTCGATGGTGACGACGGAGACGGGGCGGCGCATGTATCCCAGCTCCGGCTTGGTGAGCTCGTCGGAGACGGGCCATGCGGTGAGGATGGTTTCCTGGTGATACCGGGTGACGGCCTGATGGATGGCCTGCTGCTGGAGCCAGATGGAGTCGGTGTAGCTGAGGTTGTCGTCGGGCGCGAAGCGGTAGGGGGGATTGATGAAGAGTCCGAGGCAGAAGGCGAAAGCGGCGAGCGCGACCAGGGCTCCCCATGCGGGCACGCGCCGCCAGAAGGTGGCGACGCAGAGCAGCAGCACCAGGGGGTAGAGCGGCAGCAGGTAGCGGGTGAGCAAGGCGCCGCCGAGCATGGAGAAGAGCAGCGTGTTGGCCGCGAAGACCCAGACCAGCGGCGCGACGAACTCCCGCGGCAGGGGCGGGCGTATGCTGCCGTCCGGCAGCGGACGGGGAACAAGCAAGAGCGCGGAGCATGCGCACAACACGGGCACGAAGAGATTCATGTGCGCGGTCAGGTGCAGTGCGCGGTGGAAGAGCGCCAGGACGATGCGGAGCGGGGAGAGGGTGGCTTCCGCGTTGTAGCGGAGGTAGGCCGGATTGCCGAAGACGTACCGGTGCGCCGCCAGTGATAGTAGAACCAGCCGCAGAGGGGAAGACCGAGGCCGCGAGCCACGCGATATTGCGAAATGCGGACGGACGGGCCGACTTGTCCCGCAGGGCGCGCCAGGCTTCGTATCCGGCGAGGGCCATGGGGGTGCAGACGGAGGTCTCCTTGGAGAGGGCGGCGAGCGCAAAGCAGAGTGCGGCGGGAAGGATACGGCCGGTGCGTTCTCCGGGGAGGTAGAAAGCAAGTCCCCACAGGGTGAGAGCGGCGGCGAAGAGGTCCGCGTTTGCCAGCGTGCTCTGCGTAAACCAGACCGGATAGAGCGCGGTGAGCAGCGTGGTGGCAGCGGCGATGGAGACCTGGCCGGTTATGCGCTGGGCCAGCCGGTAGACCGCCAGCAACGCCGCGGAGGCGACGATCAACTCGGCAAAGCGAGTGGTGAGCGGGGTGAAGCCGGAGAGCTTCCACCACAGGGCGAGATAGATCGATGGCAGCGGCGGGTGCGCGTTCGAAAGCGTGCTGTGGGGAATGAGCGCGCCGGTGCGGAAGAGGTCGTAGGCGGCGGGGATGTAGTAGCCGGCCTCGTCCCAGTAGTAGGGCAGGTGGAGCAGGGCGAAGTGCGAGAGGTAAAGAGCGACGAAGATGAGGGGAAAGACCAGCCACAAGGGAAAGGGCTGGTCTGTCTGCCGATCAGACGGTTGCCGACCGGATGGCTGCCGACCGGACGGCTGTCGCGCGGGAAATCGAAGGAAGGAGACGATTGCTGCCTCCGCGGTCTCTGGAGTGGTTAGTTCAGAGGACGCTGTGAGGAAGAGGTGGGTACCGGCTCGAGCGAGATGCTGCCGAAGGCCTGCTCATACTGCGCCAGGTTCTGGCCGAGGACGTTGAAGAGCGCCTTGGCCTGCTGCGGGCTGAGGTAGATGCCCTGAAAGCCGCGGATGGTGACCTGGTCCGGCGAGTCCTGATGCGCGGTGCCGAAGGAGAGGAAGAAATCCCAGACGCTGGCGCGTACCTGCACGCTGTTGGCGTAGCCTTCGCGGTAATCGGAGGCTTCGGTGACGGTGATCCGGGGCTGATTGTTCGACTGATGATTGATGTCTGCCATGCGTATGCTCGTTTGCTTACCTAAGTGATTTCGAGAGATGCGGGGAGAAAGCGGGTGCGAAAGGGGATGGTGAATGGGCTGCATCTGCCGAGCCCTTGAGCCCGTTTCAGTATAGGGGATATTTCGAGGCTGAGGCGGCAGGCGGTCGGCGTCACCCGGGGTTCCACATGAGCAGCCTCGGTGTCGGCGAGCGGTTTGGCATTCTGGGATTCAGCATGCGGGTTCAGCATTCTGAAACGTGGCTCGAAAGTGTTAGGCCTCCGCCCATGCGTGTTATTCCTCATCGCGTGCCTGGCGGTGGCGCGTAAGAATGCGCATTGCGGGTAGCGATTTGCTTCTATTGGCACCGCAATAGTTACATAGTGATTCTTCCGCAACTAACACAAAATAGGGACTTTCCGCTGGTAAGAAGATCTGTATTATCCATTTACCAAATCACCTATGAGCTGCCCCTTACGTCACGTTACCGGGCAGCCTGAAGAGTGAAACTGCATACCGCGAGCCGGTAGGCAGGTTCTCCTCCTCACACTCTCGCCAGCCGCACCGGAACCGCGGTGCCGGCCATGCCCGAGGTGTGCCCCGGGGAGCCATTGCATTGCTGCCGTAACCCTGAACTGCAAAAGCCTAAGCAAAGCGCAATGTGAGACATAAATCCCCCGCAGGAGAAGTGCATGCTGTCTATTCAGAAGAAATACCGTTCCTTTCGCCAGTCGTCGCGCCGTCGCCGCCTTGCCCTTTCCGTACTCGCAGTGCTTGCCGGAGCAGTTTTCGCGCAGGCGGCCCTCGCCTCGAACATCACGATAGCCAGCCCGTTGAGCGGCGCAACCACCACTTCGCCCATCCTGGTGAAGGCTCACAATGTCGGCTGCAACGGGCTTACGCCGACGGCGTTCGGATTTTCGATCGACAACAGCACGACGACCACGATGGGAGCCACGGCGAATGACCTAGATTTCCAAAATGTGTCTGTATCTACAGGCAAGCACCTCATTCACTTCAAGGCCTGGGTGCACGGCGGGATCTGCCCGGTTGTGGATCAATCCATCAACGTTGCCACGGCGGCTGGGACAAGTGGGTCCGGAACGGGGACATCAGGAACGGGGACATCCGGAACTGGTGGCTCGGGAACTGGAACCTCCGGGACGGGCGATTCGTCAGGGTCAGGCAGCGTCTCGTCGAGCATCCCCTCGTATGCGGCCGCATCGGCTGACCTGGATACCGCAAGCAACTGGCAGGGAGAACATGACTCCGGAACGCCTGGCAGTGCGAAGGGGTCAACGGTCTTCCCGGCGACCACGCCGTTATACGACGATGCCCGCGAGTTCTACATGACGTACTCATCCCGCGGCGGCGAGCGCTGGCATGACTCGTTCAGAAATGACAGCACGTCTACCCACTTTGTGCTCGATACCTATGTCTATGTCGTCAACCCAGACCAACTGGCGAACCTGGAGCTGGATTTGAATCAGGTGATGTCGAACGGCCAGACGGTGATCTTCGGCACGCAATGCTCTACGTATTCGGGCACCTGGGAGTGGACGTACTACGCGAACGGCGGCTTTCACTGGAAGGCCTCAAACGTGCCGTGCAAGACCATTAACTGGACCGCGAATACCTGGCACCACATCCAGATTGGCTTCCATCGCGACAACAGAGGGTATGTGACGCACGACTGGGTGGAGTTCGACGGCGTTCACAGCAACTTCACCGGGGCGGGTGGTTCGTCGGCTAGATCTCTGGGGTGGGCTAAAGGTTCACAGATTATGAACATTCAAATGGATGGTTACAGCAAATCGAGCGGAACCATCACGGCGTATTTCCATAAGACAACCTTTTATGAGTGGTAGGTAGAAGGCTCGCTGGTTTGGTGAATGGCCGTCCTGCGGGGCGGCCATTTTGCTTGATGTGTCAGCAGCGTCGGCGGATGGCAAGCCGAGTCGAAAGCGCGTGCGGAGAACAAATGAATGGTGCGAAAGGGGGGACTTGAACCCCCACGGGTTTCCCCGCTGGATCCTAAGTCCAGTGCGTCTGCCAATTCCGCCACTTTCGCATGGGGTGCATGGCTTCCATTATATTGCGACAGCGGTGGGGCATCTGCACTTACTTTGCCGGGGTCATCCGCCTGAATCTGCGGGAGAAGTAGGCCGGCGAATCGCCGGAGCTCCCGGTCGCCGTGTTGGTCGCGCATCGCTTCCATGAAGTGGAACGGCGATCTGCGCACCATCAATATATTGGCTCAGTTAAGTGACAAGGGCCTCGTCGATATCTCAAGTGGTGATCGCGATGGCAAGTTCATCCTTATTCCATTCCGCGAACTGCAGGTCGGGCCCCCGACTCCGGTTGTGGCCGGAGATTTCTTCAACATGTGTCGAATTAGAGTCGCTCCGGGATGACTCAACGCGGCAGAGGGATGAAGGATCGATATTCCGAGACGCTACCTGCGGCTGGTCCCAGAAAGCTGGCGATGTTTGTGCCAGAATACAATGCTGATCGTGAAGGTTACCGCAACACATGGCGACGCGGGTTGCTTTGGTTATGGGCTCTCCATAGCATTCTGGATGCCTTTGGCCGCTCTGCTGGCGTGGCAGCAATATCGCATCGATGAAGAAGAGCATCTGAAGGTGTCGCTGGCGAAGTCTGTTAGTTCTATGCGGGGTACGTTTTTTTACCGTCGCGCTGCTGACGCCACCGATCTTCTGGATTGCTGAGAAGGCGCCTATCAGCGCCGGCAATGTGGTGCGGCGCATGATCTATTACCTGGCGGGCTTCATTCCGTTCGCATTGCTGTTTGCCGTGATCCGCTGGAGCCTGCTGCCGCCCTGGTTTCCGGAGACCCAGCAGTGGGGGCATCGGAGCATTTGCCGCTTTGATCGGACTCACTAACACCACGTTTGGCGATGAGCTGGTTTTCTATCTTGCGGTAGTGATCGCGGCGCACGCTGCCGTTTATTTCCAGCGCATGCAGCGACAGGAACTGGAGCAGCTTGCGCTAAAGGAGGCGTTGACGCAAAGCGAACTGCAGACGCTGCAAATGCAGATCCAGCCGCATTTCCTTTTCAATACGCTGAATGGCATTTCTTCGCTGGTGCGCAGCGATGCGGATCGTGCGGAGCAGATGATTCTGCGGCTTTCCAGCTTGCTGCGACGCACGCTGAAGCAGGATGGCTCGGACCTGGTGCGGCTGTCGGAAGAGCTTCATCTGGCCGAAGACTATCTGGATATTGAAGGCATGCGGCTGGGGAGCCGCATGTCTGTGCGCTGGGATATTCAGCCGGAGACGCGCGATCTGCTGGTGCCGCAGTTCATGTTTCAGTTGCTGATCGAAAACGGTGTGAAGCACGGGGTGGCGAACAGCCGCGGCCAAGGCTGGATCGAGATCAGTTCCAGACAGAGCCAGCAGGCGTTGAAGCTTGAGGTGAAGAACAGCGTGAATGGCGAGATACAGCAGGGCATGGGAGTCGGCCACCAGAATATCCGGACGCGGCTTTCTCTCCTTTATGGCACGGATGCGCGTCTGCTGTTTCATCGAAGAGACAAGGTTGCGGTGGCCACGCTTGTTCTGCCGGTTTTTTCCAGCACCAATTCCGAAGGAAAGGCAAAGACGGTTCGCCAGTTGGAACCGGAAATGAGGGGATAGACACATGCGTATTCTCGTCGTGGATGATGAACCGCTGGCTCGTGAATCGCTTGCACGCGTGCTGGGTGAACGCTCGGACATTGACGTGGTGGATATGGCGGTGGATGCCATTGAGGCACTCGGCCGCATTCGCGACCATGCCTACGACATCCTGCTGGTCGATATCCGGATGCCGGAGATGTCCGGGATGCAGATGGTGGATACTCTGCGCAGCCAGGGCAACGGAATGCCGGCGGTGATCTTTGTCACGGCCTTCAACGAGCATGCCGTCGCGGCATTCGAGCGCCATGCGACGGACTACATCCTGAAGCCGTTCTCGGCCGAGCGTGTGCATCGCGCGATCGACTATGCGAAGCAGCACTCTGCGGAAGATCGTGAGCGCAGACTAAGCGAGATCCTGCCTCACCTGCAGACCCTGGCGAAGGCCACTCCGAGGATCGCGATCAAGTCAAAAGGGAGAATCCTCTTTATCGACGTGGCGGAGATCGTGGTGGCGGAGGCGGAAGGGAACTATGTTCTGCTACGGCAGGAGTCGGGTTCTCATCTCCTGCGCGAGCAGATATCGGTGCTGGCCGATCGCCTGGCGCCCCATGGGTTCGTTCGCATTCATCGCTCGGTGCTGGTGAATGCGGCGCAGGTGGAGGCGGTGAAGCCGCTGCTGACAGGCGAGTATCTGCTGCGGCTGAAGAACGGCAAGGAATACAACGTCACGCGCACCTACAAGAAGAACCTGAAACAGTTCGCGACTTTCTGGCTGGGCATGGACGCGATCGCGGGTTAGAGCATTTTCCCTGATGCTGTGAGGTAGCGGAGAGGATCTCGGTGTGGCTTTTCCTTAACGAAAAGCCACAAGAGCTTTTGTTGGCCGCTCTATATCTACAGGAAAAATGCTCTAGCGCACATGGAAGGGCCGCGCTATTTATGCGCGGCCGCCGGCTGGGATGGCTCGTCTACCTGCACGATGCGATCGCCTTTCACATTGGTGAGTGTCTGGACGATGCCGCTGGGCCAGCGAATTTCAACTTTGCTGGCGACTGCGTCTTTGCCTAGGCCGAAGTGCGCGCGCTTGTCGTTTGAGGATAGATAGCTGCCCGCTGTGGAGACGGTAACCATCTGCGTGCCGGCGCTGGTGGTGACGTGGATCTCCGCGCCGATAGCGTCGCGGTTGCTGCGATGGCCGACCAGCGACAGTGTGAGCCAGTGGTTGCTGGTGGCCGTTTCATTGTGAAGCACGTAAGCCGGGCCATCGTTGGTGGTGACGACTGCATCGATGCGGCCATCGTTGTCCAGGTCGCCTACTGCCAGGCCGCGGCCCACCCAGCCTGCTGAAAGACCGAACCGGATTTTGAGGAGACATCCACGAAGCGCTTGCCGGTGTTGCGGGCCAGCAGCATCGGCTCCTTGTAACGCAGTTGCGGAAAGTTGAGCTGAATGGTGTCGAGGTCGTGGCCCTGGGTGATGAGCAGGTCCTTCAGGCCGTCATTGTCGTAGTCGAGGAAGTGAATTCCCCAGCCGGAGTGAAGCAGCGTCATGCCGCCGATGCCGCTCATGTAGCTGTCGTAGGTAAAGCTGCCGTCGCCGTTGTTTTTGTAGAGCGCATATTTCTGGTTGGCGAGATCGGTGATCACCAGGTCGGGCAGGCCGTCGTTGTTGTAGTCCTGAAAATCGACGCCCATGCCGGCGTAGGTGCGGCCGTCGCCGTCGACGGCGATCTCCGCGTTCAGGCCCGACCTCTTCGAAGGTGCCATCCCCTTTGTTGCGGTAGAGGAACTCGAGCATCGAGTCATTGGCGACAACGATGTCGATCTTGCCATCGCGATCGAAATCCGCAAGCGCGATGCCCAGCCCTTTGCCCGGCTTGTCCAGCCCGGTCTTGGCGGCTACTTCCGTGAAGTGTCCGTTGCCGTCGTTGTGATAGACCAGCGCGCTGATGGGTTGAAAGACATCGGGATGGCAGTAGGCGCGATGGCCCTCGTTGATGTTCGCCGCAGTAGATGTCGTCGAAGTCCCATTGCACGTAGCGGAGCACCACCAGGTCGAGCAGGCCATCGTTGTCCAGATCCACCCACGCGGCGCGATGGTGGACCATCCGCTGCCGCCGGTGCCGGACTGCGCGGTGACATCGGTGAAGGTGCCGTTGCCGTTGTTGTGATAGAGCCGGTTGCCTCCGTAGGCGGTGACGTAGAGGTCCTCATAACCGTCGTTGTCGTAATCGCCGACGGCGACGCCCATGCCGTAGCCGATGCCTTGAAGGCCGGCTTTCTCCGTGACATCTTCGAAGGTGCCATCCTTTTTCTGGTGGTAGAGGCGATTCCAGTATTCGGGGCCGGTCTTTTGCGGGATCGTGCCCTTGGGGTCGGATCGGCGAGCGGCGCGCCGTTCACGAAGAAGATGTCGAGACGGCCATCATTGTCGTAGTCGAACAGGGCGACACCCGAGCCCATCGTCTCGAGCAGATATTTTTTTGTCGTGTGCGAGGCGCGGCCTTGGAAGTGAATGCCGGCCTTGGCTGTGATGTCGACGAAGTTGCCCGGGCACGATCTCTGACTGGGCCGGAGCGATTGCGGCGGCTGCGCGACGGCGGAAAGGGCTGCCAGCAACACGCAAAAAAATGGAGGCACGGAACGGCAAGGGCATAGGTGAAGGCTCCGCGAAATGCTGATCTTGCGGACAGCCTTACGATACGTGAGTCTCGCGGGTTGCGGTACCCACCTTTTGGATGCCTATGCCGTTGCCTTGGCGGGCGCCGGCGCAATGGCGAGGAAGTCTTCCGCAAAGCGGCGGGCGTATTCCTCGGTGAGCGCTTCGACACGCGCAGGATCGGCGGAGCGCACGATGAGACCGGCGTGTTGTCGCTTCTGCATGCGGTGGACGATCTCCGGCGCGTCGTAGTGATCGGTGACGGGCACTGCGTCACGCGCCAGGCACAGCACGCTTCCGGCATAGTCGGTGCCCAGCTTCGGCAGAGTGTATTGCTCGCCGCGGGCCAGAGCGACTTCGATGCGCGCCCACTCCACCCAGGGATTGAAGCCGTATGCCTGCTCGATGACATCGGCGATGAACGCTCCGCCGACGCGCGCCGCGGCTTCGAGAAAATAGAAGCGGCCGTCTGCGGCGGAGCGAATCCACTCCGTGTGGGTGACGCCATTCGCCAGGCCAAGGGCCGCCATCAACGTTTCGTGAAGCTGCGGGATTTCCTTCGCCGGCATCGGAGGCGCGGTCGACTGCTTCGCGTGGTGAAGACGCCGCCGTGATGCATGAGCTGAAAGGGCGGCTTGCCGTATTGATGGACCGGCGCGGTGAGCGTGTGGCCGCTCCATACGACTCCGTCGGCGTGGAAGATGTCGCCGGGGACGAAGCGCTCCAGCAGGTGATGCGACTGGCGGTCGCCCAGCTCGTCGAGCAGCGGCCATAGTTCTTCCGGCTTATGCAGCTTGCGGATGCCGATGGCGGATGCGTCGGTGCGCGGCTTCAGCATCCAGGGCGCGGGGATTTGCTGCATCCAGTGGTGCAGGTCGCTGTGATGGAAGACACCGATGAAATCAGGGACGAGCAAGCCGGCTTCGCGCGCGCGCACACGCATGGAGAGCTTGTCGCGGAAGAAGCGCGTGGCCGATTCGCCGAGGCCGGGCAGGCGCATGTGCTCGCGCAGCGTAGCGGCGATTTCCATGTCGAACTCGTCGAGCGCGACGATGCGGTCGATTTTGCGCGAGCGTGCGAGATACATGACGGTATTGATCATCTGCGCGGAGCCATGTCCTCCGGCATGGTGTGGAGGTCGCGCGAGGATGTCGCGCGGCCAGTCGGCATCGCGATGCTTATCGAGGGTGAGGAGTTCGACCCGGCAGCCGAGGCGCGCACATTCGCGCATGAAGGGCTGGCCTTTTACGTAGGTGGAAAGGCAGAAGATCAGCGGTTGTGACTGGTTCGAATTATGTCTGTCATAGCGCTCACGTCTCCTTCGGGCAAAATGCGGCCGAGGCCCCAACCCATTCCTGATTGCGGTTGTGATCGACGCCCATCATCTTGCCGCGGCCCATGCGGATGAGGCTGATGACCGGCTCCAGCGTTCCGCCGTCGGGCCAGACATACATGATGCGCACTTCCGCCTGCGTGAGGCCGTGCGGCGTGTCGATAACCGGCTCGAAGCGCACGCGCTGCTGCAGCAGGAAATTGTGTCGCTGGTCGTTGGGTATCGACGGCGAGCTCAGCATCCGTGGGCGCGAACTGCACGCCTTTGCCGGCGAAGGAGTAGAGCGGCTTGAAGACCCACTGCTCGCGATCTTCGGGCAGCAGGTCGCGGCCTTTGCCCTCGTACCAATCATCGAGGAAGACTGCGGGCGGCACTGCGGGATGGTGCAGCCAGGGAATGGCGAACTTGCTGATGCGGAAGTACCAGTTGGGATGGCCGGCCCACTCGACTTCGAGATCGTCGCGATAGTCGAAGGGCAGCGTGACCCCTTTCCGCTCGAGCTCATCGACGATGGCGCGGTTGTAGATGCGCTCGATGGGAACGTCGCGGGTTCCCTTTGCGATAGAAAAGCCGGCGGCCTTCGCGCTTGAGCTTTGCGATATCGACCGTGCGGATGCCGAGGCGGTCCTCATGCACATGGAAGTCGGGCAGCGTCTTCTGCGCTTCCGGTTCGATTTCGAGCAGGACGACATTCTCCGGCGCGTGGTTGCCGACGATCACACGGCGCAGCAGCGCCCAATAGCTGGCGTCGTCATGGCCGCTGAGAAAGCGCATCGAGATTTGCAGGCAGGTTGAAGGTGCGTGCGTAGCTGTCGAAGAGCACAGCCTGAAAGCCGAAGATGGAAGGGAAGGCCTGCAGCTCCACCAGGCGTGGCGCGAGTGAGCCATCGTCTTCGCGCACCAGGCCGAAGTCCGCGGTCATGAAGTGCGGATGCGCAGGGCAATGCGGGACGCGGAAGCGTTCGGGAACGGCGTCCTCGGAGGCTTTGAGGAAGGCGGCATTGCCGAGCAACTGATGCGTGAGCTCGGCGCCGGTATCGACGATCCGCTGCATCAGCGAGTGCGGGAAGAAGCAGGGCGTCTCCGCGATGCGGAACTCCAGCGGAGCGCGTGCCTGGCGGGCGCAGTCTTCGAGCAGCGCCAGGTAGCGCTCGGGCCGGTAGTCGCGATTGAATGCCTGCCGCAGCTCTGGCAGCACGCTGCCTCCTCACTCACGGTTGAATCAGGAACCGGCCCTCACGCATGATCTGTTCTTCGCCCTCTGCGCTCTCGAGCCAGATGTTGAAGTTGAGACCGACGACATCGATGTGTGTCGAGGATGTCCACTTCGCGCCCGTGTGTTCGCCGTAGGGATCGCCGAAGGCGATGTGGATGCCGGGGAATTTTTCGTCCTGCAGGATGTTGCCGATCACGCGCGTGACGCCGATGTTGGTGCCGATGGCGAACTCGCCCACGCGGTCGGAGTTTTCGTCGCGATGGGTGTACTCCCAGAAGTCGTCGCTGCAACTGGCTGTTGCTGGAGGTGCAGGCGACGATGCGGTTCTTCGCGATGGTGATGGTGAGCGGCGTACGCGGCGAGCGAGCCGTAGCGCTGCGCAGAGGTAGTCGCCGACGACGCCATCGACGACGAAGGTGCCGTTGACCTCGCCGGGCGCGGTGAAGACCTCGCCGCCGGGCAGGTTGCCCCACTTGTCCGGGCTGATGATGCCGCTGGTCTTGAGCCATTTGTAACCGGGATTGAGCTCTGCGCGGATGTCCGTGCCGGCGGCGGTGGTGGCGCGCACGGCGTTGGCCTTGCTTACGCGATCGAGCACGCGCTGGCTCGAGGCGATCGACAGCGGCAAAGTCGGCGCGCATGCCCTCCAGCATGATCTGCGGCGTGATGTTGACCATGTGGGCGTGGCGCATGCGGCGGCGATTGACGACGTCGGTCATCTGCATGCGGGAGAGCAGCTCGTTCTGCTGCACCTGCACGGCGAAGATGGAGACCTGGCTGGCTCTCCATGTCGGCGAGCACGTCGGCGGGCATGCCGGTGAGCGGGCGCGGCGCGAGATCTTCGAGGACGAAGGCGTTCCACGGGCAGCCGACTGCCTGGAGCTCGCGCGCGATGGACGCGGCGATCTGCGATCGTGGCCTGGTCGGTGATGAGCGGTGACTTTTTCCGTGGGCTGGATGCGCAGGCAGGTGGTGACGGCGTTGCGTGCGCCGGGAGTGAAATCGGCCGGGAAGGCGATATCAAGAAGCTGGGTGCGGGTGATGGTCATGGTCTTCGAGGGAATGTGCAGTGTATCGCGTCGGCTGCGAGCTGCGTCAAAACAGCCCGGCGCAGGTCTCCTCGGCCATGTAGTCGACGACGGCGTTCAGATCGCCGTTGCTCTCCTTGAACTTGCGCACCTGGCGCTCGGCGCCGGAGCCGTGTATCGAGAATCGTGCGGACGGATGCGACTGCCTCGCGGCTGCCGAGCTCATCGACGCAGTCGTCGACGAAGGCCAGGTACTCCAGGATCAGCTCGCGCTCGTCGACCTCTGTCTTCCTTGCCGAAGTCGATCAGCTTGCCTTCGAGGCCGTAGCGCACGGCGCGCCACTTGTTCTCCATCAGCAGCGCGCGACTGTACTGGCGGAAATCCTGATTGCTGGCGTGCAGCTTCCACAGCTTGCACGCCGTGGCCTGGATCAGCGCGGCGATGGCGATGGTCTCCTCCGCGCGCATCGGGATGTCGCAGATGCGGACCTCGATGGTGTTGAAGAAGGGATGGGGGCGGATGTCCCACCAGATCTTCTTCGCGTTGTCCATGCAGTTGGTCTTGATCAGCAGGTTGCAGAACTGCTCGAACTCGCCCCAACTGCCGAAGCTGTCGGGAATGTTGGTGCGGGGGAACTTGTCGAAGACCTTCGCGCGGTAGCTCTTCAGTCCCGTGTTGCAGCCGCGCCAGAAGGGCGAGTTGGTCGAGAGCGCGAGGATATGCGGCAGGAAGTAGCGCATCGAGTTCATGATCGCGGATGGCTGCTTCGCTTGTCTTCGATGCCGACGTGCACATGCAGGCCGAAGATCAGGTTCGCGCGGGCTACTTGCTGCAGGTCTTCGACGACGCGCTCGTAGCGCTCGTCGGGATAGATGTCCTGCGCGCGCCAGTCGGCGAAGGGATGGGTGGCGCCCGCCACCAGCACCAGGCCGTGCTCCTGCGTGATGTGGATCATCTGCCGGCGGAGATCGTAGAGGTCGTCGCGCGCTTCGGTGATGGTGCGGCAGATGCGGGTGCCTACCTCGATGACCGACTGATGCATCTCCGCCTTGACGCGCTCTTCGAGTCGCCGCTTGCCCTTGCGCGAGCAGCTCCGTCTTGATGTGCGAGCGCAGGTCGCGCGTCTCCGGATCGACGGTCTGGTACTCCTCTTCAATGCCGAGCGTGAAGGATGGGCGCATGGTGCGAGGCTCCAGATGTCGATATTTATGCGGAGGCCCGCTTAGGCTGAGTTCCTCGGCGCTTTCGTAGATTTGCCAGCTGCTTTTTTCGCCGGCGCTTCTTCGCGCGCGGCTTCTTTGCGGCTGCCGCTCCGGCGCAGGCTTGGTGACCGGCTTGCCCGAGAGGAACGAGGACCAGACAAATCCGCCCGCTGGAGTTCCGGCGTGCTGATGCGCCTTCTCGACGGCCAGTTCGGCTACGGCATTCGACGATCCAGTCGAAGTTCGCTTCGCCTACCGAGTGCACGTCGGCATCCGGCGCGGGATTCATGAAGTCGATGGCGTAGGGCACGCCGTCTTCACGGCGAACTCGACCGTGTTCAGGTCATAGCCCAGGGCGCGGCACAGCGTAAGCGCGTCGCGCTCGACGCGCGCTGAGCAGCTCGGGAGCGTACGCCGGCGGGTCCTTCACGTAGCGCTCGTGGAAGGGACGCCGCGGATCGTACGGCATGATGTGGACCTTCTTCTGGCCGATCACGTAGCAGCGGAAGTATTCCTGGAACTTCACCGCGCTCTGCAGCGTCATGCAGAGGTCGCCGGTCTGGTCGTAGGCCTGGAAGAACTGCTCCCGGTTGTGCACGTGATAGACGTCGCGCCAGCCGCCGCCGTCGAAGGGCTTGAGGAAGGCGGGGAAGCCGACGTACTCGAAGATGCCGTCCCAGTCGAGCGGGTAACTCGAGATTGCGCATGGAGCGATCGGTTGTGCCGGCCGGATATTGCTTGTGCGGCAGCAGCACGGTGCGCGGCACGGCGACGCCCAGCTTGCGGGCCAGCGCGTAGTTGAAGAATTTGTCGTCCGCGCGACCACCAGAACGGGTTGTTGATGACGATGGTCCCGGTCAGCGCCGCATTCTTCAGGAAGCCGCGATAGAACGGGATGTCGTGCGAGATGCGGTCGACGATGACCGCGTAGCCGCTGGGCGCGGCCTCGCGCACGCCGCCGACCTGCACGAACTCGGCCGTGATGTCGGCGAAGCCTCATCGCGTTGATGCGCTCGACCAGCGCTCCGGGGAAGGTGTTCTCCATGCCGATACAAGACGCCGATCTTTTTCACTTCTGCTCCTTCCGTCGCGGGCTTTGCTCACAGTGTGCTGCCAGGATCATGCCATCACAGGTAAACATTCATCATGCGCTGCCAGGTGGGCCAGTCGTGGCTGTTCCAACTGTCCCATACCGCGAGCTGATGCGCGGACTGCGTGGCTGCCGAGCAGATGCGAGAGGCGCTGGTTCTGTCCCAGGCACTGGTCGTCCCAGCCGGTGGCCAGCACATAGGTGTTCTGCCGGTAGCGGTCCAGATACCAGGGGTCGCTCATGTTCGCCAGGTAGTGCGGCGGCAGGTTGAAGTAGACATCCTGATCGTAATAGCCGTGCAGGAAGTTGGAGACATCGAATGCGCCGGACATCGAAAGAAAGCCGGTGAAGAGGTCCGGATGACGGAGCGCGATGTTCACCGCATGGTAGCCGCCAAAGCTGCAGCCGAGGCTGATGAGGTGGCCGTCGTAGTTCTTTTGCCGGACCAGCGGAAGCACTTCGTTCAGGATGTACTCCTGATATTGAATCTGCCGGGCAATGCGCCAGCGCGGCGGCACGTTGCGGTTGTACCAGCTCTCGGCGTCGAGCGAGTCCACGCAGTAAAGCTGGATTTCCCCGTTGTCGATCTTGTGGCCGATCGGAGGCGACCATGCCGCGGTCTTCAAACTCGTAGAAGCGCGCCTGCGAACTGGGAAAGACGATGGCCGGCACGCCGCCGTGTCCGAAGACGCAGCAACTCCATATCCCGGCCCAGACGCGGTCGGAATGCCACTTGTGATATTCGCGATTCATGCTCGGTGGAGGGTTCTCCCGCTCAAACTCTCACGCTCCTTGCTAACCCGGACGCTGACCGAACGCTGGCCCCTGACGCCGGCGCTTGATAGGCTTTTTCAAAGAAATCCGCTCTACTGTAGCAGAGCCGCGGCCACGTGCCCGCGCCAACTCCGACGGGCGGCAGATATCAGGGAGGCACGTGTACGAAGCAGAGCAACTCACTCTCGAGCCATTGGAATTGAGAAAGATCACTCGGAACGCCGCTGAGGACGGGACGCCGGTGGAGCCGGCTTCCTCCGCGGCGGCGGAGCCTGTCAGCTTTGACGATCCGGTGCCGGTTCACGGCAATGCCCGGCTGCTGCTGCACCGTCAGTTTGTCTCGGCCTTTTTGCCGGCGCGCCGGGATGTGATCGTCGCCCTGCCGCCGGACTACTTCCGCTCCGGGTTGCGCACCGGGCGGCGTTATCCGGTGCTCTATCTGCAGGACGGGCAAAACCTGTTTGACGGTTCGACCAGCTTCATCAAAGGCAGTTTCTGGGATGTGCAGACGACCAGCGACCGGTTGATCGAAGAGGGCGCCATCGAGCCGCTGATTGTCGTCGGCATATACAACACCGGCGTCGCGCGAATGGAAGAGTACACGCCCATGCGCGATCCCAACCTGGGCGGGGGCCAGGCAAATCTCTATGGCAGGCTGATGGTGGAAGAGCTGAAGCCGTGGGTGGATCGGACCTATCGCACGCTCGACGGGCCTGCGCACACGGGCGTCGGCGGCTCATCGCTGGGCGGCCTGGTATCGCTGTATCTCGGACTGACCTGGCCGCAGGTCTTCGGACGGCTGGCGGTGCTGTCGCCTTCGGTATGGTGGGCGCGCGGCGGCATGCTGCCGTATGTGCGGCGCACGCGCCCGGAGCCTCGCCCGCGCATCTGGCTGGATATGGGACTCTCCGAGGGGCCGACGATCAGGAAGTGCGACGAGCTGCATCGCCTGCTGGAGCGGCGCGGCTGGCGCGAAGGCATCGATATGCAATATCTGCGCGTGCCGGGCGGCCGTCACAATGAGGACGCGTGGGCAAAGCGCGTCGATCCGTTCCTGCGCTTCCTTTTTCCTGCGACCTAGCGGGCGTGGCTCTTCGGGCTTCGCATTCGTTCGATAGCATGGAAGCATGACGACTGTTTCCACACAGGCTTTGTTGTTCGATATGGACGGAGTGCTCATCAACTCCATACCCGCGGTGGAGCGCGTATGGTCGCGCTGGGCTGCGGAGCGGGGCTTCAACGTGCAGGAGGTGTTGCGGCACGCGCATGGACGGCCCAGCATCGCCACGCTGCGCGATCTGCTGCCTGATGCCGATCACGAGGCGGAGAACCGCATCGTCGAGCAGGCGGAGATCGATGACGTCGCGGACATTGTGCCGCTGCCCGGCGTGAAGGAGCTGCTGGCGGCTCTACCGCGCGACCGCTGGGCGATCGTCACCTCCTGCACGCGTCCCCTTGCGGAGGTGCGGATTCGCGCCGCAGGACTGCCCACGCCGGAGCTGTTCATCACCGCCAACGAAATCACGCACGGGAAACCGCACGGCGAGCCCTATCAGAAGGGCGCTGCCGGCCTGGGCTTTGCGCCGCAGCAATGCATCGTGGTGGAGGATGCTCTTGCGGGTATCGCGTCTGGCAAGAACGCCGGAGCGCGGGTGATTGCCTTCACCACCACGGCATCGATCGACGATCTGGTCGCCGCAAAGCCGGACTGGATGCTGAGAGATTGCTCCGCAATACGGCTCGAAGGCAGCAAGCCCGATCTGCAACTGGCGTTGGAAGAGGTAACGGTGAGCGCCAGGTAGTGCTCTCAAACAAGAACTACCAGTCCCGGACACCCGCCCGGGACTGGTAAATTCCTACGCTACATGAACGCCGAATCCGCCTGCCGGCTTCATCTCTTCGTAGCTATTATCAGCCTGAACCGGCATCATCTCGGAGTTCGAGTAGACCTTGCTGATAATGGAGAGGGGCCGTCCGCGAACTTCGTCGTAGACCCGGCCAAGGTATTCACCGAGCACGCCCATGCAAAGAAGCAGCATACCCCCGACCAGGAACACCGCGGAGGCCACGCCGAATCCCGCAGAGTGGAAGGGATTCTGCGAAAATATGGTGGATATTCCGAGGAACGTCGCCACGAAGACGGAGAAACAGGCCAGCAGGAAACAGAGCCGCAGAGGCTTGTAACTGAAGCTGGTGATCGCATCCATCGCGTACTTGATCCGGCTCAGGAAGGACAGCTTGCCTTCGCCGCCTGCCCTGTCCTGCCGATCATAGAAAACGACAGCATTGCTGTAACCAACCCAGGCACGTAATCCGGGCAGGTAGCGGTTGCGCTCGCGCATGGAATTGATCGAATCGACAGCCTGCCGATTCAGAAGACCGAAGATTCCAGCGTCAAGGGGAATAGGAAAGTCGGAGAGGGCTCCCAGAAGGCGATAAAAAAGAGGGAAGAGCTTGGCCAGAACCCTGCGCCGCTCCTGACGGCTCCTTCTCACCGCGACGACAACTTCAGCGCCGTTCCGCCAGGCTTCCACCAGTTCGGGCACGACCTCGGGCGGATCCTGGAAATCACCATCCATGATGACCGTGGCATCGCCACGAGCAGTCAGCAGACCGGCGGAGATGGCTCCCATGTGGCCCCAATTGCGCGAAAGCTCGACCACCACAACGTGAGGATCAGAGGCCTGCAATCCTCTGAGTAACTCTAAGGACGAGTCCCTCGAGCCATCATTGACGTAGACTACTTCCCAGTCTTCATTCGTCTCTTCCAAGGCATTGGCAATAGCTTCATGAAACTGCAAAACGAGCACTTCTTCGTTATAAATGGGTACGACTACTGATATCATTCGGCACCCCCTGAGACTTTCTCATCCCTTTCTGACATAGCCAAAATAGTGCAATCCAGTTATTCCAAGGCCCGGTTATTCCCATTGGGCATTGTTGTCTCGCCCATGTCGTGCTGCGTTATTCAGGACCAGCCTGGAAAACGCGTACTCTCCATCGCACCTCGGCCGGAGTCATGACCACAACGTAGCGTGCGTGCATTTTCTGGGTCGCCTGCGTCTTGTCGTGATCGGCGACCTGTACTTCATATTCAACGTTGTCTACTAACTGAACGGATAACCCCTCTGGTGAGTAGAAGATTATTTGCAAGTCGTGGGATTGGTCCAGATAACGGGTAGAGATACCCATCGTAACTTGGTCATGAATCGTGTCGGCCAGCTTGTCCTTCGCGGTACCGACAAAATCCCGGTTGAGCAGGTCGGGGCGATTCTGCTCCAGTGCTGCCCTGGCGCTCTGCCATGCCTGCAGATAGTCGCGAACGACCGCCGCCTGGGTCTGCTCATTCAGAACTCGCGGTCCCTGCAAATTTGTTGGCTCAAGGCGCACGGTCGGCTGATCCGCCCTCACGGAAACTGTCAGGGCGAAGACCGCGCACATCACAAGTGCGAGCTTCGTCATGGCTGTTTTCCCCAACGAATTTCATTTCCCAGGACAACACCGGTCGCGGCGGAAATCTTTGCGCCGTTGTATGCCGGCAGTTCCGCCTGCGCGATCCCGCGCTTGAGAGGCACGTCCACTGTTGTCTGACTGCCGTCGTGTGCTTCCGTGAACGTGACGACCGTTCCGTCCGGCACTGCATTGCCGCTGCAGTCGCGCAAGGGGTCCGTTGTCAGCTCAATTTTCTGTCCCGAGGGCCGAGCGCTCATCTTCAATCCGCATGGATCTCCTGGTACCTGCTGTATGATGCGCGTACTCGAAATATCGCCAGCATGCGCCGTAAAATGTGCTGCACCTTCTTTTGCAGCGGAGTCCATCTGCGTCCACGCACGGCCTTCGCTGGTCATGGCTGTCCGCGTCTGCGTGACACCAGAGCTGACTGACAATTCAAACGACACGGATGTGGGCGTGGGAATCAGATTCTGGTAGGCGTCAAAGATGTAGGCAGCGCCGCTGATGCCGTTGTGAAGGCTGACGGGAAGCCGGGATGGCTTGGCCAGAAAGCTCAGGTTCGCAACCCGGCTCGCCGGGATGACATCGAGAGTGCCGTTATCCGTTGCGGATGCTCCGGCCAGGACGACCAAATAGTGACCGGCATTGTGGAGCACTCCAGACGCGAAGGATGCAGCCTCTCCCAGTTGCACTTCCTGCCGCAGAACCTGCCCAAAACCAACGATGTAGAGGGTCGCCTTGCCGCTCCCGGTGGTTGGAATGGAGAAGGCGCTCCCGGCTTCCACCTGTTTGGGCACGTTCATGCTGGCGCTCTGCGCGTGAGCGAGAGGCATTGCCGCGAAAGCCAGGCCGCCAACCAGAAACGGAAGCCGGAATCTCATTGAAGACCGCCCGAACTGTATGTCGCCGTGACGGCGCGTTCGCTACTCACCTGGCCTGCGATGTCGGGGGGAAGCGTAATAGTAAACGGGACCGGGGTCTGTGGCAAGAGTGCTCGATCCGTATAGTGATCGGCGACCCAGACCAATTTGCCATTCTTGTCGTAGAAGGTTCCCAGAACATGCGCGACATTCACGACCTGGCCGCTCTGGTCAACAAGTTTCCCGGTCAGCGACGCTCCCGGCGCCGGGTTCAACTTCTGGTCCTCGATGGCGATGACGGGATCCGCTGAGGCCGCGATCAGTGAAGCGGATGGGTCCATTCGTACCTTCCCGATTTGGGACAACGAGACGCCGGGAAACGATATGAGAAACGGCGTGACCTGTTTGGGCAGCAGAAGGTGCGAAATCTTGTCAAAGCTATCCTCAGTCGCGATCGATGTTCCATCCTTCGCAATCAGGGTTGCTTTTACCGAGACAAATGCCGGCACCACATCTTCGTTGAGCAGCTCGCCCATGATGAGCACGCCGTCACCGCGCTCCAGCGGGTGCATATCGACGATGCGAACGTGCGGCGATTCCACATCCTGCGCGCCCCAGTCATCTTCAGCGCCGCGGTAGATCACGTCCCAGCGGAGGTAATTGACTGGAATCACCTGCGGAGGCACTCGCGGTTCCTTGACCAGGGGCCACTCGGCTTCCCAGCGACCGCCGTTTCTGATGACGTGCAAGTTCTTGGTGTCTGTAAAGGTGCCGACAACCGTGGACCAATGCAGCTTCAGCTGCATCTCGGCATCATCGGCGGAAGCATGAAGCGGGCGCACGTCAAAGCTGTCGAGTGTTGCGTACGAGCGAAGGCTGGTATAGGTGCCATTCAGGTCGCGGACAAACTCCGCCTCGCTGAACTCACCCTTGTTCGCGAATTTCGAATAGGCGCTTCCCCAGTGGCGCTGGCCGATCTCCCGCGCAAGGTTCTCCACCGCCGCCTGCGGCGTGGAGGATGGGTGCAGCAGGCCGGTTGTTCCAGCGTCCGCCAGCGCGGCAGCTGACTCGTTGGGATGAAGGATGCTGATCACGATCAATACAGCGGTCGCCAGGAAAATGAATGCCGCAAGCCCAAGTCCGCGCTTCATAAGGCCAGCCTCCCCGGCGCCAGAGCTTCGGCAGTGTTGGAGGTCCCCTCTTCCGCTCCACGAGGCCAGCGCTCCCCAGGAATGAACAGCACCAGCAACGCGAGGATGCTGCTGCCAAACGGGAGCGTGCCCCACATCAGCCCCTGCCAGCGGGGAGGAATCAGGGCCGTATTCATGGGTACCGCCGGCGGTGCTCCCTCTTTGCTCCAGATGGTGACGGTCTTGTCTTCCAGGGTATCCACGCGGCGGAAGCCGGCGAAGGTCAGCAGCGGGTCATAGTACGGATCCTTCACGAAGACCCACTTCAACCCGTAATGGTCGGCGTGGTAGAGGATGGCTCGCAGCGCGTCGAGACCGGTTTTCCCGAAGAATTTCGAGTTGGTGAGCTCCGCCGCCGCCGTGCTGCGTCAACTCCGGCAGGGTACGTCCGGAGTTCCATACTCCGTCGACGCTGCCGGCATCCGTCAGCGTGGCCAGGCGCGAGACTCTGCTGCTGCCAAAACCCAGCGTGACGTAGCGGTACTTGTCGTGCCCGTCGCGGTCGAGCCAACCGGCGGCGGAGTCCACACTGAACTGGCTCGCGTCGGCCGGGCGATAGATGATCCAGGCCGCTCCCAAGCCGCAAGTGAAGGCTGCGGCAACGGTGAGACCGATCACCGCGCGAATCCGGAATCGATCGACAAGTTCGGTGGCCAGAAGGCCCACAAACGGCAATGCAAGCAGGGTGGCCCAGTAGCTGAAGCGCTCCATGGTCAGGACTTCATAGGCGCGGCCGAGGACCAGATGGCCCACGGGGGTCGTTCCGCCGATTCCGATGAGGAATGCCAGCCAGAAACCCAGGAGCAGCGGACGGAGCCGAACCACCGCCGAGCCTCGCAGCACGATGAACGGCAGCACCAGAATGAGCGCGCCGTAGGGGATGACGAAGTAGTTGAGGCCCAGCCACGGGCTCAGGATGTAATTCGCGCGGCTGGCGTGCGGAATGGGCACCTGGGTGACGGGATTGTGGATCAGCGCAATCCAGAACGGGAGCAGCACCACGATGATTGCGGCGGTGACCACCAGCACGATCGCGACGGTTCGGGTGACAAATGCCGGAGTCGAGATGCGCTCGCCATTCTCCCGGTCCAGAAACACGAGTCCGAGGACCGGCAACGCAAAGAAGAACGATCCGAAGAGTAACGTCGCGTGGTGAGCCGCTGCGGCAGCGGTAAAGAGCACGGCGCCCTTTAGGAAAGAGCGCCACCTGCCAAATCGAATCCATTCGAAGAGATAGGGCAGCGCGTTCAGGTAGATCGGTGCGGCGGAGGTGGTCGATAGCTGGCCAGCGGAGTAGATGAGGAAGCTTTCTGAGCCAAGAAACACACTGGCCAGCGCCGCGTAGGATGCGGCTCGCTCGCTCACCCAGAGACGAGAGAAGCGATAGACCCCGAGCGCAAGCAGCAGAATGGCGGCGAACTGCACCGCCATATACGCCATTTCCAGGCCAAAGGCATGGGACAGGACGGCTACCCACTGCTGCGGCAAAGGGGGATAGGTCGTCTGAGAAAAGCCTGCGTACCATTTCGTGTTCCATGGATCGAACCAGTGGTGCACGTAATGGGAGGCGAAGAAAATGTGAAAGGTCGCGTCGTAGGAGTGCAGCGGCAACTTCATGAGGAGAAGCGGGACATGCACGATCACCGCTGCCAGCATAATGAAGCTGAGCGGGATGGGCCGTTTGGACGCGGCGACGGAAACAGTTCTCTCCAAGGTCCCCTCTTAAAAGGCGTTAAAAGTGCCGGAATTGCCACTATAATTCACATTGATTCAGGTTGAACGAGATCACGCCATTCAACCGTCACAGCTCACATTACCTATGCATGCGTTTCAGTTACTTTTGCGCGAACGTAGGTTACTTTGAACCGCGGGGCCCGTAACTTTACAGATACCCTTGCGTTGCTCTATATGCCATATGAGTGACGGGGTATGTTTCCGTTACCTTCGCATGCACTTGCGTGATCCAGTTCACCGCTGGAGTGCATCCGAGATGAATACCCTGGGCTTTATCATTGGTCTTCCATCGCCCTTTAATCTGGATGAAATTTGCCGGTGACTCGTTGATTGCCAGACTTGCATACCTGAAGATCGGGTACTTACCTCTGCTCGTCTTCGCGGTTTGCAGCTCTTTGCAGGCGCAGACGTATGAGATAAGCCCCACTGCGCCTCCAAACGCCCAATCCGCCCCCAAAAAGCAGGCCCCATCGGCCCAGAAGTCCGGTCAGAAGCCGGCCCAGCAACCCGCTCAGAAGACCGCTCCCGCTGCACCCACGGCGGGCGAATCGCTGGGTTGGGGGTCCAACATCCAGGATGCCCGCATCGCCCGCGCTGCAGAGCTGGCTTTGAAGCAGGGGAATTACGGGCTGGCGACCAGCATGGCTCAGCGCGCGGCGCAGTCGGCCCCGAATGATGCGCAAATCTGGATTCTTCTGGGCTACGCAGCTCGGCTCAATCACCAGTATGGGCTTTCCGTCGACGCCTACAGCCACGGTCTTCGCCTGAAGCCGTCGGCACTTGACGGCATGTCCGGCCTGGCGCAGACCTACAGCATTATCGGCAAAACGGACGACGCCATGCGTCTGCTCAAGGAAGTGGTCGCGGCCGATCCCCGGCGTACCGACGATTCGCTCCTGCTGGGTGAGCTGCTGATGCGCGGCGGCGACTATGCCGGTGCGCTCGATTACTTCCGCAGAGCGGAGCAGCGTCAGCCGGGGACGCGATCCGAGGTGCTGCTGGCGCTTGCCTACCAGCATTTGAAGCAATTCGACCAGGCGAACCGCTATCTGGAGATTGCCAAGCATCGTTCGCCGAACAATCCCGATGTGCAACGCTCGCTCGCCGGGTACTTCCTGGAAACGGGAAACTATGCCGAGGCCATCGCGGCGCTCAAGTCCATTCGCAATCCGCGGCCAGACGTATTGGCGGAGCTCGCATACAGCTACCAGCTCGACGGCAAACCGGTGGAATCGGCCAAGGTCTACGCGCAGGCCGCCAACGCCAGGCCGAAGGATCTCGCTCTGCAGCTTTCGGCAGCCCAGGCCGAGGTGGCGCTCGGCGCCATAGACAAAGCCGATCCATTTCTCAATCGCGCGTCACAACTCGATCCCGAGCACTACCGGCTGCATGCGATCCGGGGACAGATTGCGCGGCTCGAGGATCGCGATGCGGATGCGGTCAAGGAATACAACGCGGTGCTGGCCCATATGCCGGCGAACCCGGCGGAGGGTCCGCTGTATGGCATCCAAGTCCACCTGAACCTGATGGAGCTGCTGGAAGGCCTGAAGCAGCGCGATGCTGCCCGCGAGCAACTGGATATCGCGCAGAAGCAGATCAGCGCACTGAACGAGACCGGGCCTGGCAGATTACCTTTCCTGCGCCTCCGCGCGTCGATCAAGATGCACCTCAACGATCTGGATGGTGCGGGGAGCGATCTCAAGGAAGCGCTGGCGATCAATCCCAAGGACACGAACAGCCTGCAACTAGATGGCGACCTGCTGATGAAGCAGGGGCGCACCGAGGAGGCGATCAACGTCTATAACCAGATCCTCGATGTAGACCCCAAGAACCGGTTTGCCCTCACCTCTCTGGGATATGCCTCGCGGACCGCGGGCCGCGACCAGGATGCAGAGAAGTATTTTCTGCGTCTGGCGCAGGCCGATCCGAAGCTGTACGTTCCATACGCGGCACTGGGCGACATGTACACCGCGCGCCGGGCCTTTGCGAAGGCGGAGGCAAGCTACAGCAAGGCTTACAAGCTCGCTCCGAAGAACGCTCTGGTCGTGGCCGGAGGCATGAACGCCGCCATCGAAGCGCATAAGCTGGATCTGGCCGGCGAATGGATGGGCCGCACCACGAAGGATATGCAGGACGAGCCCCAGGTGCTGCGTGAGGAAGAGCGGTACCTGAGCTTCAAGGGCAACTATCAGGAATCTGCCGACATTGGCGAAAAGGTGATCAAGGTTCTGCCCAAAGACCGGGATGTGGTCATCTATCTCGGCTACGACCTGCTCAACTTGAAGCGTTACGACGAATTACTGAAGCTGACCGCGGAATACAACGAGATTCTGCCGAAAGAGCCGGATATTCCTCTGCTTGCCGGCTACGTGCATAAGCACAACAATCAGCTTGACGAGGCGCGCGCGGACTTTACCAACGCGCTGGCCCGGGATCCTGAGGTGGTGACCGCGTATGTCAATCGCGGGTACATCCTCCACGACCTCCGGGAGTCGAAGGCGGCGGCGGCAGATTTCGAATCGGCCATCAAGCGGGATCCCAATAACGGCGAGGCTCATCTGGGGCTTGCGTATGCCAATCTGGATCTGCGCCGCTCCGGGATCGCCTTGAAGGAGTCTCAACTGGCCGAGAAGTTTCTCGGGGATTCCGAG
The DNA here is from genome assembly GCA_963750845.1 of uncultured Acidobacteriaceae bacterium. GTDB lineage: Bacteria > Acidobacteriota > Terriglobia > Terriglobales > Acidobacteriaceae > KBS-83. Next base: position 196,285 of record CAVVSP010000003.1, read on the forward strand.
GCAATCCACCTGATTCGCGGGACAGCCTATGGACAGAGGCGTGAACTCACGAAAGCCGCGAGCGAGTATCGCCTGGCGCTGAAGTTCAGCCCGGACAATCCATCGCTTCACCTGGCGCTGGCGGGCATTCTGTATTCACAGCGCCGGTACCACGACTCGATTGACGAATTGCAGATCGCGCAAAAACTGGCTCCGAACGATGCTCCCACCTACGCCATGCTGGCCCGTGCGTACGCTCAGCTGGGAGACCGGGAACAGACCATGCGGAATGTGCAGTTGGCGGAGCAGAATGCTCAGTCGATGCCGGTCAAGCGCAATCAGCCCGGATCCGGGCCGTCTTCCATCTATTTGTCGACCGGGTCGGCGTTGAGCGTGCTTGGCGATCACAACGCGGCGATGGACCGTTTCCGTAGAGCGCTCACGACGCCGCAGAGCGATCGGGTGGGCGTCCGTCTGGCCATCGCACAAATCATGGTGCGCCAGGGGCAAGCCGATGATGCGAGAAGGCAGATTGCCTTGGCTCTGATGGAAGCCGAATCAGGGGAGACGGAGCCGGCAACCGGGGAGCAACTGATTGAGGCCGCCGACGTGCTGCGCGGCGTGCACGACTTTGAGCTTTCGCAGACTTATCTCCAACGCGCCCGCGCGGTCGGTGCGTCCGATACGGCGGTGCGCATCGGCATGGCGAACAATTACCTCGCGCTCGGCGATACGGCTCGTGCTCAAGGCCAGCTTGCCGGGATCAGCCGGGATGCCGATGCCGATCCCGATTACCAGTATCTAGTGGCGGAGGCGAATGTGCTTCGCCAAGAGCACCAGAACACCCAGGCGCTCACCGCGTTTGCGCAGGCTTCCGACGCCGCGGGCGAAGATCAGACCACCCAGGAGAGTTTGCTCCAGACGGGTGGGAGCGAAGGCTTGAGGATCAATCCGAAGCTGAGCCTGCTCACCGACTTCTCGGTGAATCCGATCTTTGAAGATACGACCGTTTACGTCCTCGACTCCAAGCTCGACGGAGTCAATCCGGTTCCCATTTCGGACACGGCCCTGCTTCCGCCTCCCCGATCATCTCTTCAGACACAGGGGACGGTCGCCTATCATTTGCATCTTAATCATCTGCCGACCGCGAGCGGTTTCTTCCAGGTCAGGAATGCTCGAGGGCAAATATCGGTACCAAGCACGAGTTCGATCGTCAATCGGAACACGACGGATTATTCCCTCAACATTGGGCTGAATCCGACAATTCACCTGGGGACCAACGTGGTGACCTTCGACAGTGGCATTCAGGGGACGTTTCGCCGCGACTCTCTGTCGCCCGCGTCACTGAACCAGAACCTGTTTCGCGTGTTTACCTACATGTCGACCAGTTCCTTTTTCAATGCGGTTTCGGTCAGCGGGTTCTTTATACGGGAATCCGGTCCCTTTACCGAAACCAGCCTGCATTCGCGGTCGCTGGTCGGTGGCGTGGACTTCCGGGTTGGAGAGCCGTGGGGCAAAACGGCGCTGGTGACGGGATGGGCGGCGAGCGATCAGCAGTTCCAGCCGAAGAATATCGTGAATTACTACACCTCCTCCTACGTTGGCCTGGAACGCAGGTTTTCGGATCGATGGAATGTACGGGCGATCGCGGAAGATCTGCGCACCTGGCGCATTGTGGGTACGCGCTTCGGCATTGCGCAGGCGTTGCGCCCGTCAGGCACGGTGAACTTCCGCCCGACACGCAACTGGAATGTGCAGGTGTCCAGCGCCTATAACAACACACGAGGCTTCCATGTGTACGACGCGGTTCAGAACGGCTTTGCCGTCTCGTATGCGATGCCGTTCCACCGGGGCTTTCAGGAAGAGGGCAAAGAGCTTCCGCTGCAGTATCCCATTCGTTTCTCGGCCGGCCTGCAGCAAGAGACCTTCTTCAATTTTCCGGGTGCGCATAACCAGCAGTTCCGGCCATATTTCAGCATCAGCCTATTTTGAAGCGAGATCCTATGAAGATCTGCCTAGTCGCGACCTTTCCTCCGAGCGGACGCCAGTTGAACGAATACGCGTTTCATATTGCGCGGGAGCTGCAACGCAATCCCCAGGTGGAGTTGACCATCCTTGCAGACGAGCTGGATGACTATGAATTTGCCACCGACGCGAATGGAGAATCGCTGAAGGCCGACCAGCAGTCGGAGCTGCCAGGCTTCAACGTGATCCGCTGCTGGAAGTTCGGCAGCATGTCGACGCCGCTGCGTCTGCTGAACACCATCCGCCGGCTGAAGCCAGATGTGGTCTGGTTCAATCTCGTCTTCTCGAGCTTCGCGACTCCCGAGAATCCGATTGCAGCGTTTGCCGGGCTTTCGACGCCTGCCCTGAGCCGGGCCAGCGGCTTTTATACCCACATCACACTGCATCATGTGATCGAAAGTGTCGATTTCGCGGCCGCCGGCGTGCGCTGGGAGAGGCTCTTCCGCCTTGGTACGCACGTCACGACAAGGGCTCTTTTGAAGGCGAATTCCGTATCGGTCCTGCTTCCCGGCTACCGGAAGATTCTGGTCGATAAGTATTCCGTCAACAATGTGCTGCTGGGCAGACACGGAACCTTTGCTTCCGCTCCCGAGCCGCCGGACTTTACCAAGCGCGGCAATCCTGACCTTCGCATTCTCGCGATCGGGCATTGGGGCACCTACAAACGTCTGGAGACGTTGATGGAAGCCTTTCCGGCCGTCTTGAAGGAGATTCCAAACGCCAGGCTGATCGTGGCTGGAGCCAATCATCATACGAAGGCGGGGTACTGGGAGTCGATACGCGAGGCGCAGCCGGCGCACTTGCCCATTGAATTCCGGGGATACGTTCCGGAAGAAGACATTCCGGAGCTGTTTCGGACAACCTCGGTTCTGGTGCTGCCCTATGACTCCGCAACCGGTTCGAGCGGGCCGGCTCACCAGGCGTGTGAATACGGAGTTCCCATCATCGGCGCGGACATCGAAGATTTCCGGGACATGGGCGCGGATGAAGATATGGCAATTCGTTTCTATAAGGTCGGTGATGCTACGGATCTCGCGGACCAGTTGATTACCGTTTTGCGGTCGCCCGAGTTACAACGGAGTATGGGTCAGCAGAACTTCGCCGCTGGACTTGAAATGACAATTGGCAGGGTAGTTCGCAACTACCTTCGCTGGTTCGAACTGAATAAATACAAGCGAGCTTTGCTTCGATCTACTGGAAATAGAGGCACTTGGTTCCGTTCATTCTTCTCACGCGGAGCGGCGATACCACGCCCGGAATCCGTGGTGAAAGGCGCGACTGGCGGCGATAATCACGGCCTTGAACCGGCGGGAAACAATACCCAAGCTATCGATTTCGTGGATCCACTCGTCTGACTATGGTGTAAGTAACGGACATTGGTGTGGTCAAAATAGAGAAATTCTGCCCCATATACGAGATGGACATAGTAAATTATGCTGTCAAAGCGCGAAGTGCGGGTAGATTAAATCGGTCGCTGCAGGAAAGAAATTAAAGCGACACAGTGAGTCAGCTAACACGAATGAGCATTGACCACTTCGATGAAATACAGCAGCCCGGTGAACGATTCGCCCTGCTTTGTACCGCGTTCAAATTTTTGCAGTTCATGCATGAGTCATCGTCGCTCACCTGAGCACAGGACATAGGAAGGAAACACCGTGATGAAGGTGCGCGTTTCTCGGCCACTCTATAGGGTTCTCTCGTTGTTGGCGGTGACTTTGTCATCGCTCTTGCTGGTTACAGGCTGCGGCTCGGTGCATCCCGGCTCGGACACCCCGACGGTGACCATCACGGCCAGCCCCGCTTCGATCGCTGCCGGGCAGTCGTCGACGCTGACGGTAGCCGCCACCAACGCCACGACCGTGACCATTACCGGCGACGATGGCAGCAGCCACACGCTGGCTGCGGCGGGCGGCACGCGACGGTGAAGCCCACCAAGACCACGACCTATACCGCCACGGCGAGCGGGTCTGGAGGGAACGACGGCACGCGACCGAACCGTGGCCGACCGCGACCGTGACCATGCGACACCAACCGCCGCCGCGTGCCACGTCCACGCTGACGTGCACCACCAAGCCCGACCGTAAGATTACCGCGACGACGGCAGCAGCACCTCCACGCTGACGACCGTTACGCGCGACAACTGCCACCGCGACCGTGACCGGTGCCGGCATCCGGACGGCGAGCAACCGTGACCGTGAGCCAGCCGACCGTCAGCGAACGCTACGATTACGCGTCAGCTCCGACTGCGGCCACCAACCGCCACGCGTCGACGCGCAACCTGCACCGCGGCGGCAGCAGCACACCGGCTGCACCACACCTACGGTGACCGTTGTGCCCGCGCCGCCTCCGCCGTTCCGACGGTGACCATCACAGCGAACCCCACCACGATCCCGGCGGGCGGCTCCAGCGTGCTCACGGTCACGGCGACGAATGCCACCAGCCTGGTGGTCGCGGGCTCCGACGGGACCAGCTTCACTCTCCCGCGTTGCCGCCCACCGGCGGCACGGAGACCGTAAGCCTGCCACGACAACCAGCTACAGGTCACGGCGACCGGTCCGGGCGGCAGCGCCACTGCCGAGGTCACGGTCACGGTCGTGCCGGTGCGGCACAGTGACCATCACGGCCAGCCCGTCCTCGATCGCATCGGGCAGCACGTCCACCTTGACGGTGGTCGGCGACGAATGCCACCGGCGTGACCGTGACGGGGACGGATGGCAGCAGACTATACGCTGGCGGCTACCGGCGGCACACAACCGGTAACGCCAACTTCAACCACGACCTATACCGCGACTGCAGACGGGTCGGCGGCACTACTCCGGCGAGTGCCAGCGCGACGGTCACAGTGGTGCCACCCGGCACGGTCAAGTCCATCAATCACGTGATCTTCATGCTGCAGGAGAACCACACCTTCGATAACTACTTCGGCATGCTGAATCCCTATCGCCAGAATAACGGCTTATGACACGGGGACGACGGCACGCCGTACAGTGTCGACGGTATCGACGACAAGATAAACGGCAGCCCTATGACGCGGTGAGAAATCAGGCAGGTCATCAGCAACAACGACAAGCAGCGCGCCGTGCACACGCTCTACAAGTTCAAGAGCACCTGCGTCGACGATAGCGTCTTCGGCGTGGAGCGAAAGCTTCGGCGATGTAAGCCTCGGCGACGCTCTCACGACGCGACCGATCATGATGAACGGCTATGTCTCCAACGCCGATGGCTTCGCGAACAGCAAGTGCCCAGGCGGCCGATCGGCCCTGCACCGGCTTTCACGGATACGACCGGCGATCGCTCCATGGGCTACTACGACGAGGGCGTTCCTGAACTACTACTACTACATGGCCTCGCAGTTCGCCCTGTCGGACCGCTGGTTCTCGCCGATGAGAGCAAGAGCATTCCCAACCGCATCGCCACCTTCACCGGGGGCACCACGCAGGGCCTGACCCAGGATCCGGGCGGGACGATCAGCTCCATGAGCTCTATCGCCACACATCTTTCAAGAGCTCGATGAAGCGAAGAGTGTCCTGGAAGGTCTACTACACCGTCACCAACGCCCAGTGCGATCCGGAAGAGTGCAAGGCAGGGATCACGGTCTTGCCGGCCACGACATTCTCGTACCTGACATACTCCTACAAGTACGTTGGGGGAATCCCACGCAGGCCATGCGCTGCGCCCACAGCAGCCTCGACCGTAGTTGGAGATACGTACGAATTCTTTCTGCATCGATCCGCACCACATCGCGCTATCTATGATGCGACCTATGGATATTTTGCCGATCTCAAGAACGGCACGCTGCCCAGCTTTGTCTTTATCGAATCCGGATCCGGCATGAATGACGAGCATCCGGGATACCAGCAATCGATCCTGGCGGGGCAGACGAGGTGGCGTCGATCATCAACGCGCTGATGACCAGCACTCCTGGAGCAGGATCCGTCTTCTTCTTCGCATACGACGAGGGCGGCGGCCCGTACGATCACGTCCCCCGGTTCCAGGCCACACCAATGACTTCACCGACGCATCTGCGGCTGGCGGAACTATCCGAACGATGTCACAACCATCTCGGTCAAGCCGGACAGCTACAACCCGTGCGTGCCCGCCGCAGTCCCGGGGAACCTGCACTGCGACTTGAAGGCCAGCCACCCGGATCGAACACCGGCAGACGGATGATCCCTCGGTGCACAGGTTTTGCTGCACAACTTGGCTTCCGCATTCCGAATATGGTGATCTCGCCGTTCGCGAAGAAGCACTACGTTTCGCATATCCCGATGGACCATACAGCGGTCATCAAGTTTGTCGAGAATCGCTTCATCGGCAATGCACGGGCATGGTACTCTCATCTGACTCGGGATGCCGCGCAGCCCAGCCTGCTGGACTTCTTCGACTTCACCGGCGTTCCCTGGGCAACGCCGCCAACGCCGCCCACTCCGGTGACAACGGCATCAAGCCTGCACACCGCAATCGCTGAAGTGACGCATTTGTTTTCATGAAAGAATGAGCCCGCCAGTATTCGGCGGGCTCGATCTTCGGACCGGAAGAGCCGTCAGGTCTTTACCGGGACCACCTCATACGGCCGCATCATGTCGTTGTCTTCATGCTCCAGCATGTGGCAATGGAAGACATAACGGCCGGTGTAGCCTTCAAAGCGCGCCAAAATTGTGAGTACGTCTCCCGGATTCACCGTAGCGGTATCCTTCCATCCCGCCTCCTGCGCGTGTGGCTTACGCGGCACTCCGACGAACTCCAGCTTGCCTTTCAGCATCGCAGGGACATTGAATCCCTGCCGCTCCACGATTTGAAACTGCACCAGATGCAGATGCATGGGGTGCGCGTCATCACTGGTATTGATGAAGCGCCACTTCTCCATGGTGTTCAGCTTGATCTTTTCGGTCACCGGATCGTCATAGCCCTTCCCGTTGATGCGCAATCCAATGGACCGCCCCTGATCGTCGATCTGTTCCGACAGAACAAAATCTCTGGTGACGACCGCCTGGCTTGCGTCCAGCTTCGAAAATGGCATCGCGGCCGGCATACTGAAGGATTTTTTGCTGGCCGCCGGAAGCACGACGCGGAACTGCATGAACTCATAGATCTCCGGCCAGGTCGCGTTCATCACATTCCATCCCGGGTAGGGAGCCGAAGCGTCATTACACAGCGTTACCGTTTTGCCTTCGAGCCCGGAGAAATCGAGAATCACGTCCGCCCGCTCCGCCGGCCCCAGCAGAAATTTCTCCAGCCTGACAGGAGCCGGCAGAAATCCGCCGTCGGACCCGATCTGGTGAACCGCCACCAGCGACGGTATGTCGGTCACGAGCTTCGCCAGATTGAAGAAGAGATTCAGAAAGCGTGAGTTGGATCCGTTGAGCAGCCGGAGGCGATAGGGACGCGGCTCCACATCGAGATAGGGATAGACCGCGCCATTCACCACCGGAAGCTCGCCAAAGAACATCGGCCCCCATTTTCCGGGAGGAAGCGCTATGGCGTCATCCATCGACGGGGCATAGACGAGCTGACCCTGATCGTCGAGCGTCCGATCCTGTAACAAAAGCGGTATCTCATAATCTCCCGAGGGCAGATTCATGCTCTGTTCCGTTCGATCGCGGAGAAAGAAAAATCCCGACATGCCTGCATATACGTTCAGGCGAGTGATGCCTACTGCGTGATCGTGATACCAGAGAGTTGCGGCCTGCTGGCTGTTGGGATATTGATAGAGCGCCGGGATGCCCGGGCGCAAACCACTTCTCCGGCAGCCCATCGCTCTCCGATTCGCTGCGCGAGCCATGCAGATGGGGTACGGTCCTGTACTGCGGGCGCCGGAGGCATCGCCCATGTATGTGGGGATCGATGGCGAAGATATGCTGCGTGGGCAGCTGGTTCTCCCACCGGACTTCGATTGGCGTGCCCTGCTGCACGTCGAAGATTGGCCGGGGTACTGCCTTTCATACCCCATAGCTCTGTGGGCGGAAGCTGCGAATGCAACTGCTGCTTAAATTCCAGCATGCGAACGCGATATGAGGCTTGCCCCGATGAGTCCGTGCGGCTCGAGCCGCTTCGGAATCGGCAATGGAATCCAGGTAATCGTTCCAGCGAAGCCGGCGTGCGGTAGCGACTTCTGAGCAACTCCGGGGCCCTGTATCGTCTGTTCGGCGGCGACTCCATTCGCGAATACCAGAGCCGGCACGGATGCAGCACATAATTTGAGAAAATCGCGTCTGTGCTTTCGAAAGCCATGTCACCTCACGCAGGTATTCCGCCGCATCCCACGTCAGAATAGATGAGCCGCGTCGGTTCCCTAGGATGGGATCAGGCTGAGACTGCCACAAACCCAATCCCGCGCGAAGCAGGTATCTCCCACTTCAGCAGCAAGATCTTTGTAGGGTCAGTGGACGGTGATCTCGCGGGCTACGTAGCGGGAGCCATCGAACTCCGCGGTGACCTTGACGTTCGGCCCTCGTGGAGATTCCGTGCCTCGGGAAAGGCCGCCGGATCAAAGGAAATCCTGTAGCTTTGGTCGTTGTCGGCATTGGCCACGACGAATTGGTTGGAGTGCAGGTCGAGGAAGCTGACGTTTTTCGCTAAAGGAAAGTGTCTGTCCGGGGATGGCCAGGATCGCGATCCTGCTGGTAACGCCTAACCTTTGTTGTCGGATCAAATGTGGCGGAGATCAGAGTGCCTTTCACCAGATCGGTGCGCCCGTTCCGCCACAACCGGCTCGACAAGCTCGAGCGGGCACTGGAGGGCGCTCCCGAGCAGGATGGCGGCGGCGTGCTGGTGGTCGTCGACGGCGTCTTCTCGATGGAGGGCGACGTCGCCCCGCTCGTCGACATCACCGAGCTGTGCGCGCGCCACGGCGCGCGCGTGATGGTCGATGAGGCGCACGGCGCCGGCGTGCTCGGCGCGCGCGGCGCGGGCGCGTCGGAGCTGCTTTCGGTGTCGAGGACCGCGTCGACCTGCGCATGGGCACCTTCTCGAAGTCGCTCGCGGCGTGCGGCGGGTTCGTCGCGGGACCGGCCGAGGTGATCGAGTACCTGCGCATCTCCTCGCGTCCGTTCCTGTTCACCGCCTCGGCGCGCTCGCTGATGATAGCGGGTGCGATCGAAAAGGGGAGACGCAAGATCAGGCTCCGGGATTCCGCCAGAAGGAAAATCAGAACAAGAGCAAGGATGATCCGCTGGCGATGTAGTTGTGGTGGGGACGCGCCGCTCTGCACTCACATGCCGGCGCTGACGGATAGCGTTGAAGGTGTCGAGCGAGAACGAGAAGCCTTCCGGCTCCACGCTGATAGCCCCTGGTAGGGCCGGTCGATATCGGCGATGGCAACCAGCACCAGTGAGATCAGGAAGCTGAGCACCACGACCTGCAGAACGTGGAAGCGGAAGCTGGGCACGCCGAAGAAACAGGATGCCGCGACCGTAATGATTCCGCCGGCGATCAAGCACCGCCCAAAGATTCCAGGCAGCGCTTCGCGGCTTTGCATAATACGAATACGGCGATATTCGGTCAGCATGCGCAACTCTTCCATCAGCTGATAGACGGCGATGGAGTCGGCGCCCGAATGTGCCTGGCTCTGTCCTGCCAACGCCCAAAGCTGATTGATCATCTCGCTGAGGTTCCGCAGGAAGAGGCGCACTTTGCCGCCATGGCGGGCCACTCCTTGTCGACCACGTATGCGCGTATGCCACGCAAAGCTGCTCCATCTTCGTTGCGGTAGCGGTCTGCAACTGGGCAGCGATCCGCCAAATGTTCACCAGCGCGTTGGCCTCCTGCTCCTCATTGGCTTGCGCCTGTTGAAACATGTTCCAAACCCCGAGAGCATGAATGCCAGGATCACCGCATAGGTGGTCCCGATGACGGCAACGACCGCGCCGGTGAAGTCGTTGGACTCTTTCGCGAGCAGGTGCTGCCGAAGCTCGGGTAACCACGAAAAGGAAGACCAGTGCTGCCGACGCAGCCAGGCGATGATGAAGGATGTCGGTAACCACGATAGTCTACTCAGTCAGACAAATGTTGTCCGGTCGAGATGACAGCGCAGTGCGCGAATACATGGCAATGCGAGTCAGGGACGGCGGATGAGGGTATTGCAGAGGAGGGATTAGCCGCGGCGAGGTTCAGCCCAGGCGGACAACCTTGTGCTCGGGGCAACGAGCCTGGGCGGCTTCGATCAGCCGGTCAATCAGCTCGGGGCCATACTTGGCGTAGAAGTACAGGGCTGCGATTTCGCGTTCTTGCAGCGTCTTGCGAGGAAACAGCGAGTTCTCGATCTGCGCCGCGTGTCGCGAGATGATCTCGTTGCGGCGTAACTCGGCCGTGGCCGCACGCTTTTCCAGGCGGTCGACCTGGTACAGCATTTTGCTGGTCGCCTGGTTGACGCCCGCACCAGCGTGGGATCGAGGCGTCTGCAGCGATCAGAGATGCGCTGCATGGCTTCTTCGGCGGCCAGCTTTCCTTGCAGAAAATCCTGCTTCAAATGCGGCGGCAGCGACTGCGCTGCCATACGAGTCACGCAGCTCGCGTTCACCATGGAACAGCTCCGGCAGGTCGAACATCGTATTTCTTCAGCAGGCGCTCGATCGTGGCTCAATCAGGGTAGCGCTCAATCGTGGCAGAATCGGCGTGATACGTGCCGAGCAGCTTCTCGTAGACGACGCCGACCTGCGCGAAGTACGCGATCTCCGCAGGTCCCCCAAAGTAGGCGAGCGTCGGCAGCCAGTAATCCTGCAAGGACAGGACGCAGCAAGAACATTGGCGTTGAACTTTTCGGGATGGCTCATCGATGCGGCGAATCATCTCGTCCGCCGAAAACCGCTCTTTGCCGATGGAGAACTCGCCATTGGCCCGGTGTACAGGAATCCGCCCCCGTCACCAAGCGAATAGTGGGAGTCGAGAGATCCGTAACCTTAACCTGCTCGTGATAGCCGGCATCGCGAAGTTCGCGGTTCCGCGTCAACAGCGCTTCGTCCAACTCCGGCGCACGTCGGATGGCCTCCACAAACAACGGTGCAGCGATACGATGCAGTTCGTCATCCGCCGGGTCGAGCATGATTAGCCCATGTTCGGCGAAGATCCGTTCGTAAAGCCGCGCATAAGCGTTGGACAGCGTCTCGCCATCACGATAGCTTTCGCGCAAGTAGTCGGAGGCAAGGGAATCGCCGAGGATGCCGACCGCTTGCGAGACCACATTCCCGGTGCCTTGGGCGAGCCGGATGTCCGCGACCGGAGAACCCTTGACTCCTTTGGTTTCACCTCAAACGGCGTAGGTTGAAGTCGTGGGTGAGCAGAAGCGCCTGGTTCACTTCCGCCAGGTCGTGGTCTTCGCTCGCCATCCAGAATACAGGCACACAAGGAACGCCGGACGCTCGACCTGCTGCGCGAGCGCCAAAGCAGACGCGGCCTTCATGAAGGCCAGCAACGGACCGCCAAATAGCCCGACCTGCTGGCCCGTGACAACAGCATGCGCTCCTTCACGCAGGCGCTGAATGTTTCGCAGCATCGCCTCCGATGCGCCCCACGCTCGGTTCTGCCGCTCGAGAACATCTGCCACCCGGCGGTGGGTTTGGGTTCCCGAAGGAACAACGTTGGCCAGCGACGCGATATGTGTCACGTCGGTCGAATGCGGGAAGAATTTGCGAATCTCGGGTGCCTGAGAAAGGTAGTCGGAAAAGAGCTTGGTGGTATGCGGAATGGAGCTGAAAGAGATGCAGTCGGGAATCACGCCAGGAGCTCCCGTCGACAGCAACACGATTTGTCGGAAATCTCGGTCATCCGCACGCAACTTGAGCTTAGCAGGAACGCAAAGCTTTGGATGTGCGGTAAAGCCTAATGATGCAGCGATTTGTCCCGCCGGCAGTGTTATCCAAGTCGCCGGACGTCACAAGAATTTACCTTCCGCAACCGTAACTTAACCGTGATGTGCGCGTGGCCGGTGTTTCCTTAGACGAGCAGAGTTCCCGCCGACGAAAGGAATCCAAATGTTACTGCGCGTAACAACCTATCGGCTCCTGGTGCTGCAGGCGGCATTATCCTCGGTCGTGTGCCTGGCGCAGGCCACGTCGCCCTCGCAGTTTGCGTCGTCCCAAGTCCCTGTTCAGGCCGCGACGGGGTTTATGGACAACAGCCCATGTCAAGCGGTCACCGGTGGCAACCAGCAACTGGCCCCTTTGGCCAAACTTTGCGAATTCGCGCTCAACTACCAGCGCGAGCTGCCGGACTTCCTCGCCCAAATGAAGATCACCGAGCGCCAGCCATCGTCCAAGACTGTTGTGACTGCTCAGGTCACATTGCAGCAGGGACACGAGAGCTATGCGGCAATGACGGTCAATGGCAAGCCTGTTGACGTGGATAGTCTCAACAAGCTACCCAAGTCGTCAATGCGATTCACCTCATCCGGCGAGTTTGGGGCGTTCCTGGTGGACTTGTTTCACCCTGGCGAGGCCGAATTCCAGTTTCGCAAGCAAGCCACACTAAACGGGACACCTGTAGTGGTATATGACTTTCACGTTTCCGCCTCAAGCAATACCTTCTGGAGCCTGACCGATGACTTTGGTCATACTCTGCACCCTGAGTTGCAGGGTGAGTTGTGGGTCGAGGCGGGAACCGGCCGCCTGATGCGTGAAAGCTTGCAGCCAGTACATCTGCCGGCTGGTTTCGAAATCACTGCTGTGGCAACCACGATCGATTACGGCTTGACTGCGGTGGGAGACGCTGGAGTTTTCGTGCTAGCGTCCAGGTCTGAATCGCGTATCTGCACGCGTCAGAAATTTTCAAATCGCGCGTCGTGCGTCAGCAACGTCAAAAGCTTCAGTAATTATGGGAAATTTGCCGCCACAACACGCATTCTGGCGGATGGTCCGCAGCAGTGAGGAAACGCTTTAGGAACGGCGGCTTCGCGGAATCTGCGTCCGCTCAACGCACATCTATATAGCAGCGGATTGACTTGGCTGGCAGCAATGCTACAGTTGAAGTTGACCGTTCCAACCACACGTGGGGGCGTCACGGCTTCGACGGAAGTGATTGCGGTAAAGAGGCATACCGGAGTGCATGCATCCGTAATCGTGTGCAAAAACACAATTGCCAACCAAAACCTGGCATACGCAGCTTAATTAGTTAAGTTGCCGTCCTCCTCGGCTTTGCTCATGGGCTGAGAGCAGGGCGTCGCACAGTGAGCTGGCTTCGAACTCTCCACCTGTGAGGTTCGAGGCGAGATCATCAGGCTGGCCGGCCGCGTTTCTTGTCCGTTCTGAGCGCGGCTGGCGAGAGTGCCGGCTAAACCGGCGCATGAACGTGACTAAGTATGTAGGCTCTTTGCTGGCAACATTTTCGGACGCGGGTTCAACTCCCGCCGCCTCCACCACTACCTCCTGTTTGTCTGCCACAAGACGTAAAGAGTAACTGATTCCCGACGATGCGTCGGCGCTCGAATCGCTAGCTGATTGAGCAGCATCTGTGTATGTGACGTAGCCCACGCATGCCATCACGAACGCGATTCATCACTTTCGTCTCCCTCATTCAAGCCGTTCTCTTTCTGGCGCACTACTTTCTATATGAAACCTGGACATTTTCGCCCGGCTCTTCTGGCGACTGGTCGGGGGTTGGCCTCAAAGTCGGCCTCGGTTTCTTGTCGGTGAGCTTTGTAGGGGCATCGCTACTCGCGTTCCGCTATCACAATGCTTTTGTGCATGGACTATACAAAGTCGCGGCCGTGTGGATGGGCTTGCTGAGCTTTGTGCTATTTGGAGCCGTCGGCACATGGATTGTCTATATAGCCGGAAAACTTGTCGGTCTTCATGTGAGCTTCCATCTCACGATGGAGATTTTGCTTGGTATAACCGCAGCTCTAGGCGTCGTTGGTGTTTTCAACGCGAGCTGGATGAGAATCACACGGACGACGGTGAAACTGGCGAACCTGCCCGCCGCGTGGCGCGGACGCAGAGCCGCTCTCATCAGTGATTTGCATCTGGGGCCGGTGCGAAATGGAAGCTTCTTGCGTCGCGTCGTTGCCAAAGTGCTGAAGGAAGCGCCGGACGCCATCTTTATTGCTGGAGATTTGTTTGATGGCACGGCCATCGATGCAAAGCGGGCGGCGGAGCCGTTGGCTCGGCTTGCGGCACCCCATGGGGTATATTTCGTCGCTGGTAATCACGAGCAATTCGGCGACGACACCAAGTATCAAGATGCAGTAGCCGCTTCCGGAGTGCGTGTCCTTAGTGACGAGAAGGTGGAAGTGGATGGATTGCAGATTGTCGGAGTGCCATACCGCAGCGCCGTACGGCAAAATGGCTTTGCCTCGGTTCTACACGCGATTGGGCTGGACCGCAGTCGCGCGAGCATTCTGTTGACACATGCGCCGGACCATCCTGGAATTGCCGAAGCTGCGGGTATCTCGCTGCAACTCTCTGGACATACCCATCTAGGGCAATTCATACCGTGGAGTTGGATGGCAAGGCGGATTTACCGCCAATTCGTATACGGCCTTAGCCGCATTGGAGACATGCAGGTCTTCACTTCTAGCGGAGCCGGTACTTGGGGTCCACCTCTGCGTTTGGGATCGAATCCTGAGATCGTTATGCTCGAGTTCCAATAGGCACTAGTCGAATCATTAAACGCGACTGCCGATGCCATAAGGCCTGAATATTCATGCCATCCTGTCGGTAAATCGTTCCGATGTTATAGAGGATTTTGAATGCTCTGTAACCTCGGCAGCGGTTTGCGAGTCATTCCCCCACTGCTAGTTTACGGATCCTATGCTCGTGACTTCTATGAGCTTTCTCGCCCGATTGCGCAACTTTGACCGAAAATTCATCAGATTGAAACACGCTTAGGGCAGTCTTGTCTGGTATCAATAAGTGCTCTCCTCAAAGCGAGAAGTTCGCATTGCCTGGCTGGAAGACAACTGCATTGGCTGGGAAACTCAGGTTTAACAATTAAGGACTAGCAATGACATTCAAACACTCAGGGTATGTGGGCGCGATTCTAACGGTAGCTGTCTTCTTCACCAGCTGCAGCGGAAGCAAGGATAACAACTTAAAGTTGCAGGGTGCGGGCGCGAGTTTTCCTGCGCCTCTCTACCTTAAGTGGTTTAAGTCTTACAATGATGCCCATCCGAATATCCAGGTTGACTATCAATCTGTCGGTAGCGGAAGCGGCGTAAAGAGCTTCTCGACAAAACCGTGGACTTTGCGGCCAGCGATGCGGCCATGAAGCCCGAAGACATGGCGAAGGTAGATGGGGGAGTACAACTTGTGCCCATGACTGCGGGCGCCATCGTGCTCGCATACAACCTGCCCGGATGTCGACAAACTGCGTCTTTCCCGAGATGCCTACGTCGGTATTTTTGACGGAAAAGTAACGAAGTGGAACGACCCCACCATCGTGAAGGACAATCCGGGCGCGAAGCTTCCCGATCTTCCGGTCAGTGTGATCGTGCGTGCCGATGGCAGCGGTACCAGCTTCGTGTTCAGCAAGCACCTGAGCGCAATCAGCCCTGAGTTCGACAAGGCGGTTGGCGCGAATACCATGCCGAACTGGCCAGTAGGAACAAAATCGAAAGGGAACGAGGGCGTTACAGCCAGCATCATGACTACGCCCGGAGCTATCGGATACGTGGAGTATGGTTACGCTCACAGCCAGAACCTTCACACTGCCACGCTGCAAAACAAATCCGGAAATTATGTTGCGGCAAGTATCGATTCAGCAAAGGCTGCCCTGGCATCGGCCGAAATTCCGCCAGACTTCATCGTGTGGGTTTCAGATCCTACGGCGGCAGATGCTTATCCGATCGTTACCTATACCTGGATGATCTTGCACAAGAAGTACAGCGAAAGGCGAAGCTGGACGCGATCAAGGGCTTAGTCAATTATGGGCTGACAGATGGTCAAAAGGATTCAGAATCGCTGGGTTATGTGCCGTTGCCTGCACGGTTGTTTCCAAAGCGCAAGACGCGGTGAAAGCTCTCTAACAGAAGTGTTGCGGCCAGATCGGCCTGAGCAAAACTATGGCGTCTATTCCTGGAACAACACGAATACAGAGCCCCGAAGAGGTCAAAGCCTGGCACGTGGGCCAGATATGGCAACCGCCCAGTAAAATCCAACGCCGGATTGACGTGGTGTTTCGGCGGCTGTGTGTGGTCTTTGCCGCGCTGACCGTTGTCTTGATCGTTCTTCTCGTGGTGGAGATCGGGCTCAAGGCTGTGCCCGCCTTCGGCGAGTATGGCCTGCGTTTCCTCTGGAGCACGACGTGGGACGCCAACGAGAGCCAGTTCGGCATCCTGCCGGAGATATGGGGCACGCTCTACACTTCGCTGCTGGCTCTCTTTTTCGGAACGCTCTTTGGCGTTGCCGCGGCAATCTTTCTTAGCGAAGCCTACCTCGGAGAAGCGGTTTTCAAAATGCTCAGAAGTCTTCAATCTGCACTTTCATCCGTTCTGGGGGAAGCTTCCGGAGCGGCTGGAGGCGTTGCTGAAGAATCTGATAGAGCTGCTGGCCGCTGTACCAAGCGTGGTCTACGGATTGTGGGGATTGTTCGTAGTGATCCCACTTATCCGGCCAATCGTGTAACTGGCTGCATGCGCAGTTCGGTTGGTTCCCGTTCTTCTCCACCGACCTGAGCGGGCCTGGGATTCTTCCCGGCTGTGCTTGTGCTTTCCATCATGATTCTGCCAACAATCACCGCGATCAGCCGTAATCGCTGGTGTCAGTGCCTCCGAAATTGCGCATGGCATCCTACGGATTGGGCGCGACCCGTTGGGAGACCATTCTCGGCGTGCTTTTACCGACCGCGTCTCGCGGCATTTTCGGCGGAATTGTGCTGGCGTTCGGCAGGGCTCTGGGCGAGACCATGGCGCTCGCCATGCTGGTTGGCAATGCCAATCGGTTGACGGTTTCTCTTTTCTCGCCGGCCAACACCTCGCCGCGCTGCTGGCCAATAGCTTCCCTGAAGCCGGGCCCAAGGAAATTCCCGTCCTGATGTATGCGGCTCTGGTTTTGCTCGCCATAACCCTGGTGGTGAACATGTTCGGCGCTTAGTGCTGGAGCGCGCCGCCGGGAAGGCGGAGGCGAAGTGAGCGACCTGAAGCCTGCTGCTGACGGGGCGAGAGAGTACGCAGAAGCTCTGTTGCACAGGGCGGAGGCGGAGGCTGAACTCAATCCGTTTGCGGACGTAGACTTCGGCGACCTGGAGCTCTCTCTCTATCGCCCGCGGACTGTTTTCAGCATCCTGCTGAGCTGGATCGTTGGCGCAATGACGCTAATCGCGCTGGTTCCGCTGTTCGCCGTGTTGTGGATGTTGATTTGGCGTGGCGGGCAGAAGCTTGGCGTTGCCCTGTTTACGAAGTTCCGCCCGGCTCCACTGCAACAGGGCGGCGGCTTCGGAAACGCCATCGTGGGAACCATGATCATGGTCGGCCTCGCCGCTTTGATCACGGTGCCTCTGGGCGTGCTCACCGCGTTTATCTTGCGCAAGCTCCAAGCAACAGCAAACTGGCGTCGGCGGTCCGCTTCTCCGCAAAAGTGTTGACCGGCTTCCCATCGATCCTGGCCGGCGTATTCGCGTATGGCGCTATCGTGCTGGCAACCGGCGGCTACTCTGCGGTTGCTGGCGCGAATTGCGCTTTCGATCTTGATGCTGCCGACCATCATTCTCACATCGGAGAGCGCCATTGCGATGGTGCCCGCGAAGATGAAAGAAGCTTCTATCGGAATGGGTGCTACCACAACCCAAACTGTCTGGATGGTTCTGTTGCCGACAGCGATGCCCGGCATACTTACCGGAGTAATGCTGGCAGTCGCGCGAGCTGCGGGTGAGACTGCACCGCTTCTGTTTACCGCACTGTTCAGCAACTACTGGCTCATCGAGCCACGGGCGTGTCGATCTCATGCAGCCGACGGCAGTCTTGGCGGTTCTGATCTACAACTTCGCGGGCATGCCCTTCCAAAACCAGGTTGAACTGGCGTGGGCAGCCGCACTCGTTCTGGTGGTCATGGTTCTGGTTACGAACTTGATTGGCCAGAGCTTCTCTCGTCAGCAGGTCAATCAATAGGAGCAATTCTCGATGGCTACCGGCATGGTTCCCAACACAAGTCCGAATGTCAACCCTCCCGGGAATGGCGCGAAACCTTGCGCTGGCCAAAGACGAAGTCGATCATGGACTGCGATATTAAGGAACTTTTTTACGGTAATTTCAAAGCGGTTCGCGACACAAAGATTCCGATCAAGAAGAATGCCATCACGGCGTTCATCGGTCCGTCCGGTTGTGGCAAGAGTACTGTGCTGCGTTGCCTGAACCGCATGAACGACCTGGTGCGTGGGTTTCGCTTCAATGGCCACGTCCACTATCGCGGAAAAGACATCTACGATGCCGGCATCGATCCGGTTGCGGTTCGGCGCTACATCGGGATGGTGTTTCAGCAGCCCAATCCATTTGCCACCAGGATCTTCAACAACGTGGCTTTCGGCCTGCGGATCAACAACTACAAGGGCAATAAGACCGAGAAAGTCGAGAAGGCGCTGAAGCGCGCCGCTCTCTGGGATGAGGTCAAAGACAAGCTGCAGAACAGCGGACTGTCATTGTCAGGCGGACAGCAGCAGCGGCTTTGCATCGCCCGCGCCGTAGCTACGGATCCGGAAGTGCTGCTGATGGACGAGCCGTGTTCTGCGCTCGATCCGATCGCGACACGCCGAATCGAAGAGCTCATGCTGGAACTTAAAGCGCGTTACACCATCGCGATCGTCACGCACAACTTGCAACAGGCGCAGCGCGTTGCCGACAAAACCGGATTTCCTCTATGTCGACACCACCCAGGGAGGCCGCACGGGGTATCTGGTTGAGTTCGGCGATTCCAAAGAGATGTTTGACAATCCGAAAGAGAAGCACACCAAGGACTACATTCGCGGCGAGTTCAGCTAGAAGCAGCTCGAAACCTGCAGCCGGCGTTGTGCGCAGGCCGAAGGCGATTGTCTACGAGCACAGATTCGATGCCCACGGAGAGCAGCAGGATGACGGCAAAAAGACGCACCACAATTCGAGTTCAACTGGCTTATCTGGTGGTCGCGGTTGCGGGTTGCGCCTCTATGCTGGGCTGCAATCAGTCGAAGCTCCCGGCCAAGGTGGATGCCGCCGAAACCGCGTCCGAGCAGCAGGTACCTCCGGGAAGTCTGCTGGTGAAAGGCGCGGGCGCGACCTTTCCCTCGCTGTTGTATAAGCGCTGGTTTACCGTCTATCACGACAGCCATCCTGACATCTTCGTGAAGTATGCAGCCGTGGGCAGCGGAGAAGGCATCCGCCGTTTTATCGGTAAAGACGTTGCCGGGCAACGAGCAGGTGGACTTCGGGGCCAGCGACGCTGCCATGTCTGACGCTCAACTGGCCGCGACGAATAACAATACGTTGATGGTGCCTGCCACCGCCGGTTGCGTTGTGCTGGCTTACAATCTGCCCGGCTTCAATGGAGAGCTCAAGCTCTCGCGCAAGGCTTACGCCGGCATCTTTCTTGGCGAAATCACCAACTGGAACGATCCCCTCATCGCGCAGTCGAATCCCGGAGTGAAGCTTCCCAAACTCACCATCGTCACCGCTGTGCGGCAAGACGGCAGCGGAACGACTTATGCTTTCACCCGTAACCTGGACGCCGTGAATGACCACTGGCGCAGCCGATTCGGTCCTGCCACCTGGTGGACTGGCCAGGCAACGCGATGCGCGCGAAAGGCAACGAGGGAGTCGCTGGCCTGATCGAGAAGTCCGCCGGCTCGATCGGCTACGTTGGCTACGAATTTGCACGGCGAATCGGCCTGGACACGGCGACGCTGGAGAACAAAGAAGGCAAGTTTGTCAAAGCGTCAGAACAGAGTTGTGCCGGTGCCTTGGCGACAGCAGAACTTCCCGCAAACCTCAGGGCATTTGTGCCCGACCCGCCGGGCGCCGACTTCTTATCCGATCGTGACCTTCTCCTGGGTATCTGCTGCGCAAATCTTATAAAGACGCGCAGACCTGCAGATGCTGTCCGCAAGCTCTTCCAATGGTCGTTACAAGATGGCCAGCGATATGCGTCGGAACTCGGATACGTCCCGCTTCCTTCCACCGTCTCTGAAAAGGCTCTAGCCGCGGTCAATAGCATCACTCCGTAAATTAACGAACTATCCTCTCGCGTTGCTACTACAAACCAGTCACTCTGATAGTCGCAGTCCGACGCGACATTTGGAATACTGTTCTGCCGCATGACAACTACCGAGGGCGATATTCGTCGCCTTGCAACGGTCATAAACGAATTTATGTTTGTCTGTCGGCAGCTTTTATATATAAAAGCTCCTATGGAGAGCGAGCACGTCATGCAGTTTCTATCCAACTCCCATACGCCACGCCCTCTTCCTCTCTGCAAGGAAGTCATTTCCCGACGCAGCAGACCGCTCTTGAGCACTTTATTTATCCTTGTATGCATGGTATCGCCTGCCTGGGCGCAATGGGCCAGCAGCGGTTTGACCGGCACCGTAAGCGACGCTTCCGGACACGCACTTCCCGGTGTGGAAGTGACGGCGATACAAGACGCTACCGGACTTCAACGAAAGGTCGTTTCTTCTGCGGAGGGAGCTTACTACTTTCCCAAACTGCCGGTTGGAAACTATACCGTGAGCTTTGACCGCCAGAATTTCAGCCACTGCGTTTCGATCGTGTCGTGCAGAAGCTGGGAGAAACTCGGGACCTCAACGTAACGTTGAAGATCGCGGCCCCGACCGAGCAAGTGGAAGTTTTGGCCAGCCCGGTATCGCTGGACCAGACGAACAACACTCTGAACACAGGGATTGCACGCGCGCAGGCTCAAGAGCTTCCCCTGAACGGGCAGAATTGGGCTACCTTGACCGCCCTGGTTCCTACGGCGATTGATACCGCCGGTGGACCCGGCGCCGGCAACCAGCGCTCGATTCGCTATGCCGGCCGGGGCCGCGACGATAACAACTACACCTACGACGGCATGGATGCCACGTACATCATCAACCAGTCGCAGCTCTATTACGTGCGCGCGGCGATTCCGCTCGACACCATCGAGGAGATCCGCGTCGATCCCATGCTGGCGACGGCACAGACCGGCGGCACGGGAGGCGGCCAGGTCGGCGTAGCCTCGCTTCAGGCACCAATCGATTCCATGGGGATGCCTACGACTTCTCTACGCAACAACGCTTTCGACGCCACGGATCCGATTGACGCCTTGAATCCCGACGCACCAGCCGCCCTTCCACTTGAATCAGTACGGCGGGTCTCTGGGCGGGCCGGTCATTCGCAATAAGGCATTTTTCTTTATCGCCTATGAAGGCTACCAGCAGGACCTCGGCCAGACGCTCATCGGTTATGTGCCCAGCGCTGCCTTTCGCTCACAGGTGCTGGCGAAGTCGCCCGAGCTTGCGCCCGTCATCAACGCGCTTTCCCATCGGGCAGATCGCCACCAGTAATCCCAATGTTTCGCAATACGTGGGCCAAGGCAATCAACTCGGCCAGGAAAACTCGGGGATGTTTCGCCTGGATTATCGCTTCTCCGACTCGACCAATCTCTTCTGGCGCGCCAACATCGACCAAGCCGAATACCATCTTCCGTATTCGCCAAGCTCCGGGCAATATCTCGATGAACACCGAAGAGCTCACGTCCTATCCGGTCAACAGCGTTATCGCGCTGACGCACGTCTTTTCGCCGACGCTGCTCAACGACTTCAGGTTCGGTTTCAACCGCGGCACGGCGACACGCATTTACCTCAATCCGACCGGAGCGCTCTACGCGATCGCAGTCGCGGGCCTCACTTCGTTGAACAACGGCCGGCTCAGCACCGGCGTGGGCAATACGTTTCGCTGGCTCGGCGATGTAACCGCGGTGAAGGGAAGAAATGTAATCAAGGCGCGGAATCGAGGTCCGCCGCATACAGATGAACCAGGGGAGCAGTGCTTATGGCACGATCAGTTACAACTCCCTGTCGGCATTTGAGGCGAACAATCCTATAAAGCGAGTATCACGGGCGACTATCCGGTCAACGGTCTGCGCAAGACGCAGTTCTTTGGTTATATTCAGGACGAGTTCAAGTGGCGGCCGAACTTTCACCCTGAACTTGGGACTGCGTTACAGCTTCTTCAGTATTTTTCACGAGGTGCAGGGCCGCGGGAATCCGTTCGATTTCGCCACCTGCGGACCGCAAGGATACTGCGGCGTAGGCGCAAGCTTCGGGCCGCCGAATTATGCCGATTTCGATCCGCGCGTCTCGTTTGCCTGGGCCCCGGCCAAATTCGGGGGGAAGACCGTCATTCGCGCCGGCTTTGGTATTTACCACGAGGACGGCCAATTGGACGATCAGAACATCCCCGACAAGAACGAAGTGCTCAGCTACGCGCTGACGTCGAAGAATTGCCCCGGGCTTAGCTACCCGCTGGATCTGGATTCGCAACGGCAATCCGGTCTGCTCGAGCGGCACGCAGTCGCCGAACGCGGAACAGCGGAACCGCAAAGACTCGTATGTGACCCAGTGGGGAGCTTCGGTTGAGCAAACGATGCCCTTCCATTTCACCGGCTAACATGGCTTACGTCGGCAGCAAAGGCACCCACCTGCTAACGGAATCCTACGTAAACGTGATCGACCCGCTCACCGGCCTGCGTCCTTATCCGGCCTTCTCGCAGATCCCATGGCGAGGCAGCATCGGCAACAGTTCGTATAACGCGCTGGCGCTCTCGCTGAAGCGTAACTTCGCCCGCGGCTTACTGGTCTCGGCCAATTACACCTGGTCGCACAGCATCGACGACGGTACCAACGGAAGCGGCGACGGCGACTCGCTCGCTGCACAGAATGTTTCCTGCTTTCCGCGGGGAGCGGCGCAGTGCGGGGAGCGCGCCAGCAGCGCCTTCGACGCCCGCAATGTGTTCAATGCAAACTTCATCTATGAGCTTCCTTTGGGAGCGGGCACAGTCGTATCTTGCGCAGAACAGTTTTGAGAGGGCCGTCTTCAGTCACTGGCAGATCAGCAGTGTTTTCATTGCCCGTAGCGGCTTCCCCGTGAACCTCACCACCAGCGGTACTGGCCCGGACGGAAACAGCAACAATCAGCGTCCCAACCTGGTTCCCGGCCAGCCGCTGTATTTGGCCGGCGGCACTTTCAACGCGGCGGCTTTTTGCACCCCCGGGACGAAAGACCCGCTCTATCCGGGTGGCGCCTGCCCCGCAGGATTTGGCGATGTTCCGCGCAATTTCTTGCGTGGTCCCGGATTCTGGCAGTCGGATTGGGCGCTTTCCCGACGCTTTCCTCTCACCGAACAGGTACAACTGCAGTTCCGGGCCGAGGTGTTCAACATTGCCAACCGCGCGCAGTTTGCCAACCCCGATGGCCTCATTTCGGCTTCCGACTTCGGCAGGATCTATCTGCCGTTGAACACAACTCCGATAGGAACGGGTACGCCGCGCCAGTTTCAGTTCCTGTTGAAACTCCAGTTCTGAAGGTGCGGCGACGATCTACGGGCGCCCCAGAGACGTACAACTCCCGAATGATATAAACTGAAAAGAGTCGATTACGACACGTTTTGGAGGCTTATTTGGCTGAGGTTAGGTTGCAAGAGGGCGAGTCGCTGGAGAACGCCCTGCGTCGCTTTAAACGTAAGGTTCAAACCGAAGACATCATTAAGGATGTCAAGCGGCACTCCTTTTATCTGAAACCGGGCGAGAAGAAGCGGGTGAAGCAAGCCCTGGCACGCAAACGTGCGCGCAAAAAGGCCCGCACAAGCTCTGACGAACGGCGCTAGCCGGCTTTCGTCTTCGAAGCTCAATCTCGTCGCCGCCGGTAGTCTCGCTACCGGCTTGGGAGCGGCGGCTCAGTAGTTCCGGTTGGCGATGCGATGCGTGTATGGCTTGGCACTGCTGGCAACCTGGCCGCCCTGTGTTCTTCCGGCCGCCAGATCTTCGAGCTCTCTATTAGCAGCAGTCTCGGCTAGTTCTCGTGTGGGCTCATAGCCCCATGAAACCAGTTCGTCCGGCTTCTGTGAGTTGCAAATTGTCCAATGATGGCGCGTTCCCTGGTGGTACGGTTCTACGTCGAACCCTACGACATACGTGTCCTCGGCCTTTTCTGTTCCGCGCTTCTTATTCGTGTTGCTACCCTCGCGATTCAGTCCAGCATTCATCGCTTGCCATCGTGCGCAAGAAGCTGGCCTCTGTCATCATACGCCCATCGTAGGGATGAGCGTAGCCCCCTCCATGACCTTCAACTTCGGAAAGCGAACTCTTGCGTTCAGATCTTGCGCAATTCTTCAGTAGTGCAGTGCAGCGATGGAAGAGAGAGTGGCCCCACAGCGAGGCCCCTCTCCTGGTCGGTAGAAGTGCTCAGGTTTTAGCAGAGAAACTTCCGCCGCAACATCCCGCCAAGAAACACAACGCCACTGCCCATCAGGAACAGCGACCCGGGCTCAGGCGTCGGAGCTGCGATTGCGAACGAGGCGAAGTCCGTGTTGCTGCTCACCGTCAGGTAAGAAATGTCTGAGTTCGTGGTGAGCCAGACTCCGATGGTGGGATTGCCCACGACATTTGCGCCGTCGAACAAATACGTTCCGGTTCCACTGGTCCACTTGTATTCGGGCATGGAGCCTTGAACGAAGTCACCGGGATTTGAACCGGACACGTAGAAAGCATCCTGCAGCCACGCGGATTGGATAAGCGAGTGAGAGCTATCGAACGCCTGGATGGTGAACTTCTCGGGGCCTGAGCCGTCGTCGAGGTCACCGAACTCCATCATGGTGCCTGCCTGCAGGGAGCCGTGAGTCAGAGTCGTGAAGTTGAAGTTGTCTGTACCGTTCTTGCCGGGTAAAGTCCGGTTCCGGTGAATTGTCCGCCGTAGCCCGCGTCAACCCCGGACGGCCAGGTCCCCGTGAAATTACCGGAGTTGTTGACCACGTTGGGGTAGACCCCCGGCTGTCCATTGCCGCAACCGCTGCCCGGACAGTTGCCCGGAAGCTGCAACGGGCCGGACGTGTCGAGGGTCGCGGCGAAGGCCGGCGCTGACGCAACCACCCCCACAATGAGAGCCAGCGTAAGCAGCGCGCGGAGGTAGAAGTCATGCTGTTTCTGTTCACGGACCGGTGACGTATTTGCCGCCTTGAAGTTAATTGTATTATTGCGCAACGTCATAACTATCTCCTAAGTTCGTACTTGATGGATGGGCGATGGTTGAGCTGGCCATCGCGGCATATACCAGTGCGGCTACCTCGCTCGCCGCTCAAGGACAAAGGGGATGGCCTAGCCGAGGATGCGACGACGCAGTAGCCCACCGATCCCCAGCACGCCCGAGCTAAGCATGATCAGGCTCGACGGTTCTGGAACGCTTCCACCGATCACGCCGCTGGAAAAGTCCTGGAACACGCCTTGGTTGTTGGCGTTGGTGAAGTTCGCTCCGAAAAATGCGCTGTCGAAGTACTGATCGTTGTCGGTGTCACTGCCGATTGCACCACCGGAGACAAAGGTGTTGGTATTGAACGATCGGCTGGCGTTGTTTAGATCGTTAGGCACAACCGAGAACCAATACTTGCCTGGCGCCAGCGTCACGGAAGTCCTGACCGCGTCCGTATACTCGTCGTAGCCGAACGCGCCGTTGCCGGTTGCGGTGTGCCGGAAGTCAGTTCCACCGCCAGTGCCGGAAGCAATCAGGGTTCCGGGGTTGCCCTCGGAAAGGCCCTGGCGGATTTCCCAGTAGCCGCTGGTCGGGTTCAGCTGGCTCAGGTTGTTGGTGAACAGACCCTGAATTGTGCCTCCACTCCAGTTGAAGTTCTGAAGAGTGGCTGCGCCGTAGGGATTGCCATTGATGATGGCGTCGTTTTCATTCGCCAGAGCGTTGGCGTTTTCATTCTTCGGATCGAAGTCGCCGCCGTAGAAGACGCAGTTCAGGCCGAGAAGTATTTACGCTGCCCGCTACCGTGCACGGCTCAGCCTGGCCGAACGCGAACGCGCTGAAGAACAGCAGCGCGAACAGAGCGAGGAACAATGAAAGCTTGCTAGAAAGGCTTGTTTCTGATTGGCGGCTTACAACCAGTGACTGTGTATTTCCCATATTCATGATGACCCTCATCTTTCTTGTAAGTTTTGGGCGATGGTTGAGCTGGCCATCGCCGGTTACAGTGCGGCCACTTCGCTCGCCGCTGGATAGGAGGGGAATAAGCTTTAGCCGAGAAGCCGACGACGCAGCAGTCCGCCGATGCCAAGCACGCCGGAACCGAGCAGGATCAGGCTCGACGGTTCCGGAGTTGCGTAACCATCTATACCGCTGGAGAGCGTCTGGAAGACGCCTTCGTTATCGGCATTGGTGAAATTCGCACCGAAAAGCGCGGAGTCGAAATACTGCTGGTCGTTGACCTGGACGCCAACCCCATTCGGCCTGCTGAACGTGTTGCTGTTGAAGGAGCGTCCGGCTTCGTTGGGCGATTGCGGAACTACCGATTCCCAGTACATGCCGGGACCGAGGGAGAGATTCAGGCCCGTAACGTGGGCCGTGAACTCGCCGCTACGGCTCGTCGGCGTCCAGGTGAAGGTGCCCCCACCTGTAGTCCCATAGCCGGAAGCGATCAGAGTCCCGCCGTTGCCTTCCGAGATACCGCTGCGGATCTCATAGTAGGCGCTGGCGGGATTCAGGTCGGATTGATTGTTGGTGAACAGGCTCTGTACATTCCAGTTCTGACCGACTGGAATGATGAAGTTCTGGTAGGTGGCGGCGCCGTAGGGATTGCCGGAGACGATGGCGTCATTTTCGTTCGCCAACCCATTGGCATTCGGATTATTGGGTTCGAAGTCGCCACCGTAGAACAGACAGTTGGGCACGCATTGCGCATTCGCGACGACGGCGAAGGACAGAACAGCGAATAAAGAAACGATCAGCGCAACCCGTGTAGTCCGTGCTTTGGGTTGATCGTTGACCGCTAGCGAATTTGAATTCGGATTATTCATAACCACCTCATCTTTTTTTGGTAGTGGCGATAGTTGAGCTGGCCACCGCGTGGAATGCTGCGGCTACTTCGCTCGCCGCTTGGGATGCCGAAGCATTCGTCGCTTCAACAACCCTTGTAAGGAAACTGAGAAGTGCATCTGCGGGTCGGAACTGCTGTAGCGAAAAATTCTTTCGCTAAGCCGGTCCTGATCGGCCAGCCGCTTCTGGATTTTTAGGCAAAGCACATGCAGCATGAAAAGATTGGCCACCACTTCAACGCGGGGAGGAATGGAGGCGCTGGCGGCATCGGCGGTAGAGTCGGCAGAAGCAACCTCGCTGATCTCTTTCACCTTCGCCAGGAACCTCTGTATGAGAGTTATGAATGACCCCTGCGTGTCTTGCGTTCTCATGGTGGCCTCCTTGTCAATGTCGAGAGCCTGACTCTGTGTGTTGCTCAGTTCCGCTCTCGTGAGGGCACAATGCGCCTGTTCGGATTGGCGTTCAATACTTGCGGGATGATATGGAGGTAAGTTGCAGGTGATAGTGCAGGTCTATGAAAACTAAGTAGCTCTCTTCTGACTGTCATCACAGGCAGCGAGCGATGGTTCCTTGTTTAATGGTTCTTGCAAAAAGAATAGCCATAGAAACATTCCCGAAGAAATGGGGTCGAAAGCCAGGCCCGCGAGGGGGTCGTCGGGGTGTCGGAAAATCGGAAAAGGTGGGGGTCAGGTGGTTGAACGTCGGTCGGGGCGTTGATATAGTGAAGGGGTCGGCTGGGGGTCACACATGCCCGGTCGGCTTCTTCGGGTCGCACGCAACGTGGTGCGACGGGCTAGAGCCCGCTTTCGTGCGAGGCTGGACTCCCGCGGGACCGGGGTGTTCTTTAGCAAAGGAGGTGATTACGTGTGTAGTGACAACCAGAGGCGGCTCGCCTAACGGCAGCTCTTCTTCAGCGCCGAGAGCTCCTTGAGCTCGGCCGTCCTGAGCGCGGTCTTCTCGCGCGATTTGGCGGCGCCGGAATGATCGTGATCACGATGGTGCTGATGATTGCCCGCGGGCGGATCGGCGGCGTGCCGCCGGGCGTCCTCCCGAGCCGCATTGGCGGCGTTGGCATGAACCAAGGCCAAGCCGATGCCGATCGCATACAAGCCTTGCAATCCCATGTCTGCTCTCCCCGTGCTGGTTGGAATTTCAAAGTCTGCTGCCTCCTGCACCTCCCCGGATGAGACCGCTTGCGCCCGCGCGCCGGGCGGGCAGAGCGCCCGGCCGCGCGCAAGCAGGCGGGATCGCCGCGCATCGCTGCCGCGATGCCGGCGTTCCGCCATTTTCAATCGTGCTGATCCCGGAAAGATTGCCGCGTCGGACGTAACTCGACCGTCGTTGGTCCCCACTCATCACTGCCACCCCAACCCGTAACGCGTGCGAGGCCTTCAACTCAGGAGATCGCGATTGGTTGCAGCAAGGAGCAAACAAAGTTTCGGATGTGTCGGCCGGGCAACTCAACACGATGGCGGCGGGGGCAGAGCATTCGGCGACCTGGGCCCGGGGCTGTGGATCGGGCCGCGGTATAATGTGGGCCGAGTGCGGCCTCACACCTGATCGAGCCGCAACGACGATCTTCGCTCAGGCGTGGAGTTGCACCTCGCCCGGGACGCACCACAGGGCGGATTGCAAAATTCCGATCCTGCATGATATTCTGGTCAGAATGACTAGAATGCAAAGACCCAAGCGTTCACGGACGGCCAAGCCGGCCAAGCCCCCACGGCCGCGCCGCCCCTCCCGCTGGGCGCTGCAGGACGCCAAGGCGCGGTTCAGCGAGCTGGTGCGTTGCGTGCGCACACAGGGGCCGCAGCACGTGACCGTGCATGGGCGCGAGGAGGTCGTGGTGGTGGCGGCGGCCGAGTTCCGGCGGCTGCAGGGCGACCGCACCGGCGCGGACCTGGTTGCCGCCATGGCGGCGTCGCCCTATCGGGAGACCGAGCTCGCGCCCAAGCGTTCCCGATTGCCGGTGCGCGCCGTGCGCCTGTGACGGGCTGGCTCATCGATACCAATGTGCTCTCCGAGCTGCGGCGCCCGCGGCCGGCGCGCAGCGTCGTCGCCTTCGTGGCCGCGCAGCCGCTGGAGAGCCTGCACATCAGCGCCGTCACCCTGGCGGAAATCCGGTTCGGCATCGAGCTGGTCACGGACGCGGCGTCGCCGTGCCGCGCTGACCGATTGGCTCGCCCACAAGCTGCGGCCGATGTTCGCCGAGCGAATCCTGCAGGTCACCGAGGACATCATGTTTCGGTGGCGAATCCTGGTCGAGCAGGGCCGCAAGGCCGGCCACACCTTCTCGCAGCCGGACCTCATCATCGCGGCGACCGGCCTCGAGCATGGGCTGGTGGTGGTTTCGAGGGACATCAGCGACTATGAGCAAGCCGGGGTGACGGTGCTCAATCCGTGGAGTGGTTGATTGGCCACAGCGCAGCGGCGATGAGTACGCGCGGGCGCTCTTGTCCCGGGCGCAGTGCAGCACTTCTTCAGTGCTGCACTGCAGACCCGGGACCGTTCAACCCTCCGAGCCTGGAACGATCCCGGCTCTGCGGAGCATCGCTCCGCGCTGCACCGCGTCCGGGAAAAGTGTCAGGGCCCGGACTTGCACCTTGCCGTCAACCGTCTTGCAGCAACGGGGCGCTCCCACCCTCACTCCCGCTCCAGCGCATCCACGATCTCGCCCAGCTCCTGCGCCAGCTGCCCCGGCCGATACGCCATGAACGCCTTGGCGAGCTCGCGATAATGCCAAAGCGTATCCTGCCGCGAGGCCTTGAAGCGGCCCCACACCGCGGCGCCGACCTTGGGCTCGCGCAGGTCGCGCAGGATCGAGCGGGCGTTGTGAACCTTGTCGGCGAGCGACACCAGGAGCGTGGCCTCGTCCGCCGTGGCCAGGTGCGCCACATAGCGCACCTTGCGCAGGTGCCAATCCTCCTTGGGCTCGCCGGCCGAGGTGTCGGCGACGCTGTCCGAGCAGGCCCGCACGATCTCCGCGACGCGCGCGCCGAAGCGGTTGCGGATGTCGGCGAGCCGCGGCTCCCCGCCCTGATCCTCGACCGCGTCATGCAACAGCGCGGCGATCGCCACGTCCTCAGCCCCGCCATATTCGAGCACGGTCGCGGCCACCGCCATGAGATGCGCGATATACGGAATGGCGGTGCCCTTGCGGGTCTGGCCGCCGTGGACGTGGGTGGCGTAGAGGAGGGCGCGGTCGAAGCGGTCGGTGAGGGAAGCGGGGTCTGCAGCCGCGTGCATCAGGGTCCTCTCAACTGAAATTGCCTGCTCGCGCTCAATAGCGGACTCAATCACGACGCAGCGTGCTAACTAAGCAACACGTAGCAAGTTTACGCAGACACGCAACGCGGCCCCTTAAGGGCGGGCGATCGTAAAAATTCCGGGAATTGGATAAACATGCTGACCCGATAGAGCTGCCAAGCGTCGGCTGCGGCAACTATTTCATTTTCATTGTGGGTCAAAAGAACAGTGTTTTGCTGCGTCTTAGGTGGTTTTCACCTCAATTCGATGTTCGCGTCCGGATGCGTCGAAGATAAGAGGTCATAGGCTTTTACCCCCCCTCCTGCCCCGCATTCATCGTCCTGAAATAATGCTCCGCATGCTGATAGTAATTCTCCGCCCCGACCGTATTCCCGGCGAGCGCCTCGGCGCGGGCGAGCTCCATGTAGCGTTCGTAGTTGCGTTGCGCGTTTTGCGAGCCGCCGCCGTTGTTGCGCGGCGCGGAGTTCTGGGTCCAGCGCTGCTTGGGGCGGTTGTTGTTGAACGAGCCGGGCGGGCGCGGCTGGCGGGCGGTGTTGTTGGGTCTTCTCGGGCCATTTTGCATGGCTCACTCCTTAGGGTAATGGGGCCGTGAATTCTCCGTGGGATACGAAGGTTCGGGCCTTGGAGGCTTGCTGAGGCGGCTGCGTCCGCAATCGGTTGAGCGGGGCAGGGCCTCGCGCGCGGACGAGCCGGGCGCTGCGGGCGTATCGAGTGTGGCGACGCCCAAGTGTTCGTTTCGTGTCACCGGTGGTTACCGGGTCGTCCGCCGCAGCTTTTCATCGGGAAGGCTTTGGGCCGGACCCGTCGGCGGACGATGACGGCGCAGAGTCATCAGCGGTAGTGCCCCAATTCCATCCTGCCGCAACCCGCGCGGGGCGCGAATTGCGAGAGCGACAGGATAGCGCGGGAGCGGTTTTTGCCAAAGCAACCGCTTGCCGCAAACAAAACGCTCCAGCGTTTTTTCGGTACCGCGTCCGTAACGGCAACGCACGAGGAGTGCGCGGAGTTCGCTTGGCTCCGCCTCGCCCCCGGCCGGCTCCCCGGCGGGAAGCTGGACTTGGGCTCCGCCATGGCGCACCAGGCGGCTCTTGATCGGGGAGGGTGCTTCCGTTCCAGGAAACGCTCTACACGCTCCAGATTAACAGGTGGTGGAGCCGTGGGGGATCGAACCCCAGACCTCCTCATTGCGAACGAGGCGCTCTCCCAGCTGAGCTACGGCCCCGAAACCGGTTCGGGTCAGCCTTGAACCACCAGAACGGGGCGGTTTCCAGGCCCGCAGCCGGATGGCGCCGGCTGCGTCCGCACGGATCGGGTGCGGGTTTTGCAAGTGCGGCCATTTACGGAGGCGGGGTGGGGGGTGTCAAGGGAACGGGTGTTCGTGGAGCTCGGAATGGGTGGTCGTGCGATGCTGGAACACAGTGCCTCACAGCGCGTCTAGGGTGCGCCCTGCCGTCCCGGTGGCGGAAGCCGCCCGCCGCTCTGGCGACCGGGGGGTGCATTGTATTCGTTCAACTTTTTAAAATGGGTTCGTTCTGCAAATCTGCAACTGCAAATTACTTTTTTGGCAGAATTCAATCTGGCTCCGCCTTATTGGCTCGAGCCTCAAATAAGGTGCGCATGGGGGCACTCCTACGACTGCCCCAACGGCAACGGTCAACTCAGGCGTGCCTTGTTTTTGCTCGTTTTTTTGGGTTCGTTTTGCCAAGTCACACCTTAAAAGATATATATAGCTACGCCACAACCTTAGTTCTAAGCTTATTTCCCTGCCACCCGGAAAGCGCGCATGGCCCGCCTGCGGCGCAAAATCGCGCTACGCTCGTACCGTTCCATTTTCAACAGTTGCCGCAGGATCTCTTGCGACGAAGGCGTGCTTAGTGCTCGAGTGCCTCCTGTCTCGCTCGAGGGATCGTCTTTCTCCTTCTCGCCTTCGCGTAATTGCCCCCTCCGACGCCGACATCTCCAACGCGTGTGCCTCCATCACTCTAACTTTTGCAATTCGAATTCGGGCGAGATCGAGTTGTGCCTCGGCGATGATCCTGGCCTGGTTGATCTGCGCGATGCTGGCGCCGGTGCCCGCGATGGCACGAGCCAGCGCCTCCACTTTCCGCCAGATCGCCGGTTCATCGGGGTGGCGCGCGGCCAGACCGTGCCGCAATGCATTGCGGCTGCTGGTCGCTTTCCCCGCAGGCGTTGTTGGTCCGCGACTGCGATTTCCATTGCGCCGGTTGGACCCAACCTTGCGCTCCGAGGTCATTGCGCAAGCCCGGCGCGCTCGGCGGGGGCCTCGAGAGGCGGCGAACCTGCAGTGCCATCCACGATCGACAACACCTTATCGGTCCGATTCCATGAGCCGGCAACACGATGGTGCTCGATATCCCGGGTGATCGCCATGCTGGTCAACCTGGCCCGTCCCAATTGCCGGTCCAGGATATCGAGTTCCGGCAACCGCAATGTCGCCGCTTGCGCAGCGATTGCGTCCTCACCAAACCCGGGAATCTCCGAGATGCCCGATCGCATCGTTGCCGCCCTCCTCACTGAAATACTTTGTCGTGAGCTCTTGGGCGCCGAGCCGGCGCTCTACCGGATCGCCGTCCGTATGCGCCTCAATGATCATGCAGAGGGCTTCCTTCCATGTCATGTTCACGAGTTCGGCTTTCACCTTCTTGAGCCGGCGGATCTCCCAAGCCAGATCCGCGAGGTCCAGCGTCAAGACCCATTCGATGGTGTTCGTGGGCTCGATCGTCGCAATGATGCCTTTGCGCAAGTAATAGTAAGCGGCACGGTTCTCGTTGTTCAGGAGCGGCGGATCGGCGAAGAATTCTACCAGATCAGCCGGAATATCGTACTTGCTCACAACGTCATTCATGGATCACTTCCAGTTTTTGGATTGGGCGAACATCGTCAGCGCGTGCGCGGCCAACCGGGTTGCAGGGACCTGATGTTTCCAGAAAGCTTCTTTGCTCTTGCGGCCTGATATTTCATCAGTCGGTCATGGTTGCGCTCGATTGCGTGGTCCAAAAGCTCGTCGAATTGGAGTTCCGCGGCGTACCGCTCGGGCGTAAGAAGCTCGCCGAACTCGGCCAATAATTGTTCAAGATTCTCACGACAAATCGGCTCCATGATTTCTTTGATAGTGCCGGGGCCGAATGTCATTTCAGAAACTTCGATACATTTATCGATGACTTCAGATTTCCTTGTCTCATACTCACGGCTTGTAGAAGGGCCCATTGCGTTGCAGCTGCTTAATCGCGGCTTCTAGTTCAGTCTGCGCAATCCCCTTCACAATTTTTACAATCTCATCGAAAGTCATTGGCGCGCGATTGGGTCTCCGCGGCCTTTTCACCTCGATTTCGGCAATGGCTTTTTCCACTATTCCATTGGTATTCGCTTCCAACTGCTCTTCGGGCGTCTTCGTGGGATCACTTGCAAAAAGATAGCAGGTTACCTCAGTCTCAAATTTGATTAATTCCGTTGTCTGAGTGCCGTCTGCCACGGCCTTAGCCAGCTTTGCCTTCACCCTTTCTGTAGCAAATTTTGCGACCAGCTCGATATAAGCTGCATTTGCCAGCTGGCGATCCCTCTCAGTGATCCTTGCAGATCCGACGGGATCGCCGGCATATTCGAAAAAAGATCCCCATCTCATGCGCGCTACAAACGCCCGCTGAAAAAGCGTGAGGTGGCGCTTACGAAAAATGGCGTTAGCTATCGTTGTGACCACACTTTGCTCAATCGGCCCCACCGGCTCGTATTGCCCGCGGAGTTCGTCAAGCAAGCACTCGTATTCCTTCTGGTTCTCTCCCGGCAAAACCGGAGATGCCGAGAATCCAACAGAGCGCTTGGGGTCGCGCCCTTCGACGTCTTGGTCGATTTTGCCCATAGGTCTACTCCCGTCGCGGCAGGCTCCGGCCCCACGTGCGACAGCGCAGTGAATAATCATCCGACGCTAGGGCAGCATGGTGAACAAGACCTAAGTCCGTGGGGCCCTTAACGGGAGCCCGACCGAGTTATCCACCACGAAATCGGCCCAACCAATCAGGTGGCGCCTGTGGCGCGGCCAAGCTCCACGCGCGGCTCTCGTCCGAAAGTTGCTGGGTATCAACCGGGCCCATAAGCCGCGGAGGCACTTGGCATTTCCGATGTGCTCGACATTCCCACGAGGTCTAACATCTGGCCGGCAGCAGTATCGGTGCGGCTAAGGCTGACGGAGCGCAACCGGCAGACTACGCCGCGCGCTTGGGCCCCGCATTCGGGTTTCTCCTGGGAGACCAGCTCGGGCGTCGCACGGGGCGTCGCATGGAGGAGGAGACGAACGGCTTAAAAAGGAGCTGATACGCACCACGCCGGGGATCGCCTTCGCCTTGGTGTCGTCGATCGTTTCAGGCCCTGCGCCTTCGACCGGGGTGCGCAGAATCGCCCCGTACAGCGAGCTGGCGAGCATCCTGTTGCAACCGCTCCTCCTAGAGGCTGCCGAAGCCCGCCTTCTTTAGCTCGTCGATGGCACGCTCCTGAACTCTCGCCGGCGCCTCCAAGGCTCCGTGGATGAGCTCCAGGATCCGATCGGGAGAAAGATATTCGAGGTCGAGCCCCAATTTGTCTGCCTCTGCCTGAACTTCCGGATCCTTTAACGTCTCCGCGAACGCTTCGCGAAGCACGCGCAGGCGATCTCCGGGAACGCCAGGCGGAACCGCGACAGGCCGATTGTAGACTTGCGTGCTGAGAATGATCTTGAGCACGTCCTTGTTTTCGCCGTCCGACAGCAAATCCATCAAGAACGGTACGCCCGCCGCCTTTAGTTCCGGCTGCGGCTGAATTGCGATGTCGAGTGCGACCGTAGCGATGCCCCTGCTCAGCATGTCCTTTGCGTTCACCCTTGCGCCGTCCCATGACCAGCCGCATAGCCCGTCAACTTCGCCTTTTTCCATGGCGAGCGTCACGTTGGACGTGGATTGATAACCGCGGACCACATTGAAGTGCGTGCCGGCAAGGCTGTTCAGCAAGGTCGGGATCATGGCAGCGGACCCGCCGCTCGCACCCACTGTGATTGCCGTGTGAAACAGATCCTTCGCGGTCAGAGATTTCGCAGCTCCGGAGAGCGCGCAAATTGTGGACGCGACGCTCATGTTTCCGATCCATCCCAGCTTGCGGACATCGAACTTGACACCGGGCATCTTGCCGAGCTGGTTCAGCGTAACGGTATTTTGGAACACGCCCATCGTGAGCCCATCCGGCGCGGCAATGGAATACAGATGATTGGCCGCTCCGATGCCGCCGGCCGCTGGCATGTTCTTGACAACGACTGTCGGATTTCCGGGAACATGCTTGCCGATGAACCGAGCCAGGAATCGGCCGTACAAATCGTAGCCGCCGCCGACGCCGGACGGCACGATCATGGTGATCTGCCTTCCCGTGAAAAAATCCGTTGAGGATTCTGCGACCACTGATGCTGTGCTTTCGAGGATCCCAAGCACCGCTCCGATAAGCCCAGCTATTCGCCTTTGATGCATTCCGGACCCTCGGTGCCTTCTCGTCGCTGGCGGCGCGTCTCCAGGCCAGGCCATCACCCCCCCCCTTTCCAACGCAAGCAATATCGCACTTAAATTGACAATTACCAAGGCTGGCTTGACCGCCGGCATGGGGCGATCGAACCAGGAGGACGAACATCATGGGCAAGCAGTGCGGCGGCTATTCGACCAGACATGAATCGCCCCAGGCGCGCGACCCCAATGGCGACGCGGCACCGAGCGCCTCGTCGTCCCGCCGCGCTTTCCTCAAAGCAGGCGCCGGCTTGGTGGCGGCACCCGGGAGCGCCATCGCCCAAGGCGTTGGCATGACGGACGCCGACGCCGAGCTGCATCGCCTGCAAACGCTGCGCCGCATCCTGATTAAAGGCGGCGTGGTGCTGACTCTCGATCCAAGGATCGGCGACTTCGCGAATGCGGACGTGCTGATCGAGGACGGCAAGATTCGCGAGGTCCGGCCGAACATTGCGGTATCGGAAGACACCATGGTGGTCGACGCTTCGAACCGGATCGTGGTTCCGGGCTTCATCGATACCCACAGCCATTCTTACCAGGGCCTTCTGCGCAACATCATGCCCAATGGCCTGCTCAGTCCCCGACTACAATCGCGACGTCCAAAGCACTTTGACTCCGGTTTATGAGCCCGATGATGCCTATGCCGGAGAGTTGATCACCGCGCTCGGCATGATCGACATGGGGACTACTGCGATGGTGGACATTTCGCAGGTTGCCCACACGCCCGAGCACAGCGATGCCTGCATTCGTGCGCTGCAGGTTGCAGGGATTCGGGCCGTGTTCTCCTACCACCGGGGCGTCGGGCCGCGTACTCGCTACCCGCGGGACATCATGCGATTGCAGCGGACGTATTTCAGCTCGAAGGATCAATTGCTGACTCTGGCACTGACCACTGGCCTCGACGCGAAGCTTTATGCATTGGCGCGCGAGGTGGGCGTTCCGGCCGTTCTGCATCTCGTCGGCAAGGATCTGAGCGAGCCATTGCTGGAGCTGGGACGCGCCGGGCTGCTACGACCTGGCGATGAATACATCCACTGCCTGGGTCTCAACGACGTGGCGTGGCGGTTGATCAGAGACACTGGCGGGTATGTCTCGCTCTGCACCCAGATCGACATGGCGATGGGCCACGGCGCCCCGACTATTCAGGAAGCCCTCGATCACGGATTCCGCCCGAGCCTGAGCTCCGACCACGGGGTGGAGATCGCGCAGGACTTTTTCACCGTCATGCGATCGACCTTTACGTTTCAGCGCAACCAGATCTTTCAGCGCGCGCGCAACGGCGAGCAGAATCTGCCGGTGGCGCTCAGTTGCCGGGATTTGCTCGAGTTCGCCACGATCGAGGGCGCGCGCTGCGCCAATATCGAAAGCAAGGTCGGCACGCTGACGCCCGGCAAGGAGGCGGATATCCTGCTGCTGACGGCCGATCGCCTCCATATCTGGCCCCTCAACAACGCACCCGGCGTGGTGGTGAACCAAATGAATCCCGGCAACGTCGAGACCGTCTTCATCGCCGGTAAGGTGAAGAAGTGGCGGGGCAATCTGGTGGGGGTCGACGTGCGGCGCGTGTTGCGGCTGGTGCAGAACGCGCGCGATGCGGTCATGCGCCGGGCCGGGTTCACGGTGAACGTGCTCGGCTGATTGCGGGGAGCCGGCGGATGAGGACTTGGAGGATTCCCGCGCAAAACCTGGTTTGGAAGATCAGGCGACCTCGAGTAGAATTTCCGCCGTCCGCTCCGGCATGTCGATCATGACCTCATGGCCGCACGGCATTTCGTAGGTGCGCCAGGAGGGATCCGATCTCACTTTGGCGTAATAGGCTTCGAAATTGGGATTATCGTAGCCCTTGGCGCGGACGTAGGTCTTTTTTGGCACCCGATCGCGTGCGCCGGTCAGCCGGATGGGATTGAAGGCGACGCCCACCGGCTGGGCAGTAAATTTCTCGTTGACCCAGGGCTGATCCTTCTCATTGACCTTCCAGACCGAGGCCGGCGGCGCCGGTCGGGACACTTCGGCTCTCGTCTGCGCCTGTTCGATTTCGGCGCGGCTGCGCGGCGAATTAGTGTCCAGCACCCGCTGTCCATTCTCAGGCATGAAAGCATCAAGAAAGACGATCGAGGAGATCTTGCCCTGGAACTGCTCGGCAACCCCGGAAATGATCCAACCGCCGTAGGAGTGCCCCACCAGCACGAAATCCTCCAGATTTTCCCAGCGAATTACGTTGACGACGTCCGCAATGTGGGTGTCGAGCGTAATGAGGCCGCTCATGAGATGCGAGCGTTCCCCGAGCCCGGTCAATGTGGGCGCGTAGACCTTGTGACCGGCCTTTTCGAGCAAATCGGCGACGCGCCGATAGCACCAGCCCCCTGCGGACGAGCCATGCACAAGCACGAAAATCTTGCGCCGGGTCTGGGCCTGCCCGGCGCTCATCAATCCGTCAGCCAGAACCACCAGGCCGGCTCCGGCCGCCATGCCACCAACCAGCCTTCGCCGCGTCCCTTCCATTATTTCGC
Source organism: uncultured Acidobacteriaceae bacterium (assembly GCA_963750845.1). Classification (GTDB taxonomy): domain Bacteria; phylum Acidobacteriota; class Terriglobia; order Terriglobales; family Acidobacteriaceae; genus KBS-83. Next base: position 234,558 of record CAVVSP010000003.1, read on the forward strand.
CTCCCAGCTGTTGCGACCGCGCTATTTGTGGAAAATCACTTTCGGTATGAGGGCATGCACGCCTTTGGTGCCGTCCAGGATTTGGGTCACCCGCAGATCCATGGCCGCGCTGAGCAGCATGAACGCCGTCGTCGCGCGGCGGCCTTTGGTCTCGACGATGAAGTTGAGCATCTCGCGGGTCGCGATCTTGGCGGCTTGGTTTAGATCCTCGTGTAGTCCCATCGTCATGTAATGCGTCGGCGTTTCCGCTCGCGGCCACGTGATGCGCATTCCCTTGTGCATCACCACTTAAATCTTTCCCTTGAGGGAGGTCTCGACCGCCGACATTCCGACTTCCCCGTCGCCTTGCCAGATATCGTGTTTCTCATCGGAGTGCCATGGTCCCGAGCCGGGAAACCCCGCCCTCCCGATATCCCTGGCGGCGGGAACCCTTGGACTTCCGGCTCGTTGGGATCGGGCATCCGAAATGATCCGCGCCCAAAAGGGACCTTAGGCGGGCACCTCATGAGCAAACAGCCGCCGCCGCAGGAAACGGACTGGCCGCAAGGAGCTATTTTTACCGTCGGACATTCGACCCTGCTGATAGATAAATTTATCAGCCTGCTGCACACCTATAGCATTGCATGCATCGCTGATATTCGCACCGTGCCACGTTCGCGCCATAACCCGCAATTTAACGGCGATGCGCTGGCTCATGCGCTGAATTCGGAGAATATCAAGTACGTTCCCTTGCCCGCGCTCGGTGGCTTGCGTCACGCCCGTAAGGATTCAGTCAACACCGGATGGCGCAACAAGAGTTTTCGCGGCTACGCCGATTACATGCAAACTGACTCGTTCGCGGAGGCGCTCGCCGTGCTCATTCGGATGAGCCGCCAGAAGCAGACTGCCATCATGTGCGCGGAAGCGGTACCGTGGCGCTGTCATCGTTCTCTCGTGGCCGATGCGCTCGGTGTGCGCGGCATCCAAGCCATCGACATTTTGTCCGAAAGCAACTACCGCGTGCATAAGCTGACGCGATTTGCACATGTGGAGGGAACCCAAATTTCATATCCGCCGGACCAATCTGGGTTACTGTTATAAGTCGCTCGCCAGTGCGTTGCCGATGTGAGCCTCGCAAATTCACAAGCCCCTCGCGTTCATATGCCGTCCCGGCCGCTCGAAGCGTCAAGTGGCCTGCTGCTGGTAAGCGTCGATGATCTCCCCGCCGGTGGCGAACCAGACCCGATCATGGCGCTTCATCTCGGCGATTGCGCGCTGCAGGTATTTGATGCGCAGCGGCTGGCCCGAGATCATCGGATGTAGGGGAATCCCCATGACCCTTGGCTGCTTTTCGCTGTCCGCGTAGAGCGTCTCGAACTGGTCGATCACCGAGCGATAGTACTGCTCACCCGTGTAGCCCTTCCGCATATAGAGCGGGATGTCGTTGATCTCCATGCAATAGGGTATCGAAAAAAGCTTTCCGCTTTTCACCTTCATCGGATAGGGCTGATCGTCATTGTTCCAATCGCCACAGTAGACGACACCCTCTTCGGCCAGAATGTCGAGCGTGTCATAGGTCTCGGCCAGTCCAGAGCCCAGCCATCCCTGCGGTCTGCGTCCGGTGGATTGTTCGATCGTCTTCAAAACCGTGCGGATGGTCTCCTTTTCTTTTTCCAGGGTCAGTCCGGCGAGCGATTTACTGTTGGTTGTGCCGTGACCCATGAATTCCCATCCACGCTTTTTCATTTCGTCGATTGCCTTGGGGTAATGTTCACAGACCAAAGAATTCAAAGCGATCGTCGCCCTGATGCCTGCCGCATCAAGGACGTCGGCAATGCGCCACAGGCCGACCCGCAGGCCGTACTCACGCCAGGCGTAGTTGACCACATCAGGCACGATTTTCCGGAGATTGGGTGAAACGGACTGTCCCTCCGGCGAATCATAGTCCCAGACCTCCACATTGGGCGCGATCCAAATCGCGAGCGTCTTATTGCCTGGCCAGACGAACGGCTTTCGCTCATCGATGACCGTATCTTCATATCGGCTGGATCTGCGCAACGGCTCGCCTCCTGTCTGAGCATGGCAACAATGGGGGTCCGCCCGGACATGCGAAGACCGGCAACGCCCGCCCGTAAGGATACCCGCAGCGGCTCCGCCCTCAAATAGCGCCGTTGCTGCCGCGGGAACCCGGCTTTAATGATGGAAGGGACATTGGAATTCAGCTTTCTTCGCACGGGCAGCAGGCAGTATAACTCTTTCGCCAGCTGCTGCTGCATGACCTGGAGGTTGTATGAACCGCCGGACGTTCTTGCGCTTTTCCGTGAGCGCCGCCGCGCTCCCGGCGGCCCTACGAACCGCTCAGGCGCAAGCCTATCCTTCGCATGCAATAACTTTGGTGGTGCCGACGGCCGCGGGCGGCGCCATGGATTCCGTCACCCGGATCATTGCCGAGCGCATGCGGGTGCTGCTCGGCCAAGCGGTAGTCGTCGAAAACATCAGCGGCGCCAACGGCAACATCGGCGTTGGACGGGTGGCCCGCGCGGCGCCCGACGGCTATACACTGATCGTCGGAAATTGGAACAGCCAGGTCGCGAACGGGGCCTTGTATACACTTCAGTACGATGTCTTGAAAGATTTCGAGCCGATCTCGCTGATCGCGAGCTTCCCGCAATTGATCATCGCGCGCCCTTCCATGCCGGCCGACGATCTCGCCGGGCTCATTGCCTGGTTGAAGACCAACCCGGGCAAGGCTTCGCTGGGAATTCCCGGGGTCGGCAGCATAGCGCATGTCAGCGGCGTTTTTTTTCAGAACACCACCGGCGTCCACTTTCAATTCGTTCCCTATCGCGGCACTCCCCCCGCCATGGAGGATTTGGTCGCTGGACGAATCGACATGATGTTCGATGCGCCGGGCCCATCCTTGCCCCAGGTGAGCGCGGGGCGGATCAAAGCCTACGCGGTGATGGCCGGGACGCGCTTGGCAGGGGCGCCTGAAATCCCGACCGTGGATGAGGCCGGATTGCCGGGGTTCTACTTCTCACTGTGGTTCGGGCTATGGGCGCCCAAAGGCACGCCCAAGGACGTCATCGCCCGCCTCAATGACGCCGTCGTGAGCACGATGGCCGAGCCCTCGATCCGCCAGAAAATCGCCGAGCGCAGCATGGAGATTCCGCCTCGGGCGCAGCAGACGCCCGAGGCGCTGGGCGCCTTTCATCGAGCCGAGATCGAAAAGTGGTGGCCTATCATCAGGGCGGCCGGCATCAAAGGCGAATAATGCGTGCGTCCTGGTGAGCTTTCGGGTTGCCGCGCCGGTTCGTCGGTGCGGCTTCTGGGATGGGTTTCTCTTGGACATGAGGAGCGAAACCCTATGGCATGGAAGGTAGCTCTTGCAGCAGGCGGCCGTATCCGGAGCGCGGCTGATTGACAAGAAGCCGCTTTTGAATCTCCCAGACCTGCGCTAGGTTCGCGTGCACGACGGGAACTTGGAGGTCTTGCTCGAGCATTTGCACGATCCCTTCCGTGCGCCATGCTCCTCCCTGGATGTAGATTCCGTCAGCTCCCTTGTGCGCACGGAAAAGCCTCTTGATGTGCGCGTAGCAGCTTTCGGGTGAAATCTGGCCAGCCTGGTCGAAAGGAACGTCGATCGGCTCCATCGACACCACTTGGAAGCCGGCCTGGGTCATGTAATCGACGACGATTCTGTTTTGCAGCGCGGAATAGCTTGCCCCGATGAACTTCTTGATACCCAGCGCGCGCAACGCCGAAACGTGGTTTTGCCCCGCGGTGAAGATCGGCGTCTTGTATTTCTTTTCCCAGGATCGAATGAGCTCGGCCTCTCCCTTGTAACCCAGCATCATGAACGGCGGAGTGCCGCCCGGATGAATCATGTCCATCCCCTGCTCAGCCAGTTCAGCCACATATTTCTCGTAGTGCGGTATCGCTGTGCTGAACTCCTGCTCGCTGCCCTGCCGCACGTTCAGCAGCAAGGGAACGACGCCGATTCCTTCCGGCAGCAACCTGATCAGCTCTTCCAGTGAACCCGGTCGGCGCGTCGGCTTGATCAATCCGACGACACCGCGCCACAGCGAATAGGCCATTCGACGCTTCTCCTCTTTCGGGGGCGGTGTGATGGGGCTCAATGCGGCTGCAAGACCGCACGAGCGCGGGCTGCGAGCTCATCCGGGCTCGCCATAACGCGGGTGACGAGCTTTTCGAGCTCCTCACCGCTCACCGGCCTGATCTCGATTCCAAGTTGCTGAGCTTCATTCAAAAGCACGGGATCCCGCATGGTGTCCGCGAATGCACGGCGGAGCAACGCAAGCCGTTCGCTCGGAAGGCCAGGGGGCGCCATGAAAGGCCGCGACATTCCGAATTTGGCGAAAACCAATTCCATGATCTGCCGGTCCTCTGGCGTGCGCGCAAGGTCTAGTGCCATGGGCACCCCCGGCAGCGCAGGATGCGGCGTCATCCCCATCTGGATAAGGATGTTGATCATGTGGTCCGCGATCCATTGCGGGCGTGTCGAGGTGAGGGTGGTCCAGTCCTTGCCGGCCTCGCCCTGAATTTCACCGTTCTCCATGGCGAGATCCACCGCGGCAGCGCCGTCGTAGCCGTGCACGATCTTGAATTTCGTGCCGAGAAGATTGTTGCTCATCACCGCCAAAATCGAGCTGTCGGAGCTGGGCCCCGAGGCGCCGAGAATGATCGGCTTGGTTCTGGCCTCCTCAAGCGTCTTGGCCGGCGCGTCGCGCCAGGTGACGGTAACGAACACGGTTTGCGCCATGCTTCCGATCCAGCCGAACTTCTCCGCGTCGAAGAGCGCATTTTTTCCTCCAGGCGACAGAGTTTGGAACAGCTTCTCAAACGCGACCCCGTTTTGAACGACGCCGATCTCGGTGCCGTCCTTCGGCGCCTTGTTGTAGAGGTAATTGCCGAGCGCCAGCCCCCCGGCGCCCGGCATGTTCTTCGGAACGATCGCAGGATTGCCGGGCAGATGAGCGCCGATATGCCGAGCCAGAAGCCGGGCATAGGCGTCGTAGCCGCCGCCGGCGGTCGAGCCGATGAGGATCGAGACTTGCTTACCTCCGAAAAAACCGTCAGCGACCTGTGCCTGTGCCGGATGGGCGATGTACGCCAATACGGCACAGCCGGTGACGACTGCTAAACGTGCGAGGGTCGGCACGTTCATGATCGGGCGCTCCTCTTTCGCAATCTGCCGGGGCCCCAGGAGGCAGCCCCTTGTGTCTGGTGTGCCACGCGAAGCACGCTCGGGCCAACGAGCCGGAAGTCACGGGACTAGAACCCGACCGCCGTTCATCGCCACGCCCTGACCGGTCATATAGGCCGCGTCTGCGCTTGCCAGGAAGGCCGCAACCCCCGCCATGTCCTCCGGGTATCCGATGCGGCCCAACGGGATCGTTTTGCGCCCGCGCTCGATGAGTTCCTCTCGCGAAATGCCTTCCCCAAGCGGCTGGGCGGTAAGCGACACCCCCGGAATAATCGCATTGACGCGAACGTTGTGCTTGGCCCATTCGAGCGCCAGGCTCTTGGTGAGCGACAGGATCGCGGCCTTGCTGCACGCGTAGGCCGCGCCGTTCACCGCGCCCTCTACCGCGCGTCCGGATGCGATATTGATTACGACACCGCGGTTTTGCGCGATCATCCGCGGTCCGAACGCCCGCAGGATCAGGAAGGGGGCGGTGATGTTCACCTTCAAGGTGCGCTCCCACATCTCCGGCGCCATGTTGATAAGGCTGGCGCGGGGATAGATGCTGGCGTTGTTGATGATGCAATAGGGCACCCCCACAACTTCTAGAGTTTGCGCGACCGCCGCTTCGATTTCTGCGCTGCTGCTAAGATCGACTTTGACGAAGGTGGCATCGCCGCCCTCTACGCCGATTTGCTGGACGATGTCCACTCCCGCCTTGCTGTCGATGTCCCAGACCGCGACCCGGGCTCCCGCGCGAGCGAAGCGCCGTGAAAAAGCTTGGCCGAAACCGCCGCCGCCACCGGTCACCACGACAACATCACCAACTCTTATTCCGTCGCGCGCGATACCGTCTTCCGTCATGATCTTTCCGTCGTAACCGCAGCTGGAGGCATGTCCCATGTCGTGCATTCAAGGGCGGATCGCTCGCCTGGCCTGCTCAAGAACCAATTTCGGCGTGCTGTAAAGCTTTTCAACGATCTGCTGAAGTTTCTCACCGGACATTGGCGATATATCAAGACCGATCTTCCCTGCGTCTGTCAGAAACTGCGGGTCGCCCGTGGTTTCAGCGAATGCGGCGCGTAAAGCGGCGATACGCTCTGCAGGAATTCCCTGCGGGGCAAAGTAAGGACGCTCGAAAGCCTGCTGACTGACGACGATCTCGGCTACCTTTCGGCGCTCGTCATCCTTGATATAGGACCAGATTTCCGGCGCGCCCATGCGGGTCAGTTCCGGGTTGGGCTCAAGCCCGATCTGTACCAGGAAATTGAGCCTGCGGTTGGTGATCCAGTCTGGTTTTTGCGACTTCGCGCTCGACCAGTTCCAACCGCAAACGCCGTCGAGCTCGCCGCGCTCAATTGCAAGGGCGACCTCGACCGTTCCCTTGTAACCGGCCACCAGATCGAATTGTGCACCGGTCATGTTCTTGATCAAATTGGCGATGTCGTTCACGGAATTGCCGGCGGCAATCCCTCCCATGACGGTTTTCTGCATCAGCGCTTGATCGAAGGTCTTGGTCTTGGACCGGTCTAGGGTGACGCAGATGTAGGTTCCGGTATTCGCGGTGCCGAGATAAAGGACTTTCGCCGGATCGAACGTCGTGTCCGGTTTTTCCTCGAGCAAGGGCGCCATAATGGTGCCGGGCATGATCGCACCGATGGTCAGGCCATCTTTCGGCGCAAGGGCGCTGACATAGTGCCCGGCCCTGGCGCCGCCCGCCCCGGGCATGTTCTTGACCACTACCGTTGGATTTCCGGGGATGTGACGGGTCAGATGTTGCGCGATAGTGCGCGCGTAGATGTCGAACCCGCCCCCTGGCGCATTTCCGACAATGAGATCAATCGTTTTTCGTGCATAAAAGTCGTCGGCACGGACCGGAGCGGCCACAGCCGAGCAGGTCAAGGCGCCCGACAGGATCGCGCCGCAGAGTTTGAGCCGACCGAAGACAACAGAAGGATCGGAAGTTCGCGCCATTGCTGTTTGGCTCCGAGACCAGCTGACTTTCGATCAAGCTCAATTGTCAAATTCGATCACATCGAGACCGCGAACCTTGTCCGTCACAAAAAATGACTCCTCGCTCGTCTTTTGCAACGTCGTTGGTCCACGGCGTCCTCTTTCCGGCGGTGGGTCGCGGGATGAAATATCCCTTCTCCCGCGGCCGGGCCGGATCACTGATCTCGATCATTCGAAGGCCCGCCGCGAACCACGTCACGTAAAGCATGCAGTCGGAATCCACGATCTCGCGCAACTGGTGAGTACCGAAACGAACGTCGTCGCCATGGTACGGCTGAGATCGCTCGTCCAGCTGATACGTGCAAAGAATCTTCGGCGCGCAGGGGTCTGTCACATCCCAGGTGCGCAGTGGCGCATGCGGTTTGCCGATGTCGGCTCCGCGTTTCGGGCGCTCCTCTTCGGTCGACACGGCGATTTTCCTGCCGCCAATCGAAAACGGCACACCGAGAAAAGTGTGGGTCGGCTCGGCGTGTGGCGGATCGTATTCGTAGCGAGACAGCGTACGCGGGTTGGTTATGTCCGACACGTCGATGATCGAAACGCCCGAGAACCAGCAACCGGCATAGAGTTCACTCCCGCAGCGCATCGCATGGTGGAGGGAATGATCCGAGCCCCGCGGATGCGGGGGCTCGCCACCCGCGATGTTCTGACCTGGCATCCACCAGCGGGAGACCTCGACCGGTTTGGAAGGATTCCGGATGTCATAGATGACCAGGATGTTGCCAACGAAGCCGGCCATTTCGGTCGAAATATATGCATAGTTTTCGTCCAGATCGAAACGGTGCACGCCGCGCGCATTGGTTTTCACGAATGTGATCAGCTTGGGGCTCGCAGATTCGCAATGTCATAGATGCGAAAGCCACCGTCTGGATATGACAAGCGGTCCCCCTTGCCGGGCTCGATTTCGGAGTTCACCACCATGAGATCGCCGACGACACGCACTTTGTGGGAGTGAGACCACGGATGTGAGGTCATGAGCTGAGCGACAACTCTGGGCTGGCGCGGGTCGGAAATGTCGAGAATTGTCGTTCCCTCCGGCCCATGCTGGTGCCCCACATAGGCAAAGCGTCCCTGGATCACGATCTGCCCGCCGCCAGATAATTCCGTGCGCGAGAGATGGCGAATATTGTCGGACGTATAGGTCCGCGCATCCGCTTCCCGGTTGTCTTCGACAATCTCGGACACTTCCGTCTCCTATCCTGACCCCGGAATGGTATATCACGCTTACGTGGCTTGCGATGTGAATACAATCCGAACCTCCTCCGCGGCGGCGCGGCTGATCATGGGGCAGTTGCCGGCGCCGATCGCGCACCTCTCGGATATGCGCGCGGGGGCGTCTCTTCGTCCTGGACCGATGCCGTTGCCCTCTGCATTGACCGAGGCTAGATTTTGGGCGGCCGGAATGTCGCGAATAACTCGAAGGACGGCAAGTCGACCGGTTGCACACGTCGGGGTTCGACTGGGGAGCCTATCTCAGATGCGATCTGTGAAGATGCAACCTTCGAGCCTGAAGGCGAGTTTCGCGTTCGGGATGTGTCTCGCCGCGGTCATCAATGCGGCTGCGGCGGATGACCCGGTCGCCGCGTTCTATCGCGGCCGCACGGTTCAGGCGATCGTGGGCTACACTCCCGGCTCTACATTCGAGTTCTATTTGCGCGCCTTTGCTCCTCACTTCAGTCGCCATGTGCCAGGAAATCCAACAATCATCATTCAGCACATGCCCGGCGCGGGGTCGCTGAAAGCCACCGCCTACCTGGCGAACGTAGCTCCCAAGGATGGATCGGTCTTCGGTATAATCAATCCGGTCAACACCATCGAGCCGCTGCTTGACCCGGCGAATGCCAAGTTCGATCCGCTGACCTTCATGTGGCTCGGAAGCCTCAACGCGGAGATATCAACCTGCGCGTTCTGGAGCCAGGACCTCAAAACCCTTGTCGATCTCCGGCGTCGCGAGGTCGTGGTTGGATCCACAGGCCCCTCCTCGGGCTCGACCGTCGATGCGCGAGTGCTCGGACCGCTTACCGGAATTAATTTCAAGATCGTAACGAGCTACCCTGGGCTCGCCGAAGTGCGTCTTGCCGCCGAGCGAGGTGAAGTTGACGGTCACTGCGGGCTACAGGTCTCGGCCATCAAATCCCTCTTATGGGATGACTTCAGGGCCGGCCGATTTTCGGTGCCGATCCAAATGGGGCTGCGCAAGCATCCTGATCTTCCCGACGTTCCCAACGCCTATGATCTCGCGGCATCAGAGGAGGACCGTGCGCTCTTTCGTTTGAACTTCGGGCCCTGGTCTTTTGGCCGACCGCTGTTGGCGCCGCCCGGCACGCCTGAGGATCGGGTTCAGGCACTCCGGTCGGCCTTTACGGACACGATCGCGGATCCGCAGTTCGTGGCCGATGCACAGAGAATGAACATGGAAATCCAGCCAACCGCCCCGGAGGTCATCGTGCGACTCTTGGCTGAAGTCTTCCGGACGCCGGCGCCCGTGGTTGAGCGTGCGCGCGTGTTGCTCGGCGTGCAAAATCGATAGCCCGCGGTTGGCTGAACCGAGCCCACGGTCCAGCCATCTCCAAGCCGCGTTGCTCCGTTTGGCGATGGACACATTACCGCACGGGTTTACAGCATCTTGGCGCCAGTCTACCGTCTCCAAGCGACGGTGAAGCATCAATGGAGGCGACGGTGCAATGACCGAAGATTCGATGGCCGACGATTTTGAGGACCACTGCTGGAAGGACATTGTCACGCCAGAACTGCTCGAGACCTATGCATTTTATCGCCGCGAGACGTTTGTCGGTCCCTCTCCAGCGCTTTTGGCGATCGACCTCTACGAGGTGGTCTATGCAGGAGGCGCGCAACCGCCCCATAAGCTCGCGCGGAGCCACCCGAATTCATGTGGAGAATATGCGCACGCGGCCATCGAGCCGACGCAACGCCTGTTCGCTGCGGCGCGCGCCGCCGGATTGCCAATTTTCTATTCGACCGGCGATACGCGGGCGGCAAGTCGACCGGGCTTCGTCGCCGCGACCAAGCGCAATCGTCCGCCGGTAAATCCGGCGGACTACACGATTCGGCCGGAATTCAAGCCGGGGCCTGAAGATGTGGTGATCACCAAGCAGCGCGCCAGCGTCTTCTTCGGGACGCCGCTGATGGCACACTTGACCCAACTGGGAATTCGCACCTTGATCATCTGTGGGGAAAGCACATCAGGCTGCGTGCGGGCATCCGCGGTCGACGCCTATTCCAATGGCTTGCATGTGGTGCTGGTCGAGGAGTGCTGCTTCGACCGCAGCCTTCTTTCCCACAAGGTCAACCTGTTCGACATGCACCATAAATATGCTGACGTCATGCATTTTGAGAAAGTGATCGCACACCTCAAGACGTTGGCGGCGCAGCGGGTCAAGAAGGCGAGTTGAAGTCCTCTCCCCGGTGTTTCGCCGGCACCGTTCGCACGCCTTGCAGGAGCCAATATGCAGCGGGTCGATAGAAATTCCCCATCGTCTGTCGGTCTGCGCTTCGCGGCCGCCATGGTGGCAGGCGCGATGCTGGCAATGTCCGCTCGATCCCAGCCGGCGGGCCTGCCAGGGAGCTGGGCAACGAAGGCGCCGTTGCCGCTCGCTCGCAACGAGGTGGCTGCGGTTGCCCTCAATGAGAAGATCTTTGTCCTGGGCGGCAGCGACCCCCGGCAAAAGTACGACGTTGCCGACAACGGCGAATACGACCCGGCGCTGGACCGCTGGCGCGCACGCGCTCCCATGCCGCACGGTCTCAACCATGTGGGCGCCGCCGCCCTCAACGGCAAAATCTACGTCATCGGGGGGTTCGTCGGATCGAACCATAGCGGGGTCAACGACGGCGCCTTCGAATATGATCCGGCCTCCGATACTTGGCGGCGCTGCCGCCGCTTTCCAGCCCGCGCGGCTCGGTCGCGGTGACGGCCGTCGCCGGCAAGCTGCATGCGCTCGGCGGCCGCAAGAACGAGAACGATGTGGTCATGGCGCATGAAG
>CAVVSP010000004.1:0-309376 GCA_963750845.1 uncultured Acidobacteriaceae bacterium
CGCACCGCCCGGCTCGCCACCTACACCGCCGATAACGCCGGCAATCTCCGCACCGCCAGCACGCTTCAGAACATGCCCCAGACCGCGGTCGGCGCCGTGACCGACATCCGGATGGCTCCTCGCGGCACACTCCTCGCCGTCGCCGGAAGCTCGGGCCTGCAGGTCTTCCACTTCAACGGAAACAATCCCCTCACGCCCGAGACCGGTCTGCTAACCAAGGCCCCTATTGACCACGCATTCTGGGACAACGACCATCACCTCTACGCCATCAGCCAGAGCGCAGGCAAGCTCTACGTCTTCACCGTTACCCCAGCCGGCGCCACCCAGGCTCCCGGCTCGCCATACACCATCAGCCGTCCGCAAAGCCTGGCGGTGCAGCCAAAGACGCCGGTGCTCTAGCGCGCGCCGAAAGGTATCATCCTGAGCGCAGTCCTGTGGCGGTCTCCCGCCACAGGCACTTTCCGCAGCTTAAGGAAAGACAGAGAAGAGATCCCTCAGGTCATTCGCGGAGGCTGCACGTCCCAGCAGCGGACCCACCCCGAAGATCTCTTCCATAGTTCGCAGCAGTGCGCTGTGCGTGTAGCGAATCTCATTTTTGTATCCGTGCTTCACGCCATGCCCCAGCACAAGGAATGGAATCGGCCCATCCCCATTCGCCGCCTCATCCGTCGCGATGAAGATCACAACACGACCTGCCTTGTATTGCGACGAGTTCAGGATGGTCGGCAGAAAATTCTTCAGCCAGCCGTCAATGTGCGCAATCGGATTGCCGCCACAACTGTCATGGCCGTCGTGGCACATATTTGGCGCGATAAAGTTGTAGCGCCCGATGGCATTGTTCGCCAGGTCGCTGCCCAGCTGGCCCAGCGGCCTTATATGCTGAATGCAGTAGGACGAGTAGGGATTTCTCGCACCTGTCATATCGTCGAAATACACCTGCGGAAAATGCTTCGGCTGATACAGGCGCCCGCCGTTGGCGTCGTAAGCACCTTCCGCATGCAGCGGGCAGACGTTTCCCGAGATAGATTCCGCATAGCCACGCCAGCGAACACCCGCGTTTTGCAGCAGCTCGCTGAAGTGCGCATGGGTCTTCAGGTGATACTGGCTAGGCGATCCATCCGCGTGGATCCCATAATTCTGGCCGCCTTCCATCCACAGATAATTCGGCAGGCTGGGATGATTGCCGTAAGGATTGAAGTAGTTGTTGGCGACCGCCGCCATGGGCACAAGCGTCTTGTTGATATAAGGCGCTTCCCCGCTTCCGGAAATGCCGCCTCTGCCAACCCAGTTCTTATTTTCGAGAACGATCAGAAAAACAATCGGGCTATTGGATTGAGCCTGTGCCGATGACGCCTCAGTGGATGGCGCCTCGGCGGGTTGAGCTTGCGCCCACGCGAGCGGGCACAGCGCGAGTAGGGCAGACAAGAGAACTCTCGTCAGCCCTCGTAGGGGAATGGACGGTGTCATGGATGCATCTCCTTTTCATCCTGTCCTCACAGTCCAACGATGGAACCCCGGCAGACGCTCAATGTTCGATCCCATGGAGGCGTCCACCCTATGCGCGCTTTGATTAACTAATGCTGAATAGATCGGCTGATTTTTGAGCTTTGTTGGTTATATGAAAGTCTTTTGCCATCCACCAAACGCGATCGACTATTTGGCGGCGCGCTCTCTCAGGAATCGGATCAAATCCCGGCGTTCCTGCGGCCGCGCTACCCGAAACTCCATATTGTTATCGGGAACCAGCGCGTCCGGATCGGCAAGCCACCTCTCCAGCGTCGTGTCGTTCCACACAATATGTGCCTTCTTGAGCGCTTCAGAGTAGCCGAACCCGCTCACCGTACCGGAGGTCCTTCCGAAAACTCCTCCGAGCCGCGGTCCCTCACGATCCCGCTCCATGGCATGGCATCCGGTGCACCGTCTCTCAAATAACTCCCCGCCGCGCGTGGCATCGCCTTCCATCGCAGCCCGCTCCACGAAATTTCCGTCCTGCGCCGAACCTTGCTGTGCCCACTGAGTCAGCGCCTGGATATCTGCATCGGTGATCTCCGCCTGCGGGTGGAGAACCTGATACTGGATCAGCGGCATGTTGTGGATCTTCACCTGCAGCGCGATATTCGCCCGGAACGCATCCTGTTCCGCGGCAGAATACTTATCCCATCGAGAGAGATTCATCGCCGCCCGCGCCCTCACGATATCGCGCTCCAGCAGCCACGATATCGGTGCCAGCCGGCCATACACCGGAGTGCGCGTCTGCTCCGAATGGCAGTCCGCGCACTTTTCAGTCAGAATGGCGCGCACGTCCTCCGGTGTCGCTGAATGCTCCATAAGGCGCGGAACACCGGCTGTGGACGGAGTGAGCAATCTAGTACCTCTGCTCATATAACCGCGCGTCTCCGAAGGGATGAATACGCGCAAGAGCGAGAGAGACGATCAACGCGCCCAGGGAAAAGACAAGTACGTATCGAACACCGGTCATGCTCTATCCGCCAGCGACGAATCGACAATCGCCAGGTGGCTCTGCCGCGCAACGTATCTCACTTTCGTGATGCCCAACACACTCTCGAGCTTCCCCGCAGGAACAACCATCGGCCCGGCATGGGCAGCGCTTCCCGGTGCAGGCTGGGGAAAGGCCGTAGAGGTCGCAGTGTGGAAAGCGATAATTCCCTTCCACCTTCTGCACCGTCTGATGAATGTGTCCATTCAGCACCGTGACAGAACCGAACCGCTTCAGATACGAGAGCGCCTCCGCACCATCCTGCGTCCCCCAGCCCCACTCCGGGTACACCATCCACAGCGGAATATGCGCGAAGATCACAATCGGCGTCGAAGAGGAAAGCGACGCCAAATCGTTCTTCAGCCAGCGCAGTTGCTCCGCCCCCAGCTTGCCCATCGCATCGATCTGCAACACGTTGTTCAGCCCGATGAAGTGCACGCCCTTGTGTTGAAAGCTGTACCAGCCATTGCCAACCGTGCCCTTGCCGAACCGTTCCGATAGAGCGCGCCATCATCGGTTGCCGTGTCGTGCTCGCCCGGCACATAAAAAGTCTCGCCGGCTTTCGCGCTCCGGATCACCTGCTGTGCCGTATCGAACTCAGACGCCTTCGAGGACTGCGTGATGTCGCCCGTGTGCAGCAACAGATCCGGCCTCGCCGAAAGACCATTGATCTTGTCGATCGCCAGCTTCAGCGTTCCCGTCACATCCTGATTCGCCGCTTTGTTGAACCCGATATGGCTATCGCTGATCTGCACAAAGCTGAAGGAGGAGCCAGCCTGACCGTGCGCGCCACGGCCACTGGCGGCGTCCGCCGTGGCGGCAAAGAGTTTCGAAGTCGGCACGCCGCCCACCATCGTCCACAGCAGCCCAGTGCCCGCCCACGCCATGCAGCTCAGAAAGTTCCGCCGGTCGATTCCGTCGTTGGCCTTCGGCTCGGTCCGCGGCGCTGCGTCCTGTCGAAGCCCCCTCTCCTGTAAATCATGGTTGTGTGAGTGCTCCGGCACATCTTTCGCCGCTTCCAACCCCTCGCTCTTCCCATCTCGCATATCTCGCACGGATAATTCCTCCCTGGATGCAAACCAGGGATCGCCATATTTATTCCGGCGCATTGCGAATAAATTCGGAAAATATAAGTTCTCCTATATACAGATAGAGCGCCCGGAAAAGAGATCAGAAGAGAGAGAGACCGGAAGCACATTCGAAGCAGATGACCTTGCTGTCCTGGACGCGTAAGCCCGCAGTTCGTGAAAGTCGGCCCGGAGCCTCGCCCTTCGAGGATCTGGCGCTTCCGCTGCTGCCTGCGCTCTACAATGTCGCCTCCTGGCTCTCGCGAAATCCAACCGACGCGGAGGACCTGGTGCAGGAGACATTTCTAAAAGCGCTTCGCGGTTTCGATTCCTTCGAGCAGGGTTCCAACTTCAAAGCCTGGATATTCCGCATTCTCCGGAATACCTACCTCACTTCGCGCAGCGGCCTCGCAGCACTGCGCACCGTCTCTCTCGACGAAGAGTTGGCCGAACAAACCGGCTCCGCTCCAGGCCTCTATCCGGAAGGAGCCATCGATCGGCAGACTCCGGAGATCAATCTCATTCGCCTGACCAATCGCGCTGCGCTTCAAAGCGCCATGGAAAAACTTCCGCCGCTCCTGCTGGAAGTCGTCCTCCTGTGCGACGTCGAAGAGATGAAGTACAAGGAGATTGCCGCCGTCCTCGATATCCCCATCGGCACCGTGATGTCCCGCATCGCACGCGCGCGCGCATCTCTCCGCACACTGCTCGACGCCGATCTCAGCCTGCAGAGAGGGTCCCGCGCATGAACGAACATCTCTTGTCCACCGGGCATCTCTCGTCAACCGTTCTCAACGCCCTGGTGGACGGCGAACTTTCTGCCGAGCACGCCGCCATGGCGCAAGAGCACCTCGATCACTGCCCCGCGTGCACCTCGACCGCGCTCCATCAGGCACTGCTCAAAACCGCCACCGCAAAGGCCGGTCACAGGTACGAGATGCCCTCGCAATTGGAGCAGCGGCTGCGTCGCGTCGCATCTTCGCAGGCAGTGGACGCACCCGGCCTCCGCCGCAACCCCGATGCGACGCCATGGTCGATGAAGCAATTCGTCTCCCCAGCTCTTGCCGTTGCGGCAACGCTGCTGATCGTCGCCATGAGTTGGGTCCCCATCCAGCGCCACCTGCAAAAGTCAGAGCTTGCTTCCGCGCAGCAGGCTGCCCTGATCACGGAAATCAGCGACCAGCACATCGCCACGCTCGCCGCAAATCAGCCGCCGCAGGTCCTTTCCTCGGACCGCCACACGGTCAAGCCGTGGTTTCAAGGCAAGCTGCCCTTCAGCTTCAACCTTCCGGAAAACCTGCCCAACGACACAAAACTCGACGGCGCAAATCTCACCTATCTGCATAATCGCCCGGTCGCCCAACTGCTCTACAGCATCGGCCGCCATCATGTTTCTGTCTTTGTACAGCAGAAATCAGGAGCCTCGGAACAAGATCCGCTGCAGACAGAACACTCCGGATTCCATGTCACCGGGTTTCATATCAACGATCTCGAAGTCGTCGCCGTCAGCGATGTAGATCCCTCGCGCCTGACAAGTCTCGTTCGCACCATCGAGCACTCCCAGACCGCACACTAAGATCGCGCAGCTTCCACAAGGCAAATAAATGCCACGCATGATGAGACAAAAACACTCTTTGATGATCTGGCTTTGCTAGGGAATTAAGTCGAGACTTTTCGATCTCACCTACATTACTATGTGCTCCTCCCCCCACCAGTTACCCGAGGTGTGGGATGTCTTGGTCTGCCTTTGCATCACCTGCTGTTTCTTCACCTGCCTCAACGCATAGCCAAAACGAACTCCAATCACAATCGCCGCGCAGGACGCGCGATTTCCTCAGGCGCGCTGCGCTCTCCTTGCCGCTCATAGCGCTCGCCGCAGGTGCAAGCTGTGCACATGCGCAGGACGTGACCACCTGGCACTACGACAACGCACGTACCGGCGTTCAGCAAAATGAATCCATACTCAAGCCGTCAAACGTAAATTACGGGACCTTCGGCAAACTATTCAGCCTCCCGGTAAACGGCGACGTCTACGCGCAGCCGCTCTATCTCGGTCAGTACCAGATGAGCGATGGACAAGCTCACAACGTCCTCATCGTGGCCACCGCAGAAGATTATGTGTACGCCTTCGACGCCGACGGACATAACCCCGCCCAGGGATATCTCTGGCGCAAGTTGCTGGTTGGCTCCGGCGAAACCTGGGTCACCTTCCTCGATGAAAATAGCGATTTCGACATCGACCCCAATATCGGCATCATCGGAACTCCTGCAGTGGACCGCGCCGGGGGCACCATCTACGTCGTCTCCCGATCCAAAACCACAACTGGCACAATCAAATTCTTTCAGCGCCTGCATGCTCTCAACATCGCCGACGGCTCAGAAAAACTGAATGGCCCCACCACCCTCCAGGCCACCGTCAAGGGCCTGGGAGATGGCGGCACATCCATCGCCTTCAACGCTCAGATTCACAACCAGCGCTCCGCCCTCCTGGTCGCTCCTACTCCGTCGGTTGGTAGCGGCAATTCTGTCTTCATCACCTGGGCCTCGCATGGCGATCAAGGTAAATATCACGGTTGGGTCATGGCCTACGATGCGGCAAACATCGCGCAGCAAAATGGCGTCTGGATGACTACGCCGAATGGCACCGACGGTGGCGTCTGGATGAGCGGCGGCGGCATTTCGTCCGACAACGCTGGCAACATCTTCATGGCATCCGGCAACGGAACCTTCGATGTGAATACCGGCGGCTCGGACTACGGCGACAGCGCCTTCCGCCTCACCCTCGGCAGCTCGGGCATCACGCCGGCCGACTACTTCACCCCGGGAAATCAAAGCACCCTCAATGGATCGGATCTCGACATGGGCACCGGCGCTGTCACCCTGCTGCCCACGCAGAGCGGCGCCATTCCTCACCTCGCCGTCACCGTGGATAAGGCCGGCACCGTCTATCTCATCAATCGCGACCACATGGGTGGCTACACCACGCCGGGCAACAGCTCCGTACAAAGTTTCAGCGGAGGCACCGGCAGAATTCGCGGCAGCTTCGCCTACTTCAACAATCTTCTCTATGGTGGTTTAGGCAGCGCACCGCTCCAGGCCTGGTCCTTCAATCCGCAAACAGATCGCTTCTCCACCACGCCTCAATCCAAATCGAGCAAAATCTTTAGCTGCAGCTGCAACGTCGCCGGCACCACTCCCAGCGTCTCTGCGAACGGCGCCAGCAACGGCATCGTCTGGACATTGGATGACACCGGCTTCTCCCACACCGCCGCAGTCCTCTATGCCTACGACGCGGCCAACCTGGCCACGAAGCTTTACGACAGCACTCTGGCAGCAAACAGCCGCGACGCAGCCGCTGTGGCCGTCAAGTTCACCACCCCCACCATCGCCAACGGTCAGGTCTTCGTGGGCGGCCGCAATGCCATCACCGTCTACGGCCTTCTCAATAATGGTGCGCCGCTCGCAGCGCCGCCAACGTTCTCTCCGGCAGCGGGCACCTACACCAGCACGCAATCCGTCACCATCACTGACAGCACGCCCAACGCCTCCATCTACTACACCACCAATGGCACGCCCGCCAGCACCGGATCCACCCTCTACTCCGGCCCTATCACGGTAGCCACGTCGCAAACCATCGAAGCCGTAGCCATCGCCCCGGGCTTTTCCCAGAGCACCGAATCACTCGCCACATACACCATCAACACTTCGACCTCCGGGCAGACCGAAGTCTCTCTCGTCTCGGCAGCAAATACTTTCGGCATTTACACCGACGGCACGGCGTTCTCCACCGGAGGCATGGATGGCACCGGCGCAGCCTATTCAGGCAATCTGCTGGGCACATCGCTCGCCCACGCTGGAGTCACCTTCGCCATTCTGCCGGCCAACCAGAAAGATGTCGTCAAGGGCATCAGCGCTCCGGTCATCACGCTGCCCGCGGGAAACTTTTCATCTCTCACGTTCCTGGGAACAGGACTCGCAGCCAACCAGCCCTCACAGGTGTTCACCGTCACCTACACGGACGCCACCACTACGGTGTTCACCCAGGGTCTCAGCGATTGGTTCACTCCGCAGAACTACGCGGGCGAAGCGATCGCGCTGGCTATGCCGTATCGCAATCTAAAGACCGGCGCCCGCGACAACCGTACCTTCAACCTCTACCAATACACCTTCGCCCTCAACAGCGCGAAGACGGTGCAGAGCCTAAAGCTGCCGTCGAACTCCAACGTCGCGGTCGTCGCGATCACGCTCATCGGTAGCGGTGGTGGGGGTGGTGGTGGCAGTTGCAATGCCCCGACCTCCCCTGGCGTCAATGTCTGCGCACCCGCAAATGGTTCGACGGTCACTTCGCCCGTGACGGTACAGGCGAAGGCGACCATCGCCGGAACGCTTGCCCGCATGGAGGTTTGGGTCGATGGGGTGAAGAAGTTCACCGAAACCACCAGCACCACCTTGAATGCCTCGATTGCCCTCGCCACCGGCAGCCATCGCTTCGACATCTACGCCGTGAATACGGCCGGAACCAAATACCTGAAAACGGTCACCGCAACGGTCCACTAACCCGAACAGTCGTTCACCACATGAACGGCCGGCCGGTTTTGTACCGTTCGGCAAGCGGATTCGCTCGGCCAGACGGCTGCCGCATCCTGACGAAATCAGGATGCGGCTCTTACCAAGCCCGCTTCGATCACTCAACCGTAAGCGTGAAGGAATTCTGTGCAGTCAGCGTGCCCGTCGCCGCATCCGTTGCACGGAACGTGATCGTATACCTGTCAAAGCTGGTCCCCGGAGTCACGTTGCCGCCTGGTGGTGTGCTCTTCTGATTGCTGCCGCCACCACACGCCAGAATCCCTCCAAGAACCACGCCGCACAGCACCACACGAAGCAGTGCGAAAGAGCGACGCCTGCCGGGAAATCCCAGCAGAACGAGGCATGCAACCATCAGAGCACCGCGAGTTGCAGACCACGCGCGGCTCTCGGAAACCAGTGCCGCACTCTTTCCCGGAGCCGTAGTGGTCACCGTCAATGTCGCCGCAACCATGTTCGCGTCCGTAATAGTCACTGCCGTTGGGCTAAAGCTGCATTTGGGAACGTTGACATCGTCACTCTTGGTTCCTGTCACCGTGCATGTCAAGTTGACGGCTCCCTTGAATCCGCCACTCGGATAGACGTCAACGGGCGTCGTGGACGTCGTCCCTTGGTCAATAAGGCCGGTATCGGGAGTATGCGCATAGAAAAGCAGACTCAAATATTGCCCCGTGCCGTTCCCACAGCCTGCCGTGCACGTAACGACCACCGGCGCTGAAGGCCCCGAGTCCGCATAGTTTGTCCCGCCACTATAGCTTGCGACGATCTTGTTGGCGCCCAGGACCAATTGGTTGGCCTGGACATCGATCCCGCTCGTACCGGAAAGAGCGCCGGTGGTACGGGTCCCGTGTGGTTTCGAGGCCGCTGGCCGTTCCCAGAACCGCGCCGGTCGTCACGTCGGTAAACGTGATGGTCCCATTATCCGTCGGTGCGAAATAGTTCGCTACGATCGGACTCACTACTCCGATCAAGCTCACCGTTTCAGAGTTTATCGAGCTCGCAGTCGTAGTAACAGAGATCTTGGTGGGATGTCTTCTGTACGGTAAACGTAACCGTCGCAGATGTACTCGGGTTATAGCTCGTATCCCCGTAATAAGTAGCCGTGATGGAATGGGTTCCCGCCTGAAAGCTGTAATGAGTAGGAAACTCCACGTTTCCACTCGCGTCCAGCCGGCGCACTGCCTTGGGGTCCGATAGGATTGCTGTCGCTGAAACCCACCGTTCCCGTCGCATTCCGTATCGGATTCGCGCTCCCGGCCTGTGATTTTCCGATCGGCTGCGCATCCACCGAGACATAGGTCCCGTAAATAATCGTCCCTCCCGCAATATTCGCCAGCTTCCCGTTGGCGCCCGCTGCGCTCACCTGACAGTTGGAGAATGCTGTCCTCCGGGGTCACCGTAATTTGCGTCGGTGCCGAGACGCTGCCGCTATAGCTGCCATCACCGCCATAATTCGCAAAGACGTCATAAGTGCCGCCTGGCAAACCAGCCCAGCTTCCCGTTGCCCGTCCACTGGACAGCGAAAAACTGATCTGAGCATTGCTGCTGCTTCCCGTCTTCACGGTTGCATCCGTGCTGAGCGCAACATTGCCTGTCGCTGCCGATGGATTCACACTGATCCCGATCGCCGCCACGCTGCCATGCTGGAAGCTTGTCGGGCTCAACGTCAGCGAAGTCGTCGTCTGCGTCTTGGCGATGCTGGTCCAGTTATTCACCAGGCTGCTCACATCCAGGCTCCCCAGCCCCGTCGCCAGGTTGTAGGAACCAGCCACGTCATAGCCGCTCAGGAATCCGTTCGCGGCACAATTCGGCGTACCCGCCTTGCAGACAACAGAGATGTTTCCCCCTTTTATCTGGTGGAACGCCTCCGGGTGCGACTTTGCCAGTGCATACAGGATCCAGTTCGGCTGCCCCAGCCGCGCCGTTGCCCCCGTCTTCTGGTTAATCAGCGCCAGCACACCGGCAAACGCCGGAGCAGACGCGGATGTGCCGCCGATTCCATGGATCGTCGGATTGGATCCGTTGCAATCGCCGTCGCCGCACAGCGCCCAGGCGGCACGATACATCCCATTCGCCGCGAACAGCGATATATCCGGAAGATCGCGCACACTGTCGGTCGCAATGCCCGCGCTCGTTTCATACTGCTGCTGCCATAGCGGCTTGGCATAACCACCGGCAACATTCGCGTTTGCATCGTAGAGGCTCGCACTGCTGGCGCCGCCTCCGCCGGCCACGATGTTGGTAGCGCCCTTGCTGTCCACATATGCCTGATTGTTTGCCAGGGCTCCGTCGCTCTTCGGCGAGTTATTCCACGAATTTTCAGGAACATATCCCAGCGCGGAGGTGTAGCCGTACCCATTCGTCGAGCTGACGTACTGCGTAAAGCTGTTCGACAACACGTCGAAATCCGTTCCACCCACAGCGACCGTGTACGGGGTGGATGCCAGGCCGTTCACTCCATAGCCGTGGGTCGCCACGGTCTGCGAATCCGGATTGTCGCAGCCTGCCGAACCGGAGTCGCCGCTCGAAACGGTCACCGCAATGCCCTGCGCTGCCGCCTGCTCCCACGCATTCAGAATCTCCTGGTTTCCTGCCGCGCCCTGTGCCAGTTCGCAGCCGCCGTAGCTGACATTCAGGATATTGATTGCGTTGTCATCGATGGCGCGGAGGATCGCCAGGATCACTCCGGATTGAAAGCTCGTGTCGCCGGCCTGGTAGTACACCAGCTTGGCGCCCGGCGCGATCGCGCTGACCACTTCACCATCCAGCGTCGGCTCCGTGTTATCGACATCCCCGCTGACACCACCGCCATCCGTAACGACGGTGTACGAGCCGGCAGGCAGTGCGAAGAGAGTGCGGTAGTTCGCAATATTGGAGACGTTGACGATGCCATCCGTCGCAATCCCCACCGTGACGCCTGTTCCGTAATACGTCGCTTGCCCCGATTTGATGTGAGCGTTCAGGGACGTGGGCACGTCGTAAATAGTCGCCGCATCGCTCGGCCCCACGAAGAGCATCTGCGTGCCCGAACCAGTCAGGGTGAGCTCCGGAACAAACCGCTTCTCCCCCGCATCCCATCGCCCACTCGGTCCTTGAATCACCTGCGGACGCGGAAAGAAATCGTTCAGCGGCGAAACTCCCGCGACCACCGGCGCAAGTGCCGACGGAATCATCGGGTTCGAGACGTTCGCAACATGATCGCGTCCGTTGACCACGAAGCGGTGGATCTGCGTATGAAACGCCGTCTGCACCTGGCTCACGGATCCGGTAAATTCGATGGCCATGTTGCTCTTCGCCACCTTGTTCACGGAAAAGCCCTGACCACTCAGCCAGGAAACAATCTTCGCCACATCCTCCGTCGCCGGGCCATACTGCTGCCCAAACTGCTCCGGAGTCAGAAAATGATGAAAGTTCGGAGAGTTCTTATCTTCGAGCGAGGCCAGGTACTGCTGCAGCATCATCTCCTGCCGCGGCGTACGCTTCAGCACCAGCAACTGGCGTTGCGCGCCCAGGGATGCCGGCGCCGGCCCGCGATCGAATTGCGGCCGCGCCAGCGGATGTACATTCCCCCGCAGAGTAACCAGGGACGACTCATCCACCGGCCGCACAATCAGCGGCTGGGCGACAGACTGCGCCTGAGCCGGCAGCGGTGCCATGCCAGGACAAAGAGTGATGAGCAGAGAAAGCGGAAGAACCCTCAAGAGGGGGAAGAACCGAGCGGAACCCATGGCCGTCCAAACGTACAAAGTCAAATGTCACAACGCGCCGCCTGGGGTAAGCCGGCAATGCGATCAGGCACTGCCACCTCTCACGAACCCAAAACGGATACATATTTTTCTGAAATGCTGCGAGTCAGTCTCGTTGGAAGCCTCTAGCGGTGTCAATAAAGAACTCTTCGGTCCGGACACCTTAGATAGAGGGACTAGCCTCAGAAAATGGACAGTCGTTCCTCATCCCAAAGCGCAAACCTTTCTAGACCAAATGCGGTGCAGCGGAGCCGTCGCGACTTGCTACCTAATCGCGCTCGAAACGTCTCCCAAAGCGCTCGCAAACACCCTTATTCGGAGCAAAAAAAAGGGCCCCTCTTGGTAGAGGGGCCAATCTGCCTTGGTTCTCTCGTTGTGTGAGAGCTTGGTTGCGGCCAGTCTCTTTACTGCTGAGGCTGCGCCATTGGCTGCGACGCAGCACCCTGGGGGGAGGGCTGCGAAGGTGACTGCTGCGTCGCACCAATGGGTGAGCTGCCATCCGGGGATGACCCGCCCAAAGCCGCTAAACTGTTATGCATCAACGTCACGTGGACAAGGCTGCCACGCGCCGCTTTGTCCGTGTCGGACGATACCGGGGCATTCCCCAGCGCGACACGGTAGATGCGGTAAACCGGAATGTTGTGCTCGACGACGAGGTAGCGCACCACCGCGTCCGCCATATGCTGTGAACTCGCGATGCCCGCCTGCCCGCGCGCCCGCGAATAACCCTGCACCTCGACGATGTAACCCTTCTGTCCCTGCAGCTTGGTCGCAACGTCGTCCAGAGCCGCTTTGGCCTTTGCATTCAACACTGTCTGGCCACTGCGGAAGTGAATCTCGGTGTCCGCAATCGGCGCATATTGATCCAGGTTTGAGACCGTTGTATTCAGATTGTCGGTGCGGGTCGAAGCCTGCTGCGCCATCTGCGACGCCTGCCCGGCCTGCGTGTTGGCAGTCGTTGCGAGCTGGTTTGCGCCATCCGCCGTGCTCTGCGCCTTCTGGATGCCGGCCGTGCTGCGAGCGTCCAAGTCCTTGATATCGTTGGCGTTCTTCCCGGAAAGCTGGTCCAACTCGTTCAGCCGGTCCTTCACCGGACCCACCTGCCGGTTGACCCACTTTTTGCGGGCCAGCGGATTCATGTGACCCCAGAAGCCTTCATTCGTCTTCGTAGGAAGAGGCTTGCCGGTGGCGTACGTGCTGTTGTCTTGCGGACTCTGTGCTGTGGGGGATGGCTGTTGCTGCGTGTCTGTCGCCTGGGGGGAAGGGGTCTGCGCGGACAGGCTCAATGTCGCCGCAAACATGAGGGCGGCTACCGTGCTCGATGCAAGTACTGTCGCGTTTCTATTAGCCATGGCTGCCAGGACTGTAGCAATACGCATGCCAAAGCCGGTTCCATAGTGGTATGTAATTGCAACTCATTGCAAACAAGTATATTTATCTTCTTTTCAACAGGCTTCCCACAAACCAAAGTAATGAGAGAACAAGCGCTTACATGAGCAAGGCAATGAGCTTATGACAGTGACTGCGAAAAAACTGCACCGCTAACTCCCTACCGCGTCTGGATATGGATCGGCTGAACCGCCGGATAGTGCTGATTCCACGTAGGCGAAACATGGTCGAAGATCAGGCGAAACTCATGGCTGCCACCTGGCTTCAACGGCTCAGCAGAGACCGGCTCGACGTCCACATACGGCTCCCGGGTACGGATCAGGCTCAGCGGCATCGGCGTCTTCTGCGGCGGCTCTCCAATATCGTTAGGGAACGTCACCACCACGTAGACCCCGGTCACCGTCTTGTCGCCCTTGTTCGTGATCACTCCATCGACGTACGTCACCTTGCTGCCGGTAAAATTCGTCGCTTCGCTCATCTGCAGATTCC
Source organism: uncultured Acidobacteriaceae bacterium (assembly GCA_963750845.1). GTDB lineage: Bacteria > Acidobacteriota > Terriglobia > Terriglobales > Acidobacteriaceae > KBS-83. The sequence goes on from CAVVSP010000004.1 coordinate 13,773, forward strand.
CGATACTCAATTGGCTGGCGTAAGCATCCGGGGTCTGCGAGGCATTTTCCGCCTCCCGCGCGGTCCGCTGATTGTGCCCCGAGAGAAGCAGCCATCCCAGCACCACCAGAACCGCCACCCCGGCAATCACCCAGGGAAGCCACGATCGCCCCTCCGGCTGCGCCTTTTTCTCCGAAAGGAAGCCACCTGCGCCGCTGTCGCCTGCACTGGACATGGCAGCGATTCTACGCTGCCTCCAGTCGAAGGAGTCCACCGGCTGATTACGGCCGTGGAACTCTTCATCCATTCTTCACTCGTTTTTCTTGCGACGTCTTGTCACAATGAGACGTCTTATGGGCAAGCAATTGACTTCCCAAGGAGCGAGTCCCATGCAGGAGACGCGAGAGGTGAACCAGAACACCCAGCCGTTCCCCTTGTTCGATCCCCAGGGAAGCAAGCTCCGGGAGTACGTCTATCAGGCGGCAATTCTGGTCGCGGTCATCCTTCTGGTCTGGACGGCTGCTTAAATTAGAGGAATGCGCCGCAGGCGCCATTGCCTGGACGACCAAATTCTAGCTGCTGCCCGGGAACCATTCCGCCTCGGACCAGGCAAAGCGCGCAGCCCCCGCCGTCTGGCGAAAATCCTCTCCCTGCACCTCAAGACACACACACATCTCCACCAGACGGGAGCGCATGCGCTCGCCGATCCGGTCGCCGAGCGTATCTTCTTTGCCGCCCGTGGCGGGCGGGCGATTGGAAAAGTTAGTCGTAATGATGGTCGTCCGCTTGTGGTTGTAGCGGCCATTCAGGACGTGCGCCACGGTATCCCACACCCAGGCGGTGGGTTTGGTCGAGCCCAGGTCGTCCAGCACCAGCACCTCTGCCTCGAGTACCGGCCGCATCAGCTCGTGTTCGCTGGTCTCGGCGCGGGAGTTGTAGGTGCTCTGGATCTGCTTCAGCAGGTCGCCATAGTCGGCAAAGAGTCCCTGGCAGCCCTTCTCCTCAATCAGGGCGCGCAGCACGCCAACCGCGAGGTGCGTCTTGCCGCGTCCCGCGAGTCCGACGAACATCAGCCCTCGCCCATCGGTATTGTGCGGATAATCTTCGACAAACTTGTTCGCCTTGAAGTGCGCATGCAGCATCGACTCGCCGGCGCCGCTGATGATCGACTCGTAGTTCGCAAGCGTGGCATGCTCGTGGCGTCGCGGAATATTCGCGCGCTCCAGCCGGCGCAGCGCCTGCCGCGCCATCCGGCAACTGCACACAGCGGCCACGCGGTCGCCTGCCGCGTCGCGGGTGATCCGCATCCCCGTGCCGCCGCACAGCGAGCAGTCCGCCGCCGCATCCGCCATGACCGCCTTCTCCATGGGTGTAGTATCGCACTCGCCTGCCGCCGCGCAGCGGCCTTCCGTCGTTCGCAGATTGCGTGAATCTCGACAGCGGGAAAGTGGAAATGTACATCATTGTCTGGGAGTTCGTTGTCCGGCCAGAGAAGGTCACCGCATTCGTCGCCGCCTACCAATCCGACGGCGCCTGGGCAAAGCTCTTCGCGCAGGCAGACGGCTATATCGGCACGGAACTGCTGCACTCGACCGATCAAGCCGCGACATTTCACGGTCACCATCGATCGCTGGCAGACTGCGGAAGACTTTCGCGCGCTTTCAGGAACATTTCGGCGCCGAGTACCGGCTGCTCGACATACAACTCGAAGGTCTGACATCACGCGAGCGCAAACTGGGAACATTCATCGCTAAACTCTGAGTTGTGCATTCTTCCGCATGACAAACGGATTGGAGTCCAGCCTTGGATGAAGTCGGGTTTCTGAAACACATCTACGATCGCTTCAACGCCCGCGATATCGAAACCGTCCTCGCCGCCATGCACGAGAACGTCATGTGGGCCAACGGCATGGAGGGAGGCCATGTGCACGGCCGGGATGCGGTGCGCAGTTATTGGACCCGCCAATGGGCCATGATCGATCCCCGCGTCGAACCGGTCGGATTTTCAAAGGGTCTTCAAAATGAAGACATCGTCGAGGTCCATCAAGTGGTCCACGATCTCAACGGTGGCCTCCTCGTCGACCAGATGGTGGGACACATCTTCACCATCGAAAACGGGCTGATCCGCCGCTTCGATATCCGCGGCGCGTAAAGCTGCATCATTCGATGGGAGTCGCCGGCTTCTGCGATGCAGCGCTTTCTCGCAGATTCCCCAACCGGGCCCCGGCTCAAATCCGCTCTAAGGCTTGGCAAGCGGCTCGGAATAGTAGCCCGTATTTGTGCGTGCCTTCATCGAGGGCTTATCTACCTTCACTTCCAGAGCGTGATACTCATTCGGATGATCGATATTCGGCGGATCAAAGCCGATGGTGTAGTACGTCCTCGCGTCCGCCATGCAACCGTTGAGATCCCGAACCAGATCGTCTCCCTCGTTCACCACGCGTCCACCGCTGTGGACCGCAAATATAGGCGCCGCCAGGTGGGCGGAATCCGCATCGTCCGCGCTGGAAACTCCCTTCAGAAACCCCTTGTAGTAATTCGGGACACACGCGCAAGATTCTGCGGATCCATCGGATTGACGAGGTACATGGTGATCCGCGCCTCGCGCAACGCCCGGCTCGTATCGACGATGACGTTGAACAGGTTTCGCTGCATGGTGGCCGCCATCCGGTAGGAAGAGCTCTGCAGCATGGGCCACCCTGGACCGATCCAGAACAGCAACTTGCGGCCCGGCTTCGGCGTTTCCGCTTCGGCGATCGACCGCAACGTCTTCATGGAGAGCGCTCTGCGCTCGATTGCGTCATAGCCGCCGCTCCTTGGAACCGTATGGATGGTGGACTCGCTCTTGTCCAGCCAGTCGGCCAGCATGTTGCCGTCCGTAGAAGGACGCGGCTGCGCCTTCACGCCCAGCTCGGAAAAGATCATCAACGTCACCGGCTGAGCCAGATGCCCGCCATTCTGGCGCAGGAATGTCGCGACCTGCGATCGCTCATACACGATGTTCTGCAGCGAATTGTTGGTGGCATCAATCAGCAGAATCACTTCGACCGGTGGATCGGCCCCAATACCATTGTTCGCCCCGTTGCCCGCACTGGACAATTGCCCGGCAAGCCCAATAGATCCGTCCACAGCCCGAAAGAAAGGTATCGGCCGCGGTTTCTTGTTATCGAGCAGGGTGAAATCCTGCTGTTGCAGGCCGGCGACCGGCCGGCCGGCACCGTCCGTCACCACGACATCGACCTGAATCCTGCCTGCGGGAGCTCCCGGACGCGGCGACGGGCGATGAGAAAGTTCAGGATGGCCAGCAGGATTTTGATCGGGAGTCTTCTGACTCCGGGCCTGGCCATTCACTGCCGGCGCCGGAATCTGCTCCGCTCCCACAACAGAGGCAACGCAAAACATCAGAGAAAGGGCCCAGCGAAACTCACGCATCGATCACCCGCGACAGCCCGCATGCCCACACTCGGGAAGAGTCGCCGTACATTACAGCGGCATCATAGCGGGCGGCGGCCATCCTGAACAGCGCCATCATGAATACCGAGGAGCCTTCAATGCTGAGCGCTCAATGCCGGAAGCTGGAACTGGAACCCCGGCTCCCCATAGTATCCCGCGCTCGTGCGTGCTTTAAGCTCTCGGCCGATCCACGCCGACAGCAAATTCGTGATACTCGTCCACATGTTTCGCGTTGACTGGATCAAAGCTCAACGTGTAGTACGAACTCGCCTCTGCAATGCAGCTGGCAATCTCGTCACCCAGATCACCGGGAATCTCCAGCGCGCGGCCTCCGCTGTGAATCGCGAGCACCGGCAAAGCAAGGTCGCCCGGCCGCACCTGATTCACCGATGGCACTCCTCGCAAAAAACTGCGGTAGTGCTGGATACCGGGCTCGTCGGTCACCGCCGGATCCGTGGGATAGATGCTGTACAACGTGACGCGCGAGTCGCGAAGCAGGCTCGAGATCGTAACCACCCGGTCGAACTGCACCCCGTGCTCCCGGTCTGTGAACAGATAGTGCGAATTTTCGAGCATTGGCCAGCCAACGCCAATCCAGATCAGGATCGTACGGCCTGCCCGCTTGTCTGCGGCTTCCGTAATGCGTTCCAGCGCGTTCAGCGATAGTGTCGTGCGATCCGGCTTCAGTCTGTTCCGTCAGAAGCATCGAATGCATCGTCGCTTCGGCTTTGTTCAGCTCGTCGGCCAGCCAGATTCCCATCCTTTGTCGGCTGCGGCAGGCCCTTCACGCCGCGGTCATCGAAGATCATCAACGACGTTGGCTGCGTCAGCCTTCCACCATTCCGCCGCAAAAAACTCTCAATCTGGTTGCGCTCGTGGCCAACAACTCTGAGCGGGGTGTTGGTGACGTCCACCAGCAGAACCACCTCAACCGGAGGCTCGCCCGGCTCCCGCTCCTCCCGGCTCCGCACTGCTGTGCCATCCACCGCGCGAAAGGAAAGTATCGGCCGCGGTTTCTTATTGTCGAGCAGCGTGAAGTTCTCCTGCCGAAGACCCGTCACGGGATGCCCCGACGCGTCCGTCACCAGCACATCGAGCTTGATTTTGCCCTCTGGTGTCCGGGTTCGGCGCAGGCCGGTGCGAGAGCTCAGGATGGTCGTATGCTGCGAGCAGTCGCTGCGCCATCCGGCCGCGCTAAGCTGGCGCAGGCAAGCGACAGCATCAGGCATGTGGCGCATCGCAGGAGCAATCAAAATTGGTCCCCGTCGCGGCTCCCGGCCGCAGCGACATCATAGCCTCCCCTGCATAACCTCACTGAGACGCCGCTCTGCAGCAATTTCAATTTGAAACCGAGACGGAAACTTTTCTCTGAAATCTGCCATTTCACCCCATCCGCTTCGCTATACTGGAAATAAATGAAATAGAGATCAAGGAAACGCCCGCGGTCATCCGCGGGCGTTTCTCTTTTTGCGGCTAGCCATGCCTCCTCCCCGATACGCGATGCGGGGATCGCGAGAATCGGCAGTTACGTAATGCTAAGTTGTTTGGATGGACGAATTTGCCTGTAAGCGCTTGGAATGAAATATTTAGCGCCCGGGAGGTTGCTTTTGCATCATGGACGGTGCAAATTCGAAGGCTGTAAGTCCTTTGGCAAGACGAATTTAGCGCTAAGCTCCTTCAAATGGACGAATTTGGCCGCGGGACATCGCTAAGTTACTGCATCGGCAAGACTTCCGAGCCCGCCGCCCGGAAGCGGGAGGAGGGGGGGGTAGGAAGCTGTGACCTGTCGGTCAGCCTGCCCGCTGCCCGCGAGCACCGGTTTGCGAAATCCCGCGCGCAACCATAAAATTGAAAGATTGCAGGAAAGGGATTTTGCGAGAGATGCCAAAGGAAAAGATCCACCCCAATTACGACCAGATTCGCGTGCAGTGCGCCTGCGGCACGTCCTTTGAGACGCGCTCGACCCACAAGGGCGACATCCACGTGGAAATCTGCTCGGCTTGCCACCCGTTCTTCACGGGCAAGCAGAAGCTGATTGATACCGCCGGCCGCGTAGAGCGCTTCCGCCGGAAGTACGCCAAAGCCGAGGCGGCGAAACCCGAGGCAGCAGCCGCCGCGAAGTAACGCTCGGCAATGCCGGCAGACTCGAAGAGGCCTCCTGCGGGAGGCCTCTTCTATTGAATAAACTGAATAGTTCGGACGAGCGACCAACGGAAGCGAACCCGGCACCTCGCGCCGCAGGCGCCTTTGCCCGGACGGCAAGTCCATGAAGAAGCATTGGAACGACAATCCGCCTGACCCGGAAGGACTCGGAGGCGCCGCGCTGAAGAGGCGGCTGCCCGCGTGCCTGCGCGCTTCGCCATCGGAGCGGTCGAGGTGCGCCCCGCGACCGTCCTCGCCCCCATGGCCGGTGTGACGGACACCATCTTCCGCCGCTTCATCCGCAACGCCAGCCTCTTCACGCCTGCCGCCGACGCGAATGCGACGGTCGACACCGAGATCTCCAACCAGCAGTCCGGCTGCGGCCTGATCATGACCGAGTTCACTTCGGCCGACGGCCTCTCCCGCATGCGCGAGACCAAGCGCAAGCGCTATCTCACGTACTACGACGACGAGCATCCCATCGCCGCGCAGCTCTTCGGCTCGGACCCGCGCACACTCAGCGAGGCGGCAAAGATCGTTGAGGACGCAGGCTTCGATATGGTCGACCTGAACCTCGGCTGCCCCGCCAAGCGCGTCGTCGCTTGCAATGGCGGCTCCGGCCTGCTGCGCGACCTGCCGTTGATCGCGCGCATCTTCGAAGCCGTCCGCGGATCTGTGACGATTCCCTTCACCGTCAAGTTCCGGCTCGGCTGGAACGACGACAACATCGTCTGCGTGCCGCTCGCGCGTCTTGCCGAGGAGAGCGGCCTGAACGCAGTGGCGTTGCACGCCCGCACGCGCGAGCAGGGCTACTCCGGCGATGCCCGCTGGGAGCACATCGCCGCGGTGAAAGACGCTGTCTCCATCCCGGTGATCGGCAACGGCGACATCCGCACGCCCGAGGATGCGGCTGCGATGGTCGCCCGCACCGGCTGCGACGCCGTCATGATCGGCCGCGCCGCCCCCGCGAATCCGTGGATCTTCCGCCAGATCGCGCAGTACACCGCGACCGGCCGCTACGACGTGCCCACGGAGTGGGACCGCTATCGCATGATCCGTACCTACTTCACCATGCTGCTGGAAGAGGGCCACTGGCACACCGCTGGCTCCGACGAGAAGAACCTCGAAGCAGCCAAGGCCTGCCGCGAAGGCGCCGGCAAGATGAAGCAGTTCGCCTCCTGGTTCACCCACGGTGTCCCGGGTGGCGGTGCACTGCGCAAGACCATCTACGAGGCGCGTACCGGCCCCGCGATTCTCGATGCGGTGGAGCAGTTCTTCGCCCGCCGTTTCAATGAAACGAATACAAACGCCCTCGACACCGAGGCTGCCGCGGCCTTCGCACTTCAGGAAGGCTGATTGCCGCCCGCGCGCTTGCGCCAGATCACCTCGAGCGAACGCCGCCAGTCTTCCGTCACCGCAATCAGGCTCCATTCGATCTCGCGGGTCAGATAGCCGAGCACCGTTTCCGTCGCCGGATGAATCCGCAGCGCCGGAGCGATAAAGTACAGCAGCGGCGACGTATGCCGCCAGCCGGATGCCGGGGAAGTAGCCGGAACGCGTGAAGTCGTTGGTGCCATCTGCCGCCTGCGTCTGCGCGGCACGGTGCACTCGTATCCAGTAGTCGAGGCCCTGCAGCACCATGTGCAGGTCCTCATCCGCCTTCAGTTCCACCACGGCCAGCCGGCCGTCGCGATTCACCGCAAGCAGATCCAACATGCCGCGATCGCTCGCCGCGAAGGCCGGCACCTGCTGGTAAACCGGTGCCGCTCGTAGCGAGTGCTCCACATCGGGCAGCGCAGCCGATAGACGCGATTCCAGCCATCGCTCCGGCTGCATGCGATAGAGCGGATCGCGTGTAGTTCCGGCAGTGTGACGGCTCCCAAACAGTCGCGCCGTCAGATCTCTGAGCATCGGCACGGTGTCGTCGTTCAGGTCAGTCTCATTCGGTCCCGCTCCGAAGGTGATCCGGTCCAGCCGTTGGAATGAACCCGGTGCCAGCCCATGCTGCACACGCGCAAACTCGAGCCCATAAAGCGAGAGCCCCACCGTCGACGCGCTGTGCACCCGCTGCTGGACGCGCTCCCGCGCCCCAGCCGGAACCAGCTCCATCACACGAACGATGCCGGCTGCAAGGCGCTCCAGAGCAGCCGCGCCGTCGAAGTTCTGCAGCAGCCGCATCTCGAGATTGCCGTTCCGGCCAATCTCCAATACGCGTAGCTCGTCGCCGCGGACATCGCATTCGTATAGCTCCCACTTCGCCTGCGCAGCATCGAGCCAGCCCATGCGCGACTGCGTCACCACACCATGCCCCTCGGGCACAATCACGCGCAGCCCCTCTATGTGCCTGGCCTTGCCGCTCTTGGACGCTTCCGCGCGCTCCCGGCAGCGGCTGAGCCAGAGCAGTCCCAGCGTCAGGATGCCGTCGATCGTCGCCGGCGACTCCTCCGCATTCACTGCGATCAGCGCCCAAGCGCTCTGCCCGCGTGTCAGCAGGGCGCGCGCATATGCCGGACCAAAGCTGTGTTCGAGATCCATGGAGCCGCTCAGCGATTCGATCTTCCAGTCGCCGAAGGCGCGCAGCAGCATGTGCTCCAATTGCCTGAGATAGCGCGAGCGAATCGCCGCACGCGTAGAAGGCGTCCGCTGGTCGCGGTCTGCCAGCAGGTGCAGCATCTGCGGCCGCGTCTGTCCAAAGCGCCGCACCTGCAGCCGCAGGGCATCCTTCCGGACATCGAGGCCGGTCACCGTGCGGACAATATTCCGCTCCTCCGACCACAACTGCAACACGCAGCGGCCATGCTCCGCAGACAGGGCATAGCGCGCCTCCCGCATATCGAAGAGCACGCGGCCATCTTCCAGCACCGCGGCACCGGGATGCTCCGCCAGGAACGACTCAAGCTCGCGCGCGAGCGCATCCGCGCTCAGATCTGTAACAATGGCCGGCATCTATCGCCATCAGTGTGCGACGAAACTCGGATCGCGCGAAATGCCCTCTCCGGGGGATAAACTCAACGGCTCAGCGAGGGACGCCGCGGGCATGCTCCAGGTGATGCCGGCTGTGCCATTCATAGCGAAGCAGAACCTGATCCAGCCGCTCCGGTCCATTCTCCGGATGGTTGAATCCGCGGGCCCAGTCCGCCTCCTTGAGCGACCGCAGCAGGATCACGAGCCGCGCGTGGACGCCTTCGATGATGTCCAGCGAGGGGCCGACCTGCATCGTCGAAGCATCCGTGAGCCTGGCCCACGCCGCCTCGTCATATGGCTTAATGGTGGGCCAATCTTCGGTCAGCGCCATCCGCAGCCGCCCGGACATCTGCGAGTGACTGTCCGCTACGTGATGCGTGAGCTGTCGCAGCGTCCAGCCGCCGGGGCGATACGGCCGCTCCAGGCCAGCGTCGCCGCGCCGCTCCACTTCCTGCCGAAACAGCCGCGGAAACTCCTCAAGAAAGTCAATCGCCTGCTTGCGCTGCTCCGGCGTCACCTGCGGGCTGAGCTTGAACCGCCCTACGGGATACTGCTGCTGTTCGAGTACGTCCACCTGTACGCCCATGCCGCCAATCTAGCACGGAGAATGCATGGAAAATCCATCTGTTTGACCTGCCCTGAAGCCTACAATCGAACCAGATCATCCAATCGACAGACATGAGCCATCACCCTACAAACGTTCCATCTGGAACGCCACAGCATATTCCTTCCGGTCCAGAGCACCGGCGCTACTTCTTCGACACCTTCGGCATCACGGAAACGCTGCTGGAGCGCTGCCTCGGCGAGGCGCTCTCCGCCGGTGGCGACTATGCCGACCTCTACTTCGAATCCATCGCTTCGACGTCCATCGGACTCGACGAGTCACTGGTGAAGTCCGCCAACCAGGGCATGAGCGCGGGCTGTGGCGTGCGCGTCGTCGCTGGGGAGCGTACCGGCTACGCCTACACCGACGATCTCTCTGCCGACCGTCTGCTCCGTGCGGCCCGCACGGCCGCTCTCATCGCGAGCGGTCCTGCGAAGGAGCCTGTCATTGGCTTCCGCGAGAAGGCGCAGCAGGATCTTTATCCCGTCCTCTCGCCAGAAGGCGATGCCGACATCGCATCCAAGCTCGACCTGTTGCTGCGCGCCGATCGCGCCGCGCGCGCCGCAGATCCGCGCATCGTTCAGGTCCGCGCCGGCTTTTCGGACGAAGTACGCCGCATCCTTGTCGCTGCATCCGATGGCACATTTGCCTCCGATACGCAACCGCTTGCGCGCTTCAATGTCTTCGTCATCGCCAAGGATGGCACAAACATCGCACGCGGTAGCGCTGGCGGCGGCGGCCGCGTGGAGCTCGACTACTTCCATACCGAGAAGACGCCCGAGGGCTTCGCCAAAGAAGCCGTGCGACAGGCCATCCTGCAACTGAATGCCGTGCCTGCTCCCGCAGGCGAGATGGAAGTCGTGCTCGGCCCCGGCTGGCCCGGCGTCCTGTTGCACGAGGCCGTTGGCCACGGGCTCGAAGCAGACTTCAACCGCAAGGGCACTTCTGCCTTTTCCGGCCTCATCGGCCAATCCGTCGCGTCATCCAAAGTCACGGTAGTCGACAACGGCCGCATGCCTAACCGCCGCGGTTCGCTCAACGTCGACGACGAAGGCTCGCCCACGCAGGAAACCGTCCTCATCGAAAACGGGATCCTCAAGGGCTATATGAGCGACAAGCTCTCCTCGCGCCTCATGGGCATTCCGGAGACCGGCAACTGCCGCCGCGAGAGCTACCAGGCCGTTCCCATGCCGCGCATGACCAACACCTATATGCTCGCCGGCGACGATGCGCCGGAAGACATTCTCCGCTCCGTGAAGCGTGGCCTCTACGCAGTCAACTTCGGCGGCGGGCAGGTGGACATCACCAACGGCAAATTCGTCTTCTCCGCCAGCGAGGCTTATCTGATCGAAGACGGCAAGATCACCGCGCCGGTGAAAGACGCAACACTCATCGGCAACGGCCCCGAGGCGCTGAAATATGTCTCGATGGTGGGTCACGACCTGCGTCTCGACGAGGGCATCGGCACCTGCGGCAAAGAAGGCCAGAGCGTCCCCGTCGGGGTCGGCATGCCCACCATCAAGCTTGACCGCATGGTCGTAGGCGGGACCGGCCGTTCATGATCGAGACGCTCACCACGCACCACGAACTTACTGCCGGCCTTGCAACGCAGCTTATCGACCAGGCACTCGCTGCCGGCGCTTCCGATGCCGAAGTCATCCTTTACGAAGGCGATGAATTCGAAGCGCTTGTGCGCAAGGGCGAAGTCGAGCGCTTGAAGGAGTCCGGTTCACGAGCCGCGGGACTGCGCGTCTTTCTCGCCGCCCGCGCAGCGTCCACCTCCACCAGCGACCTGACGCCCGCAGGCCTGGAACGCCTCGTCCACGGCGCTATCCACCTCGCGCGCGTTACTTCAGAAGATCCATTCGCCGGCCTACCGGACCCCGCCAGTTTCGGCAAGATCGAGGGCGATCTACGCCTTTACTCTGATGACGTCGCCGACCTGCCCGCCGCCGAACGCATCGCGCTCGCGCGTCGCGCCGATGCAGCCTGCTTCGCCGCCGATGCCCGCATCACCAACTCCCGCGGCGGCTCTTTCGACTCCGGTGCGGGGCACAAAATCCTCGCCAACTCGCGCGGCTTCGTCGGCGAGTACCGTCGCTCCATCTGTTCCATCTCCGCCAGCCCCATCGCGCAATCGCCGGATGGGCAGATGCAGCGCGACTACTGGTATTCCAGCGCACGTTCTGCTTCTGCGCTGGAAACACCCGAATCCATAGGCGCCGAAGCGGCACGCCGCACCTTGCGTCGTCTGGGCGCGCGCTCGGTGCCCACGCAGCAAGTCCCGGTCGTCTTCTCGCCCGAGATCGCGCGCTCCATCGTCGGCCACATCTTCGAAGCCGCCAACGGCTCGCTCATCTATCACCAGTCGTCCTTCTTCGCCGGCAAACTCGGCGAGCAGGTCGCCAGCCCGGAGCTCACCATCATCGACGATGGCACCATGGTCGGCGGCTTCGGCACTGCGCCTTTTGATGGCGAAGGCTTGCCAACCCGTCGCACCGTCATCGTCGAGCGTGGCGTGCTCAAGAGCTATCTGCTCAACACCTACACAGCGCGCAAGCTCAATATGCAGTCCACCGGCAACGCCTCGCGCGGCATCACTGGCGCACCCGGCATCGGCGCGGGCAATCTCTTCCTTGAGTCCGCATCGCCGCTGCCGCCGTCATCCATCCTTGCCGGCATCAAAAGCGGCCTTTACGTCACCGAGTTGATCGGCCAGGGCGTCAACATGGTCACCGGCGATTACTCACGCGGCGCCTCCGGCCTCTGGATTGAGAATGGCGAGCTGAGTTATCCCGTCGAAGGCATCACCATCGCGGGAAACCTGCGCGAGATGTTCCAGAACATCGCCGCGGCCGGCGACGACATGGTTTTCCGCAGCTCGGTCGCATCCCCTACTCTGCGGATCGACGGAATGACCATCGCGGGCGCGTAATCACCCATCACCGGCAAAACCGAAGGCCGCCACACGGGCGGCCCTCATTCGAGCGTTGTCCGGTGCTGACTTAGAAGCTGAACCGCGCTCCAAATTCGCCCAGAAACGACTTCGGAATGACGGTGCCACCCGGCGTGATGAAGTCGTTCGGCTGCAAAAATGTGTTCTTTGCGGCATCGGGATCGTAGTTGCCGTTCACGATACCTTGAATGCTGCTGCCGAAATTCGCGCGATTGGTCAGATCGAAGCCCTGGAAGAATAGGTTCACGTTATACCGATCGCCGAAGGTAATCGTCTTGCCGACACGGGCATCGAGTTCCGCGAAAGCCGGCCCGCGATAGTTGTTGTAGGAAACCTCCTGGCACGTATGCGCTTCCAGACAGCCAGCATATTGGTCAGTATTCGGGCCCTTGCCGATGCCGGCAAGGGTCACGTAGTTTGCCGGGTTTGCGATCGACTTACCCATGGGCACAACGGCATGCGGATTGGAACGGCCACTTCCAATGCCCCATAGGTCGCTGCTGGCCTGCGCGATGTCGACAGGGCGGCCTGTCCCAATCTGAAAGATCGGCGAAACGGCGATCTTCCACGGCAGATTCCACGTAGCCGAAGCGGTAACGTGATGACGTTCGTCGCTGGGCGATGCGCCGAAATCCGGACGCCGGAACTGGCCGAGAAAGGGGTTGGTCGCCGTATTGCGGAAGCTGGCGGCTCCGCCTTCAAAAGCCAGAGCTTTGGCAAAGGTGTAGTTGAGAGTTCCGGTGAAGTGCTTCCACATCTGCTGGCGGTAGCTGATGTTCAGGCCGTCGTAATAGGAGCGACCGATCGACTGCTCATCCGCGATGCGGCCCAGTTTGACCGCGCCAGCGGCAGCAAATGCGGCAGAGAATGGCCGGCTGCCGTCGCTGAAGTACTGCGTCGGATTGATGTTCACGGTCTTGTTGTCGTGCAGGCCGCGCGCCTGAACGTAGTCCACTTCGATGACCGAGAAGTTGTTCGGAGCGTACTGGAATCCGACATTGATCTGCTGGGTATACGGATTCCGATAGCTTGGATCCATGATGCGCCCAGTCGATCCCACTGCCAGATCATGGCTGGCGGGCGGGATCACGGGCGGTGGATCGACGCCGTAACGATATTGACTCAATACGATATCGGGACCAGGTACGGAGTTTTCCGTCGGAGAGCACGAAGTATCTCCCGGTCCGTTGCAATTGATGCTGAAGGTATTTGAGAAGACCAGATTGTTCGCTTGCTGGAGCATGAACAGCGGAATGTTCAGGAACGTCTGCCCGAAATACAGGCCATAGCCGCCGTGTAGAACAACACGGCCATCGCCCCGCAGGTCATACGAAAAGCCGACGCGCGGGCTGATGTCCTTATTGTCATTGTGTGGCAGCCCCGTGAAGACACCGCCGATGTTGGTTAGATTTGGCGTATAGCCGGTCAGGTAGGTGTTGGGATTGACCGTCGTAGGCACCGTCGGAATCCCCGTCGCCGCAGCTGCCAGCAGCTCCTGATGGGTGCGGCTTATCTTCTGCTTGTCGAGGCCGTAGGTATCGATATCCCGGTCGTAGCGAATGCCGAGATTCAGAATGAGCCGCTGCGTGATGCGGAAGTCGTCCTCGAGGTACAGCCCAAGCATCTTAGGTGTAAGCAGAAAGGTGGGATCGCCAGCCGTGCCTGTCATGCCGATGAGCGCACCTGGGGTCGAGAATCCTTGTGGATATGTCTTGTGATCACTCAGTATGACCGACGGAATATCAGCAAAGTCGAACTCAGGCGTGGGATTGTTCTCGAAAAACCCCCCAACCTGCGGTTCATAGATAAAATCCACACCGCCGCGCAATGTATGCCGCCCGTGGGTATAGGAGAGGTCGTCGCGGAACTGGAACTTATGCTGACTGGATTTCTGCGGCACATTCACATTCGTTCCGAACTGAGTGTTATCGGGAAAGGTGAAGGTCGGAGCCTTCAGCGTCGAATCGATCAGATTGTTCCAGTACTGGAATCCCACACTAAAGGTGTTCACAGTGTTTGGGGTAAACAAAGAACTTAGCGTCACGTTCGCAAGTATCAGATCGTTGATCGTAAAGTTGTTCTGGGTTGAATCGACGAGTGAATTGTCCTGATCGTTGTTGCTCTTGTTGTCCTGTGCGGTGTAGCTGACAAACGCTCTGTGCTTCTCGTTGAAAACATGATCGATGCGGCCGTTGTAACGCTTCTCATCAAAGGGCGTCGGGATGGTATGCGTGGGCTGCGGCGGCACCGCGAAGAGGTTGGGTTGCTGCTTGGCAACTGCGGCTACCAATGCCAGTTCGTTATAGGCATTGGGATTGACCGAGATGCTCGACCGCTCGCGCAAGCCTTCATACGCGAAGAACCCGAAATCTTTGTCCTTGCGAATCGGTCCGCCAATTGCACCGCCGTACTGCTGCCGGCTGTAGTCCGGCTTCGGCTGATTGCCCTGCTTGGCAAAGTAGTTGTTGGTCTGGAAGGTCTGTGTGCGGAAAAACCCATAAGCACTGCCGTGAAACAAATTGGTTCCAGACTTGGTGACCACATTCAGCGCGGCGCCCTCGGTGCGTCCATTCGCTGCCGAAAAGCGGTTCGGGCTGATGATGAATTCCTGTACCGCTTCCAGCGGCAACTGCATCACCGCGCCGCCCACCGTGTTGTCCTTGTTATCGACACCGTTGACCGTGGTATTCGTGTTGCGTCCCGTGGAACCATTCACCGCGTAGACCGCATAGCGATTCTTCGTCGGATCGTAGCTGTCCACCTGCTTCACGCCCGGAGCCAGGATCGCCAGGTTGGCAAAGTCACGGCCGTTCAGCGGCAGCTCCGCGATCTGCCGCGGCGTCACCGCAACCGACACATCGCTCTTCTCCGGATCGACAAGTTGGTTGTTTGCCTGCACCTGCACCGTCTCGGCCGAGCTCCCTGGCTTCAGCGGAATGTTTCCACCGGCGGTCGTTCCTACAAGCAGATCGATGTCTTTGATCTCGCCTGCTGCGAATCCAGGCGCTTCCGCATGAACGCTGTAGTGGCCCACAGGCAGCAGGTCAAAACGATACTCGCCGGCCGCTCCGGTCTTTGCCACGCGCTGCGCATTCGTCTCAATGTTGGTTGCGGTTACCGTGGCGCCCACGATCGCCGCGCTCGATGAATCCGTGATGGAACCGGCGATGGCGCCGCTGGCCGTGGCCTGGGCATACACCACAACCGGTAAGGAAGAGATCAACGGTATAGCCAACAGACCGACGGCCAACCGGATTTTGAAACAGGAATACCTGCATCCAGCCATTTGCGTTCACACCTCGGTAGGAATTGAAAAACGATACCGGTCTACGTGGATCCAGGTACCTGTTACTGTGTCGCGAAGAGTTTGGGGGATCATAAGCGACACGTTTTGATGTGTCTACAAAAATTCATGTCGTTTAACAAAAATGGGGTGATGAAATGCCGATTGGGGACCAGCGTCTCCGCCACGGCTCACTCATGCACATCGTTAGAATTGGGGCGTGCTGGCGCATACCCTACCCTTCGTCCCGGTAAACGAAACGGAACCGGCAAATCCGCTGGCCGGTCTGCCGGACGCGCCCGCGGTCTTTTCGCTTGGCTTCGGCGAACGCCGCGAGCCCTACATCGCCCGCACCAGCAATCTGCGACGCCGCCTCAATCGCATGCTTGCTCCGGAAGGAGCCCTGTCGCGGCGTCTGCAGCTTCTTCCTTTCGTGCGCGAAATCGCCTGGTCGCCCTACGGATCGGAGTTCGAAGCCTCGCTGCTGCTCTATCGTGAAATCGTAACTGCTTTCGCTGCAAAGGAGACCGGCACCGTACGCAAACGTCTACGCCTGCGCCCGCCCGCGTATCTGCGCATGGCGATGGAAAATGACTTCCCACGCCTCTTTGCGACCAATCGCTACGTGCGCTCTGCGGCGGATCGCAGCTTCGGCCCATTTCCTACCCGCGCCGCCGCAGAGCGAGCCTGCGACGCCGTCCTCGATCTCTTCCAGTTGCGCCGCTGCGTAGAAGATCTCCATCCCTACCCTGAGCACCCCGCCTGCCCCTATTTCGAGATGAAGAAGTGCCTGGCGCCGTGCAATCAAACCTCCACGCCCGATCGCCACCGCGCCGAAGCGGACGCTGTCTTCGAGACGCTTCGCACTCATGGGGCAAGCCTGCTTTCCTCTCTCGAGCGTGAGCGCGCCGCTGCCTCCGAAGCGCTCGAGTTCGAGGCGGCCTCCGCCATTCATCAGCGGTATGAAAAGGCCGAAATCGCACTGCGCGAACTCCCGGAGTCCGTCCGTCTCCTCTCCGAGCTTTCGGCGGTCATCGTCCAGCCATCGGCACAGCCCGGCGAAGTGTCGCTCTTCCGTCTCACACGCCAGGGACTCGGCGGCCCTGCAGCCTACGCCACCATCGGCATGCGGCTGCACAACGAGCAGTCGGGCTCTTCATCGCTCTACTCGCATCCAATTGCGCTGGACCCTATCCCGCTCGAATCCGTCGCGCCCGAAGCTTCGCCGGCCACCGGGCCCGCCGCCGATACTCTGGAGGAACGCCTTCAGACGGCGCTTCACGCGCTCGAATCGATGTCGCCATCGCGGCCCTCAACCCCGCAGATCGAAGACCATCTCGCGCTCTTCACCCGCTGGTGTTTTCGTCCGCTCGCGAAACGGGCTGGTGAGGCAGTTTTCGCCGGCGCCAACGGCGCCATACCTCATAAGCCCCTGCTCCGCGCCATCTCGCGCGTGGCCCGCGGCGCCACGGCGGCTGCCCCCGCTCCGATTGCCTGAGCCGCCGCCGCTTACGCTGATACACTGACCGCGTGGTTGAACTGTTGCCCTCCATACTGTCGGCGGATTTCGCCCGGCTGGCCGAAGGCGTCGCTGCGGCTGAGCGCGGCGGTGGCACCGTCATTCACGTGGACGTGATGGACGGCCATTTTGTCCCCAACATCACAATCGGTCCGCCGGTAGTAAAGTCCCTGCGCAAGGTCACCAAATTACCTCTCGATTGCCACCTGATGATCGAGAACCCCGACGAGTTCATCCCTGCCTTTGCCGAGGCAGGAGCCAACTGGATCGGCGTCCACTACGAAGCCTGCGTCCACCTGCACCGCACCATCGAGCTCATCCGCGATCACGGCATGGAGCCCGGCGTGGTCCTCAACCCCGCCACCCGTGTCGATTTCCTCTACGACGTCCTCCCCATGCTTCATCACGTCCTGATCATGAGCGTGAACCCCGGCTTTGGCGGCCAGAAATTTATTCCTTTTTCGCTGGACAAGATCCGCCGTCTCCGCGAATTGCGCGCTGAGCGGAGCCTGCGCTTCCGTATCGAAGTCGATGGCGGGGTGGCTCACGATACGGTTGCCGCAGTCGTCGAAGCAGGAGCAGAGCTCCTGGTTGCCGGCAGCGCCGTCTTCGATGGCGGACAGCCCGAACGCAAGGCACGCGAATTATTGGAGGCAGCCCGCTCGGCAGAGCTCGCCTCAGCCCGGTAGAGCGGTGGCACAGCGGCGCTGCAGCAGAACAACTGTCTGGGTGACTTCCCGTTAGGAAGCGCGACCTTGGCGAAACTCGGCTGGTACACACCAACCGTGAAAAAGCTCTAGAATGCTGGAAGTAACCCACAGGCCAAAAACGAGCGCACGCTGCCGGTGGTCTTTGTCAAGTCTTGAGGGATGTTGATGTCTATGAACCGGAGTTTTTCCGCTCGCCTGCTCGCTCTTTCAGCCGCCGCCTGCCTGGCGGCCGCGTTCACGGCCGGCACACACGCGCAGGTCTTTCACCATGCCAAGAAGTCGAAGAAAGCCAGCTCTACCGATCCCCTGGCCGGTGTCACCTCCAAACAGCCGGATAAGGAGCTCTTCGACAAGGCGATGAGCGCCCTGAGAAAGGGCAAGTACGACGTGGCCCGGCTCGATCTTCAGGCGCTGCTCACCACCTATCCGGAGTCCGAATACCAGATGCGCGCCAAGCTCGCCGTCGGCGATAGCTGGTACAAGGAGGGCGGCGCCGCCGCACTGCAACAGGCCGAAGCAGAGTACAAGGATTTCATCACCTTTTTCCCCAACCAGCCCGAGGCTGCCGAAGCCCAGATGAAGGTGGGCGACATCTACTACCAGCAGATGGAGAAGCCCGATCGCGACCCCACCAACGCCGAGCGCGCAGAGCAGGAATACCGGCTGATGGTCCAGCAATACCCTGATTCAACCCTGGTTCCACGCGCCAAACAGCGCCTGCGCGAGGTACAGGAGGTGCTGGCGCAGCGGCAGTTCACCGTAGGCAGCTTCTACGCGACCCATGAGAACTGGCCCGCGAGCATCGCGCGCCTGCAGACGGTGACCGATTCGTATCCGCTCTTCAGCAAGAGCGATCTGGCCCTGATGCAGCTCGGGGATAACTACGCCGCCGAGGCGACGATTGCCTCGAAGATGGGCTATATCAAGCCCGCCGAGCGGGAACGCCTCATCGCCGCCTATGACGACCGCGCCGCCGACTGCTACGCCAAGGTAGTCACCCGCTACCCCATGGCACCGCACGTGGAGGACGCGAGAGAAAAGCTGATTGCACTCGGCCGTCCCGTTCCGGAGCCGACCCAGACCGCTCTCGCAGAGAGTGAAGCAGAGGAGCAGAGCCGCGCCAATATCAAGCTGAAAGACCGCGCGATATTGCTGGTGAAGCACGGCCCCTCCACGCTGGAGGCAGCCCGCGTCGGCGAGCCCTTGATGACACCGGCCAAAACCGTCACGGCGCCTGAAGTCAGCAAGGAAAACATCGCGATCTTCAACACTGCTGCGGGGATCAAGCCGGAAGCGGGCGCAGCACCCTCACCGGCAGTCGCCAATGGTACTGCCGCGCCGCGTACCGGCGATGCAGCTGTGCCGAATCCCGAGGGTGCTCCGGGGGGAACCGGCCTTGGCGTGGAGATTCTGAATCCGAACGGCAACGCCGTGGACAACAACAGTGGCGCGTCCACCACCGGCGCAACACCGCCAGCCGCTGCACCCTCTACTGACGCTGCTGCCCCCGCACCCGCGGCCGGCGACGCCAACTATGGATTGAAGGCAGTCGGCCCGGCCAATAGCGCACCGCTGCCGCCAGTCGAGAAACCGGCGGAAGGCCAATCGCAGGTGAACGACGTCAAGGGCGCGGCGGGTGGCAATGCCCAGGTGCAGACCGGCACTCCAGCTCCCGGCAAGAAACACAAGAAGAACCCCAAGGTCAAAACCGATCAGAGCTCCGAGTCCTCCAGCGCCAACAAGAAGAAGAAGGGCCTGGACAAGCTGAACCCGTTCTAAAGACAGCAACCGCCAAAAGCAGTCAACGGCAGCAGGGACTCAAACCCTTCTGCCGTTTCCATTTGATCCCGCAGGTGCTGTCTTTGTCTGCAGTTGTCGGTCGTTGTCTTCCCTCTTTGTTACCCTGAGACTTCCATGCCGCATGAACTTCCGAAAGTCTACGATCCAGCCGCGATTGAAGAGCATTGGGCCGAGTATTGGGTGCGTGAACGTCTCTTTCACGTAACCGCACCCGACGCCAACACTGCCCAGCGCAACTTCACCATGCTGCTACCGCCGCCTAACGTCACCGGCCGCCTGCACATGGGCCACATGCTCAACCAGACGGAGATGGACATCCTCGCCCGCTGGCACCGCATGCGCGGCGATCGCACCCTCTGGGTCCCCGGCACGGATCATGCAGGCATCGCCACCCAGATGATGGTGGAGCGCCAACTGGCTGCAGAGAAAACCTCGCGACAGAAGCTCGGACGCGAGACCTTTCTCAAGCGCGTCTGGTGCTGGAAGGAGCAGTACGGCGGCGCCATCCTCGACCAGATGAAGCGCCTCGGCGCCTCCGTCGACTGGTCGCGCGAGTACTTCACCATGGACACCGGCCTTTCGCGCGCCGTGCGAGAAGCCTTCGTCCGCCTGCATGAACAGGGCCTCATCTATCGCGGAGCCTACATCGTCAACTGGTGCCCGGACTGCCAGACCGCCATCTCCGACCTCGAAGTGATTCACGAAGAGCAGCAGGGCAAGCTCTACACCATCCCTTACGGTATCGTCGGCTCGAACGATTCGCTGCTCGTTGCGACCACGCGGCCGGAGACGATGTTTGGTGACGTCGCCATCGCCGTCCACCCCATCGACGAACGCTACCGGCACCTGCAGGGCGCAAGCGTGCGCGTGCCTTTCATCGGGCGCGAGATTCCCATCATTGCCGATCCCTGGGTCAGCCCCGAATTCGGCACCGGCGCGGTCAAGATCACGCCCGCGCACGACCCCAATGACTATGCCGTCGGCCAGCGCCACAAGCTCCAGTCCATCAACATCATGGATGAGACCGCGCACCTGAATGACGTGGCTGGCCGCTTCGCCGGCCTCGACCGCTACGAGGCACGCAAGCGCATCGTTGCCGAGCTCGAAGGCCAGCCCGGCTACTCGGTCAAGGACCACTCCCACGCTGTGGGCAAGTGTGACCGCAGCAAGACGGTGGTCGAGCCTCGCCTCTCCACCCAGTGGTTCATCAAGATTCAGCCGCTGGCGGAAAAGGCCATCGCCGCTGTGGACGAAGGCCACATCCGCTTCACCCCCGAGCAATACCGCAAGACCTACGACGAGTGGATGCGCAACATCCACGACTGGTGCATCTCGCGTCAGCTTTGGTGGGGCCATCGCATTCCCGCATGGCACTGCGCCGCATGCGACAAGGTGACGGTTGCCCGCGAAACACCCGAAGCATGCCAGCATTGCCAATCCAAGGCGATCTCGCAGGAGACCGATGTGCTCGACACCTGGTTCTCCTCCGGCCTTCTGCCTATGTCGGTCTTTGGCTGGCCGGATCAGACGCCCGATCTCGCCGCCTTCTATCCGACGGAACTGCTCGTCACCGGCTTCGACATCCTCTTCTTCTGGGTGGCCCGCATGATCATGTTTGGCTGCCACTTCATGCTCGACGTCCCCATGCCCGACGGCTCCGCGCGCACGCTCAAGGATGCCGTACCCTTCCGCGAGGTCTACATCCACGCACTGGTGCGCGATGCCGAGCGCCAGAAGATGTCGAAGACCAAGGGCAACGTCATCGACCCCATCGAGATCGTGAAGCGCTATGGCACCGATGCCGTCCGTTTCACGCTCGCGACCATGGCGTCGCCCGGCACCGACATCGCCTTCTCGGAAGCCCGCACCGAGGGCTATCGCGCCTTCGCCAACAAGATCTGGAACGCGGCCCGCTTCCTCTTCATGCAGCGCGAACGCTTATTCCCCGGGGAAGGCGGAATGGCCCTCGGCGCGATTGATCTCGCAACCGTGAGCCGGGACCAGGCGGTTCTGCTTGCAAATCCATCCGATCCAGGCACAGCGAAACAGCCAGAGGCGTCCGACGAGTCGCGCCTCGAAGATCGCTGGATTCTCTCGCGTCTCTATGCCACGGCGAATGCCGTCAATGCGGCACTCGAGATCTACCGCTTCGATGAAGCCGCCCATGCCATCTACCAGTTTTTCTGGGGCGACCTCTGCGATTGGTATCTGGAATTGGTGAAGCTGCGTATCGACTCCGCAGAAGACGAAGAGGATCGCCTCATGCCGTTCCTCCTCTTCAACGGGGTTTTCGAATCGTCGCTGCGCATGCTCTCGCCCTTCATGCCTTTCATCACGGAAGAGATCTGGCATGCCTTCTACGACGGGCAGCCGCCGGCGCGCTCCATCGCGCTCATGCCTTATCCCGTCGCTACTCAACGAAACATCGATGAAGCAGCCGAGCGCGAGATGGCGCAATTGCAGTCGCTCATCGTTGCCGTGCGCGCAGCGCGCAAGGACGCGGGCGTCCCCGAGCGCGAATCTGTCCCGATCCTGCTCCGCACCGGCGACACCGCTGTCTTCCAGCAGAACCTCGCCACCATCCAGCGTCTCGCGCGTGTCACCACGCTCGAAGTCGTACCGCAACTCCCGGACGGCCTGGCGCATCGCGCCACCCCGAACTTCGATGTCGCCGTCGTCTACGAGAAGCCGGTCGACACGAAGGCCGAGCGCGAGCGCCTCACCAAAGAACTTGCGAAGCTCCAAAAAGAAAAGGAAAACAGCGACCGCCAGCTCGGCAACGAGTCCTTCCTGGCCAAGGCACCCGCGTCAGTCGTCGAAGGTATTCGCCGCCGCAACGCGGAGTTGACGACGCTCATCGAGCGCACCGGCGCCGCGCTGGCCGGCCTGCCGCTGGAATAGTTGCTGCTCGCCTCTTAGTGGCTGAAGTTGTACGACAACTGCACACCGCGCCCGTTCGGCGTATCGACCATCGAGAATGAGTAGCTGCGGCTCGGCTCCCCGCGCTTGTGCACCACGTATCCGCCGATCAGGTAGCCGACCGTGCTGCCGACCAGCACATCAGACGGGAAATGCTCCCTCGCCATCACGCGCGACACACTCACTGTCGTCGCCAGCCCATAGACCGCCAGCCGCGTTTTCCATCCCGGATACCGTTCCGCAACCACATGCGCGAAGCTCCACGCAATGATGGAATGATTGGACGGCATCGATTGTCCGTCCGGCCACGTCTTCGTACCATGTGGCCAGAAGCGCCCGGTTCCATCCCCCTGTCTCGGCGTCTGGCGGTTGATCGCAAACCTCAGACCCTCGTTCAGGATCAGCGAGTCCGCTATAGCCTCCCCGGCGATCACCGAAGTCTGCTTCAGGTAATCATCGTGCCGCAGAGCGCCGGCGGCGTAGCCCGCCACGACGCCCGCGATCGGGAGCATATACACCGGCATCCGACACGTGGCGAAAGTCGCCTCCCGCTGCGGATGACTGCCCAGGCTGCGCAAGGCGTGCGCGTCATAGTCGATAGCCACTCCTGTCGCCAGCCCAAACGGCGCAATCCAAAGCAGGTCGCTGGGACGAACCCGCGCGCGGGCTGGTCACAATGTCGCGCTTCATCCTGGAGGATATGCACCAGGCAGACCTGAAACCGGTCCAGTTCGCATTCATCCTGCTGCCGCGGCTGCGTCTGTGCCTGCATCCCAATGCGGCAGAAGCGCCGCCAGAAACAAAAATATCCCTCGAAAAAGCATCCCTCTATCCTACCGGTCCCTTCGTGAAGCGAAGCTCAAGTTTCGCAGCCGTCGCAGCGTATCATGGATGAGCGTATGGATTGGAAGAGCAAGCGAGTCGAAGCCATCCTGGAACATGCCCTGCTGGAAGATCAGGCGCTCAAAGACATTACAACGGCGTACACCATCGATCCCAAGCTGCGGGCCTCCGGCACCATCGTCGCGAAGGAAGAGTGCGTCGTCGCCGGCCTGGGCTGCATTCCCCGCTTTCTGGACATCTACTCCCGCCTTAGCCAGGTATCCGGGCGGGCAAATCCCGTTCGCTACGAGGTCGTCCATCATCCGGAGATCTTCGATGGCGTGCGCGTCAAACGTGGCCAATCGATTGCAGTCGTCCGTTCTACCGCGCACGTTCTCCTCTCCTGCGAGCGTGTCATCCTCAATCTGATGCAGCGCATGAGCGGCATCGCCACCACAACGCGCCGTTATGTCGACCAGGTGCACGGCACCAAAGCAAAAGTGCTCGACACGCGCAAGACCGTTCCCGGATTGCGTTTGCTGGACAAGTACGCCGTCTCCTGCGGTGGCGGCGAGAACCATCGCCTCGACCTCTCCGACAGCATTCTCATCAAGAACAACCACATCGCCCTGGGTGGCGGCATTCCCAAGGTCCTTGCAGCTGCGCTTGCGGCGCGCAAGCCCGGCCAGCGCCTCCAGGTGGAGGTGCGCAACCGCAAAGAACTCGAACAGGCCATCGAAGGCGGCGCGGAAGCGATTCTGCTCGACAACATGACGCCCGCCGAGGTCGCCGCGTCCGTCAAGCTCATCCACACCCGCGGCCTCAAGGTGCCGATTGAGGCCTCCGGCGGCATCCAGTTGGACACCATCCGCAAATACGCCGAAGCCGGGGTCGACTTCATCTCCTCCGGTGCCCTGACGCACTCCGCCATCGCCGTCGATCTCAGCATGCGCATCGTGGCCGAAAGTTAAGCTCATGTCCCTGCCACCCGCTCCGACCGCACTTCCGACAGCCGACGCCTTCGAACTGGATGCCCTTCAACGCGAACTCGCCGGCACCCCGTTTGCCGGCAAAGTCCGCCACTTCCCCACCATCGACTCCACCAACACGCTCGCCATGCGCGAGGCCGAGCAGGGACAGGAGAGCGGCACCGTCTATCTGGCGGACGAGCAGACCGTCGGCCGCGGCCGCGGCGCGCACGAGTGGCACTCTGCCGCCGGCTCCGGCCTCTATGTCAGCATTCTGCTGCGCCCCGCAATCGCGCCGGCAGATATCCTCTGGCTCTCGCTGGCCACGGGACTCGCCGTACAGGCTGCCGTGCGTGACGTCACTTCGCTCGTACCGGACATCCGCTGGCCCAACGATCTGTTGCTATCGGGCCGCAAGATGGCCGGCATCCTCACCGAGCTCAACGCCGAAGTCACCCGCGTACGCCACGCCGTCATCGGCATCGGCATCAACGTGCATCAGCCCGCATTCCCGCCGGAACTGGTATCGCTCGCCACCTCACTTAAGATCGAGACCGGGCAGGACTGGTCGCGCCAGGATCTGCTGGTGGCTCTGCTGCATCATCTCCTTGAAGAGCTCGAGCGCCTGACGGCGCCGCAGCACCTCGAAGCGGCTACCACAGACCTTCGCAACCGCTTGATCAGTAATTCCACATGGGTGCAGGGGAAACCCGTGACCGTCACCGAAGCAGATACATTCTCCGGCGTGACGGATGGCCTGGACAGCCGTGGCTTTTTGCGCGTCCGCACGGCGCAGGGCATCCGCACTGTGCTCTCCGGCGGCGTGCGGGAAGGAGGCCGCTAGCGATGTTGCTCGCGATTGACGTCGGCAATACCAATACCGTTCTCGGACTCTATGACCCGGACTCGCCGGAGCTGATTGCCGACTGGCGCATCACCACGCACAGGAACAAGACCTCCGACGAGTACGGCGTGCTCTTCATGAACCTCTTCGCGATGCGCCAGATCGATGTTTCGAAGATCAGTGCGATCGTCGTCTCTTCGGTTGTTCCGCCGCTCGATACTACCCTCCGCCGCCTCTGCGAACGCTACTTTGGTCTCCGCCCCATCTTCGTCGAGCCCGGCATCAAGACGGGTATGCCGCTCCTCGTCGACAATCCCGCCGAGCTTGGCGCGGACCGCATCGTCAATGGCGTCGCTGCTTTCGCGCGCTATGGCGGCCCCATCATCGTCGTCGACTTCGGCACCGCTACTACTTTCGACGTCATCTCCGCACGCGGCGAATATATCGGTGGCGTCATCGCTCCCGGTCTCGGCATCTCCGCGGACGCGCTCTTCTCCCGCGCAGCCAAGCTGGCTCGCGTGGACATCAAACGTCCCGCCCGCGTCATTGGCACCAACACCATCGCACACCTGCAGAGCGGCCTTTTCTACGGCTACATCGGTCTGGTCGACGGCATCCTCGAGCGCATGCTGGCCGAGGTACACGACAGCCACCCGAACGATCCGGCGCCCAAGGTCATCGCCACCGGCGGCCTCGCCCACATGCTGCACGACGATTCAAAATTCATCACCGCCATCGACGACATGCTCACCCTCGACGGCCTTCGCCTGCTCTACGAGCGCAACCGCAATCCGCGCCGCCCCGCGCCCAGCGCTACGATCTAAGGTGCAAAACAACTACATCAACTACTTCACGGAGATTGAGGAGCACTTCCAGCGCCGCCGTGGCTCCATCCTGCTCCTCTCTACGCTGGACTGGGCGCTCATCGACACCTGGCGCGAAGCAGGCGTCCCTCTTGCTGCGGTTCTGCGCGGCATCGATGCCGCCTTCGATAAATACGAGGCGCGCCAAACAAAAGCCCGCATGCGCAAGGTCAACGGCCTGGCTTGGTGTGCCCAGGCCGTCATGGAAGCAGTCGAGGCCATGCAGGAGGCAGCGGTAGGCGGTGCGCCCGTCCATGGGGAAGCCGCTGGCCTTGAGCAGGAACGCATCGCACAACATTTGCATGCCGCCGCGGCAACTTTCACTCGCGCCGCCGCAGCGTTGCCTGCATTGCATGAGATCGGCAACCGTCTTGAACAGCTTGCGCCACAGAGACTCTCCAACGAAGAGTTGGAACGTCACCTGAGCGCGCTCGAAGAGAAACTCTTCGCCCTGCTGATTACCCAGACACCCGCAGAAGAACTGGAGCTGATGC
Source organism: uncultured Acidobacteriaceae bacterium (assembly GCA_963750845.1). GTDB lineage: Bacteria > Acidobacteriota > Terriglobia > Terriglobales > Acidobacteriaceae > KBS-83. Next base: position 40,092 of record CAVVSP010000004.1, read on the forward strand.
GCGAGCAGGCTGCGCGCGAACTCGCTCCCTATCGTAGCCGCATGCAGGCCGTGCAGATTCGCCAGATCGAACAGCAGTTCCTGCGCCGCCGCCTGCTGGAGCGCTACGATCTACCGCGCATCAGCCTCTTCTATATGCAACAGGGCGAGTGACATGAAGCTTCGCATCGAAAAGGCAATCTATGGCGGCGCCTCGCTGGCACGCGTTCCGGCGGACACCCCAGCGGATGCTCCACCCGACCTCGCCGGCAAGGCGGTCTTCGTGCCGCTCGCGTTGCCCGGCGAACTGGTCGAGGCAACCATCGCAACCGACCGCAGCAGCTATATCACCGCCACGCTCGACTCCGTGCTCGAGCCGGCGCCCAGCCGCATCACTCCCGGCTGCGAATACTACGGTCGCTGCGGCGGATGCCACTACCAGCATGCGGACTACGCCGCGCAGCTCGCAATGAAACGCGCCATCCTCGTCGAAACGCTGGAGCGTGCCCACGTCACAGTCCCGTCAGAGATTCGCATCCGCTCTGCCGGTCCCTGGGCCTACCGAAATCGCATCCGTCTGCATGTCAACCGGCCTCCACATGCCGCGCTCAGTTACCGCGAAGCCGCCTCGCATCGCAATCTGCCGGTCACCCACTGCCCCGTCGCAGCGCCCCTTCTGCAGCAGGCCATCGCCGCGTTCAACGAGATCCTGCAGCAGCAATCCACGCTCGCAACTACATTTTCGGAAGTCGAATTCTTCACCAACGCCGATGAGTCCGCGCTGCTCGTCTCCCTCTTCACTCAACGCAAATCCTCCGACGGCCTGCCACAATCGGTCGCCGATGCGCTGCTGCCGGCACTACCTGCGCTCAAAGGCGTACACACCTTTGTGCTCGATCCCAAAACCCGCCGTATCCAGCCGTCCTCCATCTGGGGCCAGCCATCGCTGGATTACACCGTAGGCCCGCATCGTTATCAGGTCAGCGCAGGCGCATTCTTTCAGGTGAATCGCTACCTCGTCCCTGAACTGCTCGAAGAGGTCGTCGCCGGGCGGCAAGGCGGCCTCGCCTGGGATCTCTACGCAGGCGTCGGACTCTTCGCCCAGGCGCTTGCCGAGCGATTCGAACACGTCGTCGCGGTCGAATCCTCACCAGCCGCTATGGCCGACCTCACCCGCAACCTCCGGGGCCACGGGCACAAGCGGGTTACCCAGGACACTCTCCAATTCCTCAAATCTCCCCCATCGCAACAACCAGACCTGGTCATAGTCGACCCGCCGCGCGCCGGTCTCGGCTCGGAGGTCTGCCAGCGCCTCGCGGCCGTGCAGCCACGCCGGATCGTCTATGTCTCCTGCGATCCCTCCACTCTCGCCCGGGACCTGCGCACGCTGCAACCATCCGGGTATCGACCCGTCGCCCTCACCCTGATAGACCTGTTCCCACAGACATTCCATCTGGAGACCGTGGCCACCCTCGAACGCACTTGATCGGCGGGAGCCACAGCTTCAAGGGCTCTCGGATCCATGGCCACTATCGTCGCTCCCCCGCAATTGCAATCGCAGCGGCCGGCGCCCCGCCACGTCCCCAAAAGCCTTCCCGCCAAGCGCAACATCGGTGCCATCGAGCACGATCCGGTACGCTTCACCCGCGCGCCGCTCCTCTTCGCGGCTCTGGCCTTCGCCGCGGGCATTCTCATCACCAGCCGCTACTGGTTTTCACCCGCCTCGCTCGGCATCGCGACGCTGCTGGAGGGCATGCTCGCCGCGGCAGCCGCGCCTTGGAAGCCGCGCGTCGCGCTCTGGCCGCTCGCCGCAACCTGGTTGCTTCTCGGCGGCTTTGCGGCAGAGATGCAACCACGCCCCACGCCGCAGACCGCGCTTCGCTATCTCGCGCAGAACCAGCCTGTCACGCTCATCGGCACCATCCAGCGTGCGACTCCCATCCGCCGCGTCATCTCCTTCCGCCCCTTCTCCACCGAGCAGATCACGGAGCAGATGCAGTCCATCGATCTGCATGTCCGCTCCGCCGCGGAGCCCGGCGAACCCTTTCAACTCGTCGAGGGCGGCTTGCGCCTCTCGCTTTACGCGCCCGAAGACGGCGTCATCCCGCCGCTGGGATGCGGCGACCTCGTCACCGTAACCGCGACGATTAAGCCGCCCGAGCGCTACCGCGATCCCGGCGTCTGGGATAGTTCCGCCTGGATGCTCAGCCAGGGCATCGGCATCATCGGCGCCACCAAAGCAGAAAAGCTCCACGTCGAGGAGCGTGGAAGCCAGCGCAGCTTCGCTTGCCTGCAACATACCGTGCAAACTGCCGCCAGCGACCGCCTGATGCAGTTCGCGAACAGCCCGCTCCCACACGCGCTGCCCGCCTGGCTCACCCTCAACCGCGACGATGCCGCCATGCTCTCCGCCATGGTCACCGGCGACCGCTCCTACCTCGGCAGTGCGCTACGCACACCATTCGAGCGCACCGGCTCCTTTCATCTGCTGGTCGTCTCGGGCCTGCACCTTGGCATCTTCGCCGCATTCGTCTTCGCCATCGGCCGCAGACTTCGCATCGGCCGTCTTCCGCTCACCGCCCTCACGCTGGTCTCATCCTTCGCGTACGCTCTGCTCACCGGCTTCGGCCAGCCAGTGCAACGCGCCTTCGCCATGCTGGCGCTCTATCTCATCGGCCGTCTGCTCTATCGGGATCGCGGCCGCCTCAACAGCCTTGGCTTCGCCGCGCTTTGCCTGCTCGCCTTCAATCCCGACGCCCTCTTCGACGCCGGCCTCCAGATGACGCTCCTCACCGTCGTCGCCGTCGCCGGCATCGCCATTCCTGTCATGGAGCGCACCAGCTCTCCCTTCCTTACCGCCTCGCGCTACATCAACGTTGTCAGCATGGATACTGCATTCGAGCCGCGACTCGCCCAGTTTCGAGTCACGCTGCGGCTGCTCGGTGAGCATCTGGAGCCATTCATCAGCCGCCGCTGGCGCCGCACACATCGCGCGCAGAATGCGCTCGCCCGCGCTGTTCACTGGAGCATGCTGCTCTTCGATCTCTGCCTTCTCTCCGCCATCATCGAGCTGACCATGGCGCTGCCCATGGCCGTCTACTTTCATCGCGTCACCACATCGGGGCTGCTCGTCAACATCCTCATCGTTCCAGCGCTATCTCTCCTGCTCCCCGCCGCCTTGCTCACCATGGCCGCGCTGCTCATATCGCCGCATATCGCGTGGCTGCCTGCGGCGGCCACCGCCGCCATGTTGCACGCCGTGCTCGCCATCGTTCGCTTCTGCAGCGCATGGCGCATGAGCGAGTGGCGTCTTCCCGAGCCAACACTCGCCGCTGCCCTCGCGTGTCTTGCGCTGCTCACGCTCGCCGTCTGGATCGTGCGCATGCGCAGCCGCTTCGCGCTCCCATTGGCCGCCGCCGCGCTCAGCGCAGCCATGGTCTGCGCGCTCGCCCCACACACCCTCTCTCGCCGCTCGGGAGTGCTCGAGATCAGCGCCATCGACGTGGGCCAGGGCGACTCCATCTTCGTCGTTTGGCCCGATGGCCACACCATGCTGGTCGATGCCGGAGGCCCCACCGGCGGCTCGACCCATCAAGGGAACTTCGACATCGGTGAAGACGTCGTCGCGCCCTATCTCTGGAGCCGCCACGTGCGTCGTCTCGATGTGGTCGCGCTCACCCACGCCCATGGCGATCACATGGGCGGTATGCCCGCCATACTGCGCAACTTCCGTCCGCGCGAGCTATGGGTTGGCCACAACCCGCCCATCCCCGCCTATCAGGCGTTGCTCAGCGAGGCAGCATCGCTCGGCATCCAGGTTCGCTCCTTCTCCGCCGGCGACACCATACCCTTCGGCGCAGCCACGGTGCGCGTCCTCTCGCCCGCGCCCCGTTATGAGCCCCGCGACTCCGCCACCAACGACGATTCGCTTGTCCTGCATCTCAGTTATGCCGGCCATTCCGCGCTACTCGAAGGCGATGCCGAAGCACCCAGCGAGGTCGCGATGCTTTCGCTGCCTCCCGTTGACCTCGGGTCCGACCTGCTCAAAGTCGGCCATCACGGCAGCAAGACGTCCACGATTCCGCCCTTCCTCGCGCGCGTCGCCCCGCATCTCGCCGTCATCTCTGTCGGCCCCTTCAACACCTATCACCACCCTCGCTGGGAAACGCTCGACAAACTCGAAAGCGAGGGCGCGCGCACCTGGCGTACCGACATGCTCGGCATCTCCACCTTCTACATCGACGGTACCGGTGTACACCCGGCGCCCTTACCTTGATACCTTCGGGGATCGTTTTTCTACTGCGCAGCATCCCTATCAGGTATAGAGTCTGCGAAACATCCCAGCCCATTGGAGGGTCCACGCATGGAGTCAGAAGAAACCAGGGACACGGGCCAGACACAGCCGGAGGAATCGCGTTCCGTGCTCGAGCAGCAGCAGGAAGAGAAAAATCTCCGCCGCCTCCAGCTCATGATGAACATGGTGATGTCCGTCATCGCGCAGGACACAACGCTCACGTATGATGCCGCTTCGGAGATGATCGCGGACAGCCGACGCGCCGCGCTCGCCATGTTCCCGGACAAGGAACTGGCCTACGATCTCATCTACCAGCCCCGCCTGCGGCGCCTCATGCGCGACCGCTTCCGCCTGCAATAATCGCGCCGCCGGTTCTACTTCTGCTCCACGCTCGTTAAACGCAGCGTAATGGTGCCCCAGAAGAGACGAGCCCGCATCTGCACCGGCAAATGCCGGTTGTCATCCGTGTACCAGATCCAGATATTGCCGCGATTCTTCACCACGCCGGCATCGGCCGTAGGCTCCACCCGAATAGTCTGAAATGTGCCCGCGGGCGTCTTGATCTCTTCCCGTGCCTCCGGCTTGAATGTCACGGCAATCACCCGCATCGCATCGGCGACCGGCAGCGAGAAGTTTTGCCCCACCTCCAGCGGTTGAGCGCCGGCAATGAAGATCGAAGACATCAAATCGCTGACGCACGCTGGAATCGGCGACTCCAGATGGCGGCTCGTGCCCTTCACCAGGTTCTTCTCATCCAGCACCTGCTTGTGCGCGCCATATTGAAACTGCAGCGTGCTCACGATCTGCCGCCGGCCTTCCTGCAGTTGCTTGGCAAAGGTCTGCGCACAGCCGGTGCGCCGGTCAAACGACGACTGGAAGCGATCCACCACCTTGAACAGCAGGCTCACCGCACCGATGGAGTCGCCATTCGCCTGTACCCGCTGCGTCGTTCCGTCACTCTCCAGGTGAAAGGTCGCTGTCCCCGCCGGAAAGACGCGCCAATCCACCCCATAGGAAAGCGTCTGGTGCTGGGGCAGATACTGCTGCTGCGGCGCGGGAAGCGATGGCATCTGAGCTCCGGCTGCGACGGTCAGCAGCAGGCCGCAAAAAAACAAAGGCAGTCGTCTCAAATACATCCCTCACGCATAATGCTTTTTCTCGCCAGCCAGCAACGGTGTTGCGCATTTCCAGATAGGTTCCGCCCGGTATAACTCCGCTGTCTCACAGAAACAGGAACGATGCTCTGTGCCAGACAAACAGCTTCAGCAATAACACCGCATAGATAGAAAGAGTGCCTAAGGCTGCATTGTACTCGCGGTGCTTGCGATAAAGCGCACCGGAGAAACCCCCGCCGGTTACGGATGATGCCGGCGTCAACCGCGGAAATAGCCGCGGGACACGCCTGCAATACTCCTCATAGTTATTAAACTGCCTGCGCAAAAACTCTTCCTCCGAATAGATCGTCGGAAGATAGATCAGCGTGAATAACACCGCCAGTGCCAGCGCGACCCACCAGCTATGCGCGGCCACGGCAAACCCAAACGCAATCAGCATCGAGCCCAGGTACAGCGGATTGCGCGTGTACGCATACGGCCCGGTCATCGTCAGTTCCGTATTCTTCGTCACGTAGCCGGAGGCATACGCACGCAACGCAACGCCCGGCACAGTCCCCAGCAGGCTCCACAGCAGCGAATGCACCGAAGGATGCGCCGTCAGCAGAAAGAACAGCGCGAACACAAATCCCATCGGCACCCGGATGCGGCGCGCAATGCGCGTCCAGCTCACGCTCAAGCCTGCACCGCCGGGCGTCCCGCCGCTGTTCCCTTTGACCCCAGCAGATCCTCAACCGCCGCAAGAACTTCCTCCGGCTCAATCGTCAGCAGGCCTGCCTCCGGCGCGCTGCGCCGCGCATGGTCGCGCCGGCTCTCCGGATGCCGCAGCACGCGGAACGGCACGCCCCACGGCCCGTTTCGTGCGGGATCGGTTGGCCCGTATAGTCCCACCACCGGCTTGCCCAGCGCGCACGCCAGATGCGCCGGCCCCGTATCGCCGCCAATCACCAATGCACATCGTCTCGTCATCGCGATCAATTCTGCCACGCTGGTCGCGATCATGTTCGTCGCGATCGTTTGCGCGGCGCCGCCGCTGCCTCGCACCACATCCGCAGCCAGCGCCTCTTCACCCGGCGCACAGTTCACCACCACGGCATATCCCCGCGCCTTCAGTGCCGCCGCCAGCGCACCATAGCGCTCCGCCGGCCAGCGCTTCGCGCCCCAGCCCGCACCCGGATGCAGCAGCACCAGTGCCTCGGCATCCGGCAGCATCGCAGCCACGCGCCTCTCTGCTGCGCAGTCCACTGGCAACGGCGGCAGTATCGGCGCAAGCGTCAGACTGGTCGCTCCGGCCACCACCTCGGCTGCCTGCTCGATCACATGCACGCCCCGCGTCGCCACCCGACGCTGAAAGAACCATCGCGCCGGCGTCTCGCGCGGCTCCGCCTCACCCACCAGCTCAGCGCCAGAAGCTCTTCCGATCAGCGCCGACCGCACCGCGCCTTGCAAATCGATCGCCAGATCATAGCGTTGTGCATGCAGTTCATGCCGCAATCCACGCATCGCGCGCCACGTCGAAGCCGCCAGCGGTTGCCGAGCCCATCCCCGCGCATTGGCCATATGCACCGCGTCGACCAGCGGCATCGTGGGTGTACGCGGAGCCTCTCCATCCGACATCAGCAATGGCGCCCAGCGCGGCTCGATCACCCATCCCACATGGCATTCCGGCAATTGCGCACGCAGCGCCGCCACCGCAGGCATCGCGTGCAGCACATCCCCCATCGCGCCCAGCCGTACGATCAGAACGCGCAGCCGTTCTTTCTCCGCATTCTGTTTCTCCGCATTATTGTGAGCTCGCAAAGGCTGATTCTCTCACGCGCCCCGCTGCTCCAGACGCTCCTCCAGCGCAGCCAGCACCGCCTCCGGCTCCAGCAGCCGCACCGTCAAGGCCGCCGCCAGCACCGGTCCGGTTTGTTCCAGGCGCGCGCGCTGCGTCTTCGTCAGCCGCACCATGTCCTTCTCTGTCGTCACGAAACACGACGCGCGATGTTGCGCGGCCAGTTCACACAGCATCGTCACATCCCCATCCGTAAACCGATGATGGTCGCGCCATGCCTTCGACGCCGCAATCGAGACGCCCTTCGCCTGCAGCCGATTCACGAACTCCTCCGGATGCGCAATCGCGCTGAACACCACCGCCGCTCCCGGCAACGCGGGGACTTCCAGCTCACGGCGTATCGTCCAGATCCGCGCATCCGTCCTCATCCAGCGCCGCGCCCGCTCTGCCAGGTCCATGTCCTCTTCGCGCAGCACCACAAAATCTGCACGCTCCAGTGCCGCCAGCGGCTCCCGCAGCCGTCCCGCAGGCAACAGCGTTGTCTCAAAATCCGAGCGGTGCAGCAGCACAATCTCTGCATCGCGAGCCAGCCCACGGTGCTGCATCCCGTCATCCAGCAAATGGACGTGCCGCCCGCCCCTCGCGTCTACAAGCGGCGTCTCCGCCAACCGTCCCGCCGCCACGCGCTCGCGCCCCACAAACACCGGCACCTCCGCACGCTGGGCGATCAGCCACGGCTCATCGCCATAGCGCGCCGCCGGATCGTCCATGCCACCCGCGACAACGCGCTCCACCGCATCCGACGCCCGCCCATAGCCCGCGCGACAGCACATCGACCGACCATCCCCGCTCCGTAAGCCCACGCGCCAGCGCGATCACAAACGGCGTCTTACCCGCGCCACCTACCGATAGATTGCCCACGCTCACCACCGGCCACCGCAGCCGCTCCGTGCGCCGCCAACCGCGCGCATATGCGGCCGAGCTCAGCGCCTGTCCCGCGCCATACAGCGGAACCAGCGGCCAGCAGCGGCCACACCACGCGCTTCACGCGTTGCCCTCCGCAAGCAGTTGCACGACGGCATCCACCGCGCGCGCGGTCGCCCCGGCCTGCTCGTCAAATGCCTTCTTGCCCCGCGCGCCCATCGCAGCCGCCGCGTCCGGGTCGTTCAGCAGTGCCGCGATCGCCTGCCCCACGTCCTCCCGCTCCACCACGCGCAACGCATCCGCGCCGCGCAGCAGCTCCACCGCATCGCGAAAGTTCTCATAGCGCGGCCCCATCACCACCGGAACCGCTAACCGCGCCGGCTCCAGCGGATTGTGCCCTCCCGCCGGAACCAGGCTTCCACCCACAAACGCGACAGCCGCCAAACCATACACGCTGCCCAGCTCGCCAATCGAATCCAGCAGGAACACGCTGCCTGCAGCCACCGCGCTTCCATCCCACGCAGAACGCTCGACCAGCAGCGCCTTCTTCTCGCGCGCCAGCGCAGCCACGCGTGCAAAGCGCTCCGGATGCCGCGGCGCCAGCACCATCACCGCGTTCGGCGTGCGCGCGCAGATCGCCGGCCACGCCTCCAGCAGCACGCGCTCTTCATCCTCTAATGTCGATCCCGCCACCAGCACCTTCGCGCCGCTCGGCAACTGTGCTCGCAACGGATCCATCACCTTGGCCGATCGCGGAGGACGCGCGTCGAACTTCAAATTGCCGCCCACGCGCACCCGGTTCTCCGGCACGCCGATCGCGACAAACCTCCGCGCGTCCTCGGCGCTCTGCGCCAGCACCAGCGTCAGCATCTCCAGGAATGGCCGCCACCATCTCCGCAGCCGTTGATATCTCGGCAGCGAGCGGTCGGAGATCCGCGCATTCACCACCACCACCGGCACCCGCTGTCCCGCGCACTCCGCCAGGACGTTGGGCCACAGCTCGCTCTCGGCCAGCACCAGCACGCGCGGCCGCAACGCGTGAAACGCGCCGCGCACCACCCACGGCAGATCGATCGGGAAATAAAAACAACGCCCCGCGCCGAAGCGCTCTCGCGCCAATTGCTGACCGGTTCTGGTCGTCGTCGAAATCGCGACCGAGCCACGGCCCAGCCGCGCATCCAGCTCTTCCACCAGGCGGCTCACCGCCACCACCTCGCCCACCGAGACAGCATGCACCCACACCTGCTGCCTGCCGGCCAGCGCATGACCCACCCGCGCCGCGCCTGCGCCCAGCCGCTCGCGCAGCCCCTCGCGCCAGCGCGCACGCAGCAGCCACACCGGCGCGCCCGCCACCAGCGCCAGCAGCAATCCCACGTTGTAAACGAAAAGAATCACGACCCTGCCGCAGACTATCCTTTAACCGGGACAATGCGCCACGCGATCGCTCATTTCAGGGGAAAATCCGCAGCCCGTGCCGGCGGGCAGGACAGCGCAATCTCGAAAGTGCTCTAATTCTGCGCATGCGTTCCCTGCTGTCTTTGCCCTTCGCTGCCGCACTGCTTGCGCTTCCACTTTTGGCCCAGCATCCCGCACCGCCGCCCGGTACAGCGGATCAATACCCCGCCTTCGAGCGCCACGCCGCCGACCACCTGGCCATCGCCGTCGATCCCTACGACATGCCCCCAAAGACCTCCATCTTTCGTGTTGACTATGCCTCCGCCAACATCATCCCCATCCGCATCATCATCACCAATGAAGGCGACACGCCCATCTCTCTCAACGACGCGCGCATCGATTTCATCACTGCCGCCGGCGACAAGATCCCTGCCGCAGAGCCGCGCGATGCCGAGCGCGCCCTCGACCGCCCCGCCGATCCGCGCCGCAAGATCCCCATCGGCCCAATAAAAATCGGCGGCAAAGGCAAGAATCTGGATAAGAAGATCGAGCAGGATTTTTCAGAGTTCGAATACGGCGCCATCGCCGTGGAGCCGCACACCACACGCGCCGGCTTTCTCTTCTACGATCTCCAGGACCTGGAGAATCCGCTCTCCGGCGCGCACCTCGAACTGCGCCGCATCCAGAGCTCCGACGGACGCGAGCTCTTCGCCTTCGAAATCCCCTTCAACAAATACCTCGCCAGCAAGAAGTAAGAGGCGACTACAGGATTTTCGGCAATACTGTGTGCTGCCAAGATGCACCCTGTGTGGCTTTTCCCTAACGAAAAGCCACGAGAGCAATGGCTGGATAGCCTACACCTATACCGAAAATGCTCTACACGCCCTTCTTCTGCGGCTCCCAGATGAACTTATGGATCTGCAGGCTCAGCCGCGCGGGCACGCCATCCTCCAGCATCCACTCCACCAGCACCCGCGGGTCCAGCGCGCAGTTGCTCGTCGATCGCTCCAGGCTCGGCGCCTTCTTGAATGCCGGCGAAAACAGCACCCCGCCGGCTCGCGCCGCCAGCCCATGCTCCAGCGTGAACTCACGCGCGAATTCGTAATCGACGCGATCGCTGATGACAAACTTCACCTCATCGCGCTTCGTCAGCGCGTCCAGGTTCTCCATCCGGAAGCTCCCGCCCTCGCCCGATCCCGGGCACTTCACATCGACAATCTTGTGCACATCCTTCGGCACATTTCCCAGCGGCCGCTCGCCGCTGGTCTCGATCATCAGCGTGTAGCCCTGCGCCAGCAGCCGCTCCATCAGCGGAATCAGCTCGCGCTCCTGCAGCATGGGCTCGCCGCCGGTAAACTCCACCAGCCGCACCGGCGCCAGCGCCGCCACCGCCGCCTCTACCTCATCCAACGACTGCTTGTATCCGCCCTTGAAGGTGTACTCGGAGTCGCACCACGAGCAGCGCAGGTTGCATCCCGCCAGCCGCACAAAGATGCACGGCAACCCGGCAAAGCTCGACTCGCCCTGCACTGATTTATAGATTTCGATGAGATACATGCGCAGAACTGCTATTCGTAATACGTAGCCGTCGTGGTGTCGGTTTCGAAGATCGTGCAATCCTTCACCTGCACCCGGCCGCCGGTCATCTCGCTCAACTGGCGGTTCGTCTCGTCAAAGAAAAACTTGGACAGGTTCTCCGCCGAAGGATTGATCACCGTAAACGGCTCCAGGTCGTTGAGCATCTGGTGGTCCAGCCGGTCGATCACCGGACGCATCACCTGCTTCAACTGCTTGAAATCCAGCAGCAGCCCGGCCGCATCCAGCTCTTTGCCGCGCAAGGTCACCCGCACCTTGTAGTTATGCCCGTGCGGGTTCTCGCACTTGCCGCGATAGTTGCGCAGATAGTGCCCGGAGGAAAACCCGGCCTCTACCGTTACCTCATACATACGAATCTCTTCCTTTGCCAGAAAGGGCAATGCAGCCCATCTTCCATTCTACCGGTTCGCTAAGAGTCAGTGCCGAGCGCCCAGCACTCAATGCCCCCGTCGCCCCTCGCGCGCTCTCGCGCTCCTCATTCCGCCGCTCCACCTGCTCAAACATCGCCAGCATCACGCCCGCAAACGCCGCCACCACCGCCCCCAGAAACAAAAACAGGCGACGTCGTCTTCCAAAGCGACCCATTGCCCGGCAAATCCGGCTGCGTCGCGCTCACCGACCCCAGCATGGCGCACGAGATCAGCGAAAACAGCAACAGCGTTGCAGCCAGGATGTAGAGGTTCCGCGACATCGCTCTAGATCAATGCTAGCAGTGAGCACGACTCAGCGCTTCTCCGCTGAGCAAAGAACCGCTTCCACCTCAGCAATATCCTTCGTCAGCCGGTAAGGCGGCAAGCTCTCCAGAAACACCTTCCCATACCGCTGCCGCTGCAGCCGCGGGTCCAGCAGCATCAGCACGCCGCGATCCTCCAGCGACCGGATCAGCCGCCCAAACCCCTGCTTCAGCGTGATCACCGCCTGCGGCACCTGGTACTCGAAGAACGCGCTCCCGCCCGTCCTCTTCAATCGCGCGCATCCGCGCCGCCACCACCGGATCGCTCGGCACCGCAAACGGCAGCTTGTCGACAATCACGCAGCTCAGCGACTCGCCCTGCACATCCACGCCCTGCCAGAACGACGACGTGCCGAACAGCACCGCATTCGGCGTCGTCGCGAAACTCCTCCAGCAGCGCCTTCTTCGGCGCCGTGCCCTGCAGCAGCAGCGGAAACTCCAGCTCCATCAGCAGCCGCTCGTACAGGTCGCGCATCTGCGCATAGCTCGTGAACAGGCAGAACGCCCGCCCACGCGTAATCTCGAGCACCCGCCGTATCTGCTTCGCCGCCTCTGCGGCAAAGCTCGGCTCGCGCGGGTCCGGCATCTCCGGCGGCAGATACAGCAGCGCCTGCTCCGGATAGCGGAAGTGCGACGGCACCACCAGCTCCTTCGCCTCCACCATCCCCAGCCGCTTGCGCATATGCCCAAAGCCGCCCGCCACCGTCAGCGTCGCCGACGTCAGCACCACCGACGAATAGCTCTCGAACAGCAGCTCCTGCATCAGCTCCGACACATCGATCGGCGTCGCCTGCAGATACGTATTCGCGCACCCCGCCGCGCAGCGGCCCGCTCGCCCGCCGCTCCAGCCAGAAGACCGTGTTCTTCGACTCCGCCTCCATCAGGAACTTCAGATGCTCGCGGATGTCCGCCACCCGCTTCCGCAATCCGGGCGTCTCGTCCACGTCCGCGCACCTGCTCCAGCTCGCCCTCCAGCCGGTGCAGCGCATTCATCAGCCCCAGGTAGATGATCCCCGAAGTTCTCCAGAAACTCCTCGCGTTGCGAGAACACCGCGCGTCCCTCGAAATCCTGCGGCAGCGCGCCAAAGAACATCCGCGCCCGCTCCCGCACCGTCTGCCCCGCGCTCAGCACGCTGGTCGCAATCGTGATCTTCGTCCGCAGCATCGTCTCCAGATCGCGCACCAGCTCCTCGAAGCGCATATTGCTCAGGCTCACGCCGAAATAGTTCGACGCCACATCCTCCAGCTCATGCGCCTCGTCGAAGATCACCACCGCCGCCTCCGGCAGAATCCCCGCATCCGGCGCCGTCCGCGCCTGCTGCTTGATGCCCAGATCCGCAAAGAACAGGTGATGATTCACGATCATGATGTCGCTCTCCAGCGCCTTGCCGCCGCATCTCCGTAATGAAGCAGCGCTCCCAGTCCGGGCAGCTCTGGCCCAGGCATGCCTCGGTTCGCGCATCCAGCTTCTGCCACAGCGGGCTCGTCTCCGGCAGCCCGTCAATCTCGATGCGGTCGCCCGTCTCCGTCGTCTTCTCCCACTCCGCAATCTTGTGGAACTGGTCGATCTCCTCCAGGCCGCTCAAAATCGGCTGATCGCGCAGCGCATACAGCTTGTGCCGGCACAGATAATTCGCGCGCCCCTTCATGTAGCAGACCCGCAACGGCCCCAGCAGCGACTCCAGAAACGGCACATCCTTGAAGAAAAGCTGCTCCTGCAGGTTCTTCGTGCCCGGTCGAGATAATCACCCGCTGCCCCGTGCGCAGCGCCGGCAGCAGATACGCCAGCGTCTTGCCCGTGCCCGTCCCCGCCTCGACGATCAGGTGATGATGCTGCGTCAGCGCCCGCTCCACCGCCTGCGCCATCTCCAACTGCCCGCGGCGAAACTCATACGGCAGGCTGGACCGGGCCAGCACGCCACCGGGCGCGAAAAAGTCGTAAACCTTCGGCAGACTGGGCGCGAGTTGGCTGGTGGAGGACACGGCGGGATGCGATGAGGGTCGCTCTCCCTATAATAGACAGGGCGCTCCGGTCATCATCCGTCGGCCTCGCGCCCCAGGAAAGAAGCCGCCTCCTTGCCATCGAAAAAGTCCCAGAAGCAGCAGGCCACGCGCGAACGCTCCGCCCGCAACAAGGGCCGCCGCGACGCCAACGAAGCGCGCCTCAAGGCGAAGCGTCAGCGCGCCTCCGAGCTCGGCTCCCGCTCCCGCAAGGCTGTCGACGCCGAGACCAGGGCGAAGCAGGCTAAGAAGGCGGCCCTCACACCCAATCAGCGCCAGAAGGCACGTGCCGCCGCCCGCCGCATCGAGCCCTCCGCCGCCGACCTCGAAAAGTCAACCAGCCGCGATCAGCTCAATCTTGACCAGAGAATCGACCAGCACCTCGAGTCCAGCCCCTCGCGCGCCATCTTCGCCAATCAATCGCGCGTCGCAGCCAGCGAGCTGCCCGTCTTCGCCATCTGCGGCCGCCCCAACGTCGGCAAGTCCACGCTCTTCAATCGCCTCACCGGCAGCCGCCGCTCCATCGTCGGCGACGAGCCCGGCATCACCCGCGATCGCATCTACGGCGAAGTCGAATGGGCCGGCCGCACCGCGCGCCTCGTCGATACCGGCGGTATCGTGCCGGACGATCCCGAGCTGATCCCCTCCGAGATCTTCCGCCAGGCGCGCACCGCGCTCGATGAAGCCGACGTCGTCATCATGGTCGTGGACGGCCGCACCGAGCTCGCCTCCTCCGACATCGAACTCGCACGGCTGCTCATTCGCTCCGGCAAGCCGGTCTTCCTCGCCGTCAATAAGGTCGATACCGACCAACATCGCTCCGCAGGCAGAGAACTTCCGCCGGCTCGGCGTGCAGAGGCTGTTCCCCATCTCCGCCGAACACGGCCTCGGCATCGGCGATCTGCTCGACGCCGTCTTCGATACGCTCGAAGTTCCCTGCTCCAGTGGAAGAAGAGGAACTCGCCGGCGCAGCCGAAGAAGAGCCGACGACCGAATCAGCTCCACCGCACCCACGGCGAATACGCCCAGCGCGAGACCTCCATCGCCATCATCGGCCGCCCCAACGTCGGCAAGTCCACCCTGCTCAATGCCCTCACCAACACCTCGCGCGCCATCGTCTCGCCCATCGCCGGCACCACCCGCGACGCCGTCGACGAAGTTGTCGAGCACAACGGCGCCCAGTACCGCTTCGTCGACACCGCCGGCATTCGCCGCAAGGGCAAGACGCACATGATGGCCGAAAAGCTCTCCGTCATCATGGCCCGCCGCCACCTCGAAGCCGCCGACGTCGCCCTGCTCATCATCGACGCCACCGAAGGCGTCACCTCCACCGACGCCACCATCGGCGGCTACGCCCACGAGAGCGGCCGCTCCGTCATCATCATCGTCAACAAGTGGGATCTCGTCACCACCGCCCGCACCGATGGCAAGCCTCCCGCGGACCGCGAACATCTTCGAAGAGCAGGTGCGCAACGTCCTCAAGTATCTCGACTACGCGCCCATCGTCTTCCTCTCCGCCGCGCACCGCACCAACCTGCACCGCCTCTATGAGGCCATCACGCTCGTCGCCGCGGAGCGCCGCAAGCGCGTCTCCACCGGCCAGATGAACCGCTTCCTCGAGCGCGTCGACTTCCAGCGCGCCACCGTTCCCGCCGCGAAAAAGATCCGGATCTACTACATGACGCAGGCCGCCGTCGCTCCGCCTACCTTCGTCCTCTTCACCGACCGCCAGGTGAAACTGCACTTCTCCTACGAGCGCTTCCTCGAAAACCAGATCCGCGACGCCTTCGGCTTCGCCGGCTCGCCCATCTGGTTCAAGGTCCGCGCCCGCAACGCATCCAAAGCCGATCGCCGCTGAAGTCACGATCGTGAATTACGATTTTAAGCAAGTTGCCATCCTGAGCGAAGCGAAGGACCTGCAGTGAGCGATCTACGGCTCGCCAACGGATTGTTGAGTCGCGAAGCGAATTTCCGGGCTCACCGCAATTGAATCCCACCAAATACAAAGGGCAGCCAATAGACCGGCTGCCCTCTCGGCTTTACTTTCATAGGTCGCTACGGCAGCAGCCCGAAGATAGCCACGCCGTTCGCGGTCCCGATGTACACGTAACCGTTTGCCACCATGGGCACCGCAAATTACCCGGTCGGGCCGATCGCGTCGCTCGGCTTCGCGCTGCTGCTGTACAGTTGCGTCGCCACGTTGGTTGCGTCGTAGGCGTTCAGCACCGCTCCGCCGTTCGCCGTCGTGTCCAGCGCCCATAGGATCGCCGTCTTCGTCCCATTCGCGCTGATCACCGGCGTCGCTCCTGCGGCGCCCAGCGTATTTGCCGACTGACTCGCCAGGGTCGCTCCCGATGGAGTCAACGTGAACCGCCTGACCGCATCGCTCGAACCGCCGTAGTAGAACGCCCCATTGAAGTAAGCCGGCGAGGAGGTCGCGCCGTTCGGCAGCGCACCCGTCAACGTGTTGAAGTTGCTGTCGCTCGTGCCGTTGTACTCGCCCAGCACATTGCCGCTGCTCTGTCAAAAGATAGATATTTCCATCCTTGCCGGCTCCAATGGCAGCCGGGAATATCGGCTGCTGGCCGCTCGCGATCGCCGGCGTCAGCATCACGCCGCCAGAACCCTGGTCCTGATAGTTGGCGGCGCCCGGAACCCCGTTCAGCGGCTCGAAGTAGTCAAACACGTTCAGCACACCGTTCGGCGATTGGATCTTCAAAAATCCGTTGCCGTAGTCGCTGTTCGTCGGTGCTCACTCCATTCAGCGTGGTGTCGAATGTGCCCTCCGATGTGGCCAGGAACACATTGCCGTTGGCATCCGCCGCCGGACCTGCGCCGCTCATCCAGATGCCGCCGCCACTGCCGTTCGGCGTCACGTCCAGCACCGACTGTTGCTGCAGCGTGCCCTCGTTGTAGGCCATCACCCAGCCGTCATAGTCGAACGAATGTCTGGTGGCATGGCGCGCCCCAGGAGAGATACAACGGTGCCTTGCTCAGCAGCAGCGCCGATCTCTCCACGGAAATTCCCGGATCGAAGGTCTTCGTCGCTCCGCCATTTGCCGGATAGGTCGCCGCTATCTCCGTCGGACTGCCGTCCAGCTCCGCGCCAGTGATCAGATCCAGCGCATGCAGCCTCTGGTGATAGTTGCCGTCGCTGTCCTTCGTCTTGGCCACGAAGAAGATCGCGCCATCCGTCTCCAAAGTTGCGGTCAATCACCGGCGTCGCTGTAATCCCACCTTTGAAGGAAAGTTCGCTGCAGCCCTGGTTGTCAGCCGCTGTCTCACCCGCTTCCAGCGCGGATATCTCCAGAAGGCCCCCATAGCGGCTGCCGGTGTTCGCATCCATGGCGTACATGCGTGTCGTTCTCCGTTGCGAAATAAAGCACGTTGTGCACGACTGTGCCGATCTTCAGCAGCGACACAAACAACGGCTGCGCATCCACCGTGCCATCCGTCGGGAAGACGCCGAATTTCAGGAACTTGGCTGAGCTCACATTCGTGGGCGTCAGATGCGTCTCGCTGGCATACAGTCCGGTGCGCGCCATGTCGTTGTGCCATGTCGTCACGTCCAGCGGATTATTTGCCGAAGCCGCGATCGTCAAATTCAGGTCCGCGGTTCCGCTGGCTGAGTTCACCTGCCCCAGGAAAGTCACAGTCGAAGTCGCCGGCTGTGCCGTGATGGCGGCAGCCAGTGTAAAGGTCTGCGGAACACCCGGCGTTAGTGCCGCGGTGGCCGGGCTCATCGTCACGCCCTTCGGCAAATTCTCCACCGACACATCGATTGTCCCCGTATAGCCATCCGTTGCCGTAGCCGTCACGGAAACCGTGCCGATCGATCCCGCCTTGATCGTCAGATCCGTCGGCGAAAGAGTCAGTGCGACGAAATCCGGCGGCGGCGGAGCGGTCACCGTCAGAGTCACCGTCGCCGTATGCGTCAGCACTCCCGAAGTCCCCGTAATCGTCACCGTCGCGTTGCCAATGGGGGCATCCGCCGCCGCCTGAAACACCATCGGCTCCATCCATCCGCTTTGCAGGCGTGCTGCTCGATGGGATCACCGTCACCCCGACCGGCAGTCCGCTCACCGTGTACGTCACATCGCCGGAAAACCCATTGGTGCCCGTCACCCCGATCTGCACTGAGTCGCTCTGCAGGCCCTGCGCCACCGTCATCGTGTCCGGCGTAGCCGTAATGCTGAAGTCGGGGCCCGTGGGGCCTACTACGGTGATCGTCAGTTGTATCGTCGCCGTATGCGACAACTTTCCTGAGGTGCCAATAAAGCGCACCAGCACCGGCGTCGCCGTTGCGGGAGCGTCGCTCGCCGCCGTCAGCGTAACCGCCAGCGGATTGTTCACTGTCAGCGAAATGGTCGACGGAGATACCGTCACTCCGGTTGGCAGACCAGTCACCGTTACGGCAATCGCGCCGCTGAAACCATCCATCGCCGTACTGCTCAGCGTCACCTGCCCACTCGCACCCGGCGCCAGCGCCAGCGTGCTCGGCGTGGCCTTGAGTGTGAAGTCCCCATTCGACGGCGGCCCGGTCGACCCCGACGCCGTCACCGTCAATGCGACCGGAATGCTCGTGCTCAGGGTTCCCGATGCGCCGTACACCTTGACCGTCGTCGTACCCACCGCCGCATCTGCAGCAGCCGTCAGCGTGAACGTCGTGCTCGAACCCATGGCAACCGTCGCCGTCGCAGGCGAAACCGTAACCCCCGCAGGGAGTCCGCTCACGGAAACCTGAATCGATCCAGTGAAATTGTTCGCGCTGCTCGGCGTCACCGTGAATGTCTGGCTCGATCCCTGCGCGATCGTGACTGCCGGCGATGCGCCGAGAGTAAAGGTGCCGTCTGTAGAGCCGCCGCCACCCGAACCGCCGCTCACTGTGGAGCCGCAACCCGGCACCAGCGCAATCAGACACAGACACAAAAGGCAAAAAAGGGAAACTCTCACGTGACGCATGCAGCTCCTGATGCGGGCACGCTCTTTTCACTGGCGGCCCGTGGATCATCTTTTCCTGCTCATGTCACCTGCGAAGACTCACTCAGCGTGGCCGTCTTAAAGAAAGACCACAAGGGCGATCGCAGAAGGTGGTCACGTACAGGAGAATGACCTTTGCGTCATCGTAGCAATCGAAGTTACCTGAACAATATGGCCCATCACGTACTGGACGTTGCCACTTTGGTGGGAGTCAACGACTCACAGCACAACCGCGGCCGCCTGCTCCAGACCACCATGCATCGAATGCTGCCAGCGCCCGCTCGCACTGCAGCTTGTGCCGTTCGCTGCTTGTCGCGAATCTTCTCGCCGCGTCTCTTCTTCCAGCGGCTCCAGCAGGTCGAACGTGATATTCGCCGGCTGGAAATGCTTCAGCGTCCGCATGCGTGATGTAGTTCACCAGCGACCCCAGCGCCGTCCCGCGCGGCACCGGCGTCACCGGCAGCCCCTGCGCGCGCCGCGCCGCATACAGCCCCGCCAGCATCCCCGTCGCAATCGACTCCGTGTATCCCTCCACGCCCGAAATCTGCCCCGCAAACAGCAGCCGCGGATGCTCCTGCAGTCGCCAGCGTCGCGTCCAGCAGCCGCGGCGACTCTGATATAGGTATTGCGATGAATCTGCCCGTAGCGCAGAAACGCGCGTTCTCCAGCCCCGGAATCAGCCGCAGCACCCGCGCCTGCTCGCCAAACTTCAGGTGGTTCTGAAAGCCCACCAGGTTGTAGCGAATCCGCACGCAGATTCTCGCAGCGCAACTGCACCACCGCCTACGGCGTCTTCCCCGTCCGCGGATCGCGCAGCCCACCGGCTTCATCGGCCCAAAGCGCGGCGTATCCCGCCCGCGCCGCGCCAGCTCCTCGATCGGCAGGCAGCCCTCGAAGTACTCGCAACTGCTCCCACTCCTTCGCCTCCACGCCCTCCGCCGTCACCAGCGCATCGTAGAAGCGGTCGTACTCCTCCTTGTTCATCGGGCAGTTGATGTAATCCGCCGTGCCCTTGTCCCACCGCGCCGCCATGTACACCTTGCTCGCGATCGATCGAATCCGCATCCACAATCGGCGAGATCGAATCGTAAAACGCCAGGTGCTCCGTGCCCGTCAGCCGCGCAATCTCGCTCGTCAAGCGCCGGCGAGGTCAGCGGTCCGGTCGCCACAATGGTTAAGCCACCGAACATCCGCATCCAGCGTCGTCACTTCTTCGCGCACCACCGTGATCCGCGGCTCCGCGCGCAATCGCCTCCCCGATCCGCCGCGAAAACTCCACACGATCCACCGCCAGCGCATGCCCCGCCGGCACCGCGCACTCGTCCGCCAGCCGCAGCAGCACCGACCCCGCCCGCCGCATCTCCTGCTTCAGCAGCCACGGCGCCGTGTTCGCGACTCTCCGACTTCAGCGAGTTCGAGCACACCAGCTCCCCAAAATCCGCCGTCTGGTGCGCCGGCGTCTGCCGGCACCGGCCGCATCTCGTACAGCAGCACCTCCACGCCCGCCCAGCCGCCATCAAAGCCGCCTCCGGCCCCGCCAGCCCGCCGCCAATCACTCGTATCCGCATAAACCTTGATTATAAGAAGCGCATTCCCTGCAAGTCTTGGATCACTTTGCAAGCTACTAGCCGACCCCACAGCGGGAGGACTAATCCAAAAACCACTTGGACGAATAACGTGACTTCTCGAAACCCAAAGGACAACACCCCTAATGAGCGATAGGGCCTGTTGGCAACAGTTGAAGATTACTTCTGGCTTATCCGTGATTCGCGTAAGTCAAGGTATGGGTCTGTTGGCTATCCGGAATCAATCCGGGCGCGGGCTCAATTTGGTGCAGATCGCAAATGGGCGTTTCGAGCTCCTTCAATTCTGGAAACGTGCGTTGTCCTGAAGGCGATAGTTGAGAAACACCACGACTCTCCGATGGTCAGCGGGGATTATCTTTAGCTTCTGGTCAGGCGTCTTTTCCCGTGATTAGACAGCCCTTAGGCCGGTTTCGGCTTCCACGCGAGCCCAACCAGCGTTGCGGCCAGCAAGGTCATCACCAATGGTAAAATGGGATTGTACAGCGCCATGGTGAAGCACAAGATGGTTCCCAGGCCCACTGTGCACGCAATGATGAGAGCACCGTAGGCGGTCCAGCGCGGTAGGAAGATGAGCAATGCGCCGGCCGTATCCAAGGCTCCGGAAACGTAGCGAAACCATTGTCCCCAGCCAATCGCATCGAAGAATGGAATCGTCCCCATGGTTCCGGTAAGCTTTTCCACGCCGATCCCCAGGAAGGCTAACCCCAAAACGACTCTGAGAAACCAAGTGGTAATGAGGCGCACTTTGCCACTCGTCTCTGATGCCATAATTCTCTTCCTAGACCGAGAAGGGTCGAACGCTCGACGTGAAGTGCTCAAAGGTCGTGTTCAGACTAGCACCCTTGGATCGTGTCAGAGGGAAACTTCGAATGCTTACTCTTGTCGTCATTCTCAATGAACCTCTGCACAAGATCGGCAACGAGCAACCCACCGCGGCTATTCAGGTGGACCCCGTCTGTATGAAACTCCCAGCCATTTAATCTGGAGACTTCATCAGGGCTCTTTCCGAGCACCAACGTACGAAATGCATCGCGATAAAAGGCGAGAAAGCGGAACTCCGAGAAAGGGCGCCGTGAATTCCTCATCTGCGCGCTGAATGCTTCATAGAACTGATGTAGCCGACATTCTCTGCTGTTGCGACCTCACGGATGATTGTGCTGAATCTCCGGACTTGCAGATTGATTTCGCGCTGGAACGGGTTCGTCGAATCCAAATCTTCACCGATCGGGGCGAGGGAACACAGCGCGAGATCCGCAGACGTGTCTTCTTTCAGTCGTCGAACGATAGTCTGGAGATTGGCTCGGAACCATTCAGGAGTTGGATCTTGCGGTAGTTTCTTTACAAATCGATAGAACCTTCTCACCTTACCCGACACAATGCCCGGAACATCGTTAGCGCCGATGAGAACCACGACCTTTTGAGGGTTCGATTCGATCACCTGAGAAAGCCGTTGAAGGGCGTTGTAGGCAAGGTCGCCTCCAACCCCAAAATTGCGCAATACAAATCGGTGCGCACGATCAAAATCAACTATTCACACCGAACCAAGATCCGGGGGAAGATCAGCACGAAGGCGAGACTCTCCTGAACCGTTCCATCGACTCCGAATGACGCCACCGGCGCGCCCGCCCGTGCGGCCAGCACCGTGATAGGCTGCACTTCGTGTCTGCTCCTTCCTTCGATCTCTCCGCAGCGGCGTTCACCGAGATGGTGCGCCAGGGCTTTCATCCGGATTTTCCACCAGGAACAGACGACCAGGTAGCACGCATCCGCATCTGCTCCGGCGCCCGCGCCTGCAGACAATGTGCGCGATCTGCGCAGCCTGCTCTGGTCGTCGATCGACAACGACACCTCGCGCGATCTCGATCAGATCGAATTCGCCGATCGCGTCGACGGTGGTATCCGTGTGCGCATCGGCGTGGCCGACGTTTCCGCATCGGTGGCAAAGGACAGCCCCATCGATCAGCACGCCTCGCAGCAGACAAAGACCGTCTACACCGCGACGCGCAATTTCCCCATGCTGCCCAACGAGCTCTCCACCGATCTGACTTCCCTCAACGAGGACCAGGATCGCCCGGCGATGGTCACCGAATTCGTAGTGGACGCTCAGGGCAATCTGCAGCAACAGGCCATCTATCGCGCCCTGGTCCACAATCGCGCGCAGTTGGCATACAGCAAGGTAGGTCCGTGGCTTGAGAGTACCGCCGGACCGGATCAGAAAGTAGCCGCCTCCCCGGAGTTGCAGGCACAGTTGCGTCTGCAGGATGAGGCCGCTCACGCCATACGCGCGGGTCGCATCAAGGAGGGCGCGCTCGAATTCAACCGCATCGAGGCCGACCCGGTGGTCATCGACGGCCAGGTACACGAGATCAAAGCCGCTCAGCACAACCGCGCGACCGATCTGATTGAAGACTTCATGGTCGCCGCAAACGAGACCATGGCGGAGCTGCTGCATGCAGCCGGGCGATCCTGCATCCGGCGCGTGGTGCGGTCGCCGGAGCGCTGGCCGCGCATCGTCGAACTGGCCGCTCGCTATGGAACGAAACTGCCTGCGGAGGCCGATTCCGCAGCCCTGAACGAGTTCCTTCGCAAGCAGCGCGAAGCCGATGCCGTGCACTATCCCGATATCGCGCTCGCCATCATCAAACTGATGGGCGCAGGCGAGTATGTAGTGGCGAAGGGAACCGACAGCGAGCCCCTGGGCCACTTCGCCCTCGCCGCACGGGACTATACCCATTCCACCGCGCCCAACCGGCGCTTCGCCGACCTCGTCAACCAGCGCATGGTCAAAGCGATGCTGGACAACCAGCCCTCACCGTACACCGATGAAGAGCTGACCGCGATTGCGATGCACTGCAATCTGCAGGAATCCGCTGGGCAAAAAGTCGAGCGCGCCATGCGCAAGCGTGCGGCGGCCGTGGCTCTCGCCGGAAGCATCGGCAAGGTCTTTCGCGGTGTCGTAACCGGCGCAAGCGAGAAGGGCGTCTACGTCCGCGTCTTCAATCCGCCAGTCGAAGGCCGGGTCATCAAGGGCGAGCAGGGGTTGGAAGTGGGAGACACAGTAGCGGTAACCCTCCTGCACACCGATCCGCAACGCGCCTTCATCGATTTCGGCGTCGCATAGTCGCATAAGCGACAAACGAACTCGGCTGGGCGCCCGCCGCCGCAAACGTGAGCGACCAAAGGGAGCGAACCAGCTTGTCCGCGCCGCAGGCGCCGTTGCCCGGGACGGCGAGTCCCCGTTGCTTTTTGGCCTTTTCCTGCATCAGAGTGGGATGAGAATGCAGCAATCACCCTCGTCTCGCTCCAACGGCGCACGCTCTCGCGCCGTCGTTTGCCTCTCCGGCGGCATGGACTCCGCTGTCTGCGCCGCCATCGCCGCGTTGGAGCATGAGACCTACGCCCTCCACTTCAGCTACGGCCAGCGCACCGAACAGCGCGAATTGGCTAGTGCCCGCTCCATCGCTACCGAACTGCAGCTCGCCCAATTCCTGCCGCTCTCCATCGACATCTTTCGCATCATCGGCGGCTCCGCCCTCACCGACACCAGCATCGCCGTACCCGAAGCGCCGCCAGACGGCCCCAACCCCGATGCCATCGGCGCCACCATTCCCGTCACCTACGTGCCCTTCCGCAACGCGCATTTCCTCTCCGCTGCCGTCAGTTGGGCCGAGGTGCTCGGAGCCGAGGCCATCTACGTCGGTGCGGTCGAACAGGACAGCTCCGGCTATCCCGACTGCCGTCCCGCCTACTACCAGGCCTTTCAGCAACTCATTCGCACCGGCACGCGCGATGGCTCCATCCGTGTCGAAACACCCCTTATCTCTATGCGTAAGCACGAGATAGTCCGCCGCGGCCTTGAACTCTCCGCACCCTTCCATGTAACGTGGTCCTGCTATACAGGCAACCAGGCCGCCTGCGGCACATGCGAGAGTTGCATCCTGCGGCTTCGCGCGTTCGCCGAAGCAGGAGTCGACGACCCCATCCCGTACGCTACCGACTGGAAACAGACGGCCAATGCCCCAAAAGGAGAAAGAGTATGACGAAGAAGCTTTGGCTCGCCGCAGCCCTGATGGCCCCGCTTGCCCTCCACGCCCAGCAGCAGACCGGGTCCCTTCACGGCCACGCGCAGGATCCGGCCGGGACGCCGCTGGCGAACGCCCAGATTCAGGTCTCCACCGACGGCAAAACCGCCCTCTACACCTTCACCGCGGATGCGAACGGCGACTACAAGGGCGACAACATAAAACCCGGCACCTATGTCGTCACCATGTTCATCAAGGGCCCGAACGACGCCAATATCAAACCCGTCGACCGTTTTGAGAACGTCAAGATCGACGCCGGAGCAAACGTCGCCCAGGACTTCGACCTCTCCCGTCCCGACTACGTCAAAAAGCTTCCGCCCGAGCAGCAAAAAGCCATCGCGGATGCCAAAACCAAGAATGCCGGCATCCTGAAAGAAAACGCTCAGGTCAAAAACCTGAATGCTGACCTGGCAACCGCGCGCTCCGATATCAAAGACAAGAAGTTCGATGAGGCCGCATCCCTGATGCAGAGGGACACCACCGCCAAGCCCGACGCCGCCGTCCTCTGGGTCGAGCTGGCCATCGCGCAGAACGGCCTGAAGAAGTACGACGACGCCATCACCTCCGCCAAGAAGGCGCTCGAAACCAACGCCGCCTCCAAGAAGCCCAGCCCGGAAATCGACGGCGCCGCCAACAACACCCTCGGCGAGGCCTACGCCGGGAAGAACCAGATTCCCGACTCCACCGCCGCCTACGATGCCGCTGCCAAAGCGCAACCCGCCAACGCCGGCATGTTCTATTCGAACGAAGCCATCATCCTCGCCAAATCCGGCGGCAATGCCGACGCCATCGTCGCTGCGGCCAACAAGGCGATCGCGGCCGATCCCAGCAAGCCCGTTCCCTACTATCTGAAGGGGCAGGCAATGCTCGCCAAGGGCACGCCCTCCAAGAAGGATCCCAACAAGATCGAAGTGCCGCAGGAGTGTCTTGACGCATACAAGAAGTACCTGTCGCTCGATCCCAACGGTCCCATGGCGCCGGACGTCAAAGCCGTCATGCCCAGCCTGGTGGCGGCCAAGTAGTACCGTCATGTAGCCCTGTGCTACGTAGCACTGTTTTGATCAGCCAGAAACCGGCGTCGCCTCCAGCGGCGCTGGTTTTTCTTGCATCATCCACCAAACCGGTGTTGGTGGCCACCCACGGCGCGGGCGCAAAATAAAATCGACGTGACAACCACCATCCTCACCTACGCCGACGCCGCCGCTCTCGTCCTGCAGCAGGCCCACCGCCTCGCCGCCACTCCCCGGCAAACCGAACAGCTTCCACTCCTCGAAGCGCTTCACCGGGTCCTCGCCGCACCCATCCACGCCGATCGCGACCTCCCGCCCTTCCACCGCTCCACCCGCGACGGCTACGCCGTCCAGGCTGCCGCGCTCGCCACCGGCAATTGGCTTGCGGTCACAGGAATTCTCCGCGCGGGCGAAGCCCCCACCACATCTCTCGCTCCCAATACCGCACTCGAGATCATGACCGGCGCACCGGTCCCCGAAGGCGCCGACGCGGTCGTCATGCTGGAGCACGTCGAAATCTCGGACGGCAAAATCCGCCTCCAACCCGACCGGAAAGTTCGCCCCGGCAGCCACATCGTTCCCGCCGGCAGCGAGGCTCACCGCGGCGATCCGCTCCTCCCCGCCGGCACGCGGCTCACTGCCGCGCATGTCGCCGCGCTCGCCGCTGTCGGCGCCGCTCAGGTCGATGTGTTCGCCAAGCCCCGCGTCGCCATCCTCGCCACCGGCGACGAGCTGGTCGAGATCGCCGCCACGCCCGCGCCTCACCAGATTCGCAACTCCAACAGCTATAGCCTCGCCGCCCAGGTCTCCCTTGCCGGCGGCGAGCCCATTCGCCTCGGCATCGCTCGCGACACCCTCGACGATCTCCGCGCCTTTCTCGATATCGCGCAGCAATCCTGTGATCTGCTGCTGCTCTCCGGAGGCGTCTCCGCCGGCAAATATGATCTCGTCGAGCAGGCGCTCGCCGAGCGCAGCGCCACCTTCCACTTCACCGGTGTCCGCATCCAGCCCGGCAAGCCCACCGTCTTCGGCGAGCTCCCGCCCAAAACATCCGCCGCCGCCCCGCTCCCCTTCTTCGGACTGCCCGGCAACCCGGTCTCCACCATGGTCACCTTCCTGCTCTTCGCCGCGCCCATGCTCCGCGCCCTTGCAGGCGAGGCCAGCCCCGCCGCCCGCTTCGCCCAGGCCACCCTCACCGCAGCCGAGCGCCCAGCCGACATCACCCGCTTCCTCCCCGCCCACCTCGACGCCAACTGGGACCACGCCACCGTCACCCGCATCCCCTGGCAAGGCTCCGGCGACCTCGCCGCCACCGCCCAATCCAACTGCTTCGTCGTCCTCCCACCCGACACGCAAGTTGAAGCGGGCGTCACCGTGCAAGTCCTCCTGCCCTAGCCCGCTACACTCAACACCATGGCGAAGAAGCCCAAAGACAAGCTCTCCCACTACGACAAATCCGGCCGCGCCCGAATGGTCGATGTCAGCGCCAAACCCGCCACCCGCCGCGAAGCCACCGCCTCCGCCTTCGTCGCCCTCTCGAAAAAGGTGCTCAAAGCCCTGCCCAAAAATCCCAAAGGCAATCCGCTCGAAGTAGCCCGCATCGCCGGCGTGCAGGCCGCCAAGAAAACATCGGAGCTGATCCCGATGTGCCACCCGCTGCCGCTCACCTTCATCGACGTAATCACCACGGTGACAAATAGGGGCGTAGCCATCACCGCCTCCGTCGCCACCACCGCCAACACCGGCGTCGAGATGGAAGCCATCACCGCCGCCGCGATCGCCGCCCTCACCATCTACGACATGACCAAAGCCCTCGACAAATCCATCACCATCGAGCGCATCCAGTTGGAAAAGAAATCCGGCGGCAAAAGCGGCGACTACACGCGCTAGATGCGAAGTGATGTGCCAATGATCCTCGAAGCACTACGCCGCCCCCCCTTGCGCCTTGACGCGGCCGCCGCTCCTCACTATCGTGTAAGCCGTTACAAAGCAGCCTCGAAAGTCGCCCTGTAAGAGGAGCCCCATGCGCAAGACCCTGCTAGCCCTCGCCCTCGTCGCCCTGCCCATCGCCGCCACCGCGCAGACCAAAATCGCCGCCACCCCCGCCATGGGCTGGAACAGCTGGAACCACTTCGCGAAGCGAGTCACCGACAAAGATGTCCGTGCCGCGGCCGACGCCATCGTCTCCTCCGGGATGAAGGACGCCGGCTACATCTACGTCAACATCGACGACGCCTGGGAGGCCGACAAGCGCGACGCGCAAGGCAACATTCACTCCAACAGCAAATTTCCGGACATGAAGGCGCTCGCCGACTACGTGCACTCCAAGGGCCTCAAGATCGGCATCTACTCCGGTCCCGGTCCCAGAACCTGCGGCGGCTATCTCGGCAGCTATCAGCACGAAGAGCAGGACGCGAAGACCTACGCCGCCTGGGGCATCGACTACCTCAAGTACGACCTCTGCAGCTACCACGAGATCATGCAGAAGGAAGCGCCCGGCGACCAGGCAAAGCAATACCAGATGATGCGCGCCGCCTACGAGAAAATGCACAAGGCACTCGTCGCCACCGGCCGCCCCATCTACTTCTCGCTCTGCCAGTACGGCTGGGACTCCGTATGGAAGTGGGGACCCGGCCGTCGGCGGCAATAGCTGGCGCACCACCGACGACATCCAGGACAACTACATGAGCATGTCCAACATCGGCTTCTCCCAGGCCGGCCTCTCAAAGTACGCCGCCCCCGGCCACTGGAACGATCCCGACATGCTCGAAGTCGGCAACGGCAAGATGAAATACAACGAGTACCTCACCCACATGAGCCTGTGGGCCATCCTCGCCGCGCCGCTGCTCGCCGGCAACGACCTCTCGCAGATGTCGGCGGAAACCAAATCCATCCTCATGAACAAGGACGTCATCGCCATCGATCAGGACCCGCTCGGCAAACAGGGCGATCGCGTCTCCGCCGAAGGCCCCTTCGAAGTCTGGTCCAAGCCGCTCAAGGATGGCTCCGTCGCCGTCGGCCTCTTCAACCGCGGTCACGATGCCGAATCGATGTCCCTGCCCCTGCAGAAACTCGGCCTCTCCGCCGGCAGCAAGATCCACAACGTCTGGAATCCCACCGACAGCGGCCATGGCCCCTGGATGATCCCAGAACACGGCGTCGTCCTGCTCATCGTCAAAAAGTAGCGATGCAATCGACCCGAATCCCATGTCCCTTTGGTTGGGACATGGGATTCAGCCACGATTCGCTACCTAGCCACCATTCGCTACCTATTTGTCATCCTGAACGAAGCGAAGGCCCTGCAGTTTTCCTGGCAAGCCAATGACTCCGCGTGAGCGACCAAAGGGAGCGAACCCAGCGACACGCGCCGCAGGCGCAATCGCCCGGACGGCCAGTCCCGCCGCAGGCGCTATTGCCCATGCGGCCAGCACCCCCGGACGGCCAGTCCGCGCGTTAGCATAGTCAAATGAAGCGCCTTCTTTCCCTCGCTCTTCTCGCCGTCCTCCCGCTCGCGCTCCACGCCAAGCCAAAGAACGAGCTATCCAAGCTCGCCGGCACCTACAAAGGTGAGACCCGCGCCAAAGACGAGACCCGCGCACAGAGCCAGGACGGCAGCTTCGCCATCCGCCACCACACCATGGCGCTCGATCTCGGCAAGGATGGCACCGCCACCCTCGCGCAGTCGCCCACTGGCGTGGAAGAGATCACCAGCTTCGCCCACTGGACCCTGCAGGGCGACGTGATCAAGCTCACCTTCGATCCCGTCGACAAACAGCCCACCCCCGAGCCCGTCACCTTCCGCTACAACCACAAGACACTCACGCCCGCCGTCTACAACCACGATCTCTGGCGCACTCTCCCCCCGCCACCGCTAAAGCGCCAGTAGCGCAGCGTGGCCAACAGGGACTAGTTCGTATTGCTTTCCTTCGGCTTCGGCGCAGCTGGAGGCGGCAGCACGGTCATCTCCTTCGAGACACTGCAGCCGATCAGATCTATCGGAACGGAATAAGCTCCAACCATGCCGAGATCGAGATGGGCCGGAATCCAATACCCACCTATCGGCTGATAAGTGATCAGGAAATTCGAATTTGATACCGATGTTCCCGACCGCTTGACCACATCAATCGAGGTGACCCGCATCAGATCGCCCGGGTGCGGCGCGGGAGACGGCGAGTAGTGCACCGATAACTCCATAATAAAAGCTGGAAGGTTGAGGAATAGCTTGACTGGAAGGAAATCGCCGTCTAGCTCTTCCGTGACCGGCGAGCCGGCCGAGGAATAATGCAGTATGTATCCCCCGCCGGCGCGGGGCTCTGCACGGACCGCATCCCACTCTTGTTTCGTCGGGCCCAGGGGCGAAGCAATACCAGACCAGTACATTTGGTAGAAGCCGTATAACATCATTCGGTCGCCGTCTTCGATCATCTGCTTGTTCGCGGGCTGGCCTGCAGGCCAGCCGAAAGTCACTTCAGCAATCTTTCCTCTGCGGGCCTTGACGGCAATCGTCATCGCGTCCAACACCTTCAGGCGATCTTCGGCATTCGGCTGCTTCAATTGCTTCATCAGGCTTGCCCAGTCCACCGTCGCGCTGCAGTCGATGCCGGTCAGATCCTCCGGATGGTAATAACTCCCCGCCAAGCCGCTCTTTATCTTGGCAAGGTCGATCGGCGGGGCCGCAAGGCTCGCGGTCGATGTTCCCGATGATTCGGGTGCGTGCTGAGCGGCGGCAGCGCCGGCTGAAAGCACAGAGATAGAAAGGATAGATACGATTGGCCAGTGTCGAGTCACGCTGTCCAGTCTTGCTTACATCTCCCGCCGGGTCCAGATAACGAAGAGTTCTCCGACGACGTTACCTTGGGCGAAGAAACGTCGAACCCGGGCTTACAATATCCCAATGCAGTCCGCCCCACCCGCCACCCCGGCCGAAGCACTCGCATGGGCCCACCCCATCATTCAGGAGTGGTTTCTCTCCCGCTTCGGCTCCGCCACCGAGCCGCAAATCGAAGGCTGGCCGGCCATCCTCGCCGCGCGCCCGACGCTCATCTCCGCACCCACCGGCTCCGGCAAAACCCTCGCCGCCTTCCTCATCTGCATCGACCAGCTCTTCCGTAAAGCGCTCGCCGGCGAGCTCCAGCCGCACACCGAAGTCGTCTACATCTCGC
Organism: uncultured Acidobacteriaceae bacterium; assembly: GCA_963750845.1. Lineage (GTDB taxonomy): Bacteria > Acidobacteriota > Terriglobia > Terriglobales > Acidobacteriaceae > KBS-83. The sequence goes on from CAVVSP010000004.1 coordinate 70,722, forward strand.
CGCTGAAGGCGCTCTCCAACGACATCCGCAAAAACCTCGAAGAGCCATTGCAGCAAATCCAAAAGCTCGCGCTCGAACGCGGCTACCTCTGCCCGCCCATCCGCACCGCCGTGCGCACCGGCGACACGCTCCCCGCCGAGCGCCGCGCCATGCTCAAGCAGCCGCCCCACATCCTCGTCACCACGCCGGAATCCCTTTTCATCCTGCTCACCGCGGAGAAATCCCGCGCCAATCTCGCGCGCGTCCGCACCATCATCGTCGACGAGATCCACGCCATGGCCGACGACAAGCGCGGCACCCACCTCGTCCTCTCGCTCGAACGCCTCGACGCCCTCGTCTGCGGCGAGAACCGCCTCTCGCCGGGCACCATGCTCACGGGTCTTACGTCGCCGCCACAACGGATCGGCCTCTCCGCCACCCAAAATCCCATCTCACTCGTCGCCGACTTCCTCTGCGGCACGCGCCATCGCGACTGCGCCATCATCGAAGTCGGCCGCCGCCGTCACTTCGATCTCGCCGTCGAAGTCCCCAACGACGAGCTCAGCTCCGTCTCCACCAACGCCATCTGGGACGACATCTACAACCGCCTCGCCGAACTCGCCCTCGAGCACCGGTCAGACCCTCGTCTTCGTCAACACGCGCTCCATGGCCGAGCGTCTCGCCTTCCAGCTTGGCGATCGCCTCGGCAACGAAAACGTCGCTGCACACCACGGCTCGCTCTCGCGCAAGCTCCGCCTCGAAGCCGAGCGCAAACTCAAGGCCGGCGAGATCAAGCTGCTCGTCGCCACCGCATCGCTCGAGCTCGGCATCGATATCGGCGCCATCGAGCTCGTCTGTCAGATCAACACCCCGCGCGCTCTCGCCCCCGCACTGCAGCGCGCCGGACGCGCCGGTCACTGGCGCGGTGCCATACCCAAAGCGCGCTTCTTCGCCACCACGCGCGACGACCTCCTCGAGCTCGCCGCCATCGTCCGCGGCCTCCGCGCCGGTGCGCTCGATCAGCTCGAAATTCCCCCGCAGCCGCTCGACGTCCTCATGCAGCAGATGATCGCCGCCTGCGCCGCCGAGCCCTGGCAGGAAGACGACCTCTTCGCGCTGCTCACGCGCGCGCATCCCTATCGCGATCTTCCGCGCGAGACCTTCGAAGAACTCCTCTGCCTGCTATCGGACGGCATCGAGTCCTCCCGCGGCCGTTACGGCGCCTACATTCTCCGCGACCGCATCCATGGCCGCCTGCAGGGCCGCCGCGGCGCGCGCTCCATCACCGTCTCGAACGGCGGCACCATCCCGGACACCGCCGTCGTGTCCGTAATCCTGCAGCCCGACGGCCACCAGATCGCCACGCTCGATGAAGACTTCACCATCGACTCCGGCGTCGGCGACGTCATCCAGCTCGGCAACGCCTCCTGGCGCATCTCCGCCATCGAAACCGCGGGCCGCATGTACGTCGAAGACGCCCACGGCCAGCCCCCCACCGTGCCCTTCTGGCGCGGCGAAGCGCCGCAGCGCACGCCGGAGCTCTCACGCTGGGTCAGTGATTTGCGCGAAGACATCGCTGACCGCACACCCGGTCTGCTTCCTGGCTACATCAGTCAGAGCGACCCGTCTGTCGCTGCAACGGTTACATGGATCAAAGAGGAATGCGGCGTCAACGACGCCGGAGCCGAGCAGCTCATCGCCTACATCGTCGCCGGCCGCGCCGTCCTCGGCACCGTCCCCACCCTCACCACCATCGTCGCCGAGCGCTTCTTCGACGAGGGCGGCGGCATGCAGCTCATCCTGCACGCGCCCTTCGGCGGCCGCATCAACAAGGCCTGGGGCCTCGCTCTGCGCAAGCGCTTCTGCCGCGGCTTCAACTTCGAGCTGCAGGCCGCCGCCACCGACAACGGCCTCAACATCTCGCTCGCCGAGCAGCACTCCTTCCCCCTCGCCGACGTCTTCCAGTTCCTCACCACCCACACCGTCACCGAGCTGCTCGAGCAGGCATCGCTCGCCTCGCCCATCTTCAAAACCCGCTTCCGCTGGGACGCTACCCGCAGTCTGCAACTGCTACGGTTCCAAAAGGGAAAGAAGGTCCCCCCACAGATCCAGCGCACCCGCGGCGAAGACCTGCTCGCCAGCGTCTTCCCGCAAGCCGCCGCGTGCTTCGAGAACATCGAAGGCGACATCGAGATCCCCAACCACCCGCTCGTCCGCGAAGTCATGAAGGACGTCCTCGGCGAAGCCATGGATCTCGCCGGCCTCATCGACGTCATCGCTAAAATCCAGTCCGGCGAAATCCGCTGTGTCGCCGTCGACTCCACCGTGCCCTCCGTCTTCTCTCACGGCCTGCTCAACGCCAACCCCTACGCCTTCCTCGACGACGCGCCCATCGAAGAGCGCCGCGCCCGCGCCGTTAACATGCGCGGCATGGTGCCCGACAAACTTCTCGGCGAAGCCGGCCGCCTCGACCCCGACGCCATCCGCCAGGTCCGCGAAGAATCCTGGCCCGACATCCGCGACGAGCACGAGCTCCACGATCTGCTCTACGGGCTCGTCATCGTTCCCGCGTCGATCCTCGATCACCCCCGCGCCATCGGCTGGCGCATTCTGTTCGATCGTTTAACGTCACAGTCACGAGCACTTATATCGGGCGCGCACGTCCTCGCAGCCGAGCGCATCGAAGATCACGCCAACCTTCTCTCCGCCACGCCCGATCTGCCGCTGTTACAAAAAGCCCTCCACGCCTGGCTCAACATCCTCGGCCCGCAAACCGCGCAGTCGCTCGCAGGCCATCTCGGCGCAAACCCATCCGCCGTCTTCACCGCATTGGTAGCGATGGAATCGCAAGGCACCATCCTCCGCGGCGATTTCGAGCAAGAACCACAAGGGGTGCCCCAGGTACGCAACGTAGATGGGCCAGACGAAGCGCCGCAGGCGCCACCGTGCAGATCACCAAATCCAATGGTGTGAGCGTAGGCTCCTCCAGCGCATCCACAAGCGCACCATCCACACCCTGCGCAAACAAATCGAGCCCGTCGCCCCCGCGCAATACATGGACTGGCTCCTCCGCTGGCAGCATCTCGCGCCGCAAACGCAGCTCACCGGCGAAGAGGGCGTCCTCGACGCGCTCCGCAAACTCGAAGGCTTCGAAGCACCCGCCATCGAGTGGGAACGCACGCTCCTGCCGCAGCGCGTCGCCAACTACGACCCACGCGCGCTCGACACACTCTGCATGGCCGGCGTCGTCGGCTGGGGCCGCATCTCGCCGCATCCGGCCTTCCTCTCGCCCGAGGGCGGCGCACCCCGCCGCGTCATCCCCACCAGCATGGCGCCCATCACCTTCTTCCTGCGCGAAGATGCGCACTGGATGGATGGCTGCCTCCGCACCCGCGAGCTGCCGGAAAGCGCGCTCTCTGCCTGTCTGTCACCGCTGGCGTTACGTGTTCGCGCCTCGCTGGAGCAGGCAGGCGCCGCCTTCGCCGCCGACCTCGCGCGCCAGCTCGCCACGCCCATCGCCGAACTCCACAACGCGCTCTGGGAGCTGGTCGCCGCCGGCCTCGTCACCGCCGATGGCTACGACAGTCTTCGCGCGCTGGTCGACCCGCGCCGCAAATCCGCGAACACGACGCCCTTCCGCATGCGTGGCCACAATATGGGCAATCTAGGTCAGCGCGCCCGCAACACCGCCGGCCGCTGGAGTCTCCTCGCTCCGCCGCCACCGGCTGTCATTCTGAATGAAGCGAAGGACCTGCAGTCCACTGCCACAGCCGAAGCCACGCAAAGAGAAGCGGAGATCGAATCCGCCGCCCTCGTCCTCCTCTGGCGCTACGGCATCGTCTTCCGCGATCTCGTGCAGCGGGAAACCACCATGCCCCGCTGGCGCGAATTGCTCGGCATGCTCCGCCGCCTCGAAGCCCGCGGCATCGTGCGCGGCGGCCGTTTCGTCTCCGGCTTCCAGGGCGAGCAGTTCGCTCTCCCGCAAGCCGTCGAATCCTTACGCGACTCGCGCAAAGCCGCAGAGTCGCTCGGATCGGACTCGCGCCAGCAGGAACACGCCACCGCTACTGTGACCATTGCCGCAGCCGATCCTGCCAACCTCGTCGGCATCATCGTCCCCGGCGAACGCCCACCGGCCACCGCCGGCCGCACTGTGCGATTTGCCGCAGGGCACTTCGTTCCGGAAAGTGGCACCGCACCGGTCGAAATCACACCCGCCATGCTGACCACTGCAATTCCAAGCAGCACACCCGCACAATTGGCGCTCGGCCATGACTGATCCCAAGCCGCAACTTACGCCGCAACCAGTCCCACGGGAAGGCGAAGACTTCTACTGGGAAGGCCCATACATGGTCTTTACCGCCGCCTGGCACCTCAAGCGCGGTTACTGCTGTGGCTCCGCGTGCCGCCACTGTCCTTTCGGACATGAGAACGTGCCGTCGAAACCAACGTCGCTTAAGTAAACTTCGGCGCTTTCGGCAGCCCGCCCAAAAACCACTCCGCCGCATTCAACCGGAAAACAGCATCCCGTTCCGTTGTGGAGAAGCCACGCGTCATCTCCTGATACGCCACATGCGGGCTACGAAAATTCCGCGCCAGCCGTGAAATCGGACGGTGACTTCCAAACATCACTCGCTCCGTCCCAAACAGCTCAACGACCGTATCCACCCACGGCTGCACCTGCGCTACCTGCCACTCCATGCCAAATACGACCTCGACCGCTGAAATGGTGATGCGCACGTTCTCGCACTCGCTCAGTGCCCGCATGTTCTGTTTCCAACAGGCAAACGCCTGTTCGTCCACGGCGATCGGCCACCCCATCACCGCAATGGTGAATCCAATCTCCCGATGCTCTTCGATCACCGGCCGCAGCCCCGTCAGTTGCGAAGAGAACACCTCCAGCGAACACCTGAACCTGTCTCCCTTCAGCAAACGGAGGCCCCGCCGCCAGCGTGGGTCAGAGAGCAGGTCTCCGCGCTTCGCAAATCGCCGCAACGGATTGCCCTCGTCCCATCCCATGTGTTCTCGCACCGCGGCTACATTCGCACACTCGGCATAACGTTCCAGCCTCGCTTCAAGATCGGGCGCCAGAAAATCTACCAGCCCTACAATCGCCATGGGAATCGGCAGCGTGCCGGCCAGCCGCTGCGCCCACTCGACTTCACGCAACGGATCGGCAGCCATGAATTCGTGCCACACGATGCCGTCTATCGCCAGGCCACTCTCGTCCGCAAGATAATCCTCAAGCAGGTAGCGCCGCGGGAGCGTCGAATAGTCTCCAATGAGCGCTTCAAACATAGCGTCCACACGCTCAAGATGCTCATACCGGTTCTCTCCAGCGTCGAAAAGATGTACGTGCGCATCGACAATGCGAGGCTTTCCCGAGAACTGCATGCCATCTCCCTATGCCGCAATTTCGATTCAGACAACCCACCGAGCGAACCGATAGCTCACTCTGTAGCCGCGCCACGCGGTCTCACTGAATCTGGAGTGTACCCGCCAAAGCCTGGAAATCCGCCCGCCATCGCAAAACTCCTTGGTCCAATACCAGGTTCAAATATCAGGACGTAGGATTCACGATCGAAGCATCCCCTCTGCATCACTCGTAGTCATCACAGTCCGCCACCGATCGGCTAAACTCAGCTACTCCCCCTGTACAAGCCCGCAAGTGAATCCGGGAGGCATAACGCATTGCCAACGAATCAAGCCATCAAAATCGGGCCGCTGAAGCAAAGCGAACTCGAAGAAGCGGATCGCATCGTCCGGCTGGCCTTCGGCACGTTTCTGGGACTGCCCAACCCCCTCGACTTCATGGGCGATCGCACATTCATGGCGCCGCGTTGGCGCTCCCCTCACGTCAAAGCGATCGCCGCGCGCGAAGGCAGCCGCCTCATCGGATCGAACCTGGTCACGCGCTGGGGATCGTTCGGTTTCTTCGGACCGCTCACCATACTGCCGGAGTATTGGAATCGCGGCGTAGCGAAACAGCTCCTTACCTCCACCATGAAGGTCTATGACAGGTGGGGCCTGCGCCACACCGGCCTGTTCACCTTCGCGCAGAGCGCCAAACACGTCGGCTTGTATCAATCCTTCGGCTACTGGCCGCGTTATCTCACCGCCATCATGACCTTCACTCCGCAAGCCAAGACGCAGCACACGCCTGCGCCCGTGCTCCTGTCGACGCTCAAGAAAAGCCAGCGCGAGCAAGCCATCCAGGCATGCGCAAAGCTCACCGACAAGATCGACAAGGGCCTCGATCTCACGGACGAGATCCGCGCCGCGCTCGCGCAGCATACCGGCGACGTCGTGCTGACATACACGCGCAGCACTCTCGATGCCTTCGCCGTCTGCCTCCACGGACCTGGTTCCGAAGGCGGCGAGAAGATCTGCTACGTCAAGTTCGGCGCGGCCCACGGCGGCGCCGGCGCGGGCGAGCGCTTCGACAGATTGCTCGATGCATGCGAGGCCTTCGCATCCTCCCGCCGGGCCGCCATCGAAGCCGGCGTGAACGCGGCTCGCGAAGACGCCTATCGCCGCATGCGCTCTCGCGGATATCAAGTGGCGATCCAGGGCGTCGCCATGCAACGTCCCCATGCGGATGGCTTCAATCGCCCCGATGCCTACGTCATCGACGACTGGCGTTGAGCCCCGGCTTCCTCCGACCAACACAGTGAGCCGCCGCGTGTGCTCGGAGGTCAGTCCTGCAATACTCTGTCGGTATGCCCAGCTATCGCGAATTTCTGGACGCCCCGCCGAATGCAGTACCCGTTCGCGGCTACCTGCACTCCCCGGCAGAGTCCACCGGCGATGGCCTCATCCTCACTCACGGCGCCGGATCGAACTGCAACTCTCCGCTTCTCCTCGCGCTCGCGGATGCCTTCTGCGTCGTCGGACTCACCGTCCTCCGCTGCGATCTTCCCTTCCGCCAATTGCGTCCGCACGGGCCGCCGCCGCGCGGCAGCGCGGAACACGATCAACAGGGCCTCCGCGCGGCCATCGCCTCCATGCGTCGCCACACATCCGGACGCATCTTTCTCGGCGGCCACTCCTACGGAGGAAGGCAGGCATCCATGCTCTGCGCCGCTGAACCCGCTTTCGCAGACCGGATTCTCCTACTCTCCTACCCGCTCCATCCGCCGCGCCGTTCCACCGAATTGCGCACCGCACACTTCCCCAATCTCACGACGCCCGCGCTCTTCGTTCACGGCACGCACGACGGCTTCGGCTCCATCGACGAGCTGTCAGCCGCGTTAAAGCTCATCCCCGCACCAACCCAACTGCTCCCCATCCCCGGCGCAGGCCACGAGCTCATCACAAAGAAAAATCGTGACGAGCTCCCGAAGCAAGTGGTGGAAGCCTTCAGCCGATTCGCAAGCGACACCGTCGCCTGACCATCCCCGGCCACACTTTCTCGGACAGTTCGCCTCACCCAGCCGTCTTCACCTCAACGCCATGCGCCATCTCCGTCCACTTCACGTTGTCTGTCGAAAATTCCTGGCGGAATTCGATCCGATCCGGTTTCACCCACACATTCACCACGCGGAACCACGTCGTCTTATCCCCATACTTCGTCTGCCACGGAAACGTCCAGACATTTCCCTTGATCTCCAGCTTCCCCTGTCCCGCGGCGCTGCCATCCAGCGGAATCGGATAGCTCGAATAGCTCTCGGAGCCTGCATCGTAGGTAAACACCAGCAGCGCCTTCGAAACTCCATCCACATATTGATTGCAGGCAAAGTACCCGCCGCTCCTCCAGCAGTCGTTGCGTAGCTGCGTATGCTCGTGTCCCACCTTGCTGTAAGGCGTCGCCACATGGTCGATGTCTGTCGTCCACGTACCCGCATATGCCGCAATCTTCTCGATCCCCTGCCCGCCAGCCGAAGCCGCCGCAACCATCAGGCAAAACGCCATCGCGCCATTTTTAATCAGGTCGTTCATCGCCATCTCCTCCAGAATCGCTACCAATGTACTCGCAACCGCCTCCGGCAATGCACTATCACGGCCGGAAGCTCCCGGCCAAAGGGTTCACTCATGCGTCGCAGGATTGTTGCGAATCAAGATTGCGGATCAAGGGGCTACGTTTGGGTAGTGGGTCAATCTGAATTGAATGAGTGAAGGTTCCGAAAAGCTGACTTTACAGGGAGTTCACAGCATCCCGTTTGATGGCAGTCTCCTTTTCCCGGCTTCCTGCAATGATGGCCGGTGGTTCAGGAGAGCATCAAGGGAGGTCCGTTCTTGACGCTGCCATTCAGCCGTTCGACCACTTCCAGCCCGACACGCCCTAACATGCACACCAGCAACGATGATACTTAGAGAGTCTGAACACCATTCGCGAAATCGACTTCTGTCCTCGTTGGCAATCTATGTAATTCGCGTGTTTGGAACACCCGAGTTGAAATCAAGTCTCGAAATCCTTCCTGATCACCAACTAACTCCAGCAGTTTCTCCGTATCCAATCGAGCATGCTGGATCCATTCATAATCGTCAACGGCTTCGTCGACCCAGCGGTTGAACATCTGTTTGGCCGCTTCGATTCGTCCACTAAGGCCATGAGCTACTGCTGCGTTGAAACTGGGCCATCCGGCGTGGGGACAATTCTTAAGGTAGAAGTCGGAAACACTGTGAACGGTGGGAAACAGGCTGCGGTAGTGAATGACGCTCTCCGCTGCTCTCCGAACCAAGTGTTCTGCGATTGGCCTGAACTGTTCCATGCTCTCAAAGGGAGCAAAACCCTCGACACGGTAGCCCTCATCGAACGACATGTACGACTTCACATTCCATAGCCACATGCTGCCCACATTCAAGTAAGAACCCTGGGACCAACCGCTCGGCTGGAACTCCACTGCGATCACCCACCAGCCTTGATCGGCAAGCCAAGTCCTTGATCGACCCTTCTGAACCAGACCCAAAGGGCCGAGAATTCTCTTCGCGGTCTCTGTCAGAAGAACTGAATGGATCCCTGTATCCTTTCGCATGAAGCCATGGTAGCGGAGAGCCCGGCGGAAGTTGCCACGCTCAGCTTGGATTGGCGTTTTCCGCATAGCAGCCGATAGCGTAGTTGATGTCGTGGGAGATGCTGCCAACTTCCCTGAAAACGGCGTTTTCGACAACTTCGTCCATCCCCAGATTCAAACCGCCCCACCACCTAAGTTTGTCCCGAAATCTTGGCAGCACGCGCAGCGCCCAGCAGTGCTCCCCGCCGTCCCGGCGCATTCTTCAGCGCGGTCTGAAATTCCTTCCCCGCCGCCGCTGCGTGATTCTGCTCCAGCAGCAGGTCGCCCAGTTGTTCGCGCGCCGGAACAATCGGTCCCGGCGTCACCGGCAGCTTTTCAATCGCATCCTCTTCATCTGCCGCGTCCCGCATCAACGTGACGGCTTCCTCCGGTTTCTTCTCCGCCTCTGCGGACCACGCCATCACTTCACGCCGCAGGATTCCCGCCTGCGTCGCCCAGTATCGGTTGCCGGACGCGCCAAGCTGCTCTTCAATCTGCCGCAGCCTCTCGATCTCCGCATGCGCCTCCACGGCGCGCCCACTCCGCGCCAACCCCACACCTCGAGCCCACACCGCAATCGCAACAACCTGCGGTGGCGCGGACGTCGGAGGAACAATGCTTGCCGCGTCCGCCCATCGGCTCCGCTCCACCGCATAGCGAATCGGCATCGCGGTTGCGGCATACCCTCGCTTGAAGTCGCCGGCATCCAGGCCCGGCATCTTCTTCAATTGCCGAATGACTTGTGCTGCATCTTTGTCACGCCCGCTCTGCAGATACGCATACACCAGGTAATCCATCGCGTGCAGTTCTTCGCCGGTGTCGTCCTGCTGGCGCGCGGCCTCTCTCGCGGCAAGGTTGGAAGCAATGGAGTCATCCCACAGCCCCAGCCTGGTAAAGATGTGCGACGGCATGTGCAATGCATGCGGCGCGGAAGGCGCAATCTGCGAGTAAGCTCTCGCCGCCGGAAGCCCCTTCGCTGCAAGCTCCGCATTGTCGCAGGCATGGATCAGGTAGTGTGGAATTCCCGGATGCTCCGGGTAGCTGCGATCCAGCGGCTCCAGCAGAGCGACCGCCTCTTTTTGCTTGGCATGCGTCTTGTCGGTGGGCGACTCATTCGCCAGCAGCGCAAGCGCATAGAACACCTGCGCTTCCACGTCTTTGCTGTTCGCCCGAGCCACCTCGCGCATCGCGCGTTCGTAATTCAATGCTCGCGTGCTATACGGGACCGAGGCCGCGTCGTCATAGATCAGGCCCAGCGCATCGATGAACTGCCGCTCCCGTTCCGTGCCTGCCCCCAGTTGCTGCGCTCGCCGGATCTCCTCTTCGCCAGCCGAGACTGCCGCGGGTGTCAGCGGCGGCTCCCAAAGCTGATGAAAGTGCGCAATCGCCAGGCCCCACTGCGCCATTGCACACCGCGGATCCGTATCGGCCACACTCTGAAATGCGTTCTCCGCGGCGGTGTAAGCGAAAGAATGGAGCAGCGCTACGCCTCGATTGAACGGTTCCTGCACGGCCGGTGCGCACGAGATCGGAAATGATACCTTCCCCAACTTTTCCGGCACGCCGTGGTTGTGTGCCTCCTGCGCCGCCAGGAACGAGACCGGAACAGCCAGCAGCAGCCAGAGCAATATTCGCGGTCGCAATATTCGCCGTCGATGAAACATTCCACTCTCCGCGCAAGCCCCTCAATCCAGCAGCGTAGCCCTTATAGCCTGCAGACTCGGAGCGACGCCAGCCCTGCTTTCCCGATTTGGCTCGGCACCAAAAAACCTGCCACTTTACCCCATCCAATTCGCTACACTTGAAATAGAGCTGAAAAAAGGAACGCTCCACGCGTCCTGGACGCCCATAAGTCCTTATTCTGGAATAATTTAGCCATAACCAATGTGCAATCATAGATTTACGATCCGGACCGCCGGTATGCACCATTTTTGGTGCACCTTAGCGCCCGTAAGCCCTTTGTTTGAAGGACTTTAGCGGTAACCCTTTTGGAAAGACGAATTTAGCCCTCGGGAGCCGCTCTAAACGGAAGCCGGCAAAGGAGTTACAAGCCAGCCTCCCGCAGCGGGAGGGGGGGAAGGGGGGTCTCCCTTACGGCCGCACCAGCACGCCGGTCCGCGGGAAGCTGAAGGCACCCGCTCGGTCGTCAATCACATTCACCTGGCAGGTATATTGTCCCGGCTTCAGGTCCTTCAGCGGCACGTCGAACTGGAATGCAATCATGTTCCGCCCCGGGTCGGTCAGCTTCGTCGCCTCCACCAGCGGCGTCTCAAACACCTTGGTCGAGCCCGACAGGAACTCGATCGAAGTCAGCAACCGCGGCGATTGCGATTTCGCATCCGCCGTTTTCGTGTTCGGTGAGTAGACCTCGTACAGCAGGTACAGATGTCCATCCTGCCGGAAGACATGCGCCACATTCGGCACCCATAGCTGCCCGTCCTGCACCAGCGGATTCGCCTGTCTGCTCTTCGGCGCCGGCTGCCTCTGGCTCGCCAGCAACACGGACGACAGCTTCATCGGCGCCTTCGTCATATCCGGCACGTTGATGTCCGTCTCGAACGACCCCATGTGCCCGGTCACGTTCTCGCGCACCACAAACTTCACGTGATACTTGCCCGCCGGCAGCGTGAAGTTCGTCGTGTACTGCACGTTCTTCCGCGATACCTGCTGCTGCTGGTCAATCGCCAGCTTCACCGTCTGCCGCACCTCGCCCTCGGCGCGGCCGGCCATGTCCTTCACCTCGCCGATGATGTCGATCGTCGCCTTGTCCCGGTCCCCGCCCTTCACAAACGGGATCTGCGACCCCGGCACAATCAGCGACACCGGAATGTAGTAGCGATCCGGCGCGAGCTGGAAGTAGTACGCCGCCATATACACCGGCACATCGGTAGCCGGCAGATCGCTCGCCAGTTGCTCGGTCAACTGGCGCTCGCGGTCCTCATGGTTGGAGTGCTGATAGTCCGCCGGCGCGTAATACCCCGGCCGGTACTCCAGCTTCACATCGGCCCGATTGAGCTTGATCTGCAATTTGCGATAGCGCCCATCGCGCGCCGGATTCGTCGAGCGGAAGCCGATCACGTAGTACTGCGCGGTGTCGTTCTCCATCGCCTGAAAGGCGGGCGCAAAGTCGTTCGAGTCGCCGTAGAACTTGCCCCGGTGTCGGCCGCCAGCGTGGACAGCACCTCCTGCGAATTGAAATTCGCATCCAGATTGTTCTGGAACGCCTGCCCGTTGTACGCGCTCGCGCCGCGGATCGATCCCGTCGACGCATCGCCTAGCGGCGAGATCGCCTGCAGCCCGCGCATGTCCGCGCTGTAGATCGACAGGTTCGCCCGCACCGCCGCGTTCGTGGCCGAGCGCAGCGACGCCTCGTTCTCGATGCCGTCGCGCTGAATGCCGCCCGAGAAGTACAGCAGCGCCTTCTTCTGGTTGATGTACGCCAGCGACTTCGCGATCTGCGCAATCGCATAGAGCTGACGGTCGGTATTGATGTCGTTGTACTCGCTCTCGTCCGGCGTAAAGCTGCTCGCGTCCTCGGTCTGATTGGTCGTTGTGGTCGCGCCCGGCTGGAAGCCCGCCTGCTGCGTGCTGTCGTAGCTCGACACAGCCGCCAGCAGCGCCTGCTTGTTCGCGGTAAAGTCCTGGTCCACGTTCAGCGACGCGTTGAGCGACACCGCAGCCACCAGGTCCGCCGCCTGCATCTGCCGGTTGATGTAGTTCTTCGCCGCCTCGACGGAGCGCGTCAGGTCGTCTGGCTGCATCGACGTGAGATCGAAGAAGAGGATCACCAGCCGGTGATTGCGCACGCATCGCCCGTCACCCCTCCCGTCGGGTTCTTGCCCAACACAAGCTGGCCTTCTTTGCCGATGATGATTGCTTCGTTCAACGGCGTCGCCTGATCAATGCTCTGGAAGTCGAACGTCTGGATCGTCTGCGGCTTCCCGTTCTCCAGAACCGTGAAGTCCTTCGCCGTCAGCCCGCGCACCACAGCGCCCGTACGCTTGTCCCGCACCACCACGTTGGTCAGCACCAGATCGCTCTGCACCTTCAGCACATAGCCCGGACTGTTGGCGCAGGCTGCTGCTGATCCTGGCTGCAGCGATGGATGGCGCATGCAGCATCGGCAGCGTAAGGCCCAGCAACGCAAGTGTCAGCAGAGCACGCATCAGTAACGGAACCTCGCCGTCAGCACGAAGGTGCGCATCTGCGCGGCCGACGTGATCTGACCGTATGTGTTGGACCCAAGACTGGTGTCCACGCCCGCATACTGCACCGTGTTGAGCACATTATCCGCAGTGCCGCGCAACTCCAGGTTGCGCATCTCGCCCAGCCGGATGGTCTTCGACAACGACGCGTCAAAGGTCAGCGTCCCCGGCCCCGGAATGGAGTAGCGCGACGCCGTCCCATACACCTGCCCCGGCGCCAGGTCGCTGCTGAATGCATCCGTGTTGAACCACCGGTCCAGCGATCCGCCCCCGGCGGTTAGCGACACCCCCGGCACCCGGTTCGGCCGCAGCGACCCCGTACTCCCGCGAGCCACATCCTGACTGTTCGCCACAAAGCGCGGCGTCAGCGGCTCACCGGTGGCAAACGCAAACGTACCGGAGAACGATACGTTTGCCAGGCCGTGCGAGAGCCAGTTGCCGCTGGTCAGGAAATGCGCATCGGGGCCGAATGGAAATTCATAGACGAAGTCCCCCTTCATGTTGTGGCGCACGTCGAAGGACGAGTTCGACTCCTCGGCAAGAATGTTCTGCCAGTTCTGCGCCACCACGGCAGTCGTCCCGCCGTTGCCGCCGATCGCGCTCGCATTGTCGATCGCATGCGAATAGGTATACGTAGCGCCCAGCGCGATGCCGCCCTGCATCCGCCGGCGCAGCCGCACCGTGCCGGCGTTGTAGTTCGAGAAGCCAATAGAGTCCGAGTAGTTGTAATAGACCCCGCTCAGCGAGGAGTTCGCGTTGCGCCCCGGCGCCGTCAGCACATCCAGCCGCGTGCCCTTCGCGCCGTTCCATCCCACATTCAGCACGATACCGCTGGGCAGCGTTCGCTGGATGTCCAGGTTCCACACCTGCACATAGGGCAGCCGGTAATTCTTGTTCACCGAGTAGTTGCCCGCCGCCTGTGGCGTGCCGAAGCCATTCGCCAGGCAGATCGGCCAGTATGACTTGCACGCCGGAACACCGGTCGTCGCCTCGGTCGCCTGGTTGGTTTGCACATCGGCAAAGGGTGGCTGGAAAGCGAGGTTCTGGATGAAGCTGATGTACTGGCCATTGGCGAAGTTCACGCCGTAGCCGCCGCGCACCACCGTATTGCGAAATGCCTTCCACGCAAAGCCCACCCGCGGAGACAGATCATCGCGGTCAGGATAGATCAGCGTCTTCGGATAACGCCCGGTGTAGGGGCCTACTCCGCCGGCAAGAACAGGCGCCACCTGCGAGAAGTCGGCGCTGGGATCGATCGTCGCCAGCCGCCCATCCTTCTCGGAGTAGGGAGAGAAGTATTCATAGCGCAGCCCAGCCAGCACCGTGAAGTTAGCCCGCACCCGCCAGTCGTCCTGCAGGAACACGTCATAGACGTTCGCGCGAAGATACGCCTTCTGGTACGGCGCTTGAATCGTCGTCTGTTGCGGAAGCCCGAGCAGCAAGTCGGCCAGGGAAGATCCGGTGCTCGCCTGACCATTGCCGCCGTTCGTTCCCGAGCTGCTGCTGCCGGAAGATCCCGGCTGCTCCGTCGCAAGTCCGGTAAAGACAAAGGTGCCAGTCGAGTTCGCTTGCCCGATCATGCTGAGATCGATGCGTTTGTAGTCGCCGCCAAACTTTACATTGTGCCTGCCGTGTATCCACGAGCTCGACTCGGAGATGCCCAGAGTCTGATTCATCTGGAAGTTTGGCTGCTCCTCGTTCAAGCCCGAGAACTGCACCATCGTGATATTCGGCAATCCATAGTTCAGCGGACTGGCCGCGGCGCCGCTCAGCACATTGATTCCCAGGTTCTTCGCCACGTCTTCTTTGTTCGTAAAAAAGTTGCTGAGCTGGGAGTTGGACCGGTTCAGGTTCGCTGTGATGTTGTTG
Organism: uncultured Acidobacteriaceae bacterium; assembly: GCA_963750845.1. GTDB lineage: Bacteria > Acidobacteriota > Terriglobia > Terriglobales > Acidobacteriaceae > KBS-83. The sequence continues at coordinate 85,768 of CAVVSP010000004.1, forward strand.
GTCAGCCGCCCCATGCCGATGGTGTAGCCAAGCTGCAGTGAATATTGATGCGTCTGCTGCTTGCCGCCAAGCTCGGGAAACAGATTCACCTCGTCCGCGCCGGTGTGGCTGTAGTTGAAATTCGCATTGATGCTCTGGTGCAGCCCCGGCGAACTCGCTCCGGTGAACTGGCGAATCATGCCCGATAACGCCGTGCCGCCGCCGAAGCTGCGCATATAGCGCGCGCCCACTGTAGTCGTGTTGGTAGTCGCCGTCGTCAGACGCTGATAGTTCTGCCGGTTCGTTGTCGTCAGATTGGGCAGCGGGATGTAGTTCAGCAACGCAGCAGCCTGCGGACTGAGCCGTTGCAGCGGAATCCTGTTGTTGGCAAACGGCTGACCCGTCTCGGGGTCGTAGATCGTCGGCTGCCCGGAGAAGTCCCCCCGCGAAGCGCCGCATCCGGCACCGTCCCGTAATTGTCGAAGGGCGATGACGAATGATTGCCGATGAGTGACAGAAAGAAGAAATCCTTCGTGTCGTTTTCGAGCACATGCGGAATATACGGAGCGCCCGCGAGAATCGCGCCAAAGCGATTCGAGTTGTACGCAGGCTGCGGCTCGTCCTGTCCGCGCAATGCAAAATCCTTCGCATCGAAAAGACTGTTGCCGCCGGTCCAGAAGAGCGCGCCATGCGGCTTGTTCGGATTCATCTTGCGAAAGTTGAAGCCCCCGCCACCGGCCGCCGCCAAAATCCGCCACCACGCCCTCCGCCACCACCGCCGCCGCCGCGAAATCCGCCGCCGCCATCCCCACCGCCGCCGAACCCACTGAAGGCGCCTCCGGCCCGCCCCTGCCCCGGAATCTGCGCCAGCGTCTGCTGCTGCTGCATGTTTTCCAGGCTGTCCCGCATCTGGTCCATATTGACGCCGGCGAACGGATTCGTCGTCCCACTCTGGCCGTTCACCGTCACTGACTCCGTACTGACGTCGCTGTTGCCCGCAGCCGAAGGCAGCGCCGCCCCACCCGCATCGCCGCCCGCCGCGATCGCGCCGAGTGCTCCGCCCAGCAGCCCCAGATTCTGCGCTCCCTGCCCGCTCATGTACTGCCGCGGCCCCTGGCCCTGCCCCGTACCTGTCTGCCGGCGCGCCTCCGCCTGCTCGATCTGCTGTTGGCGCGATGCCAGCAGCAGCGAAAAATCCGTCTGCGGTGCCGCGGTCCCGCCATGCAGCAACACCTCCTTCGTCGATCCGGCGAAGGCCGCGAACTCCGCCCGCACCACGTAGCGGCCATCTTCATCGATATGGAGGGCGAACGCGCCACGACTATCCGTCGCGGTTACATATTGCTTCCCTGTCAGCGTATTCTTCGCCGTCACAGTGACACCCGGCAGCGGCGTCTGGCCGGACTTGATAACGCCCTCCACGGTCCCGCCGGCTGCCGTCGCCCCGGCGCTCGCGGATGCGGCCGGCTGCTGCGGAATTTGCGGCGCCTCACTCGTCGCGGACTGTTTCTGCTGCGGAGCCGGCGCCGGCTGCGGCCACCCACACAAGGGGGCAATCGCCAGCAACGCGGCAAAGCAACAGACGCGCTTCATCGCGCTTCGGACCCGGCATCCAGCCATGGTTCATGTCCCTTCAAATCAAAAACCGTGAAGGTCGTCGCGGTGAAGATGCCGTTCGTCACATGGCCCTCGGCGCGAAAGCCCTCGCCCGGTCGCAGATCGGCCAGCGTAACCGACTCGCGCTTTTCTCGAAATGATGTGTTCTCGTCCACCGCGATGCTTTGCTCCACGCCGTCCAGCCGGTGCACCTGAATCCGCGTCCCGGCAATGGCTGTGATCTTTCCCGCTGCCCAGGTCTTGCCCAGGCCCTCGCGTGCCTTGCGCACCTCTTCAGACGGAATATCGATCAGGATCGCTGCACCGATCGTCTTTTTCTTTGCGTCCACATTGCCCGCGGCAAAGATCATGTCGCCCGTCTGGATATCGCTCGCGCGAATCGAATCACGACCCTTCATCAACCGCGTATTTACCCCGTAGAGCACCTTCCATGGCTGACCGCTGTCGGTCTTCACGGCCAGGCTGCCGTCGTCCTTTCCCGTAGGCGCTGCCGATACCACCGTCGCCCGCAGCGTGTTGTCGCGGGAGAACTGCGCCCAGCCCTGATCGTCGTCCTCCTGCGCGCTGGCCTGGAAAATCCCACATAAGGCAAACGCCACCATCAGCGCACTGGCTCCAGCCAGAGCGAGGCCCCGCCTCCACCAGCGTACTTGTAACCTGCGCGACATGATGAATCGGAAGAGGTCCCCTCTCCCCAGAACGCCCACATAGATGAGAATACAGACGAAAATACGGAGCCAAAGGACGCGGTGTTCCCCTCCCCCACACGGCGCCTCGGCACGGCAATTATCCTTAAGGAACGGCCACGAGAGCTATCGCTGGGCGGCTACGCCTGCAGGAACATGCTCTACACTCCCGCCATGGCCAGTTCTTCGGCAGCCCATCACCACGAGACCCATTTCCAATCCGGAGACACCGTTCGCGACATCGTCATCGGCATGTCGGACGGCCTCACGGTGCCGTTTGCACTCGCCGCCGGTCTCTCCGGCGCCGTCAATTCCCTGCACATCATCGTCCTCGCCGGTCTGGCGGAGATCGCCGCCGGAGCCATTGCCATGGGATTGGGCGGCTATCTGGCGGCACGCGGCGATGCCGAGCACTACCAAAACGAGCGCCTGCGGGAAGAACGCGAAGTGGTCGCCTGCCGCCGGGATGAAGAGGAGGAGATCTATCAGATCTTCGACGCCTATGGTGTCCAGCGCCACGAGGCCACGCCTGTGCTGGCCGCGCTCCAGCGCAATCCATCCGCCTGGGTTGATTTCATGATGCGCTTTGAACTCGGCCTCGAAGAGCCCCAGGCCGGCCGCGCGCCCAGGAGTGCGATCACCATCGCCGGATCCTATATTCTCGGTGGCCTCATTCCCCTGCTTCCCTACATGCTCGGCACCTCCCGCACAGCGCTTCCCGCATCGGTTGGCATCACGTTACTGGCCCTGGGGATCTTCGGTGCGATCAAGGGCCGCATCACCGGCGCAGGCGCGGTGCGCAGCGGATTGCAGACCGTCATCATCGGTGGCCTCGCCGCCGCGGCTGCCTTTGGGCTGGCACGCCTGCTCAGCGCGCCGTGAACCCCTCACTCTCGGCTTCGTAACCTCTATGTACGGTAACGAACAGTTCACAGCTCCCTGGTTACCAATTCTTAGAGTCCCTGCCGCACCCCTTGCGCATCCATACAGAGGCTGCGTACTGTACCCAGGTTGTGATTTGCAGCGTCACAGCATGCGGCCTTGTTGTTAGCAATTTTGTGACAACGAAATGCTAGGCTTTGCGAGCAACGGCGCAGCCGTTGTCGCGCTCCAATTGCGAAGGATACCCGTACCGCGAAGGACATCGACGATCCAATGTCAGCAGCAGTAGAACTCAGCGCGCCTGGACTCCTGACCGCTTTCATTGCGACGCGCCGGCAAAGCCTCGCATTGTGTAGTCCGCTTACCGCGGAAGACATGATGGTGCAGAGCTGTCCGGAAGCGAGCCCCGCCAAGTGGCACCTGGCTCACACCACCTGGTTCTTCGAGACCTTCGTTCTGCGTGAATACCTCACCGCCTACCGGCCCTTCCATCCTGATTTCCTCTGGCTCTTCAACAGTTATTACAATGACGTTTCCGATCAGCCGGAAAAGAAACTGCGCGCCTCCTTCTCGCGTCCCGGCATCGACGCCATACTCGCCTACCGCCAGCACGTGGAAGATGCCATCGCGAGGCTCGACAAGGAAGGCTTGCCTCCCGAAGCAGCTCAGCGTATCGAGTTGGGAATTCATCACGAGCAACAGCACCAGGAACTGCTCTGCTACGACATCAAGCACGCCCTGTGGACCAATCCGCTGCATCCCGCCTACGCGGATGGAGGCAAGTTCCAATCGAGCATTCCTTCTCTGCGCTGGCTTGACTTCGCCGGCGGACTCGCCGAGATCGGTCACACAGGCGACGGCTTCGCCTACGACAACGAATCGCCACGGCACACTGTTTTTCTCCAGCCATTCACACTCGCCTCTCGCGCAGTGACATGCGCCGAGTATCTCGCCTTCATGGAAGATAGCGGCTACACCCGCCCCGAGCTCTGGCTCTCCGAAGGCTGGGATACGGTGCAGGCGCAACGCTGGAACGCACCGCTCTACTGGCGCCAACTCGACAACGATCACATCGATAAAGAAAATACGCGCGGCGCGTGGAGTGTCTACACCATGCGCGGACTCCGGCCCTTGAGCGAGATGGCTGCCACGCCCGTCTGTCATGTGAGCTACTTCGAAGCCGATGCCTTTGCCCGCTGGGCCGGCAAACGGCTGCCAACGGAAGCAGAGTGGGAGATCGCAGTCGATCAGCACGTCTCGGCCGTTCCTGCCAATGCCAATATGCTCGAGAGCGGCCAGCTCCATCCAGTGGCCGCGCCCGACTCTGACCTCGATCAAGTCTTCGGCGATGTGTGGGAGTGGACCCGCAGCGCTTACCTTGGTTATCCCGGCTACCGCGCGCCCGCGGGTGCGCTCGGCGAATACAACGGTAAATTCATGTCCAACCAGATGGTGTTGCGCGGTGGTTCCGCGGTCACACCTCGTTCGCACATCCGATCCACCTATCGCAACTTTTTCTCGCCTGCCGCGCGCTGGCAATTTGCCGGCTTCCGCCTGGCGCAGGATCAACAGCAAGACTCATCATCCCGGCCACAAGACATTCCGATCCGGGGGAAAGCTTTTTCCTAATGAATGCAGTCACACTACCCCAGTTGCCCGAAGTCGCTTATACATCGCTCGGCTCCGAGGTGTATCGCGGTCTTACCAGCAGGCCGCGCACGCTTAGCCCCTGGCTCTTTTATGACCAGGAAGGATCGCATCTCTTCGAACAGATCACCGAACTGGACGAGTATTACCTCACACGCACCGAACGCGCTATCTTCCAGACGAACGCCGATGCCATCATCGCGGCAGCAGCTGCGCCCACTCCCCACGGCCTGCAGCGCGACCTCACCGTGATTGAGCTCGGCGCGGGAACCGCAACCAAAACCGGCCTGCTGCTGGAAGCCGCGGTGCGCCGCCAGGAAGCCGTCACCTACTACGGCATCGACGTCTCCGAGTCCGCGCTGCATCAGGCGCATCAAAACCTGACCGCCGCCATCCCCGGCGTCACCTTTGAATCGCGCGTCGGCGACTACACCGAAGGCCTCGGTGAGATTCCCACTGACGGCACGCGCCGTCTCGTCCTCTATATCGGATCGAGCCTCGGCAACTTCGAACCCGCCGACGCGTCCCAGTTGCTGCGCGATATTCGCAACCAGCTCGCGCCCGGCGACATGCTGCTGCTCGGAGTGGATATGACCAAGGACATCCCCACCCTGATTGCCGCATACGATGATCCGCGCCGGCATCACCGCTGCCTTCAACCGCAACGTACTGGCACGCATCAACCGCGAGCTTGGTGCGGACTTCGATCTCATGAAGTTCCGCCACAAGGTACGGTGGAACGGAGAGCACTCCCGCATCGAGATGCACCTCGAAAGCCTCATGGCGCACGAAGTGTCCATCCCCTCGCTGGATCTCTCCCTCGCCTTCCGGCGCGGTGAAACCATCCATACCGAAAACAGCTACAAGTTCACCAACGACAGCGCGCAGCACCTGCTGGCACAGACCGGGTTCACCGTAGTCGAAAACTGGACCGATCCACACCGCTGGTTCGGCGTCTTCCTCGCCCGCGTCCATTAGCCGCTGCCTCATCTTCGCTTACAACATGCCGGGGCTCTCAACCCCGGCATTCGTTTGTTCGGGGGGATTCTCCCACTTGTCGCCGTACACTGCTGACACGTATCACGCAGGAACGAGCCATGCACATCCGCCTCGCGACCGAATCCGATGTTCCCGCCATCCTCTCCCTGATCCACGCACTCGCGGTGTATGAACGCGAGCCTGACGCCGTTCAGATCGGTGAAGCCGAACTGCGCCGCGATGGCTTCGGGCCGCAGCCACTTTTCGAGTGCCTCATCGCGGACGACGAGGGTGAAGCCGCGGGCTTTGCTCTTTACTTTCCCATCTACTCCACCTGGCGCGGTCCAAGCATCCATCTGGAGGATCTCTTCGTGCAGCCGTCGCATCGCGGCCGCGGCATCGGCAAAACGCTTCTGGAACGCGTCGCCGCCATCGCGATGGAGCGCGGCTGCGGACGCCTGCAATGGGATGTCCTCGATTGGAACACCCCGGCCATCGACTTCTACCGCAGCCGCGGCGCCGTCATGCTGGAGTCCTGGCGCATCATGCGGGTTACCGGCGCCGCGCTCGCCCGTCTCGCAAAATCGTCTCCACCGGGTACGTAAACGATTACACTGTGAAGCGTCATACACAGGAGTATCCCCGTGTCCCTTCGCGCCGCTGCCTCCGCCGTCACGCTCGCCGCACTCTTCGCGATACCTTCCGCGCATTCTCAATCCATCGAATATCGTCCCGATGCGAAACTCTGGATCATCCAGGCTGGCGATTTCACCTATGCCATGGGAGTCGACGAGCACAACTGGCTCCAGTCGCTCTATTGGGGCCCGCGCATCGATCGCGCGGAAGATATCCACGCCATCCATAGTCTGCCGGAGCGCGCGTCCTTCGATCTCCCGACCACGACCACGCCGCAGGAGTACGCCGGTTGGGGCGGGGGCCTCTTCACCGAACCCGACCTCAAAGCTACTTTCGCCGGCGGTAATCGCGATCTCGTCCTCGAATACGTCGATCAGCACCAGACGCACGATGCCGACAGCCAGACGCTCGAGATCACCATGCGCGACATCAAGCAGCCGCTTATGGTGCACCTCTTCTATCGCGTCTATAGCGGGCAGAGCATCCTCGAGCGCTGGTCCACCATCAACAACGAGACGAAAGAAGATGTCGTCCTCGAAGACGCCGCCAGCGCCACCTGGAGCCTTCCCAACCTCGAAAATCGCAACTATCGCGCACACTGGCTCACCGGCCGCTGGGCCGGCGAATGGCAACTTCAGTCCGCCTCGCTCAATGTCGGTAGCGAAGTCATCGAGAGCCGCCGCGGCTCGACCAGCCATCAGGCCAATCCGTGGTTTGCCCTCGAAGGTCCCGACGCCGAGGACGAAGAGCACGGGCCGGTCTACTTCGGCGAACTGGGCTGGAGCGGAAGCTGGCGCATTACCATGGAGCAAAGCGCCTTCCATCAGGTTCGTATCACCGGCGGTTACAATCCCTTCGACTTCGGCTACCGCCTCGCGCCCGGTGAGTCACTGACCACCCCTCCCTTCTACGGCGGTTTCACCGATGGCGGCATGGGCGAAGCCTCGCGCATCCTCCATCGCTTCCAGCAGGGCGTCATCCTGCCCGGCGCGCCGCATCCCAAGCTCCGCCCCGTCCTCTATAACTCATGGGAAGCCACCGAGTTCAACGTCAGCGAATCCGGCCAGATCGCGCTTGCAGAAAAGGCAGCGCAGCTCGGCGTCGAGCGCTTCGTCATCGACGATGGCTGGTTCGGTCAGCGCAAGGACGACCACGCCGGCCTTGGCGATTGGTATGTCAACAAGCAGAAATTCCCCAACGGCCTCAAGCCGGTGATCGACCGCGTCCACCAGCTCGGCATGGACTTCGGCATCTGGGTCGAGCCCGAGATGGTCAACCCCGACAGCGATCTCTACCGCAAGCATCCCGAGTGGGCCATGAACTTTCCTGGCCGCCCGCGCACCGAAGGCCGCAATCAACTGCTGCTCAACCTCGCCCGTCCCGACGTGAGGGAGTACACCTTCCACTGGCTCGATGAGCTGGTCTCCAACAACGACATCAACTTTCTCAAGTGGGACTACAACCGCAACTGGGCCGAGCCCGGCTGGGATGCTGTCCCCGTCGCCGACCAGAAGAAGATCTACGTCGCCTACGTACACAATCTCTATTCCATCCTCGATCGCCTGCGCGCCAAGCATCCCAAGCTCGAGATCGAGTCCTGTTCCGGGGGCGGCGGTCGCGTTGATCTCGGCATCCTGCGTCGCACCGAAGAGGTCTGGCCCTCCGACAACACCGATGCGCTCGACCGGCTCTCTCTCCAGGACGGCTTCACCCACGCCTACACCCCCGGCGTAATGATGGCCTGGGTCACCGACGCTCCCAATCGCAAGACACCCCTCAAGTTCCGTTTCCTGGTAGCCATGGAAGGTTCGCTGGGTATCGGCGCGAACCTTAACAACTTCACGCCGGAGGACATGGCCACCTCGAAAGACCTGGTCGCGTTCTACAAATCCATCCGGCCCACCGTGCAGCAGGGCCTGCAGTATCGCCTCATCGCGCCGTCACGCCCCGGCGCTCCAAGCGACCGCGCCGCTACCGAATACGTATCAGCGGACGGCACACAAGCGGTGGTCTTCGCGTACCTCCACTCGCAGCACTTCGGCGATCCCTATCCGCTCGTGCGTCTGGAAGGTCTGGACCCAAAGGCCATCTATCACCTGCGCCCGCTCGATCCGAAACAACTCCGTTCCCAGCAGGAAGCCAGTGGCAGCTACTGGATGAGCCACGGCCTGCAGCTCGAATTACGCGACGATTACGACAGCACCGCCGTTGTCCTGGAGCGATCCAGATAGCTCGCCATTATCTCCATAAAGTGACACGCTGCTCCGGAGTTGAGATACACTCCTCCAAACTCCACTTACACACCCCTGCGTTTTGCGAGAGCAGGTCACTGACGACAGCATCTCGTGCGCTAGATCTGAATTGACGGAGAGCCGTAGTGCTTGAAGCAGCGTCGCCATTTTGTCGGCCGGGCCGAACACGCTGGTATCTGCTTCTGATGTGCCTGGTGATTTACGTATTCTCAGCGAAAGGCTATCTTCAGGTTTCGGACACCTCCTTCTCCCTACAGACAGCAGAAGCAATCGTCGAGCGAGGCCAGCTCGATATCCCCTACGGTGAAGGAGGAACGTTGACATGGCGGGACGGCCGAAACTACTCCAAGTACGGAATTGGTCTTGCCTTGTACTATGTTCCGATCGTTGCCATCGCCAAACCCTTAGCCAGGGCGACCGGACTGCCTGCTGAGGAACTGAATTGGTTTCTCATCTCCTTCGCTAATATTCCGTTCGCTATATTGACACTGGTTTTCTTTGCGAAACTGCTTCGACTATTTGGCATTGCAGAAATATACGTTGCTGTCTTGCTGGTGGGCCTCGGCCTCGGCAGCCTGACCTGGCCGTACGCCGTGTCTGATTGCAGCGAAGCTATGCAAATGGGCCTTTTGACGCTAGCCGTATACGGCGCGGTGCGACAAAATAATCGCGCTTTGGTCGCTGGAGGTATAGCGTTCGCCTGGTTGGTCTTAGTTAAGCTGATTTATGTTGTATTTTTTCCAATTTTCGTCGTCTACTTGTTCACGCGGCCACTGGAGTTGCGGCACCGGCTAAAAATGCTGGCTTCATTTAGTTTTCCCTTCCTGCTAGCCTGCTGGTTTTCTGGCCTGGCTGAATGTCGTCCGATTCGGCAGCGCACTGCAATCCGGATATGGAAGCGAATCTGGGCAGTTCTTTCCCTCGCAGATGTGGCGTACCGTCCCAAAGCTACTGGTTTCCCTTGACAAAGGACTGTTAGTCTTTTGCCCAATACTCATTCTCGGTGTGTTGGGCTGGAAGGATTTCTTCAGGCGATACCGCGCCGAGGCCATCCTTTGCCTGGCGCTGATCGTCGCGAACCTGATCTGGTCCGCCTCATGGTGGTCATGGTTCGGAGGATGGTCATGGGGGCCTCGTTTACTTGTTCCCACCATTCCACTCTGGCTATTGCCAGGCGCATTCCTGCTTCAGCGGGCGCAATCTAGACGCCGTCTCGGCATCTTTGCCTTAGCCACTTCGATCGCGATCATCTTGCAGATACCAGGCGTCCTGGTCAAAGATCAGGAAATCCACGTGATCAAGGAAGGGTTGCTCACGCACGCGGAGCAGACTGCCGCTCCCTCCGACTATGTGGCCGCTTACTTACTTCTTGAGCACAAGCTCATTTTGCATAACGAGCTATATGACACTTCTGAACTTGGTATCCCAGGTCATAGGGAATTGAGTTTAACGCGGTATCGAACATTTCGCGGATTGAATCTCTGGACTGAACTTACCGCCCGACAGTTCAACAAGCCGGCAATACGGTTCCTTCCAATTCTAGGACTGCTAATTGTCATATATCTGGCAGTTCAGATTAGGAAGGCAGCGAAGGCGGATCTCATGCCGAACAGACTCCAACCTCAAGATACTTATCAACCTTGAGCGAAAGCCTCTCGGCTGGGCCGCCTTCAAGATGATGATGCTTTCGCCTGCTTTCTGGTATCGAGATCTGGCATTGACTTCGCCGCAATCGTCTCGTCGATTGGAGACGATCTGCATCAGCTCAATGATCTGTGACCGGCGACTTTCCTGTACGGAAGACCGGGTCTCCATCGGGAACCGAATTGATAAACTCTTCAGCAAGCAGCGGCGGATAGGATCACGCTATGGCAAATTGGCCTGCGATAGCACCAGATACGACTGATACTCCGGTGAAGCTGTCTGTTGTTATGCCCGTTTACAACGAACGCGCAACGCTGCGGACGGTGGTCGAGCGTGTTCTTTCGTTGCCTTTGGAGATCGAGCTGCTTTGCGTCGATGACGGATCAGGCGATGGTTCAGTTGAGATTCTGAGAGAGCTTGAGGTCAAATATCCGCAGCTGCGTGTTTTCGTTCAGTCGCGCAACATGGGCAAGGGAGCCGCGCTGCGCCGGGGAATCTCAGAGGCAACTGGAAATTTTGTTGTCGTCCAGGACGCTGACCTTGAATACGATCCTGCAGATTTTCACCGGCTCCTTGAGCCCCTTTGCGCCGGTAGAGCGGACGTTGTCTATGGTTCGCGCTTTTTGGGAGCCGGGCCGCACCGGGTCCTCTATTTTTGGCATTCAGTCGGCAACTGGCTGCTCACTCTCTTTTCTAATTGCTTGACGAACATAAACCTCACGGACATGGAGACATGCTACAAAATGTTTCGCCGTGAGGTCATCCAGTCAATTCCGATTGAGGAGGATCGGTTCGGCTTCGAGCCGGAAATTACGGTGAAGGTGGCACGCCGGAAATTGAGAATTTATGAGGTGGGAGTTAGTTACTGGGGCCGCACGTACGAAGAAGGCAAAAAGATCGGCTGGAAAGATGGATTCCGTGCACTGTACTGCCTCATCAAATATTCGCTGAAGACTCAAGCGTAGGTCGGAACGGGCGGTTCCGGACTCGGCCCTCGGACACTACGACCAGCCATCTTCGAATGGACCGCCACCCATAGCGCCGTCCCGATTAACAAGCGAACACCTTTCATGCGTCAGCCCTCAATCAAGGGAACCGCTCTCGTTACGTTTTCATAAGATCGAAAGTCATAGAGGGATCGAGGCTTCAGGCAATCGAATGTCTGCTGCGAAACACGCCAGCCAGTCAGTTAAACGATTAAGGTAACCGCCACAGTTCATTTTGACGCTTCGGCACTTGCCATTCCTCATCGCAGAGTCGTAACTTGCGGCTCAGCAGGGCAGGCACCACGTCAACCTGGCGCAACTGGCCCCACGCGCCAACGAGGGGCCGCCAAATGGTCTGTCCAGCGGTGGACGGCCCGACGATCGCCGTCTCACCTCCGGTATCTCCGTCAACGGCCAGTCCGACACCATCAATGATTGGATGATCGACGGCCTCGACAACAATGAGCGCATCATCGGCACCACCGGCATCCGCCCGTCGATCGAAGCCATCAGCGAAATCAGCATCCAGAGCAATACCTACACCGCGGAGGTGGGACGGACAGCCGGCGGCGTCATCAACATCATCACCAAGTCGGGCAGCAACAACTTCCATACCGTCACCAACTCCTCTCGGATCGCGACGACTTCCTTTGGAAACCATAACGATCGACCCAATCAACCCCGCAAGGCCAACCTCAGCAATCCCAGCATTAGCCGCTTCTTCGACCCCACCGCTTTCGCGCCGCAGCCCTCAGGCACTCTTGGCACAGAACGCAAAAACCCGCTCTACGGTCCGCACTACCGCCACGTCGATCTGTCGCTGTTCAAGAACTTCCCGATCTCCCGCGAGACCTTCCTGCAGTTGCGCGCGGAGTGCTTCAACATCGCCAATACCACGAACTTCGCCATTCCGCCCAACACGTCAAACAACATGCTGCAGTCCAACCCGGACCCGGCCAATCCCGATGTCTATGCGGTATCACCCAACAATATTGGGACAATCACCAACACCTCAGCCAACTACAATCCGCGCCTCTTTCAATTCGCTCTGAAATACCAGTTCTGAAAAGCCAGCGGGAACAACGGCCCGGCATCACATGTCGGGCCGTTTTCGTTCGTATTAGCGACCGGGAATAATATCTTCCATCGATACCTCTAGCCTTCGCGAACAGCGAGTCGGGATGGCAGCCGCCACAAATCATCCCGCAACGGGAAATTCGAACAGACCGCAGGATTCTCCACCCGCGAATCCGCTTGTCTCGCCCGCTCCCCTCTGCTCTACTTCCACTCAACATGGACCCGACGGAACGCTACCTGGCACGTTGGCAGAGCGCGGGCTTGCTCGACGAAGCCACGGCAACCGCGATTCGCAGCTACGAACGCGCCCAGCTCCGGCCCGGCGGCCGTCAGTGGCAGGTCCTGCTGGCGCTCATCCTCGGCGCCATCCTCCTCGGTGCTGGAGTCCTGCTCTTCGTGGCGGCACATTGGGGCACCCTCTCTCCTCTCAGCCGCATGTGCCTGGTCCTCCTCATGCTGATCTTCTTCCATGGGCTCGGCATCCTGGCGCGGGAGAAGTTCGCCGGCTTTGCCACCGCGATGCACGCCCTGGGAACCGTCTCGGCCGGCGCGGCAATCGCTCTGGTTGGACAAATCTTCAATATGCAGGAGCACTGGCCATCGGCTGTGCTTCTCTGGGCCTTGTGTGCGGCTGCAGGATGGTGGCTGCTGCGTGACCAGTTTCAGCAGACACTCACGATTCTGCTCGTTCCGGCATGGATCTTCTCCGAATGGATCGATCGTGCCGGTCCATACGCCGGTGCAGAAACCTACTTCGCGCGCATGGCGGCGGTTGTCGCCGCGTTGTATCTGGCCGCCTTCCTGCATTCGCGCCGGCGCGCCCTCGCCGGCATCCTGTTCGGCTTTGGCGCGGTTCTCCTTCCCATATCGATCGCCATCCTCGCCCAGGGATGGCAGAGCGCGAGTTACGCTCGCCAGCCATGGGGCTTCATCCCGCTCTCCTATCGCTTGGCTGCGTTCGGCGTCATGCTTGCGGTGATCGTCGCGGACTTCATCCTGGAACGGCGAAGCTCCGTCCCCATGCTTGTTGTCGGATGTGTCGCCACGATTCTGCCATGGGCGCAAACCACCATTACCGAGGACATGACCGGCTACAACTGGAAACACTCCGGTCCCAGCCTCCTGGCGTATGCCATCGTCGCCGCCGCGTCCGTGTTCCTCGTCTGGTGGGGCGTACGCACTTCGGCCAAGAACCTTGTCAATTACGGCGTCATTGCCTTCGCGGCCACCGTAATGTGGTTCTACTTCTCCAGCGTGATGGATAAACTCGGGCGCTCGCTCGGACTCATCATGCTCGGCGTTCTCTTTCTGGCTGGCGGCTGGCTCCTCGAACGCACGAGGCGCAGGTTGATCAGCAACCTCGCCGGAGCTGCCGCATGACTCGACTCCGCGCCGCCCTGCTTCTCCTGCTCCTGCAGCTCGTCGTGGTCTCGAGCGTGGCAGCAAAGTATCTCTATGAGCGCAGAAACTGTCCGCGGGTGTGGTCGCGCGCCACGCAATATGATCCCAATCTGCCCTTCAGGGGGCGATACCTCGCCCTGCAGTTGCTCGTGGACGCATGTCAGTTGCCGCGCGATCCAGCCCATTTCCAGTCATATCCCGCCTATGGTGTTCACCCCGCCAGAAAGATGCCCGGCTACTGGAGATGGACTGTCTCACTCCGCGTTGCAAACGGCCACCTCGTGCCCGTGATTCAGGATCACCCGAAGTCTCCAGTAGACGCATTCCAGTTGATGCTCGCCGAAGACCGGCCGTGCGACCGCGCGACCCTGACAACCTCATCGGAATTCTTCATTCCCGATCGCGCGCGGTCGCCGTTCCCGCTCAAGCAGGGACAGGAGTTGTGGGTCGAAGTCACCGTGCCGCCGAGCGGTCCTCCACGCCCGATCCAGCTCGCCTTATCCACAAAATCGAGCTTTCAAACACTCAAGTTCTGAAGGACTCTTAAGGCACAACGCCGGCCGCCTATTCTTCCAGGCATGGTTCGGATCTACAGAACCTTGACCACCACCACGGTCAGGTCATCCGCCTGCTCGCACGCTCCCGCGTAGGTGGAAACAGCCTCCGCCACATTCACCACCACGCCTCTCGCAGACTCCCCTTCGCTGCGGAGAACGACGTCTTTCAACCGGTCCATCGAAAACTCCTCACCGTGATCGTTCTCCTGCTCGGTCACGCCGTCCGTGAAGAGTGTCAGGATGTCGCCCTGCTCCAGCGGAACCACGGTATTCGCGAACTGCGCGTCCGGCAGAATCCCCACGATGGGACCTGCTTCCTCCAGCAGCCAGCATGCGCCGGTCCTGCGACGCACGAATAGCGGCGGGTTATGCCCTCCACTCGTGTACTCCAGCGTTCGGCTGGCCGCATGCACCCGCGCATAGAAGATGGTGGCGAATGTCGCTGAATTGGTAATCTGCTTCAGCGCTTCGTCGAGATCTTTGACGATCGCGGCGGGTCCGCTCAGCTCCCGCGCGCGAGTGCGCAGCGCCAGCGCAAGCGAAGGCATCAGCAGGGCGGCCGCCGCGCCCTTGCCGGAAACATCGGCAATCACCACATCCACCACATCCTCGGATATTCGGAAAAAATCGTAGTAGTCGCCGCCCAGCAGCCGCGCCGGATGCATCACCGCGGCGAACTCGAAACCGGCCAGCGTCGGCGGCTTCGGCAAAACGCGCCTCTGCACCTGCGCGGCCAGAATCAGATCGTGCTCATAAGCATCGCGCTGTTGCCGCACCTGGGCCGCCAGGCGATCGCGCTGCTTCGCGATCAGCGTCACCAGAAACGCCACGATCAGGAAGCCGGCCACGCCGATGACATTGTGGACAATCCGCAATCGAAGCGAATCCGCCGGCGGCCCGAAGATGTCCTGCAACACCATGCACACGACGGCCAGGGCGGCCGTAATTGGCAACGGGTTGATCAGCCCGCTCAGCGCGATCGGCAATACATAAAGATAGCCAAGCGAGACATTGGCGACGACCAGCCAGTCCGTATAGCCGACAGCGGCAACAGCCACGGCCACAACCACGTTGAGCAACCCCAGCGTCCGTTGCTCTTCCAATCGCTGATTCAGCTTGTGGCTTCGCCCGCCTCTTCCCCACGCAGCCATCGGGACATGCCCCCTCGCAAAGGTCGGCCTCTTCTCTCGGGAGGCGTAGCCATACTAACCTCACCCGCGCTCGGCAAACTCGCCCGGTACGCAGTCGCACACGAGGATCGGCTGCATAGGCGCGCAGAGCCTGGCAACTCCGTGGAGGAATGGCGTTCAGAAAATATTGATACAATTCCGAGATTCTTTTCCAGGCAACGCCCGCTTCACGGTTTCAGGAGGGAATTTTCCATGAGACTTCTCTATACCCTGCGCTACGGGTCGGCCCCCGGCAACTGCGGCGGCGACCTTCGGCTCTTCTTCACCACACAGAACTCTTCCGACTGGAAGCCCACGCCGGCCCCGGGAATGTGGCTTCTGCCGGCAAACGCGCCGGACAAACTCACCCTTCCATCCGGCGATTCGATCAACTTCGCACTTTATCCAGTGAACAATGGCATCCCGGGAGAGCTGTACCTCTTTGGCGCCATCACGGTCGCGACCTCGGGCGGCCAGGTGCTCGCCCCCATGCCCATCGGGCAAGCCACGGTGCAGATTGCCCCGCACACTCCGGTAGTCACCATCTGGAAAGGCCGCAGTCAGGGCAACACCAGCGGAATCACCTGGGACATAGGCTTCGATCTCGCCGTTCCCTGGGATGGAACCTCCGCCGACTGCAACGGGCAGTGGTGGGCTCTCTGGCACTCGTAGAGCATCCTCGGAAAATATCGAGGCCTCTCGGCACCATCCATACGCGCTGACGTCTTACGCGGCAGCAGACGACTGCGAGTGGATTTCGAAATACAACCGTTGTCCGTTGTCAGCGGGCAGGACGTATTGCCTGCCGTTGCGCATCACGTGCGATCGCCACTCGATCGAAACGCTGCGCTGCATCTTTGCCGAGGCGTTGTTCCAGCGGGACACCTCGCGAACCTCGCATACAAAAGGCATATCCGGGGGGAGTGCACGAATACCGAGCTGCTTCGCCGTCTTCACCGCGCCGCGCTCGTACTGCTCACGATTCGCCATGTAGTTGGGATGAGCAAATCCAGTGACGCGTCTAAAATTTAGTCATTCCACGAACAAAGTAATGTCCACGCGTGAAGCGCCATTGTCGCGCACGTAATGAAAATCACGCTGCACAACGCGCTTCGATCCGTTCTGGTTGACATCGATGTAGTCGCCAACCACCGGCAGTACGAAGGACGCTGCATTCTCGACGGTGAACTGATAGCTGAAATCATCATCCATGGTGTCCGCTCGTCTCACAGTTACGGTCGCCTGCATTCACTCTCTCCGCACGCTCTCGCCGCTGCACCCCGGTCCAATACAATTTCGCCGGTATGGGTGCTCCGCCCGAAGGTCAAAAAAAAGCGAGTACTCGCTTCCAGGTCGGTTTATTAACTTTTTAGTAAAGGGACCCGATGGACGGTCCGGATATCGCGAACCGGTATATTGCGTAAAACTGGCTGCCTGAATGGTGGGCGCTACAGGATTCGAACCTATGACTTCCACCGTGTGAAGGGATCAGAATACAGAAACAAAAGGACTTAGGAGGAATCCAAGGTCCGGGTCGGTAAGTTCCGAGAACCCTCAGTAATAGTTATTGGACCTCAAATTGGACCCGCCAGAAATGTGGCCCGTGCGGGCATGTTGGCCCTGGTGGTTATCTTAACTCGGCGCACACCCTGCATCATCAATTGCAAGTACCCATTCGCCTTTTGTTTGCCCTTCCACAGTCTATAGCGCTAGGCTGCCGGAATGCCAGTCCTGATTCGAACACGCCCCCTAGTCAAAGGCGAGCAAAGCGAATCAGTAAAGCGAACGAACGGAGCCTGCGGCTTGAGGTCCCTATGCCGCCCGCTTCATAATTTCGTTGGCCAACAAGTCAATAATGCCCGCCTCAAGTCGGGCGATCACCTGCGCTCGCTCTCCGAACATGCTGGGCATCATTTCGTAAATTCGCTCTGCCTCATGACAGGCGATATTGTCCACCCATAACGGCAGGGCATTCATCGGATTGGTTTCGGGCACATTAAACTCCTGGCGACCCATGGTCGAATTTCGATGTTGAACGGCGTAGACATACTGAGTGCCCCCAACCAACAAAGGTTGTCCCTGCGTCAATTTTCTGCGTTCAATTATGGAAAAGGAACGGGCCCACAGCTTGCGGTTGCTGTGAGCCCAGACACGTGTCGATGATGCTTACGCGGCAGTTGCGTCCCGTAATGCCTTCACCTTGTCGTGTGACTGCTGGATGTGAGGCTGCTGCTTTTTCAGGATGTTGACAAGGGACGACGGGATTCCCCTGACCTTAAGGGCCTCTTCATATGCCTTCTTGGCTACATCTTCCCCTTGCTCGGCAGTTTCCAAGAGGGTGTGATCGCTGCCGCCAAGCTTTCCTTTAAGCTCACCCCAAGCCCGGTGTACCGTACCGGACGCTGTTCCACCTTCTTCAATCTTCTTTCCGGTTTCCGCACTCAGCGCCGATTCCAGGTCATTGGCGAATTCAGCTCGTCTAGCGGCTTCTTCCTGAAAAAATGTCTTCGCCGTGGGATTCTTGATCTCTTTACTCAGCGACTGAAAACCACGTTCTCCGTCGTGTAGCACTTCAATCACTGTTCGAACTGCTCTTTCTTCAAATGCCATTCTTCACCCCTGTCTGTGTGATGAGCATCTAATCGTGGCGGTGCTCTAAATCTAGCCAATCCACGTTGATCACGTGAAAATACGCACGGTATCGACATTCACCGCTTGCAGACGAAGCGTACAATTCGTCGCAATCACTGCACGTTACAGTGCCCTATGCCTAAGACAATCTTGCTGGTATCACGAGACAAACACCTGCAGAACAGCCGTTCCTTGGTTCTCGAAGCGGTCGGCTACCGCACAATAAAGACAGGCAGCCTCACCAGTGCAGTGCAGCTCTCCTCGCATTGCCAGATGTCGGTTATCGGTCACACGTTCAGCCCCGAAGAGCAGGACTACTTCATAGACCGCGTCCACGAGGGGAATCCGAGCGTGTTCGTCCTCTGTGTCCGCTTCGGATCAATCCAGCCTCGCGCGCTTTTAACAGCCGTTGCAAATTGCTTCGCTGCACAGCCCGGCGGCGCTAGGGTCTGCATCGTGGAAGAGAGCAACGTCATTGCCTGGCCGAAGAGGGCTTCTTGAGACATTGACCGACGGTGGCCAACATATTGCGACTGCCCGAGTGGCCGGAAAGCGACGGCTAACTCAACTGGCTTGTGATTCCGATTCTTCTGAATCTAAGCGAGAGATTCTCTCTTCCAAGACCATTAGGTCTTCTCGGCACTTCTCAAGCTCTCTGCGAAGCGCAGTCAGGACTTTGAAACGTCTCTCGACCGAGATCCGTCTCTCCAGTCCCTGTATCCATTCTCGAAGACGCGCCTGCTGCGCCATCGCAACGAGACGCTCTGGTTCAGCCATATCTACCCCAAAACGTTTGGATGCAAGTTTGATTGAACCTTATCGCATGCTGAAGGCGTGAGGAAAATATGACTATCTTCCCAAATTGGGAATGAGCTGCATCAAATTAACTCGGAATCAATGCCGATGCTGCGCAGTTCAGCTTGCACCTGCAGCGCAACTGAGCTGCCGAAACGAATCGCAGCACTCTCTTGGGTATAGAGCATGTAGCTAAAGCCTTTCAGCGATAGCGCTCTGTCTGCCTCGGAAGTCGATCGCCTCAAAGGGCCACTACTCGCCGGACCAACATAGAATCCCTGGTGCTCTCCCGATGCGATTTGGATTTTGAAGAAACTCGACGATTGTTTCGGACTCAGCATGCACGGAAATTGTAACCATCTTTGTCGCCCGAACGCTCGGAAAACCACACAATTGGACTACCTCGGTAACAGGAGACGCAGGCCCTGTTGCTCTACTGCGCGAGCAGACGAGAGAGGCGGTCTGGATAAAGCTCGGAGCTGTCGCTCGGATCGAATTCCTTATAATCACAGTGTGGAGTTTTTGTGCCATGTCCAAACGAGCAAAGGTCATCGACATCGGTGAACGCACGGAGCTATTCAGGCTCATGGATCTGGACGACGCCGGGTACTTTGACCAGATTGAGGCCGAGGCGTTCACTCTGTGCGAGCCTTCTTCCTTTTAGTTGCTTTCTTGGGTGCTCTCTCAGGAAGCTTCATACCTTTGCTTGCCTGCTCCCATTCCTCAACGTCCACCCCCTGCTTCTCAAGCTTGCTCTTGTTGGCTTCGAAGTAGCGCCTCTGCGCCTCGCTCTTGAATGGCATAACTCCTCCCTCAAGTGAAAATTCATTTCAAACGCGGAGGCCTTTTAGATATCCCCTTTGCAACCCGCGTGACCGCACTGACATGCAATCTCTGTTGTACCTTTCGCTCCCTCGCACTGTGGGCTACAAAACTTGTCTTGAGTCGTGCAGCTACAAATCGGATTCGCGCATTTCTTTACGTCGGCCATGATTCTCTCCTTTTCCATTCTCCTAATCTGATGCGCAATTTTGGCGCGTCGTTAGCCGTAGCAAAAGGGATCATTGGGCCGATCTAATCAAGGAAAGATCGGTGCAGAGAAGTAACATGGGTTTGTGTGTGGCCGCTATGCAAGACGCTCTGATAAGCAGAAGATCGCGGAATTGTTCGCGGTTCACGGCCCTGTGATGCCCGACTTCGGACCGTCGTGGAACGTCGCCCCGCAAACCTTGCAGCCTGTAATCCGACTGAACGTTGACACCGGCGAACGGGAGATTGTCCTGATGCGATGGGGCCTGATTCCCTATTGGATACTGTTGGCGAATTCAGGCGGAGCCGCTGAAGTTTCCGGAAGGGCGACTTTTCAGGCAGTTCGGTCTCACCTTTCCGGATAGCCGGTTTTTCGGACAAGCGGCAACAGTAGCCGTCCAGCCCAGGAGCCAGTCTGGTTGCGAGCAAATACGTCGGGGCAGCAGATGCCCGTCGGCGTCAGCTCTGCCATCTGCAGTCGCGTGATTCACGAGTCAGATGTTACTGCGGTCTAAAGACAAGTATCTTCGCCACTGTCCCGCCCAGATGAGGCACGCTTACGAAGAGGCGGTGAAGATCCGGCGAATAAAGCGATGTCTTGGCCATGACCGCCGTATCTACCGGTTCGAGGGCTTTGTAACTTCCGTCCGGCTGTCGCTGATAGGTAAATACTTCGCCCACACCAGATGAGGCATAGATCCTGCTCGTCGCCGGATCATAAAACATGGAATCGACCCAGCCGCCAATCGGTAGTCTCTTCAGCTCCTTGCCTGTCTGTGTATCGACGATGACGATGCTTCCGCGCACGTCTGTATCGCGGCAGCCGACGTAAAGCAAATGGCGTTCCGGGTCAAACGCAAAGGCCATATTGTTCTTGCCCATCGTGAGCGGCCACGTGGCGATCACGGATTTTTTTTGCAGGTCGACGACCGCGATGCTGCTGCTTTCCGGCAGGTTGATATAGAGCCGGTCATTCGCGTGGTCGATCAGCATCGCCTCAAGGCCCGGCGCCTCGATCCGAATATCACCGACCTTCTCCTCGCGGGCAGTGTCGATGATCGAGATGAATGAATACTCCTTACCAGCGGCATCGCCACCGTTGCTTACATACAAGTAGCCGCTCTTGTCGTCATACCCGATGCCGTCGGCGTCTAGTTCGAGTTTGATGGATTTAATCTCGCGATACGTGGTCGCATCGAAGATGCGTAGCGAGCCGATCCCTCCGTCGGTCACGAAGAGCCGGTTTCGATCCGCGAGATACAAAATTGAGTGGGGATTGCCGAAACCGGGAATGGTGTGGAGCACCCTTCCAGTCTTGAGATCCAGTACATCGACAGCCTTGTTGGCTTGCGGCGTTGTAAAGAGCCGTCGGCCTTGAACATCGACCGCCATGTGGTCGCTGTAGGGTCCGGCAGGCACCTCGGGCATTGTGATCGTCTGCACCAGAGCGAGCGGCGGTTGCTGGGCCACTGCGAAAGTGCCGCTGGATAGACAGAGTGCGAGCAAAAAAAACAACCAACAATTTGGCCAGCGGTTCATGGAGACAGTCCTCTTTGAACGCGGCGCAATTTCGTATGCGCCGCGTTTCAAGTGATCCGGCGTCAGCGTTGAAAGAGAAGGGACGCGATGAGACGCGGCCCTGGAACGGCGACTAGAACGGTTCATAGAGCGACGGATGCTTATCGATATCGACCTCGGTCCAGCTTTCATCCCAATGATCAAGAGTGAGGGACCAACGGGCCTTCTCGCCCTTCACATAGTCGTCGATATCCGGGAAGAGCTTCCGGATGAGCTGGCTCCGTGTGTATTCTGCCTTCGGCCGCTTGTCGGCGGGCGGAGCAACAATCACGATTGCGAAATCCCAGGAGGGGCTGAGCTGGTGGATCGCTCTTGTGTAGACAGTTTCGCTGATGACCTGACCATGCGCCTTTTGATATTGCATGATGGGGTAGTGATACTTCTTGTAGAGCGCGAGCCAGTCGTCCTGTTTGCCCGGCGGGACCTTGTAGAAGTCGACAGACACGGTGTTTTTCCCGTCTCCCGCTCCAATCGTAGCCTGAGCTCGCGCAGTGGTAGATGTAGAGATGCCTGCCACCGTTGCCAGCGCCACCATCCACGACATTGCGCGTAGATGCACTTTTCTAAACATGCTTAAAGCCTCCTTGGTGAAATATCAACTCATTGAGCGCACGCATGCGCGAAATGACTACCAGTGGTTCCTTCAAAACAGGAGTTTTAACCCGAACTGTATCTGTCGCGATGTCGTTTGTGTCTGATCTACGACGCCTGCGCCATCGGCCGCCGAGCCGTCCTGATTGAAGATGGTGTTGGTATCGAGCGGCGGCGCAAAGTTGCTCTTGTTCAGGATGTTGAAGAACTCCGCGCGGAACTGAATACTGCCGCTCTCCAAGCCCGCAACTTTCGAGTTCTTGACCAGAGAGAAGTCGAGGTTCGACAGGCCCGGACCGGAAAGTTCATTCCTTCCCGCGTTGCCCAGCCGTATGATCTGCTGCTGCGGTCCGCTGGATGTCTGGACCGTTTCGACTGGCGCGGAGAAGCATTGCAGCTTGACGTACTGATTCGGATTGCCCGGATTCACGAGCGAACTGCAGCTTGGGCTCTTCACCCGGTCGGGATAGTCCCACGGATCGGTGCTGTTCATCCCTAACGGGTCGCCCGCAATCAGGACAGAAAACGGAGCGCCGCTGGCCGCCTGATAGATCGTCCCAGCCTGCCACCCATTCGCCGTCCAGCGAAGTGCCGATGAACCCTCCTTCAACTCGGGTGTGTTCCAGAGAATGCTGATGATTCCATCATGCTCCAGGTTGAAATCGGAGAGGCCGCGCCGTGTCCTTGGATCGAACCATAGCGGTGGGCTGGAAGGAGAATTCGCAAACTGATCTCCGGCTATCGACGAAGATCCGCTGTCGATACTGCGGCCCCAGGTGTACGATCCGCGGAGTTGCAGACCGTGACTCAGCCGCTGGTCATATCCCACCTGGAGACTGTGGTAATAGGAGTCGGCATCATAGGAGGTACGGTTGATATCTCCAACGTTCGGGTTCAGCACTGTGCCGCTCAGGTAGTTATCTCCCGAAGGCCAGACATATCCCGCGCTGGTCTTCGTCGGCATCACGATGTTGGCGTCGTCTGTGTGGTATGGCAGGTGGACTCCACGGGACCCGACATAGGCCAGGGTCAGGCTGCCGTTGGACAGGATCTCCTGCTGCAAGCTCAGGTTCCAGTTGTAACTGAAGCTGCGAGGCGGATGCGGATCGAAGTAGGAGACTCGCTCACTCGCGAGCGGACCGCTGGCCACAGCGCGTACCGCGAGATCATAAGCCCCGGTGGGAAATGTTCCTGCGCCAGGATGCACCAGCGTCGGATCAACCGTAAATGGCGCTGATCCCGCGGAGCTGATCAGGAACAGATAGGGCAATGGCAGCACATCGTAAATGCCGAATCCCGCGCGGACGGATGTCTTTCCGTGGCCATACGGGTCCCACGCGAATCCCAGCCGCGGTGAAAAGTCCTTGAGCGTCGGATTGCTGAAATAGGGGTCGCCGATATGCACCTGCGCGTCCGTCATATTGCGAAGCGTCGATAGCCGTCCATGCACTTCGGTCGGTACGGTCACCATCTCATAGCGCACGCCATAGTTCAGGGTGAGATTGTTCCGAATTCGCCAATTGTCCTGCGCGTACCCGGCGAACAGAGTCTGTCGAATACCACGCTCGCTTTCTCCGCTGGGCAACTGCACACCGTAGACAAGCGGCTTATTCGTCAGAAAGTCCGAAACGCTCGCATACACAAAACGCCCGTTCTCGGTGAAGCGCATGAAATTGTTCGACTGCATGCGTTCAAATGCAAAACCAAACTTAAAGGTATGGCTACCGTGTGTGAGAAAGGCATCATCATAGAACTGGAACGAGTTCCAGCCAATCACGAAGTTAGGAAAGCCTCCTACGCCGCCGTAGAAGTTCGACCAGGTCGGCACGATCAGAAACGGCGCTGGCCTGCCGGGCACTGAACCAAGGGCAGTATCGCCGGCGAGAGGGTTGATGGGATCGGCGGTATTTGAGATTGCATGATTGCGGCTGAAGCCAAACCGAACTGTGTTCAGCAGGTTAGAGCTGAAGGTATGTGTCTCCTCGATGCTCGCGAAGGTCCGCGCATCCTGGTTGACGAAATGCAGATTGTTCAACGCGTCGGGTTCGGTGAGATCGGTGCTGACATAGAGGAATGTGCCGGAAAGAGTATCCCGATCCGAGAGATGGTGATCGACTTTGCCGGTGTAGAAATTCTCATTTCCGATTTGGTTGGTCGCCACTCGATAGTTGCCAACATCGCCTGAAGGATCGAGACCGGCGTTTGGCAGCGGCCAGAATGCGAGATACGGAGTCACTGCGGGGTCGACCGTTACGCTGCCTGTGGACAGGACGCCGGCACGCGCCGCTGCAGAGGGCACTCGGTCCACCTGAGAGACGCCCAGAGTTTGTCTTAGACCCTCATAGTTAAAGAAGAAAAATGTTTTGTCGTGGAGAATTGGTCCTCCCACCGTGCCTCCAAACTGATTGCGCCGGAAGGGCGCGATCGTGGGGCCATCGAAGTAGTTTCTTGCGTCAAGTGCGCTATTCCGGAGGAACTCATAGGCGCTGCCGTGAAAATTGTTGGTTCCGGAACGGGTGACGGCATTGATGACACCACCGGAGGTCTTGCCGTATTCGGCGGAATAGTTCGTCGTGATGACTGAAAATTCCTGCACCGCATCGACGCCGGTGATCGTGCCGAGCACGCCGCCGGGTGCTCCATTGGTGTAGTCGTTGAAGCTGACTCCATCCAGTCGGTAGTTGTTCTGCTGCGGCCGCGTTCCGGAGATACTCATCTGGTTGCCGAAGCCGCGAAGCACGCGGTTCACATCCGATGTCCCGGCACTGCCAATCGCGGACTGGTTGCGTACCGCGTTGGCGCCAGGCTGCAGCGTGATCAATTGGGACCAATCGCGTCCATTCAACGGAAGCTGCCGCATGGTTGTGCTGTCCACCACGGCGCTGATGTCCGATGTTGTCAGCTCAATCTGCGCTGCTGTGCCGCCCACCTTTACTTCTTCGGTAGAGCTGCCCACCTTCAGCGAAAAGTTCACAGTAAGGTTTGCGCCGACGGTGAGACTAATACTGTTGGCAACTTCGGGTGCGAAGCCCGCCGCGGTGACGGAAACCGAGTACTGAGATGGTTGCAGATTGGGAACACTATAGGAGCCCGAGGAGTTAGTTACAGCGGATCGCGCGGTGCCTGTAGCGGCTTCTGTGATAGTCAGGTGCGCGCCTACGATAGCGGCGCCTGAAGAATCCGCGATCACTCCCTGGATCGTGCCTCCGGCGACCTGCGCCGGCAGAGAGCCAGGTGCGCCGAAGCAAAGCGCGACAGCCATCGCAACACCGAGATAATAATGTATTCTCAATAGCCTGACATTTATCATGACCTTCCCTCTCAAATGGAATCAGTAACTACAGCGTCCCCGGTAGCTATGCCTCTGGCGTCAAGGAAGACTCAGCAGCAGAAAGACAATGGCTGATTTGAAAAGCTCAGCTCAGAGAAAAGCAGGCTCTGCGAGAAGACAACCCGCGAACATGATCTACGGGTATTGCCAGAGCAAACTTAGCTTGCCCGACAACACTTCGCGGCCAGCTCAAGGCGCAGCTGGGAGCCGCATCCATCCTGAGTGACTGTCAATAGCGAAGTGATCGAACACACGTGCATCGTCATAGTGTGACGTTAGCTTACATCATTCGGCGGCCCAGCCGAAAACATCGGCCGCCTGTTTGTTGAATAGGTCCCGAACCAGGAGCCCGGCCCACTCAGCGCCGCCGGCTACCTTAACGGGAGCGAATGGAAGTGCAGATAGAGAAGCACCAGAACGAGGGCGACCTGGGCCGAGCCCGGAGCCGCCCCGGTGACGTTTTTGCCGAAGATGACCGAGCATCCGGAGCCAGGCGGCGTGAACTGAACTACGCGATAATCCTTACTGTTGTCGTAGTCGGCGTCGAGTCGCCACCCGAGCTTCGCGTAGAACTCCTTCGCGCGATCGACATCTGAGACGGGAATAACGACGATTTCGAATTTCATGTTGACTTTTGCGACGCTCGCCTCGCTGGCGGCCTCGTTAGCTTGGACTACATACGTCACGTTTGCCATGTCTTTCCTCCTTGTGTCCAACTGAATCGCTGAATGCGAGCGTCAGCCAGCAGAATCACTTGCCCTCTAAGGCGTGACGTTCGATTCACTTTGGGAAGAGAAGCCTCTCCTGCCTGTCGTGAGCCTCTAAAAGCGGTTCACGGGCTGCTTGGAGGAATTCCCATGGAATGCCTCGTTTTGCTCAGGAAGTCCATTCCCTTCACCTTGCGGAGCCGCGAATCCTATTCTTGTATTGACACGTTTTGTCGTTGATCTTCTCGACGCTCAAGTCCCGCATCAACCCCATCTTTGTGCGGCGCGTGGGCGTGGAACGTCTGGCCTGGAAGCGAACCCGGCGGCGCTGAGTGGGCCGGCCATTGAATTGGCGCGAGCTTCACGCTGGGCACGCCGAAAGAGTGGCCCAAGCTGTCATTAGGTAGCTGGCCGTCTACATGAGCCTGATAGAGCTTGGTGCGCCGTTTGCTGAGGTCTGAGACGCCATCGCGCAGCGCTGTGAAGGTGTAAAAGCCCTATGGTGCGCTGGCGGACGAGCAGGGAATCCTAAGGCGCATCTGCGCGCTCCATGCGCTGGGTCAACCGTCTGGTGCAGTTCCCTAGATCCGGCCTCCGCTTGATCAATCAAAGTGCGAAGCGCTTGGTGGTTGTTTTGAGGGGAATCCGAGCTTGCCATCATCGAATTGTACGTACGGCAAATCTTCCGAGATGTAAAACTCCGTCCATGCTATGCTCCCGCACATGGAGTGGCTGATTGTGATTTTTGTCGCAATCTTTTGGAGTGCCTGCATCTACAGCGTCGGCTGAGTTGCCCGCGTCGATGAGGTGATGGATGGGCGACTCTCGTATCTAGCGGACTCCGATTGCTTCCCCCGCGGGGCTGGAAGCATGGATAGCCGGCGAATCTTGGCCAATCTCATAACTGGAAGCACACAAGGGTGCGAATATCTGCGCGCCTGAGACGGCCTCCACCCTACCTGAGAATCGATTCTCATAGGGTCGAATTGTCGATTCAGACAGTGTTTATGCGGGTTTGAGGGCATTTCGTGCCTTCATCACCGCACCTGCGCCAAATATTTATTTTTGGGCAGGTAGTGCGGTTGGCCGAAACACCTTAATTGGTGCGCAGGCGGTGCGTTCTCCATGTGGAGAGGTGCGCCCGCACCCTCAACCAGCGGCAGACGATTAACCGTATCTCGTCGGGCCTAACAGGACCATCAAATATGTTTAGCTGGATACTTACAGCAGTCGCCATTCCAACTGCGACTCAGCCAGTGCGAAAGATCGCCTACGCGGTCACGCTGGAAGACAATAACTCAAATCTATTTCACTTCAACGCAGCTACGGTCGCTGCCACTCGCCGCCTGCGAGCGTTGAGCGGCTTGCTGGCAGCCATCCACGATGGCATTCAACACATACCAGATGACGCGCAGAAACTACTTATCCGGGTTGCGTCCCCACAGGCTGGAAGCAGTCAGGCATCGGCAGCACGCTTATTGGTTAGACGGTCATCCGCAGGTCCGAAGGGTGCTCGTAATCAACGTCAATGGGCAGAGATTAAGGGACTTCTGGACGGACGTACCGTCGCCTGGAAGCCAGTTCAGTTGGGTTCGA
This sequence comes from uncultured Acidobacteriaceae bacterium, assembly GCA_963750845.1. Taxonomy (GTDB): domain Bacteria; phylum Acidobacteriota; class Terriglobia; order Terriglobales; family Acidobacteriaceae; genus KBS-83. The sequence goes on from CAVVSP010000004.1 coordinate 113,537, forward strand.
CCGATCAGCTTTGTGCGATGGAACGCACTTGCCTGCATCTCTTGGAAGAGCCACTCTCTTTCCCCAAACGCGCAGAGTCTGCACTGTCTCCTGCGCCAGAACTCGCGATTGCGATACAGCGTCCTCTATCCCGTCGCGCCGATGTAATCGCAGCGCCCTTCGTCCTGCGCACCGTTCCGGCCTGCGCGGAACGGGGGGTGGCCCATGTTGCATAACGTGGATGCCATAATGGCGGCTGCCGATCCCAGCCTTTTTGAACCACTTCTCTCAGTCGAGGAAGCTGCCGAAGCACTCGGTGGCATTCACATCAAAACACTCCAGAAATGGGCACGCGCGCGCATACTCCCCGGCTATCAGATCAGCCGACAGTGGTTTTTCCGAGCAAGTGAGTTGAACGATTGGCTGGTAAACAACGCTAACATAGCGCCAGCCAACATGCCCGCATGACAGGAGAAATCATGTTTATGCGAGCGAGCTTCCAAACAGGAAGCATAACGAAGAGCAAACGCAAACGGGGGCCAGATGTATGGCAATTCCGGTGGCGAGAAGAAGACGCATCGGGCAGCATCGTTCGACGCAAGATTGCTGTGGGCACTGTCGAAAAATATCCGACTAAGACTGCAGCCAAGATTGCTGTCGCCGATCTCGGACTAAACATTAACAAGGAACGCACCACACTCAAGCACCCCGCTCTGATGACTGTGGCCGACCCCGCAGAACACTACGACTCCGAGGAATTGGGAGAAAACCGGCTTTCCAAGACTCAGGGCACCGTGGATGTTTACCGGGAATTTCTGAAGTACTGGATTGTTCCCCGCTGGAAAGCAGTTCGCCTAGTGGAGATGAAGCCTGTAGAAGTTGAGCGCTGGCTACACTCGCTCACTCTTGCAGACGGCACGAAGGCCAAAATACGCAACGTCATGTCGGCAATCTTCCAACACGCTTTGCGCCATCAGTTCATAGCGGTGAATCCGATCCGTGGACTGGTGCGGCAGAGTGCGCAACGGCAGAGAGACCCCGACGTGCTGACTGCGGAGGAGGTTCGCTCGATTCTCAAGCGGCTCTCATTCGTGCATCAGACGATGGTCTTTTTGGCTGCCTCTACTGGTCTGCGAGTATCTGAAGTTCGCGGTTTGCAGTGGCAGGATTTGGATGCAGCCAAAGGAGTGCTCACTCTCAAGCGCGGAGTCGTGAAGAACAACGTCACGGAGCTAAAAACCAAGGCTTCGCGGCGTCCCGTTCCGATCCATCCTGCCCTGGTAGATGCTCTCCAGTTTGTCAGACAGTCCAGTGCTTACGACAAGCCCGGAGATTGGGTGTTTGCCAGTCCAGACTGAAGGGTAGGGTTCCGCTCTGGCCATGTGGGGTCATGCAGAACCACGTCAAGCCAGCGGTGAAGGCAGCGGGCATAAAGAAGAATGTCGGCTGGCACACCTTCCGGCACTCCTACGCAACGCTCCTAAAGGGCAACGGCGAGGACGTGAAGACCGTGCAGGAATCGCTGCGTCATTCCACGTTCCAAACCACGATGGACGTGTATACGCAGGCCATCCCGGCCGCACTTCGCTCCGCCCAAGCCAAAGTCGTTGACCAGATCACCGATGGAAAGCTAGCAGAAGATGCACCAGCGTTCCAAGTGGACCCTTATTGGACCTTGGAGGAGTCTTCTCAGGCTGTAACTTGTTGATTCAGTGGTGGGCGCTGCAGGATTTGAACCTGCGACTTCCACCGTGTGAAGGTGGCACTCTACCGCTGAGTTAAGCGCCCGCAAGGGATGGGACTCACCCAATGTACCATCGCATCGCCCTGTGGCCCAACCGCCGGTCATCGTGCCACCCGTCGTGCCCGGTCCGCCGCTCTCCGCCGTTTTTCTCCCCGCTATTTTCCCGCTGCCCACCCCTCAACTCCGGCATCTACAATGCGATAACGCATCTCTCCTGTATGTGCCAAACGACCAGCCGTAGCGTATATGGTCTTCCTTCCCAGGGAAGGCCTCGCCAAAACGACCTCCGCCGCCTCGCAACGGTAGGAACAATCCGATAACCCTCATGCCGTTCCGCCGGTCATCCCGCAATCCGCACGCCGATGATGCCCCCCGCGAACCGGACGACACCGTCCCCGGCGCCGGCGAGGAGTCTCTGGATGACCCCCTGAAAGATGACATCCTGGACCAGGCGGAAACCCCGGAAAATGAGACATTTTCGGCCCACGATGACGACGGCCCGGCTGATCCCGCCACTGCCCCCGAAGAAGACAACGAAGCAGCGCAACGTTTTGCTGAAGACAGTGTTAAGGAGGATATGGCTACCGCTGCGGTCCATCCCCAATCGCAGGTCGGCGCACACTCCGGAGAGCCCGGGCGGGCTCGGTCGTGGCAGCGTTGGCTCCCAGAGAATGGAGCCAGTTATCTGATGCGGAGATCATGCTCCGGGTCGCAGCGGGAGATGAAGCCGGATTTGGCCTGCTGGTAGAAAAATACCGGCGGCAGATGGTGCATTACATGTTTCGCATGGTCCACAACCAGGCCATCGCCGAAGAGCTCGCGCAGGAGGTCTTCCTCCGCGTCTATCGCGCCCGCGCCAGCTATCGCGCGGAGGCCAAGTTCAGCACCTGGCTCTATCGCATCGCGACCAACCTGGGTGTGAACCATGCGCGGGATACGCGCCACGAACGCGGGGCGCAGGCCGTCTATCTCGATCAGCCCGACCCCGAAACCGGGATCAGCCCGGATGTGGCCGATTCCACCCCGTCGGTGGAGCAGAATATGTTGCAGGAGGCGCGGCTCGCCGCCATCCGCAAGCACGTCATGGCGCTGCCCGAGCGGCAGCGCACCGCGGTCCTGATGCACAAATATCAGGACCTGGATTACAAACAGATAGGCGCCGTTTTGAAGCTCAGCGAATCGGCCACCAAATCGCTGCTCTTCCGCGCCTATCAGACATTACGCGAGCGGCTCAAGGAGTTCGTCTGATGCTCAACTCCCGGCCAAAGCAGTGGTAAACTGCTCAAACATCAGCATCGGAGCGAGGAAGTAGCACCATGTCGGTCATGAAGACAGATTCGAAAGCGACGAAAATGCATCTGGCTGAGGCACAGTTGGCGGACCTGCTGCTCGACCCGGCGGCCGCCTCGCCTGCTGCCCGCGAGCACGTCGCTGCCTGCGCGGATTGCAGCCGAGAGCTGCACGATCTGCAGGCCACCATGCAGGCGATGGACGCCTGGGAAGCGCCGGAGCCGACGTCGTACTTCGACACGCGGCTGGCTGCGCGCCTGCGCGAGGAAAAGAACAACCCGCCGGCCAGCCTGTGGGAACGCATGCGCGCCCGCCTGCTCTACGGATCGAACGTGCACCTTCGTCCCGTCGCTGCCGGAGCGTTGGCGCTCTTGCTCCTGATGGGCGGCGGCACCGCCGTCTGGGTGCAGCATGGCGCACAGCCGCCGACTCCGCAGCAGTCCGCAACCGTGCACGATCTGCAGTTGCTGGATGGCAACGCGCAGGTCTATCAGCAGTTGAGCTCGCTCGATACAGATCTCGATGATGACTCCGGCGGTCCATCGACGAATTAAGAGCGAACGCTCTGAAACGGGCGATTTCGCCGGCGGCAATGGCTCTGCCGCAAGCTATGCAGGAGGCGGCGCCGCACGCCGCTCGATTGAGAAAGACGGACCTCCATGCCTCGGTGCGCAACACGACAGAGCACGATAGCCAGACGCACCGCGCCTGAGCGCGGCGGTGTCTCTCGTGATCTCTCTCGTGGGCATGTCTTCGCGCGTCGGGCCGGCTTTCTTCTTTCCGCCTTTCTGCTCACTCTCTCGCCCGCCGCTTTCCCCATTGCCTACGCGCAGCATGGAGGACACGGCGGCGGCTCGCAGCCCCAGGCGCCGCATAACTCCGCACCGCAATCGCATATGTCGGCGCCACGTCCGTCCCAACCCTCCCATCCCGCATACGCCGGACCGTCCTATGGACGCCAGCCGAATAGCGCACATCCCTATCGCGGCGTCCCGCCCGGCTACGGAGCGCGTCCCGCGCCCTACCCCGGCGTCGCGCCCAACCGCTCGCCCGTGCCCCGCTCCTTCGTTCCTCGTCCTGCATACGGTCCCGGCATCCCGTATGCCAATGCCCCGCGAGGCCCGTACACTGTCCCGCGAAGCCCATACAATCCGCCGCCGGGAAGCTTAGGCGGCCCGCATCTGGGCACCTGGCTGCAGAGCCATCAGGGCCAGCCTCTTTCCAGCCAGGAAAACTCGCTTCGCCGCGAGCAGGGATTCAACGCCCTGCCGCCGCAGCAGCAACAGCGCCTCATCGATCGCCTCCATCAACTGGACGCGATGTCGCCGGAGCAGCGTCAGCGCTGGGTGGGCCGCAATGAAAACATGGAGCGCCTCAGTCCGGAGCGGCGGCAGGCCGTACGCGGCTCGGTCCAGGAGTTGAACAACATGGGCGCGGAGCGCAAGCAGCAGGTGCGCGCTGCCTACCGCGTGCTCCGCGACATGCCGCCCGGGCAGCGCGAGCATGTGCTCAACTCTCCGGCGTATCGCTCCATGTACAGCGATCACGAGCGCCAGGTCCTCAATAACCTGCTCTCCGTCGAACCCTACACGCCCCACTGACCCCATGCGTCGGCAGACGCCACTCTGTGCGCCCTTCGCTCACCTTGCCGGCATCGCAAAGTAGCATTCAAGCCGCCACTTGGCCTGTATCTCCTTTATATCCGCCATTGCGACAATTTCTTGACTCAGCGCTTTGATCGGACTTCATCGAAGTAACTTCCCCGCCTTCCGTTTCCGGGGCGCAGTAACCAGGCTGCGTAACCCGCATGCCGCTTTTTACACAACCAAACTGAGCTTCCATCTCATTACACTGATCTCGCAATTTTCCGTGTCACACAGGAAATACAAGCTACCCTCGTGTCATAAAAGAACAAGAAACTGTTACGAAATTGTTTGTAGCATTTGGTCGGATTTTTGCTTTGGTTCTTACTGGCATTCCCCCCAGTTGCTGGCGCCCCGTTTCTCAACGGAAGAGCCGCGTTTGAATCTGTCACATAAAAATGGAATGCCTGAGGGCGCGTCGCTCTCCTGCAATAGTGATTTCTTTTGCTGTCTTGGGGTCCCCAAATGAGCTTTGGTGACTGTCGTCGTTACAAGTCAATTCGTGTTTCGCTTTCTCTGCTTCTCTCTCCTGCTGCTCGCAGCGGTTTGGGATGCGGTGGATCGTCATCCTTAGCGCCCGGCGGTTCTACCAAAGCACTGACTGTCCATCGCAGCGTCCCCGGGCACGGCTAGCATCGCTGTTGGTGCCACCGAGCAGTTCAACGCCATGGCCACCTACAATGACGGCTCGACCGCGAATGTCACCGCGTCGGCAACCTGGACAGACGCAGACTCGAAAGTCGCCACCATCAGTCCATCCGGTGGCGCGAAGGCCGTCGCCGCGGGTTCGACCACGGTCACCGCGACCCTCGATGGCGTCAGCGGCACCGCCACCCTCACCGTCGACGCAGCGGCGAAAACGCTGACCGCCATCGCCGTCTCCCCGGCCACCGCCAGCATCGCGGCCGGCGCCACCCAGCAGTTCACCGCCAAAGCCACCTATAGCGATAGCTCCACAGCCGACGTCACCGCGACCGTCATCTGGACCACCTCGAATGCGGCGGTCGCGAAGATCAATGCCGCCGGGCTCGCAACAGCACGGTCCTCGGGCTCCGTCACCGTCACGGCCACGCTCGATAGCGTCAGCGGTAGCGCGACCGTCACCGTGCCCGTCGCGGTAAAGACCCTCACCTCCATCGCCCTCTCGCCCGGCACGATCAGCATCGCGGCAAAAACCACACAGCAATTCGCTGCGACAGCGACCTACAGCGATGGCTCGACCGCCGACGTCACCGGCAACGTCGCCTGGACCACCGCCAGCCCCGCGGTAGCCACGATCAATGCATCCGGCCTCGCCACCGCGGTTGCCGCAGGTTCCACCGCCGTGACCGCATCGCTCAGCGGCATCATCGGAAGCGCCACGCTCACCGTGACGCACACGCTCTCCTCCATCTCCGTCTCGCCCAATCCTCAGAATCTCGTGGTCGGCGCGACACAGCAGTTCTCCGCCCTGGCCACTTACAGTGACGGGGCGACGCAAGACATCACGGCTACGGCGACCTGGACCGCGGCCGTTCCCACAGTCGCCACCGTCAATGCGGCCGGCCTCGCCACCGCACTCGCTCCGGGCACCACTGCCATCACAGCATCGCTCAACGGAGTCAGCGGCAGCGCCACGTTGAATGTACCCCGGCTCTCCTCTGTCGCCGTCACGCCAAATCCTGTAAGCATCGCGGCTGGAGCGACGGAGCAGTTCACCGCAACCGCCAACTACAGCGACGGCTCGACACAGAACATCACCGCCAAGGCAACCTGGACCTCCACCAATCCGGCATTCGCTACTGTCAATGCATCCGGTCTCGCCACCGCAGTCGCCGCTGGTTCGACAAACGTGACTGCGACGCTGAGCGGCATCAGCGGTTTCGCGACACTCACCGTGACGCCCACGCTCTCAAAGATCGTCGTCACGCCAAATCCCGCCAGCATCACGGTGGGGGCAACGCAGCAGTTCGCCGCGACCGCTACCTATAGCGACGGGTCCACGAAAGACGTGACCGCCACGGCGGCCTGGACCTCAACCACTCCGGCAGCCGCCACGGTGAATTCGGCCGGCCTCGCCACCGGCGTCGCCACCGGTTCGACCAATATCACAGCCACGCTGAATAGCATCAGTGGCAGTGCCACGCTGAACGTCGCCAGCGTGACGATCTCGGTCACGCCCAACCCCGCAACGATCGACGTGGGCGCAACCCAGCAGTTCACGGCAACGGCGACCTATCCCAACGGCTCCACCGCGGATGTCACCGCGGCCGCCGCCTGGTCCATCGCCAACCCGGCAGTCGCCACTATCGATGCGACCACCGGCCTGGCGACAGCTGTGGCCGTCGGCTCCACCACCGTCACCGCTTCGCTGAACGGATCGAGCGGCAATGCTTCGCTCGCCGTGACCCTTCCCGCCGCCACCGGCGTCAGCATCCCTACCTGGCACGTTGACAACAATCGCAGTGGCCTCAATGCGCACGAAACATCGCTGACTCCCACCAACGTCGGGTCCTCGACCTTCGGCAAGCTCTTCTCTCTCCCGATCGACGGCTACGCCTATGCCGAGCCGCTGCTCATATCGAACATCACCATCAATGGCGCCAAGCACAACGTGCTCTACGTGGCGACCGAAAATGACAGCGTGTACGCCTTCGACGCGGACAGCTCCACGGCGCTCCGCTGTGGCAGGTATCTCTACTGAACTCCGCCATTAACGAAACACCGCTCACCGGCGCCACCGTCAAGCCGCTTCAGGGCGTCACCTCCACGCCGGTCATCGATCCGTCATCGAACACCATTTATGTGGTGTCGGCTCAGAAATCCTCCGCAAACGGCGCCAGCTACCGGCTGAATGCGCTCGATATCACCACTGGCGCGCAAAAATTCAACGGCCCGGTCACCATCACCGCTTCGGTTCCGGGAACCAATTCCACCGCGGTCAACGGCACGGTGTCCTTGCCCGCGGGCTGTGTCCAGAGAGCAGCGCTCCTGCTCTCGCAGGGCACGCTCTATATCGGCGTCGGAAGCTGCCACAGCGGTTGGCTGCTCTCCTATGACGCGAAAACCCTCACGCAGACTGGAGTCTTCAACTCCAGCCCCAACATCGACGGCGAAGGTACCTACGGCGGCGCCGGCGGCGTCTGGATGGGCAGCGGCGGCCCGGTCGCCGACAGCGCGGGGAATGTCTACATCTCCACCGGCAACGGCCCATACGATGCAACCCAAGGGTCCTACGGGGATTCCATCCTGAAGTTCAGTCCCACGCTTCAGCTTCTGGACCACTTCACTCCGCAGGACTACGCCTACATGAACTGCGAGGATTCGGACCTGGCGGCGGGCGGCCTGCTGATGATTCCCGGCTCCAACCAGATTGTCGGCGGCGGCAAGATGGGCAAGCTCTATCTGGTGAACGCCACCAGCCTTGGTGGAGAGCAGCCCAACGATGCCGGAGCCGCGTCCACGGTCTTCGTCGAGCAAGGTCTCCTCAACGCCTACACATCCGCTCCCTGCGTCGACAACATCCCCACGCAAAACTCATCTCATACCGCAATGATCAACTCCTACGAGATATTCGGTACCTCCGCCTACTTCAATGGAGCCATCTATGTCGGCGTCACACCCACCGCGTCGACCGCATCGGACGGGGTGGTGCGCCGCATCGCCTACTCTCCTTCCAATGGCGGCACGTTGAGCGCGCAGGATTTCACCACACCCCCTATCCAGCAGAACACCCGCGGCACCACACCCTTCATCTCGGCCAATGGAAACAGCGATGGCATCCTGTGGATGATCGACGAAGGCCAACCCCTGCAAACACCAGACCCCGGGGGACCCACCAACGCAACCCTCCGCGCCTACGACGCAGCGAACCTCAATGCGTTGTACAGCAGCACCAACTCCGGAGACATCCCCGGCTACGGCATCAAATTCACCTCGCCCATCGTCGCCAACGGCAAGGTCTACATTTCCACTGGCCACGACTTGACCACCGTAGCCAGCCCCCAGGGCGAAATCGATGTCTACGGCTTGAAGTAGAACGGCTCAACAAATTCGGCCCATGAGTTCGGCCCACGAGCCGCCCGTCAAACCGGGAACCCTACTCTGGCGAAGCCAGACCGTTTTTCACAAACAAGGCTGGCTGAGTGAAGAGATATGGACGCAGCTTTTCAGTCAAGAAAAGCTGCTCTTCGCGATGAGGGTGAAGCTACAGACATTTGTGAAAACGGGAGGGTAGGGTAGTTTTCCAAGCCACCCCGTCACCACTCATCTCTGATTCCGCATAGCGCCACGACACGTCAACGCGGCTATTGACACCGTTCTCCATTAGTACTACATTGTAGTAGTTAATCGAGTTTCAAAGCGACGATGGAACCGCTCTCCAATCCGCCCTGGCCGAATCCAGACCGCCGAGTCTTCCTGCGCTCCCTCGCAGCGGCCGGCGCGACTGCCGGCATGGCGACGAAAGCGCTGGCGTTCCCCTCAGACCGGCAATCCGAAACCGTCTATCGCATCCGCACTCCGGAATGCGAGGTGCGCATGAGCGTGGAATACTTCGCAAACTCCGAGGTCAGCATCCCTTCGCTTTCGCGACTCTCTGACCCAGCGCGCATTCTGCATCTCTGGCAGCGGAGAAACAGACTCCAGTTGCGCGGTGCGGTTTTCCGGCTCCATGGCCATTGCCCATTACCACTTCCGCTTCCGCTCCCACGGGCAACCGCCTCTCCGTCTGCGGGAGCGCGTTCTGACCATCGATCATGACAGCCGGATCGATCCTCGCCCTCCCTTCGATCGCCTGCTGTCAGTGCAGCGAGAGACCGTCAGCGACATCCAGGCATTCGGCTACACGCCGGACACTCCGCCGCCATCCGCGCCCGGCGACAAGCCTCTCGCCCTCTGGTGTCTCGTACGTCAGGATCTCTTCCTGAATGAACAGCCCGCAGCATTTCTTATCGTTCACTGGAAGCACACCTTCGACGCCATCCATCTTCTCGACGTGATTCCCGGTGACCGCAGCGAATTGGTCAATGTCTAGTTACCACGGTTGACATTGCTCCGCCATTAGTACCACAATGTGTCTCTAATCATGCTAGGCGAATTCGAATACCTGCTCATCACCACCGCCGCCCGTCTCGGGGACAACGCCTATGGCGCGGCCATTCGCGAAGGCATCGAGGAAATCGCACAGCGAAAGTGCTCCATCGGCGCCCTCTACACCACCATCGAGCGGCTTGAGGCCAAAGGTCTGCTCACCACCTGGATGGGCGAGGCGACCGCCGAGCGTGGCGGACGCGCCAAACGTATGGTTCGCGTCACCGGCAAAGGCACTCGCGCCGCTAAGGAGTTTTATGACGCGGTAATGCGTATCAGCAGCGGCGCATCGTGGGCGGTCGGCCGCAGTGAGAGACTCTCATGACATCCCCTCTGTGGCCTCTGGTAGAGTTAGCCGCCCGCCCGCTTCATCGCGACGAGCGCGATGCTGTCCTCGGCGATTCGCTCGAAGCCGGCGACGGCCCCTTGCAAGCCTTGTTCGGTGTACTCGGCTTTGTCCTTCGCCGTCAGATACTGCTCTGGAAAAGCTGGCGCCCCTGGCTCTCTGTATTTGTCTTCGGCGTGCCCAGCACCACACTCCTCATGTACGTATCCGTCTCCGTGACGTGCACCTTTGACCGGCTCATGGGCATGAAAGTCGACCGCTGGGCGCCCACCGGGAATGAAGGGGTCGCACTGCTCCTCTGCCACATCTTCCTGCTCATCGCCTGGTCCTGGACCAGCGGCTTCACCCTCGGATCACTCTCGCCACGAACGCTATGGTTGAACGCCACACTTGGTGTGTTTCTGGCTCTCTATTTCGCGAATCATTTCCGTCATTTCGGCAGCGAGTCACTAGCAAACTTCTCCTCGTTCCTGTTCGTCATACCCGCCATCTGGGGCATCCGCCAGGGCATGCGCACTGTTCGGCTCAGGCTCGCTCCGGCATTCCTGCTCGCCGCCACTATCACCGTGTTGATGATCGCGGCGTGGAACAGCAGTGCTCTGTGGGTCTTCAACTGGCTGCTGATCTCCCCCGCATGGTTTCTCGTGGCAATGGCCCGCCGGCCCGGCAGTGATTGGAACCGCTCTGCCGGCAGTAAGGCCGATTCGCCGGCTCGCTGACTTCGCGCTCCTCAGCTCTTCAGCATGTTCTTCGCCAGGAAGATCACATTCGCCGGACGCTCCGCCAGCCGGCGCATGAAGTACGGATACCACTCCGTGCCGAACGGCACATACACCCGCACCCGGTAGCCCTCACCCACCAGCGCGCGCTGCAGGTCGCGGCGCACCCCGTAGAGCATCTGGAACTCGAAGGCCGACGGCGGAATCCCCTGCTTCTTCACGAAGGCGCGCGTCGCCTCCACCATCTTCTCGTCGTGCGTCGCAATGCCGTGAAAAATTCCGCTGTCCACCAGAATCTCCGCCAGCCGGACGAAGTTCTCGTCCACCTGCGCCTTCCCGGGAAACGCCTTCTCCGCCGGCTCCTGGTACGCGCCCTTGCATAGCCGGATGCGGATGCCGTCCTTCAGCAACAACCCAATGTCAGCCTGGCTGCGGTAGAGGTACGCCTGGATCACGATCCCGACATGCCCCTCGTTCCCCGGCTCGGCGTGGATACGTCGCACCATGTCGATCGTCGCCTGGGTGTACTCGGAGCCCTCCATGTCCACGCGCACAAAGCTTCCTGTCTCCCGCGCGTGCTCTGTCATCTCGCGAACAATGCGCTCCGCCAGCAGCGGGTCCAGGTCCATGCCCATCTGCGTCAGCTTCACGCTCACGTTCGCGTCCAGGTGCTGCAGCCGGATCGCGTCCAGCAGCTCGTGATAGATCGCCGCGGATCGAAACGCTTCCTCCGGCGAGTGAACGTTTTCTCCCAGACTATCCAGCGTCACCGCAATCCCCTGGCTGTTCAGCGCCGCGGCGGCACGCAGAGCATCGTCTGTATGCATGCCCGCGACGAAGCGTGAAGACAGGCGGCGGCCCATCGCCGACCCCTCGGAGAAATGGCGGATGGACTTGTTTCTTGAAAGGGCAATGAATGTGCTTCGCAGGAAGGGCATAGTTGGATGGCGCCGGAGCGGATTTCCTGCGGTCTCTGCTAAACCCCACCAGCTCACGCTGCTTCTCCGCGAAGAAAAGCCGCTCTGCGATGAGGTGCGCTGCAATTACCGATTGGGAATCCGAACCAACCCGTGATCCTCGCACAGGTCACGCTTCTACTGCAAAAGCATTGGCTCAAATTGCATTGCGCTTACAGTCATCGTTGAAGTGCCCAACGTGTACGTTGACTACGATTTCTAGAGACAACTGTGGCATTTTAGGAGCATCCTAATCATGTAGCGCAAGGCTAAAAAGATATCGGGCGCGCAACTCTCCCGGCGCGCAATGCAGCTACAGTCCAGCAAGTAAACCGCGGAATACGGGAAAACCGTAGCTTCCGACGAAGGGTCCCCCCATGGTCAACCATTGCGCGAATCCTCAATGCTGCAAACCCCTCCATTACCTCCGCGAGGGGCGGGTCTACGTATTCGACGTAACCCGGCCGGCATCCGTAAATAGCGAACGAACCGCGCGCCGCATGGAACACTTCTGGCTCTGTGGTCTGTGTAGCGAAGCCTATTTCCTCGAACAAGTGGAAGACCGCACCGTGCGCCTCAGCCCGCGCATCCAGCGCCCAGTCACATCTTCCTCTGTTCTGCCCTACTAGGACGCCGCACTCGATCGCATCCTGATCATCCTGTCATCCAGAACGTAACCGAAGGTGGAGTGAAGGACCTGTTGTACCTTCCGCTCCATATCGGCGCAAAGCGCCGCTCAGCCAAACCCTGATTACTTCCGCTGAGCCACTGGCTGCGCCGTCACCGCGGCTTCCCGCATCATCTCAATCGGCTGGCGCCTGTAGCGTCCCCGCAGCGCGCTCCATCGAACGTAGACCAACTCGATCAGCATCTGCATCCCGTCTCGCAGGTAACTGATACGGCTACGTTCATCGTGGCCCCAGGTGACCGGCACCTCGGTAATCCGCAACCCGCGCTTGATCGCGATAAACAAAATCTCCGGATCGAATCCCCAGCGCTCTATCCGCTGCAGACCAAAGACCAGTTGCGCCGCCTCATGACGGAAGGCCTTGAAGCCGCACTGCGTATCCGCAAAGGGCAGCCGCATGATGGTCCGGGTCAGCGCGTTGAAACATCGCCCAAACACCCGCCGGTAGAGCGGCTGCTTGTGCACGATGCGCCGCCCGATCAGCCAGCGCGACCCAATCGCGATATCCGCGCCCTCGTCAATGGCGGCAAAAAGCCGCTCCGCTTCCTCAATCGGAGACGACAGGTCCGCGTCGGTAAACATCACCACCTCGCCCGCGGCCCGCAGCATGCCGTTGCGCACGCTGTAACCCTTTCCCCGGTTGCGCCCGTTGCGGATCAGCCGCACCTCCGGGTGCCCTCGTCCCCACAACTCCACCAGGGCGGCGGTATCGTCGGTCGAGCCGTCGTCCACCACCAGCACTTCGGCATCCCACCCGCGCTCACGGATGCAGCCGCTCACCGACGTCAGGGCACGCTCAATGCGCGCCGTCTCGTTATACGCGGGGATAACAATGCTGTACCGGGGGTGGCTCAAACGGTACGCCTCCAGGGCGCCTTTTTTCATAATATTCCAGAGAAGGCTTCCAGCCTCCTCCGTGTGGTGTGGAATCGTCAGGAATGTCAGCAAGATATACCCATCACAAATCGCGATGGATTGATTTTTCTGGTACGGAAGCCGCTATCCCGCATCTATCATTGGGGTTGCAGCATTTGTGTGAACCCGTTTGGGGTGAAACTTGCCGGGTGTGAACTTTCTGGAGCCGCCGCACAATGACCAAAGCCGATCTCGTTGAAGAAGTCACACAAATTGGAGATTTGACCCGCCGCGACGGCGAAGTCGTCGTCGACACCGTCTTTGACGCGGTAATTCAGGCACTGCAGGCCGGCGACAAGATCGAGATCCGCGGCTTTGGCAGCTTCCGCATCCGCCAGCGCAAGCCCCGCACCGGGCGCAATCCCAAAACCGGAGACAAGGTCGAAGTCCCCGCCAAACGCGTCCCCTACTTCAAGCCCAGCAAAGAGTTACGCGACCTGGTGAATCCCAGAGCAGGCGAAAGCGCCGCGACCAAAGAATAAGATTCCTCTCGTCGACCTTGAGCCGAGTGCCCATCCGACCCGAAGGGCCACCAAGCGGTGATGTCATCCTGAGCGAAGCGAAGGACCTGCACCTGGTCGCCCACAAACCCGCTGTGAGCGACCAACGGAAGCGAACCCTCAAGCTGCGCCAACGGCGCCCCGCCCGTGCGGCCAGCACCGATGCACGGCCATCATCCGCCCGCAAAATCCATGCTCCGCCCGGTACGAAAAGAACATCTCCGGCTCGCAATTCGTGCAGCGGTACGCCGTCGCAATCCGCTCCGCACGCTAGCCCGGCATCCAGCAACTGCCGCCGGTTCGCCTCGATCAGATCCAGGTGCAGATTCGGCCCCATGTTGCTGTGTCCCGGCGCCCGCGCCGTCAGAAACAGCAGCGGATACTTCTCCTTCACCGGGTCCGAGTCGTAAACCTCCGAGAACAGCTCCGGAGCATAGCTGAACTGCGACAGAAACTCGCTCCGCACCTCTTCGCCCACCGCATAGCAACATGCCCCGATCGCCGGGCCAATCGCGGCCTCCAGTTCCTCCGGACGGCTCCCGAACTCCAGCCGCATCTTCCCGATGCCGCCCTCCACGATGCGCTTCAACGTCCCCCGCCATCCCGCATGGAACGCGGCCACCGCATGCGTCCGCCTGTCTCTCACCAGCACCGGCACGCAATCGGCCGTCTGGATGCCCAGCATCACCTCCGGGTCGTCCGTCATCAGCCCATCCGCACGCATCACCCGGTCGGCATCCGCCCGCGTCACCCGCCGCGTCAGGTTGGAGTGGATCTGTTTCAGCGTCACCAGCGTCCGCGCCCTCAGCCGCCGCCGCGGCCAGCAACAGCCGGCGATTTTCGAGCACATTGGCTCGGCTCGTCCGCCTCCGTGAGGCCCAAATTCATCTCCGCCGGCTCTCCTCACCGGCCTTCTCCTCACGACGATAAGCAGTCGAAACCCCGCCCCGCCGCGTGCTGAAGGCATGCGGAAGATGCGTCTTCTGCCAGCGCGGCACCGCCAGCACCTCCACGGCGCCATCCCGATGAACCGCCAGCTCCGTCGCCGGCGTCTCCACCAGATCGTTCGGCTCCTGCCGCTGATAACGGGCGTATCCCGACGGATCAGCCGCCGCCCATGCTGCAGCCCAACCCCGGCCAGCAGGCCGTCAACGGATATCCGTGGCTTCGGGAGCTTTTGCTTTCTCAATCTTGCGCGGCATCTCGATTTTAGAGGGTTTCTACCTGAGCACGAGGACGTTCAGCTGCCGCCAAGCAATGAGCGCATGGGCCCGCTTTCCGGCGGGCCCGCTCTAGAGGCTTTGGATGGATTGTCAGATTAGAAGCTGGATGAGGGCAAGGCCCTCGACAACGAGGTTGGCATTACGAGGATGGTCTTTGCTGCTGGAGTGTAGCCTCTGTTCTTGCCTGATAAGAGGCGCTCCACCCAGGAAAAGGTTGCCGTTCGCAAAAATAGATTTGTCTTGCCCGGCAATCGATCAGCTGGAGCGCCGCTCCCAGCAACTGCTTTAACGACGCAATGTAGCGCTCCAGCGCCGCCCGTCCCGATTCGGTCATGCGGTAGAGCGTCATTGGCTTCCTCGCGACAAATTTTTTCTCCACCGCCACATACCCCGCCTCCTCCAGCTTCAGCAGGTGCGCGCCCAGGTTGCCGTCGGTCGAGCCGGTCTGGGCCCGCAGCCAGGTGAACTCCGCCTCCTCCACCCCGGAGAGCAGCGACAGCACCGCCAGCCGCATCTTCCCGTGAACGACCGGATCCAGCTCTGGCAGCCCGTTCGGCAGCCGGTCCGGCAGCTCAGGCATGTTGCACCTCGCCGCCCCGCGCCCGCGCCTTGTCCCGGCTCTCCCGGATCATCAGGTAGATCCCGAAGCCGATGCATGCAAACAAAGGTCGCGGCCCAGAAAGACATAAGCGATGCCATTCTCGCTCACGAAGCAGCTGGCAATCGCTGCCGCCCACCACAACGCGCCCACCACAATCTGCAGCGGCCAGCGGAGAAAGCTGCCCGAGGCCACATGCGCAATGCCCAGCATCACTTCGATCGCTGCCATGAACGACTGCGCCTGAAAGTGGCCGCTCCATGCCACCGGAAATGCGAAAACGAAGATGCCGCAGCCCATCGCCGTCCAGATCGCCTGCAGCGCGCGGCTCTTCTCGCTCCGCGGCTTGTTCTGCGTGTCCGTCTGCGCGCGATCCCTATAGTCAACAGCGTGGCAAAGATCATCGTGATCGGCCACGCCAGCAACGGGCCGCCGCCATGCGGCAGAAACTGGACCACGCCACCGCCACCAGGTACGCAATGCCCCACAGAAGAAAGTTCCAGCCCCAGTATTCGGTGCGACTTCCGCCCCGCCTGCATCATCGATTCGATCAGCGCGATCCGCTCCGTCAACTCCCGCTCCTGCACGCGGCCCGCGCCCTCTGGATGTTTCATTCGCATTCATGGTCGACTTCCTCTTCTTTCCCAACTCACTGCGCCAACGGTTTCGTCGCGCCTCTCGCACCCAGCCATGTCGATCAACAGCACCATCGCGGTGGCCACGATGCAGCCGTACATCAGCACCCGCGTACTTCCCGTCACCGCGAAGGCAATACAGGCGGCGGCAAACGCCCACATGAACAGTTCCCCGCGAATCGCCTGTCCCCACTGCGCCGTCGCCCCGCTCGCAGGGATGCGCGGCCGAAGGCTGGGAAGCATCCGCGGCACAGTTGCGAGATAGCGGCGATAGCTCTTCGCCCTGAGTTGCAAGCAGCGCTGCCTCTTCGCGGCGCGTCAGCCGGTATTGAAAGAAGGTGATTGCCACCGCGATCAGCACGAACCCGCTGCGGCTCGCCGCCAGCCCAATTCCCAGCGCCACCAGGATCATGCCCAGGTAGAGAGGATTGCGCAGATGACGATAGGGGCCATCCGCAACCAGGCGGTGGTCCCGCACCCGCTCGTCATGCACCACGCTGCTGCTCATGTAGGCCGCGGCCCACGTACGCAGTGCGGCAGCCGCTACGACCATGGCAGCGCCAATCGAATAGATCAGCGTCAGCATCGCATGCGGATTGCCGCCTGCCCGCGTCAGCAGACCGGCCACGGCCGACGCAGCCGGCACGTGATCCCATGCATACAACTGAAATCCGCCAAAGAAAATGATGGCGATGATCCAGAAGCGGATGCGAAATTCGCCCTCGCTTGCCACCAGCCAGCTCTGTCCGTTGCTACCCATCGCGGTCTCCTCAGCCTTTTCCAGCCAGATGAAACGTGACACCCGATCCCAGGAACGGCACCACCATACGCATACGCAATTAGCAGTACAGCCGTGGTTACATACACGAGCGGCATCCTCGGCACCGCTGCGGCCGCCTTACTTTCATCCATCCCGCATGCCGCGCGCCCCGCGATGCTCGGCATCCACAGCAGACCCGAGGCGCCGCCAAAAGACGATGCAGCCGCCGAGATCAGCACCAGCTTCCATCCCATCGGATTCCACACCCCGGCCACGCACGCCGTGAGAGCCGCCCGCGAAGTAGATCGTCCAGGTCATCCGCCGCATGCGTGCTTCCGTCATCCGGCGCATGCGCGCTTCGCCCAGACCCACGATCGCCACCAGCTCCCGCGCCAGCAGCCACGCCGAAACGAAATAGCTGACCGCGCCAAACAGGGCAAAGCCCGCGCGCCACCCCCACATCGGCGACAGCCCCTTCATCCACTCCGCCCAGTCGCCAATCCCGCCAATGCCGGAGAAGAGAAAATAGCCCGTCCCCAGCAGCAGGTTGAACGCGGTAAGCGACCAGACGAAGAGTCGCAGCGGCACGTTGGCCCTTCGCATTCCGCGCAATGCCGCCAGACCCAGCAGACCAAACGCGAGATTCACCAGCGTCCCCGCGGCAAGAATCCAGCGTGTGTCCATCCCTGCGTCCATATAAGTCGAGGTCACCGTGATCTGCCGCGCGCCCGATAGCCACGCCACGCCGCCGTGTCCCAGGCCTTCGTGCAGCACATTCGAGATCATGTAGGCGAGCACGCCGAACGCAGCCAGCATCCACCGATCGTCCTCGCGCGCGGGCAACGCTGCCGTCTCTGCTGCTCCTCTCGTTGCGTGCGTCACCGGGGTGTCCATATTTCTATCTCGCTTCCTACAGCCCGCTCAGCGGAGCGAGCGTGGACCGCGGCGCCATCCGAAACGCCCCGTAGAGCGCGCCCGCCGCGCTGATCCACAAAATCAGACCTGCGCTCAGGCACTCCACGGTGTCGCGCATGGAAACCGGCAGCACGATGGCCAGGACTGCGATGACCATCATGGCGATCGCCGTCGTCCGGTGTTGCGGCGCATGAAAGATTCGCGCCAGCGGAAGGAAGTGCGCGCCGACGATCAGCACAATCGCGGGAACGATCCACCCATCCATGTGCAGGTGGCGCAGTAGGTTGACGGTGCCAAAGATCGCGAACCATTGAACGATGTTCACCACCGCGAAGATGCGCATCATCTGCTTCTTCTCCGGACTCTCCGGGCCGGCAAACTTCGGCAACCTGTGGCGCACCGTCGAGCCGAGCCAGACGATCAACGCAAACACCGGAAGTACGACCGCCAGCGCAATCTTGAACGGAGCGCCTGCGCTCGTCATTCCCAGCGCCAGCCACGCCGCTCCGAACCCGCCCACGATCGTGGCTCCGATGCTTGCCCCTCTGGCCCTCTCGCTGCGGAAGATCTCGGTCTGATTCATAACGTGTCTCCATGAAGAGTACTCTGGACGTTAGAGTATACGCAGATCACTCTGCGCCACAGAGTCGCGGATGTCAAGCGCAAAAACCCAGCCGTCTTGCGTTTGCACTGGTAACGGTGCAATCCAACAAACTCAGACACTACCCAATCGTGCTCAAATCGCGTTTCCAAAGGCCGTTTTCGCGCACAAAAACGCACCTCAAACCGCCGCCAAAGCCTCCCCAATCCACTCTTCAAAGGCCTCCATACTCTCGTCCCGGCCCAGAAAACCCTGCACCATCGAGCGCCCCGGAGCCGATCCGCCGCGATTCAGAACTTCCTTCCGGTACCGCATCGTCGCCGGGTCATCCAGCAGGGCTAAGCGATTGAATTGATTGAAGAAATCGATCGCAATCACCTTGTCATAAAGATAGGTGTAGTAGTTCGACGAGTAGCCGCAAAGGTGCGTGAAGCTCGCATACATGCGGTTGCCATCGATCCAGCGATAAGGCAGAAACCGTTCATAATCAGCACGTAACAGCGCATCCAGGTCCAACTCGGCGCCCGGAGCATCGGGATCGCGATCGTGCACGTCGAGCGCGTAATTGGTATAGAAAAGCTGCGTCCGCACCCAGTCCGCGCGCCCAAAAGCGCCTGCTTGATTCATGATCGCCACCAGCTCAGCCGGAATTGGCTCGCCCGTAACGTAATGATGCGCAAAGGTTTGCAGTAGCGTCGCATCGCGGAAAAACTCTTCCAGCATCTGCGACGGCACCTCGACGAAGTCACCTTCCGTCGCAATGCCGCTGATCCCCGCCCACCGCTGCTGACCACCCAGAATCGCGTGCATCAGGTGGCCGAACTCGTGAAAGTACGTGACCACATCGGAGTGCTGCATCAGCCCCGGATCTTCATTAGAATCACCACTTTTGTCACCGCCTCCAGGGAAGTTACATATCAAGGCGGCTTCCGGAATCTGCCGTCCCACGATGCCCGGCACCAGTGGCGCCGCGCTGAACCATTTGTCCTTCCCTTCGCGCGGATGCATATCCAGATAGAACCGCCCCACAAGCTGCTCATTATCAAAGACATCCCACGCCGATACCGACGGATGCCATACCTCGGCATCGGTAGCGGGCCGAAACTCCACTTTGAACAGCCGCGCCGCGGTCGCCAGCACCCCCGCCTCCACCTGCTTGTACGGGAAGTACGGCCGCACCGCCTGCGAATCGAAGGCAAAGGCCTGCCGCCGGTACTGCTCCATCCAATAACCGCGGCTGGCCGCGTCAATCGCTTCCAATCCGGGCTTTTGGCCGCGCGCAAAATCACGAATAATGCCGTATTCACGCTCCGCTCCTGCACGTGTCGCGGCCTCCAGCCGCTCTAGAAATCGCTTCATCGCGCTCGCAGAGCCGATCATCTGATCGGCGGTAGCAAAATCTGCCCATGTAGCGAAATCCAGCAGGTTCGCGATCGCGTGGCGGGTCCGGAACAGGTCCAGCAGCAGCTCGCGGTTCGCCGGAAAGGCGCGTGTGTTGTAGGCCAGGAACATGCGGCGGCGCAGGTCATCGCTGGTGGCAAAGGTCATCACCGGCAGGTAGTCCGGGTAGTCGGTGGTCAGCACCACTTTGCCCGATTCGTCCGGAGGATGGTTCTTGCGAAAGTCTTCCGGCAGCCCGTCGAGCTCGCTCAGATCGGTGATCTCGACCTTGTTCGCCCCTTCCTGCACATTGCGCCCGATGGTCAGGCTCAGCAGAGTCGCCTTGTCCTGCAGCTCGCGCAGCTTGGCGCGCGTGGCATCGTCCTTATCCACGCCGGCCAGGCGGTATTGCAGCAGGGTCCGCTCCACGTAATGTTGTGTTGCTGGATCGGCCTGCGCGGCGTCCACAGACGCCAAAGCTTTATAGACGGCCTGGTTCAGGGAGAGGGCCGTCGCCGCCTCGGCCACGCGCTGGGCCAGTTCCCGGGCCTTATCGCGCAGCGGCTTGCTGGGATGCACGCTATCCAGCAGGCCGCATTCGGAACCCGCCTGGCTCAGCGCCGCAATGGCGTCGTCGTATGGCCGCCATACAGCCTCAAGCGTCTGCCCGCCGCCCCCCTCGCCGTTCTTGACCAGCCGATCCAGACTTGCCTGATGGGCATCCAGGCGAGCAGCAACCCAGATCTCCAGTCCCGCAGGAGTGAGCTCCGTGTTAGGCTCCGTGGTAATTCTTCGAGTTACTTCGGCGGGATGGGCCAGGCTCCACGCATGTCGGCTCAAAACTGCTGCATCTGTCGCATTCATTTTGGAATCGTTTCCTCTTAAGTGCAGCTTAAATGTAGAGAACGCCTTGCAACGAAGTGCAGAGCTGGTTACCATTTCGCAGTTCGGGCATGACCTTGGCATGACCTCCATCACACCAGCGATCGCCGTCCATCAGCTTCGCTCACGCATGGGCAAGATCTGCGTCTCCGTGACGGCCACAACCGCGAACGAAATGCTGAGCCGCGCGGAAGAGATTTCCAACAGCAATCCCTTCCTTGAATTGCGGCTGGACACACTGAACAAGCCGCAGGCGGTACTGCCCAAGCTCAAGTCCTTTCTCGCCACCAACCGGCATGTCACCGTGATTGCGACGTGCCGCCGCACCGAAGGCGGCGGTGACTTCGTGGGTGAGCTGTTCGAACAGGCGGAGATACTGGAAGGCGCCGCAAAGGCAGGCTGTCAACTCATCGACGTGGAGATTGAGTCCGCAGAGACCATGCGTCCAGCGGACTGGAAGCGAATTCGTGCCAGCGGCGCCGCGCTCATCCTCAGCTATCACGACTTCTCCCATACCCGCAGCCTGCAAAAGGCCTTCGAGCGGATGCAGCGCTTCGATCCCGAGTTTTACAAGCTGGTTCCGACGGCGCGTTCCCTGACGGACAATCTTGCGGTGCTCGATCTGCTGGCACAATACGGCGACAGCACCAACATGATCGCAATGGCGATGGGTCAGCCCGGCGTGGTGAGCCGCCTGCTCGGCGCGCGCGCCGGAAGCGCCTTCACCTTTGCATCGATGGCGCGCAGGCGAAGAGACCGCGTCCGGCCAGATGACCCTTGACACCCTGCGCTCGCTCTACCGCTTCGAAGAGATCGATGCGGCAACCCGCATCTATGGTGTGGCGGGCCATCCCATCGCGCACTCGCTTTCGCCGCTGATGCTGAATACGGCCTTCCGCCGCGAGCGCATCAACGCTGTATTTGTTCCACTCGAAACCGCCAAGATCGCCGATCTGCTTACGCTGGCGGAGCGTATTCCGCTGGCCGGGCTCGCTGTGACCATGCCCCTGAAGCAGGAAATATTGCCTTCGCTGGCGCGCATGGATGATCTCTCGACCCGCATCGGAGCCTGCAACACCATCGTGCGCGGGCCGAATGGCCGCCTCTTCGGATTCAACACCGATGTCAGCGCCATCGTTGGACCGCTCGAGCGGCGGATCACGCTCAGAGGTGCGCGCGTGCTGGTGCTGGGCGCGGGTGGCGCCGCGCGGGCCGCTGTCTTCGGCCTGAAGGAAAAGGGCGCGGAGGTCCACATCCTGAACCGCACGCCGGAGAGCGCAAAAGAGCTGGCCACGCAGGCGAAGGCGAAGGTCTTCAAGCGCGAACAATTGACGAAGACCGATTTCGACGTGGTGCTGAATGCGACGCCCGCCGGCATGCACGGCAGCAAAGTGGATTCTCTCCTGGAGCCGGATGAACTGCGTGCGCGGCTAGTCTTCGATATGGTGTACAACCCCATCGAGACGCCTCTGCTGCGCATGGCGCACGCGAAAGGGATCGCGATCATTCCCGGTCTCGAAATGTTCGTGCATCAGGGCGCGCGTCAATTCGAGATATGGACAGGCAAGCCGGCGCCGGAGGCGGACATGCGCCGCGTTGTCATTCATGCGCTGCAGCAGCAGCACGCGACGCCGACGGTAACAGCCAAGACAGCCTAAGCCCACGAGCTGTCGCCTCCCTTCACAATCCTGCGCTATAAGGAACTTATGCAGCAGCGCTCACTAGGACGTTTGGGACCTGCGGTATCGGCGATCGGCCTTGGCTGCATGAGCATGGGCATTGCGGATGTGTACACCAGCAGTGTGCGCGACGACGATGCCGCCGTTTCGCTGATTCGCCGGGCGCTCGACCTTGGCGTCACCCTGCTGGATACCGCGGATATCTACGGTGTCTCAGAAATACAGGTGGGCAAAGCGCTGCGTGGCCGACGCGCGGACGCGGTGCTTGCGACAAAGTTTGGCTTTGTCCTTGGCCGGCCTGGTGACGAACGCGCCGTCGATGGCAGTGCAAACTATGTGCGGCGCGCATGCGATGCGTCGCTCCAGCGTCTCGGAGTCGATTGCATCGACCTCTATTATTTGCACCGCGTGGATCCGACAGTCGCCATTGAAGAGACGGTGGGCGCGATGGCCGAGCTTGTACGGCAGGGCAAGGTGCGGCATCTGGGCCTGTCGGAGGTATCGGCTGCGACCCTTCGCCGCGCCCATGCGATTCATCCCATCGCTGCCGTACAAACCGAATATTCTCTATGGAGCCGCGAACCCGAGGAGGAACTCCTCCCGGCGCTGCACGAACTCGGTATCGCATTAGTGGCTTACAGCCCGCTGGGCCGCGGCTTTCTGGCCGGGCGCATCCGCAAACTCGACGATCTCGCAGCGAACGACTGGCGCCGCAACAATCCACGATTCCAGGGTGAAAATTTCGCGAAGAATGTCGCAGTTGCCGATCGCGTGCGGGAATTGGCGAGCGAAAAAGGCTGCACACCCGCACAATTGGCGCTCGCCTGGCTGCTGAGCCGGCCCAGTGTCATTCCGATTCCAGGCACCAGCAGCGAGGCACGGCTGGTGGAGAACGTGCAGGCCGCGGAGGTCCGTCTCTCGGCAAGCGACGTTACCCGAATCGAGCAAGCCGTTCCTCGTGGGGCGGCGGCGGGGCAGCGGTACGATCCGGCTATGCAGGCGTTGGTCGATAGATAAGGAGAGACAGTCGCGATGCGCAATGCACGATGATAGGCTGCACTTGCCGGCACGCTGCGGTGAAGGACGTTCGCCTTGCCAAATCTTCGTTCGCTGTCCCAGCTTCGCGCGCTGCTGCCCTATGCAGCCAAATTATTGCCCATCCTTACCGGCGTAGCGGTTGGGGAGACGGCGCTGCAGCAGCGACCTGATCTTTCCTCGCTCAATCGTCACTTTGGCGAGATGCAAAGTGAGAGCCGCGGGCTGCGGTCGCGCGTGGAAGACCAGAGCGAACAGATCGACCGCAACTTCAAGCGGATTGAAGAGCGATTGGACCGCGTTGCCAACAGCATAGAGACCGTCAACCAGGAGCAGCAAGAGCTTGCCACATCATTTCGCAGCCTTGCGGGATTATTGAAGGGGCTTTTCTTCGCCATTCTTTTCCTATTGGTCGCAGTGACTGCCATGAGCGTGCTCATCCTCCTTCGCCTATCGCACCTATAAATTCTTTTTTTGTGACGAGCAGGATCATCGCTCTGGCATTGCTTTGGTAACGTTTACAACGAGATAGCTATTCGTCATCGCGTCGCGCTCGTGAACGCGCATGACTATTGATTGCTTTGCCTGTTGCCAGTCGTATCATGCGAGGTCTAGGATGTGCCGTAAGTTCGGTGCAGCCACATTTGGGCGCACCAGGGCGAGCGCAGTCGCCTTAAGCATTTTTCATGGCATCACGAAAAATGCGTTATTTGCTGCACGATATTTGTTAATCAAACTGGTGATTTCTGCCAGCGTCAATGGAGTGACCGTCTCTATGGCGTGGTACGCCTACTGCATCAGTGAAAAGCAAGCATTCCCTGAATTAGCCCGCCACCGCAAACCGGTACCAATGCAAGCTTTGACCGGCATCTCAGGGAATCAAATCTTCCTTTACCCAGCCAGTGATCTCGCAGTCATCGTCTCAGAGCACAATCCACTCGAAAATCTCGATCAACAGGCCGCCAAAGATCACGCACGCGTGGTCGGTGACTGCTTCAAACTCTCCACTGTCCTTCCCTTCCGCTTCGGCACCGTCTTTGTCGATGATGAAGCGCTTCGCCGCTCCATCCGCTCCAATCAGCGCCAGTACACGACGCACGTGGAACGCCTGCGCGGCAAGGCAGAGATGCATCTGAAGGTTGCCGTCGACGACTGCTGCCTGCAGCAGCCGCTCCGCGCTGTCGCTCATAAAGACAGTGTGGGCAAGGAATATCTCTCCAATCTGCGCGAAACTGCTTCCCGGCAACGCGAGCGGCAGACCAAGGGTCGCGCGATCGCTGTCCAGATGCAGCGCCTCTTCGCTCCACAGGATGAAGAGGTCACCTGCCGCACCATGGACAACGGCAAGATGCTGCTGGATATCTCGCATCTCATCGAAGCGAAGTGCGTGGAACGCTACCAGAACAAATTCGTCACCACGCGCGAATTGTTGAAGGATTGCCAGATGCAGCTTTCCGGCCCCTGGCCTCCATACCACTTCGTCCACCGGCTCACACGGCCGCACACCGTCGCGCCAGGCATACCCGCCTAATCCGACGCCGCTACAGAAATGCAAAAGACCCGCCATTGGCGGGTCTTTTGCGTTTCTCCCGACCCCGGCCCCCACGGATCCAATTCCCAGTAGGATTCCCCTTGGCTCTACTGCGCGGGCTGCAACCATGCGCTGGGCGTGGAGTATGAAATCTGCCGCTCTTCCTCAGTCATGTCGACGGGGATATCGGCGAAGAGCGGAGTGCTGAGATAGCGCTCTCCCGTGTCCGGCAGCATGCATAGAATCGTCGACCCCTTCGGAGCTTCCGCGCTCACGCGCAGGGCTCCCGCAAACGTCGCTCCGGACGTAATGCCGACAAAAATTCCTTCATTGCGGGCCAGCTCTCGGCTCCAGTGCATGGCGTCCCCATTCTTGATGCGCAGGACCTGGCTGATGGCGTTCGTCGCCATCGCATCGCCCGTCAGTTTCGCGATAAAGTCCGGGCTCCAGCCCTGCAGCGGATGCGGCTTCCATGCCGGATGGCTCGTCACAGCCGATCCGTCCGGGTTCCGTTGCTGTTCGATGCCGCTATCGAGCATCGCCGCGTCATCCGGCTCACAAACGATAATCTTCGTCTCCGGCCTTTCTTTGGCGAGCACCCGCGCAACGCCCTTCAGCGTACCGCCAGTGCCGAACCCTGTAACCCAGTAGTCCAGACGTTCACCCTTGAAGTCCTCAAGGATCTCCTTGGCCGTGGTTCGGGAGTGCATGTCGGCATTGGCTTCATTCTCGAACTGACGAGTAAGAAACCATCCATGGGTCTCGGCCAGCTCTATGGCTTTGGCGACCATGCCCAGACCTCGGCCCGCCGCGGGGGTGAGCACCACCTTCGCGCCCAGGAAACGCATGAGTTTGCGCCGCTCAACGCTAAAAGTTTCGGCCATCGTGACGACTAGCGGATACCCTTTCTGCGCGCATACCATTGCCAGTCCTATTCCTGTGTTGCCGCTTGTTGCTTCGATCACCGTCTGGCCTGGCATGAGTCGTCCGGTCTTCTCTGCATCCTCGATCACGCCGAGAGCAAGACGATCCTTGACCGATCCGAGCGGGTTGAAAGCCTCGATTTTCACAAAGAGATTTACGTCAGGCGGCGCCAGCCTGTTGATCCTGACCACCGGAGTATTGCCGACTGTTTCCAGGATGTTGGCATATCTCTTCCCCACTATCCCCTCCTGATTCATACACGTTCGATACATTATCAGTGAAGCCTAAATCCTGCTTGGCAGTCGTGGCACGGGTCGCGCTGGCCCAGTCGGCACAATGAATATTCCGGGCCCCGGAAACAACTTGGCTCCCGACGCGCGTCAATTCACCGGCGCTGCATTCTTCTTGTCGCGCCGCAATACGACACTTGCCTTGCGGCGATCAGATGAGGAGTGGTCAATCTGTTTCCAGAACGCCTGGAAGTAGTCCACCGCCGAGACGATGGAAACCAGCACCATGAAGTAGATCGCGGCGTAGGCGGTCCAGCGTACCGGCAGGATATACCAGCCCCACTGCCATTCAAACCAGCGGTGCGCGAGGATTGTCGCAACCACTGCGACAATCTGCACAATCGTTTTCAATTTGCCCAGATTGCTGGCCTGGATGGTAAAGCCTTCGACGCTCGCAATGGAGCGCAGCCCGCTCACAAGGAACTCGCGGCCGATCACAAGTATCGCGATCCACGGCTTCATAATGCTCGGAGTGAATTCCACCAGCGAGATGAATGCCGCCGAGATCATCAGCTTGTCGGCCAGAGGATCGAGCAGCATGCCCATGGTCGTGATCTGGCCGCGCTTGCGCGCCAGGTAGCCATCGACGCCGTCGGTGATCGCCAGCAGGATAAAGATGACGGAAGCAATCAGTTCCTGCTCACCCCAGGCATCACGAAAAGGGAAACTCGCAGAGAGCATCCAGATCAGCAGGGGCACCCCGGCGATCCGGCTCATCGTGATGGAGTTGGGCAGGTTCATACGGATGCGCGGGGGCAGGCTCCCGAAGTGCCCTTCCCAGCATTAAAGCATCTTTCCCGTATCTCCTGTCGCCATTGGGCGGCCAACCGGAGCTTCTGCAGTCTTTCGTTCCTGAAAGATCACATGAAGTTCGTTAACCGCTTTGTAATCCCGACGCAAGAGCACCGTTCGCTATTCGGAAATGTAGTGCTCCAGAGGGTTGGGGACCAGCTCGCGAAGCAGTTTCAGCAGCGACGCGGGATCGAAGTTGTCGAGGTAATGGTCGGCCAGAACACAGTCTGAGGTACCGCGGCTTGAGGTAACGATCAGCAGGACGTCGGAGCGAATGGCGCGCAGCTCCTTGACCAGCGCGGAACAATCCATGCCGGTGACAGCCTCGTTCATCACGATGCCACTGACATTCGGATACAACTTGAATGTCTCCACCGCTTCTGTGCCGCTGTATGCCGTGATGACGTTGTACTTGGCGGTTTCCAGAACCAGCTTGCGAGTAGAGATGCTGTCCGGAAACTCGTGATCGATAACAAGAAAACATGGCCGATGCATCCGCTCAGTATGCAAGGGCGCAGCAGGCAGTGGCAAGCAACATCGCGTACCTGACATTCTTAAGAAAAGATGAAGGCGGCCATCACCGCCTTCGTCTTTTCTGAACCCCGCATCAGCGATCAGGCGTAGATGCCGCGCTGCTTGATGGTGAATGACACACGATCGATCGCCAGCATGTAGGCGGCGATGCGATTGTTTACACCGTGGGCCTCGGAGTAGCGCACAACATCGTCGAAGCTCTCGGCGAGGATGCTCTCCAGTTGCTCGTTGACTACCGCTTCCTTCCAGAAGTAGCCCTGGCGATCCTGCACCCATTCGAAATAAGAAGCCGTCACGCCGCCCGCGTTGGCTAGGATATCTGGAATGACGAAGACCTTTTTGTCCGCAAGGATCTCGTCAGCCACTGCAGTCGTAGGGCCGTTGGCGCCTTCGCAGACGATCTTCGCGCGCAGGCGATCCACATTGCGGCTGGTCAGGACATTCTCTGTCGCCGCCGGAATGAAGATTTCGCATTCTTCGAGGATCAGTTCCAGCGGGTCCGCCGCTTCCGCACCCTTGAAGCCAAGCACGGTGCCGTTGCGCTGGCGATATTCGACGAGCTGGTGGATGTCGATGCCGTTGGTGTTGTAGAGGCCGCCGTCGTATTCGGCGATACCGATGATCTTGTAGCCCTTGTCCATCATCAGTTTTGCGGCATTCGAGCCCACATTGCCGAAACCCTGGATGATGACTCGGCAGCCGTCGCGCTGCAGGTGGAGATACTTGAGCGCCTCATCGCAGACGATGCCGATGCCGCGGCCTGTGGCCTCGCGTCGCCCGCGCGAGCCGCCGATGTTCAACGGCTTTCCTGTAACCACGGCAGTGACAGTCTGACGCATGTGCATGGAATAGGTGTCCATGATCCACGCCATCACCTGCTCGTTGGTGTTCATGTCGGGCGCCGGAACGTCTTTCTCCGGACCGATGAACTCGATCAGCTCCGCGGTGTAGCGGCGCGTCATGCGCTCCAGCTCGCCGATCGACATCTTCTTCGGATCGCAAATCACCCCACCCTTGGCGCCGCCAAAAGGGATGTTGACGACCGCGCACTTCCAGGTCATCCAGCTTGCCAGCGCGCGAATTTCGTCCAGCGTCACATCGGGGGAATAACGAATACCACCCTTCGCCGGTCCACGCGCGATGGAATGCTGAACGCGGTACCCCGTGAAAACCTCGATAGACCCGTCGTCCATGCTGACGGGGAAGTGCACAATGAGTTCGCGGGCCGGATAGCGCAGGACCTTCCAGAGTCCGTCATCCAGATTCAGCTTTTGCGCCGCGAAATCGAACCGAGCAGCCTGGGCTTCCCAGGGATTGATCTCCTGCTCGAGGGTGAGTGTCTGCATTGCATGTCTCCAGTGTTCCAGTGAACGTTGCGCTGCCCTCTACGAACAAACCAGCATGAAACATGCAGAGAACCGCAGGAAATGCTACGAATGGGTGGTCTCGGTGCCCCGGGTATCGTTTCGATAACCCGGGAAATGTCAAATACCCGCATCGCTCCAGCCAAACCCACGAGTATAGGCCCGCTTGAGACACCTCAACAACCAAGGGAAGTTAGCGATTCCGGCACCCTATAGGAGGATGCTGGAATGGAGCGCCGGGAACGCCTTCCCCCTCGCGCAGGCCGCCACTCCGGCCCATGTACCATGAACATGTCCCCGAAACTGCACCCATGACCCGTATCTCCTCCGATCCCGAAGCGCTGTTTCCGGCGCTCCCCGAGTTCTTGACGCTGGCGCGCCGCCACACGCTGATCCCCGTCTGCCGCCGTCTGGTGGCGGATTTGGAGACGCCGGTTTCCGCATTTCTGCGTCTGGCGGCCGACGAGCCGGAGTGTTTCCTTCTGGAATCGGTGGAAGGTGGTGAAAAGCTGGGCCGGTACACCTTCATGGGAGTCAAACCGGCAAGCAAGCTGGTGGCCCGCGGCAACGAAGTCACCACATGGAATAGGGAGCGGCAAAAGACCGAAAACGGCGATATCTTCGAGATCCTGAAGAGCGCGCTGGCCAGCCATTCTCCCGCGCATGTTGCTGGATTGCCGCCGTTTACCGCTGGCGCCATCGGCTTCTTCGCCTATGACGTAGTGCGCCAGATCGAGCGGCTGCCGGTGCGCGCAAAGGACGATTTGGGACTCCCGGATGCCTGTCTGGCTTTTTTTCACGAGGTGGTGGCATTCGACCATGTGAAGAAGGAGCTGCTGCTGATTGTGAACGCCGATGTGCGCGCCGAGGCACCGAAGGTAGCCTATGCGGCAGCGGTCAGGCGCCTTGCGGCCCTGGAGCGACAGCTCGCCAAACCTCTGCCGCCACGAGGGCGCAGCCGAAGCCGCGCAGACAGCAAACTTGTCGTAAAGAAGTGCACCCGCAAAGCGGACTACCTGCGGGCCGTCGAGCGCACGCGGGAATACATCGCCGCCGGAGACATCTTCCAGGCAGTGATTTCGCAGCGCTTCGAGGTCGATCCGGGCAAGGATCCCTTCGCCGTCTACCGCGCTCTGCGCATCGTGAACCCGTCACCCTATATGTACTTCCTGCGCCTGCATGTGGACAGCGACAAGGACGCGAAGAAGGCGGGCGTGGCGAAAAAGACCCAGCCCATCCACATCGTCGGCTCGTCGCCCGAACTGCTGGTTCGGGTAAAGCAGGGCCAGGTGGAGTACCGGCCTATCGCCGGCACGCGGCCACGCTCTCAGGACGAGGAAGAGGACGAACGGCGCGCCGCGGACCTGCTGGCCGACGCCAAGGAAGTCTCCGAGCACGTGATGCTGGTGGATCTGGGGCGCAACGACGTCGGCCGGGTCAGCGAATACGGCAGCGTGCGGGTGCGCGACCTGATGATCGTGGAGCGCTACTCGCACGTGATGCACCTGGTGAGCTCGATCGAGGGCCAGCTTCGCCCCGAGCTCTCTGCGGTGGACGCTCTCCGCGCCTGCTTCCCTGCCGGTACGCTCTCCGGCGCTCCCAAAGTGCGCGCGATGGAGATCATCGAGGAGCTGGAGCCGACACGGCGAGGCATCTACGGTGGCGGCGTCTGCTACGCGGACTACTCCGGCAATCTCGACTCCTGCATCGCCATCCGCTCCATGCTGGTGAAGGACGGCGTGGGCTACATCCAGGCCGGTGCGGGGATTGTTGCCGATTCCGTCCCGGAGCGTGAGTACGAGGAGTGCCTGAACAAGGCCCAGGCCGTCCTCCGCGCCGTCGAACGGGCGCGCAGCAGCTAACATTCTCTGCTTTCTTCATTACTTCAGCGATAACGTCACCTTGATTACCAAGGTTTCGCATCTCTTTACGCGACCTTGTCATGGTCAGTGGATTACTGTGGAGGCGCACTGCCCAGTCCTCCAGTCGGATGGCCTGGCATCTAGAAACGTACGAGCGAGGATTACATTTATGGGCTTACTCGACAGTCTGACATCCATGGTTGGTGGCGGTGGAGCATCTGCGGGCGATCACGCCTCGGTTGCAACCGAGCTGGTGAACGCCGTGCAGCAGCATCCAGGCGGCCTTTCCGGCGTGCTCGAAAACTTCAAGCAGAACGGAATGGCGGATCACGTCAACTCGTGGACACAGCCCGACCAGGCGAATGCACCGATCTCGCCCGATCAGGCCCAGCAGGGTCTCGGCTCCGGCGTCATCGACGCCATCGCACAACGCACGGGGCTCTCGCCGACAATGGTGAAGGGCGCGGCCGCGGTGATCCTGCCGATGATGGTCGCTCACTTTGCTCAGAATGGCGGCGTCAACCAGCCGAGCAGCGGGCTAGGCGGTCTCGCCTCCGGCTTCCTCAGCAAGCTGGTCTAGCTTCAGGCGCGCACATCTGCCCTGTCGCGGCATCCCTACGGCTGGTGTGCGCCTCCAACCGGAAAACAAAAAGGAGTTTTGAATGGCAGATCTCAATCAGCTTAAGCAGAAGTATCAGCCGGTCATCGACACGATCCAGAGTTTCAGCGCGGAGGGAGCCAGCGTGGGGAATGTGGCCCTCGACGGCGACAAGCTGCTTCTCCAGGCATCCGTGCCTTCGCCGGTGGTGGCCAATCGCGTCTGGGACGCGATCAAGAAGGTCGACCCCAGCTATTCCGATCTGCATCACGAGATCACGACCACCGGCACCACGCAGTCGTACACGATCCAGTCCGGCGACAGCCTTTCGAAGGTCAGCAAACACTTCTACGGCGACGCCAATAAATATCAGAAGATCGCATCGGCCAACGGCATCGCGGACGCGAACAAGATCCAGGCAGGGCAAACCATCACGATTCCGGAATAAATCGGAACGCATCGGGACCAGTACACTGGAAGGAGCGAGACCCACTCGCTCCTTTCGCATTTATGGTCTTCGTTCCATGATTTTCGTCTTAGATAACTACGATTCGTTCACCTACAACCTTGTCCAGTACATGGGTGAGCTGGGCGCGGAGATGACCGTGCGCCGCAACGATGAGCTGACACCGGAGGAGGTCGAGTCGCTCCATCCCGACCGCATTCTGCTGTCGCCCGGACCATGCACGCCGCAGGAGGCGGGCATCAGCATTCCGCTCATCCAACACTTCGCCGGCAAGGTGCCCATACTGGGCGTGTGCCTGGGACATCAGGCCATCGGCGCGGCCTTTGGCGGCGCCGTGGTGCGGGCGCCGAAGCTGATGCACGGAAAGACCAGCGAGGTCATCCACGATGGCCGCTCGCTCTTCTCCGGCATCGCCAGCCCCATGACATGCACCCGCTATCACTCCCTGATCGTTGCCGAAGAGGATCTGCCCCGCGAATTGGAGATCACCGCGCGCACCGAGGACGGCATCATCATGGGACTGCGCCATCGCAAGTATCCCGTCGAGGGCGTGCAGTTCCACCCCGAGAGCGTGCTCACGCGGGACGGCAAGCAGCTCATCAAGAATTTTCTGGAGATGTGAGAGCGCTCTAGCGCCAGCAGAGAATGCGGCCTAAATGAATTCGAAAAAGCGGAAAGCCTTTCTTCTCTTAGCAATTCTCACGGTTCTAGTTTCCGGATCAATAGCCTATCGGTACCTTCGAGAAGGTCTTGACGTCGATGAATGTCTCGACGTGAAACACGGAAGTTTCGACTATTTAACAATGTCTTGCGATCTGACTCGCAATCATGCCTATATCCCATATAGGCTTCGCCATCCGTACGATGAAACGATTGTGTTGACAGCAGCTTTCGGGGTTATCGTGTTTGGCCTTGCATTTCTTTTCACAAGAATTCCACGGGCCGCAGACTAGCCGCTATTCAATGACCGGCTTGCCGTAGTCCGGGACCTCCCAGCCCTGGTACGCAGACATCACCGTCGTCTTGCCTTCGGCGTTGCCGGTGGTCTTGCGCGCAAGCTCTGGAAACCGCTTCTTCAAATTCTCATCCTGCGCCCACACCGGCGCGTCGACGATGCGGTAGTGATAGGTAACGTCGGATGCCTTGCGCTTGTCCTCGATACGCAGAGGTGTGAAGCTATCGACCGATGTGACATCGCGATGACCAAAACAGAAGCGGCCTTTCGCACGGGTGCCCAGCGGCGTCAGGTCGTAGCGCACCAGTTGGAACGCGCCGTCTTCGATGCGCGTCAGCAGACCCGCTTTCGCGAGCGCATCCATATCCTTCATCTCGGACTTCTCCGCAACCTTCACTTCGTTGGGGAACTTCTGGGCAACCGGAAAGAGGCATTCGTCGCGGCCGTTGTAGAAGTAGGCGTTGATGGCGCGCTTAAAGTTTTCGTTGCTCGCTTCGGTTTTCTTCCGGTTGCATCCGCCGATGGCAACCATCAACAGCATGGCGAACGTAAGATGCGCCATCCACTTCCAGTGCGCGCTGTGGCGCGTGCCGTTCTTCGTGATGCCGCACTTGTCGTTAGAGGGAGGAGTGGTTGTGGCAAACTTTCCAGCGGCTTCGTTCCTGCGCATCTCGCAAGAGATTCCACCGGGTCACGCGGTGTTGCCTGCAAATGGAAGATGCAAATGATTGCCCATCTTTATCAGGGACGGCGGCATTCCATCCCAAGACAGTTCTCCCAGCGGCCCGCGTCTTCCACATCGGCAAAGTGCGGATCGGGATTGTCGCCCATTTGCGCGCGGCGAATCTCGGTAAACCCCGCGTCCGCCAGCTCCCGCGTCATGTTCTTTTCATCCCACATCCAGAGATGAGCGCTGCGCCCGAAGACCATCTTCAGCAGCCGCGACAGCCCTTTGCCCTGCGAATCGACACCCAGGTAGGAGTCGCGCATGAACCGGCTCGCAGCTTCGGCGTCCGATGAGTTGGCATAGGCGCGCACCAGCCCCTCCAAGTCAGGCAGCACGAAACGGAATGTTCCGCCGGGCCGCAGATAGGTGAAGACATTCCGAAGCGTCGCACGAAACTCATCGAGCGCCAGGTGCTCCAGGACGTGCGAACAGTAAGCGGCGGCGGCAGATTCTGGCGCGACGGGCAGCCCCTTGATGACGTCGCCGTACTCGATGTTGCGGGGATAGTCGGGAAAACCGCGTTTGAGCAATGTGGGTTTCAGGATGGGCAGGTTCCGCTCGATCCAGAAGGCGGGGCCGGCGTCGAAATTGCGCCACGTCGCCGGGGCGCACAGGCCGCAGCCGAACTGGATGTAACTATTGCTGCGGGTTGCGGCGCCGTTCTGGCCGTTGCTCAACTGACTCATGCTCCTTGAAGCTGCGACGTCGACCATGGGCCTGCGTCGCTACAATGGTAAAAGCGGATTTCCAAGCCATGCCTTACCGAGTTTCGGCGCCCCGGTTTCTGGACAGATCGTGGAAATGCCGTCTTAAGGGAAACACATCTGCTGACTAAAACCATGCCAAATTCGTGGCAGACGCGGCCCTTCTGGCTATGCTCGGTGGCCGTGCTGACCTCGGCGCTGCCTCTGATGGCGCAGACTCCAGCCCCGTCCCCGTACATCGCGAGCACTCGCGCACAGATGCTGCAGGCGGCCGGGGTGCAGATCTCCGGAGACGTGCACGTCGCGAACGGCGACCTGCAACTGGGCAACGGCAGCACCATCACTGCCGGAAACGACACCGTGCCCATCACGCTGAACCGTGGCGGCGAGCTCAAGCTGTGCGCCACGACCACCGTCCATCTGGCGCGCGACCGCTCGATTCCGGCGGCGGATAGCTCCGGCCTGATGCTCGGCCTGGACCGTGGCGCGATCGAAGCGCACTACGAAACCAGCAAGTACTCCGACGTCCTGATGACGCCGGATCTGCGCATCCTCATCTCCGGGCCGGGCGAAGCCAATCTCGCCATCCGGGTGAGCCCCCAGGGTGACACCTGCGTCGATAATCGCGGGCCAAACGCGCCGTACATCACGGTGACCAGTCAGCTTGAGGGCGGCCTCTACCGGGTGCAGCCGGGCCAGCACGTCAGCTTCCAGCATGGCAGCCTGCGCGAAGTGGTGGACACGGAGCACGAGCCCTGCGGCTGTCCAGCGCCGGTCTCCGTCGCGGATGCCGGAACCTCCGCGCCCGTTGGGGCGGCGCCGGGGCATCCGGTGGGCGGCCCCTCCTCCACCCCGGCCGATACCGCCTTCCCGCTCGCCGTCAGCGAGGGGCTGGCTAAACCGCCGATGCCGTCCACCACTCCGGTGGCAGCGCCGGGCGAGGTGCATGCGCAGGTCGCGGTACCCTTCCGCTACAACGGCAACCTGCCCGCAGTGAGCGACGCCACAGGCACCGGTGGCGCAGCCGATGCGGACGCTGCCGCTATACCGCCTCCATCGTCCTCTGCGCCCGCTCCGTCGCCCTCCAACATGCCGGAGCCCCAACCGCCGGCACCGCCTCCGGGCTCCAGCCCGGCTCCTGTTGCGCCCCCGATGCAGACGGCCGTCGCGCGCGCCCCCGAGCGGGCACCGGGACAAAAGCCTCCGACGCGCAACATCTTCCGCCGCGTAGGCCGGTTTTTCTCGCGGTTGTTTGGAGCCGAGCAGTAGCCGGAGACTTCGTCTAGCTCGTGGAATTCGTCAGCGGGCCGTTGTCGCCCACCTTCACCTTGTCGGTACAGTCGATCATCACGATCTTCGCCGGCGCGCTCGCGTCGTTCGCCGTGATCGTGCTCTGGTCCAGATTGCGCAGCACAATGGCTCGCGCTTCCGCTCCAGCGGGTCGCCGTGTGTCGCAATTGTTGAAGCGGTTCGACTCCACATCCAGCCACGTCGCCCCGGCACAGTAAATCGCCGGGCCGCCCAGATCGCGGAAGGTATTGCGCTGGACTGTAATGCCTTCGTTGACGCGGGCGGCCGGCGTGGTCGCCTGGCGGAGCTCGGGCTGGGTATCGACAGTGATCGCGCCGCGCTCATCCCCGGGCGCGAGGTTGCACCGTGTAAAGCTGGAATCCGTGATGTGGATGTTCTCGACCACGGGGCCGCGCATGTGTTCGAGATCGGGTGCCAGCAGGATCGCCGGACCTGCATAGCCGCTGAAGCTGCTGTTTCCCACGC
The DNA here is from genome assembly GCA_963750845.1 of uncultured Acidobacteriaceae bacterium. Classification (GTDB taxonomy): domain Bacteria; phylum Acidobacteriota; class Terriglobia; order Terriglobales; family Acidobacteriaceae; genus KBS-83. Next base: position 149,618 of record CAVVSP010000004.1, read on the forward strand.
GAACGCGCGACTGCGCAACCAGCCCGGTGTACGGACCGCCGAGGAATTTGCAGTCATCCATCTTCAACTGTGGCTGATTGCTTGCGCTGAGGCAGAAAAGAGTGCCTTTCCCCACAGTAGGGGACAACGTCTCGTCGAAGGTCAGTTGCATGCCCCCGGGAACCGCCTTCGCCCGGGTGACGGCGATCTCGCCCAGCAGCTTCAGGCTTCCGGCTTCGCTGAGCTGCATATAGGTGCCCTGCGGTGGAAGAAGCCACTCCGGGACCGGTTTGCCGTCGGCGCTGGCAAGCACGGCGGCCTGCGGATCCGTTATCTGGCTTAGCCGCCAGTAGGACTGCTGCACGCGCATGGCCGCGCCCGCGCTCCCGTGGATGAGTGCGTGCTGCACCGTCACGGTGCCGGTCGAATCCACGATCTCCACGCCTTCCCCGCAGCTAGAGAGCAGCCGGCCGCTCCCGGGATGCGGGATCACCCGTATGGTGTCCATGGTGATGTCGCGGCAGCCCGAGAGCACCACCGCTGCGCCTGGCGCTGTGTGGAAGACCACTGTCTCAAGAAGGATCTGCTCGCATCCATCGAGGCGAAGTGCCGCGGCGACACTCAGCGGATGGAGCAGGGCGATGGTGTCTCCTGCTTTGAAGGGTGCAGGGCCACGAAGCGCGACCTCCAGCATCTGGCTGCCCCGTAGCTGCGTTTCTCCAACGTCATACACATTTACCCCGGTGGCAACCGGCGTCTTTCCTTTACTGTCAAAGCCGAGCAACGCTTGTACATATTCCGATCCGTCGACGGGATAGGCGGGATCGACAGCAACCGTTACGCTGCGGTCGCCAACAGCGCGAATCACGCCCTGAGAAAATGGCGGGCGCACCCAGTCGACGATGATGTCGTGAACTTCCAGATCCTTGCAGCCGGTCAGGTGAAGCGGCTGTGTCGCGCCCGCGAAGGAGAGCTCTGCGCCGTTGCCGAATATCTCCAGACCCTCGTATCCACGAAATTCCATCAGGATCGAATCCGATGCGGCAAAGGTGTACTTGCCTGCGGGAAAGACCAATCGGGCATTTCGCTTTGCCAGCGACGCGATCGCCTTCTGGACAGCGCCCGTCGCATCTTTCTGACCGGTCGGATCGGCCCCAAAGTCGCCTACGGAGGCGCGCCTTGCGGTTCCCGGAGGCGTGTCGGCAAGCGGCCAGGCGCTCCGGGCAGTCGCCATCGCGGCGCTCCCGGCGATGACCGTTCGTGCCATGTGGCCCAGGAATGCGCGTCGCTGCATCATCGGCTGGTGCTCCTCGGGATCGGAGATGGAGGCGTTCCAAGAGGGCCGCTTTGGCGGCTCGAACGCGCGGTGCCGCCACCATAGCAGCGAAGCTGCTACGCTACAATTCATCTTTAGGTGCGGGCCCGCCTGCCGACCGCCCCCTTCTTCGCGGCATCTCAACCATTGACCAAGGAGCCTTATCCGTTATGGCGATTCCCGCCACCCAGATGCGTCCGGGCATGATCATCAAGCACAACAACGAGTTGCACGCGGTTTTCAGCGTGGAGCACCGCACCCCCGGCAACCTGCGCGCTTTCATCCAGGCCAAGCTGCGCAACCTGCGCACCGGCGCCATGTTCGAGCACCGCTTCCGCTCCCCGGATCCCATCGAGCGCGTCATCGTCGATGACGTCTCGATGGACTTTCTCTACTCCGACGGCGACGACTACTACTTCATGAATACGGAGAACTACGAACAGACGCACCTGAAGCGCGACACGCTGGGCGACTCGGTGGAATACCTTATTCCAAACCTGCAGATCAAAGTTTCGTTCTTCGACGGCGTAGCGGTGGGCATCGAGCTCCCACAGACGGTAGAGATGACGGTGGTCCAAACTGAACCCGGCCTGAAATCGGCAACGGCCTCCTCGGTGACCAAGCCGGCGACGCTTGAAACCGGGCTTGTCGTGCAGGTGCCGCCCTTCATCAACGAAGGCGAAAAGATCCGCGTCGATACGGCGGAAGGTGCTTATTTGTCACGAGCGTAATGGAACCGCAGATTGGGGCGGATTACGGTCCGCCCCGAAGCCTTACTGCGCGGGTCCCGGCATACCTACCATCCACGCCACACCAAACTTATCCGTGCACATGCCGAATAGCGGCGACCAGAACGTCGGCGCCAGTGGCATCTGAATACTGCCGCTCTCTTTCAGCGCGTCGTAAATTCGTCTGACTTCTGCTTCGTCCTTCGTCTCCATGCAAACCTGAAAGCCACCTAGCGGTTTGGACTCTCCCGGCGGGACATCGCAGCCCATCAGCAGCCCATCGCCTACCGGGATCGAGGCGTGCATGACCTTACCGCTCCAATCCGGCGGCACTGGTGAACCCTTCGGAGCATCGCCGTACGTTATCTGGAAGGGATTGTCCGCTTTGAATACCTTGGTGTAGAAGGCGAAGGCCTCAGCGCAATTTCCCTGAAAATTCAAATGCACGCTCATTCGCATCGCTGTCTCAGCTCCTTGTGATCTCTTCGCCCTGCCGGCCCGCGGTATGGGCAGACTGAGCGGGTATCACCCGAGGAGTGTACGCCGCCAGAGCGATGATCAAAGACACGGTGTCCTGCGTTCCGTCACAATGTGCTGCGCTTGCGCTCCACCGCACGCTCTGCAACACTGACCTCTCACCGCGTATGGTCCGCTACTATCTTGTCAAAGGCCGCGTGCAGGGCGTGGGATTTCGCTGGTATGTGCATCGCGAGGCCGCTGCTCTGAACCTGCGCGGCTGGGTGCGCAATACAGAGAGCGGCCACGTGGAAGTGGTTGTAGCAGGCGAAGAAGCTGACCTGAAGCGCCTGCGTGCGCTGCTGGCCAAAGGCTCGCGCGGCAGCCGCGTCGATGCCATCGAACAACGGGACCTTGATCCCAGCGAAGGCGAGGCGCTGGGACCATTTCAGATTGAAGGAGCCTGGTAATTGACCATGTCCACGAAACCGACGAACAGCACTCCAGCAAACATGGAACCCATCAACTGCGAACCGCTCAAGCGCCTGGTACGCACTGTGCCCGACTTCCCCAGACCCGGCATCCTTTTCTACGACATCACCACGCTTCTGAAGGACCGTCTCGGCTTTGCCTCGCTGATCGATGCACTGGCGGCTCACTATCTTGAACGGGATATCGACCTGGTGCTGGGCATCGAGGCCCGCGGCTTCATCTTCGGGCCCGCGCTGGCCTACCGGTTGAACGCGGGTTTCGTTCCCGTCCGCAAGCCACGCAAACTGCCGGCGCCCACCGCCAAGGTGACCTATGACCTGGAATACGGCAGCGACTCGCTCGAAATCCATATGGATGCAATCGAGCCCGGCCAGAATGTCGTGATTGTCGACGACCTGCTGGCTACCGGTGGCACCATGGAGGCGACCGTGAAGCTGGTGCGCCAGCTCGGCGGCCGCATCGCGGGACTCGGCTTCGCCATCGAGCTCGATTTTCTGAAGGGCCGCGAGCGTTTTGAAGATTTCGACGTCTTCAGCCTGCTCCATTACGACGAATAGCTCATAAAACGGCGCGAAGGGCGGAGGGATCGCCTCGGCCCTTCGTTTGGCTGCTACGAAATCAGGCCGCGGTACGACGCCCCGTAATGAAGTGGATGATGAAGGCGACCACGGCGCAGATCAGCAGGATATGAATGAAAAACCCTGCTACGTGAAACGCAAAGAAACCGCCGGCCCAAAGCAACAATAAAAGAATCGCAATGCCTATCCACATGTAAGACGCTCCTTGCGGCCAGAGAAGCGCCGCCGCTTGCATAGACGGCGAGAACAAGCCTGAGGTTGTGCGTCATCCTGCCGCATTCAAGCGAACGCGGGAATATCCTGGAACCCGGTCCAGCCTGTCGCCGTATACCGCTTCACGGGCTGCGAGCGGCCCCCGCAACTCGCTTTTCCGAAGCAGTTGACGCTTGCATCCTGACTGACCTACCGTACTGGCGTCTTGGTACAGTACTTCTACCGAGGTGAACCTATGTCCCTCGTCTCGTTCCGTGGCACGCTGCGCAGGCTCGCCCAATCTCCTGGCTTCGCGCTTGCCGTCATCCTCACCCTCGCGCTGAGCATCGGTGCAAATACGGCGGTCTTCAGCCTGGTAAATGCGCTGCTGCTGCGTCCACTGCCCTACCCCCAACCGGACCGGCTGGGCGGCATCGAGATGGTCTCGAACCAGGATGCTCCCGACCCCTCCACGTCGATCGATGGCGAGAGCTGGGAGTTCATCCGGGACCAGGTACCGCAGGTGACGCCGGCCCTCTCCAATTTTGGAGGAATTACCTCGGCAACCAACATCCGCACGCCGGCCGGTGTCCAGAGCGTCCCTTCGGCACGCGTCTCTGCAGGCTTCTTCACGGCGCTCGGCGAACTGCCTGTGATGGGGCGGAGCTTCACGGCGGAGGAAGACCGCGACGGCGGACCGCACGCGGTGATCATCTCGCATCAACTTTGGCGGACCGCGTTTCAGAGCGACAAACACATCCTCGGCAAGGCAATCCTGGTCAAAGGGGAGCCGTATACCGTTGTGGGCGTGCTCGGGCCGCGCTTCTCGTTTCCAGGCGCCGCCGAGATCTACACGCCGATCCGTCCTTCGCGCACCGGTGAAGGAGCGGGCACCAATTACAGCTTCATGGCGCGGTTGAAGCCCGGCGTTACGTGGCAGGAAGCGAACGCTGCGCTGGGGCGCCTGCACCCCAAGATGCTGGACTGGCACGAGCACGATCTGCGGCCGGGCGAACGGCGTGCGCTGCAATTCATCCCACTCGAAGAACATCTCAGCGCCGACGAGCATGGCCCCGCGCTCGTTCTGCTGCTGGCTACCGGATTTATCGTGCTGATCGCCTGCGCCAATCTCGCCAGCCTGACACTGGTGCGCCTGCGTCGCCGTTCCCACGAGTTGGCGACGCGCTTGGCTTTGGGCGCGGCGCGCTGGCAACTGATGCAACAACTGTGGGCGGAAAGCGCGGTACTCGCACTGCTAGGCGGCACCGTAGGATTGGCGACCGCCGTAGGCCTGTTGCGTGCGCTGGTAGCCTTGCTGCCGCCCGACATCGTGCCATTTGGTGGCGTCGCGCTGGATACGCGCGTCCTGCTGTTTACGCTGGTGATCTCGATCGGTACCAGCCTGTTGTTCGGCATGCTGCCGGCGCTGGTGATCTTCCGCATGGACCCGGCTTCTGTGCTGGGGCAGCGCACCGTTGCGGGAGCGCGCGGCAGCCGTAGCCGTCAGGTATTGATCGCTTCCGAAGTGGCCTTGACGGTCATACTGCTTGCCGGCTCCGGGTTGCTGATACGCTCGCTCGTTCATTTGGAAACGCTGCCGCCGGGCTTCGATGCCAACGGCGTGCTCACGGCGCAGGCCTCGCTTGACCAGGCGGACTATCACGAGCCCGCGCGCTTTGCCACGCTCATGCGGGAGAGCGTCGCCGCCATGCAGCGCATTCCGGGCGTCACCCAGGCGGCGGTCGGGCTGAGCTTGCCCTATGAGCGCGGCCTGAACGATGGCATCACCGTGAAGGACGGCAAGCAGGCCGGTCAGCATTTCATGAGCTCGGAGATTTACATCACGCCGGGTTATTTCGATGCACTGGGCATGCGGCTGCACGACGGACGCGCCTTCACGGACGGCGACACCGCGGCGAGTGAGCGGGTCGCCATCGTGAACGAGAGCTTCGCACAGCAGATCCTGCACGATCCGCATCCTGTCGGTCGCTTGCTGGGCAGCGGAAAAACCGCGATGCGCATCGTGGGCGTCAGCAATGACGTGCAAACCAAGCCGGGCCTGGACAGCACCAGTCCGATCGACACCGAACGCACTCTTTACATTCCCGCTACGCAGGTGGATGCCAATTTTCTTACGCTCATTCACGTCTGGTTCCGGCCGAACTGGATCATTCGCTCCACCCACCTGGACGCGCAAACGTCGTCAGCAATGCAGCGCGCTCTCAGCTCGGTCGATCCCAACCTGCCCTTCTCCAGCTTCCACACCATGGATGAATTGCTCTCCACTACGCTGGCAAAACAGCGTGTCAATGTCGCACTGCTTTCCTCGCTCGCCGTGCTGGCGCTGCTGTTGGCCGCGCTTGGCATCTTCGCCCTTGTCTCCAGCGTGGTTACAGATCGGCAGCGCGAGTTCGGTATCCGGCTCGCACTAGGCTCCCCTATGTCGGACTCGATGCTGGTGGCCGGCCGTTCCGGCCTGATGCCCGCCGTGATCGGTCTCGGAAGCGGCCTGGCGCTGACACTGGTGGTGCTGCGCGTCATGCGCAGCGCGCTCTTCGGTGTCTCCTCGTACGACCCTTTGACTCTGATGGCAACCGGAGCGCTGTTGATGATTCTGGCGGCGCTTGCAAGCCTGCTGCCTGCATTGCGCATCACGCGTATTCAACCGGCGGAGGTATTGCGCGCCGAATAGCGTCTGACGCTGGTGGTTCAGGACTCTTTCGCAATCTCCTGAACCACCAGGCGATCGCCTTCGCGCAGATATCCCTTCTTGCGGAACCAGTCCGTCATCGCCTGCTCAAGCGCGTCCAGGGGCACCCGCAGTCCTATCTCCATGCGTCCGTCGCTGAGGGGCAACGTGTCATCGAAGATTGCGCTGTTGGTGAAGTTGCGCATGGCGAAGTTGTCGATCCATGCGAGCGGACAAGGCTGCGGCGTGCCGCTGTCGCGCGCATATTCAACGCGCAATGTGCGCACAAACATTGGCTTAGAGGGTTTCTTCCATTAGCTGTTTCCGTCTATCTGCGCGCATTGGGGCCGGCGGCGCGTACTGCGGCCGGCGCATCGAAGCGTACGAAGTTCTTCTCAAACCGCGCCGCCAGCGTAGCAGCCTGACGATCGTAGGCAGCCTTGTCCGCCCATGCATTGCGCGGGTTCAGCAGCTCGGACGGCACGCCGGGACAACTGGTGGGAATGCTCAGGCCGAACGCCGGCTCCGTGACGAATTCAGCGTCGGCCAGGCTGCCGTCGAGCGCCGCCGTCACCAGCGCACGCGTGTGGGGCAGGCTCATCCGCTTGCCCACGCCAAAGACTCCGCCGGTCCAGCCCGTATTCACTAGCCAGCACTGTGCGCCGTATTGACGCAGGCGCTCGCCCAGCATGGCTGCGTAGATCTTCGGAGCCAGCGGTAGAAACGGCGACGCGAAGCAGGTGGAGAATTCAGGCACAGGCTCCGAGCCGAGGCCCGCCTCGGTGCCGGCAAGCTTCGCCGTGTAGCCGGAGAGGAAGTGATACATGGCCTGATCCGGCGTCAGCTTCGCAATCGGCGGCAGCACCCCGAAGGCGTCTGCCGCAAGAAACAACACGTTCGCGGGCTGTCCGCCGATTCCCGGAACGACGGCGTTTTCAATGAACTCGATCGGATAGGCGGCGCGCGTGTTTTCCGTGTAGCGAATGTCTTCGTAGTCCGGCTCTCCGGTGCGCGGATCGATGACGACGTTCTCGAGCACCGCGCCGAAGCGGATCGCATGGTAGATCTGCGGCTCCTTCTGCTCGCTCAGATCGACGCATTTCGCATAGCAGCCGCCTTCGAAGTTGAAGACGCCGCGCTCGCCCCAGCCATGCTCATCATCGCCGATCAGGCGGCGATGCGGATCGGCGGAGAGTGTTGTCTTCCCCGTCCCGGAGAGACCGAAGAACAGCGCAGTCTTGCCATCGCCACCGATATTCGCCGAGCAGTGCATGGGAAACACATCGCGCTCCGGCAGCAGATAGTTCATCACGCCGAAGATGCACTTCTTCATCTCGCCCGCATACTTGGTGCCGCCGATGAGGACGATCTTGCGCGTGAAGTCGGTGATGATGAAAGTCGACGAGGTGGTGCCGTCGCGTTCGGGCACTGCTTCAAACTCCGGCGCCGCAATTACGGTAAATTCAGCCGCGTGCGCGATCAGATCCGCTGCCTGAGGACGCACGAAGAGCTGCTTCACAAAGAGCGCATGCCACGCGTACTCCGCCACTATCGTGATGGGCAGCCGGTAATGCGGATCGGCGCCCGCGTACAGGTCGAGCACGTAGCGATCGCGCTCGTGCATGTGACGCTCCACACGCTCCAGCAGGGCGGCGAAGCGATCCGGCGGAAAGGGCTGGTTCACCTTGCCCCAGTCGACGCGGCTCTCGGTGATTGCATCCTTCACCAGAAACTTGTCCCGCGGCGACCTTCCGGTGCGCGTACCGGTCAGCGCAACCACGGCGCCGTTGGAAGCGAGACGCGCTTCACCGCGCGCAATCGCTGCTTCCACCAGTTGCGGGGTGGAGAGGTTGCGGTGAACGTGCGGCCCATCCAACAAATTCTTTGAGACAGTGCTCGCGGTCGCGGCGCCCATATCCCTCCTGTTTCCTGTTGAACGCTACAAAACCGTCTATTGTGCCATCTGGCAGGCGTCCCTAGCCAGCCGCGAACCTCTCTGGAAACTGGATGGGCCCTATTGAAGAGCGGAAACCCCTTGATCGCGAGGCGGAAATGCTCGCTTATGGCCGACGTCCCTGTGTGTCATAAGGTTAGTGACAGTCATGCCATTATTTCCGCAATAAGTCCTTAAGAATGAGCAGATTTTACCGGATCAGAGAAAATGGACGACATTTGCACAGTTCCAATTATTACTCATCTGCAATATAGTGGCGGCCATACTTTTGGAGGCTCCCCCATGGCACGAACTCCTTCTGGCGTAGCACTGCGCCCAAATGTGATAGCGATACCAGAAAACGGGCTCTTCACCCGCCTCACTGTCACGCATTTCCTTTCACTGTTGTTTCTCACCTGCACCATCCTTCTTCCGGGCATCTCGCTCCACGCCCAGGAGTATCGCGGCACCATCACCGGACAGGTCACCGATCCAAAAGGTGACGTCGTTCCGAACGCAAACATCACGGCAATGAGTCCGGAGCAAACTTACAACGGCAGAACGGACAGCCGAGGCAGCTTCTACATCCCGTTTGTCCAACCAGGAACTTACAAAATCATCGCCGAGGCTCCGGGCTTCAAGAAAGTCATACACGATGGTGTCATCGTCGATGTCTCGGGAAAGATCAGTCAGACATTCGCTCTGCCTATCGGCGCAGTCAACGAAACTGTAGCCGTCAATGAGAACTCCTTGCAGCTCAGCACCGCTGACGCATCCGGCGGCACGGTGATGGATCCGGAGAAGGTGCAGAATCTGCCGCTCAATGGACGGCAGGTCTACATGCTGCTTTCCCTCACGCCCGGCGCTCGATTCACGCAGACGCAGTTTGGCGCCGGTGGATACTCAGGCACACGCGGATGGGATACATCGAACGCCTACTCCATCACCGGCCAGCCCGGTTCCACCAATCAGTTCCTGCTGAATGGCGCGCCCATCTCCGTTCAGGGCGGCGGACCGGCCGGCACCTGGAACATCTCGCCGAGCATCGACGCGGTGCAGGAGTTCAAGGTGATGACCATCACCTTCGATGCCCAGTACGGGCGCGTGGGAGGCGGCGCGGTGAACATCATCCTCAAGAACGGCTCGCCGCGCTTTCATGGCACGCTCTATGACTTCTGGCGTAACTCCATTCTCGATGCCAATACCTTTCAGCTGAATCAACAGGGCACACCAAAGCCATTCCACAACGAGCATCAGTTCGGCGGCACGATCGGCGGCCCGTTTCTAAAGAAGAACGCATTCTTCTTTTTCAGCTACGAGGGCTATCGGCAGGTGCTTCCCGCCGGAGTGGTCACCACGGTGCCCACTCCGGATATGTTTCCCGGCGCGAACGGCGTCAACCTGACGAACTTTCTCACCGCGAATGGTCTTCCAAATGGAATCTACGATCCGACGACCACCACATGCGTGCAACAGGGATCGGGAGGCTGCTCGCAGTACAGCCGTCAGCAGTTCGCAAACAACATCATCCCGGCGGATCGTATCAGCCCCGTCGGACTCAACATCATGAAACTGTTTCCCGCGCCAAACCGGCCCGGCTACACGGATAACTTCGTCTTCAATGGGAAGGACCGTTACAGCTACAACATGCCGATTGCCCGGGTGGACTACAACTTCACGGACCGGACGAAGCTCTACGGCATCTTTGCCTGGTGGGCGGGGCACGAATATCGCAACGGAAATGGTCTTACCGGGCCGGCCGTCACGGGAAACATCAATAACTATCGCTCCAGCCTCACCCAGGTGCTGGACCTGACCCATACGTTCAGTCCTCAGATCATCGGAGACATCCGCGTCTCCTTCAATCGCTACTACTACATTGGTCCGGACGGTACGCTCTCAGCCGGACTGAACAAGCTGACACCGGCGGACCTCGGCCTGACCATGCCGCAGATTCCAACAACGAGCAAGGATTACGCTCCCGAGATCCAGCTCGGCGACAACGTGCCCAACGTGATCGGCAACACCGGCGATCCAAATCTCTTCGAGACCTATGATGTTGGTCCGTCGGTGACGCAGATCATCCGCAACCACAGCCTGCATTACGGCGCGGAATTTTCGCTCTATCACGACATTCCCTCAGGCATCGGCCAGCCCAATGGAGTCTTTGCCTTTGGAAACGATACTGGCAACCAGCACAGCTTCACGACGCAGAATCCGTATCAGCAGAACAAGGATGGATCCGCGATTGCAAACCTGCTGCTCGGCTATCCCACCAGCGGCAGCGTGCAATACAACGACGCGCCATACGAGTCCTACAGGTATGTGGCCGGCTATGTACAGGACGATTGGAAGGTGAAGCCAAACTTCACCATCAACGCCGGCATTCGCTGGGATGAGGAGTTCTCGCCCATCGAACGGCACAACCGGTTGCTGGCTGGCATGTGCTTCACCTGCACGAATCCGATTACCTCGATGATCCAGTATCCGTCCAACAACACGCTGCCCAATGGAGCGAAGATCACGAACCCGATGCTGGGCGGCGTGCTGTTCGCCAGCGGCAAACAGCCGGCCTATCCCAATAACACGGAGCTGTGGCAGCCGAAGATCGGCGCGTCGCTGGGCATTCACAATCACATGGTGCTGCACGGCGGGTGGACGCTGAGCAAGGCCTTTGGCATCGAGCTGGGCGGCGCCTCGGCGTGGAGTCAGAACACAAACTACAATCCAACTCCCGACAGCGGTCTTCATCCGGCAGCGGACTTCAACCGCGGGAACCCATACCCCGATGGCTACATCACGCCGTCCGGCAGTTCCCAGGGCCTGCTGACGCTGGTTGGCTCGGGCTTCGGCATCGACCTGCGCGACCGCAAGATCATCCAGGTGCAGCAATACACATTTGGCATCCAGGGCACGCTTCCATTCCAGATGGTGGGAGAGTTGAGCTTCCTTGGCGCACACGCTACCAACCTGCGCGCGTCCAAGCAGCTCAACGGCATCAGTGCGGCGGACTTCGCGAAAGGACACGCAGACCCGAACTATCTCGACCAGTCGGTTCCGAATCCCTTCTACGGAGTGCTGCCAAACACTACCGACCTGGGCAAGAACCCAACCGTTCAGGCAAAGATGCTGATGGTTCCCTATCCCGCCTTCAATGGCAACATTTACGATTACACTTTTCCCGGCGGCTACAGCAATTACAACGCGCTGCTCGGCAAGCTGGAAAAGCGTATCTCCGGCGGCGGCGCGCTCACCAAAGGGCTCAGCTTCCTCACCTCATTCACCTGGTCGCGCTTGAATTCAGCGACCGGCTATCTCAACAACAATGGGGCAAGTCTGACCGATCCCGCGCCTTACTACACGGTGGATGGCGGCGACCGCCCATGGGATCTGGCTTTCAGCGGGCTCTATGGCTTCCCGATCGGGAAGGGCGGCGCGCTCCTGTCGAACGCACACGGATTCGTCGGGCAGCTTGTCAACGACTGGCAGATGGAGTGGATCTTCTCCAACGACGGCGGCACAACCGGTGAACTACCCCAACAACTACAACTTCAATTGCGGGAAATACAACATCCTCTCGCCTCACAAAAGCTGGGGGAGTTATCTCAACAATACCCAATCCTCCTGCTTCTCAAGCTTCACCGAGTACACAGCGGTCACACAGACGCCGAGGACAACGATCATTCGTGCGCCCTGGTCACAGCAGACTGCTCTCGGCTTCGAGAAGCGCTTCCAGATCCGCGAAGGCACGACGCTGCAGTTCAAAGCCGAGGCCTTTAACCTGACCAACACTCCGATCTTCGGACCGCCCAACACCGGCGGAGCAGATACTCAGCCGCAAGCCATCGAAAGCGTCGCCGATTCAAGCCAGCCCGGCGCCTTCAGCGGCTACGGAACTGTCGCCTCCACGCAGTACAACTTCCCCCGGCAGGTTCAGCTATCGCTCAAGCTCGCCTTCTGATGCTTTGAGCAGAACCTGCAGAAGAAAGCCCGGCCGAATGGCTGGGCTTTCTTTTACTGGGTCAAATGGCCCGGTTCCGCAGAAATGGATCACTCGCAAGCTGCTGATACTAATTATCTTAAGGTTCACTTAAGGTTCTTAATTCATGTGAATTTCATTGTCTGGAAACTATGGCATCGCACCTCGCTTGGTATCACCCAGGTGGAGGTTACACATGAAATACCTTGCTCTGCTTCTGGCCGGGGCCGCCGCTCTGGCCGGCACCGCCATTCCCGGCCACGCTGAAGATGATGATTGGGGACGCGACAATCACATCAAGCGTGTACTGCTCATCAGCATCGATGGCATGCACGCCGTCGACTATTGGAACTGCGCACTTGGCGTCAGCGGCGTGAATGGTGGAGCGCCGTATTGTCCGAACCTGGCAGCTCTCGGCAAGACCGGCATCAACTATGTTGCGGCCAGCACATCGCGTCCTTCTGATTCATTTCCAGGCTTGACCGCGATCGTGTCCGGCGGCACTCCGCGTACCTTCGGCGTGTACTACGACGTCGCGTATGACCGCTCGCTGGATGCGCCGGCAAAGACCACGGGCAATGGCGTAGCTGCCGGTCCATGCACGCCGGGTGCAGCGCCCACGGGCACCACGACCGAATACGAAGAGGGCATTGACCTGGATCAGAGCAAGCTGAACGGCGGCGCGCCGGGTGCCAGCCTGACCGACGGCGGCGTCGCTTCGATCGATCCCAAGCGCCTTCCGCGTGATCCCAAAGCCGGTTGCGCGCCGGTTTACCCCTGGAACTTTGTCCGCACCAACACCATCTTTGGTGTTGTGCATCGGGCGGGCGGTTACACCGCTTGGTCGGACAAACATCCTGCATACTCCTCGGTATCCGGTCCCGGCGGCGGCAACGTCGATGATTTTTTCTCGCCGGAGATCAACTCCGCGGTCGTTCCGGTGCCAGGCATCACCACGCCGGCCGGCGTCTCCTGCGCTACCGTTCCTGATCCCTCTAACCTCAGCGCATGGACCAACAGCTTCGCGAATATCCAGTGCTACGACACCATCAAAGTTGATGCGATTCTGAACGAGATTCGCGGCAAGAGCCACAACGGCAATAGTCGGACCCGCGTCCCAAACCTCTTCGGTATGAACTTCCAGGCGGTCAGCGTGGGCCAGAAGCTGATTGAAGCGAATGCGGGCAGCGGCGGCTATCTCGATGCAGCCGGCACGCCCAGCGATCTGCTGCTCGGCGAGATCGAGTTCGTAGATGCTTCCATCGGCAAAATGGTGGAGGAGCTGAAGGAAACGGGCCACCTCGACTCCACGCTCATCGTCATCACTGCAAAGCACGGGCAGGGACCGATCGATCCCAAGCGATTCTCCCCCATCCCCGGGCACAGCGGCGATAACGGCACCACGCCGGCGACTCTGCTCGCCAATCTGCTTCCCTACTCCGAGTCACCGTTGAACCCCACCGGCATCGGCGCCACGGAAGATGACGTCTCGCTGCTCTGGCTCAAGGATTCGAGCCAGACCGCAACAGCGGTTGCGACGCTGGAAGAGAACAGCAGCAAGATCGGTCTCGGCACGATCTTTTACGGCCCATCGCTCGCGATCAACTACAACCCGCCGGGCCTGCTGCCGAATGGCGATCCGCGCACACCGGACATCATCGTGACGCCGAACCCAGGCGTCATCTATACGGGCAGCACCGCGAAGCAGGAAGAGCACGGCGGCTTCTCGCATGACGACACCAACGTGATGATGCTGCTGTCGAACCCGAGCTTCCGGCCCCGCATTGTCTCCTCGGATGTCTCTACCGCGCAGGTAGCACCGACGATTTTGCAGGCGCTGGGGCTCAATCCGCGCAGCCTGCAGGCGGTGCAACTGGAAGGAACATCGACGCTGCCGGACCTGCAGTTTCAAGGAACGGATCGGTAGCCAATCTCGGAAAGCAGAAGGCCCAGCCAATACGGCTGGGCCTTCCCTTTACTAAACTCCAATGTCGGCTAGCGAACAGTCCCGGCGCCAGTGGAAGATCGCCTCATGACATTGCTTCGTGGATGACCGGCAGCATGGGCAAGTTCGCGGTGTGTTTCGCCTCGCGCATCACCACGTCGAGGTGCTCCAGCACCTCTTCGATGCTCATGGCGTACATTTCACGGCCGTTGTCATAGCCGTCTTCGATCGCCTGTTTCAGATAATGCCCCGCGATCTGCGCCGCCAGCCGGTCGGTGATCACATTCCCCGACCGTTTCTTGTACTCCACCCATGCCACCGCCGGCATGGCGATCCACACCGGGCGTCCATTTACCTCAAAACGGACGTCGATGGCGTCCGCATGGCGAGTGGCGATGGCCACGATGTTGGCGCGCCACAGGCAGTGCAGGGTATCCCCGGTCCAGCGGTCCGGGACGTCAAATTCCTCATACATAGTGCCTTCAGCCTACCGGCAAGCAGCCGGGACCGCAATACACACCCGCCCCACCCCCGACAACAGAAATCTGCAGGACTGAGGAAAAAAATAGCAAATCTTCTGCCTTTCTCTGCGTCCAATAGTCTGCATTTCGGATTACCGAGCGAATAGAGGAGTTATCAGACGTGCCCAAAGCCCCTAGCCCCCGCAGTATCTATGAGCAGAAGTTACGCCAGCAGCAGGAGCTGCTTGTGCGCTCCATGCAGTCGGCCGTTGAACAGGGCCGGGACGCTGGGTTAGACGATACCCAGGACGTCGCCGACCAGGCGGTTGCTTCCTATCAGAAAGAGCTTTTGTTCTCGCAGGGAACCAACGGCCACGCGCAGATGCAACTGGTGCGGCAAGCCCTGGAACGGCTGCGTGACGGCAGCTTTGGCGAGTGCCAGAATTGCGGCGAAACCATCGGCGCCAAGCGGTTGGAAGCGCTTCCCTGGACTCCGTTCTGCATCGCCTGCCAGGAAAAGGTGGAGCGGGGCGAACTCGAGGCACCAGTCCGCGCCGCCTGAACGGTCGGAAAGGATGGTCAATGGGGCACTTCCGGTGCCCCATTTGGCTATTTCCGGGCGCAAAACACGCTTTTTGACCCTAAAATCGCGCCACTGCTACACTTTTACTATCAACTCTTCTGAGAGCCGCGGGCTTCCATGTCCGCCAACGCGTTTTCGCGCTTAGCTCTTTCTGCAAGGACTTCAGTGGACGCACAGACCCGCAGCGCGCTTAAGAAAGACGATGTATTCATTCACAGCACCCAGCTCGGCCTGGACTGGATCGCCGAAAATCGCGGCAAGGCTCTCCGCATCGCTATCGCCGTATTGGTTGTCATTGCGGTTGCGGTAGCGGCGTTGATTGTCTACCAGCAGCGTTCCGCAGCGGCTGCAAACGCATTTGGCAATGCCGTGAGCCTGTACAGCACGCCGATCGCCGACCCCGCGCAGCCTGCGCCTCCCGGCGTCAAGACCTTCGCCACCGCAGCGGACCGCGCAAAAGCGGCAAATCCACTGTTTGAGGATGTGGCCAAGCGCTACAGCAGCACCACGGCCGGACACAATGCCTTATATTTTGCGGGCCTTACAGAGGGAGAGATGGGCAACACCGCCGGCGCGGAGGCCACTTTCCGCAAGGCAGGCGATCTCCACGATGCGAACATTGCCTCCCTGGCGCACCTTGCGCTCGCAAATTTGCTGACGCAGCATGGCCAGACGAGCGACGCGATCAAGCTCTACCAGGAGCTGATCAATCATCCAACCGCCACGGTGCCTGCGGCAACCGCGCAACTGCAGCTCGCCCAGCTCTATGAGGCCAGCAACCAGCCGGCCGAGGCGAACAAGATTTATGCTCTGCTCAAGGCCAAGGATCCCGCAACGGCCGCAGGCCAGATCGCCGCGCAGAAGCTGGCTGGCCAGCACTAAACTGAGCGCCATGCCGCTCCTCTCTCAGCGCCGGCTTCCAGGGCGACGCTGTGCCATGGGTTTCCCCGCAATATTTCGCCGGATATGCGATTTGGGGGGATTCTCGTGAGCGAAACCACCCCGCCCAGCGTCAGTGAGAGCAAGCGCATGGGTAGCTATGAGGGAAATCTGACCGGGCTGCTTCCGATGCCGGAGACAACCACCGTCGCCGAGACAGCGCCGGATCGCGCCGCGGAGATGACCGCGCTGGTCCGCGAGTATTCGGGCACGCTCTATCGCGTCGCCTTCTCCATCTCGCGCAATACCGCGGAGGCCGAGGACATGGTGCAGGAGACCTTCCTGCGCGTCTTGCGGCATCGCGATCGATTGCCGGAGATACGGGATGCGCGCGTCTGGCTCATCCGCATCACCTGGAACCTGGTACTGGATCGCAAGCGGCGGCAAAAGACCAGGCCGGAGAACGAAGACATCAGCGAACTGGCCCGTGTGCTTCCCGCCAAGGAACTGCGTGCCGATCAGGCGGTCATCGCAGCACAGCGGCATGCGCGCGTGCTCGCCCTTATCGACGAACTGCCGGCGAAAGAGCGCCAGGCGCTTTTGCTTTCCGCGCTCGAAGAGCTTTCGAATGCGGAGATCGCCTCAGTGCTTGGCATCACGGAATCGTCGGTGCGCTCGCGACTCTTTCGCGCCCGCCGCGACCTGGCAGAGAAGCTGCGCAAAGAAGGATTGAAGTCATGAACTCATCGGATCCCGCCGTCCGTGCAAGCGTCGACTACACGCAGCAGATTGATGGAGCGCTTGCGGCGCTTGCGGCCGTTCAGCCGAGAGATGGTCTGGAGCAGCGGGTTCTCGCGCGCATCGCCTCTGCACCGGACCTGCCCTGGTACCGGCGTTTTGCGATCGCATCCATGGGGCACCATCGCTGGGCACTGGCCGCGGCCTCTGCCGTGATTGTGGCCGGCGGTGTCACCATGACGGCATATCGCCATCATCCCGTTGCTGCGCCAACACCGGTTGCGGTGCATGCACCGCGTCCTGCACATCAGCCGGCCGCCGCTGCTGCAAGCATCGGTGTCAGCGATCATCCGATGCAGTTGAATAAGGCGAAGACGCGGCATCGCGGCGTTCGCAAATCCTATCGCGCCATGCATGATCGTGTGCCGTTGCCACGCGGCACCGCTGCGCCCATGCGGCCACTCACCGCGCCCGCACCTCAGTAGAGTTCGCGCGCAGCAGCCGACACCGGCGCTAGACTACTGCTGATGATACCAGGATACACCAGGCAGTCCGCCATTTTCTTGCCGACGCTCGCCTATCGGCATGCATAAAGCAGTCGCCGATGCGCGCAACTGATTATCCCGCCTATTCAGCGGGAGGCGGCGTGCGAACTCCGCATGCATTCTTGCGCCATATCAACGGGGTCCTGCATTATGGGCTTGATTGTGCTTCGCACCGCGGACTTGAAGTACAAGGGAAATCTCGAAACGCTTGCATGGCCTCAGGAGATCGAGCGATTCCATCGTCAGTTAAAAGAGATGGACGAGGAGCTGGTGAGGAATCCCGAAGTGGACCGGTCGAACTACTGAAGAGGCTTTGCTCTTCCAAGGGCCGCTCGCGGATGCCATGACGCATGTGGGACAGCTTGCAATGCTCCGCCGATTGGCGGGCGCACCGGTGGCAGCCGAAAATTTTTTGGAGGCAGAATTCGCGCCGGCGTCCTCGGCGCGGATCAGCCACCAGCTGTCAGCCCTGACGAATAGCAATTATCTAGGCGCGCGCTCGGATTTCGTGCCCATGCCCAGAAGCATGTGCACCAGGGCAAGAATCACCGCCCCGACAAAAGCCGAGCCGAAGGTGTCCACATGGAAGCCCGGCACCAGGCGCGACGCGAGCATCAGCACAAAGGCGTTGATGACCAGCAGGAACAATCCAAGCGTAAGGATGCTGAGCGGGAAGGTGAGGATCTTCAGCAGCAGACCAAGCGTCGCGTTCAACAAGCCGATGACCAATACCGCAATCAGTGCGGATACCCAGTCGCGGATGTGGAAGCCCGGGACGAAATAAGCGATCACAAAGAGCGTGATCGCACCGACGATCCAGCGCAACAGCAGTCCAAGCATGCAACACCTCGCCCGTCACGGGTGAGCTTACGTTAGCATGAATACAGCCTTGCGCACCTTCGCGGCCATCCTTCTGGGACTCTTCCTCGCGGCCACTCCAGCCTCCGGCGCAATGCTGCCTGCCGCATCGGAAACGGCTCCACTGCCCGACGTGCCCGCGTTGCTGCGCAGCGTGGAGGCGAACCAGGAAGCACTGGACCGGGCCCGCGAAGAGTACACCTTTCGTCAGCAGCAGCGGCTCACCTTCTACGACAAACACGGCAAGGTGCGCCGAACGGAAGAACGCGTCAGCAATGTCTTCTTCGTACACGGCCACCCGATCGAAACACTCACCAGCAAAAATGGCAAAGCGCTCAGCGCTAGCGACCTGAAGAAAGAGCAGGACCGCGCCACCAAGGAAGCCGTGAAGTATGCCGCACAGCCTTACGGGCAGCGCGACAAGGACGAGGTGAGCGTCTCGCGTCTTCTGGCGATCACGCGATTTACCAGTCCGCGCCGCATCATGGAGGGCGGACGCTCGCTGATCGTGGTTGACTTCACCGGCGATCCGCATGCGAAGACGCATGGGCGAAGTGAAGATGCGGTTAAAAAAGTGCGTGGAACGGTATGGATCGACGAATCGGCTCGCGAAGTAAAGCGCATGCATGCCACCTTCGACGAGCCCATGCGCATTGGCTTCGGCATATTTGCTACGGTGGATGCGGGCAGCAACTTCTCCTTCGAGCAGGCGCTTATTCACAACGAAGCGTGGCTGCCGACCAGCGTGGATGCACGATTTGACGGCAAGGCGGCGCTATTCGTCGGCTTTCACGTCAAGCTATCGATCCGCTTCGATCAGTACCAGAAATTCGGCGCCAGCACGACGGAACACACTGGGGCGCCTCAGCGATAACCAAGTCTAAAAATTATCGCCGTGGAGTCTTTCGAGCACCGCATTCGTTTCTTCTTTCACACCATCGGAACAAGTACACGTTCACAAGAGTGGAACACTCCGAATAAATTTCCCGTTCTCCGCTTGCGAAACTTTATCGTTACCGTAATCTTCATTCGCTGAGATGAACTTTAGCATTTCAGTGTTGGGAACACGGGACCCGGACATCGCGCTAATGCGCGCGTAATCCAAACCATTGAGACGACGGGAGCCTGAATCCGCAGGCGATCCCTCAGTCTGCGTCCTGCACCATTTTTGCTTTCACCTCGCGCCAGCCGCGATCGACGTGCGCTGGGCGAAAAAGTCTGAATACTTCGAAAGGGCCGGCCATGCAATATCTCAGACTATGCATACTAGGCAATCTCCTTCTGACTTGTGCCTGTTGCGTATTGCTTCAGCACCGCTACACCCTGCTTGCGCAGATCGATACAGGTGGCGTCACCGGAACGGTGACCGACTCAACAGGCGCCATCGTTCCCGACGTCAGCATCAAGCTCATCAACGATCAGACCGCAGGTGGCCGTTGCCGCGCGTCTCTACTTCCACCGGCGCATACTCTTTCAACGCCGTGCGTCCGGGAAGCTACACGCTGCAGGCGAAGCGCCGGGATTTCAAACATCATGGACAAAAGTGTCCAGGTCCACATTCAGCAGACCAGCCACGATCGACATCCACTTCGTCACCGGGGCTGTCACCCAGCAGGTGACTGTGACTGCAGCAGCGCCTCTTCTGCAGGCGGAGAGCGGCGCCGTGGGACAGACCATCACCGGTCAGCTCATCAACAGTATGCCCCTCAAGAGCCGCAACTGGGCCTCGCTGGCGCAACTCTCTGCCGGCGTCGTCACTGCGCCCAAGGGCCAGCCCAGCAGTGACTCCGGCACCACGGACAGCGCCTTCTTTTCCGTGAATGGCGTCAATCTGTGGCAGAACGACTTCCGCCTGAATGGCATTAACGACAACATCGAGTTCTACGGAGGTTCTTCGGTAGGCAGCAACGCGGCCATCACACCGCCGCCTGACGCTATCCAGGAATTCAAACTGCAGAGTGGAAACTTCACCGCGGAATTCGGCCATTCGACAGGCGGCGTCGTGAATGCCGCGATCAAATCCGGCACGAATCAGTTCCACGGCGATGCGTGGGAGTACTTCCGCAACGACTACCTGGACGCGAATACATATTTCAACACCAAGCGGAAGTCCGAGTATCGCCGCAACATGTTCGGCGGAACGATCGGCGGCCCGGTGCGCATTCCGGGCGTATATGACGGCCGCAACAAGACCTTTTTCTTCGCCGACTATCAGGGCCTGCGGGAGATCAAGCCGAGTCCGGCAACGAGCACTGTGCCTACCGCCGGCATGATCAACAGCGGATTCACCAATCTGCAGGATCTGATCAACTTCAATGGCGGCACCGGCACCGACGTCCTGGGCCGCACCTTCCCGCACGGAACGATTCTGGACCCGGCAACGACGCGTGCCGTCGCGGCCGGCCAGATCGATCCGGTTACAGGTCTCGCGGCGAGCAAAGACGGCTACGTGCGCGATCCCTTTTACGCCGGCAGCGTGGCGGGTAAGACGGACTACACCGGCTCTGTCGCTCAGCTCAACATGCTGCCTGCAACGCGGCTCGATCCGAACGCGATCAAACTGCTGCGGCTCTATCCCGCGCCTAATTCTGCAGGCCTGGCCAACAATTTCTACAACGAACCAAAGCAGCCCACGAACTGGAACACCTACGACATCCGCATTGACGAAGAGATCAATGCGAGCAACGTCCTGTTCGGTGTGTTCGATCGCAGCCTGATACTCTGCCGATGTTCCGTCGTCGTTGCCGGGATTGGCAGTCGGTGAGACGGGTGGCCGCCATGACAGCTTTCCGGCGTATGCCTGGGCCGTCGGCTACACTCATGTCTTTACGCCGACGTTCACCAATGAAATGCACGTAGGCATGGTCCATTCCGACAAACTGCAGCGTTCCGATCTTCGGCAATACCTTCGGGATCCCCGCGAGCTTCGGCATTCCCGGGATTCCCGCAGGTAGCAGAGAACGGCGGGCTGCCTCCGATCAACATCAATGGGCTGACGCATATCGGTGTCGGCAACTACACTCCGACTCTCCAGTACGTTTACAGCATGGAAGGTTCGGACAACGTCACCAAGGTCTTCCGCAACCATAACTTCAAGACCGGCGTGCAGGTGGATTACCTCAACGGCAATATCTCCCAGCCGCCGCAAGGGCGTGGGAACTTCACCTTCAGCGGACAGTACACCGACATTCCCAACAGCAACCAAAGCCTGAATGGCGTATCTGACCTGCTGCTCACTCCCACCTCGACAACGGTGCCGAACGGCATCAGCAATGTGGGCGGCCTCAGCACCTATGGCGGCTCGAATGTTGCTGCTACGGCCGATGACCGCTGGTACATCGGCGCGTTCTTCCAGGATGACTGGAAGGTGCTGCCGAACCTGACGCTGAATCTCGGCGTGCGCTGGGACTATTTCACGCCCTATGCCGAGGTCAACGGGCACCAGGCGAACTTCGTCCCCTCCAATGGCAACAGCGGTCCCGGAACCTACTACATGTCGAAGAAGGGATGCGGGGTGACTCGTTCGGCGTCGTTCGATGCATTGCTGGCGCAGAACAACATCGCTCTCGATTGCGTGGACGGCATGGCATTAGGCGAGGCGCAGAAGACGAACTTCAGCCCGCAGAGCTTGGCTTTGCGTATCGTGTGCGACCGCGACTTGGTACTACGCGGCGGATACGGCATCACTTATGGATCGCTCGGGAACCTCGGCTACGGTGGCACGCTGGGCACCAACTACCCGTTTGTCTATACTGCCACCTTCAACAGCCCCGATTCGCAGCATCCACTGCAGGTGGCGAACGGGCAGACTGCGACACTCGAAACCGGGTTCGCGAACATCAACCTTCAGGACCCCTCGATCTACTCCGGCAAGGGCGTGAATCTGTACGGGCGGCAATGGAACTTCCAGACGCCCTACGTGCAGACCATGAACCTGACAGTGCAGAAGCAGGTCGGCAACCACGACTCCGTGCAGGTAGGTTATGTGGGCAGCGTGGGCCGGCACCTGGACAACCTGGGCTATTACAACTCGCCCAGCGCGATTCTGCCGCCCAGCGTGAATCCGCAGAACTATGTGCCGTTCCCGAACTTCGCACGCAATTCCACGTACGAGACCACCAACGCAACCAGCAGCTATAACTCAATGCAGGCCACTTACGAGCACCAGATGAGCGCGGGGCTTTCCATGCTGGCCAACTACACCTATGCAAAATGCATGAGTAACCAGCACACGCAAGCGTCGCAAAACACCCAGTATCGTGCCCAGTGGTTGCCGGGATTCGGTATCAATGGCGACTACGGATTCTGCGATACGGATGCGACCAATACCGTTCACCTGGGCGCAACCTATGCGCTTCCGGTGGGCCACGGCCGCGCCCTGCTCGCAACAGCAACGGCGCTGTCGATGCTGTGCTCGGCGGCTGGGGCACCTATTTCATCTACACCTTCCAGAGCGGACAGCCCTTCACCGTCGGCTGCCCAACCAGCACCTCAAACTTTGGCTGCAACGCCTTCCTCGTGCCGGGACAGGACCTTTACGCCGGTCCGCACAATAAGACACAGTGGCTGAACCCTGCGGCCTTTAGCCTGCCCCCGATGGCCAGCGCCATCGGCCAGCCGGATGTTTCGCCGTTCGGCGGCGGACCGCAGCAGGCACGTGGTGCCGCACTTCAATAATCTCGATGCTTCGCTGTTCAAAAACTTCCACATTCACGAGAGCACCGCGCTCGAGTTCCGCCTGGAAGCATTCAATGCCACCAATACACCGCAGTTCGGCCAGCCCGGCAACGTGACTGGATATCAACCAGTACAAGCCGGGCAATCCGGGCGGCTTTGCCGCGATCACCACCACGCGCAACGACCAGCGGCAGGTGCAGGCTGCGTTGAAACTGAGCTTCTAAAACACTCAGAGCAATCCCGAAAAGAGGGCCGCGGAAAATGCGGCCCTCTTTTCTTATGCAAAGCCTCGAGGAGGCTACTGAGGCGGAGGGGTGCGACCTGCGTCGGAGGGAGGAGGTGCTCCTTCCGGGCCGCCATGCCGCCATGCATGTGCTGGGCGCGACGCTCCTGCATCTTCTTCTGATCGGCTTCGTACTTCTGCTTCTGCTCATCAGTCATAACCGCTTCGATCTTCTGCGTGCTGGCCTGATGCATGCTCTGCATCTTCGCCCGCTTGTCGTCGCGCGAGGTCGAAGTGTCCGAATGCATGGCCTCCATCTGCTGCTGCTCATCCTGCAGGATGGGCTTGATCTGGCTCTGCTGATCGGCGGTGAGCTTGTATCGCTTGGTCATATGAGCGAGCCGCTGATCGGGATCCATCATGTGGCCGCCGCGATGACCGCCCATGCCTCCGGCATCCGCTTGCGGAGCCTGCTGTTCGGGTGCGGACCCTGGCTCCTGCGCGAGCATCACGCCGGTTGCCAGCAATCCAGTGAGTACGAGACTACATAATTGCCGTTTCATTGTTGTGTTTCCTCCGTGTTCCTTACCAACCACCGTTTAGCGCCGGGCCCGGGTTCGGCTCCGGCAGGCGGCCGTCCATCCAGGCACGGCGTCTTCTCGTCGACGTCGAACTTAAGCCGCTGCCGATCGGTCAAAACCGCCGCGATCTTTTGCTGGCTAGCGTCGTGCAGAATGCAGCCTCCTCACGCTTGTTGCCATTCGACATAAATCTGGCCGCTGCCACGGTCTGGATGTCCTGCTCTCCCTTCAGGAGGATCGATCGGACCTGGTCTTCCTCTCCGGAGTGAATTTGTACCGCTTCTCATGTATACAAGACGTTTCTCAGATTTTTTAGAGAGAGGACCGGCAGTGTGATCGCCAATCTGAGCCGTGACTGGCGACGGAGGGCGCAGCTCCGGCGCGGCACCCGGTCGCTGAGCAACGCGAACTCAGTCCAGCAATCCGATAAGTACGAAACCGCACCATAGCCGTTTCATCGCCGCGCTTTCCTCACGCTCATACCAACCCCGCGCTCCTTTGGCAGTTGCGGAACGGATCGCAAGCGCATTATTCGGGGAGCGCGCCGAGAACACCGCCGTGCCCGGACGCCCAAGGACACCTGATCCTCAGCCCTCAGCAGAGATGCCAGTCCAATGGACGTGAAGAATCATGGAAGAGTTTCCCGAGAAGTGATGAAAATAAAGCGGATGGTGCGCGATTCGATCTGAAGACAAAAAGCCCACTCAAGAGCGGGCTTTTTGATGCTAATGCCGGCGATTACCTAATCTCCCACACACTTTCGCGTGCAGTACCATCGGCCCGACGAGGCTTAACTTCCGTGTTCGGGATGGGAACGGGTGTGACTCTCGCGGTATGCTCACCGGCAAGCTTTGATGCGGCGCTTGGTGGTAGTTTCCCCACAGCCATCTCCTTGCACACACGGGCGGTTTTTCCCCGGAACGAGAATGGCAAACTGGCGCCACAAACTTGCATTTGAACGAATTGCATTGGGCGTGCTTTCTAACTGCACTCAAGGCTTGTTGTTGAGTATCTTCTGACAGCGGATTTGCTGCGCAGAATTAATTCTATGGACAAGCCGAACGGGCGATTAGTACTGGTAAGCTACGCGCATTACTGCGCTTCTACCTCCAGCCTATCAACCAGGTGGTCTTCCTGGGCCCTTCTTTTCCCTTTTGGGTTGGGAGATCTCATCTTGGGGCGTGCTTCCCGCTTATATGCATTCAGCGGTTATCACAACCGAACTTCGCTACCCAGCCGTGCCCTTGGCAGGACAACTGGAACACAAGAGGTTCGTCCATCCCGGTCCTCTCGTACTAAGGA
The DNA here is from genome assembly GCA_963750845.1 of uncultured Acidobacteriaceae bacterium. GTDB lineage: Bacteria > Acidobacteriota > Terriglobia > Terriglobales > Acidobacteriaceae > KBS-83. The sequence continues at coordinate 174,751 of CAVVSP010000004.1, forward strand.
CAGCCCCCCGCAAATCTCCTACGCCCACAGCAGATAGGGACCGAACTGTCTCGCGACGTTCTGAACCCAGCTCACGTACCGCTTTAATAGGCGAACAGCCTAACCCTTGGAACCTTCTACAGCTCCAGGATGCGATGAGCCGACATCGAGGTGCCAAACCGGAGCGTCGATATGAACTCTTGGCTCCGATCAGCCTGTTATCCCCGGCGTACCTTTTATCCGTTGAGCGATGGCCCTTCCATACAGAACCACCGGATCACTAAGGCCTGCTTTCGCATCTGCTCGACTTGTAGGTCTCACAGTTAACCACTCTTATGCCTTTGCACTCGACGACTGATTTCCAAACAGTCTGAGAGTAGCTTCGCGCGCCTCCGTTACAATTTAGGAGGCGACCGCCCCAGTCAAACTACCCGCCTAACTATGTCCCTCTCCCGGATCACGGGAGCAGGTTAGAATCACAACACTCACAGGGTGGTATCTCACCGGTGGCTCCACCAAGCCCAAGAGCCTGGTATCAAAGCCTCCCACCTATCCTGCGCAGTAAGAGTCATAATTCATAGTTAAGGTGTAGTAAAGGTGCACGGGGTCTTTCCGTCTAGCTGCGGGTAACCGGCATCTTCACCGGTACTACAAGTTCGCCGAGCAACTCGTTAAGACAGTCGTACGATCGTTACGCCATTCGTGCAGGTCGGAACTTACCCGACAAGGAATTTCGCTACCTTAGGACCGTTATAGTTACGGCCGCCGTTCACCGGGGCTTCAATTCAAAGCTTCGCCTTGCGGCTAACCTCTCCTTTTAACCTTCCGGCACCGGGCAGGCGTCAGCCCCTATACGTCGTTTTCGACTTAGCAGAGACCTGTGTTTTTGTTAAACAGTCGCCGTACGCGTTTCACTGCGGCCCCCTCGCGCTTGCACGCTAACGGGGCGCTCCTTCTCCCGAAGTTACGGAGCTAATTTGCCGAGTTCCTTAACAAGCTTTCACTCGAGCGCCTTTGGATATTCTCCTCGTCTACCTGTGTCGGTTTGTGGTACGGTTCCCAGCCCTTCTCCTTAGAGGATTTTCTCGGCAGCGTGAACTCACCAGCTTTCAGCCATACGGCTTACTGCTTTACGCCTCACTGTTAAGCCTCGACGGATTTGCCTATCGAAACCAGCTTACGCGTATCGAACCTCATAGCCATATGAGGCCCTGGTTATCCTTCTGCGTCTCCCCATCGTCAAACGATGGTCTGGGAGGTCCGGAATATTAACCGGATGTCCATCAGCTACGCCTTTCGGCCTCGCCTTAGGGACCGCCTAACCCTGAGCGGATTAACCTTCCTCAGGAAACCTTAGACTTTCGGCGTGAAGGGTTCTCACCTTCATTATCGCTACTTATGCCGGCAGGGTCTCTTCGCAACGCTCCACCAGTCTTCTCAGTCTGGCTTCAATGCTGTTGAGAATGCTCTCCTACCACGCACACCAGAGGTGTGCATCCGCTGCTTCGGTGTACAGTTTTAGCCCCGTTGTATTGTCGGCACCGGACCGCTTGACCAGTGAGCTATTACGCTTTCTTTAAAGGATGGCTGCTTCTAAGCCAACCTCCTGGCTGTCTGGGCGTTCCGACTTCCTTTCCCACTTAACTGTAACTTGGGGACCTTAGCAGGCGGTCTGGGCTGTTTCCCTCTCGACTGTGAAGCTTAGCCCCCACAGTCTGACTGCCGGGCTGGTTGTCACTGGCATTCGAAGTTTGGTTGGATTCAGTAAGCCGGAAAGCCCCCTAGTCCATCCAGATCTCTACCACCAGTGCAAATCACCCGACGCTAGCCCTAAAGCTATTTCGGAGAGAACGAGCTATCACGGAATTTGATTAGCCTTTCACCCCTACCCTCAGCTCATCCGAGCTTTTTTCAACAAACACCGGTTCGGTCCTCCAGTGGGTGTTACCCCACCTTCAACCTGGCCAAGGGTAGATCATCCCGCTTCGCGTCTATTCCTGCCAACTGAACGCCCTATTCAGACTCGCTTTCGCTTCGGCTCGCTTACGCTTAACCTTGCTGACAAGAATAACTAGCCGGCTCATTATGCAATAGGCACGCGGTCAGGCATTCGCTTGCGCGCATAGCCCTCCCACTGCTTGTAGGCACACGGTTTCAGGTACTTTGTACTCCCCTCGCAGGGGTTCTTTTCACCTTTCCCTCACGGTACTGGTTCACTATCGGTCAGAAACGAGTATTTAGCCTTACGGGATGGTCCCCGTGGATTCAAGCAGGGTTTCACGTGCCCCGCCTTACTCAGGTATCCGCTTCGAGTCCAGATGGCTTTCGTCTACACGCCTGTCACGTTCTATGGATCGGCTTTCCATCCGATTCGACTAACCACTGGATTGGTAACTCTACTGTTGCGGACCCTACAACCCCCGCTGCACCGAAATGCTACGGGTTTGGGCTATTCCGAGTTCGCTCGCCACTACTATCGGAATCGAGGTTTCTTTCTCTTCCTCCAGGTACTGAGATGGTTCACTTCCCTGGGTTCGCTCACTCCTGCCTATGTATTCAGCAGGGTGTTCTTGAGGTTTGCTCAAGTGGGTTTCCCCATTCGGAGATCTCCGGATATAACGCCTGTGTGCGGCTCCCCGGAGCTTATCGCAGCTTGCCACGTCCTTCTTCGCCTGTTTCTGCCAAGGCATCCACCGTGCGCCCTTAGTAGCTTGACCATAGAATTAACTCCACGCAGGAAGCGTTCGTGCTGCCTCTTGCCGGATTCACTCCATGCATATTTCCGCCTGTGCGCCTCACGGGGTACGATCCCCGCTTACGCACTCTATCTAAAGACACTCAACTAACCAGCCTTACTCCTCCCAAACTTGATAGGGATCAGTAAGCTGCTCAGCCTTGTATGCAATTTACCCAATGCAATTCGTTGTCAAATAACAGAACGCTGCTCCTAAGCAGCGCGCGCCATAAGGCGCTCTCGAACATAATCGCCCAGATACAACTTGGGCAATCTGCTCAAAGGTCAATCTCATCAAATCGTCTTAGGAGACTCACCTTTGAGCATTCAGACGAAGAGAGGTTTGGTGGAGCTGATCGGGATCGAACCGATGACCCCCTGCTTGCAAAGCAGGTGCTCTCCCAGCTGAGCTACAGCCCCCTGTTTCCAGTAACGGAATCCGATAAGGGATGGTGGGCCTGGGTAGATTCGAACTACCGACCTCACCCTTATCAGGGGTGCGCTCTAACCAACTGAGCTACAGGCCCCAGTCCGGACCCACGCGCCCGAAAGCGCACAGCCGACTCGGTTAGTTTCTTGCTTGCCTCTTCTAGTCCAAAAAGTTTCGAGGACCAGGTTGAACATGCTGAGCAGCTACGCCGCTCGTGACCATCGATGTTGAGATCTGAAAAGTCCGAAGACTTAAGAAAGCCCGAAGGCTTAGCAGGCAGAGAAGGCCTGATTCAAGCTCCTCTATATCTCAACCGAAATCGAGATAAGAGGGTAGTGATCACACCCATGCGCTGCACCTAACTTTGCAGTTAAGTCGCAGTCTGCTATCGCAGATACATGCGTGCACCACAGTGTTCTCTCTTAGAAAGGAGGTGATCCAGCCGCAGGTTCTCCTACGGCTACCTTGTTACGACTTCACCCCAATCATGAATTACACCTTGGACGGCTGCTTCCTTGCGGTTAGCTCACCGGCTTCTAGTGCAACCCACTTTCGTGATGTGACGGGCGGTGTGTACAAGGCCCGGGAACGTATTCACCGCGGCATTCTGATCCGCGATTACTAGCGATTCCAGCTTCATGGAGTCGAGTTGCAGACTCCAATCCGAACTGAGGCCGGCTTTTTCCGATTAGCTCCCCCTCACGGGTTTGCGACGGTTTGTACCGGCCATTGTAGCACGTGTGTAGCCCTGGACATAAAGGCCATGAGGACTTGACGTCATCCCCGCCTTCCTCCCCGTTATCCGAGGCGGTCTCACCAGAGTGCTCAACTAAATGGTAGCAACTGGTAACAAGGGTTGCGCTCGTTGCGGGACTTAACCCAACATCTCACGACACGAGCTGACGACAGCCATGCAGCACCTATATAGCGGCCCATTGCTGGGCGCCGATGTTTCCACCGGATTCCACTACATTTCGAGCCCAGGTAAGGTTCTTCGCGTTGCGTCGAATTAAACCACATGCTCCACCGCTTGTGCGGGCCCCCGTCAATTCCTTTGAGTTTCAGCCTTGCGACCGTACTCCCCAGGCGGATCGCTTAACGCGTTAGCTTCGGCACGGCGGGATTGGGTACCCGTCACACCAAGCGATCATCGTTTAGGGCTAGGACTACCAGGGTATCTAATCCTGTTTGCTCCCCTAGCTTTCGCGCCTCAGCGTCAGTTGTGGTCCAGTGAGCCGCTTTCGCCACAGGTGTTCCTCCTGATATCTACGCATTTCACCGCTACACCAGGAATTCCACTCACCTCTCCCACACTCAAGCCGAATAGTTTCTCATGCAGACTTCGAGTTGAGCCCGAAGATTTCACACAAGACTTATACGACCGCCTACGCGCCCTTTACGCCCAATAATTCCGAACAACGCTCGCCCCCCTCGTATTACCGCGGCTGCTGGCACGAAGTTAGCCGGGGCTTCTTCTTCCGGTACCGTCATAATCGTCCCGATCGAAAGGAGTTTACGTCCCAAGGGACTTCATCCTCCACGCGGCGTTGCTGCGTCAGGGTTTCCCCCATTGCGCAAAATTCCCCACTGCTGCCTCCCGTAGGAGTCTGGACCGTGTTTCAGTTCCAGTGTGTCCGTGCGCCCTCTCAGGCCGGATACAGATCACCGTCTTGGTGGGCCATTACCCCGCCAACTAACTAATCTGCCGCGACCCCCTCCTTAAGCGAATTGCTCCTTTGACCCGTAGGTGTTATGCGGTATTAGCCTCGGTTTCCCGAAGTTATTCCCCACTCAAGGGTAGGTTAGTCACGTGTTACTCACCCGTGCGCCACTTTACTCATGGATTGCTCCACTTTCTCGTTCGACTTGCATGTGTTAGGCACGCCGCCAGCGTTGATTCTGAGCCAGGATCAAACTCTCGTTTGAAACTGATTCCGCGCTACCCCAGGACGGAGGTCCGGGATAGTCGCGTGCTCTCCGGAGCTCGAAAGTCCGGAGAGTCTTACCTTGTGAGAATGATCAAGCCAATTCCTGCTGATCTCTCACGACTGGCACGTTCAACCTGATTGTCAAAGATCCGGAACGGTATCCGCCTAAGCGGGCCGCTTTTGGATCGAGATCTACGGCATTGCCGCAGGCCCTCGAACTTGCGTGCTGTCAGCCCTTCCCTGCACTCAGTGCAGTTCAGAACCGCTTTTTGCGCACTTGCCAACACTATCCTAGTGTTACTGTGTCGTCAATCCCATTCCTGGGTTTTCTTGCTGACGACACGCCAGCGCACAGCACAAAACTTGAAAAGATCGTAGCTCCGTATCGCTCTCAAGCGGGGAGAGGCCGTAAGGCCGTCAGCGGGCTGTTAAAACCCGTTGCCTACTGCAGGAGATGTTCGGTGTGTTGGGCTATTGCCCGACTGAACATACGCTTCAGATTTCGATCAAGTCAGCCTGCCACATCAAGGCCAATCCCGAAATCCAGCTTCCTTGCGACTGCTTACGAAGTGTACCAGAGAACCCGCTTCCGGCACAACCTCACGCCGTCGCACTCCGTTCACTCACTTGCAGCAATTCGGATACTATCTGGACCGCTCCCTCGGCGCAACCGCCGGGCTGTTGAAAACACCGAGCAACCTGTTGAAATATCCTCGCCCAATGCCTCGCTCTACCCTCCTGGCTAAGGACCCTGCAGTTTGTTCGCGTCTCAGGGCGTCAGCTTCAAGGTCCGCAACATTCGCTCGAATGTCGGCCGCAGCGCGCTGAAATCCGCCTCTGGCGCCACAAAAACCACGTAGCGCAGCGTTCCCGCCGTCTCCGGCAGAGCCACCAGCCAGTCGTGTTCCGCTCCCCCGCCGGCGCCGCCGCTGTTTGTCATCTGCAGCGAGCGGCCCCGCACCTGGTTCACCGACACATCCACCGCCGCGCCCGGCTGCAACTGCGGGTTTTGCTGCCTGAGCTGGGCCACCAACTGATCGGTTTCCGCCGCCGTTTCTCCCGGCTGCTGCGGCTCAAATCGGCCACTCAACATGCCGTAGCCGACCGCATCCTGTGCGCCCACCCCTCCGGGTGGCGCGATCAAGGCCGACGGTCCGGAGGTCGCGCCCTTCCAGTTGCCCGGGTACGAAATCGTGAAGCCGTCTCCCTGCAGCAACTGCCAGTCACCCTGTGGCGCCCATTGCGACTCGGTCAGGCGAGCCAGCGATCCAGTGGCAGCGGGCGCCTCCGCGTTCCCGCCCTGCCTCTTCCATGCGCCGCTCGCCACCTGCTTGGCGGTATACGGGTGCATGCCGGCAACCTGCTTCTTGATACCGGTGAACTCGGGACTGGTCTTCACATAGCTCGCGCGGCGCGGCAGCGTGTCGATCTCATCGTTCACGTAACCGACACGGTTGCCTGGATTGGGATGGTCACTCAGGAACTGTGCGCCGCCCTCGCCGCTCTTGCCCTGGATGACCTCGAAGAACTGCGGCAGCGCCCGCGGATCATAGCCCGTGTCGTAGAGAATGTCCGTCCCCATCAGGTCGGCCTGCTTCTCGGCATCGCGCGACATGCGCAAAAACGACAGCCCTGCGGTCAAGCCGATACCCTGCTGGACGACGGCGCCTGCCGCCCCTCCCAGCGCAATGCCTGCCGCGATCTGGCCCAGGCCCGCCAGCAGGCTGGGCATCTGCTGTTTCGTGATGTTGCAGGTCGAGTGCCGCTGCGCCACATGCGAGATCTCGTGCGCCATCACGCCGGCAAGCTGCGCCTCGGTTTCCGCCGCCTGAATCGTGCCCAGATTCACAAAGACCGCTCCGCCCGGCAGCGCGAAGGCGTTGATGTCCTCCACATTCGCCACGTGGAAGTTGTACGGCCACTTGTAGCCGGGCGCGTGCTGGACCAGCCGCGCGCCGAGCTGCTGCACGTAGCGGCTCACAGGGTCGCTGTCCGGAAGGACGGGCATCTGTTTGAAGACTTCCTGCGCCGCCTTCTGTCCCTCGGTAATTTCCTGCTGCTCGGTGAAGGCGTTCTTGCACGGGTGGGGAATATACCGAGCCCATCCCGCGAGCGGCGTCGGCAGCAAAAGCGCTGCCAGGAGTGCGCACTTCGTCCAATTCCTCATATCTCTTGTGTTCGATGCCTCGATTTCGATGCTCTTCCGCTCCGGGCTTCCGCTCCGGTCGACCGCCTGGCAATCACGCCGGAATCCTTCAGCCGGTCGACGAAGAACTGCACCGTCGATGCGACCTGGAATGGCCCCTTGAAGTGCAACAAAACGCTGACCCGATCAAGCTGCGGCTCAAGAATGAGCCGTCGAGCAGAGACTCCGCATCACGCTGACACAATTTTCGGCTCCCCGATCTGCTGCCCGCTCATCCTTGACTTTGAAACTGCATCCCAATTGAATACCTTCATCACCCTTAAATACCGCCCATAGTACTGTGCGGGCAAGCTTACCCCGTCCGTTCGCCCCGTCTGCTCACCCATCCATGACCTGACCAACTTCCGCTCCATCCGAAACCCGTAAAGGTAATCCGCTTGACCGTTAAACTTGCATCCCCCCAAGCTGAGCGAACCCCTGACCTCTTCGGAATTAAGAATTCCGCCCTATTTGTTTGCCTCCTGGTCTTCATTGCCCTTTGCGCCAGGCAATTGCTCCTTCAATGTCTGCAGCAAGGCCACCCATTTTTCGCCGATGACGCCTACTACTACCTGCTCATCGCCCGAAACTGGATCACGAAAGGCCTGAGCAGCTTCGACGGCGTTCGTCTGACCAATGGATATCACCCGCTCTGGATGGGCATACTCGTCCTGCAGTTCAAGCTTTTTAGCCAATCCCTGCTGCTGACGCGGTGCCTGGAGTACCTGTTTGGAGCAATCGCGCTCGCCGCCTCGCTGCTGGTGTTTCGCCTGCGAGGACTGCTGACCAATCTCCTGTTCACCGTCGGCTTCTTCGTGCTGCTCACCAGAATCGCTCTGGATGGCATGGAAACCTCGGTGTTTGCATGCTGCTTCTGTCTTCTCGCTTACTCCCTGACACGATCCTCGGACCGACCCGTCTGGCAAGGCGCTCTCGACGGCATCTTTGTCGTGCTGACCATCGCCGCCCGCCTGGATGCAGCCGTGTTTGCCATCCCCTACCTGCTGCTCGCGACAAATTCTCGGGCTCGCAAGACGACTGCGTTGGCCATTACCGCCGTACTCGGCCTCATGTACATGGCCGTCAACCATCACTATTTCGGTCTGACCATGCCCGTATCCGGCGAGGTCAAATCGCTCGGCGGCATGCAGTTGAACCGGCCCCTGCTGAAACTTCTCGCAAGCCCGCTGCATATTCAGGCCGGCCTGCTCTACCTGATTGTCCTGGCGGTTCCCCTGGGCATCGCACTTTGGCCTCGGACCGCCTCTACGATGCAACGAGCACTGATCGGCGCTTACGTCATCGGCACGCTCTGCTTTACGATCCGGCTGTTCTTCTTCTCCTCCTGGATCATCTGGCCCTGGTACGGCTATCCACTTCTCATCGGCTATATGGCCTGCGTTCCGGTCCTTCTGCAGATGCTTGCACGTCGTTTTGCGGGGTTGCGTTTGAGCCCCCTCGCCATCGCCACCGTCACTCTCCTTTTCGTGTGCGCATTTGGTCTTTCGCTCTGGCGGTCCATACGGCATCGCCATTCCGGAAAACAAGACTACTTCGTGCTGAATGATGAAGCTCTGGCAGCCTATGGCGGCCGCCTGAACAACCGGCTTATCGCGATGGGCGACCGTGCCGGCAACTTTGCATTTGCCTACGGAGGCGGCGTCGAGCAGATCGAAGGCCTGGCCAACGATCGGGAATTTCTCACCCTGCTGCGTCAGCGGGCTGACATCAAACCCTTGCTTTGCCGGAGAGGCGTCCAGTTCGTGGTGACGTACGCGCCAGATCTGGGAAGCTATCAAACCTTTGATGTCGATGTGATTCGCCCCATGCTCAGCCAATACACGGTGCCGGCGATTGCGGTAAGCCGGAGCGATGAGGTCGGCAACTTCTCGGATCTGTCTCGCTTCGATGACAAAGACGGCACGGGCAACAGCCATCTCTATATCTGGAAGCTCAACTGTTCGAAATAGCCGTTGCCGCCTGCTGGCCGTCACACCCATTCCGCACACCTGCGGAACCGTGCGGCCCCGATCGCGCCAGATCTGTATCAAACACCAGATCTGTAGCAAACATGGGACGGGTGAGACTCAGTGCTTCGCGATCACACCCAGATCCGTCAGCCCGTTAACAAAGAACTGAACCGCCAGCGCCACCAGCAACAGGCCCATGATGCGGACCAGGATGCGGATGCCGGTGTCGCCCATGACTTTGCGGATGCGGTCCGCCCCGACCAGCACGCCGTAGCTGGCCCACGCCGTGATGGCGATGGACCCCAGAATGGCAATCCACTCCCATAACTTTGCCGCCTGCCCGACCAGTACCATCACGCTCGAGATGGCGCCCGGCCCGCTCAGCATCGGTATGCCCAGTGGCATGATGCCGGCATCGTCCTTGGCTGCTGCCTCTTCCGTCTCGCCGGAAGACTCCTGCGTCGGCGAGCGCTTCGCCTCCAGCATGTCGATGCCGATCAGCAGCAGGATCAGCCCCCCGGCGATCTCGAACGCCGGAAGCGTGATCCCGAACATCCGGAAGATCAGCTTGCCGATCAGCGCGAAACTGGTGAGCACGATGAAACAGGTGATGGCGCCGCGACGCGCGGTGCGGGATCGGCTCTTTTTGTCCTCACCCGCCGTGATGGCCATAAAGGTGCCGATCGCAGCGAAGGGGTCGACCAGGAAAAAAATAGATGAGAGCGCAAGTACAGAGAAACGAACATAATCCGAATCCTTGATTTCATGCAGCGCCGTGGTTGCGGGACCAAAGATCATGTTTGCTCCGTCTTCTACCTGGTGCGGCTCGGGCCGTTATCAAGTGAAGTGTCAGGCGACATTGTCGCCGATATCCCACTCAGGTCCACAAGGCTTTGTTCATCGCGTTGCCTGTTCACTTCCGGACACCGCCTGGCCGGGTGTGGACATAGCGGTCTTCCCATTACCTCCGCTCGGCCGGTGGCTTTGCAGGCATTCCGGCGGCCTCTCGCGTGCAGTGGAAGAGTGTTTCCGTATGCTGTGTCTGGAATGTTTTTTCTCTGGAGGTAGGGATGTCCGTTCTTTGGCAGGATGCGCGGCGGGCGGTTCGCCAGCTTCGGATCTCCCCCGGCTTCGCCGCCCTGGCGATCGTCACGCTGGCCCTGGCGATCGGCGCCAACACCGCGATGTTCACCGTGGCGGAAGACGTTTTGCTGCGGCCCCTTCCCTACGCTGATGCCGGCCGCCTTACCGTCATCAGCCCCAGGGTCGATGTACCGCACAGTTCCACTTCCTGGCTGAACTACCGCGATGTCCAGGACCAGACCACGCACAGCTTCTCGCAGGTCGCCATCTACTCGGAAGACGTCGCCGTAGTCCAAGGCAATGTAGTCCAGGGCAACGTGTCTGTCTCCGCGCCGGCCGCCGCCACCGTGCAGAGCGAAGTCGCGCCCACCTCGGTCGTCTCGCCCAACGTCAGCCCCAATCTCTTCTCCATGCTCGGCATACAACCGCTCCTGGGTCGTACCTTCACCACGCAGGAGGGCGAAGCGAACGGCCCCAAGGTCGTTCTTCTCTCTGAAGGCCTGTGGCGCGCGGCCTTTCACGCCAATCCAGACATCGTGGGCCAGACGATCCGGGTGAATGACCAGGCACGCACTGTCGTCGGCGTGATGCCTGCCGCCTTCCGCTTCCCGGAGTCGATGGGATCCGAGCTGCGCAAGGGCATCTGGCTGCCCCTGCAGCCCACGCCGCTGATGCTGAAGGAACGCGGCTATCACTTCGACTACATCCTGGGACAGTTGCGTCCCGGCGTCACGGTTCCTCAGGCACAGGCGGAGCTCGACCGCACCACGCGCAGCCTCCGCGCGGCCAATCCGAAGACGCTGCGCTCCGATTTCCAGCTTCACGCCGTTCGCTACCTGGAGACGGTCACCGGCCAGGTGCGGCCCGTCTTCCTCGGACTCGTCGCGGCGCTTGGCATGGTGCTGCTCATCGCCTGCGCCAATGTTGCCAATCTCATGATCGCGCGTTGTCTCGGGCGCCAGCAGGAGTTCGCTGTACGCTCCGCACTGGGCGCCCCGCGCGGCCGCCTTATCCGCGGCATGCTGGTGGAGGGCGGCCTACTGTCGGCGCTCGGGTGCGGCTTTGGCATCGCGCTCGCGTGGCTGGTGCTGCAGGGACTCCATCGCCTGCCGCCGGACACCATTCCCCGCTCGGAATCCATCTCCCTCGATTGGTCCGTCATCCTCGTCCTCGCCGCCATCGCCAGCATCACCACCCTGCTCTCCTCGATACTGCCGGCGGTGCTGGTGGCACGCACGCATCCGCAGCGCGCTTTGCAGACGGCGTCGCGCGGTCTGGGCACGCGCAGCGTCTCGAACAAGCTCACCCACGCGCTCGTCATCGGAGAGGTCGCGCTCTCCACCTTGCTGCTGATCGCCACCGGCCTGCTCTTCCACACGCTCTGGAATCTTCAGCACACCGACCTCGGCTTCACCACCGAGCGCATCACCGGCTTCACCGTGATGCCCGCGGACGCAGCCGGCTTCTCCAACATGGCCGTTTCCGCAGACACCGAGCACGCGCCGGTCTCCGTCGCCGTCACGACCTACGGACCGGTGCTCGATCGCCTCCGCAGCGCTCCGGGCGTCGAGTCGGCAGCGCTCGTCACCGCGCCGCCTCTGTCGGGCATCGAGATGGGCACCAGCCTGCGCATCGTCGGTGAACCTCAAGACGACGCGCACAACTATGACTCGCGGATGACCGCGGTCAGTCCGGATTACGCCCACCTGCTGGGTACGCCGGTGCTGCGCGGCCGCATGATCGGCGAGAACGATACAGCCACCGCGCCCTATGTCATCGTCATCAACCAGACGCTGGCACGGAAGGTCTTCGGCAATCACGACCCTCTGGGCAAGCAGATCAACCTGGGCGGCAAGGACACCGGTATGATCCGGCCTTACACCATCATCGGCGTACTCGCTGACCAGAAGGAAGTTGCCATCGGTGAACCCGCGGCCCCCATGTTGCTGCTCCCCTACCAGCAGATTCCCACCACGTCGCTCTTCTATCCCGCGCTGCTCAAGACGGTAGTCAACATCCTGGTCAAAACGCGCGGCGATGTAGCGGTCGCACCCATCGCGCGATCCGTCTTCCATGAACAGGCGCCCGATTACGCGCTCGACAACTTCCAGACCCTGCAGGAGACGGTGAACCAGAACGACTTCACCAACCGGCTCGGCCTCTACATCACCGGCGCCTTTGCCGCGCTCGCAGCCCTGATGGTCATCACCGGTCTCTACGGCGTGCTCGCGCAACTGGTGGGCTACCGGCGGCGTGAGATCGGCATCCGGCTGGCGCTCGGGGCCCCGCGCGGCTCGGTTCTGCAGATGGTGCTGCGTCAGGGGGCAGCGATGATCGCAATCGGCCTGGCCGTCGGGCTCGTGCTCTCCGCGCTGACCGGCCGCCTGCTCTCGGGCTTTCTCTATGACGTGAGACTGTCCGATGTGTGGACCTACGTGGGCGTTCTGCTCAGCCTGTGCGTTATCGGCGCCGCTGCCTCATACATTCCAGCATGGCGGGCCTCTCTCATTCCACCCGTCGAGGCATTGCGCGACCAGTAGCGCCGTTCATAGCGGCCACCTGTCCCACAGCCGGCGCTCTGCCGCGTTCGGATCGAGCGCCGGCGTGCTCTTGCGATCGATCAGCATAGTCGGACGTTCAGCGAGGTTGAACCGCGGCCACGCCGGAGCATCCCTGATGGCGGGCGCGCGTCCGTAAATGAAATCGACCCACGCGGCGTGCACAGACTGCACCAACGCCTTGCGCCACACATCCTGAAGCGGCGCCTGGAGAAGCGATGGCTGATCCCAGACGAACTTCAACTCCGCCGAATGCGGTACCTCGCCCGCCAGCGGCCCCTTGAGCAGCGGACAATCGAATCGATAGAAGTACGCTTCTCCGCCATGACTGACATGCGCCTCGGCGACACGCAGCGTCGGTATCCAGTACTCTTCCGCGGTAAGCAGCCGTATCTTCCGTTGGGCCGCGGTCAGATTAGGAAAGTGTTCCTCGTAACGCGCTTCCATCGCCCGGATCTCTTCCATCGGCATGTTCTGCACTTCGCGTGGGCCAATAGGGCGATTCAGTGCGGCGCCGCGGACGAAGAAGCTGCTCTCGTCATGATTGCTGCCGGCAAGCAGACGCACCCCGCGCCCCAGCCCGAAACGCACAGACTCGAGCGGCGAACGATCGAGCACCACCCCATCCACCGTGACGCGAAATGGAAAGGCTCCGATACGTGCCAGCAGCGCCCGTTGCGCACTCAATAGCTGATCGACCGGCATGCTGCGCAAGCCGGCTGCATCGCCGGCGTCCAGCCCCGCGCACTCCAGGAACTCCCGTGTCAGTGCGTTGGCGCTCTCCCGCGTATGGAAGGTCTGACCGCTGCCGCTCTCCACGATCGCCTGCTGAAAAAGGCCTGCCGCCTGTGCCGCGCCCATTAAGGCGCAGGTGTCTTTCGCACCCGCGCTCTCCCCACCAACGGTCACGCGATCCGGGTCGCCGCCAAACGCCGCGATGTTCTCGCGTACCCAATGCAGAGCACATATCTGGTCGCGCAGGCCGTTGTTCCCGGAACCGGCATACGCCGCTCCGAGTTCGGCCGAGAGGTCGAGAAAGCCCAGCGCACCCACCCGATATGCGGGAGTCACACACACGATCCCGTTGCGCGCAAAGTGCGATCCGTCCGCAATGCCGCCGGTTTCGCCCTCCGTGTTACCGCCGCCATAGATCCAGACCAGCACGGGGTGCGGCCCCGGAGTGACCGGCGTCCATACGTTTAGATAAAGGCAGTCCTCGCTGATAACTGGCCGCCGCAGTTGGACCGGCGCGGGCGCATACGTCAGGGCCGGCCGAGTGCCACTCCACGGGCGCGCGGGACGCGGTGGGAGGAATCGCAGCGGGCCGACCGGCGGCTCTGCAAATGGCACGCCAAGGAAGGCGATCGTGTCGCCAGTGCGCTTCCCTCGCAGCGCGCCAAGCGGCGTCCGGATGATCTCTGGAGTAGCAGCAGTCTCTGCCAGTCCATGCAGCCGGGGCTCCGCGGCCAGACCCAGGGCGGCAGCTCCCGCGCCTGCCAGAAATTTTCTACGATCCAACCGTCGTTCCAATACGCTCGCCCCCCTTCAGCAGCCTATAACGCCGGAGAGCCCGCATCCCCTCCCCTATAATCGGAGCAGAACAACACTGCGGTCCGACCAAGGAGTGTGCATGCCCATCCAGACCACGGCCAATATCTGGCACAACGGAAAATTGATCCCCTGGGAGAAGGCGCAGGTGCACGTGATGAGCCACGTGCTGCACTACGGCTCATCGGTCTTCGAAGGCCTTCGCTGTTACAAGCAGCCAGCCGGTGCGGCGATCTTCCGCCTGCCGGAGCACATGCAGCGCCTGCTGGATTCCGCGCGCATCTACCGCATGGACATTGGCTATACGCTCGAACAGCTCAATGCCGCCGTCATCGAACTGGTCGAAGCCAACGGCATCGCGCCATGCTATGTGCGGCCCATCTCCTTCCGCGGCTACGGCGAGATCGGCGTCAACCCCAAGGGCTGCCCGGTCGAAACCTACATCGCGAACTTCCCCTGGGGCAAGTACGTCCCCGGCGATGCCGGCGCGGATGTGTGCATCGCCTCCTGGAACCGCATGGCGCCCAACACCATGCCTTCGCTCGCCAAGGCCGGCGGCAACTATCTGAACTCGCAGCTCATCCGCATGGAGGCCGACCTCAACGGTTACAACGAGGGCATCGCGCTCGATGTGAATGGCAATCTCTCCGAGGGCTCGGGCGAGAATCTTTTTGTCGTACGCGGCTCGACCATCTACACCACGCCGCTCGCCAACTCCGTGCTCAGCGGCATCACGCGCGACTCGGTGCTCACGCTTGCCCGCCACCTCGGCATCCCCGTCGTCGAGCAGCCCCTCCCGCGTGAGATCCTCTACATCGCCGACGAAGTCTTCTTCACCGGCACCGCCGCAGAGGTCACCCCCATCCGCTCCGTCGATCGCATCCTGGTCAAGGACGGCAAGACCGGCCCGATTACGCATCAGCTTGCCGAGGAATTCTTCGGCATCGTCAGCGGCGCACGTCCGGATCGCTACAACTGGCTCACGCCGGTGAACGTGCGGGCCGCAGAGCCGGTCGGCGCCTGAAAGGCACTCGTAAAGCAGCAAAGGGCAGCCTGCGCGGCTGCCCTTTTGCGCTGCGCTGTCCAGCTTACTTCACCGGATCGCCCGACTCATTACGAATCTCGATCGGCCCAAGGTTCAACTCCTTTAACCCGGGTTCGATCTTGGTGCGGTCCCCAACCGCAACCACGATCATCTGTTTGGGATGAATGTGGTCGATCGCTGCCTGCGTCACCTGCTGCGGTTTCACCGCGGCGAGTTCGCCGGGAAGCGCCGCGTAGTAGTTATCCGGCAGTTTGTAAACAAAGATCTGTCCGATGCGCGCCGACGTGCCCTTCGCCGTCTCAAACTGTCCCGGCACCGAGCGTATCTGCGAGTCCTGCGCCAGCTTCAACTCCGCCGCCGTTGGCGGATCGGTGGTGATGCGATCCAGCTCCGCGAACAGCTCCTTCGCCGCCGGAGCCGTCACGTCTGTCCGCACCTGCGCCCCGGCGAACATCGGCCCGCCAAAGCGATTGAAGGTGAAACGAGACACCGCTCCGTAGGTATAGCCATGCGTCTCGCGCAGGTTCATGTTCAGGCGCGAAGAGAACAGCCCGCCCAGCACATCGTTCATGATCTGGATGCTGGGATAATCCGGCGTCGAGCGCGGCACGCCCAGACCGAAGGCCAACAGCACTGTCTGCGGCGAACCCGGCTTGTCGACAATGATCACCTTGCGCTCCAGAGCCGCCGGCTCCGGTACCGAAGTCGTCGCGGTGGCAGCCGTGCTCTTCCACACACCGAAGTACTTGTCTGCCTGGTCGCGCGCCTCCTTTTCCGTAATGTCGCCGGTCAGGACCAGCGCAGCGGTCTGCGGCCCATAATGCGCATTCCAGAAGCCGGAGAGATCGTCGCGCGTGATGCTCTTCACCGACGCCGTCGTCCCCACGGCCGGATAGCCGTAAGGCGAATCTCCGTAAAGCGCCTTCTCTGCCACCCGCAGCGTCGCGGCAATCGGCTCGTCCGCCTCCTGCAGGATCGCGGTCAACTGCTGCTTGCGCACGCGGCCCACTTCCTGCTCGGCGAACGCCGGATGCTCCACCACGTCGGAGAGCAGGTCGAGCGAGGCGTCCGTCGTGTTGCTCAGCGCGTCGATCGTTGTCGCCGCGTTGTCGACGAAGGCTTGCGATTTCAGCGCTGCGCCAAGATGATCCGCGGAGTCCGCAATTTCCGTTGCCGAACGATCCCGTGTTCCCTCCGTCAGCATGCTCGCCGTAAAGCCGGCCAGGCCGGGCTTGTTCGCGGGATTGGAATCGCCGCCCGCCCACGTCATCACACTCGCATTCAGCACCGGCAGCGAATGATCCTCCACCAGGTAGACATGCAGTCCGTTGTCCAGGGTGAAGACCTTCGGCACCGGCAGATGCACTTCGGGCAGCGGGCCGGGCGTCGGCGCCGTCTTGCGCCAGTCCTGCGCAGTTTCAAAGGTCGCCGGATACGGATTCTCGACCTGCACACTTGCATCGGTGTCCGCCGGACTGCGCGGCACATCGTGCGTCACCTTCTCGCCCTGAACCGTGGTCACGACGACACTTTTTGTATCCACCAGCTCCGCCTGCGCGAGCTTGCGTATGGAGGCAACGCTGACATGCTCGAATCGCGCGACATCCTTCGGCAGGAAGCCCGGATCGCCGGTGTAGTAGTTGTAGTAGTCCATGCGGTCGGCCACGCCGCCAAAACCGCCCAGGCGCTGCAATCCGCTGATCAAGCCCGTCAGATGCGTGTTGCGTGCGCCATCCAGCTCCGCCTGTGTCGGGCCCTGCTCCCGTATTGCCCGCAGTTCCACTTCGATCTCCCGCTGCAGATCCTCCGGTTTGATACCCGGCCGCGCAATCACATCACACTCCGCTACCGAACCCAGCCGCAGCGAATCCAGCGTGCAATCTACGCTCTGCGCGATCTGTTTTTCATACACCAGCTTGCGATAGAGCCGGCTCGCCTTACCGCCGCCCAGGATCTTCATCAGCATCTCGGCTTCGGCATCGCCCGGCTGAAAGGCTGCAGGCATCAGCCATGCATAGCTCACCTGCGGCAATTGCACTGTATCTGTCACCGTGGCAGTTTTCTGGCTGGTGATGGGCGGCGTCTTCACCGTGACCGGCGGCGGCTCGGGTCCTTTCGGAATAGGGCCGAAATACTTTTCGACCAACTCCTTCAGCTTCGCCTTGTCAAAGTCGCCCGCAATCGCAATATTCGCGTTGTTCGGCGTGTAGTAGCTGTGGAAGAAGTTGCGCACATCCAAGAGGCGCGCGGCTTCGATATCGGCATGCGAGCCAATCACGGATGCATAGTACGGATGGTCTTGCGGGAAGAGCAGATGATAGACCGCTTCCTCGCTCAACTGATAGGGCTGGTTCTCACCCTGGCGGCGCTCGTTGCGCACCACGTCGCGCTGGTTGGTCAGCTTCTCGCGGTCCAGCTTCTCCAGCAGGAAGCCCATGCGGTCGCTCTCCAGCCACAACGCCAGTTCCAATTCGTTGCTGGGCACCGTCTCGAAATAATTGGTGCGGTCAAAATCGGTGGTGCCATTGATGTCGGTCGCGCCCGCGCCTTCCAGATAGCGAAAGTGCGCCTTCTCCCCGACGTGCTCGGATCCCTCGAACATCATGTGCTCGAAGAGATGCGCGAAGCCGGTGCGCCCCTTCGCCTCATTCACCGGCCCGACGTGATACCACAGGTCAACGGCGACCAGCGGCAGGCGATGATCCTCATGCAGAAGCACGGTCAATCCGTTGGGCAGTGTGTAGCGCTCATAAGGAAGCGCCGGGACCTTCAGCGGTTTCGTCGGAGCAAGCTTTGGCGCCGGCTGCGCCAAAGCAACAAGGGTGAGTGCGGAAGCGGCAGTGGCAACAAGGACCAGGCGTGCGCCGCGAACAATGGCAGAGAGCATCGAAATATTTCCCCCGGATGTGACAGAGAGGTAGGGCACGATCATATCCGGAAATGCGCACAATTCGGCCACGCAAGAACGGTCATTGCGACCGAACCGGCGACGACGGCTCAGTGAACCGTCTAAGCCGTCGCCTTCTGCAGAAGTCCTTCGTATCGCGATTCGGCAGCTGCGCGGCACCCTGCTGCGGACTCACATCCTCCACAGAATCCTCCACGGAATCGAAGACAGGATCGAAGTGTGCCGGCGACGCCAGATCCAAGGGCCCCCGTGGATCGGGAGTTCGTCCCGGAACCAGAGCATTCCATCCCGGCAACCGCTGATTGCCCATGATCAGCCGCGCCCCGTGGCCCAGCGTCAGATAGGTCCACGCCCACTGCACCATCACCAGGATGCGGTTGCGAAAGCCAATCAGGAAAAAAATGTGTACGGAGAGCCATGCCGCCCACGCGGGAAATCCGCTCCAGTGCGCTTTGAAGGGCCACTTCACGTCGGCAATGGCCCGGTTGCGGCCGATCGTCGCCATGTCGCCCTTGTCGAAGTAGTGGAACGGCTTCCGTGGCCTGCCTTCCATATCGGCTTCGATCATGTGCGCCGCCTGCGTGCCCATCTGCATGGCGGGTTGAGCGACTCCGGGAACCGGTTTGCCGTTTTCGGTCACGTCCGCCAGATCGCCGCAGATAAAGACATTTCGTAAGCCTGGAGGATTCAGGTACTGATCCACAGTCACAGAGCCGCGGCGATTCACCGGCAGACCCAGCATCTTGCCCAGAGGCGACGCCTGCACACCTGCCGCCCACAACGTCACCAGTGAGTCGAAGCGCTCTGTATTCGGCGCTTTGCCGACGACCACGTAGCCCGGCTCGATATCCGTCACGACCTTACCGGTCAGGGTCTCGACGCCCAGTTCGTGCAGCTGCTGCGACCGCCTTCTCCTGCAAGTCCGGCGGATAGGAGGGCAGGATGTGCGGGCCACCCTCGATCAGCAGCACGCGCGACTTCGTTGTATCGATGTGACGGTAATCCTCTCGCATGTAGAGCGAAGCAATATCGCGGATAGCGCCCGCCAGCTCCACCCCCGTAGGACCACCGCCAACAATTACGAAGTTCAGCGGCGGATGCGTTCCCGTCTCCACCGCCTCGCGTTCCGCCAGTTCGTAAGCAAGCATGATGCGACGGCGCATCTCCCGCGCATCATCCAGCGTCTTCAATCCCGGTGCAAGTTTTGCCCAATTGTCATTGCCAAAATAGCTGTGGGTTGACCCTGTTCCCAGCACCAGATAGTCGTAGTCAACCTTTGCTCCGGTGCGCAGGTGAACGCACTGTTGCACCGTGTCGATGCTGACCACCTCGTCCATCAGCACTTCGGTGTTTTTCTTGTGCCGCAGAACGGTGCGGATAGGCTGTGAAATATCGGCCGGCGACAGCACTCCCACCGCTACCTGATACAGCAGCGGCTGGAAGGTGTGATGGTTCTGTCGATCGATCACCATCACATCAACGGCCATATCGCCCAGCGCCAGTGCTGCGTTCAAGCCCGCAAAGCCCGCTCCCAGCACCACCACGCGCGGCCGGGAGGGCATCTTCCCTGCGCTCTGTCCATTGGCTACCGTCATCGTCGCTCCTATACCTGAGAGATGCGCGCCGAGCCGTCTTCGCTTCGGGCTGGCCGGGCTTTAGTTCGCCGGCGCACTTGCCGCTCGTGGTTGCGGATTCTCGGCCGCGCTCAGCACCGAGACATCCCGCACAAGCGCCAGAAATGGCACCGTTTTGTTGCGCAGCTCAGGCATCTTTCCCTCGCTGGACCCTGAAATCAATGTGTCTTTCCCCTGCGCCGTATCGACATCGGTCACCAATAGCGCATGAGCAGCGTTGGCCGGCGGCAGCATGGTTGCCGACGTGATCGTCTTCTTTGTGACCAGCCCTTCCAGCCGGCTCAGATCCGCCTCGTTCGAGGAGTCGACCGGCATCACGCCAAGATCCATCCCGGGGATATCGGATTCGCCCTCCACCGGCCCGGCAAAGCCAGCGGCATCCGCCGGCTTCAGAAACACGACCACGCGCTGATGCAGCGTGAACGGAGGCGCCTGCTGCCAGCTCGACGCGGGCATCCGCAGCACATAGTTGCTGCCGATCGAGGCGCCGCGAATCCCCATATCGACGCCAAACTCTACCTCAACCGCATCCGGACGCGAGCTTGGCAGACCTCCCCTGACACCGGAAGCACCATTCATCCCCGCGGGCACCCGAACGGCGTACACCTGGCCCGCGAAGATCACAGCCGAGTGATGGACCAGGGCCGCCAAAACGTCTTCTGCTGTCGCCTGCGGCTGGACCCGGTCACTACTCCGGGCTTCCCGGTCCTGGGCGTTCTGTACCTGCGCACCGCCGCGCAGCATTCCCATCGCCAGCATCAGCGATCCCATCGCGGCCACCCAACCCTTACACATTTAGAAACCCTTCATTTCCACACCATCCGTGATCGCTTGCATTCAAATCTCGGGATAAAAGTCGAAAAAGGCGTCGATGCTCTGCTTCAACTGGTTTTCTATCTGCTCCCGCGAGCCTTCGAGCACATGCATGGTCACCTGCGCCTCATTGCCATTGTTCAGCGTCACCGGAGCAGAACCCACCTGCTTTACTTCGTCCGCCGGAAGCAGCCGCATTCCATATACCAGGACCAGATCCGCCATTCCTTGCTCCTTTCCTTCCGCAGTAGCCGCCGCGGAGTCGTTTTCGCTTGATTAGAATCAAAGATGCACTGACAACGATCATGACAGACAACGTTCGCGACACAGTCATTCTGGGCTCGGGTTGCGCCGGGCTCACTGCCGCCATTTATACGGGACGCGCCAACCTGAAACCTCTGGTCCTTGAAGGACACGAGCCGGGGGGCCAGCTCTCTATCACCACCCTGGTGGAGAACTTTCCCGGCTGGCCCGATGGCATCCAGGGCCCTGAGCTCATTGAAAATATGAAGAAGCAGGCCGAGCGCTTCGGTGCGGAGTTCCGTATGGCTCACCTGGTCTCCGCCGACCTCTCCCAGCGTCCCTTCGCTCTAAACCTGGGCTCGGAGACCATCCGGACCCGCACGCTGATCATCGCCAGCGGCGCCTCGGCGCGCTGGCTGGGTCTACCGTCGGAGCAGGCCCTGATCGGCCATGGCGTCTCATCCTGCGCCACCTGCGATGGGTTCTTCTTCTCCGGCAAGGAGATTGCCGTTATCGGCGGCGGCGATTCGGCCATGGAAGAGGCTCTCTTCCTCACCCGGTTTGCTTCCAAGGTCTCCCTGCTGCACCGTTCGGACAACTACCGCGCCTCGCACATCATGCTGGAGCGTGCCCGCGCCAACAAGAAGATCGAATTTGTCTCGAATGTTCTCGTCGAGGAGGTGCTCGGCGTTGAATCCAAAGAGGTTACTGGTCTCCGCTTGAAGCATGCGAAGACCGGCGCGATCTCAACGCTCGCAGTCAGCGGGATGTTCCTCGGCATCGGCCACGAGCCGAATACCAAGCCCTTTGTCGGCCAGATCGAGCTGGACAGCGACGGTTACGTGATTACCCACGACGATGTGCACACCAGAGTGGAAGGCGTCTTTGCCTGCGGAGATGTGCAGGACCGGCGCTATCGCCAGGCAATCACTGCCGCCGGATCAGGCTGCGCAGCGGCTCTGGAGGCAGAGAAGTACCTGGAGGAACAGGGGCGATAACGAATGGCTGATGCCCTCGTCAATCACGCCAATCCCAATTTGGCAAGAGAACGTTAGTTACCGAATGTCCCCATGGTAATTCTACTATCCCAATTTGCTGCACTTTCGTTACGCTTTCTGGAGCGCATCTGCGCCGGGAGCCTTTATCATGTCACGCACTTTCCGTTCACTCGCACTTTCCGCAGCCCTCCTCGCAGCAACGACAGGTTCAGCCTTCGCTTCCTCCATACCAGGGGGTACGAACCCTCCGCCGTCACACACTTACGCTTCGATATTTTTGTCGCTCTTCGGCCTGTAAGCCTGAGAGATACTGACCAGGACAGGAGCGATTTCCAATGCGGCTCCCTTTACTGGATACCGCACTATGGGCGGCAGGTCCATTCCTCAACGCCGCCCTTTTCGGTGTTATCTGCCTGCGACGCCGACTTCGCACCTTTCCGGTGCTCGCCTCATGGTGTGTCTTCACCATCGTCAGCGCGATCGCCCTTTTCTTTATCTACCGTCAGACATCCCATGAGACCTACGCCATCGCCTACTGGACCGATGAAGGACTCGACGCTCTTCTTCAGATCGGTGTCGTCGTCGAGGTGGCGCACATAGTTTTTTCCCCTCGGGATTCGCTCGGAAAGAGCCGAATGTGGCTGACCTCCCTCATCGCTGTGGGCATCGTCGCGTTCGCCATCGTCTGGTGGATTCATCCAACGTCACCCACCCGCGCCGGTGTGTGGGAGATTCGCGGCGATCTGTTCACCAGTCTGATCGTCAGCGGGACGTTTACGCTGGTGCTTCTCATGTCACAGCAGCAGGGTTTCCACTGGCGCTCGCATGTGATGTCGATTGGCTACGGTCTCATGGTCTGGGCACTTCTCGGCTTGACACTCGGAGTCTTGCACGGTTACTGGGGGCGTCATAGCCACTATCTCGGACTGGAGCATGCACGCATGCTTGTTTACCTGTGCATCCTCGTTTACTGGATCGTTGCACTTTGGCGAAACGAGCCCGAAAGGGAACAGCTTTCTCCAGAAATTCGCGATGCCATCTTGCATGTCACAGACAAAGTAAGTTACGATCTCGCAAAAGTTTTGGGTACCCGGGGGAAGGAGCTCCATTAAAGTGGTCGGCCTCGTTATAGTCGTTTTCCTCCTCCTGGCAGTCATCGGGATTCAGCTGCGGTTTTTTATGCGCCGCCGCTCCCAGCAAAACACCACTTGGAATACCCTGCTCGCCCGCATCGAGCCGCTGAACTTCGCGGACTTGGAACGCATCGCGAAGGCCTACCTGGAGCCGCGCGGAAATCAACTGGAATTGCAGCCACAGGCGATGTGGCGTCTGCTGGGCGGCGCCGATGGCCTGCCCCGGCTGCGCCGCAACGCCGAGGTGATGGTGGACCTCGCCATATTCGTACAGCGCTGGAACTTTGAAGACGCCACCGTCGTGGCCGAGATCATGCGCCGCGATGCCGCCCGCCTGCAGAAGGCGATCACGCAGATCGAAATGGCCATGCTGCTGCGCCGGCAGAGTCTGCGCATTCCCTTCTATATCCACGAAGCTTCCGCCGCTTACTACCTGATGCGGCAGCGGCTGCTGGCTCTCTACGAGACCAGTCACGCTGGACTGTTGCCCCGCCTGTCGCAGGCTCTCTGACCCATACAACCTGACTTCGTTCTGACAACGCGTTATCCTTGGTAACGGCGCTGCGATCCCCACACCCGAGGACGTGGACCCGAGCGTTTGACACCCTTCGGCGTGCCTCGCCCGATTTCAACCCGCGAGGTCTCCCGCATATGCCCTTGCCCGCGCATCCCTCTGTCCGCCCAGAGAACGACAACGACGAGATTGACCGGCAGCAACGTCACCCTGGACCCCTCTACGCCCGAGGCATGGCAGGCGCTGCGTGTGCTGGGCCATCGCATGCTGGACAATATCTTTGACGACCTGGCCACTCTGCGCGAACAACCCGCGTGGCGGCCGCTCCCGGAAGAATCCGCAGCCGCGCTCGCCGGTCCGCTGCCGGTCCACGGCCGTCCCGCTGAGGATGTCTACCGCACGCTCGTCGAGCATCTGGTCCCCTACACCATCGGCAACCGTCATCCGCGGGCCTGGGGCTGGGTGCGCGGCACCGGCACCCCGCTGGCCATGCTGGCCGATATGCTCGCCTCTGGCCTGAATGCGCACGTGGCCGGTGGCCAGCAGGCGCCGGTGGTGATGGAAGCGGCCTGTCTGCGTTGGCTGGCGGAGCTGATGGGCATGCCGCCGGAAAGCTCCGGCGTGCTGACCACGGGCGCGACCATGGCCAACCTCATCGGCCTTGCCGTAGGCCGGCACGCCAAGGCTGGCTACGACCTTCGGCAGCAGGGGCTGCAGGGCTGCGTCCACCCGCAACTTCTCGTCTACGGCTCCACCGAGACCCACTCCTGGGCGCTGAAGGCCGTCGAGCTTTTGGGCCTTGGCCGCGACGCCTACCGCCGCATCCCGGTAACCGATGCGCACCAACTCGATTTGAAACAATTTGAGTTACAAATCGAACGGGATCGCGACGCGGGTCATCGGCCCGCCGTGGTGATCGCCAACTGCGGCACGGTGAACACGGGCGCGATCGACGATCTGCCGGCGATTGCCGCGCTCTGCCGCAAACACGATCTCTGGTTCCACGTGGATGGCGCCTTTGGCGCGCTGCTGAGGCTCACCAAAGAATATGCCGGCCTGGTGCGCGGCATTGAAGAGGCGGATTCGCTCGCCTTCGATCTGCACAAATGGGTCTATCTGCCATTCGAAATCGGGTGTGTGCTGGTGCGCGACCCCAAAATACACACCGCAACCTTCGCGACGCAGGCAAGTTACCTCGAAGAGGCCGAAGGCGGCATCATGGCCGGTGGTCTGCCCTTTGCTGATCGCGGTGTGGAGCTGACCCGCGGCTTTCGCGCACTCAAGCTTTGGATGTCGCTCGAGGTGCACGGTGTCGACGTCTACGCGCATCTCATCGCGCAAAACATGGCTCAGGCCGCGCACCTGCAGGCGCTCATTGAGGCTTCACCGCGGCTTGAACTGTGTGCGCCGCGGCCCACCAACGTGGTTTGCTTCCGCTATCGGCGCCCGGACCTCGGCGAAAGCGAACTCGACGCGCTGAACCGACGCCTGGTGATTGAGCTCCAGGAGTCCGGCCGTTACATCGTCTCCAGCACCGTGCTGGACGGGCGATACGCGCTGCGCCTCGCCATCACCAACCACCGCAGCCGGATGGAAGACTTTACGGCGTTGGCCGAGGACTGTGTTCGCTTCGGCGACCAGCTTGCGGCAGCCGCATGAACACGCGCGAAGAGTTGAAGCGCAATCTCGCCCAGGTGGAAGAGACGGTTGACGCTGCGTGCCGGCGCTCCGGCCGCTCGCGCGGCGAGATCACGCTGATCGCCGTCACCAAGATGCACCCCGCCGCCGCCATCGCCGCGGCCGCCGAGCTCGGCATAACCCACATCGGAGAGAACAAGGTTCAGGAGTTCGACAGCAAGCAGCCGGAATGGAATGCTCTCCGTGCTGCGCATTCGCTGCACTCACACCTGATCGGGCATCTGCAATCGAACAAGGCCACGCGCGCCGCCGTGCTCTTTGACACCATCGACTCTGTTGACTCGCTGCGTCTGGCTGAGCGTCTGGAAGCGGCGGCGGCCGCGAGTAGCCGCGTGCTGCCAATCCTGATCGAGGTAAAGCTGAGTGAAGAAGAGTCGAAGAGTGGGGCCGCACCCGGCAGCCCCGAGCTCGAGCAGTTCCTCGAACGGCTCCCCGAGCTGACGCATCTGCATCCGCGCGGACTGATGACAGTGCCCCCGTATCTGCGCGACGCCGAGGCCGTGCGCCCCTACTTCCGGCGGTTGCGCGAGCTGCGCGATGAGTATGCCCGGCGTTATCCGAAGCTGCGGCTCGAAGCGCTCTCTATGGGCATGACGCACGATTACGCCGTCGCCATCGAAGAGGGCGCGACGGAGATCCGGCTCGGCACGGCGCTCTTCGGCGCGCGCGATTACAGCCAGGCTTAAGTGCTCCCGGTTCATGTAGCATCGCTCGTGACCCGAAAGGCCTCTCCGCGCTCATGAACCACCTTTACGCCGGCGTTCTCATCGCCATCGTCCTTGGCCTGCTCACCGTCTCGATCTCGCGTCTGCGCAAGACGCACACCAAGGCCGACTATCTGGTAGCGGGCCGCTCGCTCCCCGCGGTCGTGTTGGTCTTCACGCTGCTCTGCTCATGGATCGGTTCGGGCTCTCTGCTGGGCGCAGCGGAGAATGCCTACAACCACGGCTTTGCCGCGCTATGGCAGGCGGGCGGCGGCTGGGCCGGCCTGGTGTTTATCTACTTCATCGCGCCGCGCGCGCGGAAGTTCGCGCAATTCACTATTCCGGATCTGTTGGAGGTCCGCTACAACCAGGCCGCGCGCGTGCTGGGCGTCATCGCCGTGCTCTTCACCTACACCGCGATCACCAGCTATCAGCTCATCGGCGGCGGCGACATCCTGCACATGGTCTTTCCTGCCGCAATCTCACCGGACGCGGGCAAGTACCTGATCGCCGCCTTCGTGATTGCGTTCACCGCCATTGCCGGCATGTCCTCCGTTGCCTACATGGACGTGCTGATCGGCATTCTCGCTTCTGTCACCCTCATCCTGGCGCTCCCATTCCTGCTGCATCGGGCCGGCGGGTGGCACGCCGTGCATACCGCGCTGCCGGCAACACACTTCCAGATCCTCGGCGACTTCACCTTCATCCGTGCGCTGGAACTCTTCCTTCCCACCATGCTGCTCATGCTGGGCAATCAGTCGATGTATCAGAAGTTCTTCTCTGCGAAATCCGAGAAGGCGGCTCAGCAGGCCGTGGTGGGCTGGGTCTTTGGCACCGTCATCCTTGAGACGGTCATCGTCGCGCTCGCCGTCATCGCCTCGGTCGTCTTTCCCACCGGAGAGGTGCATGAGCATCCGCGCGAGATCATCGCGTGGTCTGCACTGCATGGGCTGCCCGCATGGCTGGGCCCGCTGCTGATGGGCGCGGTCTTCGCCAAGATCATCTCCACCGCTAACAACTATCTCTTTTCGCCCGCGACCAATCTCGTCAACGACGTCTTCTCTCGCTACATCGCGCCGAATGCCTCGAATCGCGTTGTGCTTCTCGTCTCCCGGCTAATGGTCGTCTTTCTCGGGTTGTGGGCGCTGTATCAGGCGCTGCATACGCAATCCGTTCTGCAGAAGACGCTCTACGCCTACACCATCTACTCTGCTGCGCTCACCCCTGTTGTCCTGGCCGCCTTCTACTCGCGACGCGCCAATGCCGCGGGCGCCGTCTCTGCCATCGGCGTCGGCACCTTCGTCACCGTCTTCTGGGATACGGATTTCATCCACCACCATCTGCCGGCGGTGCTTGCACAGCGCGACGCCATCTTCCCCGCGCTGATCGCCTCGGTCTTCTGCCTGGTCGTGGTCAGCGCATGCACCGCGCCGCCGCGCCGCGAGCAGATTGCACCGTTCTTTCCAACCAACGGAAACTGCGATCCTGATCTTCTCTCTTCGCCATGGCCATCGCCGCCCTGACCATACAACTCTCGATCCCGCTTTCCCGCTCTCTGAAAGATCGCCGGCAGGTGGTGCGCAGCATGAAGGATCGCCTGCGCCAGGGCTTCAACATCTCGGTCGCCGAGCTGGATGAGGCCGTCACCTGGCAGAGCGCGACGCTCGGCATCGCCGCCATCTCCTCTTCCCGCGACTACCTCCGCGGATTGATGGCCGAGGTGGAGAGCGCAGCAACCCGCCTGGCAGCCGAACACGGCGCAGAAGTTACTGACGCATTCTGGGACTTTGCCGAATCGTGACTCTGTATTCTTTCGAAATCGTACGGTGAGCATCTCTCAGGCGCCCGCAAAGCTCCACGTGAGCGACCAACGGAGCGAACCCAACAAATCGCGCCACCGGCGCGTATGCCTCGGACGGCCAGTCCGTCTGATATCCTTTTGGGTTTACCCAGGGAGGTTTCGCCATGCCAGAGCAACGCGCCCGCAAATACCACCAGGACCGTGTGGCCGAGACCCTGCGCGACGAGATCAGCATCATGATCCAGGGCGAGCTCTCGGACCCGCGCATCGGTTCGGCGCATGTGACCGAGGTGGTGCTGAACGCCGGCGGCAAGTCGGCCCGGGTCTACGTCGCGAACGATGGCCCGGCCGAGGATGAGGAGCCGATGTTGGCCGCTCTGGCGGCGGCGCGAGGCTATATCCGGCATGAGCTGCTGGAGCGCATGGGCGTCCGTCACGTGCCGGAGCTGACCTTCCATCTCGACCGTACGGATCGCATGACCGCCCGCATCGATGAGCTGTTGGGCCGCCGGCGCCGCAGCAAGGGCAGCAGCTCCTCCCAGACACCCGCACCCACTCCGGAGGCCAACAAAGGCGCATGAAGCAGTCTGCCTCCATGTCGCGGCAGCTTGACCCAGCATTGGTTGGCCCCCTCCCGGAGTCTCCGTTGGAGGACTCGGCGCGTATGCCGATGGCTGCATACAGCCAGCGGCGGCCCGCGGCGATCGGACCCATCCTCCATGCCATTCAGGACGCGCAGAACATCCTGGTGACCGCGCACGCGCGTCCGGATGGCGATGCGGTCGGCTCCGTGCTGGCCTGCGGCATGATGCTGGAGCAGCTCGGCAAGCAGGTCACCATGGTCTTCAGCGACCGTGTGCCGCTCATCTATCGCTGGCTGCCATGCGCGCAAAGCATTCAGCACTTGCAGCGCGTACAGGGCGACTTCGATCTCGCAATCCTGCTGGAATGCGATGGCATCGAGCGCAGCCGGCTCAAGGGTCTCGAAGGACGCCGTCTGATCAACATCGATCACCACACCAGCGGGCGCAACTTCGCCCACCTCAACTGGATCGATACCGATGCCTGCGCCGTCGCGGAGCTGGTGTTTACGCTCGCCTGCGCGGCCGGCGTTCGCATCACGCCGGAGATGGCAACCTGCCTCTACATGGCCGTGCTCACGGACACCGGCTCCTTCTGCTATGAAGGCACGGACGCGCACACCTTCTCACTGGCGCATGAGCTGGTGCGGCTCGGGGCACGT
Source organism: uncultured Acidobacteriaceae bacterium (assembly GCA_963750845.1). Taxonomy (GTDB): domain Bacteria; phylum Acidobacteriota; class Terriglobia; order Terriglobales; family Acidobacteriaceae; genus KBS-83. The sequence goes on from CAVVSP010000004.1 coordinate 203,900, forward strand.
CCCGCGCCCATTGCGCAGGATGTCTACTTCGCAAACCCAATGTCGAAGATGCTGCTGCTCGGCGCGGCGCTGGCCAATCTGCGGCGCGATGGACGTATTGCGTGGCTCTGGGTCACGACCTCCGATATGGAGCGCTCCAACGCCGCCGAAGAGGATTGCGAAGGCATTGTGAACTACGCCATCGGTATCGCCGGGGTCGATGTTGCCGTATTTCTGCGCGAGCTTCCCGACCACCGCGTGCGGCTCAGCCTGCGCAGCAAGGGCGCGGTGAACGTCGCCGCCGTGGCAGAAAAGTTGGGCGGCGGAGGTCACGAAAACGCCAGTGGCTGCACGCTGCCCGGCCCGCTGCCGGCAGCCCTGGACGCAATTCTCGTCCGCCTGCGGACTCTCTTCTGACGCATCCAATCACTTGCGCGCAATGAGCTCCGCGTCAGAACATGGCGTGGTCGCTCCGAGGTGGCAATATGTCTGCAACAGAGAATTCGTGGCCGGCGCTTGAATGGTCCGCGTGGGAACCCACCGCATCCACGCTGCACATGTGGACGCAGATCGTCGGCAAGGTGCGGCTCGCGCTTAGTCCCATGCAGGCGCACTGGTGGAACGTGCCGCTCTACGTCAGCGCGCGCGGGCTCAGCACCTCCGCCATGCAGACCGACGACGAGATGCTGGACATCGAATTCGATTTCGTCAGCCACGAGCTGCACTTCCGGCTCAGCACCGGCGCGTCGTTATCCATTCCGCTGCGAGCGCAGACAGTCGCTGATTTCTATCTCGAATTTCAGCAATGCCTCACGCTGCTCGGGGTCGATGCACAGATCCATCCCATGCCGGTCGAGATCAAGGATCCCATCCGCTTCGATCTGGACACGGTTCACGCCTCTTACGATCCGGAATATGCCCACCGCTTCTGGCGCGTCCTGGTGAGCGCCGACCAGATATTTCAGGAATTCTCTTCCGGCTTCATCGGCAAAATCAGCCCGGTACATTTTTTCTGGGGCAGCTTCGATCTGGCAGTGACGCGCTTTAACGGCAAGCGCGCGCCGGAGCGTGCCGGCGCCGATGCCATCACGCGCGAAGCGTACTCGCATGAAGTCATCAGCGCCGGCTTCTGGCCCGGCAATGGAGGCTCCGGCGAAGCGGCCTTCTACTGCTATGCAGCGCCATCGCCCGCTGGACTTGCGGAGGCGAAGGTCGAACCGCCCGCAGCATTCTTCGACACCAAAATGGGTGAGTTTCTGCTGAAGTACGACGACGTGCGCAAGCAGCCATCCCGGAAAAAACACTGCGCGCATTTCTGGACAGCACCTATAGCGCAGCCGCCGACAAGGCAGGCTGGGACCGTGCCGCGCTGGAGCGTCACTGATTCCATAAAAACACGCCGGCAGAGATCACCCGCAGGTGACAGGCCCTGCCACGCGGTTGGCATTATGATCTTCATCATGATGAAGGCCCCGTCGCGCTCTGCTGTGCTGTTGCTGGTTCCCTCCCTCACCTTTCCCGCTTTCGCCGCGAAACACAAGCCCACAGCGCGCGAAGTAGCAGCCGCGCACCCAACCACTCCCATCGTGCTGCACGTCGATCTCACCGACGCGCCGCGCCACATCCTGCATGCGCATGAGACCATCCCCGTCTCCGCGGGAGCGCTCACGCTCGAATACCCGCAGTGGATTCCCGGCGACCATCGCCCCACCGGCCCGATCGACAACCTCACCGGCGTCTTCATCCGCGCCAACGGCAAAGACATTCCGTGGCGGCGCGACGAAGTCGATATGTACGGCATCCATCTCACCGTGCCCGAGGGTGTGACTTCCCTCGATGTCTCCTACGATTTCCTGGCCGTCCCCGGCGGCACCGGCTCCGATGAAGACGACGCCACCAGCGCGAATATGGCGGTGCTCGAATGGAACTCAGTCGTTCTCTACCCGGCACACACTCCGGTTATGGACATCCCCATCACCGCCAGCATCACCGTGCCCGATGGCTGGAAGTCGGGAACAGCGCTGACGCCAACGCAGCAGTCCGGTAACGAGACGAGCTTCCAGACTGTCGCCGTCTACACGCTGGTCGATTCGCCATTCATCACCGGCCGCTACTTCCGCGAGATTCCGCTGGCGCCGGAGATCACGCCGAAGCACTACCTCGATGTGGCGGGCGAAGCGCCGGAAGATGTCGAGATCAAGCCGGCGGTCCTCGACTCGTTTTCGCGGCTGGTGCGTGAGGCTTCGACACTCTACCAATCGCATCATTACGAGACCTACCACTTCATCCTGTCGCTGAGCGATACCGTGCGCAGCGAGGGCCTCGAACACCATCAGTCCAGCGACAACGGACTGCCCGAGCACGGGCTCTCCGATGAGTCATTGGCGATGCTCGACGCCGACCTGCTGCCGCATGAGTTCACCCACTCCTGGAATGGCAAATACCGCCGGCCCATCGGCCTTGCAACGCCGGACTACGCAACGCCGATGCGTGGCGACCTGCTGTGGGTCTACGAGGGCATGACGCAGTACTGGGGCAATGTGCTCGCGACGCGCAGCGGGCTGTGGACGCCGGAGCAATTCCGGGAAGCTCTGGCCCTGACTGCGGCGAATCTCGATCAGAAGCCCGGCCGCACCTGGCGCAACCTCGAAGACACCGCCATCGCCGCACAGATACTGCGCGGCAATACGCAGAACTACACCAACTGGCGCCGCAGCCAGGACTACTACCCGGAAGGCGAACTGGTGTGGCTCGATGCCGACACCACCATCCGCCAGCTCACCCACGGTCAAAAATCGTTGAACGATTTCTGCGTAAAGTTTCTCGCACTCGGCGGCAACACCCCGCCGAAGGTGGTGCCCTACACCTTCGACGATATCGTGAACGATCTCAACTCCGTAGTCGCCTACGATTGGCGCGGCTTCCTGACCGCGCGCCTCACCTCGCACGCAAACCATGCACCGCTGGGCGGCATCGAGCATGGCGGCTACAAGCTCGTCTACGAAGATCAGCCCACGAAGTTTGAGAAGGCCGAACTCGGCCGCCGTGGCGGCGTGGATGCCTTCTACTCCGTCGGCCTGCACGTGAGCAAGGACGGCACCATCAGCGATGTGAAGATCTTCTCCGACGCCGACAAAGCCGGCTTCGCGCCGCAGTGGAAGATCGTCGCCATCAATGATGTCGGCTACTCCGATGACGGCTTCAACGATGCCCTGAAACGCGCCAAGGGGACCAGCGACCCGATTGAATTCATCGTCTCGAACGACAACCACTTCCGCACGCTGAAGATCGACTACCACGGCGGCGAAAAATATCCACACCTCGAGCGGGACTCGAGCACGCCCGATCTGCTGGACGACATCGTGAAGCCACTGGTGCCGCCGGCGGCAGCAACAAAGTAGTAAGTCTTCTTTGCACGCACAGAAGCCCGGCCATCGACCGGGCTTCTGTATTGAGCCTTCTGTATTAACATCAGTTACGTTTAGTGAGCAGTAAGTTCAGCCGCCACCTTCTCGGTAACGAAGGCCTCGATCTGATCGCCCTGCTGCACATCACTGAAGCCGGCAAAGCCCATGCCGCACTCCATGCCGTTGGTGACCTCGCGCGCATCGTCCTTGAACCGCTTCAGCGATGCGAGCTTGCCCTTGAAGACCTGCTCCCCGCCACGCATCACGCGGACCTCCGCGTCGCGACGGATGGAACCGTCGGTCACGCGGCAGCCGGCAATCGTGCCCACCTTGGGGATGCGGAAGACTTCCTGCACCAACGCACGGCCCTGGTAGCTCTCCTTGAAGACCGGATCGAGCAGTCCCAGCATCGCCTTGGTGATCTCGTCCTGCAGCTCATAGATGATCGAGTGCAGCCGGATCTCCACGCCTTCCTGCTCGGCCAGATCGGCGGCCTTGCGCTCCGGCCGCACGTTGAAGCCGATCACGATGGCGTTTGAAGCCGATGCCAGCAGGATGTCGCTTTCCGTAATGGCGCCCACGCCGGTGTGGAGAATCTTGATCCGCACCTTCTCGGTGGACATCTTGGCGAGCGAATCCGAAAGCACCTGCACCGAGCCCTGAACGTCGCCCTTGAGGATGAGCGGCAGGTCCTTGACGCCGGCCTGCTTGATCTGCTCCGCAAGCCCTTCGAGCGAGACACGCGAGCTCTTGGCAAGCTGCGACTCGCGCTCCTTCATCTTGCGGTACTGCGCAATGCCCTTGGCCTTGTCGCGATCCGCGACGACGAGGAAGTTGTCGCCCGCATCCGGCATGCCTTCGAGACCCAGGATCTCGACCGGAGTCGATGGCCCTGCCTCGTCGATGGCTCGCCCGCGATCATCAAACATGGCGCGAACCTTGCCAAAGGTGTTGCCCACGATGAAGCTGTCGCTGTTGCGCAGCGTGCCATTCTGCACCAGCACGCTCGCCACCACGCCTCGGCCGCGATCGAGCTTGGCTTCGAGCACCGTGCCCAGGCCGGAGCGATCCGGCGTCGCCTTCAGGTCGCCAAGATCGGCGGTGAGGCAGATCATTTCGAGCAGCAGATCGAGGTTCTGCCGCTTCTTCGCCGACACATCGACGAAGACCGTCGAGCCGCCCCACGCCTCAGGCACCAGCCCGCGATCGCCCAATTGCTGCTTCACGCGGTCCGGCTGCGCCTCCGGCTTGTCGATCTTGTTTACCGCCACGATGATCGGCACATTCGCTGCTTTCGCGTGATCGATGGCCTCGAGCGTCTGCGGCATCACGCCGTCATCCGCCGCAACCACGATCACAACGATATCCGTCACCTTGGCGCCGCGCGCACGCATGCGGGTGAACGCCTCGTGGCCCGGCGTATCCAGGAAGACGATCTCACGGCCGAATGCGGGTGAGTCTTGCTTGGCGATGCGGACTTTGTATGCGCCGATGTGCTGCGTGATCCCGCCCGCCTCGCCTGCCGCCACGTCCGTTTCGCGGATCGCGTCCAGCAGCGAAGTCTTGCCGTGATCGACATGGCCCATCACCGTGACCACCGGCGAACGCGTCACTTCAATCTCGCCAACGTGTTCTGCGCCGAGGAGCGTTTCCAGCGCCTCGTTCGCCATCTCGTCTTCGAAGCTGATGATGATGGTGTCCGCGCCAAACTGACGCGCCACATCCTTCACCAGTTCGCCATCGAGCGACTGGTTCACCGTGACAAAGACACCGCGCATCAGCAGCGTCGCAATCAGATCCTTGCCACGCACGCCGAGCTTCTCCGCCAGGTCTTTCACGCTGATGCCCTCCGTCACCGTGATGGTACGGGTGATGGGCAGCGGCTCCTGCGGAATCTGCGCTCCACCGAAACGCGATGGCGGAGCAAAGCCCTTCATCGGGCCTTCCTTGGTCTTCGGGTACTGCTGGCGTCCACGGCCGCGTGGCGGACCGCCCGGACGCTGAGGACGCGGCGCCTCGCCGCCTGGAGGCAGAAGTCCGCCACCGGGCCCAGGAGGACCGCCGGGACGAGGACCAAAGCCTGGACGGCCGCCCGGGCCACCAGGACGCTGGCCAAAGCCAGGACGTCCGCCGGGAGCGCCGGTCGGAGCCGAGCGGGTTGGATGCATGGGCCTGCGGCCTGCAGGGAAGCCGGGAGCCCCAGCCGGAGCGCCAGGACGCGGCGGATAACCGCCGGGGCCACCAGGACGCTGGAAGATCGGACGTCCACGCTGGATGGCGCCCGGACCTCCCGGGCCGCCCGGACCTGCAGACGCGCCAGTACTCTGTGGTATGACAGGACGCGGAGGCGGCGCGCTGTAGACGGGCCGTGGGCCGGTCTGCGGCATGATCACACGCTTGATGGGCGCTGCCGCAGCGGCAGAGGCTTCAGGGGCCTCCGGTGCGGTCGCGGCAGGCGGCGGCGCGGCAGGCGGAGCAGCGGCCGCAGGCGCAACCGGCGGCGCAGCCGCAGCGGCTATGGTAGCGGTTGGCGGAGCAGCGGCGGGCGGCTTCGCGACCACTGGGTGTGCCGGGGGCGCCGAGGCAATCGCCGGACGCGGCGCGGCGCTGGAAGCAGCCGGAGGCGCGGCGGAAACCGGAGGACGGGCCACCACGGGTCCGGCAGGCGGCTTCGCAGCAATGGCCGGAGCCGGCGGCGGAGGCGGGGTCACGATGGGCGGTGCCTGGCGCGGCTGCGGCACGACAATGCGACGCGGAGCCGGAGCTTCCGCTTTCGGCGGAGCTACGGGGGCGCTGGCGGGCGGCGCGGCACTTGCTGCAGGCGTGGGCGGAGCAGCCGGTGGAGGCGCGGCCGCAGCCTGAGGACGCGGCGCGGGCCGCTCTGCCTCTTCCTTGCGCTGTTGGATGGCCTTCAGGACATCGCCGGGCTTGGACACCCGCGACCAGTCGATCTTCGGGGCTCCACTCTCGTTCTTGGCTGCCGCCGAGCCGCCATTTCGGCTGCTTCCGCGCTGGAAATGCGCGCGCACGCGCTGCGCCTCGTCAGCCTCGAGCGAGCTGGAATGCGTCTTGGCGTCCGTTACTCCTACTTCGCGCAGTACGTCCAAAATCGCCTTGCTCTTGACTTCGAGCTCTCTTGCTAAATCGTTGATGCGAACTTTACTCATCCGTCCCTTTACGTGGCACTCTGCCTGCCGCCCCTCAGCTGTTCATAGCAACCTCTTGGTCTCGGGGTTTACATGCCGTTCTATTTGATTATCGCCTGAAAACCGGAAATCCGTGCTGCGCGTATGTGAAGATGCGCAGCTCAAAAATCGCGAATATAGCCCCTTTACCGTTACACACCGCCATCTTCCTCCTGGCGTTCGGCGTCGGGCAGAACCGTTTCTTCCTCCGCCTCCCCGCCAGGCAGGGGGCTTTTACTCGGATTCTGGCGTCGCAGACGGGCACTGGTATCGTCATTGCCCGCTTCCTGCGGCAGCACGCCAACCTCGCCCGCGTCATAGTCGCCGGATTCGGTAAGCTCCTCAATCCGTTCCCGGGCGATCTGGTCCGCTATGTCGCCGGAACCGTCCTCGCTCGCGGGTTCCTCGCCGCCGTCCTCATCATCGACCTTCAGGGCATCCAGTTCCTCGCCCAACTCGGCGTCCGCCTTTGCGCGTTCCTCATCGAGTGACATATCCGCCTCCACTGCTGCCAGATCCGCCGCATTCGGCGAGCGCTCCTCCCCCTCGGCTGTAGCCACAGGAGCCGGCGCTTCCGGCCGCTCTTCGCCCTCTTCGTATTGACCGAAGTAGTGCCGCACCGCCGTCGAAATCTTCTCCAGCGTCTTTTCGCCGATGCCGGGAATCTCTTCCAACTGTTCCGGCGTCATGTCGGCCAGCGACTCGACCGTCGTGATGCCGGCAGCCACCAGCTTCTGGATGATCGACTCGCCCAGCTCGGTGACCTGCTCGATCGGCGTCGAAGGACCGCCGCTCAGGGCCTGCATCTGCTGCTCGACCTCCTGGCGCTTCTCTTCTTCGCTCTTGATGTCGATCTTCCAGCCCAGCAGCTTCGCCGCCAGCCGCACATTCTGTCCCTTCTTGCCGATGGCCAGCGACAGCTGCGTGTCATCCACGATGACTTCGATCTGCTTCTCCGTAAGATCGGTGATGCTCACGCGGCTGACCTTCGCCGGCTGCAGCGCCTTCTCCGCGAAGGTGGTCACTTCCTCCGAGAACTCGATGATGTCGATCTTCTCTCCACGCAGCTCGCGGATGATCGACTGCACGCGCATGCCCTTCATGCCGACGCACGCGCCCACCGGATCGACGTCCTTGTCGCGCGACTGCACGGCAATCTTGGTTCGCTCGCCGGCCTCGCGCGCGATCGCCCGTACGTTGACCGTGCCGTCGTAAATCTCCGGCACTTCGCTCTGGAAGAGGCTCTGCACCAGCTCCGGCGCGGCGCGCGAAACCACTACCTGCGGACCCTTCGCGGCACGATCCACGCGCAGCAGGATGACCCGCACCCGCTCGCCCACGCTGAACTGCTCCAGCCGGCTCTGCTCGCGGCGCGGCATGCGCGCTTCGGCCTTCCCCAGGTCGAAGATCACGTCCTGCAGTTCCAGCCGCTTCACCATCGCGGTCAGCACTTCGCCCGTGCGATGCGCATACTCGTTGAATACCGTGTCGCGCTCCGCCTCGCGCACCTTCTGGAAGATGACCTGCTTCGCCATCTGCGCGGCAATGCGGCCCAGCACGTCGGTTGGCTTGTAGTAGCGGATCTCGCCGCCGACTTCCACATCCGGCGCCAGCTCCTTCGCCTCTTCCAGCGCGATCTGGTTCAGGTCGTCTTCAATCTCGTCGTCGGTCGCGGTCACCGTCTTGTACACGTACGCGCGAATCTCGCCCGTCTCCTTGTCCAGCTCGGCGCGCATGTTTTCCTGCGTCTTGTAATACTTGCGCGTCGCCAGTGCGATCGCGTCCTCCACCGCGGACACCACGATCTGCGGGTCGATTCCCTTGTCGCGGCTCAATCCTTCAATCACCTGATATAGCTGACTCGCCATCTGTCTCTGTCCTTATCCTGTTACAAATCTTGCGCCGCGGCATACCGTCACACGGCCATTCCTTCTGCTTCGCCTGCGGGTACTGCTAGAACTCGGGGACCAGCTGGGCCTTCTCGATGTTCGCGAGCTCGATCTTGACCAGCGCATCGCCGGACGCCGCCGCTCTTTTCGACTTCCCGGTCGACTTCCCTTTCGTTTGGATGGCAGAACGGTCCAGCGTGATCGCGCCATCCCCCACCGCCGTCAAACGGCCCTGCCAATGACGGTTGCCCGCTACCGGCTGAAATGTCTGCAGCTTCACCAGGCTCCCGCGAAACCGTTCATAATCCACCGGGCGGTTCAGCTTGCGATCCAGCCCCGGCGAGGAAACCTCCAGCGTGTACTCCGCGCCTGGCACTAGATCTTCCACATCGATCACGGTGCCGAAGTCGTGGCTGAAGCGCTCGCAGTCCTCATGGGTGACGCCGGAGAGGTGCTCCGTGCTCAGTTCCCCCCGCAATACCGCCGCCGGAACGGCTCCTTCTTCGTCGGCATCGCCGCGCTCCGCGGCCGCCTTTGCTTCGGCAGCCAGCCGTGCCCGGCCCGCCGCATCCTTTTCGATTGAGACGCGCAGCACCCGGTGCTTGCCGCCGCCCACAAAGTCGACATCGACGACCTCCAGCCCGTAGCTCCCAGCTACGCGGTCCGCGGTCGTGCGAATTTTCTCCAGCTCGATTGCCATGGAATCCAGTGCCACGCGTCGATTGCACCACGTTCGCTGCAATAAAAAGGTGGGCTTTCGCCCACCCATCTCCTCCGCCGGTGTCTTCACGTACGGAGCAAACGCGTCTATTCGTCATGATACGCCGCTATCGGGCGCTTGCCAACTGCGATCGGGAGGGAATAAAGAGCCAGTTTGAATCGCCATTTTTCCGGCTTGCCCGTGGCTCGGGAGCTAGAGTTCGCCCAATCGTATGCTCCCACTTGACATCCAAGTGATGTGAGTCCACCATTGGAACCGTGTACTTGGATGTCCAGTGAAGAGGATGCCTATTCAAATTCTGCAAGGAACGCTCGATCTCATTGTGTTGCGGACCCTCGCCACGATTGGCCCGCAGCACGCCTACGGCATCGCCACAAGGCTTGAGCAGGTCTCGGAGGATCTGCTCAAGGTGAACCAGGGCACGCTTTATCCGGCCTTGGTCCGACTGGAGCAACAAGGTTGGATCAAGGGCACCTGGGGAAAAACGGAAAGCAACCGGGAAGCAAAGTATTACGCCATCACCAAACCAGGCGTGAAGGCGCTCCAAGAGGAGACACAGCGCTGGCGGCAAATGGCCGGCCTTATAGATAAGGTTCTGATGGAGGAGCCATGATCCCGGTGACTTTGAGGAGAATGATCGCGAAGCTTCGGAACCTCTTGCGCAAGCGACCTGCAGAGGAAGAGCTTGCACGAGAGATCGCCTCACATCTGGCATTGCTCGAAGACGATTTTCGAATGCGGGGTATGACTCCCGAAGACGCGCGACGCGCAGCCCGCCAGGCGATTGGAGGCGTCGAGCAGACAAAGCAGTCGCACCGCGATGAGCGCTCTATTCTGTGGCTGGAACAGACTGGACAGGACCTGCGCCATGCCTGCCGGACACTTGCTCGCAATCCCGGCTTTACGTTTGCGGCAATGATCACGCTGGCTTTGGGGATTGGCGTGAACACTACGCTCTTTACAGCGTACGACGCTGTCGCTCTGCGGCCCCTGCCGGTCGCGAATCCAGGACGCGTTGTGCGGCTCGAACGTTGGCTCGAAAGCGGATTTCTTGGCGACACTCAGTATGCCTTTTCGTGGCCCGAGTATGTCTACTGTCGCGATCATCAGGATGCGTTTAAGGATTTGGTTGCCACAAGCTCGCCGGTTCACGTGTTGGCAGCCATTCCCGATATCGCGCAAAACGCTGCGAGTCATGCGAGTCAATCGAAGAATATGCAAGGCCAATTGGTCTCCGGCAACTACTTCAGCGCCTTTGGAATCGACGCTGGGCTGGGCCGTACCTTTGGTCCGGATGAGGATCGCGCGCCCGGAGCCAATCCCGTCATCGTGCTGAGCCATGCCTCCTGGCAACGCGAATTCCATGGCGATCCGCAGGTTGTCGGGAGACTGGTGAAGATCAACAGCACCGACTACACCATCATCGGTGTTGCTCCAAAGACATTTACCGGAACCTCGTTGCTTCCGCAGGTTCCGGATTTCTGGGTTCCGGCCTCGATGCAGGGGCAGTTAGCTCCCGGACAGGATTGGTTGCGGCAGCCAACCGATTTTGAGTTTCAGGTGCTCGGACGACTCAAGCCGGTCGTCAGTCTGAAGCAAGCGGCCGCGGAAACTGATGGATTAATTCATCAATTCTCCGGCACCTATATTTCGCACGACCGCACGTTAAGAGTGACCCTCCAGCACACAGCTTTCTTTGGAAATACCAACGACGTCCGCTTTGAAGCCGGGGTCGCGGCACTGATGCTGATCGTGGCCATGGTGCTCTTCGTCGCATGCGCCAATGTCGCCAATATGCTGCTTGCACGCGGCGCGACCCGGCAAAGGGAGATCAGCGTTCGACTGGCGCTCGGAGCAAATCGCCTCCGTGTGATCCGGCAGTTGATCACAGAAAGTATTTTGCTATCCCTGGCTGGCGGCATCGCTGGCCTTGCACTCTCGGTTCTGGCAACCAAACTGATTCGGACTGCGGTAACGCAGATGCTCACAGCGCAGCTCGGGGGCGATTTCGCTTTCAGTCTCAATCTGAATCCGGACGCAAGAGTCTTCCTATATGCCTTCATCCTCTCAGTCGTCGCCGGGATCGTATTTGGTCTCTCGCCCGCACTGCAGTTCACCAAGCCGGACCTCGCGACCTCTCTTAAAGACGAGACCACATCCTTCGGCCGGCGCGTCGCACGGTCTCGGTTCCGGAGTCTGCTCATCGTCGGTCAAGTTGCGGTATCCGTGCTTCTGCTGACATGCTCGGGTCTTTTGATTCGAGGTCTGTTGCGCTCGCAGACCGCGGATCCCGGATTCGCAACGCGTCGTGTGTACCTATTGCTTGCAGAGTACGGTGATGATCCGATCAAGGCAGCGTCCAGATTTCATCGCCTGGTGAGCAGGCTCGGGACTGTTCCGGAACTCGCCGGTGTCGCGTATGGCCGGGGTCCCATGATGGGGACATGGGCACGGCCCATCCAGGTGAAGCGCCGCGGCGCCGTGGAAGGCATCCTGCGCGATCGAACTTTGGGCAGTTATGCCTCGGACACGTATCTGGGCACGCTTGGAATCACCCTGCTCCGCGGACGTGATTTCACCAGGCAGGAGGCCGCAACCGGTGCACACGTTGCCGTGATCAGTGAAGGCACGGCTCGTCGGTTCTGGCCGGGAGAGGATCCGCTCGGCAGGCGCTTTCAGTTGGACATGCATTTCAATGGCAAGCTGACCGAGTTCGAAGTCATCGGTATAGCGAGGGACGTTCGCTTCTTCAGCCTCACGCGACTCGATCCTACCCACGTATACCTGGCCACGGAACCTTCAATGACGTATCCCATCGTTCTGAATGTCCCCAATGACCCGCAGGCCGCGCTTGGCGCGGTCCGGACGACCGTGGAAGAGTTTGACCGGAACCTGCTTCCCAGCATGTCTTTTTGGAACACCGAAACCATGCTGGTCCGGCCTCAGCGGACTCTCTCCAAGGCTATGGCCATTTTCGCTACCGGCCTCGCTCTTCTGGCTTTGTCGCTGGCAGGGATCGGGATCTACGGTGTCATGGCTTATGTGGTCAGCCAGAGAACTCAGGAAATCGGCGTGCGCATGGCATTAGGAGCAACCTCGCGTCACATAGTGAAGGATGTCGCTCTACAAGGTCTCTGGCCGGTCGCCTCCGGGTTGATGATTGGCCTCGCCTGCGGTGCCGGAGTCTCGACAGTGATGCACAGCACGCTCGCTTTCCCCGGGTCCAGTGATTTTCTGTACGGCGTCCGCTTCTATGATCCCTGGACCTTCCTTGGCATATCTTGCTTTCTCGCCGCGGTATCAGTTCTCGCAAGCCTGATTCCTGCAGTGAAGGCTATCAACGTCGATCCAATGGTTGCCCTGCGTTACGAGTAGGCCGCACGATCACAAGCCAAAGAATCTCCTTGTGCCAGCAGCGGAATCTGATCCCCGATACGATACTTTGCCGTCGATATCAGACCAAACATTCAGAGAACGATTCGCCCAGACTGATCTTCTTCTCGGGTGGATGGTCGGCGATCCGGACATTATGGATTCAGATTGATCCACTACCGAACGACGCGCATTTCCAATTTGGAACTGTGATTGGAACATTTCTGCAAAAACCTGCCATTTTGCCCCCTGCATTTCGCTACACTGGAAATAGAGATAAAGAAAGCCTGCGACCGTCGCGGGCTTTCGTAATTTTGGGGGTGCCCCACCTGAACGGGCGAAGGGGGCTAACCCCTTTGGCTGGACGAATTTATCTCTAAACCATCCGGAATGAATAACATATCGACCGGAAGGCTACTTTGCACCGCATCCGGTGCAGAATCGAGACCGTAAGTCTTTTGATAAGACGAATTTAGCTGCAAGTCCTTTCGATGGACGAATTTGACTGCGGGAAGTGATGCTAAGCTGCTGGGACGAAAGCACTTCCATCCCGCCACCAAGATGCCGGGGGAAGGGTAGGGGGTCCGGATAACCCGGCGCTCACCTAGCCGATTCAGGGCTGCTTCGCCGCCTGCTCGGCGTCGTTTACAGCCTTCCGGAAGAGATCCACAGCCGGCACGGTATGCGGCTTGAGACAGTTTTTCGCTGTATAGCGCCAGACCGGAGAGCTGTCCAGAGGATTCTCGGCATGCCCCCGGTACACCAGAAAGCTGTCGTCCGAGGTGGCATTGCCGATCTCCGCCTGTGGGTGCGGACTCTGATCGATCATCGGTCCGTTTTGAGTCGGTATGGAAGACCCCTGCGACGCATCGGTGTCGCCTGCGTAGGGTGGCGGCTGACCGCGCTGCGCGCCTACGTCGATTCCAGTGTCCATGGGGTCGATCGTTACCGGCCGCCTGCCCTGTCGAGGATCACGGACCGTGCCGCTCGCCATCTTCCCGGTTCCGCGACGGACGACAATCACCAGGTCCGCGCTCTGGCCTGAAAGGACAGGCTGATAGCGGCCCCAGTTCAGCATCGCTGTTTCGACGTCCCGCTGCGCCACCTCGTTTGCTCGCGGATCATCCAGCGACACACCGGCGCTCGGGTCAATGACAACGGCAACCGTCCGCGCCTGCAAAACATCCGCAGGCAACGTGGATTTCGCTTTGTCTTTGGCAAGTGCAAACGATGGCAGCAGAAGACCCGCCATCATCGCCACGGCATACGCGCGTCTATGCATGGGCGTCACCCCGCGAGCATCCTACGCCGTTGGACGTAGCCCGGAACACACCGTTTGCGGCGAAAAACGCTCTATTTCGCCGCTTTCCAGTCCACGCCCGGCCGTGCTACCGCATACATCTCGGACATGATCTGCCACATCAGCCCCATGCGGTCATCGCCGATCTTGTAGAGATCGAAGTGCGTCCGGTCCGGGATGTAGGTGAAGTGCGGATCGGCGCCCAGCTTCTTCAGCCGCGCCTCAAACAGATGTGCCGGTCCGTCCAGATAAAACGTATCCGCCGTGCCGACGAATAGATGGATGCGGCCCTTCAGTACCGGTCCGTTCGCGGCCCAGCGCTCCTCCGTGAGGTGGGCGAGATCGTAGTGGTCGCGCCAGTAGGCGACCACCTTCGGATCGACATCGCCGGTGGTGCGGTCGAACATCGGCTCCGGCGCGCCGCTCGGACCCTTAGGCGAGAAGACCCAGTCGAACGACGCCAGCTGCCCGCCATAAGGCCCGAGGACGACCTCGAGTTTCGCAAGCTGCTCGAGCGTCGCCTGCACCTGACCCTTGTCTCGCATGATGGGCCAGGCGTTGCCGTCGGCCTTGCGATACAGGTTCACATGAGTTCCATACAGAGACGGACCAGTGAAGTCATGGAAGTCGCTCGGATCGGGCGAGGTCGACCATGTGCCGCCGAAGACCCGCGGGTAGTTCACCTGAAGCTGCAGCGTGGCCCATCCGCCGCTGGAATGGCCATTCAGCAGGCGCCCGCTGGGCCTCGCATCCATGCGGTACTTCGACTCGAGCCACGGGATGAACTCTTTCGTCAGCGCGGCTCCCCATGGCCCGTTGTTCACCGAATCCGCGAACTCGTGTGTGCCTTCAGGCAGCGACTCATCGAGCATCACGCAGATCATCGGCGGCGCCTTGTGCTCCACCATGGCCTTGCGCATCCCGAGCCCGGTGATCAGTGAATAGTCCAGGTTGCCGCCGAAGCCATGCGTCCAGTAGAGCGTCGGGTACGTCGCCCTCGCCGTCGCGCTGTATCCCGGCGGTAGTATCACCCAGGCACGGATGTAAGTCGGCTTGCCCCAGAACTTCGACAGCACGGGGCTTTCGAGCTCCGCCTTCTCGGCCTCGCCCGGCTTCACTTCCGCCATCGCCTTGGCGATCATCTCGGCGCGGGGGCCCGCGTCGGGGTGCTCACTCAGCGTCAGGACAGGCTCGCTACCGACCCCCGGCTCCCATCCCTTCGCCGCAACGACCTCGCTCTGCCAGTCCTCCGGATCCCGGCCCCCGTAGTTGTAGTTGTGGTCACTGTCGACGACAGCCTGCAGTTCGTAGTCGGCCTGCGGCATGGTCGAGAAGGCGGCCGGATACGCCGTCCGATCCAGATCGACTTCGACCGCGCTACCCGGCGCAACGTCATGAATCTCGACCGCCGCCACCGATACATCCGTGGGATGGAACTCGCTGATGTCGACTTCTTTTTTGCCGCCTGGCTGCTGTTCGTCTTTGTTGCCGGTGCCGGTCTTCTGAGCGAAGACCAGCAAGCGGCCGCTCACCGGGCCGGGGAGGTCCTTACCCACCTCGACGCGAACGAAAGCATGGCGGTGTGGTGCAGCCTCCTGCGCGCGCATCGCCATAGCGCAAAGCAGAAGAGAAGACAGGACCGGCAACGTCACTGCCAGGTGGGCGCGACAGACGCGTAATTTCATGTGTGGAGTGGTTCCTTGAATGTGTTTGGAAAAGGACGCTGCTCATCGTACAGCAGGAAACCGACCGCCAGGAAACAACAGTTCGTCCCGGCCCCGGACAAGGTGTCGAGTTGTTATTCGCTGCCCGCTGTGCAGCTCACATCCCCAATCCCAGTGTGCAGCTTCAGCCGGTAGCTGCCGGCGCTGAACTCCCGCTCCACGCTCTTGCCCAGGAAACCATGCGGCTCAAGATTGAAGGCTCCCGCATGCACGTCGCCGATGTGAACGGACATGGTGACCGCGCGGTAGACATGCGGGTCCGGCACCGTCATCTTCAGGTCGCCAACACCGACTTCGGCATCGGCGTTGCCGGTGATTCCTTCGATGGTGAGATCGCCGACTTCCAGGTTGAGCCGGAGATCGCTGCGCTTCGGCACGTAGAGTGTCACGTCAAAGTTGTGCTCGCCGTGCTTCGGCATTTCGAGCACGATCTTCGCCTGCGATCCGTTCGCGGCAAACTCGCGCACCCAATGGGGCGCGGCGGTTGCATCTTCCTGCTTGTGCGCTGTGATCACCAGCCGCAGCTTGCCTTCCTGGTCTGTCGGCCTCACCCGCACATCGCCAACGTTCGCGTCGAGGATCACCACTCCGCCGGCCGCAAAGGAGGCCTCGCGCACGACTGGTGCGAAGTCTTCAGCGGCCGCCTGTCCCAGGCCCAGAAGGAAAATTGCGCACATCGCAACCCAACCAATACGGATACTCAAATGGCTCATATCGTCTCTCCCTTGGCTGGGCTGATCTCAATCGAACCCGCGCCCACATTCACTTCCACGGTGCCCTCGCCTTTGCCCTGGTAGTGGCGGCTGATGATGAAGTGCGAACTGCCGCCGCCAGGCCGGTGATCGTGAAAGCTTCCCATCCCCACATTCGCTTCGAAGCTTGTGTAGTCGCGATCGCCCCACATCGTGAGGTTGGCGTCACCCGCTCCCAGATTCAATTTGCGATCGCCCTTGATGCCCTCGGCGTCGAAGTAGAGCTTGCCTGCGCCCAGGTTGAATTCGCTGCCCAGTGAGGTGGAAGATGGCAGTTCCAGCACGGCCACCGGATGCAATTTGTGCGGGAACTCGAGGCTGATGGTTACGTGATCGCCCACTACATCAAGCGTCTTCACGTAGGCGCGCATCTTCAGCGAAGGAGTCGCGCCGGTCTCGATGCGCAGCTTCAGCTTGTCGCCGTGGCCGCGCTCAATACGCAACTCACCGGAGCACATATTGAATTCCAGGTGGCCCTGACCGGAAAAGGTCCGCTCCACCGCCATGTGCTGCGCGTCCTCCGTGTCCCCGGACTGCGCGACATAGTGACTCGGGTCCGGCGGCTCACCGCAGTTGTTGTTCTCTGCCCGTGCCGCGATCTCCATGCCCAACAACATGACGCCGCAAAGACCCACCCCCAGCACCCACCGCATACCGCCTGCGCTCCATCGAACAGATCGCACCTCTACCTCCGCTCACCTGTGCTGCGATACGGCTGCCAATGCCCGGCGGTTCCCCCAAAATCCGCAGCGGCGTCCGCCGCGCTACAATGAAGCGAAGACATCCGCCGCTGTCTTCGTCCCTCCTAAACGCAGACCGTCTGGTGTCCCAAAGACACTTATGATTGAAAGCCCCGTTCCAGAAGCTCTGACCTTCGACGACGTCCTTCTTGTTCCTGCTTACAGTGAAGTCGTTCCCGCCCAGGTTTCGACCCATACCCGCCTGACCCGGCGCATTTCCCTGAACACACCCCTGCTTTCAGCCGCCATGGATACCGTGACCGAGTCGCGTCTGGCCATCGCGATGGCGCAGCAGGGAGGCCTGGGCATTGTCCACCGCAATCTGTCTATCGAGCAGCAGGCCGGTGAGGTGGACAAGGTGAAGCGGTCGGAGAGCGGCATGATCGTCGACCCGGTCACCATCGGGCCGGAACATCTCATCTCGGACGCGCTGGACGTGATGCGCCGCTACAAGATTTCCGGCGTCCCGGTGACCCAGGGCAAGCGGCTGGTCGGTATCCTGACCAACCGCGACCTTCGCTTTGAGACGCGTACGGACATCCCGGTGGGCGACGTGATGACCAAGGAGAATCTCATCACGGTTCCTGTCGGCACCACGCTGGAAGAGGCGGAGAAGATCCTGCACCAGCACCGGGTGGAAAAGCTGCTGGTGGTGAACGGGAACTACGAGCTCAAGGGCCTGATCACGGTCAAGGACATCCAGAAGAAACTGAAGTATCCCAACGCCGCCAAGGATGAGCAGGGCCGCCTTCGTGTAGGCGCAGCTATCGGCGCTACCGGCGACTTCATGGAGCGCGCCGCGGAGCTGATCAAGAGCCGCGTCGACGCCCTGTCTATTGATTCCGCGCATGGCCACTCTTCGCGCGTGCTTGAGGCCGTTCGTATGGTGAAGCAGCGTTATCCGGAGACGGATCTGCTGGCCGGCAATGTGGCCACCTACGAGGGCGCTATCGCCCTGATGGACGCGGGCGCGGATGCGGTGAAGGTCGGCATCGGTCCCGGCTCCATCTGCACTACCCGCATGGTCACTGGCGCGGGCATGCCGCAGATCACAGCCATCTCCGAGTGCTTCCGGGCTTCGCGCGAGCGCAAGATCCCGGTCATCGCGGACGGCGGCATCAAGTATTCGGGCGACGTCACCAAGGCCATCGCCGCCGGCGCTTCCGCGGTGATGATCGGCTCGCTCTTTGCCGGCGTGGATGAAAGCCCTGGCGAGACCATCTTGTATCAGGGCCGGTCATTCAAGGCCTACCGGGGCATGGGATCACTCTCCGCCATGGCGCAGGGCTCCGGCGAACGCTATTTTCAAAGCTCTCGCGATCTGGAGGACGGCCCGCGAGAGACCGGCGACATCGTCCAGCGCGAGCGTGCGACACAGAACCGCCTGGCCAAGTTTGTCCCGGAGGGCATCGAAGGCCGCGTACCCCACCGCGGACCGCTCGAATCCATGGTCTACCAGCTTGTGGGTGGCCTGCGTTCCGGCATGGGCTACCTGGGCTGCGGCAGCATCGAGGAACTGCAGAAGAATGCGCGTTTTATCCGCATCTCAAACGCAGGTCTGCGAGAGTCCCACGTTCACGACGTGATCATCACCCGCGAGGCGCCCAACTATCACGTTGAATAGGCCCCACGTTGAATAGCGCCACGTTGAGTAGGCGCCGTGGACGGGGACGTCGATCAGGCAATATGCCCTGCTGGGGTGGCGGGAAGTTGCGCGGACGGGTAAAAACACGCAACTTTGCGGAATTTTCAGAGTTTTCATAAGGGCTATGGCTAGCCGCGCCTTTCTTGCCGCTCTTGTACTTTCCGCCGCCCCCCGTACTGGCGCAACAGCCGGTCTATCCCAGCTATCCGCCACCACCGCCGGCTTCGGGCGATAACGCACCCCACACCCAGCCGCAGGATCAAACGAATCAGCAATATCCTCCCGACCAGGCACAGCCAGACCAGCAGGGATACCCAACCGACCAA
Source organism: uncultured Acidobacteriaceae bacterium (assembly GCA_963750845.1). Classification (GTDB taxonomy): domain Bacteria; phylum Acidobacteriota; class Terriglobia; order Terriglobales; family Acidobacteriaceae; genus KBS-83. Next base: position 222,940 of record CAVVSP010000004.1, read on the forward strand.
ACGCCACAGAAACCGTCGCCGTACCCGCCCGATGACAACCAGTCCGGGACCCAACCCGGCGCCCAAACGGGACAGACACAGCCCTATCCACAGGCGCCGCAGCAACCTTACCCACAGGCCCCGCCCCAGCGGCCTTATCCACAAAGTGGCCCGGCCTATCCCCCGCCTGACAATTATCTTGGCTGGGTCCCTCAGGGTATGGGGGCGCTGGCCCGTACTGCGGCATTCCATACCGACTTCACCTTCGATCGCGCGATGCTGCAGTTGGCCAGCGGTATCTGGGACAGCCCCAATGATCCTGCGCTGGCTGACGCGATGAGCCGGCTGGACGGCATCTCTGTACACAGCTACCACTACGCCGCGCCCGGAATGTATGATCCGCGGCTATTGGACGGGGTACGGCGGCAATACACCGCCCTGGGCTGGCAGCACCTGGTTGCAGCCCACTCTCGCTCTACTGACGGCGCCACCGACCTCTGGATCAGCTTCCATAACATGCGAGCTACCGGCGCCGTTGTGCTCTTTCAGAGCCCGACCAACCTGAACCTGATCGCTTTCTCCGGCAACCTCAGCCCTCTGGATCTGCTGCATCTGCGGGGGCATTTCGGCATTCCGCGGTACCCGGGCGACCACTTCGTGCCTGCGCCTGGTCCAGCCGCCCGCGTCGCGCCGCCTGCGCCCCGCTACTAGGCGGGGGTGCAGGCTTCGTTCCTTCGATAATCCCGGCTCGGCTTTCGTAAAAGTGACAAAATCGACGAAAAACGATCATTTGCTTGACAACGCCCTTTACGGTCGTGTGTGATCGTTCGCAATCTCCCACGTATCAGGCGAACGTTTGTCTAAAGCACTCCTCTGCCAAAATGGCAGTGCTTGCCATTGCAAATTGGCTCCATCGTCTTCGCCGTTGATGTTGAGCCGTTCGAGTTGTTCAAGGCACTGGCCTCCCTCAGTGCCGGGAGGCGATCCACACGATTGCCTCCCTTCTTTTTCGCCCAGAAGAAAACGCGAGGAAGCGACAAGACCTCACGAGCGGGCCCGATTGACAACCCTCAAGTGAGGGCGCAGACTTCTGGCACTCCTCTCCAGGGCCAACCGTCAAGTCTCTTCGCACTTCATCGATTCCGAGGAGAACTATGCACACTCTCGTCCGTAAGCTGTCTTTCGGCTGCGCTATGCTGCTGCCGTTCGCCTTCTCGTCCTCACCTGCTCTGAACGCACAGAACGCACAAGAGGACGGGCCTCCAAATGTCCTCGTCATTCAGCGTGAATACCTGAAGCCTGGCAAGGGCGGCACGCTGCACGAACGTTCCGAAAGTGCTTTTGTCCGTGCCTTCGCCAATGCGAAGTCCGACTCGCATTACTTCGCCCTGGACTCACTCTCCGGACCCACGCGTTCGCTCTTTCTGATGGGCTACAGCAACTTTGCGGATTGGGAAAAAGATAGAGCCGCAGTGAACAATGACAAGGTACTCAGTGCGGCGGTCGATCACGCCGCGCTGATGGACGGCGACCTGCTGTCGAGCTATGACTCCGTTGCCATGTCCCTTCGTCCGGATCTCAGCCTAAACAAGGGGTCCATCAATGGAACGCGGTATTTTGAGATCACTACCTTCATCGTCAAGCCCGGCCATAGGCACGATTTCGAACAACTTGCCCATATGTACGTTGATGCCTACCGCAAAGTCGCCCCGGACACCCATTGGGACTGCTTTGAAGTGATGTACGGCAACCCGGCGCCGGGCTTTCCAAGCGGAGGCGCCTTCGTCGTCGTCAACACCATGAAATCGCAGGCCGAGACGGACAAGGGCATGGCGGATTCCGAAAAATTTGCTAAAGAACTCGGATCGAGTGGCATGCAGAAGATCGAGGAGCTTTCGGCTGCCAGCATCGAGACGACAACCACCAACCTGTTCGAGATCAATCCAAGGATGAGTCATCCGCCGCAGGAGTGGGTCACCAGGGAGCCAGACTTCTGGAAGGGGCCTCAGACGTCGATGACATCCATGGTGAAGAAGCCCGCAACAAATCCGTAGTCGCACCAGGTACGCAGAACGGCGTGACGCACATGCTGCGTTTCGCCGTTCTGCGCATGGTGGGCAACCGGGAGGACGAGTGAACCGCGAGTCGGAAACTTTTCGCATTCGGGCCCGGATGTGCATCGACGAGCGGAGCGGGACGGGGGAGTTGTCACGGGTGAAAGCAGTGGGCAGCCGGCAGCTTGAGACGTGCGTAATGCCGATCTCCCGCGCGCAAGGAAAAGCGCACCCTCGAGGAAGGTGCGCTTCATAGTTCCGGAATTGGCGGTTTGCCCTACTTCTCGGCTTCGCCTTCGGCCGGGCTCTGTTCCGCCATGGCCTTCTCCATCTCCTCGCGGCGCTTCTGGCGTGCATCGGCGCGCTTGGAGCGCTTCTCGTCGAGAAGCTTCTCAGCGCCCAGCAGCTCGATGAATGCCTTTTCGGCACCATCGCCCTTCTGGAAGCCGGTGCGGATGATGCGCAGGTAGCCGCCCTGCCGGTCACCGTAGCGCGGGGCCACGGTTTCGAAGAGGCGCTTCACAGCGTCGTCGGTCATCAGGTAGGCGTGAGCCTGACGGCGGGCATGCAGGTCGCCCCGCTTGCCGAGGGTGATCAGCTTCTCGACATGGGGACGCGCGGCCTTGGCCTTGGTCACGGTGGTCACGACGCGGTCTTCCAACAGGATGGATGTCACCAGGTTGCGCAGCAGGGCGCGGCGGTGGCTGGTGTTGCGTCCGAGTTTGTATCCAGCATTGCGATGGCGCATGGCAAATCTCTCTTACGTGCGGCGTTCGGCCGCCAGAATCAGTGCCGGAGAGAGTCGACCTCTCTCCGGCGAAAGTACAGCTAATGCTTAGAAGTTCTCCGGCTCGTTCTGCATCGGCTCGAGCACGTCGAGATCATCCTCTTCGTCCTCGAAACGGTTGTTGTAGCTCTGCGCCAGCGCCTGCGAGGGCAGGATCGAAGTCGGACCGGGAACGGCATTGCCGTTCTCGTCGATCTTCATGCCCAGCGACAGACCCATCTGCGCCAGGATTTCCTTGATCTCGTTCAGCGACTTGCGGCCGAAGTTCTTTGTCTTCAGCATCTCGGGTTCGGTCTTCTGGACCAGCTCGCCGATGGTCTGAATGTTGGCGTTCTTCAGGCAGTTGTAGCTGCGCACGGACAGCTCAAGCTCTTCGACCGAGCGGTTGAGGTTTTCGTTCCGCAGTTGCATGCGGCCCTCTTCCGACTGGTGCTCCGCTTCGATCTCTTCCTCGAAGTTGATGAAGATGCTCATGTGGTCCTTGATCAGCTTGGCCGCCAGACCGATCGCATCGGCAGGGAGAACGGAGCCGTTGGTCCACACCTCGAGCGTCAGCTTGTCATAGTCGGTGATCTGACCGAGACGGGCTGCGTCGACCGCGTAGTTGACCTTACGCACTGGAGAGTGGACCGAGTCCACAGGGATAAAGCCGATGCCGAGATCGCTGTCGAAGTTCTTGTCGGCCGCGATGTAGCCGCGTCCGCGCTTCAGGCGCATCTCCATGTCCAGTTTGCCGCCTTCGCTCACGGTCGCGATGTAGATTTCCTTGTCCAGGATCTCCACGTCGCCGTCCGCTTCGATCATGCCCGAGGTGACAACGCCAGGCTGATCCGCGCGCAGGTAAAGCGCCTTCGGGCCTTCACCGTTCAACTTGAAGGGAATCTGCTTCAGGTTGAGGATGATGTCCGTGGCGTCTTCCACCACGCCGGTGATCGACTGGAACTCGTGCAGCACACCCTCGATCTTGACCGCCGTAACGGCCGCACCCTCGATGGACGAGAGCAGCACGCGACGCAGCGCATTGCCGACAGTGGTGCCGAAGCCCCGCTCAAAGGGCTGGGCGCTGAACTTTCCGTATTTCTCGGTGAGCGTCTCGGTATCGACTGCAAGACGCTTGGGCTTTTGAAATCCTCTCCAAAGCATGTCGTATCTCCTGCACAGCAAGCGCCGCGAAGCATTCTGCAACGGCTGTGCGTGTTTCTCCTGTTTCGTGGATGTGACCGCTTGCGCGGGTATGGCTCCCGGCAGCGATGTGCTGCCGGGCAAACTTGTTTACTTGCTGTAAAGTTCGACGATCAACTGCTCGTTCACCGGCAGATTGACGTCCTCGCGCTTCGGCAACGCGAGTACCTTGCCGGAGAGGTTCTTGTGATCGACCTGAAGCCACTGCGGCGACTGCTGATGGCTCGCGAACTCGGTCGAGCTCTCAAGCACTGTCATCGCCTTTGAGCCCTCGCGGATCTTGATCTCATCGCCCACCTGCACCTGATAGGAGGGGATGTTCACCTTGCGGCCATTCACTTCGACGTGACCGTGGCGTACGATCTGGCGCGATTGACGGCGGCTGGAAGCGAAGCCCAGACGGTAGGCCACGTTGTCCAAACGGCGCTCAAGCTGCTGCAGCAGGATTTCGCCGGTAACGCCCGCAGAGCGGTTCGCCTTCTCGTAGTATTCGCGGAACTGGCTCTCCAGCGTGAAGTAGATGCGCTTGGCTTTCTGCTTCTCACGCAACTGCAGACCGTAACCGACGATCTTCACCTTGCGGTCGCGGCCATGCTGGCCGGGGGCAAAGTTACGCTTGTCCACGGGACACTTCTCCGTGTGGCACTTGGTCCCTTTGAGAAAAAGCTTCATGCCTTCGCGACGGCAAAGGCGACAGACTGCTCCGGTATAACGTGCCACTTCGATCTCCTCAACTTCAGGTGTCGACTGGTTTACAGGCGGATGCCCTTCCTCCCAGTCCCTAATTCAATTCCATTCAGTGCCTGCCAATACACCAACAGGCCGCAATTCAATCAGACTCTGCGACGCTTGGGCGGACGGCATCCGTTGTGCGGAATCGGAGTGACGTCGCGAATCGAACGCACCTCGATGCCGGCAGCAGCTAATGCACGCACCGCGGACTCGCGGCCCGAACCTGGCCCGCTGACCCGCACATCCACCGAGCGCAGACCATGGTCGCGCGCCTGGTTGGCGGCGTTGATCGCAGCCTGCTGCGCCGCGAACGGCGTGCCCTTGCGCGATCCACGGAAGCCGAGCGAGCCCGAACTCTTCCAGGAGAGTGTGTTGCCCATGTTGTCGGTGATGGTGACGATGGTGTTATTGAACGAAGCCTGAATGTGCACCAAACCATAGGGCACGTTCTTGCGTTCGCGCTTCTTGAACTTCTTATTCTTGCCGGCCTTGCCGGTCGCCGCCGCTTGTGCCTTTGCCATTTAGGTCTTCGTCGCTTTCTTCTTGCCCGCGATGGTGCCCTTGCGCGGGCCCTTGCGCGTGCGCGCGTTAGTGTGACTGCGCTGGCCGCGGACCGGCAGGTTGCGGCGGTGGCGGTTGCCACGGTAGCTCTGGATATCGATCAGGCGCTTGATGTTCATCGAGACGTCTTTGCGCGCGTCGCCTTCGACATCGCCTTCCTTCTCGATGACCTGGCGGATGCGATTGACCTCATCCTCGCCCAGGTCCTGAACCTTCTTGAACGGATCGACATTCGCGTTGGACAGAATGCTTGCCGCACGCGGATTCCCGATCCCGTAGATGTAAGTAAGCGCGATCCGTGCCTGCTTGTTCCTGGGCAGGTCGACGCCAGCAATACGTGCCATGCTCTTCCTTCACTTGCTCCAGCGCAGCTTCGCCGCCTGGAGCGTTTGGCCGGAGCGTTGAAGAGTCCGGCTGGTTTCCGCGGAACTGAGGTTCATCGCAAGCCTTGACTGCGGCTAACTCGCCCCGGAACCGCTCTGAGTATGCCCTGGCTATTTAGCCCTGGCGCTGCTTATGCTTCTGGTTCTCGCAGATCACCCGCACCACACCGCGGCGATGGATGACCTTGCACTTGTCACAAATCTTCTTAACCGATGCGCGTACCTTCATAACGACAACCCCTCAATTCTCTCGACTCACAAGCTCGACGCTCCAACACGGCACACCCATAACAACAGGCCTCCTAAGGAGGCTGGTCGCATTCTGGCGGCAAACCGGCGCGCTACTTGTATCTGTAAACGATGCGGCCGCGGTTCAGATCGTACGGACTCAGCTCCACCGCAACACGATCTCCAGGGAGGATGCGGATGAAGTTCTTCCGCATGCGTCCGGATACGTGGGCCAGCACCTGATGCTTGTTCTCGAGTTCCACTTTGAACATCGCGTTTGGCAACGTCTCGAGAACCGTCGCCATCACTTCAATTGCGTCTTCCTTCGACAATCAATCTTCCTGGTTCCGCCAGACTCGTCCCGCCAGAGGAGTTCTGGCAAAGCCTCCGGCCACTTATGTGCCAACCCCTATGATACCTGATTTACGCGACTTAGAGGGTCAAAATCGCCGCGCCATCCTTGGTGACGGCCACCGTGTGCTCAAAATGCGCGCTCAGGCTGCCGTCTTCGGTCACCGCCGTCCATCCGTCCTTCAATACCCGTACCGCGTCGCCGCCGGCGTTCACCATGGGTTCGATCGCCAGCACCATACCCTCGCGCAGCCGTACGCCCCGCCCGCGCTGGCCGAAATTCGGGATCTGGGGGTCCTCGTGCATGTGGGTGCCGATACCGTGGCCCACAAACTCCTTCACCACGCTGAAACCCTCGGCCTCCACCATCTCCTGCACCGCGGCCCCGACATCCCCCAGCGTGGCGCCGGGCCGCACCGTCTCAATTGCCCGGTTCAGCGACCCCTGCGTGATATCGAGGAGCCGTTGCGTCCCCGCCGCCACCTTGCCCACCGGGATGGTGATGGCCGAGTCGCCGTAGTACCCATCGATGACCGCCCCGCAATCGACCGACAAAATGTCGCCTTCGCGCAACACCGTTTTCTCCGATGGAATGCCGTGCACCACTTGGTCATTCAGCGAGGTGCAGAGCACGCAGGGGAAGCCGTGGTACCCCTTGAACGCCGGCTTGGCGCCCGCATCTTCGATCAGCCTGGCCGCTACATTCTCAAGGTCCAGCGTGGTTGCGCCCGGCTTCACCATGGCCCGCACCGCATGGAGCACCTCGCGCACGATCCCGCCGGCGCGGCGCATCTTCTCCACTTCCTTCGCGGTCTTGATCACGATTGCCATGGTGTTCTCTAACGTTGTCTCGCTTCTCACTACTCCCGCAGGTGCTCCACGGCTGCCAAAATGCTCTCCGTTACTGCTTCTATCGTTGCGTCGCCATCGACTTCAGCAAAACGGCCGAGGGTCCGGTAGTGCTCGAGAACCGGGGCTGTCTGCTCAGCATAGGCGCGCATACGCTCGGCAAAAACCGCTTCCGTGTCATCGGCACGCTGTTCGAGCACCGTCTGGTCAAAATCGCAGACCGTATCCGACACAGGCGGCTTCAGGTGCACGTTATAGATGCGCTTGCAGGTCGGACAGCTTCGCCGGCCGGTAATGCGCAGCAGCAATTGGTGCTCATTCACCCGCAGGCTCACCGCCACCACGGGAAGGCTGTTGCGACTCGATGAAAGATACGCATCCAGCCAGTCCGCCTGCACCAGCGTCCGCGGAAAGCCGTCCAGGATGTAGCCCCCGACTGTGTCGGGCTCTTCCAGGCGGACGGCAACCATATCATTCACCAGGGCATCGGAGACCAGTTTGCCGGCCGCCATCCGGGCCAGGTCGTCCTCATGCAGCTTGCCCTCGCGGAGGAGGCGGTTGGCGATCACGCTGGGCCGCAGATCGCGGTTCCGAATCTCGCGCAGAATGTCGCCAGTCGAGATCTGCGGGATACCCCAGGCAGCCATGATGGCCTTGGCCTGCGTCCCCTTGCCTACCCCCGGCGCTCCCAGGAGCAATACTGGTCCAGGAAGAAACGCTGTGCGCAACTCGCCGGGCGTTTCGTTGAGCGAGGCCAACTCGGGCTGTCCCGCTACCACGCGCGGCGTCCGCGCACCCGGCCGCTCCGCGGAGAGAAGCCTTCATAGTGACGCATGATGAGCTGAGACTCGATCTGGTTCACCGTGTCCATGGCCACGCCAACCACAATCAGGAGTGACGTGCCGCCGAAGTAGAAGTTCAGACCGAGGCCGTGCGTGACCCATGTTGGCATCTTCTCGAAGAACGAACCTACCAGCCACAGGTTCTCGAGGTGTATGCCGTTGATCATGATCTGCGGAATCAGCCAGACCAGGATCAGGTAGAGAGCGCCAACCAGGGTAATGCGCGTCAGGATGTCGTTGATGTAATCGGAGGTGCGACGGCCGGGCCGAATGCCGGGGATGAATCCGCCGTACTTACGCATGTTGTCCGCGATGTCATCGGGCCGGAAGACGATCGAGATGTAGAAGTAGGCGAAGAAGACGATTGCCACCATCGACAGCAGTTCGTACCAGGGCTCGCCGGCGCGCAGTGCATCGAAGATGTTGTTGAGGACCGGATGGCTGCGCACAAAGTTCGAAGTGGCGAACAGCATCGGCGCCGAAAGAATGGAGCTGGCAAAGATAATCGGCATCACGCCGCCGGAGTTCACCTTCAGCGGCAGGTGCGTGGATTGTCCACCCATCAGCCGGCGGCCCACAATACGCTTGGCGTACTGCACCGGAATGCGACGTTCGGAGCGCTCAACGTAGACGATGAACGCGACCACCGCGATCATGCCCCCGATCAGAATAGCCAGGGCAGGAACGGTGAAAGCACCGAAAGCCTGTGTTCTGGCCTTCTCGTACAGATCCGCGATGCCGCGCGGCAATCCATCGACGATGCCCGCGAAGATCAGCAAGCTCATGCCGTTGCCCACGCCACGGTCGGTAATCTGCTCACCGAGCCACATGACGAAGGTGGTGCCCGCGGTCAGGGTAAGCACCGTCATGGCGACGAAACCAGCGCCCGGATTGAGCACATACGACTGACCGCCACCGGTGGTGTGCGAGAGCGTCAGCGCGATGGCGAAGGATTGCACCACGCCGAGAACCACTGTCATGTAGCGGGTCCACTGCGTGATCTTGCGGCGGCCGATCTCGCCTTCCTTCTGCAGTTTGGCCAGTGGCTCGTAAACCACAGTCAACAGTTGGAAGATGATCGACGCGGTGATGTAGGGCATGATGCCCAGGGCAAAGACCGTGAGCCGGCGCAGATTGCCGCCGCTGAAGAGATCCACCAGGCCCAGGGCGGATCCGCTCTGCGAATCAAAGAAGGATTCCAGCGCCTTGGTATCGACACCCGGCGTGGGGATGTGGGCGCCAAGGCGATAGACCGCCAGCATGCCCAGCGTGAACAACAGCCGGTTGCGAAGGTCCGGGATACGAAAGATATTTGAAAACTTTTCCCACATATAAGGTCAGCCCTGCCCTCGTTGTCCGCTGATCAATCCTAGACCAGGCCTAGGCCTGGGCGGGAGCGCCACCCAGCACCACAACTTTGCCGCCCGCGCGCTCGATCTTTTCCTGCGCCGACTTCGAAAACTTGTGCGCGTGCACGGTGATGGCGTTCTTGATCTCGCCATTGCCGAGAATCTTCAGCAGACCCTTCTTCTTGGTCAGACCAAGTGCGGCCAGCTTTTCCAGCGTCAGTTCGGTCTCCGTAAGACCCCCGAGACTGTCCAGATTGAGCACGTTGTACTCGGTGCGGAAGATGTTGGTGAATCCACGCTTGGGCAGGCGGCGGTGCAGCGGCATCTGGCCGCCTTCAAAGCCGCGCATCAGGCTCGACCCGGAACGGGAGCCCTGACCCTTGTGACCGCGGGTCGAGGTCTTGCCCATGCCGGAGCCCATACCACGGCCCACACGCTTGCGATTGGTGTTCGCCTTCTTCGGCGCACGCAGATTGGAGAGATTCGTTGCCATTTGTTCCTCGCTCAACGCCGGCCCACAGGGGCCGACTCGCATATTGGTTTGTCTTCGAACTACTCGCCCGCACCTACTCGACGATACGCACCAGGTGGGGAATGGCCTTGACCATGCCGCGAATCGACGGCGTGTCCTCACGCTCCACGATCTGGTTCAACCGGGTGAAGCCCAGGCCCTTGACGACCTTTTTGTGCTTCTCCGGTGTCGCAATCTTCGAGCGGTAGTACTCGATCAGCAGTGTCTTCTTCGCCTCTGCCATGACTATAGCTCCTGTATCTGCTTGCCGCGCAGCGCCGCGACATCCGCGCGATCGCGCAACTGGGTCAGCGCGTCGAACGTTGCCTTGACGACATTATGCGGATTGGCTGTGCCCAGGCTCTTGGTCAGCACATTCTGCACGCCGGCCGAGGTCATCACCGCACGCACCGCACCGCCTGCAATGACGCCCGTACCTTCCGGTGCCGGTTTCAGCAGCACCTGACCCGAACCGTAGCGTCCCAGTACCTGGTGTGGAATCGAGGTGTCGGTCAAGTGCACATGCACCAGGTTCTTCTTGGCGCTTTCGATGCCCTTGCGGATCGCCTGCGGCACTTCCTTCGCCTTACCGGAACCGTAGCCCACCACCCCGGCTCCCGGATCGCCCACCACCACCAGCGCGGCGAACGACATGTTCTTGCCGCCCTTGACGACCTTGGTCACGCGGTTGATCGCCACGACCTGGTCCTTCAGGTTGTAGTGCCCGGCATCGAGCTTTTTCTTCAGCATTGCCATTCTGTCTGTTTCCTTCTGCGCGGTCCTTATCAGCCCGTCGCCATGCCCATGAACCTGTTAGAACTCGAGACCGGCCTCGCGCGCCGCATCGGCCAGCGCCTTGATGCGTCCGTGATAAAGATAGCCGCCGCGATCGAAGACGACCTTCTGCACGCCCTTCTCTTTCGCGCGCTCGGCTACCAGTTTGCCGACTTCCTTCGCCGCTGCCACGTTGCCGCCGGTCTTCAGCTTGGCTGCCTTGGTGGAAGCCGAAACCAGGGTGACGCCGGAGGCGTCGTCGATCACCTGCGCGTAGATGTGGTTCAGCGAACGGTAGACATTCAAGCGCGGCCGCTCCGCCGTACCCTGCATCTTCCGGCGGATGCGCGAATGCACGCGCTGCCGGATCTCATTTCTCTGTCTCTGAGGAATCATTGTCTCGTCTTCTTCCTAGTAGCGGAACCGCCCTGCGGCCCCGTTCGGTAATTATGGTTCGATCAACCTTGGCTCACTTCGCGCCCGGCTACTTGGCGCCAGTTTTGCCGACCTTCTTCTTTAGCTTCTCGTCGGTATAGCGCACACCCTTGTTCTTGTATGGATCGGGCTTGCGCAGCGAGCGCATGTCCGCCGCCACCTGGCCAACCTTCTGCCGGTCGATGCCGGTGATGGTCACCTTGGTCTGCTTCGGGTCGATCGCCGCTTCAATACCGGTGGGCAGCGGAAACTCGATGGGATGGGAATAGCCGAGTGTAAACACCACCATGCCCTTGCCCTTCATCTCCGCGCGGTAGCCGATACCCACGATGTCGAGTTCCTTCGTCCAGCCTTTGGTAACACCTTCGACCGCGTTAAAGAGCAGCGCACGCGTCAGCCCATGCAGCGGCGCGAGTGTGTCGTCCCTGCGCGCGGCAATCATGTGGCCGTCCTTTTCCTCGAGCGTGATGCCTTCCGGTAGCGGCGCCTTCAGCTTGCCCTTCGGACCTTCCACCAGCACCTCTTTGCCCTGCACGGTGTACTTCACACCCTTGGGGAGAGCAATCGGCTGTTTTCCAATGCGTGACATCTTTTAACCCTTCATCGGCTTGCGAGTCCCGCTCAACAAATCGAGAGCGTTCCACTGCAGCCATTCCCAACCAATACGTCACCAGTCCTGCTACAGACCGGGGTTACCAGACCTCGCAGAGAATCTCTCCGCCGACACCCTCGCGGCGCGCCTGCCGGCCAGTCATAACGCCACGCGGGGTGGTGAGGATATTGATGCCCAAACCACCCTGCACTCGGCGGATCTCGTCGCGGCCGACGTACACACGGCATCCGGGACGCGAGATACGCTGCAGGTCGCGGATCGCAGCTTCATTATTCGCGCCATACTTCAGGTACACGCGCAACACCTGGCGGCCGTCTTCTTCTGTAGCCTTGTAGTTGGCGATATAGCCCTCTTCCTTCAGAATGCGGGCGATCTCGGCCTTCAGCTTCGAGGCGGGAACGTCCAGCTTCTGGTGGCGCGAGCGGATCGCGTTGCGGATGCGGGTCAGAAAATCTGCGACTGGATCGGTAAAGCTCATGCTCTCTCCTTCATCCTCCGTTCGCTCTGGCCTGTGTATCGATCAAGTCCAGAGAACCAGCGAAGATGGTGTGGCTGGCCGTGCTCGGCACGTCCAGCGTGTTCAAAATACGTTACGCGTCTCTGCCTACCAGGACGACTTCACGACACCCGGAATCTCGCCGCGCAAGGCGAGTCCGCGAAAGCACAGACGGCATACGCCGAACTTGCGCAGAAACGCGCGGGGGCGGCCGCACAGCTTGCAGCGGTTGTGCTTGCGCGAGGAAAACTTCGGCTTCTTGGCGTCCTTAACACGCTTTGCAGTCGTCGACATCGTTCGCTAATCCTTCTCTCTCCGCAGCCTTAAGCAGCCGTGCGGAATGGCATGCCGAACTGCCGCAGCAGCGCGCGCGCCTGGTTGTCATCCTTCGCCGTGGTGACGATGGTGATATTCATGCCCTTCAGCTTTTCCACCCGGGCGTAGTCAATCTCCGGGAAGATAAGCTGGTCGCGGACGCCGAGCGTGTAGTTGCCGCGTCCATCAAAGCTTTTGGTCGAAACGCCGCGAAAGTCGCGCACACGCGGCAACGCGATCGAGATGAGACGGTCCAGAAACTCGTACATCTTCTCACCGCGCAGCGTGACCATGGCGCCGATGGGCATCCCCTCGCGTACCTTGAAGGCCGCAATCGACTTCTTCGCCTTGGTGGCCACCGGCTTCTGGCCGGCGATCGTCGTCAGATCCGCCACCAGCGGATCGAGCATCTTGGGATTCTGAGTCGCTTCACCCAACCCCATGTTCAGTACGATCTTTTCCAGGCGCGGTACCGCCATCGCGTTCTTCAGGCCCAGCTCCTTCTGGAGCGCGGGCCGGATCTCTTTCTGATACTTCTCATGCAGTCTTGTTGCCATCGCTTAGTCTCTCTCTGCTCTCTGCCACGGTCCCGGGGTGGGTTGCTGGTCCGTATACCGTTGCGTGGCCTCGTACGATACTTCGCTTTTACTTCTTGCCCTTGGGGGTGATCGCCTCTCCGCACTTCTTGCAGACGCGAACTTTCTTGTCACCCTCGAACTTGTAACCGACGCGCGTCGGCCCGCAACTGGAGCAGACCAGCATCACGTTCGAAATCTGGATCGCCGACTCCTGCTCTGCGATTCCACCTTTAATGTTGCGCTGTGGATTCGGACGCACGTTCTTCTTCACCACGCGCACATGCTCGACCAGCAGCTTGCCCGCGTCCGGCATCACATGCAGCACGCGGCCCTTCTTGCCCTTGTCCGTGCCCGTGATCACCATCACTGTATCGTTGCGCTGAATCTTCAATCCCGCCATCTTGTCTCTCCCACTCTCGCGGCCCGGTCCTTAAATGACCTCAGGGGCCAGCGACACAATCTTCAGGAACTTCTTCTCACGCAGCTCACGAGCCACAGGTCCAAAGACACGCGTGCCTACCGGCTCCCCCGCATCGTTGATCAGTACTGCCGCATTCTGGTCAAAGCGGATGTAGGTGCCATCTCGGCGGCGCGCTTCCTTACGCAACCGCACCACGACGGCCTTGACCACCTTGCCCTTCTTGACCTGGCCATCCGGCGAAGCTTCCTTCACCGCAGCCGTGATCACGTCGCCCAGGCCAGCCTTCTTACCGCTCGCGCCGCCCAGCGGCAGGATCATCTGCAGCTTACGGGCGCCGGAGTTATCGGCGACCTCGAGCATCGATCTCATCTGCACTGCCATCGTTCTTATCTCCGTTCCCTGCCCGCTACCTGGCGAACCTGATGAACCAAACCTCTCAGCATGGACTGCTGCTGCTGAGCGAAGCTACGTCGTCAACTCGGGAGCTGCCGCTTCGGCGGCCTGTACCTGCGCCAGTGTCGAGCGCCGCAGAATCTCCTGCAGCTGCCACCGCTTCAGCTTGCTCATGGGACGCGTTTCGCGGATGCGCACCATGTCGCCCACGCGCGCCGTGTTCTGCTCATCGTGCGCATAGAACTTCTTTGTCGACCGCACCGTCCGCTTGTACTTGGGGTGTGCCTTGCGCATCTCGACTTCGACCACGATGGTCTTCTGCATCTTGGTCGAGACCACGTGACCTACCTTTTCGTTGCGGCGCTCGGTCGCGGCCAACTGCTCGTTCGTCATTACCTGCTCACTCATCGCTTACCGAGCCTCCTTCTTCTTAGCGCTCTTCTTCGTCGCGACCTTCTTCTTCGCGGCGCTCTTCTTCGTAACCTTCTTGTTCGCAACCTTCTTGGCTGCGGACTTCTTATTCCGCTTGGCAGCGGTCTTCTTCTTCGTCTTGGCCGGCGCGTCCTCTGCCTGACCATGCAGCGCCGCATTCAGCCCCAGCTCACGCTCGCGCGTGATGGTCTTGATGCGGGCCACGTCCTTCTTCAGGCCGCGCAGCTTCTTCACGCCTTCGGTCTGCCCCAGGCGCATCTGAAAGCGCAGGCGGAACAGTTGCTCGGAGGCTTGCTGCTCCTCGTGCTTCAACTCGTGCGGGCCCAGGTTGCGAATCTTGTCCAGTTCCATCTCGTCTTCTCTTCCGGGCCGCTCTCATCGGGCATGCCCTTCATCATCTTGCCGATCTGTTTTGCCGAACTTACAAGATCGGCCTCAATCACAATCCGCTCTGCCCTCATCGAGGCCGCGGAGTTCACTCTTACTTCTTTACCGCCGCCGTCATCACTACGTCGTGACGCATCACGAAGCGGGTCCTCAACGGAAGCTTGTGTGCCGCCAGCCGCATTGCCTCTTGTGCGACGTCCGGCGCAACGCCTTCCATCTCAAAGAGAATCTTTCCTGGCCGCACCACGGCCACCCAGTGATCCGGTGCGCCTTTTCCTTTGCCCATACGGGTTTCGGCCGGCTTCTTGGTCACCGGCTTGTCCGGGAACAGACGCAGCCAGATCTTCCCGCCACGCTTGATGAAGCGGGTCATGGCTACGCGGCTCGCCTCGATCTGGCGGTCCGTGATGTAGCCGCACTCCAACACCTTCAACCCGTACACCCCAAACGAAAGCTCCGAGCCGCGCCATGCCTTGCCCTTCATGCGGCCGCGCTGCTGCTTCCGGTACTTCACCTTCTTCGGCATCAACATAAGAAACTCCAGCCAACTAGCTGCTAAATCACAAACTCTCAACGACCCAACTGAACTTCAGCCAGCAGCGGCAAGCTGCGGGAAGCTGCCCCTAAAACACCGAGCCGCCGATCTCCTTCGGCTGACGACGCTTCTGCTCGTACACATCGCCGCGATAGATCCATACCTTCACACCGATCACGCCATATGTCGTGAACGCCTCGGCAAAGCCGTAGTCGATATCCGCGCGCAGCGTGTGCAGCGGCAGACGACCCTGCAGGTACCACTCCGAACGCGCAATCTCGTTGCCGTTCAAGCGGCCCGAGACGCGAACCTTGATGCCCTTGCAGCCGAAGCGCAGCGCTGAATCAACCGCCATGCGCATGACGCGGCGGAAGCCTGACCGCTTTTCGAGCTTCAGCGCAATGCTCTCCGCGACCAGTTGCGCGTCAAGCTCCGGCTTGTTCACCTCCACGATGTCGATGGTGACATCGCGCTTGGTGCGGTCCTGGATCTCGGCCTTCAGCTTGTCGATCTCTGCGCCCTTGCGCCCGATCACGATTCCCGGCCGCGCGGTGCGGATGATAATCCGCAGCTTCTTGCCAGGCCGTTCCACTTCGACCGAGCTCACGCCCGCCAGCTTCAGCTTCTCCTTCAGCTCACGCTTCAGCTGAACGTCTTCGATCAGCAACTTGTCGTAGTCGCGCACCACAAACCAACGCGACCGCCACGGCTTGTTCACACCCAGCCGGAATCCATAAGGATGGACTTTCTGTCCCATACGCTTCCTTTACTTGCCCGCCTTCGCGGACTTGGTTCCTTTGGCGGCGGCCTTCTTCGCCGGCGCCTTCTTTGCGGCATTCTTGGTCGCAGCCGTCTTCTTCGCAGCCGGCCTGGTTGACTTCTTTGCGGACTTCTTGCCCTTCGCGGCTGTCTCCGCGTCAGGCCCAGCCGTCGTGACCAGGCCGGCTGGCTTGCGCTCGGCCACCGCAATCACGATGTGCGACATGCGGCGCTGATAGCGGAATGCGCGGCCCTGTGGCGCCGGCCGGATGCGCTTCATGCGCGGTCCGTCATTCGCGAGAGCCTGCTTGACGTAGAGGTTGTCGACGTCCACATCCAGACCCTGCTCCTGGCTCAGGTAGTTGGCGTTCTGCACCGCCGAACGCAGCACCTTCTCCACCAGCGGCGCGACACCCTTCTTGGTAAAGGCCACGGTCTGCAGCGCTTCGCCAACGCGACGTCCCTTGATCAGATCGAGCACCAGCCGCGCCTTCTGCGGCGATACACGCTGGTAGCGCGCCTCTGCTCGAAACTCCTGTGTCTGTTGCATAACCTTGCCTTCCCTGCCTTCAATCCTGGTGCTTAACGTGGCTTCGACGTCGTTTCGGCAGCCTTCGCCGAGTGGCCCTTGAAGGTCCGCGTCGCCGCGAACTCGCCCAGCTTGTGGCCCACCATGTTCTCCGTCACGTAGACCGGGATAAACTTGCGCCCGTTGTGCACCCCGATGGTGTGTCCCACCATGTCCGGGTGAATCGTCGAGCGGCGCGACCAGGTGCGCACCAGCTTCTTGTCATTCGCCTGGTTCATCGTGTCGATCTTCACCATCAGGTGGGTGTCGATGAAGGGGCCCTTCTTGGTCGAACGTGCCATCTCTGTCTCCCTACTTGCTGCGACGACCGACGATGAACGCATCGGTACGTTTGTTGTTGCGTGTCTTGTAGCCACGCGTCGGCTGGCCCCACGGCGTCACCGGATGGCGCCCGCCCGAGGTCTTGCCTTCGCCGCCGCCGTGCGGGTGATCGACTGGGTTCATCGACACGCCGCGGTTGGTCGGACGAATGCCCTTCCAGCGGTTGCGTCCTGCCTTGCCGATGGCCACGTTCTCATGATCCGTATTGCCCACCTGACCAACCGTCGCCATGCACTCCACCAGCACGCGACGCGTCTCGCCGGAAGGCAGCTTCAGCAGGGCGTAATCGCCTTCCTTCGCGACCAGTTGTGCCTGTCCGCCAGCCGAGCGCACCATCTGCGCGCCCTTGCCGGGACGCAGCTCGACATTGTGCACCGTCGTGCCGGCGGGAATGCTCTTGAGCGGCAGAGCGTTGCCGACGAGGATGTCCGCATCCGGGCCGCTCATCACTGTTTGGCCGACTTTGAGGCCGACCGGCTGGATGATGTAGCGCTTCTCGCCATCCGCATAGTGGATCAGCGCGATACGCGAGGAGCGGTTCGGATCGTACTCGATCGTCGCTACCTTGCCCGGCACGCCGAACTTCTCGCGCTTGAAATCGATCAGGCGCAGCTTCTGCTTATGGCCGCCGCCGTGGTGCCGCATGGTCATGTCGCCGGAGTTGCGGCGCCCGCCGGTGCGCTGCTTCGATACCAGCAGCGGCTTGTGCGGCTTGTCGGTCGTGATGTCGTCGTTCACCAGCGTCGTTTGGAATCGCAGCGTCGGGGTGATCGGTCGAAATGTCTTAATCGGCATCGTTTTAGCTCTTTGCTTCCAGCGGCATATCTTTCACCGCTTGCTGTCGCTCTCTACTTGAATCCCACTACGTCCTCAAACCCAATCAGCTACAGATTGTTCACGTAGTCCGGCATCTTCTCGCCGGCCTTCAGGCGCACATACGCCTTCTTCCAATCCGGCCGGAAGCCGGTGAACTTGCCCCGGCGGCGCTCCTTGCCGATGAAGTTCGCTGTCCGCACACTGTTCACCTTCACTTTGAACAACGCTTCGACCGCTTGCCTCACTTCGGTCTTGGTCGCGGCCTCGGCCACTTCAAAGACCAGCGTGCCTTCGGTCTCTTTCACGCCCATGCCCTTTTCGGTAATCAGGGCACGGCGAATCACGGTATAGGTCGTCGGCATCTAGGCCACCTCCGCCTGCGCACGAGCGCGCTGCTTGCGCTTCGAGACAGTCTTTTTCAGGGTCTCCTGCATCTGCTCAAGCGCCGCGCGAGAGAAGATGGCGCGTTCATAGCGCAGCAGGTCATAGGGGTGCACCTCGTTGTTGAGCATGAGTTCCACGCCTTCGAGGTTGCGCACACCCAAAATCAGCGTCGGGCTCAGCGACTGCGAATTCTCGACGATCAGCGCCGTGCGCTTTGCGTCGAGCGTGTTCAGTGCCGCGCGATACGCCTTCGTCTTCGCCTCGCCCAGTGCGAGGTTCTCAATCACTGTCAGTTTGCCGTCGGAGAGCTTCGCTGCCAGCGCCGCACGCAACGCGCCCAGCAGCTTCTTCTTGGGGAATGCGTAGTCGTAGGAGCGGGGCTGCGGTCCATGCACCGTTCCGCCATGTCGCCACAGCGGCGAGCGCACCGAGCCGACGCGGGCACGGCCCGTGCCCTTCTGCTTCCACAGCTTCTTGCCCGATCCAGCGACCAGCTTGCGATTCTTGGTCGCCGCCGTACCCTGGCGAAGCGCGGCGCGGTAGTGCTTCACCGCTTCCCACAGCAGAGCCTCGTTCACCTCGCCCGGAGCGAAGATCTCCTCAGCTAGCTCGAGTGAGCCAACCTTCTTTCCGCCGAGATCCAATACGTCAATGTTTGCCATCGTCTTCTCTTCTTCTTCGAGGATCGCGCCTCGGCAACAGCTACTTCGATTTCTTGCCCGCCGACGCCTTCTTCGACGCCTTCAGCGGATCGACCGTGGTCGCACCGGCAAAACCGCGACGCTCGCGCGGCGGAGCCTTTGCCTTCGAGATCAGCACATAGCCGTCGCGCGGTCCCGGCACGGCGCCTTCCACCATCAGCAGGTTCTCTTCCAGATCGATGCCGCGAATGCGCAGGTTCCGTACCGTTACTTGATCCACGCCGTAGTGTCCCGGCATACGCTGTCCGGGAAACACACGCGATGGAAACGACGAGGCGCCAATCGATCCCTGCACCTGGAACATGTGGCCGTGCGCCTTGGGTCCGCCGCCAAACTTGTGACGCCGTACGACACCCGCAAAGCCGCGGCCCTTGCTGGTCCCGATCACGTCCACGTACTTGTCGCTCGAAAAAATGTCGACCAGCACTCGATCGCCCGCCTTCAGACCATTGCCATTCGCTACCGGCGCGTCGCCATCCGCCGCTTCTGCCTTCGCTGACGCAGCAGCCGCTTCCACGGCGACTTCACGCATCAGCTTGACGGGCGGTACATTCGACTTGCCAAAATGGCCGGCCATCGGCTTGTTCACCTTCGAGCTCTTCACGAATTCGACCAGACCGATCTGCGCCGCCTCGTAGCCATCCTTCGCCAGCGTCTTCAACTGCGTCACCACGCATGGGCCGGCCTGCAGCACGGTGATCGGGTGCACTTCACCCTTCTCGTCGAACACCTGCGTCATGCCGATCTTCTTGCCCAGAATTCCTGTGACTGCCATCTCTGTTTCCTCTCCCCATCATGCCCGCGGGCACTGTAGGCATTGCCTGTTACAAATCTCCGGCAGCTACTTCGCCGCCTTCTCTTCGCGTACCTTGATCTCGACGTCCACACCGGCCGGTAGATCGAGCTTCATCAGCGCATCCACCGTCTGCTGTGTCGGCTCAAGGATGTCGATCAGCCGCTTGTGCGTGCGGATCTCGAAAGCCTCGCGTGACTTCTTGTCCACATGCGGCGAACGCAGCACGCAGTACTTGTTCTTTACCGTCGGCAACGGAATTGGTCCCGCCACCTGGGCGCCCGTGCGTTTCGCCGTCTCGACGATCTCGCCTGTCGAGGTATCGAGCACGCGGTAGTCGTATGCCTTCAGCCGGATTCGGATTCTCTGTCCAACCATTTTGCTTTTTCTTTCCTGCGTGTTGGCAGCTCGCGCTGCCAACCCACTCTGTTATGTCCCGGCGCGAAGCGCGTGTGCCTGGACGGCTAGTCCCTTACTTCAGTATTTCGGTAATGGTTCCAGCGCCAACGGTCCGGCCGCCTTCGCGGATGGCGAACCTTAAGCCCTTCTCCATCGCCACCGGCGTATGCAGCTCGATCTCCAAGCTGATGTTGTCGCCCGGCATCACCATCTCCGTACCCTCCGGAAGCTTCGCCGTGCCCGTCACGTCCGTCGTCCTGAAGTAAAACTGCGGACGGTAGCCGTTGAAGAACGGCGTATGACGGCCACCCTCTTCCTTCGACAGCACGTAGATCTCGCCCTTGAACTTGGTGTGCGGCGTAATCGATCCCGGCTTCGCCAGAACCATCCCGCGCTCCACATCTTCCTTCGCGATGCCGCGAAGCAGCAGTCCCGCGTTGTCGCCAGCGCGGCCCTCGTCCAGCTGCTTCTTGAACATCTCGACGCCCGTCACCACCGTCTTGCGCGTCTCCCGGAAGCCCACGATCTCGGACTCTTCGCCCACCTTCACCTGGCCACGCTCGATACGGCCCGTCACCACAGTCCCGCGACCCGAGATCGAAAAGATGTCTTCGATCGGCATCAGGAACGGCTGATCGATCGCACGCTCCGGCAGCGGCACGTTCTTATCCACCGCCTCCATCAGCTCGTCGATCTTCGCCTCCCACTGCGCCTCGCCGTTCAACCCGCCCAGCGCAGAGCCGCGGATCACCGGCACATCGTCGCCCGGGAAGTTGTACTTCGACAACAGCTCCCGTACTTCCATCTCCACCAGATCCGTCAGCTCCGGATCCTCCACCGCATCGCACTTGTTCAGGAACACCACGATGTACGGCACACCCACCTGGCGCGCCAACAGCACGTGCTCCTTGGTCTGCGGCATCGGTCCATCGGTCGCAGCAACCACCAGAATCGCGCCATCCATCTGCGCCGCGCCCGTGATCATGTTCTTGATGTAGTCCGCGTGGCCCGGGCAGTCCACGTGCGCGTAGTGACGATTCTTCGTCTCATACTCCACGTGCGCCGTCGCAATCGTGATACCGCGCTCCCGCTCTTCCGGCGCGTTATCAATCGTGTCAAAGCTGCGAAACTTGTTGTTCGGATTGTGCTTCGACAACACCTTCGTGATCGCCGCCGTCAACGTCGTCTTCCCGTGATCAATGTGCCCGATCGTCCCCACATTCACATGCGGCTTCGAACGGTCAAACTTCTCCTTCGCCATCTCGCTTCTCCTGATCTTTCGGGCGCGGCGTCATACCGCGCGAACTCTTGTCGAACTACTTACCCTGGCTTACTTGCCCTGATTGCGGCCGATGATCTCTTCCGAGATCATGCGGGGCGCCTCTTCATATCGTGCGAACTGCATGCTGTAAGAGGCGCGGCCCTGCGTGGACGAACGAATGTCGTTCACGTAGCCGAACATCTCCTTCAGCGGAACCATGGCCTTGATCACCTGCGACCCGCCCGAGTGCTCCATGCCCTCGATGCGGCCGCGGCGCGAGTTGATGTCGCCGATGATGGTGCCCATATGCTCTTCCGGCACCGTGACCTCTACCGCCATCACGGGTTCGAGCAACACCGGGCTCGCCTTCCGCGCCGCTTCCTTGTAAGCCATCGAACCGGCGATCTTGAAGGCCATTTCGTTCGAGTCGACATCGTGGTAGCTGCCGTCGTAGAGCACAGCTTTAAAGTCCACCATCTCGTAGCCGGCGAGTATGCCGTTGTGGAGCGCCTCGCGGATCCCCTGCTCGGTCGGCTTGATGTATTCCTTCGGCACCACGCCGCCGCGGATTTCATCGACGAACTCGAAGCCCTTGCCCGGCTCGTTCGGCTCCAGGCGAATCTTCACGTGACCGTAGTTGCCCGAGCCGCCGGTCTGCCGGATGTACTTGCCCTCGGCTTCGGCGGTCTTGCGGATCGTCTCGCGGAAAGCTACCTTCGGCTCGCCTACATTGGCCTCAACCTTGTGCTCGCGCTTCATGCGATCGACAAGAATCTCAAGGTGAAGCTCACCCATGCCGCTGATGATGGTCTGCCCGGAGTCGATATCGGTGCGCACCTTGAAGGTGGGATCTTCATCGGCCAGGCGTGATAACGCGACGCCCATCTTTTCCTGGTCGCCCTTAGTCTTCGGCTCGATCGCCACCGAGATCACCGGCTCAGGGAAAGTGATCGCGCTCAGTGCGATCGGTGCCGACGGGGAGCAGAGCGTGTCGCCCGTCTTCAATTCTTTCAGGCCCACGCAGGCGCAAATATCGCCGGCATAGATCTCGGTGATGTCCTCACGCTTGTTGGCGTGCATCTTCACCAGGCGGCCCACACGCTCCGTCTTGCCGGTACGCGGGTTTTCCACTGTATCGCCGGTCTTGAGCGAGCCCGAATAGATACGGATAAAACCCAGCTTGCCATATGGGTCATTGATCAGCTTAAAGCCCAGCGCCGAAAACGGCTCGGAATCGTCCGCCTTGCGGATAAGAATCTTCGAAGGATCGGAAGGGTCGATGCCTTCGACCGCGGGCACGTCGAGCGGGCTCGGCAGGTAATCCACCACCGCATCGAGCAGCGTCTGAATTCCTTTGTTCTTGAATGCAGAGCCGCACATCACGGGGAAAACCTTCATCGCGATGGTGGCCTTGCGCAACGAAACCTTCAGCTCTTCGGCAGTCGGCGTTTCGCCCTCAAGAAACTTGTGCAGCATGTCGTCGTCATACTCGGCCACTGTTTCGACCAGTTGCATGCGGAAGGCTTCCGCCTTCTTGGTCAAGTTTGCGGGAATCGCTTCGACCGCATATTCCGAACCCATCGTCTCGTCGTTCCAGACAATCGCGCGCATCTCGATCAGGTCGATCACGCCCTTGAAGTTCGCCTCGGCGCCAATCGGAATCTGGATGGCCACCGGCCGCGCGCCCAGCCGCTTGCGAATAGTCTCGATCACATGCTCGAAGTCGGCGCCCGCCTTGTCCATCTTGTTCACAAAGCAGATGCGCGGCACATGATATTTATCGCCCTGGCGCCACACCGTTTCGCTCTGCGGCTGCACGCCGGAGACCGAATCGAACAGCGCCACCGCGCCGTCCAGCACGCGCAGCGAACGCTCCACTTCGGCCGTAAAGTCCACATGGCCCGGGGTGTCAATGATGTTGATGCGGATGTTGTTCCAGGTGCAGGTCGTGGCCGCGGAGGTAATGGTGATGCCGCGCTCCTGCTCCTGCTCCATGTAATCCATCGTGGCCGTGCCTTCGTGCACCTCGCCGATGCGATGGGTGATGCCCGTATAGAACAGGATGCGCTCGGTCGCCGTCGTCTTTCCGGCGTCGATGTGCGCCATGATCCCGATGTTCCGGCAACGATTTAGAGGTACTTGGCGAGCCACGGTCTCTTCTCTCTCAACTTCCCGCCAGCCTTGGGCCAGCGATGATTGCTACGTTGTCTGTTACTTGCCCAGCTAGCGACTTCTCTGCAACCACAACGCCCTACCAGCGATAGTGCGCGAATGCCTTGTTGGCTTCAGCCATGCGATGGATGTCTTCCTTCTTCTTCATCGCGGCGCCACGGCCGTTCGCCGCATCCAGCAGTTCATTGGTCAGCTTGTCGATCATGCCCTTCTCACCGCGGGCGCGGCCATAATGTCACCAGCCAGCGGATGGCAAGCGAGGTACGGCGATCCGGATTGACCTCGATCGGCACCTGGTAATTCGCGCCGCCGACGCGGCGGGTCTTCACCTCAAGCAGCGGCTTGCAGTTCTCAACGGCCTTCTTGAACAGCTTCAGAGCCTCGTCGCCGCCCTTCTGCTCCAGGTTGGTCATCGCGGTATAGAAGATGGCCTGCGCGGTCGACTTCTTGCCGCCCCACATCATCGAGTTCACAAACTTGGTGACCAGCGAAGAGTTGTAGACCGGATCGGCCGCTACTTCGCGCTTGGCAATGTGTCCTTTTCTCGGCATCGCTTCCTAACCTTTTCCTGATTCCTGACTTACTTCGCTGCAGTCTTACTTTGCAGCTGTTTTGGGGCGCTTCGCGCCATACTTCGAACGGCTCTGCTTACGGTTGGCCACGCCCACTGAATCGAGTGAGCCGCGTACTACGTGATACCGGACGCCCGGCAGATCCTTTACACGGCCGCCGCGGATCAGCACGATAGAGTGCTCCTGCAGGTTGTGGCCGATTCCGGGGATGTACGTCGTCACCTCGATACCGTTGGTAAGCCGGACGCGGGCCACCTTGCGCAGTGCCGAGTTCGGCTTCTTGGGCGTCTGCGTGTAGACGCGGGTGCATACACCGCGCCGCTGCGGGGAGCCCTGCAACGCCGGGCTCGCGGTCTTGTAGCGCGGCGCCGTGCGACCCTGCTTCACCAGCTGATTGAATGTCGGCAATCCAGTACTCCTTACCCTTCGTCTCAATCCCACACAGCCCGCGAACGGCTCACTCGAGCGCCCGCACACACTACGTGCTGAAGGCATGGCTCGCGCATGTCCGCTTCGCGTCTGCTTCGCTTCCTATCTCAGACAGGAACCAGGACGGTGGCCGCACGTGACCGGAACCCAGGAAAATCCTGGAATCCGGTGAAAGTTCAGCTCCGTTTCGAAGTTCCGGCCCGCATAGCCCTTCCAGGTGAAGGGTGTCGCAGGCACCGATGCGATCTTCGTCCTCTGGACTTCAGAGGAACCGCAGAAGAGGCCGAAAACCTGCACCAGCCTGCATTCTGTGGGATTCCCGTCTGGCGCCCGTCCTATGCGTGCCACTACAGCGCATACGCAGGACGTGCCTCGGGGAACCTTTTAACAATAACAAGCGTTGCGGAAGTGGTCAATAAAAGGCGTTGAAATTGTGCGCGAAATGAGCCTTCAGGGATGCATCGGGGCGTATTCGGCTTCGAACGGGCGGTTTTGAGGCGCTCGGCAGCCGCCCACGCGTGCCCGGATCAGTCCATCTGTCCCCCGCGCTACACCGTATCAATGCCCGAAGCGACCTGGGAAGTCGGGTGCGCCGCGCCGCCGTCAGCGGAATGCTGTTAGCATCCGTCGCATGAGTTTCTGTGTGCCGCGCCCTGCCTGCTCTGCTCTGCTTTTCCACCCTTCCTTTCACAGCTTTGGCGGCGGATTCGCCCAACGCGCACCCGCCGGCGAATCCGAAGGTCCGCGCCATTCTGGCCGACCTGGGCAAGGTGCAAAACGTCGGGGAGACATCGCTCTCGCCGGATGGCAAGCATCTGGCCTGGACGGAGGGCGGGCATGGGCATGGCAGCCCGAGCCGGATCATGGTCAGCGATGCGCGGGGCGAGGATGCGCAGGAGATGGAGATGGGGAAGGATTGCACAGCGAGCGATCCGCAATGGTCGCCGGATTCGCGCGCGCTGCTCTTTGAGGGCGACTGCGGCAAGGACAGCCAGAACGACCTCTTTGTGACCACGTTGAACGGAAAGCCGCAGCAGATCACCCATCTGAAGGGCTATGTGGAGCACGCCGCATGGTCGCCGGACTCGCAGCGCATCGGCTTCCTGTACGTACCGGGCGCAACCCGGCCGGCAGGCGCGCTGGCGGCGATGAAGCCGCCTTCCGGCGTGATCGGGGTGGAAGGCCTTGAAGATACAACGAGTTGCAGAGGTGGACGCGCGGGGCGGCGATGCCGAATTGCTGACCCCGGAAAAGCTGCACGTCTATGAATTCGACTGGTCGCCAGACTCGAGGAAGCTGGCCTATATCGCCGCACCGCCGCCGGGGGAGAACAACTGGTGGGTGGCGCAGCTTTACACCGCGGCGGCAACGGCTAACGCGCAGCCCACCAGCATTGTCGATCCGCAGAAGGACTCCGGAACGCTCCACGGCCTGCAGATCGCGGTGCCGCGCTGGTCGCCGGATGGCTCGCGCATCGCCTTTATCGGCGGGCTGATGAGCGACCAGGGCGCTACGGGAGGCGACGTCTACCTGGTTTCATCGACCGGTGGCAATGCGGTGGATGTGACGCCACATGCCGCGGTCACGCGCGGTATGGCCGCACTGGATGGACGATCGCTCGCTGATCGTTTCTGAGGTCGCGGGCGGCACCAGCCGCATTGACGGATACTACCTCGCTGGATCTGGCGATGCGCCGGCGCTGGCCGAGGGCAAGGACTCTGGTGGAGACTCCGGCCTGCATCAGCGATGGTCGTGAAGCGATGAGCCTGTCCATTGCCAAAGACGGCAGCTTTGCGGTCGCCAGCAGTTCCTTTGAGAAGCCGCCGGAGATCTACATCGGCAAGCTGGAGCCGGGCGCGCAGCTCACCCAGGTGACGCATGTGAACGATGCGATCAAGCCGGCCTGGGGCAAAGCAGAATCGATCGAATGGACCAACGAAGGCTTCCATATTCAGGGCTGGCTGATGCTGCCCGCGCATTACGACCCGGCAAAGAAGTATCCGCTGATCGTGATGGTGCATGGCGGCCCGTCGAGCGCCGTGCTGCCGCGCTGGCCCGGCGCGGGTTTTGGCGGCGCGCCCTTGAGCGCGATGGATTATTTCGTGCTGGAACCGAATCCGCGCGGCAGCTATGGCCAGGGCGAGAAGTTCACCATGGCCAACCGGAAAGACTTCGGCTATGGCGACCTGCGCGACATCCTTGCGGGTGTGGACGCGGTGGAGAAGAAGTATCCCAGCGTGGACAACGGTCGCCTGGGCCTAACGGGCTGGAGCTATGGCGGCTTCATGACCATGTTCGGCGTGACCCAGACGCAGCGCTTCCACGCGGCGGTGGCGGGTGCAGGCATCTCGAACTGGCAGAGCTACTACGGCGAGAACTCGATCGACCAGTGGATGCTGCCGTTCTTCGGCGCGAGCGTCTATGAGGATCCCGGCGGTCTACGCGAAGAGCTCAGCGATCGATTTCATCCGCAAAGTGAAGACGCCGACGCTGGTGGTGGTGGGCGATCGCGACGGCGAGTGCCCTGCGCCGCAATCCTTCGAGTTCTGGCATGCGTTGAAGGACGAGGGTGTGCCGACGGAGCTGGTGGTGTATCCGAATGAAGGCCACGGCTTCCGCAATCCCGGAGCATCGCATCGATGTGCTGGAGCGGGCGCTGGACTGGTTCGACCAGTACCTGGGACCGCAGCAGCAAGCCGGAGCCGCGCAGAGGCATGGCGGCAGGGCGCTGAGAACGCCCGCATGCGGCGGAGATGCTGGCTCACGCCTCCTATCCTGCTTTACACTCGTGACACACGTTTTAGACCGTTTACATAAATGACTGTGAGGAAGCGCGGGCTCGTGAAGCTGCCGCTTTTCTTAACGGAAGAGCGGCAGCGGGTCTTGTCTGATCGCGCTGCACTCTTTGTGAAAACGGCCTGGAGTGATCTTCTTTGCAGTGCACCGTGGCGGTTCGCGAATTTCGACAGGGAAATTCGCCTGGCCGTTACGGGGAGGTTTCATGCGGCGGTACCTGATTCTTGTTGTCCTCTTCCTCATTACGCTTCCCGTTCAGCTCTCTGTTCTCGGTTGCGGCTCGAATCCCAACAACTACTGCAACAGCAATGGACAGGGTTTTTCGACCAAGAAAGGGACACTGGTGTCGTTCACCCTGGAGCCGCAGGTGACCGGCATCTCCTTGTCATACGGGCAGATTGGAACGCTGACCGCGGGCAGCGGCAAGGATTGCACCGGCGCTTCGGTGAGTGTTGGAACCGTGCAATATGGGATCGTCGGCCCCACCTCCGACCCGACACACGCAAATGTAGATGTATCGCCCTCCGGGCAGATCTGCGCTGGGCACTGGAACCGCCTGACGAGCAGCGGCGTGGCCCCATACACCACCTGCATCCCCACGAACACCTCGCAAGTGGCGACAGCGACGGCCAGCGCCAATGGCGTGGCTTCCGCGAATGCGGTGCAGGTGTACATCCACCCCGTTGTCACCAGCGTGGCGCTGGACACACAGCAGCAGCGGCGGCAGCCCATTGACCAGCTGCATCTCGCAAAACCAGACCGCGCAACTGGACGCCACAGCCTAGTACGCCGGTCAGACGACACCCTATTGCGCGCCGAACGTGAGTGGTGTTCCGAACTGCTCCGCCGTACTCGGCCATCTTAGCTACGCAGCGCAGAGCACATCGTCGACCGCGGGTACCGGCTCGACGAACAGCGTCGTCTCCATCGACCAGAACGGTCTGGCGACTGCGCAGCATCCGGGGGCGGCGCTGATCTCGGCCAGCATCTCCGGCACCAGCTCCAGCGCGGGCGTCTTCCACACCTGCCCGCCCAAGTCGATCACCCTCACCGCGAACGGCAGCACCAAGGTGAGCCTGACCCCGAATACGCCGGTGCCCACCACCGCGACGGTGATCGACACGAACGGAAACACCATTACCGGTGTGCCGATGAGCTATACTTCCACCGACCAGCGCACCATCGGGGTAAGCGGCACGGGCTCCATCACCTCGACATTTCCCGGGTCGAGCTCGGTGTATGCCGTATGCGCGCCGCCGACCTGCAATCCGGCGCCGGTCAACCAGATTGGCATCGAGGGCAATGGAACACCGATCGCCAGCGATACGCTGAACGTGACTTCGCCGGGAAGCGCCAGCAGCTATCTCTGGATGGCCAGTCCGAAGTCCCAGTACTTCACTCCGCTCGATCTCAGCCTGGGCACCATCGGCACGCCGGTGCACCTGCCGTATGTGCCGAATTCCATGGTGCTGGACCAGACGGGGACCAGCCTGTACTTCGGCAGCTATCGCGAGCTGATGATCGTGGCAGCAGCCACCAATGCGCTGACCAAGGAAGACACGACGGTGCCCGGCGTGGTTCTCGCGGTATCTCCGACCAATAACCAGGTGCTGATCAACGATCGCGATCGCCAGATTTTCTACGTCTATCAACCGGCTGTGGCGGGCTCGACGACGACGGGAGGGACGGGCAGCGCCGGCAGCACGGGGACACCGGCCAGCATCGTGACCCAGTACGGTGGCGTGGGACAGAGCGCAGCCTTCTCCCCGGATGGCAGCACGCTCTACATTCTCGGCACCAACAAGCTCTACGTTTACAACAGCTTTACTGGATGGAGCACGGAGACGCTGGATGCCTCGAACGGCACACCGGTAGCCGGATGCCCGGCCAATGGCAGTACCGGTGCAGATGCAAACACTGCCTATAACATCTTCTGCTCGCCCGATCTTTCGCTGGCGGTGCCGCAGTTTGGCGCCTTCCTCTCCGGCCAGAACACCACGGCGCGCGGCTATTGTCCGGATACACGCCTGACGCCGATCGATAACTATCCGTCTGCCGTGCCCGGCGGTGGAGTGGGCTACAACTTTGCTGCGGACCACCTGGCCAGCACGACCGACGGCACGCATGTGATCAGCGCCGCGGCGGGCGCCACTCCGCAGTTGATCGACTCGAACGTGGTGGTTCCGACGAATGCACCGCCTCCGGCTGGAGAGACGACGGTTTCCGGCGCCTGCCCGACCGATCCGACGACCAAGGCGACGATCCCGCTGACCATCACCAATCCTGCTAACTTCCCGCAGTCGCTGGCGGCGTATGCCCCGTCTGTCATTCACCAGGTGGTGACATCACCGAACTCGTCGCTTGCGGCGGTGACCTACGAGTCGGCGACTGCCACTCCGGGTAACGCGCAACTTCCGGTGTACGCGATTCCAACGACGCCTGGCGCGGCCGGTACGCTGAGCAGCGTGAAGCTGACGGGCGCGCAGGCCACGACGCCGGTGGCGGCGATCTTCAGCCCGGACTATGCGGACATTTTCGTCTCGACTGCCGGCGACGGGAACATGCACATCGTGTCCACCAGCACGTTGACGGATACGGAGCAGTTCAGCGCAAACCTGCCGGATGGCAGTGGAGGCGTGACGCCGGCACAATTCCTGGCGGTGAAGCCGCGGGCGATTCCGTGAGAGCATTGGCGTCAAAGCAGAAAGAGGGCGACCGACGAGGTCGCCCCTCTTCACTGATTTATCGTGTCTCTTATTTTCCGAGACTTTGCGATCGCATCGAGGATGCCGTTCAGGAATCCGAGCGACTCCGGCGCAGCGTAACGCTTGGCAATCTCCAGCGATTCGTTGATGACGATGGGCACAGGCGTTCCGGGAAAGCCCAGCAGCTCCGCGATCGCGAGACGCAGAAGATTGCGATCGACCGCGGGCATGCGCGGGATCCGCCAGTGGGCGGAGTGCTGCTCCAGCAGCGCATCGATCTCTTCTTCTCGCGCGACGGCAACGCGGAAGAGGTCTTCCGCAAAGCCGCGGGTGTCGTTGTCAATCGACTCTTCGCGCGCCTTCCAGAAGCTCTTCTGCACCTCATCCGGAGTCTGCTTGCCGACATCCCGCTGAAAGAGCATCTGCATGGCAAGTTCGCGCGACTTGCGGCGCTTGCCTACGGGCTGGCTCATGCCGGCCGCCTGTCTGTAACCGGTCCAGTGGCAATCTTGCGATGGACATCCACCATCTCGATGGTGGCGACCGCCGCCTCAAAGCCTTTGTTCCCGGCCTTGATGCCTGCGCGATTCAATGCCTGCTCCAGGGTCTCGCAGGTGAGCACGCCGAAGCCGTGCGGCACGCCGGTCTCCTGCTGCGACTGGCCGATGCCTCGGCTCACCTCGTTGTAGATCGCCTCGTAGTGCGCGGTCTCCCCGCGCAGCAGGCAGCCTAGCACGATGACGCCGTCGAAGCGCCTGCTCGCCGCGAGCGCACGTGCTGCCGAGGGAATCTCCCACGCGCCGGGCACACGCACGATTTCGATCTGCTCGCGTGCCGCGCCGCTGCGCAGCAGACCGTCGAGCGCGCCCTGCAGCAGGCGTTCGGTAATGACTGCATTCCAGCGGGCGACCACGATAGCGAAGCGCATGCCGGTGGCAGAGAGATCGCCCTCGATGGCGAGCGGCTTGCCGCGCAGCGGATTTTCCCACTGCCAGAAGGCGAAGGGAATGCCAGGCACTGGCTCGATGGTGAACGCGAGCGACTTCCATGTCGTCGGCGCGACGTTGGTGATGCGCGTTGCGGCCTCCTGCGGGCCTGCCGCCTCTTCCAGCCACTGCTTTGCGGCCTGATGCACGTCGTCGATGGCGGTGACTTCGATCAGCACTTCCGCAGGCAGATGGGCCATGCCATCCAGCAATTCGTAGCTGCCCACAGGCGCGAGGAATGGCGCTCCGCGACTTGCATCCGTCTCCCAGCTTCGGCCGGGCTCCAGGCCGACCGCCGAGAAGAATCGATGCAGCGTGTCATAGACGGCGGGCGTGCTGGCCGCATGCACGAAGGTGATTCCTTTAATCATTGCTGGCAATCCCAATCATTCTTTCCAATCTACCATTCAGCGATGGGCGCATCCCTGCACGCAAAACCGCCGTGGAGGCTGCTACACTCAGCCGTTCTGCCCTCACACCACCTCCATTGAGGAGTTGCCTCTATGCCCTACGAGACCCTGCTGCTGGAACGAAGCGACGTCTACGCTGTCGTGACATTGAATCGTCCGAAGGTGATGAACGCGCTCAACCGTGCGCTTTTCTCGGAGTTGGACGATGCCTTCACCTCTCTCGCAACGGACCCGGATGTGCGAGCCATCATCCTGACCGGCGCGGGCGAGAAAGCCTTCGCCGCGGGTGCGGACATCAACGAGATGGGGGCGCTCTCGGCCATCGATGGACAGCAGATGGCGCGGCGCGGCCAGGCGGTGTTCCGCAAGATCGAGACCTGCGGCAAACCGGTGATCGCAGCGATCCAGGGCTTCGCGCTTGGCGGAGGCTGCGAACTGGCAATGGCATGCACCATCCGCATCGCGAGCGAAGCAGCGCGGCTTGGCCAGCCGGAGGTCAAGCTTGGACTCATGCCCGGCTATGGCGGCACGCAGCGTCTGCCGCGGCTGGTAGGCAGGAGCGCCGCGCTCAAGCTGCTGCTGACAGGCGATATGGTCGGCGCCGAAGAAGCGTTCCGCCTGGGTCTGGTGGACGAGGTAGTGCCGGCGGAGGCCCTGATGGCGCGGGCCGAGACGCTGGCTCGCGCGATAGCGCAACAGGCGCCGCTCGCCGTGGCCGGCTGCCTGCGCTCCGTCGACGGCGGCTGCGATCTGCCGATCGAGGCCGCATTGGAACTGGAAGCATCCCTCTTCGGATTGACGTGCGCGACCGAAGACAAGGCGGAGGGCACGCGTGCCTTCCTGGAAAAACGCGCCCCGTCGTGGCAGGGACGCTAACTAAACAACGGCTGGGAACCGTGCCCGGCGGCTGCGGATTGATATGCTAAGTCGGTGCAACACGCCTGTCCCGCCGATCCCATCCAGCGCCTCATGTGGCTCCATATAAGACGCGCCGCTTTCGCTCTTATCCTTCCGCTGCTGCTTTTCGCAGGATGCCGGCGCAGCGCGCAGTCCGGCACACAGCAGCCGACGCCGCACCAATTGCAGGAGCAGCAGGCACGGGCCCTGGCCAAGAGTGAGGCGACCGCACGCGGCCAGCTCGAAAATATTCCGCCGCCCTCGAAACATCTCTACGTCAACGTCCGCAGTACAGACGCGTGGCAGAATCCATTTCTGACCGTCCGCCGCGATACCTTGACGCTCCGCATCATCTACCCGCAGCAGACCAGCAGCGCGCTGGATGCCGGCACCCTGCTGCACCCTGCGGCGGCGCGCAGGCAGACGCTGGAGCTTCGCATGTCCGATCTGCCTGAAGCGCTGGCCGCAGTTCCCGATTTTTCCTGGCCGTACGGCCGCGTGGTGGCCATCGAGGAATCTCCCACCGCTTCGCGACAGGACCGGGCACAGATTCGCCGCAATGTGGAAAAGGCAATCCGCATCGTGAACGATCTCGATGTGGTGGTGGATGAGTGGAGCGGGCCCGGCGGCAACGGCCTGCTGCACTAGATTCCAGGAGGCTCGATGGCATTCGCAAAACAATCGGCAGGCGGAGGAGAGGCGGGGCTCGCCATCCTGCGCATCGGCACCGGCGCCACGCTTTTCCTGCGCCATGGCTGGGAGAAGCAGCCGATGCACTGGGCGCAATTCATGGCGCATTTTCCCGATCCCATCCACATCGGCGCGCATGCGTCATTCTTTGTCGCATTCTTCTCGGACTTCGTCTGCTCGCTGCTGCTGGTGCTTGGCATATGGACGCGCTGGGCGGCGCTCTTCTGCTTCTGCAATATCCTGGTGGCGTGGGCGCTGGTGCATCGCTTCGCCTTCTTCGGCAGAGGGCCCGGCTCCGACCATGGCGAGTTGATGGTGCTCTACCTCGTCGCATTGCTCACGTTGGTCATCCACGGCTCTAGCGCGTTCAGCGTGGATCGTATGCGCGGTAAGTAGAGCGCGGCGCAACGTCGTACAATTTCCCCAGAATCCATCTGATGCCATCGGCGATCCGTACCACCGCGCTTGTCGTCTTCTGCCTCTGCTTCCTCATCGTGACGGCGGCAGGTTTTCTGGCGGCGCGCTGGCGGCGTGCAGACCTGCAGAGCCTGGAGGAGTGGGGGCTCGCCGGACGCCGCTTTGGCACGCTCATCGTCTGGTTTCTGATCGGCGGTGATTTTTACACCGCTTATACGGTCATCGCTGTGCCTGCGGCGCTCTACGGTGCCGGCGCTATCGGTTTCTTTGCCGTGCCCTACTGCATCCTCTCCTACCCGCTGATGATGCTGGTGCTGCCCAAGCTGTGGAGCATATGTCACCGGGAACGTTACATAACTCTTTCCGACTATGTGCGAGGCCGGTATCGCAGCCGCTGGCTCTCCGTCGCCTTCGCGCTCACCGGCATTCTGGCGACTATGCCTTACATCGCGCTGCAGCTTGTCGGCATCCGGGAGGTGATCGCGGCAATGGGGATTCGGGGTGAGTGGCCGCTCATCGTAGCCTTCGTAATCCTCGCCGCCTACACCTATACCAGCGGCCTGCGCGCTCCCGCCGCGATCGCCATCGTCAAGGATGTGATGCTGTACATCATGGTGCTCGCGGCGGTCATCATCATCCCGGCAAAGCTGGGCGGTTACGGCGCTGTCTTCGCGAACGCCGCGCATGCACTCTCGCAGCACACGCCACCGGCCTCCATTTTGCTGCGACCCGCGCAGTATTGGAGCTACTCGACGCTCGCCATCGGATCTGCGCTGGCGCTGCTCTTCTACCCGCATACTTTCACCGGCACGCTCAGCGCTTCAAGCGCGAATGTCATCCGGCGCAATGCCGCGCTCATGCCCGCATACAACATCCTGCTCGGGCTGATCGCGCTGCTGGGCCTCATGGCGCTGGCCGCGGGCATCCAATCGAAGGACACCTCGGCCGTGGTGCCGCTGCTCTTTCTCCGCATGTTCCCGGAGTGGTTCGCGGGATTCTGCCTGGCGGCCATCGGTATTGGCGCGCTGGTGCCGGCAGCCATCATGTCTATTGCCACGGCGAATCTATTCACGCGCAATCTATGGGGCGAGTTCGTGCGCACGCCGCTGACGCCGCCCGCGGAAGCGCGCATGGCCAAGCTGGTTTCGCTCGTCATCAAGTTCGGCGCGCTGGCATTCATCCTGGCCAGCAGCGCGCAATATGCGATCGAACTGCAACTCCTGGGCGGCATATGGATCATGCAGATGGTGCCTGCGATCCTCTGCGGCCTGTTCACGCGTTGGTTCCGCGGCGCGGCGTTGCTTGCCGGCTGGGCCGCGGGCATGGCGGTTGGCACGGCGATGGTCGTCTCCATGGGCATGAAGACGTCGGTCTTCCCACTCCATCTTTCTGGACACACTTTCGCCGTCTATGCGGCGCTGCCTGCGGTTATCGTCAATCTGGTGGTAACGACATTGGTCTCGGTTGTCACCGGCCGAGACACAGAGACTGAGGCGGACAAAATTCCACCGCTGCCGCCACCCACGCTGAACGAGGTCTGATGATGGACAGCGGCTCGCCCTTCGCCATTCTGAACTCTTTGCCGGAGACGCATTTGCCGCATGAGGACTTCGCGGCGCACGAGGAGCTTGAAGCGCGGCTGCGTGCCACGGTTCGCGGTGAGGTCCGGTTCGATGCCGCCTCGCGTGCGCTCTACGCCACCGATGCCTCCAACTATCGCCAGCTTCCCATCGGGGTTGTCCTGCCGCGCGATGTTGATGATGTCATTGCCGCTGTGGCGGCTTGCCGGGAATTCGGCGCGGCTGTGCTGTCGCGCGGCGGCGGCACCAGCATCCCCGGCCAGTGCTGCAACGTTGCCGTCATTCTCGACTTTTCGAAGTACATGCGCCGCATCGTGTCGATGGACTACGAGGGCCGCCGCGCGAGGGTTGAACCCGGCATCGTGCTCGACACGCTGCGCGCAGAAGCCGAGCGCGGTCAGCTGACCTTCGCGCCCGATCCCGCGACGCACAACCGCTGCACCATCGGCGGCATGATCGGCAACAACTCCTGCGGCGTGCACGCGCTGATGGGTGGAAAGACCGTCGACAATATCGAGTCGCTCGACGTGCTGCTGTATGACGGGACCCGCATGACCCTCGGCCCGATGAGCGAGGATGCGCTGGCAGCGGCCATCGCGGAAGGCGGGCGCGCGGGTGCGATCTATGACGGCCTGAAGCGCATTCGCGACGCCTATGCATCCCTGGTGCGCGAGCGCTTCCCGGACATTCCCCGTCGCGTCTCCGGCTACAACCTCGACCAACTGCTGCCGGAGAACGGCTTCCACGTCGCGCGAGCGTTGGTCGGGTCGGAGGCGACATGCGTCACGGTGCTGGAAGCGACCGTGCGACTGATGAAGAGTCCGCAGCACCGCCAGCTTGTGGTGCTCGGCTTTGCCGATGCATTCGTTGCGGCCGATGCAGTGCCGGAGATCCTGAACTACAAGCCAATTGGACTCGAAGGCTTCGACAGCCTGCTGGTCGATTTCCTGCGCCGCAAGGAGATGGCGCTCGACGATATTGAGCTGTTGCCGGAGGGGCGCGGATTCCTGCTGGTCGAATTTGGCGCTGATAGCGGATGATGCTGCGCGGGCGCAGGCCGAACGATTCGTGGCCGCGACTGCTGACTGGCCTATTCCGCCGCATGCCCTGCGCGCGGAAGGAGAGCAGGCGGAGCGCGTGTGGCGGATTCGGGAATCTGCTTTGGGCGCGGTTACCTATGTGCCCGGCGTGCCCGAGCTGTGGGAGGGATGGGAAGATTCCGCCGTTCCACCCGCGAAGCTGGGCGCCTATCTACGAAAGCTCAAGGCCCTGGTCGATGAGTTTGGCTACATCATGCCCATCTACGGGCACTTCGGACAGGGCTGCATCCACACGCGCATGAGCTACGACATGCGCTCGGTGGAAGGCGTGAAGAAGTACAGGGAGTTCATCGACCGTGCCGCCGATATCGTGCTGGAGTTCGGCGGATCGCTTTCCGGCGAGCATGGCGACGGCCAGTCGCGCGGTGCGCTGCTGCCGAAGATGTTCGGCCCGGAGCTGATGCAGGCCTTCCGCGAATTCAAGGCGCTGTGGGACCCGGACAATCGCATGAACCCGGGAAAGATGATGGGGACGCCCGACGATCCGCGCATCTATCAGCCGGAGGAAAGACTGCGCGTCGGCCCCGGTTACGAGCCCGCGCGCCCGCATACGCACTTTGCTTTTCCCGAGGACGATGGCGCGTTCTCGAACGCTACGATGCGCTGCGTTGGTGTGGGCGCATGCCGCAAGACAAACAGCGGCACCATGTGTCCCAGCTACATGGCCACGCGCGAGGAGCAGCACTCCACGCGCGGCCGCGCGCACCTGCTGTGGGAGCTGATGCAGAGCGATGCACTGCCAGACAAGTGGCAGAACGAGCAGGTGCATGAGGCGTTGGATCTTTGCCTTTCCTGCAAAGCCTGCAAAAGCGAATGCCCCGTGAAAGTGGACATGGCCACCTACAAGGCGGAATTCCTGGCACAGCATTACAAGGGCAGAGCGCATCCGCTGCCCCACTATCTCTTCGGCTTCATGGATCGCTGGGCGCGGCTCGCGTCAATCGCGCCAGCCATGGCAAACGCGGCACTCGCACTGCCCGGAGTAGAGACGCTTGCGAAGCGCATCGCTGACATCGCGCCCCAGCGCACGATCCCGCGCTTCGCGCGACGCAGCTTTCTGAGCGAACAGGACAAAATGGCGGAGGACGGGAACGGTCAGAAGACAGTCCTGCTGTGGCCGGATACCTGGAACAACTACCTGCAGCCGCAGGTGCTGGACGCGGCGGCCCGCGTGCTGCGCAGCGCCGGCTTCCGGGTGGTCTTCCCACGGCGGCATATCTGCTGCGGACGGCCGCTCTACGACTTCGGCTTCCTCGACCAGGCGCGGCGCTATCTCGACGATGTGCTGAGCCGCCTTGCGCCGCAGATCGATGCGGGCATGCCCTTCATTGTGCTCGAGCCAAGCTGCGCCAGCGTCTTCCTGGAAGAACTGCGGAATTTCTATCCCAATTCCGAGCGTGCGCAGCGGCTGGCAACGCAGACATACTTGCTGGCAGATTTTTTGGCGGAGCATGCGCCCGATTGGCGGCCGCCATCGCTGGCTGGACGCAAAGTCGTGCTGCATGGCCACTGCCATCACAAGGCTGTCTTCAACATGAAAGCCGAGCGCGCATTACTGGAACAGACTGGCGCGCAGGTGACGATGCTCGATTCAGGCTGCTGCGGCATGGCCGGCCCCTTCGGCTTTGAGCGGGACAAATACACCGTCTCGCAGACGCTGGGGGAACGCGTGCTGCTGCCCGCGGTGCGCGCTGCCGATCATGACACCGTCGTTGTGACCGATGGCTTCAGTTGCCGGGAGCAGATCGCGCAGGGCACCAGCCGCAAGGCCGTGCACGTAGCCGAGGTGCTGGCGCCTTGAGGATCAGTGCAGCGACGCGGCGATGAACTGCGCCACATCGTCATGAAGCTTCTTCTGCGCGGATGGCTTCAGATACATCATGTGGCCCGCGTCATAGAATCCCGTGGTGATGCGGCTGGTCTCCGACGGTTCAAGGCCCAGATGCGCCAGCGTGTACTCGGTGGCAAAGTATGGCGTCGCCAGATCGAAGTATCCGGATGCAACATACAGCCGCATGTACGGGTTGCCGGCGAATGCCTTCCGCAACGATTCGGTAACATTCGGAAATCCTTCCGCTGCAGAGCCCCAATCCCAGTCGCGCTCCTGCGAAAATCCGCCGCCGAGCAGATAATAATCATCATCGGATTTGTAATTCAGTTCCGTACGAATGTACTGATGGAACGATGCTGAGAAGGGCGACGAGATGATGGACATCGTGGGGTCCGTTTCGCTCTCCGCTTCCACCAGCGACGGCTCAAAGCCCGTGTAGCGGCTATCCAGCCGGCCCACATTCAGGCGCTGGTCGCGCAGCAGCTCCTTGGTAAAGTGCGGCTCGTCCACGCGCAGATTGCTTAGATCAATGTAGTGGGCGCTCAGGCCGGTGAACTTCGCAAGACCGGCAATCACGGAGGCGCGATCGGCAGCGCTGATCCGGTCGCCCTTCGCCAGTGCATCCGCATACGGACCGTCCGCAAACGTTTCAGCCTGGCGCAGCGTCGATTGCAGGTCGCCCTGCAGCGATGGGTCGAGCTTCTTGTGATACCACGACGTGGCTGTATAAGTGGGCAGAAAGAGCACGTAGGGAAGATCGTTGCCGGTCGCAAACTCCAGCGTCTCAAAGTTCAGCACGGTGGACATCAGCACGACACCGTTGAACGCGACGCCGTACTTCTGCAACATGTATCCGGAGAGCGCCGAAGCACGCGTCGTTCCATAACTCTCGCCGACCAGGAAAAGCGGCGAGTTCCACCGTTCATATCGATCCAGATAGAGCCGGATAAATTTGCCGACGGCCGCGGTATCGCCCGTCAAGCCAAGGTATTGCTTCAACAATTCAGGCTTAGTCACACGGCTGTAACCGGTGCCCACGGGATCGATGAAGACAAGATCGGTCTGGGTGAGCCACGTATTCTCGTTGTCTTCTACCTGATACGGCGGTGCGGGCATCGTGCCGTCGGGCTGCTGCATATGGACGGTGCGTGGACCGATAGCCCCAAGGTGCAGCCAGACCGAGGCCGATCCCGGACCGCCATTGAAAGCAAACATCAGTGGCCGCTTACTCTCGCGCTTTTCCCCCGGCTGATCGAGCGTGTAGGCCATGAAGAAGATGTTGGCTTCGGTCTCGCCTTTGTCGTTCTTCAGCGGCATCAGTCCGGCGGTCGCCGTGTAGTTCAACGTCTGTCCGCCCACGTGCAGCGTGTGATGCGTCTGCACTGGCGGCACTTCCGCCTGCGGTTTGGTCTCGACTGCTTTCTGCGCCGCAGGTTTTTCTGGAGCAGGCTTGGCTGCATCTTCGTGCTGAGCCGAAAAGTGAAACAACAGACAGCAGGCAGCACACTGCAGCGCAGAGCAGACGACGATTCAGACGATTCAAGGATGGATCCTTCCCGCCGCGGCGGATGACTTTTTGTACAGCCTCTTTGTACAGCATCCCTGGTCAGCGGCGGAAGAAGCGTGGTCAATAGCCGTCGTGGACGATATGAGCGAGCGGCTCGCCGGCAAGATAACGGCGGCACTGATCGCCAATGAGACGCATTACGCGATCCATCATGCCGGGGCTGGAGCCACCAATATGCGGGGTGATTAACAGATTTGGCGCCGACCATAGCGGATGGCCAACCGGCAACGGCTCAGGATCGGTGACGTCCACGACCGCATGAATTCTGCCGGCGCGCAGGGCTTCGACCAGCGCATCCGTATCCACAACGGGCCCGCGGGCCGCATTCACCAGCAGCGCGCCGGATTTCATCAGGGCCAGCCGCTTTGCGTTCATGAATCTGCGCGTCTGCTCGGTGAGCGGCACCAGCAGGATCACGATATCGGCGTGGGGCAGCAGGTCATCGAGGCGGTCCTCGGGCTCCACGCCCTCACGCCGCCGGCGTCCGATCCGCAGAAAGTTCACCTCGAACGGCTTCAGCCGCTCTTCGGTAACGCGGCCGATCGAGCCATAGCCGACGATCAGCACCGTTTTGCCCGCCAGTTCGTCCTGGAGCGCCGGCGGCATCATTGGCTGCGCGCCCGGATGGGTCCCCAGGTAAAGCTTCTCTGCGTCGATGCGCTGCTTCCAGTCGCCCGTGGCCTGCAGGCGCACGTAGAACGGGATGTATTTGAGCGAGGCGAGAATTGCCGTGAGTATCCACTCCGCGACGGGAGTATCGTGCACTCCCTGCGCATCGCAAAGCGTTGCTCCCGGCGGCACGAATGAGAGATAAGCATCTACACCCGCGTACTGCGACTGCACCACCTGTACGCTGCGGATATGCGGCCGCGCCGCGGCAGCCTGCTGCGGGCTAAGCGGAAGCACCCACATGTCCAGGTGAAGGTCGCCACGGGTGTCTTCGCCGATGCGAGTGATATCCACGCCTTCGGGAAGATAACGAAACAGAGATGGATCAATTTCCTCAGGAAGCCCGAGGTGCATGCGTATTCGTCCTTTAGTCTTTTTGATGAAAGACGGCGTTGTTCACGTCCGGCCAGAACTCCTTCACGCTGAAGGTGACGCCGTCGATGATCACGTTGGTCAGCCAGCGCTGGCCGATCTTGGTCCAGGTCTGGTACACCGAAGGATAATATGCGGCGGAGATTGACGAAGCCACACCCGCGCCCACAACTTCAGAATAGTTTGGCGCGCGGTTGCCATCGTCGGTCCGGGTGACCAGGACGCGTGTGAAGGAGTAAGCGCCGCGCTTGATGAAGCCGCCATGGCCCAGCGTGTAATAGCGGCTGTCCTGGTGCAGCGCAACCGGCAAGATGCCCTGGACCCAGAGGTTTTCGTCGGTCTGGTCGGCAAAGGTATGCCAGAAGTAGCGGCCGTAGCCGGCCGCTCCCTGGCGAAACTCCGGATAGGAGTCCTGTGCCTGGGCCACGCCAGCCTGTCCGGCAGCGAAGGTAATAGCCGAGTAGTCGAAGCTCTCCAGCGCCGCCGTTTTGAACTTCTCCTTTGCCGTCTCGGGCGGCAGCTTCTGATTCGCACTGACGGACCGGAAGTTCGGAATGATTCCGAGGATGCGCTTGGTCTGCTTGCCCTCATCGCCATTTGGCAAAGGGGTCGCCTCGCTCTTTGCGGCGGTGGACGCGCCGGCTGGCGCCTGCGTCTGTGGCGTCGGCGCATCGGGCAAGGCGGCCGAGGCTGACGTCGACGGCGCTGACGTGGACGGCGCCGATGTGGACGGCACGGGAGGATCCGAGCCGGCCATGACAATGGACGGCGTCAACGTGCAGGCGCACACGAAAAGCGCGGCCGTCAAAAGACGTGGATTGTGCATATGTTGGTTAAGATTCCGTCCTAGCCCGCACGGCTGCAAAAGATTGCTTCCTGTCAGACGAGGACACCAGAGCATTTCGTTTCACGGCCGGTAGTTACGTCAGGCTGCGGAGCGCCTCCAGGCCATGCTGAATCGCCGCCATGGAGGTGGAATAGCTGAAGCGTACATGCCCCTCACCCTGGCTACCAAAGACCGCACCCGGAATGGTGGCGACATGGGTTTTATCCAGCAGCAAGGTTGCCGCCTTGCGGCTGTCATGGCCAAGCTTGATGACTGATGGAAAGGCGTAGAAGGCGCCGGCCGGCAATTCACATGCGAAGCCGATCTCATTCAAACCTTTCACCAGAACGTCGCGCCGCTCGCGATACTCGGCCAGCCGCTTCTGCCGGAACTCCGGACTCAACTCGAGCGCCTCCACGGCGGCCCACTGCACCATGGTTGGAACGCCGTTGGTGGAATAAAGCACCATCTTCCGCATCGCGGTCATGAACGGCTCCTGCGCCACCGCGTAGCCGATGCGCCATCCTGTCATCGCGATAGCTCTTGGAGAAGGTGTAGGTGGAAATCGTCCGCGCGGCCATGCCCGGCAGCGACGCGATGGAAACATGCTCGCCCTCGTAGACCAGATCCTCGTAGGCCTCATCGGCAATCACGATCAGGTCGTGGCGCTTTGCGAACTCCGCAACTTCTTCCGCTTCGGCACGCGTGAAGACCACACCGCTCGGGTTCTGCGGCGTGTTGTAGTAGATGGCGCGGGTCTCCGGCGTGGTGAGCTGTTCGAGCGTCGCCGTAATGCCGGCGCGCCGCGCCGCCGCGGTAGGCACAAACAGCGGTCTCGCCTGAGTGCCGCGGATCATGTCGGCGATGGGTGTCCAGTAGGGCGAGAAAAGCAGACAATCGCTGCCGGGGTCGAGCACCGCCTGGAAAGCGCAGTAGAGCCCGTGCGCACCACCAACGGTGATCAACACCTCATCCGCCGTCGCCTCAATGCCATTGCGTGCGCGCAGCTTCTCCACCAGCGCAGTACGCAGCGGCGCGATGCCAGAGGAAGGCGCGTACCGCGTCTTGTTCTCTTCCGTCGCTGAAAACAGCGCCTGCTTGATCACCTCGGGCGTCTCAAAGAAAGGCTCGCCACCGTGGAACGCATGCACCGTCTGACCGGCAGCACGCAGCTCCATCACCTTGTTGCGGATGGTCACGATATCGGAGAAGCCGACCTCGTCCAGCCGCTTCGCCACTCGGAATGCATGTCCCTTGGACGCTGTCGCCATCCGCTCACCCTGCCCGTGTCTCTCGAAAGTATCTGATGCAAACCTCTAAGCATACAGTCATCCGATGGCTCAGGGTAGGCGTTCTGGTGTGCCTTCGACTGCGGCCGGGACGCGCCATCCTATACTCGAACTAATGCGACGCTACATGATCTGGTTCGTGCTGGCGGTCCTCTGGGGCGCGATCGCTCTTGCCGGTCTGCTTCGCCATCGCACCGGCAATGCCGCGTTGGAAGGGGCAGTCGCCATCCTTTTCATCGTCATTGGCATCGCGATAAAACGCCGGGATGCGGCGACGGCGGCGCGCTACACCGCTAACCGGCCGAGATAGACAGCCATCCCCGCCACGGCATCCACTCCCATTGCGGAGAGTGTGTCGATCTCCTCCTGCTCGCGAATGCCGCCGGCAACGATGAGCTGCCGCTTCGTCACGTCGCGCAATCTCCGCGCCACCTCCAGTGGAAAGCCCTGCATGGTGCCCTCGCGGTCTATGTGGGTGTAGAGGAAGGCTGCGCAGTATGGCTCAAGCGCAGCTATCGCGGTCTCCGGCGTCAGGTCTACCTGCTGCTTCCAGCCCTTGATGGCGATGCGGCCTTCGCGCGTGTCCACGCTGAACACAAGGTGCTCTGCACCAACTGTCGTCGCGAGTTCCTGAGCGAAGTCGCGTCGCACCAGCTCCTGCGTATCACCATCTTCGGCGGCACCCGTGGCATCGAACAGCGCCGAACCGACGATGACGCGGCGCGCGCCGGCTGCCAGCATCTCCTTTGCACGCTCGATGGAGCCGATGCCGCCGCCCACCTGGCATGGCAGCCGCTGCGCAATCTGCTCAATCAACCCGCGGTTGCTGCCCTGGCGCATCGCCGCATCCAGATCGATCAGCTGCACCATCGGATAACTCGAGAAGCGCTGGACCCAGGGCTCGAAATCGTCGAAGGCAAGTTTCAGCTCGTTGCCCTGCACCAGTTGCACGATGCGCCCGCCCATCAAGTCGATCGACGGAATCAACATGGCAGCCTCACCGGCACGCCCTGGTTCGCCAGCTCCTGCTTCAGCTCGCGCACATCGGCAATACCGAAATGAAAGATGCTTGCGGCGAGTGCCGCGTCCGCGCAGCCGGCGCCGAAGACCTCCGCGAAATGTTGCGCATTGCCGGCGCCGCCCGATGCAATCACCGGAATGCGGAGCGCACTGCTAACGACGGCTGTCAGCTCGCAGTCGAAACCGTTCCGCGTACCGTCGGCATCCATCGAGGTCAGCAGGATTTCGCCCGCGCCGCGATCTTCCGCCTCGCGCGCCCACTCCAGCACCTTGCGGGCAGTCGGTTTGCGGCCTCCATTCAC
This sequence comes from uncultured Acidobacteriaceae bacterium, assembly GCA_963750845.1. GTDB lineage: Bacteria > Acidobacteriota > Terriglobia > Terriglobales > Acidobacteriaceae > KBS-83. Next base: position 266,780 of record CAVVSP010000004.1, read on the forward strand.
GTATACCTCCGCCGTTTCGACGGCGCCCTCGACACGTCGCGCATCGATGGCGACCACGACGGCCTGCGAACCGAAGCTGCGGCCAATCGCGCCGATCAACGATGGATCGGCAATCGCGGCAGAATTCACGCTGATCTTGTCCGCACCAGCGTCGAAGAGTGCGGCCGCATCCTCCGCGGTCCGCACGCCGCCGCCGACGGTGAACGGTACGAAAATCTCGCGCGCTGTGCGAGCCACCGTGTCGACGAGCGTCTTGCGTCCCTCGTGCGTTGCCGTGATGTCCAACAGCACAATCTCATCCGCACCGGCTGCAGCGTGGCGATGCGCCAGCTCCGCCGGATCGCCCGCGTCGAGCAGATCGACGAAGCGGACTCCTTTCACCACGCGACCCGCCGTAACGTCCAGACAGGCAATGATGCGCTTCGTCAGCATTGCGGCACCGCCAGAAAGTTGCGCAGCACCTGCAGGCCCGCATCGCCCGATTTCTCCGGATGGAACTGCACGCCGAAGAGATTTCCGCGCTCCACCGCGCCACTGAAAGGGCCGGCATACTCGGTCACGCCAACCGTCTCCTCCACCAGCGGCGCACGATAGCTGTGCGTGTAATACACAAAGGTCTGCGCCGGCAGTCCGGCAAGCAGCCGCGATTGCGGCGCCGGCTGCAGGGTATTCCAGCCCACGTGCGGGACTTTGTGTGTCTCGGAAAAACGCGTGCAGATACCGCGCATGAGGCCAAGCCCCGGAATCGCGTCCGCTTCCGTGCTGCCCTCAAACAGCCACTGCAACCCCACGCAGATGCCAAGAAACGGAACGCCGCGAGCGATCACTTCGCGTACGGCGTCTTCCATTCCGGTTTCGCTGCAGACGCGCCGTCGCGGCAAAATGTCCCACCCCGGGCAGCACCACTCGTTCTGCCGCGCGCACCACCGCGGGATCCTCCGTGACCTGCGCCGCGGCCCCAAGCGCGGTGAGCGCTTTCATCACCGAGGTCAGGTTGCCGGCCTTGTAGTCGATGACCGCGATCACAACAGTCCTTTGGTGCTCGGCAGCATCTCGCCCAGTTGCTTGTCGCGCGAGCAGGCCACGCGCAGCGCCCGCGCGAAGGCCTTGAAGAGCGCTTCCACCTTGTGGTGATTCGAGCGTCCATAAAGCGTCTTCAGGTGAACATTCGCGCGTGCGCCGCGCGCAAACCCCTCGAAGAAGTCCTCGACCAACTCGCTCTGCAGATCGCCCACCAGGCGCGTCTTCACCTTGGTCTTGACCACGCAGGCCACCCGCCCGCTCAGGTCAATCGCCGCGACCGCTAGCGTTTCATCCATCGGCATCACGAAGTAGCCGGCACGCAGGATGCCCTTCTTGTCTCCCAGCGCCTTGTCGAAGGCCTCTCCCAGCGCGATGCCCACGTCCTCCACCGTATGGTGCTGGTCGACATCGAGATCACCCTTGCACTGGAGTTCGAGATCGAACGCGCCATGCCGCGTAAACAACTCCAGCATGTGGTCGAAAAAACGAATGCCGGTGCTGACCGTGTAACGCCCTTGACCTTCGATGGTCAGCTTCAGTGCAATCTTCGTCTCCGTCGTGTTGCGCTCGAGCGTAGCCGTGCGCGTTGCCGCACCAGCCGGCCGCTTTGCTTTTCCTACGCGTGCCATCCAATCTCCTTCAATGATGTCTCAATTGCCGCACGCGCCTGCTGCATCTGTTCGCGCGTCCCTACGGTGATGCGGACCAGGCCATCGCAGCCCGGATCGGCGGAGCGGTCGCGCGTTAGAATGCCGCGTGCGCGCATCGCCTTCACAAACGCGCCATGCTGCGCGCCGATGCGTGTCAGGATGAAATTCGCTTCGCTTGGCCAGTGATCAAGCCCGAATGCAGTGAGCGCCTGCGCAAGCTCTGCGCGCGCAACCTTCACCTCAGCGACATACCAATCGAGATATGCGTGATCGTCCAGCGCCGCAGGCAGACATGCAAGCGCAAGCTGATTCACGCTGTAGGGCGAAATCACTCGCCGCAGCCACTGCATCGTCTCCTCTGCAGCAACGAGCGCGCCCAGCCGCAGGCCTGCAAGCCCGTACGCCTTTGAGAATGTGCGGGCAACGACAAGGTTCGGCAGCTTGCCGACCAGGTCGATCACCGTCTCGCCAAAGAAGTGATAGTAGGCCTCGTCCACCAGCACGACAGCCTGCGGCGCGCGTTCGGCAATCGCAATGATCGCATCCCGCGCCACCGTTGCTCCCGTCGGGCTGTTTGGATTGGCAATCGCAATCAGCCGCGTGCGCGGATGAATTGCGGAAAGCATCGCGTCGAGCGGAAAGCGAAAGCCGTCTCCGGCAAGCACCGCATCGATACGCGCTTCCGCCGCTGAGCCATACACTTCATACATGCTGTATGTCGGCACCGGCAGCAGCATGGCATCGCCGCGATCCAGAAATGCCTGGCACAATACGTGGATCGCCTCGTCCACGCCGTTGGTCAAGCAGCACCTGCGCCGCTTCCACATGCAGAGATGCAGCCACCACAGCTTCTACCGACCCGCGCTCCGGATAGCGCGTCAGGTCGGCAGCCGTAATATTTCTCAAGACTTCGATCACACGCGGAGAGCACGCCAGCGTGTTCTCGTTGAAGTCCAGCCGCAAACCATCACGCCCGGCAACCGGCGGATGGTACTCCTTCATGCGACGAACGCCCTCTCGCGGCGCCGGCGCGCGCACTGCAACACGCTCAGGCACGGGCCAATCTCCGTTCCACCGCAGCGGCGTGCCCGCTCAACCCTTCGGCCTTGGCCAGCGCTACCGCTGCGGGTCCAAGCGCACGCACGCCCTCGGCTGTGTAGCTTTGCACGGTCACCAACTTGAGGAAGTCCATCACGCTGAGGCCGCCACGAATGCGCGCCGCTCCCCCGGTCGGCAGCGTATGGTTCGGCCCGGAAACATAGTCGCCCAGCGGCTGCGACGACCAATTGCCGATGAAAACGGAGCCGGCGTGTTGGACCCAGGCGAGGTCCTCTTCGCTATCGACGGTCAAATGCTCTGCCGCGAGCCGGTTGGCGATCTCCCGCGCCTGCTCTTTTGTACCTGTGACAATCACGTAGCCGTGCTTGCGCAGGGCCTGCCGGGCCACTGGATTGCTACGCGATTGCTCTTTCACCTCGCGCACTACCTGCTTTGCCAACGCTGACTGCGAGGTCACCAGCAGGCTGAGCGTCTCCGTATCGTGCTCCGCCTGCGCGACCAGGTCGGCGGCAATCGCCTCCGGATGTCCGCGCTCGCTGCACACAACAATTTCGGTTGGCCCCGCCAGCATGTCGATGCCGCAGTCGAAGGCGACCATCCGCTTGGCCGCTGTGACATACAGGTTGCCGGGACCGACGATCTTGTCGACACGCGGCAGCGACGGCGTCCCATACGCAAGCGCCGCAATCGCCTGCGCACCGCCCACCTGGTATACCTCGTCGATGTCCAGCAGCGCGGCGGCAGCAAGTGTCTCCCGCGCCGGCCGCGGCGACACAATCACGATGCGTTTTACTCCGGCTACCTTCGCCGGGATCGCCGTCATCAGCAACGACGACGGCAACGGATGTCTCCCGCTCGGAACATAACAACCCACCGCAGCCAGCGGCCGCACGCGCTGTCCCGTCTTCACACCGGGCACGGGCTCCGTGTCCCATTCCTGCGGCAACTGGCGCTTGGCGAACTCGGTGATATTGCGCGCCGCCAGCTTAAGCGCAGCATGCAACTCGGGACTCGTCTCCTGCCACGCGCGATGCAGATCGCCCGGAGCGATGCGCAGCGGCTCCTTCTGCGGCACACCATCGAAGTGTGCGCGGGCCGCGAGCAGAGCGCGATCGCCGCCCTCCCGCACGTCCTCCACAATGCGCCGCACCTGCCCCTCCACGCGATCCAGATTCACTGAGCCGCGTTGTTCCAGTGACTGGAGCAGCCGCTCCACCTTCCTGGCTCCGCTACCGCTGGTTGTCAGTACTTCCAAGGTGCTCCTCCTGAACCAACAACGCCTGCGTTAGATGACGACTTTATTCAGTGGATACTCCACGATCCCGGTTGCTCCGGCGGCCTTCAGACGCGGCAGCACATCGCGCACCACGCCCTCTTCCAGAATCGTGTTCACTGCCGTCCACTCCGCATCGCGCAGCGGAGAAACCGTCGGCGAATTCAGCGCCGGCAGCACCTGCAGCACCGCATCCAGGTGCTGTCTTCGCACGTTCAGCATCAGGCCCACCTGGCCCTGCGCCGCGATCGCGCCGTTCAGCATCAACGCCAGGTTCTTCACCTTCTCACACTTCCACACATCCTGCATCGCGCTGCGATTCGCAATCAGGTGCGTCTCGCTCTCCATTACGGTATCGATGATGCGCAGACGGTTCGCTCGCAGTGAGCTGCCGGTCTCCGTCACCTCAACAATCGCATCCGCCAGAGTGGGCGGCTTCACTTCCGTAGCGCCCCAACTGAACTCCACGCGCGCCTTCACACCTTTGGCCGCAAAATATCTCTTTGATACCTCTACCAGTTCGGTGGCAATGGTCTTGCCTTCCAGATCCTCCGCGCGCTGGTACGGCGAGTCCTCCGGCACCGCGAGCACCCAGCGCACCTTGTTACGGCTCTGCTTTGCATAGGTCAGGCTGGCCATGCTCTCCACATCCAGGCCGCTTTCCACCACCCAATCGATGCCGGTCAGGCCCGCATCGAGCACGCCCTTCGCCACGTAGCGCGCCATCTCCTGCGCGCGGATCAGCATGCACTCAATCTCGGCATCGTCGATCTGCGGAAAATAGGAGCGGCCATTCGCGTAAATGCGCCAGCCCGCCCGTTCGAACAGCGCTATCGTCGCATCCTGCAGGCTGCCTTTGGGAATGCCGAGCTTCAGCTTCTTCACCGATGCGGTCACGCGCGCACCTCGGCTGCGACTCTCAATTGGCCGCGTGAAACAGCTCACCGTGCCCTCGTGGCAGACCAGGCCGTCGCCTTCCACCACCACCTCGAACAGCAGCGTGTCCCGGTCGCAGTCCGTAAATGCCTTCACGACGCGCAGCCGGTTGCCGCTCGTCTCGCCCTTCATCCACAGCTTCTGCCGGGTGCGGCTCCAGAAGGTGACAAAGCCGCTCTCGAGCGTTCGCCGATAGCTCTCGTCATTGAAAAAGCCGACCATTAGCACCTCTTTGCTGGCGGCATCCTGCACGATGGCGGGTACCAGTCCATCCATCTTTGCGAAGTCGATTGTTGCGTCGCTGCTCACGTGTCCTCTCCATATTCTTTGCTGAAATGCAAAAAGCCCACCGTTGCTTTCGCATCGGCGGGCTGCTGGACCTGATCTCGGGTTTGCTTATCTTCCGGAGGAGTCCGCCGACACGTTCGCCACATGGTGATGATGGGGATGGCGATGGTGGCGATGGGACGTCATGCGATGCATTCTCTCCGTTGCAATAACGCTATCGGCTCACCGGCGATGTGTCAACTGATGCGGCCGTGGCTGCGCTGGACTGCGGCTTCGCCTGCCCAACCCATGCGGCGGGCTACCCCGCTCCGCAGCCATGCCATCCGCTGTCGCAACCGGCTCCACGCCGTGCCAAAAAACCCTCGCGCGCTCATGTGCTCTTCCAGCGGCGCCGTCACCTGCACCCGTGTTCCCTTACCTGTCTGGCTGGTAACCGCAAGCTGCGCACCGATACTGCGCGCGCGCTTTTCCATGCCGCGCAGGCCGAAGCCGCGCGTCTGCTGCGCCGCATCGAAACCGCCGCCTTCATCTTCCACCCTAAGAATGACACGCTTCACCTCGTATTCAATCGACAGCACTATCTGCCGCGGATCGGCATGGCGGACTGAGTTCACGATCGCTTCCCGGCCGATGTGAAACAGCGCATCCGCCACGCGAACCGGAATATGTGCGGGCACGCCGCGCCCCTCACTTCGTCCTTTCCGCACAATCCGCACATCGCCCCCTGCCACAATGCTCGCGGCACACTCTTCGAGCGCTGCGCCAAGCTCCTTGCCTGCCGGCCACTCCTCGCGCAGCATCGCGATGCTGAGGCTCGCCTCCTCATGCGTCTGCCGCACCACATCGCATGCGAGGTCGATCTGCTGGTTCACGCGCGCAATCCCCGCGGAATCGGCTTGTTCCAGTCCATTGCGAATGCCCTGCAGTTGGAAGGCAACGCCGGCGAAGCTCTGCGCGAGGGTATCGTGCAGCTCGTGCGCCAGCCGCTCGCGCTCCTGCACAATCGCTCGCCAGCGCCACTGCTTCGCGCGGCCATAGAGATACTGTCCCAGCAGGCACAAGAGCAGGATGGCCGACCCGATCTCCGCCAGTCGCGACGGTGTCCACCATGGAGGTCCCGCCAGGCGGTCGATATCCTCGGTCGAACGAAGCAGCAGCGCAAACGATGTCACACCCTCGGTGTACCGCCGGTCCAGCGTGCACACGCCGCGCAGGTTCAGCAGACTCCGCGGTGTCAGGCGCCGGTAAAACTGCGTCGATTGGCCTGCCGGAACGAACGCGCGAAATGCCTGTGCCCCGTTTGCCAGCTCCAGCACCAGCATCTTGCTGTCTGCTTCTTCATGCATGCCTATCAGCGTGCCCTGCAGCTCGACCAGCCGGGCATCGAAGTTGCCGGTGGCCGCCTGCCCTGCGGTGATGGACAAAGGCGCCGCCGGCGTGTGATCCCACAGCAGCCGCACGCGCGCATGGAGCAGCAGCGCCGTTGCCCCGATCGGATCGCCCGATTCCGATGGTGTCCCCGTGGCCTCCACTTCATCGCCCAGATTCAGTGCCGGCGCAATCGGATCGGAGAGCGCTATCCCGCCCGAGTCGTCCTGGATAAAAAGCGCTGGTGAGGTGAGCGAGACTGTGCCACGGACGGTTACTAATGCTGCCTTCTTTCCACGCAGCGGCGGGGTCACATGTGCGATCGGTGTAATCGCGGGCTCCGGCCCCCGATCGCCGAAGAAGCGCCGGCGCAACGCCGCGTCATCGAAGGTAGGAAAATTGTGGGCCGCGTTGAATGCCGCTTCGCTCTTCGGAAAATCCGGATGAATCACGCGCGGCGACGGTCCCGCCAGCAGAGCCAGGTCATCCTCCTTTGCGGGCTGCACCCGCACATTGCGCCACGCGGCGCCCGTCGCCAGGGAGCGCAAACCGATGCGGCCGCTGCGCACGCAATCCGGCTCCTCAAATAGCGCGCGCGTCACCTGCGCCGAACCGACTTCGCCGGCCGTCGCCGCTATGCTGCACCCCACCACCGCGACGTCCAGGTGATACCACGCATGGCTGCGCAGGTTCGGCAGGGGCACGGGGGGCGCCTCCAGCCACCCATGATCCGAGCGCCCGAGCAACAGCGAGTTGTCGTACATTCGCACCCCGACGTAGTAGCCGTTGTATGCATCCACGCCCGGCTCCTCATCGTTCGACCGCACCACCACCCCAGCGTCGCCGCCCTCGCCCAGCAACTCCACGTCGGCCTGCAGGCGATAGTCGCGCCAGCGGTGCGAGCCCGCCAGCGTCTTGGCGCCGCGTTCGTCGGAATCGTTATGCATGGCGCCCTCAGCCAGCCGCCATGCCCCGCCCACGGCATGCCATTCATCGGCGCGGCCCTGCGCAAAATCATCGTGATAATAAGGACGCGCAGCCGCAAACCAACGCCACGCCGCGATGCCGCCCGCAAACACCGCGGCGGCAACCAGCGCGACGATCCACCACGTGCGGCTGCTGCCCCTCACTGTGTCGGTCTCCAGTCCATATTCAGCATCTGCTGGATCTCCGCCGTGTCGACGTTTTCGCGCGTCACCAGTCGCGGCGCAAAGCGCAATACGTGAGCAGCTTGCCGGTCCGCCGTCCCCGCGCGATGTTCCGTTATCAATCGCGTCGCGCGATAGCCCATGGCAAAGGTGTTTTCCGCCACCAGCGAATCGATCTCGCCCCGTCGCAGGTAATACACCAGATCGAGATCCTGATCGCATGCGACAAGTCGGACCTGCGGTATGCGCTGCTTCAACTTGAGTCCGCGATACACGCCCCGCGTCGCGCCTACGGTCAAGGTGAAGATCGCGTTGAGCTCCGGATGGCTCGCCAGCAACTCCTCCGTGTCCTGCTCCGCCAGATTGGTGCGAAATCTGCCCGGCAGCGGGTCCAGCACGGTGACCTCCGGGTAGCGCGCCGACATCCTCTGGCGAAAGGCCTCGGCGCGTGCGACCGTGCCCATCAGCGCCGTCGTCTCGCCCAGCACCGCCACCGAGCCTTGCCCATGCAGAATGGTGCCGATCCGGTCTGCCACCAGTTCACCGGTCCGCTGCTCATCGTTCAGCAGATAGTCCACATGGAGCGAAGCCGGCAGGTTTAACGTCGCGTCAATCACCACCACCGGCATACCCTGCTCCGCGGCCATGCGCACCGCTGTCGTCAGCGCGACGGGATGGTCGGGCGCCAGGATCAGACCGCCATCGCGCTGCCGGATCGCCTGCTGCACCAGCGCGATCTGCCGGTCCACCTCGGTCTCGCTGCTGGGACCATTCCATCGCTCCTTCCATCGCGTTCCGAGCAGAGCCTTGGCCACGCCGGCGTGCTCCGCCTCCCATATCTCCTGCGCGGTTGTCTGGGGCACCACGGCGATGGTGTGCGAGTGGCCGCGAGAACAGCCCCCCAGCAGAGCCAGCAACACGCTCCCGACGGCAACACCGTTCGCACTCCAGAATCGCCTCATCGCTTGATGGAAGCCTAAAGCATTTCTCTTAATGGATATAGGCAGAAACACGCATGCAGGCGCCCCTCTTATCTCCCGATTCCCTTTCGCCAATCGGAGCTTCTGCTACAGTCACACCCATGCTTCGCCTCGTCTGGAGCCAATTTGGGTTCGCCTTCAGCGCCTTGTTGCCGCTTGTGAATCCGCTGGGTTCGGCCCTGGTCTTCTACGGGCTGGTCGGCGCGGCTCCTCCGGAGGTATACCGCCGCCTCGCGCGCAGGATCGCGATCAACACCGTCCTCTTTCTGCTCGTCATCGAGCTCATCGGAGCGGCCCTGCTCTCCTTTTTCGGCGTTTCGCTGCCCATCGTCGAGGTGGCCGGCGGTCTGGTGCTGGCGGCGATGGGATGGTCGCTGCTCAATAAGCAGGGCGCCGCGGCCCATCAACAAGAGAAACAAGACCAGGCCCAAACCTCAGATTTAGATATTGAAGAGCTCAACCGGAAGACGTTTTACCCGCTGACCTTCCCCATCACCGCGGGCCCCGGGTGCATCGTCATCATGCTGACGCTGACCGCGCACGCTTCCACACACCGGCTGGTCCCGGACCTGTTCGGCCATCTCGGCATTTTGATTGCCGTGATCCTGCTCTGCGTATTCGTCTATTTGGCCTACGCCTATGCGCCACTGATTACGCGAAAAATCTCGCCGCAAACTGCCCATGGCATCGTACGGGTGATCGCGTTCCTGCTGCTCTGCATCGGCGTCCAAATTACCTGGAATGGAGTCAGCAGCCTGGTGGTCACGTTGATGCAACATCGTTAGTCAGGGAACCTGTCGCTACGCGCATATCAGAACAAGCATCCATGACTGTTCTATTTACTGAGTAAGTCGTTCAAAACAAAAGAGATTTACAATATGCACAGGGCCGCTCCCGCGGCCGCCGAAATCCCTCTTGCCTAAGCTGCAGCGCCTGATCTAACAATAGACTGTCTCGACAAACCCCACGTTGAGGTGCTGCAATGCATCATCCAGACGCAGTTTCCTGCTGGCGCAACCGGCAAGCTGAGCTTGAATTTCACATTCTTCGCCACGAATGGTTCCTCGGAAAATCAGCGGTCCTGAGCCCGGACGCTCTCCAGCACAAGATCGATGACTATCGCATCGAGTGGAACAGTTACGAACGGAAGATCCAGAAAGCATGCGCGGTGCATCGGCACGGTGCAAGACCTGCGGCCTAGCCGCTCAAACCTACGCCCGTTATTCCAACGCACGCGCCGCTGCACCGGTCTTGAGCATCTGCGCAGCGGCGTCCAGGCTTAGCGATTCCGGCGTTGGACGATAGTGGCTGGTCACTTCATCCTGCTGTTCGCCGATGCTCTTGAAGATCAGCGCGTGACCCTGAATGTGGATATGGGTCGCCGTGATATTCCATACCCTCGGAGCGATCTGCTGCCGTTCGATCTCAAACGTTCCGCCTTTTTGCAACTTACCCAGTAGCCCATATCCAAAATTGACATCCCGGGTGAGCATTCCTTTCAGCTGCTGAATGCGTTTCTGCCTGGTATTCACGACCATGACACCCGCCATCGCCGCAAAGACGCGTGCTTCGCGGGTAGGTGGATCGAACTGCGGGTCTGGCTCGAAGCGCAACGTCGTTCCATCGCTACCCCGGTTTGTAAACGTCCACAAAAAAGCGTCAGGAAGTAGTTTCGTCAATGCGTTCGCCTTCTCCGCGTCCTGCTCATGCCGGCGCTTCTGCTTCTGGCGCAGCTCCGCGTCGTGGACAAAAGCATCCATCGTCTGTTCATCCTCCTGCTGCGCCTGCGGCGACAAGGGCTGACCATCTCTTTCCAGTGTCCGGGAAAGATCGCCCTGAGAAGTTTCAATCACAAGCTTCACCGTATGCGTGCCCGGAACTTTGTTGTCATCCCGATACATCCACAGGCTCTGGTCACTGGCATCTGCCGCTAGCTCATTGGCGACGACGGCGCGTACGAACGCACGCGCATCTTCAGGCTGGCTGGAAGCCGGAGCCGATGGTGAAGCGTCCGCGACAAGCACGAAAAAAGCAACTGCACAGATTGCCCATACACGCAGAAGTCTTACAGGAGAAATCGTCACGGCACTGGCTTGGATGCTGTCACGCGACGTCGAGTTATTTCATCGAATTGGTGGGCGAGGCGGGGATCGAACCCACAACCCTCAGCTTAGAAGGCTGATGCTCTATCCAATTGAGCTACTCGCCCGCCGGCAGGTGGGTGACTCTCATTGTATCGTCACGCACTTTTGTGCATCTGCGTCTTATAAGTGAGTCACTGCTGATCGGGTGTTGAATGCGCGCCGTTCAGCGCTGCGGACCGCGCAAACTCCTGCTTTGCGTGCCCCTCGTCGCCCGTGCGTCGATACGCCTGTCCCAGCAGGTAGTGGTAGCGGGGATTCTGCGGTGCAAGCCTCACCGCATCGGCAAACTCCTTCACCGCATCCGCCGCGCGAGCCGTGTGCAGATAGACCTGGCCCAGGTTCTCGTGAATGCGCGGGTCCTTCGGCGCAATTGTCGCCGCCTGCTCCAGCAACTGCTGCGCTTCCGGCAATTGATTGCGATGCTGCAGCACGATCGCCAGGTTCAGCAGCGGCTGCTCGCTCGGCGCCGGATCACCCTTCTGCCCTGCAATCGCAGTGCGATAGGCGCGCACGGCGTCGTCGTTGCGATTCAGCGCCTCGTATGCCAGTCCCAGGTTGTTTTCGCCCTTCACGCTCCGCGGATTCAACGCAAGTGTCTTTTCAAAGCAGGTCAGCGCATCGCTGTATCGGCCCTGCGTGTAGCGCAGCCTGCCCATTGCGTACCAGGTCTCCGCATCGTTTGCATCCATAGCCAGCGCGCGGCTCATCCACCGGTCCGCATCGGGCAGAGACTTCAACAGCACATAGTCGAGCGCGACGCTCCGCAACTCCGCAGCCGTGGGCGTGCGCAGGGCTGCCGCGCTGGTGTATTCCGTCAGCGACTCCGCCGGTTTGTCCTCGCGTAGCAAGGCATAAGCCAGCAGATAGCGCGGCTCCGCCGCCTTCGGCTCGGCCGCAATCAGCGGACGAAGCATGGCATCCGCCTGTGCAAACTTGCCGTCGTGCACCAACTGCTGCGCGGTCGCGAGCGCACTTGCCTGCTGCGGAGGAATTGGCGTCAGCGGCGCAATCTGCTGCGTCGCGCACATCAGCGCAGCACAGGCGAGTGCTGCCACGCCTACCATCATGCGCCGCCCGTCTCTTCGGGCGACGCAAACATCGACCCTGCCGTCGCGATCAGCACGGGCACCGTCTGCTCTATCGCGCGGCTCCATGCTTCCTCGGCACCACGCTCATCCGCACCGCCCGCATAGCAGTACATCGTGAGTCCGTAGCCCCAGACAGCGTCGTTGTGCGCGGGCCGCACGACCAGTTCCACACGCGCGTTATCGATCGGGAGCGCAGCGCAGCGGCGCGCCGTTGTGCGCGCCCACTCCTCGTGCAGAAGGAAATCGGACATCGGCACCGCATGCACCATCAGCACATCCACGTACGAGCCAACGCCACACGCAGCCACATGCCCATCGAGTGCATCCGCAAGCTCCGCCCGCTCCTCTTCGCTCATCTGCCATCGATCGCATTTCGTCGTCATCAACAGACCATGCGGTGCATTCAGCAGCGCCAATGCTTTCGCCATCGCGGGCGATGCAGCCGCCTCCGGCAGCGCAGCGATGCGACTTTGCTGTGTCTCCGCGCCGACCCGTAAATCCACCCATGCAAGTCCGCTCGACGCATCCGACCAGCCCGCTTCGATCAACGGATCGTCAGCACCTGCGGCAACGCTCCAGTCCGTCTCCATCACTGCGTCCCGGCCTGCGCATGCAGAAAATCGAACAGAAGCCGTTCCGCCCAGTAGCCGTCGTATCCCAACGCCGGCGCAAGAAATGCGCAGTGGCCGCCATGTTCGGTCTCGATGAGATGCACATGCGGATTCGCGAGCAGCGTAGCGCGCGTCTCCGGCAACATCCGGATAAACGGATCGTCGAGCGAATGCAGCACCAGCGTCGGCACCGCGATGCGGTCTGCAACCCGTGCACTCGCCGCGCGATGATAGTAATCGTCCGCGCCGGAGAAGCCGCAGTAAGGCGACATCACCCGATCATCAAACTCGCGAAGGGAGCGCACACCGCGGCTTCGTTTCGGATCGAATATCTTCGGAAATAATTCACACTTGTACGCATAGCGCTGGATCAGCCCGCGCAGGAACTTCCATTCATAGATGCGATTCGCCGGATCGTGCAGAGCATCCGCCGATGGCGCGAGATCGACCACCGGAGATACCCCCGCCACCGCGCGCAACAGGGGCGCTGCATCCCGGCCCAGTTCACCTGCCAGCTTCAGCACCAGATTGCCGCCCATCGAATAGCCCACCAACCACCACCGCTGCGCATCGCGCGTGCGTTGGTAGTGCCGCACCACGGCCAGCACATCACCCGACAACCCGGAGTGATAGAGCGTGGGGCATTCACGTTCAGTCCCGCCGCAGTTGCGCATATTCATGCGCACCACATTCCATCCCGCTGCATAGAAGCGCGCCGCGTTGCCGCGCACGTACTGCGAATTCGAGGAACCTTCAAGCCCATGCACCAACAGCACCGTGTCGCCCTGCCCCGCCTGCGGCTGCCAATGGCTCTGGCACAACACGCGGCTGGGCATCAGCCCATCACGCCCAGGCTCTACTTCGATCAGGTCATTTTCAGGAATCGGCAGCAGCGCCTGACGTGGAAGAAAATTACCAGCCAGCGTCTGCAGATGTCCGTTGCGAAGAAACCGGCGCGGCGCAAACGTGCTCTGCCAGGCTGCCACAGCCTTCGCCGCCGGCTCGATCAACGGCGTCATCACTGCGCCAGCGCCTCAAGCACAGCGCGCGCACGCAGCGGACCATCCGGCGCATCTTCGTGCATGAAGTACGCGTATACATCACCCCGCTCGGCATCCTTGGCAAAGCGCAGGGCTATCTCCTGCAGGTCCGCTTCACTGTAAGCACTGCGCCGCAGCCGGTAGCAGAGAAAGTCCGCGGTCCGGCGCTGCGGTGTCTGCAATTCGTCACTTTCCGCAATACATAAGGCGGCGTTGCCCTGCTCCAGCGCCGCATAGGTCGAGTCCTCAAACCAGGACTCATGCCGAAACTCAAACGCTGCACGCAACTTCAATCGCGCCACATCTTCCAGGAATATCTTCAGCCGTTCCACATCAGCGCGAAAGTTTGGCGGCAATTGGAAAAGCACGACTCCCAGTTTTCCCGCGCGTTCGGCAGGCAGCAGCGCAGCCTTCAGCGCCGCCAGCGCATCGCCGCACTCACGCAGCCGTTTCAGGTGCGTGACCGCCTGGGGCGCCTTGAAGGAGAAGCGAAACCCCTCCGTCGCCGCGTCCAGCCATGTCGTCAATTGCTTTTCCGTGGGTAACTGCCGGAAGGTGAAGTTCACCTCCACAGAGTTCAGTTGCGACGCGTAGTATGCCAGCATGCGAGCTGCAGGGGTTTTCGCTGGATAGAAGCCCGGCTTCCAGCTCGCGTAAGCCCAACCGGAGGTGCCGGCATAGACGGTGTGCGGGTGGGCAGGCATGATCAGATAGGTGAGGGCTTGCTGGGGCGGCTAGTGGGGATCGAACCCACGACATCCTGAGCCACAGTCAGGCGTTCTGCCGCTGAACTATAGCCGCCATGAAGCTTTCCATCGCGACCTTGTGATTGTAACATCATGAGCCGATCACAAAGCCGCTGCAAGGGCGCTCCAGCACTCCGATGAGAGCCGCGATTATGGCTACGCAACGCCAACCCGAAATCCTTCCGCCTGCCGGGCGCGTCGCCGCCGGCGACCGCATCTTCCGCGACGAAAATCTCGACCTGCTCAGCCGCGTCCTCGACTCCTGGTTTCGCATCCCGGGAACCTCCATCCGCTTCGGGCTGGATGGCATCATCGGCCTCATTCCCGGCATCGGCGACATCCTCGCCGGCCTCGCCTCCTGCATCATTATTTTGGCGGCATGGATGCGCGGCGCACCCTACGTCACGGTTGCCCGCATGCTGGTCAACCTTGCGCTCGACGTCATCATCGGCACCGTGCCGCTCCTCGGCGACATTTTCGACATCGCATGGAAGGCCAACCGCCGCAACTACGCGCTGCTGACCCGCCACCTGGAGCAGCCACACCGCCGCCACTGGGGCGACTGGTTCTTCCTCGCGGGCGTGGCCCTCGTCGTCTGTGCGATCCTCGCCGTGCCTGTTCTGTTCGTGGCGTGGCTGCTGCACGCGCTATTTACCATGCGCATGTAGCGCCCTGCCATAGATCGCACAATGGTTCCAACCTCATCGGGCACTCTCTTCGACGCCCTGGGCAACTTGATACAATCGACTACGACCGTTTGCACAATGGATTCGGCTCTTGAGACAAACCTGACGCGGCTTTTCCGTCAAGAAAAGCGGCACTTCGCAAGAGCTGACCGGAGCGTGTATTTGTAGAAACGGTTTAGTGTCGGGGCGTAGCGCAGCCTGGTAGCGCATCTGCTTTGGGAGCAGAGGGTCGGGGGTTCGAATCCCTCCGCCCCGACCATTAAATTAACGATGTGGCTCGATCGCTCCAACCCACCGTTATACGTTTTCGATCTTCTTCATCCTGCCATCCTCTGATTCTTCGTGAAATCTCCGCAATCGACCGCCATCTGGGATGAATTGTCGATCCAGGGCGGGAGGCACGGGACACGCGAAGCACGCGAGTACCCGGTAAGATCGCGAATCCCGTAAACCTTCTTGCAGCTACCACTTCCAGCGAATGGCCGGAGAAGCTACCAGATTTTGTAACGCCATCGAAACTTCCGTAATGGCATCGCCGACCTTCCGGTCAAAGTTTATTGCCTCCTTAACACCTCGGGTCGCGCCGCCGTGCCATCCTGAATCTGCGTTCGGATGGGACCCCCCATGATGAAAATGATCCTGAAGTTAAAGCTCGCGAAAGAGGAACAGCGGCGTCGCGCTAAGCACGATCTTTGTCCGCTTGATCTTGCCATCGTTGCTTCCGCTTCAATCGATCTCACAGCAGCTCCAGCGCCGCTTCACCCAGCACATCTCCTAATGTCTGCGTAGGTCTGCGGGTCAGTCCTGATTGGTGCTGCGAGTTGCGTGCTTACGCTCAGTGCACGTGGGCAGCATCGTCGTTCATGGAGAACTGATCCTTCAGGTTGTCCTCGTACGGGAAGACGTGGATCATCCAACTGAAGATGACTGGCATAAAGGTGCCACCCTCGGCGTTGCAGGCTTCCGCTGTGTGGATGGAACCGAACATCCCAAACTTGGGATGCGCGCCGTGGTATTCCTTCACTTTGTTGGCCGGAGCCGCACAGAAGTTAATGTGCTCATGCCAGCGCGCAATGCTCAGCGGAACACGCTCGTTCAATTCATCTTCACTCGCACTCGTGCTGTCGGTGTACATCACACCCTCCAGCTTGAAGTGCTGCGTCGGCGTCTGGTAGTAGAGCAGCGCCGATGGCCTCGCCGGGTCGAATTGGGTGTCCGCTAGTCGCGTATTCGCCGTGTTGATGAAGTGGTATTGCGGCTGCACCACCTCCGGATTCGCCTGAATGTACCCGTCGGCTATGGCCTTCTTGTAGTCCTGGTACTTCTCGATGGCTGCCCTGACCTCGGCCACCAGCGCCTTGGCTCGCTCTTCATCGCCAGGCTGCTTTGGCCGCGTCGGAGTAATGCACATGTGGTTCGTCATGGCGCCCATGCTTGCACCCATCACATTCATGCTGCCCATGCTGCTGCCCATGTCATCGCACACGTGACCGGAAGGATCCGTCCTCGCCACTGACATTCCGGACATGCCACTCATCGGCTGCTGCCACGCTTGTCCGGAAAGCGTGGTCAGCAACACAGCTCCAAGGATGAGCGCCAACTTCAAGGTACGGGAAAGATCTGCTCCGGGCATCCTGGTCACTCCTGGCCTTCGAGAGATTTACGGCATCGGCCCTATATAAGGACGCCGGCGGACGCGCTATGGATCCAGTGGTCTTATGCGTTCCAGCGGAAGTGGTTCTACTCTCACGACGACGGTTGTTCCAGGCGCACGTTCGCCGCCACGGAGAGATTCCACGAAACGCAGGTGATGTGGTCCGCGGAATGAGCTCAAAGACCCCGCCGGCCTGAACCACTATTATGAGGACATGGCAAAACGTTCCGGCGCATTTACTCCTGTCATCTCGATGGACCGCCGCAGCACGCAGCCGCTTCATGCGCAGGTCTATAGAGCGCTCAGGGCTGCAATTGCGCGCGGAGACCTTCGCGCAGGTCAGCGGTTGCCCTCCACGCGCGCCATGAGCGCAGAATTGAATGTTTCCCGCATCACCGTCCTCGGCGCTTACGCCCAACTGCTGGCGGAAGGCTATTTCGAAACGCGCAAGGGCGCGGGAACATTCGTCAGCCACTCGCTTCCCGAACATCTCACGCAGGTCAAACGCCCGGCCACCGGCCGCACGCAAAAAGCCTCCGGGCCGCGTTCTGTCGCTCGACGGGCGCTGCTGTGTCCGATAGAGCCCCGATCACCCTGGCATGCCGGACTGGGCGCATTCGCAGTACATCAACCGGCATTTGAAGAGTTCCCCTTCGCCATCTGGTCGCGGCTCGTGACACATCACTCGAGGGATCCCAACGCGCGCGCCATCCACTGCATCGATCCGATGGGGACCAGGCGCTTTCGCGAAGCGATCTGCGACTACCTGCGCATAGCACGCGCGGTGCAGGCCGAGCCGGAACAGATCATGATCGTTTCCGGCTCGCAGCAGGCGCTGCAAATCGCCACCATGGTCCTGCTCGATCCCGGCGTCTCCGTGTGGATGGAAGAGCCCGGCTACAGATTGGCGCGAAATGTTTTTGCCGCAGCCGGATGCCGGCCAATCCCAGTGCCCGTGGATGATGAGGGGCTGAATGTCCCGGCCGGGATCAAGCGATGCGCCCAGGCCCGAGCCGCCTATGTTACGCCTTCCCATCAATATCCCTGGGGCAGCACCATGAGCGCGTTCTCGTCGGCTCCAACTGCTGAACTGGGCGCAACGCTACGGCGCGTGGATCATCGAGGACGACTATGACAGCGAATACCGGTTCGAAAGCGCGCCAATCTCGTCATTGCAAGGCCTGGACACCAACTCGCGCGTGATCTACATCGGAACCTTCAGCAAGGTTCTCTTCGCATCGCTGCGGCTCGGCTATATGGTCATCCCTCCGGATTTGGTGGAACGCTTTGCCGCAGCGCGGTACACGATCGATATCTTTCCGCCATACCTCTATCAGGAGGTCATTACGGATTTCATGCGGGAAGGCCATTTTGCGCGGCACATCCGTCGCATGCGCCTGCTTTACAGCGGCCGGCGCAAGGCGTTGGTCGATCAGCTCGGCAAGACCCTGGGGAAGGCTCTTGAGATACATGGCGCGGAAGCCGGGATGCACCTCACCGCGGCGTTTCGCTCCGACCGCGATGATGTAGCCATCGCACACAAAGCGGCGGCAGCGGGTGTATGGCTGTGGCCGCTGTCGCGGAGCTACATGACCAAAAATGTTCGCAAGGGCTTTGTGCTCGGCTACGGGAACGTCGCGGCCCAACGGATGCCCGCGGCCGTGGAAAAGCTGCGCCACATACTCGCGCATATCTAAGGCAATGCCCGGCAAGCCGCGAGGCTCATCTTCCACCCCCAGGCGCCGCTTGCGGAGCGATGCCCGCGATCATGTGATCCAGCGGTGCCGGCTTTTTCGTCTTCGGCTCGAACATCGCAAATCCTCCGCTGTTTGAGATGTAGATGCGCCCGAAGATATTGGTCGGCAGCAGGCCTCCGATATCCTTCCCCGCCGCTCTCGAGGCAAGCACATTAGTCGCCACCTCCCTGGAGTTGCCGTCAATCACTATTTGAATATCGTGGACGCTCGACACCAGTTGCCGGCCCGCCGTATCGGCCACAAAGCTCAGCGGACGTTCTATCCCGTCGTTCTCCGCCTCACCAAAGAGCACCATCGACGCAGCACCGGAATCCAGCAGAAAATCGATCGTGCGTGCGCCATTATCATTCACATTTGCATGCACCGCGAGGTTGGCATACTGCGGATTGCCCTCGACCAGTTCCCGGCGTAGCGGAACATGATGCCCCTTGAGCGAGCGCGCAAGCTCGCCATCCGTGTCGAACTCCATCAACTTGTGCCGATAGTCCAGCAAAAAGTCGGCATGGTTCAGCGCGTTCTGCCCCAGCACGCCTCGCGCTGTCGGAGCAATGTGGCGAAGGCCGCTCAGGTCGCGGACCATCACTTCCACGTTTTGCTCTATCACCGGCCCAAACGCCACGCGCCGCGCAACCGCCAACGATGTCGACGCACGCTCCGCCAGCGTCATCACCACGCCTTGCCCCTGCGACTGAAGCGCCAGCTCCTGTCCCAGTTCACGATCCACCGATGTAATCGTCGAGCCGGTATCCAGCATAAAGTCGTAGGGTCCGCTCCCATTCACCGTCACTGGCACCATCACAGCAAATCCGCGGACGAAGTGAAACGGCACCACTGCCGGATTCAGCGTGTCCGCGAACGCTGCCGGTGCCGCATACAGCAGCGCCGCGAGGACGAGCAGACAGGGTAGAGGGCCAAAGCAGCAAAGATGCGCGCCGGACCAACTGCATATGCGGCCCGCGCAAAGTGTGACGTGAGAGTTGCGTTGCATGGCACCCTCCTCAGCGACTTGGTGGGCTCACCTTAAGTCGGAGAGAACGGGTGGGTCAGCAGCAGAGTGATGAAACAGCGCGGCGATGCGATGAGCCGTGCCCGCGCCGCGCCGAAGCGTTGCGCCGCACGCACACCAGCGACAATTGAGTGACAACTGGAGTGAAGAAAGCGGCCCACGCGCCGCATCAGGAAGGCTGCTCTACGGGTGCGTCGTTTCCGCGTAGAACTTGTTCATATCTTCGCGGAACTCTTTCAGCGCCTCGATATTCAGATAGATCATATGGCCGGCCGGGTAATAGCCAAACTCCACATTGCTGCGCAGCGCCGGCTCCAGGTACATGTGGTCCAGATCGTATTCGGTCGAGAAAAACGGCGTCGCTAGATCGAAATATCCATTCGCCGAAAAAACCTTCAGCTTCGGGTTCTTGCGCATCGCATCCGCCAGGTCGCCCGCCACATAGGGCAACTGCATCTGGCGGCCTCCTCCCGGGCCCTTGTGCTTCCAGTCCCACGACTCATTCACCTTCGGCCCCGACACATAATACGTATCTGCTGTAGCGTCGTTTAGATCGTGCGACAGATAATCGTGAAATGCCGCAATAAACGCGCCGGAGATCCCGGTATCCGAGGGATCGTAATCCGGCGTCTCTCCCGCGGCATCTTCATCGGTGCCTTCAAAGCGCGCGTCGTACCGGCCCATGATCTCGCGCTCGCCGCGCAGCAGTTGCTTACGAAAGCGGGATGGGTTGATGCGCAGGTTGGTCTGTTTCAGGTATTCGACGCTCAGTCCCGTATAGGCGCTCAGCTTCTGCGCCACTGCGTCCTTCCCCGCCTCCGGCAGCGCATCGCCCTGCGCCAGCGCTTCTGCATACGGGCCACGCGCATAGCGCCGCACCTCGTCCAGAAACGATTTCAAATCCGCCGGTTTCTGCGCCAGCTTGTTATGAAACCACGCAATCGCCGCGTACGACGGTAGATAGACGATCGGCTCCGTGTCGTATCCGGGCACGCGCACGCCATAGTTCAAGATCGAAGAAACCAGCACCACGCCATTCAGCTCGATGCCCTTCTCCTGCAATGCATCGGCCAGCGCTGCTGAGCGCGTCGTGCCATAGCTCTCGCCCATCAGATACTTCGGCGAATTCCACCGCTTGTTCAACGTGATGTACCGCTCGATGAAGCGCTCGAACGCCTTCACATCCTGGTCGGTGCCGGCAAAATCCTTCTCCGTCGCCTTGCCTACCGGCTTCGAGAAGCCCGTACCCACCGCATCGATAAACACCAGGTCCGTCTTTCCCAGCAGGCTGTACTCGTTCGGCACCAGCTTGTAGGGCGCCGCGCCGGTCGCGTCCGGACTTGCCGTCACCACCCGCACCGGCCCCACCGAGCCCATGTGCAGCCAGATCGTCGCTGCTCCCGGGCCGCCGTTGTACAAAAACGTAATCGGCCGCGTGCCCTCGTTGGCTACGCCATCCTGCGTGTACGCCACATAAAAGACGCTGCCGTACGGCTTGTCGTCGTCATCGTGAATCACCAGATTGCCCGCCGTCGCCGTGTAGGCCACCGGCGTGCCCGCGGCCTTCCACTCGTGGTGTGTCACCGCAGCCGATTCCGGCGGCACCGGTATCTGTTTCTCATCCTTATGTTCGGCCTTCGTGTCGTCTTTCTTCTCATCCTGCGCATGCAGCGCGACATGGCCAAGCGCAATGGTGAACGACAGGCACACTGCAGCAAGGGAGCGGGAAAATGCAGTCAATCAGGGCCTCCGGAAACAGCGTCAAAATCGGTGTCAGCAGAATAAACCCAGCCAGACAATCTCGCGCATCGCTTGGCGCCCCATCGCCATCCTAATCGTGAGACACCGACAGGAGACACGCGTGGCAAGCCATCCCGATACGCAAGAAGAAAAAGAACCGAAGGTCCTGCTCATCGCGCAACTGCGCGCATTCCTGGTCAGCGGCGAATCCTTCGACCTGCTGCCCATCAAGCATGAGCAGGATGTAAAAAGCGAAGTCGAATCGCTCGTCGAAAGCTGGGCTGAATCCGGCTTTCTCGTCGCACGGCCGCTTCATCTATCCGTGGCATCAGGTGAAGCACGTCGAAGTCACCCAGGTGGAAGAGATGCCCTTGCAACTCGCGCACCAGCGCCTTGACGAGCTCTACGCTGCGCAGCGAGCACGCATGCAGGAAGACTTCTGGCGCACACGCCGCAAGACGGAGAAACCGGCGAAGGAAACACAGGATACGGGCGGCCCTGCCCACTAAACGCGAAGGCTGACGCGAACGATGCTCACGCCAGCCTATATCTTGACTCTGCTCGTGCCTACATCTGTCCCGCCGCACTCGAGCTGAGCCACTGCTCCAGGTTCGAGCTCTGCTCGGCGCGCAGATCCGCGCAGTCGTTGATCGAGTTCTGCGCCCGCGTCAGTGCCGACGCCGACGCCGCCACCTTGTGCGTGGAGAAGAAATCCTTCACCTCATCGCGCTTCTCCGTGGTGCAGAAGGCACCGGTCGAGCCTACGAGCGCCCCGCCCGCCCAGGTAGTGAACTGCGCCTTCACCTTGGGCCAGTTCTGCTCGATATACTGCCACGCGTTGTCCTGCGTATTCGGGCTCTGCAGCGCTACGGAGAACAGGTGAACCGCATCCTGATTCCGCACTTTGCCGGAGGCTGCGTACTCCAGCGCGCGGCGCATCAATGCCGGATCCTTGAAGCGGGCTAGTTCGTAAAGCGCCTCGCTGGCGAGGGTCGGATCCTTTGAGGCCTCTGCCGTCTTCTGCAGCAGATCGAAAAGCGCCGCATCGCCGTGGACTGCCGCCACGCCCAGCGCCTGCCGCCCCAGCGTCGCATTCACCTTGCCGGGTTCTGTCAGGTAGGCCTCCGCAAGCTGCCGGCTTGCGGCAATGACCTTTGCATCCTGGCCTACGCCGCCCACCAGCCCGAACAACTCCGCGCGAAGCTGCTGCTGCTCCGGCGTCTCGCCGTCTTTCGGCTCACCCAGGCTCGTCAGCCGCGGCCCATACGTGGAAACCACCCATGCGGAGAGCTGCTTTCGCTCCGCTTCATTCGCAGCCACTCGAGCCCACAGCGTGTTGATGCCGCCGATCACGTTCTCCGTTACGGCGGCGCTGTCATCGTCCTTCAGGCTCGCCGCCAGCGACAGAAAATCTCCCGCCTTGCTCTTGCCCCCGCGCATCAGCGCCAGCTCATCGCCCAGCACGTTGATGCGCTCCACCGGCGTCAGCGTGGTCACGTGCGACAGCAGCGCTGCATAATCTTCCTGCGTGTACGCCGAGCGGTAGTAGCCCGCCCCTCCGCCATCCGCGTAAAAGATCGGCGCATGCGGTACCTTCAGCGTGCCCTCTTTGCTGGCCAGCAGCTCGCAATCGCGGTTCGTGCCCTCTGACTTGAAGCACACCGGAATCATCCACACCTGGCTGCTTGCGGTCGCCGGCGCGTTCTTCGGGTTCAGAAAGAAGCGGCTCTGCGTCACTGGTACTTCACCGTTG
This sequence comes from uncultured Acidobacteriaceae bacterium, assembly GCA_963750845.1. Lineage (GTDB taxonomy): Bacteria > Acidobacteriota > Terriglobia > Terriglobales > Acidobacteriaceae > KBS-83. The sequence goes on from CAVVSP010000004.1 coordinate 289,730, forward strand.
GCTACCTTGCCGAAGGTCAGCAGCGGCACGCCCGGCTCGCTGATGAAGCTGGCCATGATCTTGTCGACCGGCTTGTGACTGTTCGCGGTCTGCGCATTCCAGAAGTCCTCTGCCGTCGCGTTCGCATACATATGCGCCTGCAGATAGTTGTGCACGCCCTGCCGGAAGGTCTCCTCACCCAGGTAGCTCTCCACCATGTGCAGGATCGATCCGCCCTTCGCATACGTGATGCCGTCGAACATCTCGTTGATCTCATCCCGCGTCGTTGCCTCGGCGCGGATCGCACGTGTCACCCGCTGTGCATCCAGGTTCATCGCGCCGTTCAGCTCGCTGGCCACGTCCTCGTCGATGTGCCACTCCGGCTTCCACGCCTCCAGCGGCTTGTTTTCCATCCAGGTGGCAAATCCCTCGTTCAGCCAGATATTGTTCCACCAGTTCATCGTCACCATATCGCCGAACCACTGGTGCGCCATCTCGTGCGCTACCACGGACGCCACTTCCGCCTTCGCCTCCACTGGCGCGTTTTTCTCATCCACCAGCATGTCCGACTCGCGATACGTGATGGCGCCAAAGTTCTCCATCGCCCCCGCTTCAAAGTCAGGGATGCCAATCATGTCCAGCTTGGGCATCGGATATTTAATGCCGAAATAGTCGTTGTAGTAGTGCAGGATGTACTCCGCCGACGTCAGCGCGAAATTCGCGTACTTCACCCGCTCCGGTGTCGCGCACGCGCGGATCGGCACGCCATCGCTCGAACCCTCCACGCACTTGAAGTCGCCCACTAGAAACGCCACCAGGTAAGTGGACATCTTCGGCGTGCGCGCGAACTGCACCGTGTGCTCCCCGATCGCGGGCCCTGCCGTGTCCGAGAGCACATTCGTGTTCGAGATCACCATGTCGCCCTTGGGCGCGACCATGCTGATCTCAAATGTCGCCTTATACGCCGGCTCGTCGAACGACGGGAACGCGCGCCGCGCATCGGTCGGCTCAAACTGCGTCACCGCATAGCGGCGGCCTTCCGCCCTCGATAGATAAAAGCCCCGCAGCTCGTTGTTCAAAATGCCCGTGTATGCAATCTTCAGCCTCACCGGCCCCGCGTGCAGCGTGCCCGGAAATGTGAAGGTCGCTTGCTCCTTCTCGGCATCGAGCGACACATCGGCCTTCATCTCCCGTTTGCCCATGTTCGCCGTTACCGACTGGAACTGAAGCTCGGCCGCGTTCAGCGTGATCGACTCCGCCGGCTGCGCCAGCGTCACGTCAATCGTCTCATCGCCGCTGAAGGTGGCCTTGTCGATATCCGGCGTCAAATGCAGTGTGTAGTGCTCCGGCCGCACATTCGTCGGCAGCCGCTGCGCCATCAGCACAGGAGCGGCCAACAGCAATACCACAGCGCCGGTCAGGTAAGCAGAGCGGCGGCGAAGGAGGGGGAGAAGGGGCGACAATGTCATAGGTACCTCGACAGATAGATAGGCTCCAGGAGTGAGCCAGACCGCCAAAACGCAACTTATTACTGTAACTCAGCAAATGCAGCCGCAGTGAGATTTGGGATAACTTGCTGTAAGAACGCACTACAGCCCCAGACAGTTCCCAACTGCAAAGAAAGCTGCAGGCCTATGCTGTTCTGGAGTCGTCTTCATGCAACGCCGTAAGTAAAACCGTCACAGGTCAGGAGTTTACGATGGTCGCATCCGTCTTTGTCGGCACCAGCCTCGACGGCTTCATTGCGCGACCGAGCGGCAGTTTCGACTTTTTGCCGGCCGACGGCGGCGAACCGCACGGCTACGACGAATTCATCGCCAGCGTCGATGCCATCGTGATGGGCCGAAATACGTTCGAGACAGTTCTTAGCCTCGGGGCCTGGCCCTATGGTGATAAGCGCGTAGTGGTCCTGAGCAGTAAATCCGTCGACCTATCCGCGGCGCGCGGAGGCATTGTCGAACAGATGGCCGGACCACCCGAACAGATCGTTGCGCAACTCGCTGCCAGTGGTGCCCGCCACATCTACGTCGACGGTGGCATTACGATTCAGCAATTCCTGCGCGCAGGACTCATTCAACGTCTCACGATCACGCGTGTCCCCGTCCTCATCGGAGAAGGGATTCCTCTCTTCGGCACCCTGCCGCATGACATTCGACTCCGTCACATAGCAACGCGCCATTATCCCAGCGGCCTGGTCAGCAGCGAGTACCACATCGTCGCGTAGAGTGAATTTTCTGTAGGTATAGGTATACGTCGCACGCCATGCGGCCAAAGGAAGTGAACTCGACAGCCCGCGCTATCGGCGCCACTGCCTGGATGGCAGATGCTACATCTCCCGATAGTCCAGCAACACCAACCCCACCAGCATCAGCGCCACCGGCCATACATAACCCGCGAACCGCTGCTCGCCCTCGTCCTTCGGCAGCCGCAGCTCCAGCCAGCGCGCCCACCCCGCCGTTACGCCAAACAGCGCCAGCGCCGCATGGCTCATCAGCGCCAGCACCTCGTCCTTGCCGTCGGCCAGCGAGTGATTGTGCGTCAGCAGCAGCGCCGCGCCTGCCGCACACATCAGCGGAAACGCGTACTGCGTCCACGCCGCGCGCAGCTTCCCTGCCTGCACTGCACATTCAAACCCCGCGAAAACCAGAATGAGCGCCGCCGCCGCTCGATGCTGCAGCACGTCCGGCTCAAAGAAGCTGCTCCAGAACGGACGCGGCCCCAGCGGCCAGTTCTCCGGATCGGCACGCAGCAGGATAAACACCGCCAACGCTGCGAAGCTCGCAGGCCAGAAGCGCGCCCAGCGCATTCGCTTGAATCGGCTTGCCAGCGCCAGCGCTCCCGCCAGCAGCACCACCACTCCCGCCCAGTGGTGGTTGTACTCCGACCACGCCATGTCGTTCGCATCGCTCGCCGCTGGCGGCTGATACTGCGCCGCCTTCACTGCAACATCGATCGGTGTCGCCGGCGCCAGTGCGACAAACGGTGGGCTCTTCAACCGCGGCGTCTCCCATCGCATGCGCGCGGCAATCTCCGGCGGCGTCAGCCGCTCCATCGGCATATCCGCCGCCGGCGGCTGCGAAGTCAGCGCGGCAGCAGCAAGAATCGCGGTGAACCCCAGCGCAACCTCGACCTCCGCGAATCGCCGCAGCCGCGTCAGCAGGCGCACCGGCGCGCGCTCGACCTCGCGCGCCACATACCAGTTCGCGGCACCCAGCATCAGGGTCAACAGCAGCAGATATCCCTTCACCATCACCAGCACGCCATACGTGGTGCCATAAAGCCCAGATGGCGATGCGACATAAAACCACGCCAGCCCAATGCCGGCGCCAATCAGCAATGCCACCGACACCATCGCCATCCGCGAGAATCGCCCGACCATCCGTCGCGCCACCGCAATGTCATCTGTGCGCTTCAACGCGATCAGTAGAAACGGCATCGCGCCAATCCACGCTGCAGACCCCAGGTGATGCAGCGCGGTAAATGTCGTCAGCACGACGCGATGATCCATCCGCGACACGGCATGACTCAGCGACACGGCGGACCCCAGCAATCCAATCGCAGCCGCCAGCGCAGCCCCCTGCACCCAGCCACGTAACCTGTCTTGAGAAAATCGCGCCAGCACCAGTAACATCAGCGCGCAGAATGCGGAGCACCCATGCGCCAGCAGCGGACCGCCGCTTAGGGCCTGTGCCACTGTCATGCCGGAGTTGCCGACCACCAGCGCACTCTCTACGGCGACCGACGCAATCTCCGCCAGAATCATCGCCAGCGCGGCCCACTCCATGCCGCGGCGGCATGCGCGCAGCGCGCGCTCATCGGCGCCGCCCGGCATCCCCACAGCAAGCAGAAAGAGCACGCAGCCCACCAGCAGAGCCTCCAGCGAGAGCGTCACCGCGTGCAGCAGCACAGACAGCAGATCGAAATCATTGAGCAACCAGATCAAGCCGCGCGCCAGCCTTGCATCTTCTGCTCTCGCCCGCTCATCGGCGCACCGTTAGCCGACCTGGAATGCAACCACACCCCGCGAGATGTGCCCATCGCTCGCCTGCACCTGCCACTCCAGCTTGTATGCGCCCGCCGGCAGCGCTGTCGCTTTTGCGTGGCTGCTCTGCTCTGTGCGGGCGCCTTCGCGCCGGGGATCGCGCGAAAATCGAGTGCAGCAGCAGCAGCGCAGCGCCGAAGCGCGGCGAGGCGCAGAGGTAAGCCAGCGCGCAGCGGGGGAGCCCGCAGTGAAAGCAATGATGATAAGCCAATCACCTCAGCAATCGTCATTGCGTTAGGTTGAGCGATCGCAGCCATCGCCGCATCCAGATTCAGCTCCTTCGAATCACCGAGCACCGCGGCAGCGGGGGGCACCGCTGCAGGCAGAGCAGTAGGGGAAGCAGCCACGGAGGCGGCGCCGGCGCGGCCCATCCGCGGGCGACACCCGCGCCAGCACCACGGCCACGACCGGCCACGGAGGGAGCAGCAGCAGCAGGCGCGCCCGCCGCAACGCGAGGGGCAGCGGGATGCGCAGAGCGGAGGGCAGGGAAGTCGCTACCATCCTTGAGGAGGGCAGCAGTGAAGGGGTAGGCGGCGTGCTGCTGCCAGCTTTCGAGCAGTGGGCATTGGTTGGTGCGGTGCCGCTTCGAACGACAGACGGCACAGCGCACGGAGCGGTTCGCCGTTCGGGCAGCGGCCGCCGCCGTTGAATTTGTGAGCGCCACCGCAGTTGGAGCAGCGCTCGCACTCGTGTGCGAGGTGCTGCCTGCTCGCGCAGTTGAACAGCCGCGGTGCGCAGCGCCTTCGGGCTTCTTCACGTAGGCGTTCACCACGCGAAAGAAGCCCGCAGCGCGCGGCATGCGCGGAAGGGCGGAGAGGGGGCAGCCAACTCGCAGCAAATGCACGAGGCGACCGTCGACGCGTTGCCGAATCGGCGCGCCGTAGCGAACCACGCGCAGCGCATCCCACTCGGGAAACGCGAAGTGAGACACATCGGCGCCGGGCACCTCAATCGCACCGCGCCACCTCTTGCCCTCGGCGCCGTCAAACACCTGCACGTGCCCCAGCCATTTCTCACCGATCCCCGGACCCGCCCGATCCTCGAGCACAGCGGCGCGGGCGCCGAACTTTTCGCAGACCGCCGCGGGGGAGGTACCACGCGCGAGCGCGACAGTGAAGCGATAGAAACCCTCGCGCGGGCCGCGCACGTCGCGAAGATTGCAGAGGCGGCGACCGCCGTTGTCGTCGTCGCACTCACACTGCGCGAACTCGCCAGCGGGGGCAAAAAAAAGCACGAGCTCGTGCCACCATGTGCTCGAGCAAGGAGCTCAGAGGCTTCAGCACACGCGCGAAGCGGCGCTGTCAGCGGCGTCGCGGTCGGCAGCGGCGAGGCCGCGGAGCGGGGAGGAGCGCGAGGCGGCGTGATCACCGCCTTTAATCTCGTGACCGCTGACGTCTTTCCGTTCTTTCGACTCGCCGCGCGAGACGTCGTCGCGACCGCCGTTGCCGTGCCATTAGCACCGCCATCGCCGTGCTCACCGGCAGCAATAGAACGCTGCTCGATGGTACGGATGGCGTGATCCTTTTCAGAAATGATTCTGAAACCTCAAAAAAGAATAGAAGGACGTTCGGCCGACGGATCACAGCGCCTCGAGCCCCGCTCGCATCGCGCGGCGAGGCGAGGGGCTGAACTTTTCATGGTGGGAGGCCGAAGGGAAAAGGGGAAGGGGTTGGGGAATGCGCCGGGCGTTGGGAGCAGTTGGGGAGCAGTGGGTGGTAATGGCTGGGTGCGATTTGCCCGAGAGGCACGAGAGGAAACGGGGGGGGGCGAAAGGAAGAGGCGCGGGTAAGTGACGGCAGCGATCGAACCATCGTCATGATCGTCGGTTGCCGGCGTCGTCGGTGATCAGCTCGCCGAACGGAGACGGCGGCGGATAAGGCGTCGGAACAGGTATTGGATGGATGCTTCTGAGGGGACGAAGGTGGCGATGCGAGCGATGCGGCACGGCAGTTGCACACGGATAAGGGTATGAGGGCGAAGGCAGTAACGATGGTGGAGCTGGTGGTGTTAGTGGGGGCGGTAGAGGTGGTGGTGGTGGTAATGGGGTTGGAGGTGGTGGTGGCGGAGGTAGCGGAGGTAGAGACGATGGAGGTGATATATTCAAGCGGGCGGAGCGAGGCGGCCCGGAGGGGATGAAGACGGGGGCTGTAGCACGGAGGCTCGGGCGAGGGGGTGGTGGCGGGGAGGTAAAGTGCGATGAGGTGCAGGCGTGATCCCGGAGCTAAAACGACAGGGCAGACGACGCGGCAGGCGACGGAGCGTTGAAGGAGAGCCGCTCCGAGCACGGCGGCTCAGCCATCAAGCCTGCCGACGGGTAGCGCGGCTTGCAACGGCACGGCGCGATGATGATGCCCTGACAGATGGGGTGCGAAACGATCAGGTCGTGAGGAGGGTGGAAGTGAACAGGTTCGCGATGGTTCGATGAACGGCGGGAGGGATGGGGGCACGAGCGGCTGGGGAGGAGGCGGCGGAGGCGGTGGCGGTGGTGCTGGTGGCGGTGGCAGTGGAGGCGGTGGTGTTGGGGATGACGACCGCAGTCAGGACGATCCGAGCTCGCGAGCGACACGTCGGCGATGCTCCTGGCCGAGGCCGGCGACGGCGTGGCGGTGGCGGGCGGTGAAGACATGCTGCAAAGTTGGTCGGATCGTGCGCACCGCCGACGCGCGATGTCGGCAATTGTTCGTACCGAAGGTCCCGACGTGCACGATGGTCGCGACGCGCGGACAATCGCCCGACCCGTGTGCCGTGGACGAGCAATACGCGCATGCCGGCAGCACGCGCGGGCAGCGACGATCGGCAATACGATGCGCATCACCACACCGGCCGCAACGCGTCGGTTGCGTGCACTCTCGCGCGCGGTGACCGACCGCACGACAGCGCATGCACGCGACGAGCAACGGAAGCGGCACGAGCGGAACACGCGCAACTCCGACGTATCACCAGCGGCGAGCAGCGGCAGCACAGCGCGCGAGCACCGCACAGGCGTGAGTACACACGCCTGCGGCTGATTGTTACCGATGGCGACGCGACGGGTGACGGGCGGGCCGGTGTAGGTGACGCCAAACGATTGCCATCGCTGGCGGGCGCGCCGGCGCGGAGGTGGTCGCGGCGGGGCGCGGGGGGCATAGCCATAGCAGCGATGCCGCACTGGCGGAGGCGGGCGGCGATGGCGCAAGCATCGGGGAGGTGGTCGGCGACGAGTTCGGTGCGTCGGTTGGTGACGGGAAGGATGGTGACGCGTTTTCGCGCTCGCCAAAATGTTTCCCCGGCGCTACTTCGCTCACCGATGACGGAAAGGAGTAGGGAGTGAGGTGGGGAGGCGTTGGGAGGCGGAAAATGTGCGAGGCAGGCGGTGGAAAAGGCAGGGGGTGAGGGGCCACATTTCGTGCCATGTGGCCCCTTCGATGACGTCGACCACGGAGGTGGAGGTGCGGGATTTCGATCGCGCGCTACCGCATTCGGTGCGGCATGAAATGCCTCATCGATTATGACGGCGAGCGCTGTGGGGGCGGCTGCGGTTACGGCGGGCATCGGCGCGGGCGCGCGCGCGGCGTCGCCATAGGGTTTTCATTCTTCGCTGGTGAGGAGCTGGGGTGACACGGATACTTGTTCAATACCATGATGATCTTAATGAGACGATCGAACAAATGAACGAGGGTGATGATCAAGCAATCAGCGTTTGCGGCGGCGCTTCTTCTGCCGGCAGCGGAGGTGGCGGCGGCGGTGGCGGTGACGACAGAGGAGACGATCGCAAGATACCCCTGTGCCAGGCGGATTGGCCTGATCCACGTTTTTCTTCGCGAAAAACAGCGGACGGGCCAACACAAAAATTCTCGTTCGCTCGATGTGCGCGCGCGTTCGTTGACCGCCGCGCGCGTACGCAACAGTGGCGATGGGTGCAGTGCGTCGCCGTAAACGGATTACCGCGCGAAAACGTGCGCCGTACCGCCCGCATCTCGCCGACGGCGTGAGTTGGCGTGCGCTCGTCGCCGAAATCGACGCGTGGGTCGGCGAGAAGGGCCGATCGCACGGCGCTGTGTCGGCCATCGCGCGGCGGCATGGCGTGCCGCAGCAGACACTCGACAATCATTGGCAGAGCGCGCAGGAGGCGCGGAGAACGATTGCTGCGGCTGCGGCAGGGGATGGCGGTGGTGGCGGCGGTGCGGCGGGGGTGATGGCGTTGGCGGCGGCGGGCGGCGACGATCGCGAGCATCGCGGGCGTCACAAGCGCGCGCTGAGCGATGAGGAGGAGGCCGACGTCATCGCTCGCATGCGCGGGCACATCGACAACGGCGTGGTGCTGCACGATGGCGATATTCGTACGTTTGCGCTCGATCGATGGCGGCAGCGGCCGGCGGAGGTGCGTGCGCTCGGCAAGCCGTTCACCGCGTCATCGGGGTGGGTGCATGATTTCCGCGCGCGATGGCATTCGGTGATTTGTCGTCCGCGCGCAGCGCAACCCGCCGCTGCACTCGCTCCCGGTGAGTGAATGAGTGAGCGAGAGTGATGAGTGATTGAGTGAGCGGTGAATGAGTGGGTGAGATGAGTGAGTGAGTGAGAAAGAGATAGTGTGAATGAGTGATTGAGCGAGTGTCATGCCCCCCCCGCGCTGCTGTCGCTGTGCTGCTGTTGGCGTGTGCGATTGTGTAGGCGATGAGGCGGTATTCCTTCACGAATGTCACACGGCGATGGCACGCGTCGGTGCGCGATATTTCATCAATGCTGATGAAACGGCATGGCGGCACGCCAACCCGTCGCCGTCGGGCGTCGGGTGGGTGGGTGAGCGGCTGTCGGTTGCGTTGGGCGCTGACAAACGCGCTTCGTTCACCGCTGTGCTCGCCGCCGCTGCCGATGGCACGCTCTTGCGCGCGGCGGTGGTGCGCAAAGGCAAAACCGAGCGCGTCGTTGCAGTCGTTGCGCCGCGCGCATGGCGGACGTGTCGCGTGGCTGCTGTCGGCTTCCGGCTGGCAAACGGCTGCCACATTTGTAACGTACCTCGAGTTTGTCATCAATTCGTACACCGAAGGGCGCAACGCGGTGCTGCTCATCGATCGCGCGCCGTGCCACGTTCACGAGTGAGTGTCGCGCAATCGCCCCCGCCCCCCGCACGCACCCCTGCAACGATGGTGGTCAGCGATTAATGATGATGGGTTGATGGCGGGTGATGATTGTTGATCAATGATGGTGGTTGCTGGTGGTTGATGATGGTTCGATGGCGGTGGGTGATGTGAACAGCGATGTCGCTGCCGCGTGCGCCCGCCTCCACCTCCAATTGATCTTCGTGCCCGCTCGTCTCACCAGCACTCGCCAACCACTCGACGTCGCCGTCATGGGGCCAATGAAAGCCATCGCACAGCGGCTGTGGCAGCAGCATCGCATGGCGGACGTTACGGCGGGCATTGACGAGGTGAAGGCGGTTGGCGATTTGCTCGCGGCGTGGGAGTCGATCGATGGCGGTGTCGTGCGCAGCGGCTTCCGCGACGCGCTCGCCGTCACCGATGCGACGCTCAGCACGCCACCTCCACCACCACCTCCACCACCTCCCTCGCCACCGCCGCCGGCGCGGTCGCCGTCACCACCTCCCCTGCCACCTCCCGCACCTCCACCACCACTTCCACCGCTGCCAAGCATTCCCACCGCCAGCGCCGCTACCGCTGCGGCGGTTGCCGGCCCCGCCGCCGTCGACACCGCTCGCAGTCGCCCTCCTCGTCGCGCTACCTCCGCCCGACTCGCTGCTGTGATGCTCGCACTACGCGATGATGACGACGACGACGTGCGTTGCGATTGATTGTCGTGCGTTGCCCGCATTGCTCGCAATCCCTTCTATCAATGCTCGTCGTTATTTCGTTCGTTGTTCACCTTTCGCGACAACGCCACAGACCGACACCGCACTCTGTCGAAAAAACGTGGATCAGGCCAATCCGCCTGAGAAGTGTTATGCGAATCGGAAGGTCATCCGGTGAAGCGTGCGGGCCGGCGGGGGACGCGGCGGTGGCGGTGGCAGCAGCGGCGGCGGCGGCGGCAGCGGTGGCGGGGGGCGATGGCGATGGGTTGATGGTAGTGGTCAGAGATGGCGATGCATGAGTAAACAAAGTAGTATGCGAATCGGAGCCGTCAGTGACAGTACCAGCAGGCGAAGGCGAGAGGAGGAGAGCGGTGACTGTGAGTTGCAATTGACGTGTGATGGTACGATGGTCGGCGACGACAGAGTTCGGTGGTGATGGAGGACCGAAGAACGCACGCTCGGCTTTCGCGTCGGCGTCGGCAGCCTCGCGGGAGGCTTCGAGGGCACGCTTCAGCGTACGGCGTGAGAGACGTTGCGCCTGCGGCGCTTCTGCAGGGGTACGTTTGCTCATATACGGAATCCGACCGTGGAGTCACGGAGTGCACTCCGAGTGATGTGAGCGGTGGTGAGCACCACCCCGCCTCACATACTCGACTAACGGGTGAAGACCCGCAAGAGGATAGAAAAAGACAAAAAGAAGGCCAAAGGTGGGTAGGTGGGCGGGGAAACAAAAGCACGATGGTGCGATGAAGCGATTGAGCGGCGTACGCTGAGTAGCGGAGATGAGAGCGAGGGAGCGCGCTGGGGAGCGCGCAGAGAGCGGCGGCGGCGGCGCAGACGTGGACCGATTGGAAGAATGAGGAGTCGGTCGATGTTCGTTCGAGAAGTTGGATCGTGACGACAGCGGTGCTGCCAGCGAGTGCGCACAATCGTCCGCGTAGGGACAGTCGCTCCCGCACCAGCAGAAAATCCGCAATACAGTCATTCTGCAGGGGTACGTTCGCTCATTGTCACCGTCGCTTGCCAGAGGTAATATACGGAATCCGACCGTGGAGTCACGGAGTGCACTCCGAGTGATGTGAGCGGTGGTGAGCACCACCCACACTCACACCGTGCACTGCGACAGCGCCTCCAGCAGCGACGGCAGCAGCGACGCCCGAAAGCTGCAGCCATGTGAGCGACTGCCGTCGGCACGCTGCCCGCTGCCAGCCGCGCACGGCCCGCCTGAATGTAGCGGCGAGCCGAGTCCGCGCTCTTCCACCGTCCGCGAAGTACATACCGCGGTAGTTGGCACCAACACGCGCATCACCCGCGGCAATGACATCCTCACGCCGCAGCCGCAGCAGCTCGCCCGAGCGCAGTGAGGCAGTGGAAAGCCACGAGCACCGCCACAGCCTGCCGGAAGCAGCCGCGCTTTGCCATTGCGACAGCGATCACGCATGTGACACCCCATGACAGCGGCGGATATGCGATGGACGGGCGCGACTTAACAAAGCCGACGAGGCATTGCCGCGACACCGGCATGGCGCGCTTGCTGCCGGGGACGAGGAGGTTGAGACCGTAGAAGGCATTGACCGCCTCCGCCCTGCCAGCACCGCGCTCGTGGAGATGGTGCAGATAGTCGGCGAACGACTCGTCAAGCCCGCTGCCAATGGTTAGCAGCGACGCCATAACCGCGCTGCTCCGCCCACCGCACAAAGTGCCGCGCAGCCGCGCGGTAAGCAGTGACGGTGGCCGGCGCGTAGCCTTCAGTGAGCAACCACCGCCTATTGCGACGGCCGCGCCGAGCCAAGACGCGAAGCCGCATCCGCGGGATTCAACTTTGTTGGTACCCACAAAACACGAAGCGAGCTGCCTGCCGCCAGCAGCCCTGCAGCGAGTGACCGCAGCGGCCGCAACAGTCGATGCGACGAGGAGCGGCCTTTGCTCACAGCACCGACCGCCACCGATGAGTCCGACAGCACGACCACCCGCGAGCCGACCGCCGGTGGATGGGAGAGGGCCCACCGCACGCCAGTGAGCAGCGCGCGCACCTCGAGCGTGGTGATGTGCTCGCCGGGAAACCGCCACGGCGCAGAGACGATGCGCGACCAGCGGCGCTGCGTGCCAACGAGGAAAGATGACACGTCAACGGGCAGCGCCTCCCCGGGCAAATAGCGGGCAGCAGCGGGCAGGCGAATGACAGCGGGCGGTGGCGCACAGCGAACGGCGACAACACCCTGCCCGAGTTCGGACGCATCCACAGCAACGACGCGCGGGAAATACGGGGCGCGGAGTGAAACGAACAGCAGCGGTGCCAAATCCGCTGCCGCCGACAGTTCGCGCACAACGACGGCCACAGCTGGAAACGGCGCGGGCCCGCCACCGCCACAAAGCGGTAGACCGCCGAGAAAACGGCGAGCGCAGGCCTGCGGACGAGCATCGCCCACGTCCACCGACCCACGACGCGAGCGAGCTGCCGGCCTGTGGCGTAGCCATGGGCAATGAGTTGCCGAGTTGCAAGCACGAGCCGCTGTAGCTTAGGCACCGCGAGCCCGAAGTCGCCGCGTACGCCATCGAGTTGCAGACCGAGGTATTCGATGCCCGAAGCCGACGGACGAACGATCTTCGACGGTTTCGCGGGCAAGCCGACGGCCGCCATTGCCGCCAAATACTCGTCCTGCAGACGGCGCAGCGCCACACGCCCCGCCGCATTCAACGCAAAGAAGTGCGAGTCATCGAGTAGACCGAATGGCGAGGCCGGTCGAGCCCCACGTCAGTGAGTCGAGTGATGCGATCAGCGGAGCGGAGCGAGGTGCGCGTGTCGATGATGTGCTCGTGGGCGGCCTGCGCGAGGTACACGGCGTGCGAGAAACCCATCGGCAGCGTGCTGCAGCACGGGTAGACGGAGGTGTCGGCGCCGAAGCCCGCCACGCCGACATCGCCTGCGCGCACAGCCGGCAAAGCAAAGTACGGCCACCACGCGGCGGGCATGCGGAGGCGGTGGTAGAAATTGTCTAGGTCCACCTTCGCAGCATACAGCGTGCTGCCCGCCGGTATGGTGAAGTGCGTCAGCAGGTCCGGCGACGGCAGCGCAACGTGCGGCGAGTCAACGAAGGCAGCATTGGCCGGCCGAGCGTCGATAATGAGCCGCTGCGCGCCATCGCCCTTGTCAACGGCGAACAGCCCGTTGACAACGCGCGGCGTGGTGGTGAAGTGGAGCATGCCCAGCGCGCGCATGCGAGCGAGCAGCGTCACGTACTCACCCCGTGAGCACATGAACACGCGCGACGCCGGCTGTACCTCGGCGTACGGGCGGAGCACAGCATTGGGCGATGAGTAGGCGGCGGCGAGTGCCGGCGGCAGCACATCAACGATGTCGGCCGTGCCGGCGACCGCCGGCAGAGAAATCCGCGCCGCACGAAGGTGCAGCGCGGGAGTGGCGTCCGCGGGCGTGTAGCCGGCGGGCAGCGAGTGCACGGGATCCAAAGAGGGGGCCACGATATCGTCAGAGTCGCCGCACGCGAGCTGGCGGCGATACCGGGCGCATGAGGATGCGACACGCGAGACGAGACGGGCAGTAGTCGAAGGTGAAAGAGGCTTGCAATTGGCAGAGTGCGCGGACGCAGAAGACGCCGCGGAGGGAGGGTGCGGGGTGCGCAGTGTGGTGGTAGAGTACAGCGATTCATTGAGGGCGTTGAGTGCAGGTATGACGGTGTTGGCCAACCGAATGTCAGCAGCCGCACGACGGTGCCGCTGTTGGACGCGCCGGGAGCTCGAGGTGGAGACGAAAGGGAGAGGGAGCGTTGGCAACATAGCCCCCGGCGCAGCTAACGGTGGCATTAGGCGGTGCGCGGCGGACGGCGTGCACCATGGCCGCCGCCACCACGCGAAAAACCGCTGGCACCGCCCGTGCCGCCACCGCCACCCGACGGCACGGGTGCGGTGCTGCGCGTCGAGCCGACACCGCTGCGTGGCCGACGCGAGCGCGCCGCGCCGCCGGTGGTGCGGTCGCGAGCTGAATCCTTCTCCTCGGTGCGGATGGCAGCGACGTCGCGGCGGAGTCGGCGGTGCTGCTCCATGGTGCCGATGTCGATGCCCGGTGACCAAATGGTCAGTGCCTTCGCCACCGCCCAGCTGTTGGTGCGGTCAGCCTCGCGCACCACCACCAGACGTCGGACCGCCACCTCCACCGCCGGGTGATCGCCAGTAACGCCGCGCGTCGCAAGCAGTGCATCGAGCGCAGCACACCATGCAAGCGCCTCCTCGGCATTGCGGCGCTTGCGGTACTGATAGTGACCGTTCTCACTGACGAAAGAACGGGTGGCGGTGCGGCGAATCGCGCGAAACGCCTCGCGGCCCCAGCGCTCCCGCGCAGCGCGCTCACGGCGTGAGTGTGCGCCGTGGCGCCGATGGGGGCGCGAGCGGTCGCTACCGTCGGACGAGCCGTCGGACGAGGCGGACGGCCGTCGGACGAGGACCGCCGCCAGACGGCGGGTCGTAGTCAGGGTCGTCGTCGTCGCTGCCGTCACCGCCCCGCTCGGCCGGGGAAACACGCCGGCCATCTGGAGGCGGGCGGCCGCCCGGCAGCGACGCCACGAGCCGGGCGAGGGAAAGCGCAGCACCAGCGGCCGCAGCACTACCGCTATCACCGCCGGGGCCACCCGCGCTGTCCGCAGCGCTGGCGGCGGCCGCCGCCGGGGCCGCGCTGCTCGTGGCAGCGCTACCTTGCCCGCCGCTCACCGGGTGCGACGCGAGGACATCGCGGAGCGCATTCACCAACCGCTCGTTGTCACGGCGACGCCTGCGGCGGCTGCCACTGCTGCTCTCTTGAGCGGCGGACAGCAGCGCAGCCTCGGTCGGCGCGCGATGCCGGGTGCTCGCCCGGGTGCGCGGCTGGAGGACCGCGTGTTCTCCCAATCCGCCTGCACCAGCCTTGGCCTCGCTCTTCGACTCGCCGCCGCTCATCGCAGGAAACAAAAGCACGATGGTGCGATGAAGCGATTGAGCGGCGTACGCTGAGTAGCGGAGATGAGAGCGAGGGAGCGCGCTGGGGAGCGCGCAGAGAGCGGCGGCGGCGGCGCAGACGTGGACCGATTGGAAGAATGAGGAGTCGGTCGATGTTCGTTCGAGAAGTTGGATCGTGACGACAGCGGTGCTGCCAGCGAGTGCGCACAATCGTCCGCGTAGGGACAGTCGCTCCCGCACCAGCAGAAAATCCGCAATACAGTGAACTTGGTGGTGGTGATAGTGGTGGTGGCGGCGGTGGTGGTGGCGGTGGCGGGGGCGGTGGCGACAGCGGACGACGATGCAGAGAGGTATTAAAGAGAAGTGTTATGCGAATCGGAGTCATCCAGTGAAGCGTGCGGGCCGGCGGGGGACGCGGCGGTGGCGGTAGCGGCGGCGGTGGCGGCGGCGGCAGCGGGGGCGGGGGGCAGCGGTC
Source organism: uncultured Acidobacteriaceae bacterium (assembly GCA_963750845.1). Classification (GTDB taxonomy): domain Bacteria; phylum Acidobacteriota; class Terriglobia; order Terriglobales; family Acidobacteriaceae; genus KBS-83. Next base: position 304,958 of record CAVVSP010000004.1, read on the forward strand.
GGTTGTGACCGCTTAAAGCCAGTATCGGTGGAGATGCGACGGTCGCGGCCCTTGCAAGCCGTGAAAGCGATCCTCTCAATGAGAGGGGAGTGTTGCTCGATGGTGTGATGGTGGGTGAACGCGAGGCGGCATTGCTGCACGCCGCACAACGACGGCGACGACGATGGCGAAGGCGATGGCGAGGCGGGTGGCGGCGGTGAGGACGGCGGCGGCGGCGGCAGCGGCGGTGGCGGTGGCGGTTGCGGCGGTGGGGCGGAGGCGGCAAGGAGGAGGCGCAGCTGGTCGGGAGGCGGGAGGTGACGGAGGCAAGCAGCGAGCGACGCGATATGTGAAAAAATCACAGCGAGTAGCGTTATCGCGTCGCCGCGCGGCGCGGCGGAGTTCGCAATGTTGTCACCACCGAGCACAGGCGGGCCGCGTGCCCACTGCCCAATGGGCCGGGAAGCGGCGGCCATCGCCAACGGCCGCCCACGGGGCGTGGGTAATTTTTTTTTCAAAAATCTACAAACAATGGCTAAACAGTTGTTACAAACATGGAAACAACGACAATGGCCTACGAAATCCCCGTTGGAGCAGCGGCAGCAGCGGGCGCCGCAGCAGCCGCTCCGTCTGCGCGCCGCTGTCGTGCGCGCCGTACGTACGAATGATCTCACCGTGGCGCGCATGCCCCGGCAGCACCACCACCCAACGGCGAGCCGCCGCCACCGCCGCCACCTGCGGTGGTGGTCGTCGTCGACTGGTCATTGCTGCGCGCTGCTGCTGCCGCCGCCGCTGCTGCACGACGACTGATGGTGTAGGCATCGGTGAACCGCACACTTCACCGCCGCTACGGCCCATGTCGAACGCGGCGGCGGCAGAGGCGTTAGTGGTGGTAAGGGCGCAATGCACGCGGCCGCCATCGGGACTCGCAGCAGCAAAGCTACTCGCGTTGCCGTTGCTGCCGCCAACACCCGACACGGACGATGACGATGATGACGGCACGACCGCTGTCGACGATGAATCAGGCGATACCACAACGCCCGTAGGGGAGGCGGCAGGAGCGTCATTGGGAGCGAGCGACGGCAACGGCGGCAGCGTTGGTACCACGCCAGCGAATAACGACATTGGCGGTTCACCACGAGGTGCGATACCGGCGACATGAGACGGCGACGAGCGATCGTCTGACAATGCGACCTGAGCAGCGGCACGCCTGCCGGCCGCCGGACGAGCACTCGCGCCAGCGCCCGCACCCGCACCGGCAGCGGCGGCCGCGGCGGCGGGGGTCGACGCCAACGCTGCTGACGATGACGATGATACCGCGGTGGCGACTGAATCAGTGCTGCGCGGCGTGCGCCGATGAGATGCTTTCAGCTGTTTACCGCGTCGGCCGCCACCCATGCCACTCACACCGTCAGCTGCCTTCTCGTCATTATGATTGGCGAATGACGACGACGACGAATCGCTGCCGCCGTTAGCAACAGCTGCGTGCTTGCTCGCAGTGGTAGCAGCCGCAGCCGCAAGAGCGGCAGCAGCCACAGCAGCATCGGCGTCGGGGTGAGTGGCGCTCGCTGCTGCCGCAGCTGCAGCAGCAGCGTTTGCGGCGTGCGCTGCCGCAGTCGCAGCAGCAACGGTTGTGGGCGCGGTCCATGCCGCGTTGCATTGCGCGGTGTTCAGCGCCGCGAGCAATCACTCGCAACTTAGCGTGCTTCGCTCTCAGCGTCGCCAACCGCGTGCCATGGCTCACTGCCATGCGTTTGACGCGAGCCAACGCGTCGAGCCACACCGCAGCATTGTCGGTGACGAGGTCGATGGCCTGCTGCGCTTCGTGATGCGCGGTGCAGCACTCGCTAGCAGCTGCTGCTTGAACTCCTCGAGCGACTCACTCGCCACTGCAACCATCACCCCGTCAGGACCAATCACCAACCCCGCACTCACTAGCCCAGCGCCGCTGCCAATGCTGCCGCCGCTGCTGCCACTACCACCAGCTGCACTGCTGCCGCCGACACCCGGCGCAGCAGCAGTGCCCGCAGCTCCGGATCGCGCACCACCCGCCGCCGCGGCCGCATTGTCAGCTGCCATGTCAGCGAGCACCCGCCGCGACGCGAAATCGGCGAGGGCTGCCGCTTCGGCACTCACCACGGGACAATGTGGTGGCGGCGCGCGTATCGCGCTGTGCCTTCTCTTCGTCGGCGAGCAGCTGCGCAGCCATCTCACCAACCAAGCGATCGGCGCGCTTCGTGCCGTCAGCGTCGTCGGCAGCCTCGCGCGCTCGCGCAGCAGCTGCAGCAGCAGTCGCCTCGTCGGCCTTTACTTTTGCTTCGTCGTTGATGCGGTCAGCGAGGCGCATCGTCGGAAAACGCTTGTTGCCGCCTTCGGTGATTGAGAAGCGCGTCGTTCCACCGGGAGTACCGGGTGGCTGCGACGAGCTTGGCGGCTGTTGTTGCTGCTGCATGGGGGAGGCATTTACGGCGAGGTGGATGACGCTCGAACGCGAGCCGCGGCTCACGCTCGGCGCGTGCTGCGATAACCGACGCTTGCAGACGGTGGAATGTGACCACGGGCACCTGCCGCGCCACCACCAGCCGGGTACATCGACACTGTACGATTTGGCATCGCCGGCGCCGGGTTGCCAGCGGCGTTGGTGCTGGCATTGGCGGCATTGTTTGCAGCGAGAGCCGATGCGAACAAACGGTCGGGCACCGACTTCACAGGAGATTTTGGGGACGAGCCTGCCCAGGTCAAAGCCCGTGGTCATCGGTCACGAGGAACGTGAGCCGCCCGCCTGCCTGCCGCAGCTCCACTGTGGTGAGTGACGCCGCCGCGTACTTCGCGACGTTCTGCAGAGCCTCAAGCACGCAGAAGTACACCGTCGCCTCGGCTTCGCGGGGCAGCCGGCCGACAGCCTCGGCGTCCACGTGCACGGGCATGGGAGTGCGGTCGGCCTGCGCGCGCAGCGCCGCCGCGAGGCCGCGGTCGGCAAGCAGCGGCGGGTAGATCCCCCGCGCCAGTGCGCGCAGGTCATCGATGGCGGCGCGCAGGCCGTCGCGCAGTTGCCCGGTAAGCTCTCTGACCTTGGGGTCGTCGGTCGCGGCATCCAGGACGGCCAGTCCCACGCTGAGCGCGATCAGCTGCTGCTGGGCCCCGTCGTGCAGGTTGCGTTCGATCCGCTGCCGCTCGTCGTCCTGGGCGCGCACCAGGCGCCGCCGCGAGGCGCGCAGAGCTTCGACACTGGCACGCAGCTCGGCGGTCAGGCGGACGTTGCGGAGCGCGAGTCCGGCCTGCGAGGCAAGATCGGTCAGCAGCTTGTCCTCCGCCGCCGAGACCGGGTCGCCGCGCGCCTTCTCCAGCGTGATCGCGCCGAGCAGGTCGCCCTGGTGGTAGACGCCCGCAGCCCGGGCGACCTGGCTGACCCGCAACAAACGGTCCGTACCGGCGACCACGGGGCCGGGAGCACGGCGGGCGGCGCGGCAGGTTCGGCGCCCTCCGGCCAGACAGCCCGGGACACCAGCCCTTCCCCCACCACGACGAAGACCTCGACGCGCACCGCGCTGGTCGCGCCGGCGAGCAGCGCGGCCAGCCGGCTGGGTGCGACGTCGGCGTCGAGCTGGCCGGCCATGTCCTGGGCGAAGCCGGCGAACACCTAATACGGGGAGCTCCGCTTGCCGTACACGAAGCGGTTCGCGAGCACGGCCGCCCGGTGGCGCACCGGGTGGAACAGCACTGCCACCACGACCGCGGCCGCGACGGTGAGCACGGTCCGCCCGCGTAGCCCGCGAGCGTACCGATGCCGACCACGATGCCGGCGTAGACAGCGGTCAGGGCCGCGGACAGCAGGCCGTAGCTGACCGCGCGGGTATGGAGATCTTTCCCCAATCGAGGAGCCCAGATCGAGGCAAAGCTTACCAGCGGACATACGGCACTCATGACAGCCTGTCAATATGGGCATACGGCGGCGATAGAGGTCCTCTTAATCGAGGAGCCAGATGAGGCAGAGTCTACCGAGTGAACATACGGCCTTGAGTAACAGTGAGAGTGGACATGCAACGGCTATAGAAACCACCCCAAAAAGCCAAAGATGAGATATACTGCAACCACGAGGAATGCGGAAAAAACCTATTTTGATCTTGACTCTTCAATTTTGCCTGCTTCTGCTGGGCCGAAGGAAAAGCAACTGTATCTCAAGCTGAAAAAAGATTCATCTCCGTGAGCACGACCTTTTAACTGTTGCGCGCAGCAGACAGGTATGCATATAGGTTGTGGAAGCACTGCTTATTCTGTAGGGACTGTCTATGGAGGGAAAGGACGTCTATATACTCCTGGCGTTCGCCCTGCTTCGCAGGCCACGCCCTGCCTAGCCTCACCGGCGATCACCTTGTCGCTTCACTGGCGATCACCCTGCTCATCATGTCGATGACGCCCTGCTAGGGCTGACACCGATCA
>CAVVSP010000005.1:0-215572 GCA_963750845.1 uncultured Acidobacteriaceae bacterium
GTAGTAGGCGAGACGCTCGGCGAGCGCCAGGCGCAGCGCCGGGGTGTCGGCGAATCCGGGACGGGTTTCGATGCGGACGACGGCGATAAGCGATGCGCCGGGCGCCGGAGAAAGCGGCTGGCGACGCGGCAGGACGGTGACGTGGTCGGTGAGCAGATAAGTCTCCGCGAGATACGCGACGCCGACGTTCGTGGGCAGCGTGTGGAGGTCTTCGGGTTCTTCCCAGGCCCAGAGGACGCGCTGGGGAACTCGATCGGCGAATGCCGCGGGGAGCGAAGGTAGCGATGCACGTGCGGCGCGTTCCTGACGCCAGTGGCGCAGGACCGTGAATGCGCAGATGAGCGCGACTATGAGTGCGAGGAGGGTCCAACGACGAGCAGATGGAGGACGCGAGCCAGGTGCACTCAAGATAGCGCGGTCATGCAGCCTCGGCGTGAAGAATGGCGAAAATGGAAGGCGATCGCACGCGTCTCCGAGTTGGGGGTCAGGGACTAGCCCGGTTCACGGTGATGACCTTGAAGGGATACTTTGCGTCCGGATCCGGAGGCCTGCTTGCCTGGTCTTTGGGGAGGATGCCGTCGAACCAGATCACTCCGTCACCGATCATGAAGCCCTGGTAGTTGCCCCAGACGTCGTCAGGAGTTGCTTTCAGGATGGCGTTGCGCACGGCGGCGGTGAAGATGCCATTGAAGGTCGCGAGAAGTTGCGCGCGAGAGCGGACGTGCGTCTTGCCGGCCCCTCCGGTTACGAGCAATGGGTAGTTGACGAGCATCGCGACGGCTTCGCGGTTGTTGCTTTTCAGGGCCGATTGAAATTTTGCGAGGAAGGCAATCGCGTCTGGGCAGTCGGGCCAGATGGCAGGGTCTGGATGGGTGCAGTTTCCCTGCGGCGCGTGCTGCTGCGCGCGAGCCAGCGGAGCTGCGGCGAGAGCGAGTGCGAGCAGGGACAGCAGAGCGATGTGGCGTCGATTCATCGGAGCATGGTGTTGGGGACGACGGTTGTGCCACGGAAGGAACATGCCGGCTCCGAGGTCTTATGATTCTTTGCTCTGCACAGCGTACTCGTCCACGATGACGGCGACGAGGACAGCGGTGGGGACCGCAACCATGGCGCCGACGACTCCGTCGATGGCGGAGCCGAGCAGCAGCGAGACGATGATGGCGAGTCCGGGGAGATCGACCGAACTCTGCATGATCTTGGGCGTGAGATAGGAGTTTTCCACCTGCGCGTAGATGCCGTAGGCAATGAGCACGTAGACGACGCGCATCCATGAATCGATGGCGGCGCAGAGGACGACCAGGGCCATGGAGACCAGGGCGCCGATGACGGGAATGATATTGAAGACGCCCATGATGACGCCGAGCGCATAGGAGTAGCGCACGTGCAGCAGGCTGAAGACGATGGTGGAGTAGACGCCGAGGATGAGCATGAGCGCGCCCTGACCGAGCAGCCAGCGGCCCATGCGAACGTCGGCCTTGAGCAGGGTTTTGTTCAAGCGATCGCGGCGGCGGGGCGCGAAGAAAGAGAGCACCCAGTTGTAGGCGTGTTCGCCCTCGAGCAGGAAGTAGATGGTGAGGACGATGCCGGCGATGATTTTGAAGAGCCCGCTGGCCCAGGTGCTGACGGAGGTGACGAGGTAGGTAACGAAGTTGGAGGCGTAGTCCTGCAGCCGAGCATTGAGCGAGGCGATATCGAGGCGGGAGGCGAAGGGCAGGTGCTTGAGGCGGCTCAGCATCTCCGGGCCGCGAGAGGGCAGCTCCTTCACGAACTCGCGCATGTCGCGGATGACGGGCGGCAGAGCGAAGAGGACGAAGAGTGTGATCGATCCGCTTACGGCAAGAAGGATGATGGCGATGGCCGAGCCACGGCCGGGGCTCCACTTGCCGATCTTGATCCTCTGGATGCCGCGGATGACGGGCATGAGCACGACGGCGAAGAGCGCGCTGACGTAGAGCAGAGCGAGCTCTTCGCGCAGTTGCCAGGCGATGGCCAGCCCGATGCCGAGCGCGAAGGTGAAGACGATGTCGCTGCGCAGACTGCGCGCCGGCCGCTTGCGCTCCATGGGATGTTCGAGGTTCGTGGTTTGCAGGTCGGTCACATCTGGATTGGGGTGGGTGATCGGATCGGACATGCGGTCGCTCTCACTGGTGACGCGGGTGGTCTTAGATTATGAGCCTGAAGGCCGGATTGCCCAGTATCTATCGGATAACCGTATAACTAGCCGGCGGCAGGCGTGGATGGGCTCCCCGATGGCGATGCCCCGGATAACGAGTTCCCGGAGAGCCAATGCAAGATGCGGTCAACGACCTGGACGGCGGGGATACCTGCGGTGTCGACGGTGAGATGCGCGCGGCGGTAGTGTGGAAGCCGGCGAGCGAGGCGATCTTCCGGGGGCTCGGCGGCGGTAAGCAGAGGGCGTACCGGCGTATCCTCACCGGGCTCTGAGCAGGTGCTGCCGGCCTCACCAGAGCCGACGTGGCAGCGGGCGAGCAGCTCGGGAAGCGGAGCGGACAGGAAGATTGTCACCGTCGCGGGCACGGATGACGGCTGGGAAAAGAGGAGTTCGCGGACCGCTTCGGTTTCGATGGCGCCTCCGCCGAGCGCGACGACGGCCTGCTCGTAGGCATGCGGCGGGTCCTGCTGCAGAGGGTCAAGGATGCGGGCGATGGCTTCGGCCTCGAGACGCCGGAAGTGTTCTTCGCCATGGTCGGCGAAGATCTGGGCAACGGTGCGCCCGTGTTCCGCAGTAATGAGGGAGTCGATATCGAGAAAGGGCCAGCGCAGGCGCGCCGCAAGGATGCGGCCGACCGTGGATTTACCCGCGCCCATGAAGCCGGTCAGGACGATACGGCGCGGCAGAGTGACGGGCGACGCGGACCCCGGGGGGCCTGCACTCATTTCGTCGGACTCGATGAGGACCCGAGCCGGAGTTCTTGTCGCCGGAGAGCGAGGTCTGGATGTTCTCCCAAACGGCCGGGCTGGGGTCGTGGATGGGGAGCAACAACTTGGCCTGTTGCGCAATGTACTCCAGATCGCTTACCAGGGCAGAGCATTGCTCGCAGGTCTTCAGGTGTTCCTGCTCTTTCAGATCGGCTCCAGACTCGAAGAGCTCGGGGAGCTGATCCTGAAATTCGGCGCAGGTCGTCGAGTTCGTAGACTGACCGATTGTTTTCATGGATTCGCTGTTCTTGCCGCCCGCATTCATAGCAAGGCCTCACGCTCGCGCCGGGCGTTGGGTTGCCCGGTGCGCAGCAGGTCGCGCAGCTTCATGCGCGCCTTGTGCAGTTGCGACTTACTGTTGCCGATGGAGCACTCCAGCATGTCGGCGATCTCGTTGTGCTCGTAGCCTTCGACATCGTGCAGGACGAAGACGAGCCGGTAGCCCGGGGGAAGATCGGAGACGGCGCGTTCGAGCGTGACCCGATCGATGGATCCGGAGAGCATGAGGTCGCGCGCGCCGATGTCCTTGCGCGGACCGTCTTCCTGCGAGGGCTCCAGCGTCTCTTCCAGCGAGACCTGGGGCAGGCCCTTTTTGCGCAGGTGCATCAGCACCACGTTGACCGCCAGGCGGTGCAGCCAGGTGGAGAAGGCCGAATCGCCGCGGAAGGTGCCTATCTTGCGATAGAGCTGCAAGAAGGCTTCCTGGGTCAGGTCTTCGGCTTCGGCTACGTTGCCCAGCATGCGCAGGCACAGGGAGTAGACCCGGCGCTTGTGCAGGCTGTAGAGGCGCTCGAATGCGGCCCCATCGCCCGCCTGGGCAGCGGCAATTGCCTCCGCCTCGCCGGCAATCGGGGGATTGCGGCGCATGTGCTGATTGGGGCTCTGACGCTCGGGAGCTGCAGTCGCGGTGCCTTTAGCGGGTGGGGAAAAGACGCCATTGGTAACGGATTTTGTCATTTTTGTACGTGTGCCCGCCAGCGCATTGGTCATGGAGGTCCTAATTGATCGGTCACCCAGGCTTCTGGTTGGGGGCAATGCCTGTCGGACGCCGGGGAGGAGGGCGGGGTTGCCTTGGCTCAGCAAGTCAGGCCAAATCGGCAAGTTAGCCGAAGCGTCATGGTCTTACGGCAATGGGAAAGTCTCCGGTCACGCCATGGTGAAGTTCCACACGGACGGTGGCACCTGGCAGATGCTCCCATCGTTCATCGGCAGGATCGTATCCCGGAGAGGCAACGAGCTTGAATAATCCACCTCCCAGTTTCAAGGCGCGGGTGGAGCGGAATACCTCGGTTCCGTCGTTGAGAAGGCGCACGTGAAGCTCGATAAACGATCGTGAAAAGCTCATATCTACTAGTTTCCCACGAAGCGGGCGTAAAGGGTGCGGGCGAGGGCGATATCGGTGGTGCCCTGGATGAGGGCTCGGCCGTCGGCGAAGAGGGTGAGGGTGTGCGGGCCGCGGCGGAACTGGAGCAGGAGGCCGTTCTGGCGGACCTCGCCGTGGGGGCGAAGGCGCTCGGCGGCGGCCGCGAGGTCGACGGGGCGATGGTGCTCGTGAATCTGGACGGAGTTGCGGCCACAGAGGGTGATGTGGGGGCGGCCTTCGCCGCGCAGGTGGGCGAAATCCCGGCCCTGACAGACCTCGCAGCCGGGCCGGGGCGTGGCAGCGGAGATTTCGGAGCGCTCGTTCTGCCAGAGGTCCCAGGAGAGCAGGGTGCGGCGCATGGCGTTGCGCGCGCCGGTCAGGTACTTGAGGGCTTCGGTGACCTGGATGGAGGCGGCGAGGTTAACGGCGGTGTTGAGGATGCCGGCGGTATCGCAGGTCTCGACCGGGCCGGAGGGTGGCTTGGGGAAGATACAGGCGAGGCAGGCGGTGTCGCCGGGCAGGATGTTCATGGTCGCGGCGTAGGCGCCGACGGCGGCGGCGTAGATCCAGGGGCGGGCCTGTTCTATGGCGTAATCGTTGATGAGGTAACGGGTTTCGAAGTTGTCGGTGGCGTCGAGGATGAGCTGGGCGTCGGCCAGCAGGGAGTGGATGTTGTCCGGAACAAGATCGGCGACATGGGCCTGGACCTGGATATCGGAGTTGAAGCGCGCGATCTGGCGGCGGGCGGCCTCGGCTTTGGGGGTGGCGGCGGCGGCATCGGCCTCGTCAAAGAGCACCTGCCGCTGCAGATTGCTCTCTTCCACGAAATCGCGGTCGATGAGGATGAGGGAGCCGACACCGGCACGGGCGAGCAGGGCGGCGGCAGCGGCACCGGTGGCTCCGCAGCCGACCAGAGCGACGGTGGCGGCGGCGAGGCGTTGCTGACCTGCTTCGCCGATGGGCGCGAAGAGAACCTGGCGCGAGTAGCGGTCCGTATCCGGTGCAGCAACGCTGGCGGTGTCCATTGTGTCTAGTATAGAAAGACGCGTAACGGGTCCGCTCTCCCGCATCCCACCAGCGTGACGCATCTGCACGACGAACCCGGCTCCATAGGGGACAATTCCCATGGTGCATTCCCCTGAGAGGCTCTTTGACCGTAGTTGACAAACGTCCTCCCCACGGAGACCGGAGGACCAGCCAGCGAGGCCGACCGCCCTGCCGCGCCATGTGGTGGGCGCTGCCGCTGCTGTTGAGCGCGGCGACGCTCTGTCATGCGCAGACAACACCCTCATCGCAGAACCAAGGAGATGCTGCGGGAGATTCCGCGACGCAGTTTCTGCCCCGCGCTTCATCGTCATCGCAATCTTCGTCAGGTTCCGGCGCGGCGCCGGGGGATGCGGCGATGCCGGGTGTCGCGGCCTTTGCCGGCAGCAAGGTGACAGGCATCCGCTTCGATGGGGTGAAAACGTCGATGCTGGGGTCGCTGCCGGCGCAACTGGAGCTGCAGGCGGGCGACGTGTTGGACGAGAACAAGGTGCGGGCGAGCTTGCGGCGACTCTATCAATCCGGCCTCTACGACACCATCCAGGTGCAGGGTCTTCGCTCCGACGGCGGGGTGCTGGTCATTTTTGCCGGCAGGCCGCGCTTGTTCGTCGGGCGGACGCAGATCTTCGGCGTCAACAACGAGCGGCTGCAGTCGCAACTGGCGGGCTCGGCGCGGTTGCAGCCGGGCACCCGCTACAGCCAGCGCAAGCTGGATGCGTCGCAGGCCTCCATCGAGCAGGCGCTGACCGATAACGGCTTTTACGAGGCGAAGGTGGAACGCCGCGAGCAACTGGATGCGCCGAATTCGCAGGTGAATGTGATCTACAACATCCAACCGGGGAAGCAGGCGAAGGTCGGCAATGTGAAGGTGGACGGGACACCGGGGATGTCGCTGGAGCAGTTTCGCAAGACCAGCAAGCTGAAGGCGGGGAAGAAAGTGGACCGCCAGACGGTGAGCCGTGCGCTGTCGCGGCTGCGCAAGTACTACGACAAAAAGCAGCGCTGGGCCGGCGCGGTGACGCTGGAGACAAAGGAGTATCACGCGAACACCAATCAACTGGATTACGCGTTCCAGGCAAAGGAAGGTCCACTGGTGAAGGTGCGGGTGGAAGGCGCGAGGTACAGCCGGGGCGCGATCGAACGGCTGGTGCCGATTTACGAAGAGGGCACGGTGGACCTGGACCTGGTGAATGAAGGCGCACACAACCTGCGCGCCGATCTGCAGGGCAAAGGCTACTTTGACGCCACGGTGACGCACCAGCCAGTGCATGACACGAAGGACGAAATCACGGTGCTCTACAAGGTGGATCGCGGAGTAGAGCACCGCGTGGATTCGGTGAAGATCAAGGGCGCGAAGTACTTCGACCACGACACCCTGGCAGAACACATCAGCGTGCGGCCGGCGAACTTTATCGAGCGCCACGGCACCTACAGTCAGGCGCTGGTGGACAGCGATGTGGACAACCTGACGGCGCTCTACCAGGGCAACGGCTTCAGTCACGTGGCGGTGACGCCGCAAATCAAGGACATCGATACGCCGGACAAGAGCGGAAAAGTTTCGGCGCATATCGCCGTGGTCTACAAGATTGATGAGGGAGCGCAGCAGAAGATCGGAAGCTACACGATCAACGGCACGCACAAGATCTCCGAGGAGGAGCTGCACCCGCTGCTGAATACGGAAGTCGGACAGCCCTATTCGTCGCTGAACGTGACCGGCGACCGCGACGTCATCCAGAGCTACTATCTGAGCCACGGTTATCAGAACGCGCGAGTGACTGTGGAGCAGCGGAACAATGCGAAGAACCCGCGGCTGGTGGATGTAACGATGAATGTGGACGAAGGTCAGCAGGTCTTCGTAAACAAGGTGCTGATTTCGGGGCTGCATTACACGCGCCCCTCGGTGGTGGCGCCGCGGGTGACGATCCGGCCGGAGCAGCCGCTGGACCAGTCGGCGCTGCTGGACTCGCAGCGCAAGCTCTACAACCTGGCGCTGTTCAACGAGGTGGATACCGCGGTGCAGAACCCAGCCGCGGACCAGCCACACAAGAATGTGCTGCTGCTGACGACCGAGGCCAAGCGCTGGGACATCACCTATGGGTTCGGATTCCAGGCGCAGACGGGGACGCCGTACCGCAACACACCCTCCGCGGCGTATCTGATTCAGCAGGGGATCAATCCGGGAACCTTCAGCGGTGGAGCGAACGGACACTTCGGCGTGAGCCCGGATCTGATCTTTGACCTGTCGCGCATCAACCTGTTCGGGACCAACCAATCGGCGACGCTGCGCACCGAATACGGCACGCTGGAGCAGCAGGCTGTAGTGCTTTACCAGTACCCGGACCTGTTCAAGAACCCGAACTTTGCCGCGTCGGTCTCCGGCGGCTACACCAGCAGCCAGAACGTGACGACGTTTTCCGCGTCGTCGCTCTTTGCCACCACGCGGGTGACGCAACGCGTCACCAAGCCGACGACGCTGATCTATTCCTGGTCCTATCGCGAAGTGAAGGTGAACCCGAACAGCATTCAGGTCAGCCTGGCACTGATTCCGCTCTTGTCGCAGCCGGCGCGCGTGGGCGGCCCGGGATTCAACTTCATCCGCGACACCCGCGATGACGCGCTCGATGCGCATCATGGCACCTTCAACACGGCGGCCCTGTTCCTCTCTTACGCGAAATTCGGATCGCAGGCGAACTTCAGCCGCATCGACATCACGAACTCCTCGTATTACGACATTGGCAAGCGGCACTGGGTCATCGCGCGCGAGACGCGCTATGGGCAGGAGCGGGCGTTCGGCGATGGAACGCAACTGCTGATTCCGCTTCCCGAGCGGCTGTACGCGGGCGGCGCAACTTCGCATCGGGGATTTTCCATCAACGCGGCGGGGCCACGCGATCCGGAGACCGGCTACCCGGTGGGCGGTGCGGCGGCGGCGGTGAACACGCTGGAGCTGCGGACGCCGTATCCGAATCTGCCGCTATTGGGTAACAATCTCGGTTTCGTTTTTTTTCACGATATGGGGAATGTCTTCAGCCACTCGCGCGATGTGTGGCCCAGCTTCCACAACTTCCGCCAGCCGGATGAGAAAAGCTGCCGCACGGTGCCGACGGTAAACACGAAGCCAGACGGCACGTTGAACGTGAAGGTGCAGCCCTGCAGCTTTAACTACTGGTCGCACGATCTTGGATTGGGAGCGCGATACCGGACGCCGATCGGGCCGGTGCGGGTGGATATGAGTTATAACCTCGATCCGCCGTACTTCCCGGAGGTGTATGACTACCAGAGTTCGACCTCGAACGTGCCACAGCCCAAGATCGGGCAGTCGGGGCGCTTCAACTTCTTCTTCTCGATAGGGCAGACGTTCTGATGATGGCGGGGGCGCAGACGGCGGGCGGGATGGCGGCAGCGTTGCTGGCGATGATGCTGACGGCGCTCTGTGCCGCGGCGCAGGCGCCCGAGAGCGGCACTGTGCCGATATCACCGAATCAAAGTGCGCCGGTGATGCAGCAGCCGCCGGCGCCGGAGAAGAAGGTGCCAGGAGCGGAGGATGGCGGTCTCACATTCCTGCCCGAGCTGAAAGCAACCGATGGCGTTGTGAACCTGCCCGAGCAAAAGGGCGGCGATGCGCAGGTCGCGGGGGATGCCAATGCGATGCACGGGAAGCCGATGCTGCTGGACCGCGCGGTGGCGGTGATCAACGGCGAGGTGATCCTGGCGAGCGATGTGCGGGAGCAGCAGCGCTTCGCGGTCTTTGAGCCCTTGAGCGTGCCGACTCCGGGCGGCGAGTTCACGCCGATGCAGGCCATGCAGCAGATTGTGAACCGCACGTTGCTGCTGGACCAGATGCAGGAGCAGCAACTGGCGCCGCCGCCGACAGACAGCGAAGTCGACGAGCAGATTGCGGACCTGCGCAAACATATCCCGGCATGCATCGGACAGAGTTGCGAGACGGAAGCGGGATGGCAGCGCTTCCTGGCCGCGCGCGGCTTTACCGAGGCGTATCTGCACGCGCGCTGGAAGGAGCGGATGCAGATCCTCGACTTCGTCGGAGTGCGCTTCCGCACCGGCATCCGCATCACCAAGCCGGAGATCGAGACCTATTACAAGGAAAAGCTGGTGCCGGCGTTTCAGGCGCGCAAGCTAGCGCCCCCACCACTGGCGCAGGTTTCCAGCCGCATTGACGATGTGCTGCTGCAGCAACACGTCAATGCGCTGCTGAACGACTATCTGCGCAGCCTGAAGGATGCGGGCAGTGTGCAGATTCTCGATCCGCAGTACAACAGTCTGGGGAATTCGCCGTCGTCCGGTGCCGGTGCAAGCGGCACGGACGTCACACCTCCGTCGCGCAACAACGGGGGCGAGCAGTGAGCACCATGCCGCAATCCACACCTCCATCGCCGCAGCCGCACGGCTGGCGCGTCTTTGCACGCCATGGGGGCCGTATCGTGCTGCTCGGCTTCCTCGGCGTGGTGCTGCTGCTCGGGATTGCGTTCTGGTATGTGAATACGGCGTCCTTTGCGGATCACGTGCGGGTGAAGCTGATCGATGTGCTGACTACGGCCACGGGCGGACGCGTGGAGCTGGCAGGATTCAGTTGGCATCCATTGCGTCTCGAGGCAGAGGTGGATGGGCTCACCATCCACGGACTCGAAGCGCCGGGCGAAGCGCCCTACGCGCATGTGGACACGCTGCGGGTGCGAGCGAAGATCATCGACGCGTTCAAGGCGCAGGTCGGGCTGCGGTGGCTCGAGGTGGAGCATCCGGTTTTCCACCTGATCGTGTATCCCGACGGATCGACCAACCAGCCGGTGCCGAAGGAGAAGACCGAGAACGGCAAGCCGGTGACGGATGTGGTCTTCGACCTGCAGGCGAATCGCACCGAGGTGAACGACGGGGTGCTGCTCTTGAACCAGCGTGCTCTGCCCTTCAACCTGGCGGCGAACAATCTATCGACGAAGGTGACGTATCGAGCGCGGCCGGAGAGCTACCTGGCCACGGTGCATGTGGAGGACCTGACGGCGGTGCGCGGCAAGGCGCCGGCGGTGCATTCGAAGCTCGACCTGAATGCGGAGGTTGCGCGCAACGCGCTGAAACTGGATGAACTGCATTTTGTCTCCGGGGACCGGTCGTCCGGCGAAATCGAAACTGGATGCGTCCGGGACGCTGAATGATTTCACCAAGCTGCATTGGCAGATCGCGGCGAAGGGCACGGTCGATCTGCGTGCCGTCGCGGCGCTGGCGGCAGTCGACGGACTGGAGCGCGGGGTGACCGGGATTGCAGGTGCAGGGCAGCGGCACGGGCGCGACCGCCTTCGACGTGACGGGCAAGGTGCAGTTGAAGAATGGGACCTACCGCCAGTCGTATCTGCTGTTGAGCGGAATCAACGCAACCAGCTCACTGCACGCGACACAGGACGAAGTGGCGCTGCCGGATGTGAAGGTGCGGCTGCGGCAGGGCGGCGGCGTGGATGCGAATGCCAAGCTCATCCACTATATGGCGCCTGCGCCGGCGGCGCAGCCAGCGGTGGCGATGACTTCGCCGGCAACGATTTCAACCAGGAAGAAGACTGTATCGCTAAAGAACGCGCCGCAGCAGGAGGCGGCTATCCATGCGCGGATCTTCGGCATTCGGCCGGAGACGGTCTTCGAGATCATTGCGATTGAGAAGTACGAGAATTTGGGATTCGATACGCAGGCGGACGGCAGGGCCGATGTCTGGTGGAAGGGATCCGTTGATGACCTGATGGCCAGCGCGAACGTGACGCTGGCGCCGCCGCGTCCGCCAACTCCAAATGAGGTGCCGGTGACCGGCGCGGTGGACGCAAGCTTTGCGCTGCGCGGCGGCAGGCTGGACGCTCGACGCGTCGAAGTGCATACGCCGGCGTCTTCATTGAACGTGACGGGTCAAGCAGCGTTTATCCCGATGACACGGCCGAGCGCTTTGAATGTCGATTTCACGACCAGCAACCTGAATGAGTTTGACCGCGCGCTGATTGTCTTCGGTGTCAAGGCGAACGGCAAGCGCGGCGTGGCGGCGCTGCCGGTGCAGTTGCACGGCCAGGCGAGCTTCCACGGAACGGTGACGGGATCGCTGCTGAATCCGAACGTGAAGGGGCACGCGAGCGCAAAGGACTTCGCGACCATTATTGAGACGGCGGCTGCGACACATCCGCCGCCCCATCCGGCAACGCCGGTCAGCGCGGAGCCACCGCATCCACCTCCGGCCTCGCAAGGGACACGACAGACAGTGCAGTGGGATGACCTGGAACTGGACGCTGAGTACAGCCCGGCGCTGATCTCGGTTTCGGATTTGACTCTGACGCGCCTAAAGACGTCGATCCAGGCTTCCGGCGAGCTGCACGCCGTGAAAGGGCGGCGCGGAAAGCTGCTCTACAACAACAGTTCGACGCTGCATGCGAATGCGCATATCACCGACGCGAGTGTGACGGACCTGCTGTCGATTGCCGGTCAGCATCTGCCGGTAACCGGGACGGTGAACCTGCAGGCACATGCGGGCGGTGCGCTGAACGCGCTAAATGGCGGCGGCCACCTGTCGGTGACGGGCGGCGACATCTATGGTGAGCCGTACCAGAGCCTGAACACCGACCTGAAGTTTGCGGGCGAGACGGTTGGGGTGACGAACCTGGTCTTCACCCACGAAGCCGGTCACATGACGGGCGACGCCGATTACAACCTGCAGACGAAGAGCTTCCGCGGCGAAGTGCAGGGGAAGGAGATCGAGCTGGTGCACATCCAGCGGCTGCAGACGGCCCGGGATCAGTGGGGAGGCGCGCTAAGCTTCGACCTGCATGCGAGCGGCACGCCGACGGCTCCGCTCGTGAACGGGACGCTGGCGCTGGAACACTTTACGTTGAACGGACAGTCGGCCGGCAACGTGAATGCGAATCTGCACACGACGGGACATACGCTCTTCGTGGATGCGAACGCGATGCTGGCCGCGGCGAAGTTCCAGGCGGCCGGGCAGATGCAATTGACAGGAGACTATCCGGTCCAGGCAAAGCTGAACTTTTCGCAGCTTGACTTTGCGCCGGTGCTGACCTTGCTGAATGTGAGATGGAGTGAAAGGAAATTCGCAACTGGCCGGGGTGCTTCAGGTATCGGGACCGGCGAGGACGCCAAGGCTGCTGGATGGGACTGCGGAGATCAATCAGTTCCGGGTGAACGCTGCAGGGGATGACGGTGACCAGCAAGGGTCCGGTGCGCGCGTCGCTGACGGACGGCGTGGTGAAGCTGGAACCGCTGGAACTGGATGCGGAAGACACGAACCTGATCGCCCAGGGGACTGCCGATCTGCTGGGTGACGGCGGGTTGAACGCGACCGCGCACGGGATGGTCAACGCCAGGCTCGCGCAGGCCTTCAATCCGCAGATTTCGTCCTCCGGCCGCGTCACCTTCCATTTCACCGCGCAGGGAGCATTGAAGAAGCCCGACTTCGAAGGAAGCTTCAACTTCGAGAACGTAAGCATGGCCTATCAGCAGATACCGAACGGCATCAGCCATCTGAACGGCGCGCTGGTCTTCAACCAGGATCGGCTGGAGCTGCGCGACCTTGTCGGCACCACGGGCGGCGGCACGTTGACGCTGGGTGGTTTTCTGTTCTACCAGCAGGGCGTCTACGGCGACATCACGATGGCCCTGAAGAACGCGCGCTTCCGCTATGCCGGTCTGAGCAGCTCCGCCGATGCGAAGCTGCGGCTGCAGGGGACGGAGAACTCCATGCTGCTGAGCGGGAACATCCAGATCACGCGCTTCCTGGTGGGGCCGAATGTTGACTTCGCCGCGCTGACGGGCGGATCCAGCGCCATATCGCCGCCACCGGATCCGAATGCCTTTGGCAACCGGGTCCGGCTGGATGTGCATATCGTCTCCGCGCCGCAGATGGACTTCCAGAACTCCTTCGCGCAGATTGCCGGCAGCGTGAATCTGCGCATCCGGGGAACCGTGGCACAGCCGGCGGTGCTGGGCCGTATCAACATCACGGACGGCAAGGCGACCTACAACGGGACGACCTACCAGTTACAACACGGTGACATTTACTTTACGAACCCGGTGAAGATCGAGCCGGTGATCGACCTGGATGCGACGACGCGCATTGAAGAGTACGACGTGACGATTGGGCTGCATGGCACGGCCAGCAAGCTGACGCCGACTTTCCGCTCCGAGCCGCCACTGCCGGAGGCGGACGTCTTCTCACTGCTGGCGCAGGGCCGCACGCAGGAGGAGCAGTCGATTTACAGCACCCAGCAGGCGGCCGCCGGGGTGAATGGCACTACCAACGCCCTGCTGAGCGGCGCGCTGAACGCGACTGTGAGCAGCCGGATCCGCAAGCTTTTCGGGGTGGGCAGCGTGAAGATCGACCCAACCTATACCGGATCGCTGGGGCAGTCCAGCGCGCGCATCACGGTTTCCCAGAACATTGGCCAGCAGGTGCTGCTGACCTATGCTACCAGCGTGAATTCGACCACCCAGCAACTGATCTCGGCACAAGTGAATCTGTCACCAGCCTTCTCTATAACCGCGGTCCGCGACGAAGCGGACGTTTTCAGCCTGGTTTTCAAGGTGCACAAGCGCTACAGGTGACCAAGAGTCTTTCTGCCGCGTCTTAACAAATACCAAGGGGAGTGGTAGGCTTCGTCTCTCTGGCTATTCACAAAAATTTGAGTGAGGCGCCACCCTCCCCGCGCTGTGCAAGGAGAACGACGATGCGCATTCTGCGAACCATGGTTGCTGCCACGTTGCTGGCTGCTCCCTTTATTGCCTATACATTGCCAACCACCGCATTTGCAGCGGTTGAGGATTCCACCAAGAACGATGCACAGATTTTGAGGGATGCTCAAAAGAAGCTGAAGAACAAGCGTTTCAGCGGAATACAGGTATCCGTGCAAAGCGGCATTGCGACGCTGAGCGGAACCGTAAAGGTCTACGCCGACAAGCAGGATGCAGAGAAAGAACGTTGGCAAAGTGAAGAACGTGGTGTCAGTAGTGAACGACATTCAGGTGCAGGCGGGTGAGACGACCGACCAGCAACTGGCCGACCGGATCGGCAAGCAACTGGCCTATGACCGCGTGGGCTACGGGAACGCGTTCAACGCGATCACCGTCTCTGTAAACAACGGCGTCGCCACGCTGGGGGGCCATGCGCTGGGGCCGGTGGCGAAGGAATCAGCGCTGAATCTGGCGAAGCGCACGCCGGGAGTCCAAAACGTCGTCGACAAGATCCAGGTGGATCCGCTGTCGCCGATGGATGACCAGCTGCGCGTGCGGGTGGCACGCACCGTCTATGGCTATCCTTCGCTGAACAAGTACGCGATCAATCCGGCGAATCCGATCCGCATTACGGTGATCAACGGGCATGTGATTCTCTCCGGCGTAGTGGACAACCAGTCGGACAAGAATGTCGCAGGGATCCAGGCCAACACGGTGCCGGGTGTCTTCAGCGTGACCAACAATCTCCAGGTGGCCGGCCAGCCGGAAGAGAAGCGCCAGTAGCTCTGGATCGAGAGCGAAGTGCACGCCCTTCGCTCCGGTCAGGATGACAGAGTCAAAGATGCGCCGCTTTCACCCGTTAGACTCGAAGACGGGGGAAGCGGCGCATGGCGTTTTTGCGGAGTCTGGGCACCACGCTGGAGATGATCAAGTGGGAGCACTCGGTCTTCGCGCTGCCCTTTGCGCTGACCGGCGCGGTGCTGGCGGCGAATGGCTGGCCGCACGCCATGGCAGCTTTTCTGGATCATCGTCTGCATGGTGACGGCGCGGTCGGCCGCGATGGCCTTCAATCGCTGGGCCGACGCTGATCTGGACGCGGCGAATCCTCGCACCGCATCGCGGGCGATTCCGGCGGGGCTGCTGTCGCGCGGTTTTGTCGGGGGCATTCACCGTGGTGATGGCGCTGCTGTTTGTGTTCTGCGGCATCGCGGCTGAACCGGCTTACGCTGCTGCTCTCGCCGGTGGCGTTGCTGGTGCTGCTGGGCTACTCGTACACGAAGCGGATCACGCGCTGGTCGCACCTGGTGCTGGGCCTCGCGCTGGGCATTGCGCCGGCCGCGGCATGGATTGCGATCCGCGGGGGCTTGGACGCGCGCATCCTGGTGCTGACGGCGGCGGTGCTCTTCTGGGTGGCGGGCTTCGATGTGCTGTACGCCTGCCAGGACGCGGAGCACGACCGCGGCGCAGGGCTGCGCAGCATTCCGCAGGCACTGGGCGTGCGCAAGGCCTTCTGGATGGCCCGCCTGATGCATGGCGCGATGCTGCTGCTGCTGGCGTGGCTGCTGCACCTCTTTCACCTGGGCGCGATCGCCTGGTGGGGCCTGGTGATCGTGATGGCGCTGCTGTTCTATGAGCACTCGATCGTGTCGCCCAAGGACATGCGGCGGCTGAATGCCGCGTTCTTTACGTTGAATGGCATCATCTCAGTGCTGTTCTTCTGTTTTGTGGCGATGGCTGTGACGTTGCGGCACTGACCCGGACGAGAAAACCAGGGACAAAAGAAGCCTGCGCTCGCGCGCAGGCTATGTCATCAAGAGATTGAGGCGTTAGGAATTGGCCGCGTGCTTGGCGCGTTCGCGGTCCTTGAAATCGTCGATCTTGTCGTTTGCCTTTTTCTTCATCTCAGCGACTTTGTCGCTCACACTCTCGCGCTTCTCACTCGCGGAGTCTTCTGCTTCGGCCGCGTGGCGATCATGCGTCGTGCGCGCCGCGTCCTTCATGTTGCCCCGGTTTCTTTGGCCGCGCCCTTCACCTGATCGGCCACACCCTGGTTGGCGAGCTTCTGGTTGCCTACGGCGTCGCCTAATTTTTCCTTCGCCTTACCCACGGTCTGATCGAATTTTCCTGCATACCTGGTCCTTATCCATGTTTCCCTCCTGGCTCTAAGTGGGATGCGCACGACATGCTGCTTGTTGCATGTCGTGCGCATGGATAACGGTGGCCCTAAACAGCCGTTCGACGGCCACCGATGAGCTGCAGAATGAGCACCACCAACGCGACCAGAAGCAAAATGTGGATGTATGCACCCAAAACGTGGAAGCCAACGAACCCCAATAGCCATAGCACCAGCAGCACAACGAAAATTGTCCAGAGCATTTTGTATCTGTCTCCTTGCAAATGCGAGATACACACTTCGGTATGGTATGGTGCGCTTGGCAGCGCATGAGTTGCCGTAATTGCACAAATAAATTCAGGTCGGAATTATGAAGGTTGCTATCCAGGGCGAACTTGGCTCATTCAGTCATCAAGCTGCACTTCGTTCGATACCGGACGCTGAGGTTCTTCCGTGTGCTCTTTCCGCCGATGCCTTCGAGCGTCTGCGCAAAGGCGAAGTAGATGCCATCATGATTCCGATTGAAAACACGCTCGCCGGATCCGTGGTCGAACACTACGACCTGTTGCGCGAACACTCCGTGAGTATCGAACGCGAGACAGTGATCCGCATCGAGCATAATCTCATCGGACTCCGGGCAGCACGATCGAACAGGTGCAACGCGTCTACTCTCATCCGGTTGCCCTGGCGCAGTGCCGCAGTTTTTTCAGGAGCATCCTGGCGTCGAGCCCATGGCATTCTATGACACGGCAGGCGCGGTGAAGGAGATCATCCGGTTGCGGGATCCTCGCTCGGCCGCGATCGCGGGTATACAGGCTGCAGATATCTACGGGGGGATTGTGCTCGCCCGCGGCGTAGAAGACGACGACGCCAATTTCACGCGTTTTCTGCTGGTGAAAGAAGGAGCAGCATCCCCACTCCGGAAGGCGCGCACAAGTTGAGCCTGTGCTGCCGGGTGGACCATCGGCCGGGATCGCTGGCCGTGCTGCTGACCGAGGTGGCAGCCGCCGGCGGCAACCTGACCCACGTGCAATCGCGGCCGGTGCATGGCCGGCCATGGAAGTACCACGTCTTCATCGACGCGCTGATGCCGGATGCGGGGGCAACGGATGTGTTGCTGGACCGGTTGCCGGGGCTTGGCACCACTTGCAAGGTGCTGGGGCGGTTCCCGGCGGCGCCGGAATTCACCTGATCCGGGTCTGGCAAAGGCTCAGCGGGGAGTCTGCAGGGGTCCGGGACGGAATGACCGGGCGGTACGCGTTCGTAATGCACCGATGTGCGGCCGGAAACGACAAAGATCAAGCCCGGAGAAGGTTTCGCCGATAGACTTTGGGGCGGCGTGGCAGGACTGGGAGGAGCGGCATCCTACCAGTAGGGCCCGAAAGTCACGCCGGCCCGGACTCTCGATTCCTGCGACTTTTGGAAAGCTGATGCGTCCAATGTACACATATTTGATATAAGGACACTCATGGCTAGCGACTTTCTCAGCATTATCGAACCCGCCACTCGCAATCAGCAGGTCGAGAGCGGCGAACCCGCGGCGGGCGGACGGGTTCTGCCAGTATTGCCGGTTCGCGATACGGTCCTGTTTCCCCATGCCGTGCTGCCCCTGACTGTGGGCCGGGAGAGCTCCATCCAGCTCATCCAGTCGCTCGGCGACGAAAAGACCGTGGTGGTGGTGGCGCAGCGCGATGCGCGCGTCGACACGCCTCAACCCAGCGACCTGCACTCTGTTGGCACGCTTGCGACCGTGCACAAGGTCGTTAAAATGCCGAACCAGAGCCTGTTTGTCTTCACCGAGGGCACGCAGCGGGTGAAGTTGGGCGAATTCAACCAATTTGAGCCGTTCATGACCGCCTCAGTGGAGCCGGTGCCCGAGATCACCGCGGGCAAGGGGGCGGAGCTGGAGGCACTACATCGCAACGTGACCTCGCAGTTCCAGCAGATCGTCACCTCGTCGCCGACCCTGTCGGACGAGCTGCAGACGATCGCGCTGAACATTGAAGATCCGGGCCGGCTGGTGGACTTCATCGCATCCTCGCTGCCGTTTCTGCCAACTACGGAGAAGCAGGAGCTGCTGGAGACCCCGGATGTCGTCGCCCGCATGGAGCGCATCAACAAGCACCTGGCGAGGGAGCTGGAAGTCCAGCAACTGCGCAACAAGATCCAGTCCGAGGTGCAGGGCCAGGTGCAGAGTCCAGCGCGAGTTCTATCTGCGCGAGCAGTTGAAGGCGATCCAGAAAGAACTCGGCGAGAGGCGACGAGGGCCAGCAGGATATCGAGGAACTGCGCGACAAGATCGAAGCCGCGGGCATGCCGGAGGAGGTGAAGACAGAGGCGACCAAGGAGCTGAACCGGCTCTCGCGCATGTCGCCCATGTCGCCCGAGTACTCGCTGACGCGCACCTACCTGGAATGGATGGCGGCGCTGCCGTGGACCAAGTTCTCCGGCGGCGAAGTGGAATCGTCAAGGCGGCGGAGATCCTGGACGAAGACCACTACGATCTGGAGAAGGTGAAGGATCGCATTCTGGATTACCTGGCCGTGCTGCAGCTGAAGCCGGTCATGAAGGGGCCGATCCTGTGCTTCGTCGGACCGCCGGGCGTGGGCAAGACGTCGCTGGGCCGCTCGATCGCGCGCGCGCTGGGCCGCAAGTTCCCGCGCATTTCGATGGGCGGCATGCACGACGAGGCGGAGATCCGCGGCCATCGGCGCACCTACATCGGCGCGCTGCCCGGCCAGATCATTCAGGCGCTGCGGCGCGCGGGGGCCAACGATCCGGTCTTCATGCTGGACGAGGTGGACAAGCTGGGGCGCGATTTCCGCGGCGATCCGGCTTCGGCGCTGCTCGAAGTGCTGGACCCGGAGCAGAACTCCACCTTCCGCGACAACTATCTGGACGTGCCGTTCGATCTCTCGAAGGTCCTGTTCATCACACGGCGAACGTGCTCGACCCGATTCCGGACGCGCTGCGCGACCGCATGGAGATCATCGAGCTGCAGGGCTACACGGAGCAGGAGAAGGTGATCATCGCGTTCCGCTACCTGATTCCGCGGCAGACGAAGGAGAACGGCCTCGGACCCGAGAAGCGCGCCGATCGAGTTCACCGACGAAGCGGTGCGCTTCATCGTGCGGCGCTACACGCGCGAGGCCGGCGTGCGCAATCTGGAGCGCGAGATCGGCACGATCTGCCGCAAGCAGGCGCGGCGCATCGCGGAAGGCAAGACGGAGACGCTGGTCGAGTCGACGCCGGCGCTGGTGGAGGAGTTCCTTGGCGCGCCGCGTTCCGCGTCGATACGGAGGTGGCCGAGCGGACCAGGCGGCCCGGCGTGGCGGTCGGGCTGGCGTGGACTCCGGTGGGCGGCGACGTGCTGTTCATCGAAGCGGGCCGCATGCCGGGCGGCAAGGGCGGCTGATCATGACCGGGCAACTTGGCGACGGTGATGCAGGAATCGGTGCAGGCGGCGCTGACGTGGGTGCGCGGCAATGCGACGCAAATACGGCATCGATCCGACGACTTGTTCAAGACCAGCGACATTCACATCCACGTGCCGGCGGGCGCGATTCCGAAGGATGGTCCGTCGGCGGGCGTGACGATGGCGACGGCGCTGCTCTCGATGCTGACGGAAGCCGGTGCGTCCGCAATCTGGCGATGACCGGCGAGATCACGCTGACCGGCCAGGTGCTGCCGGTGGGCGGCATCAAGGAGAAGGTGCTGGCCGCCAAACGCGCGGCGTGCGCGAAGTGATTCTGCCGGCGGAGAACGAAGAACGTGAAAGAGGATCTGAAGACGGAGCAGATCGCGGCGTGAAGATCCACTACGTGAAGACGATGGAGGAAGTGGTGGCGCTGGCGCTGCCGAAGTCAACCAACGAGCAGCAGCA
This sequence comes from uncultured Acidobacteriaceae bacterium, assembly GCA_963750845.1. Taxonomy (GTDB): domain Bacteria; phylum Acidobacteriota; class Terriglobia; order Terriglobales; family Acidobacteriaceae; genus KBS-83. Next base: position 20,068 of record CAVVSP010000005.1, read on the forward strand.
CGACCGCGAACTGCGCGAGCAGGTGATCGAGCACGCTACGGCGTAATCGCCAAATCGTAGCAAGATGCAAAAGGCCTCACTTTTCGAAGTGAGGCCTTTCGCTTTGCCTTATCCATGGTGTGAACGACTGTTGAGCTACAAGAGGCATCGCCCGCGCAGTTCTGCAGGCTCCTGGTTCATCCGAGCTACGCGTTCGGCCTGCATCGGTCATTTGCGTGGATCAACTGGTGGTAGCGAACCCACTCGCGATGATAGTTGCTGATGATTCGCTCAACGATTCCGCTATCCGGCGATGACCGCTCGGAGGATTTTCGCCAGGCTGCGAATGTAGCTTTCAATCGCCGCCTGCCGATGACGCCAATTCGCTTTGACTTTCTCGCGTTGTCATAGGAATCACCTCACTGAGTCAAAAGTGTTGTGCCCTACTCAGTGCGATGCCAATCCCATGGCGGACTTTGCATGTTCTCGCGATCTTTCAGGCACGACAAAATGTGCATTTTGTGCGTATCCGAGACAACCCCTGAATCCGACAACCCCGAATCCGCCTGATTATGCTGGCTGGCGACTTCTCAGAGCGCGATCAGATTCTGCGTGACGATTGCGTGAGTTCCGCGCATCGGCAAGGGGAGTTCGAATGCGTGCCGACTGCGCAAATCTTCAGCGGGTAAACGGATCAGGCGATCGTGCGAGGCAATCCATAGACCGCCGGCGTGCTCCGCGAGTGCGACGACATGACCAGAGACCCACGTGCCGCCTGCCAGCCGCAAATCGGAGCCGTGTATTTCCCAAAGCTCCAAGCGGCTGCCGCTCGCTCTGGGGACGGGCGGTGAATACGGCGGGTTGCGTGGGATGCGCCGCTAACGTTGTCACCGGCGTAGATGTTGGAGTTGTGCCAAGCAGATGGATGCCGGCACCGCTTTCATCAATGGATACAGCGTGGATACGAGTGTGGACACGAGCTTATTTCGTAGATGGAGAGCGACGCTTTGCGTGCATTCGCAGCGATGACGTATTTGCCGTCGCTTGTCCATACCGGAGATGCGGAAGCGAGTCCGCTAGGCGTTTCGCAGCGGGCGAGCGCCGCGATCTCTTCCGGCGAAGGCTGCAGGAGTGTCATGCGTCCGCTGCCTGGATCGGTGCCGATCGCGCACGGCGCATGCGGCGAAAAGACCAGGCCGTGCGGGGTTGGCAGCGAAACGGTATACGAGGGCAGCATCGTTCCCATCTCTTTGCGAGCGATGGCGACGCCAGCAGGAATGCCATTCCGATCGAGAGTAAAGGCGTTCCACGCTCCGCCGGTGGATGCGGAAACGAGCAGATGCCGGCCACAGGATGATACGGCAAGCGAGCGCGGACCCGTTGCAGAGAGCGCCATGGGTGTCTGCGCAATGCGCCGCAGCGGGCGCGTTCCGCGTGAGACGGCATACGTCTCGATAACGCCGCGCGGCAGGTTCTCCCATTGCCGGCAATCGCGTGCGACAAAGAGCATCGGGAGGAGAGGATGCGGGGCCAGAGCGGCACACGAATCGACGGCAGTGTCGCCGAGAAGCGTGCAACCGCCGGATGTCAGCGCGTAGGTGGGACCAAATGCCCGTTGTGCGAGGCAACGTGCAATATGCCTTGGCCAGCTGGTGGACGAACAGCCGCGCGCAGGAGCGTGGGGCTGACAATGGCGCAGGCTGCGGCACCGGCGAGGAAATCTCTCCGGCTTATTGGAGTCGGGGATGGCGAAGTATTTTCATTCGCCTGCACTTCGGTTGATTGCGTGACCATACCCACCTCCGATCTCCTTCATAACTGCTTACACAGGGCGGATGCTCATCGCGTGGTGAAAGACGTTGTTCGGATCGTATCTGTGCTTGGTCTTCTGCAGGAAATCGTATAAACCGTCGCGGCCGTAAAAAAGCTCCGGCCAATATGGATATCGAAGCATATCGGCGTCCGCGTAGTTCATATAACAACCCTCGTAGGCGTCACCCCAGGGCGTTCCCTGGTGGTGAGCGTCCACGTGTTCGCCGGTATATACCGAGGTGTAGAAGGCATCGAGCTCACGCAGGTGTTGCGCATCTTCTGCCGGGTCGAACCAATAACACTGCCACTGCAGCTTCATGATGGAACTGCGTTGTGCGATGGCGGTCTCGGCGGCGAGCTCGGGGCGATTCACCGCTCCGCCATAGGAATCAATCGCGACAACGGAGGAGCGGGCGGCGATGCTGTCACCTGAATAGAAGCGGTAGATGGCCTGCGCCTCTGCGGGAACGAAGGTGCGTTTCATGTACGCGGATTTGTACTTGGCGCGCGCCCCGCCGCCGCCGCTGCGATCGGAGACGGCTGACTCCAGCCAGGGTATGCGCACGGGTTGCAACGTGGCCGATGCGGGCTGATGCGTCGCTTGTGTTGCAACAGGGTTTCGAAACTCGTCACGCGGGGAGGAGATGAGGATGGGATTGAATTTGTCAAACATTGCCAGGAACTCGCGCAAAACGGAGAGGTCCTCCACTTGGCCGTCAGGCTGGCAGAATTGCACGTGCATACCGAGCCGGCCACGAGTGCGTCGCGAACTCACGTCGAGAAGCGCGAAGAGGCCCCATGTGTCCCGATCCCGTCCACGCGTCGCCCAGTAGTCTCCGTAGGCTGCGAGCAGCGCGATGAATTGATCCTCAGTCATCGTCTCCCAAGGGAAGTGCAGACCAACCTCGATCACTTCCCGTGGAGCGACAGGCAGATGTTTGAAGCGGAAGGCGGTGATGAGCCCAAAGCCGGCTCGCTCCTGCGCCACAGCAGGCGCGAAATAAATCCGGATCGTTCTTTCGGTCCATGCGGCGTTCCCTCACCTGACCTGAGGCATTGACTGTCAAAATATCGATGGCCGCTAACCAGTCGGACGAGAGTCCGTGCAGGCGCGAGAGATAGCCATAACCTCCGCCGGAGATGTGGCCACCTGCACCTACGGAATAGCAACTGCCGGCGGGCAGCGTGAGCCCATAACGCTTGTAAAGAGACTGATAGACATCGCCCAGTACAGCGCCGGGCGCCACGCAGTACTCGCCTGTCGATGGATCCGTATCTACGGTATTCAGCAGCGACAGATCGAGCAGAACACCGCCAGGATTGTTGGCCGTGAAATTTTCATAGCAGTGTCCGCCGGAGCGAATGGTGGGGCGTATGCCGTCATGAACAGCTCTTTGCAGCGCCTGACGAGCCTCGGCCGCGGTGGTGCAGATCACGATGCGAGCCGGCGCGACCGACGCGCTCTCGGGAAAACGCAGGTTGTGTCCTCGCAGCAGCGGTTCGTACCGCGGGTCCTGCCGATTTACCGAGAGATCCATATCTACCCCAGTCACAAAGAGTGAGAGGCAAGCACGCTAACTGCTGCCAAAGGGAGTTCCAGAATAGCGGTGATTCATCCTGCGGTACTAATGCGACGTTGCAGCATTGGCGGACTTTGCATTCTTGTTCTCATCGCGCGTCGTCATGGTTGTCCAGTAGCGTGCCAGCTTGTAGTCGCTCGTCGGCTGACCATTCCACAAATCCGAACTGATTCCGTTGAGGTCATAGACTACCTTGCCGCCGCGGATAGTCAACTGGCACACGATCTTGGCCGCGCCATCTTTGCGCTGGTTGTTCATGTCCACGAAGCCGAATTTTCCGTGATCGATGCTGAAAGCGGCGAGATCTGCGGGCGCGCCAACGGAGAGGTTGCCAAGCTCATCGTGACGAATCTCGTGAGCGGGCGCCGCCGTCATCTCCTCGAAGACCTGCGGTACGGTCTGGCCCAGCGCCAGCATTTTGTCGGCAACATTCAGCATGTCTTTCATGCCGGCATTCATGCTGGAGATGTGCAGATCGGTGGAGATGGAATCCGGCTGAAAGCCATCCTTCATCATGGGTACTGCGAGCGACCAGTTGAAGCTGCCGCCGCCATGGCCGACGTCGAAGTAGATACCGCGTTTGCGTCCGACGAGCATAGCCTGGCTCGGCCCCAGTGTCTGCGGGTCCTGTTCCCCGCGCAACCCGGAGTACATATGGGTGTAGATGTCGCCGGGCCGCAGGATTTTCGACAGCAGCGTGAGCAGGGGCCGCTCCGTTCCGTTCTCGCCGAAGTCGATCATGACAGGACGATTCGCAATGGTTCCCGGCGAGCACAGCCTGCTCAAACGGCTTCCAGCCATGGCCGGAGTAGTGTGCGCTTTTGATTCCGACGAGCACGTCCGGGTATTTCTGGAGCATGGCCGCGGTGGCATGGCCATCCATATCGTCATTGTTGTTTTCGTAGCGAGGGCCGCGCATGCCCGAACCGACGATGTTGAGAAAGGCCAGCACGCGGGTCTGCGAACGATCGATCACTCGCTGCTTGAAATCCTCAAAGTTTCGCCATCCGGAGCTACCCGCGTCGGCGACTGTGGTGACTCCGTTGCGAAAGGTGAAGCCATCCGGATAGACACTGTTATCACCGGCGTAGGAGTCTTTCTCTCCTGTTCCAGCGTAGACATGCACGTGGATATCGATGAGGCCCGGAGTGAGGTAGTAGCCGTGAAGATGGACGGTCTTGATCGCATCGGCAGATGCGATGTGCGGTGCAACGGCGGCGACCTTTCCATCTTTGACGGCAACATCCATGATGCCGTCGCGGTGATTCTTTGCATCCAGAACATGGCCGCCGGAGAGGACGAGATCGTACTTGAATGGGCTCGGCGGAAGTGGAGAGTGCCGACCTTCCTGCGCAGAGAGCGCGGCAGCGCAGAGTAGGCTTCCGAAAATGAGCGATGTGACATGGCGGGTGGGCCGGACAAACAATGACATGAGGGTCATCCTTGATGAATTTGCGACGCTGCGCTTCGCACGCATTATGGCAGACACAGTTCTAGAGCCGGCGGCGCGACCGGGCATCTGCAGTTTATCCTCATTTTTTCTAGGCTATTTGCCCTAGAACAGAGTAGGTCTGGCGCGAAAGCGACCTTGCTCCTAGCATGTGAGAACAATGATCGACGGAGCTTCGAAGTGAGTTATGCAGATCTGCGGGTGCCCAAGCAACAAGATCAGGGAGCGGTGAGCCCCCCGCGTCGATCGTGGTTCCGAGTGCGCTATCTGCTGGCCTTCTGGCTGTTCGTGCTCAGCGGCGTGGCATTTCTGGATCGCACCAACATTGCTATCGCCGGTCTGCAGATGAGCCGGGAGTATGGCCTGGGAGACCAGAAGCTGGGCGGCATCTTCAGCGCGTTTCTTGTTGGGTATGCCATCTTCCAGGTGCCGGCGGGATGGCTGGCGACACGCTGGGGGCCGCGGCGCGCGCTGACCCTGGGAGCGATCTGGTGGGGCGTGACGACAGCGTGCACCGCTGCATTGCCGTCGACGATGGCTTATGCGGTGAGCTGGCTCATCAGTATTCGCTTTCTGCTGGGGGCAGGCGAAGCGATCATCTATCCGGCGGCCAACCAGTTTGTGGCGCAATGGGTGCCGTTTCGAGAGCGCGGCTTTATCAACGGCTTGATCTTTGCCGGTGTCGGCGCAGGGAGTGGATTGACGCCGCCGCTGCTCAACTGGCTGATCACACATTATGGCTGGAGAGCGGCCTTCTGGTTCAGCGCCGGGCTGGGCATCGCTGTTGGCATTGCATGGTGGTTCATGGCGCGCGACCTGCCGGAAGAGCATCCATTGGTTCGCGACGAAGAGCTGGCGGAGAGCAGGGATGTACCCGTACGCCAGCTTCACAAGCTGCAAACCGCGGCAACGGATGCGCCCGCAAAAAGGCGCATCTCAGGGCTGAAATTTTTTCAAAGACGCGATCTGCTCGCTCTCATGATGGGCTACTTCAGCTTCGGCTATATCGCGTGGATATTCTTTAGCTGGTTCTTCCTCTACGTTGCGCAGGCGCGCGGCGTGAATCTGAGGACCAGCGCCTTGTTCACCATGGTGCCATTGATTTCCATGACCATCTGTTGTCTGGTGGGCGGGGCGCTCAGCGATTGGATCACGATCCGCTGGGGGCTGCGCGCGGGCCGTTGCGGACTGGCGGCAGTTGCACTTGCGGCGACGGCGATCTTCCTGGTGCTTGGTTCGCAGGCGCGCAGTGCAGGAACTGCCGTTGTGATTCTCGCGGCTGGCGCAGGGGCGCTGTACTTGTCGCAAAGCTCCTTCTGGTCGGTTTCGGTGGATCTCGCAGGACGGTCCTCCGGTTTGTTCTCCAGCATCGTGAACATGGGCGGCCAGATTGGCGGCGCCGTGACTGCGTCGCTCACCCCGTGGATCGCCAAACGTGCAGGCTGGACCAGCGCTTTCGGGTCTGGCGGCGTTTTTCGCTGTTGCTGCGGCGGTGTGCTGGCTGTTCGTCCACCCAGAACAGCCTTTGCAACTTGAATCCAGCGCGGGTGACGGCGTCTGACACATGACTCACTCGGCGCAGAACAGACCAGATCAAGCGATGTCGTCCTTTGGCAGGCGGTGGTTCGCCGGTTTACGGAGATCGTACGCTGCGCTGCTTTTGTGTGGTCTGCTTGGCGGCGGCCGGGCAGCAGCCCAAGCATCTGACTGCGGTTCCGTTCATGGCATTCTTCGCGTCCCACGTGCTTGGCAGGAATCCGCGATGGTATTGCAAATGTCGCCATTTTTCGAGAGTTGGTGGGCTCGAGTGCTCGCGATCCTGCTTCTTGCCATTGTGCTCGGGATCCTCATTCGTTTGCGCATGCAGCAGCGCGTACAGCGCGTAAAAGGCAGCATGGGCATTGTGCTCGAAGAGCGGAACCGCATTGCACAGGAATGCCACGACACGCTGATGGCCGGCTTTTCGGCAATTTCGTGGCAACTGGAAGCGACGATGAATCTGTTTCGCGATAGCGATGAGGCGCAGAGTCCAGCAGCGAAATCGTGCGAATTGGCCCGCAGTATGGTCTTGCTGTGCCAGGCAGAGGCGCGAAGGATCATCTACGATCTGCGTGAGACTGAGGAGGTAACGAGCTCTCTGTCGAAGGCGTTGCTGCGCATGTTGGAGGAGAACCACCATGGAGAGACATGCGCGCTTCAATTCGCGATGGAAGGCGAAGAAGTGTCATTACCACCGGGCTCGGTACATCATCTGGCGCGGATTGCGCAGGAAGCCGTGCGCAATGCGCTGCGGCATGCGCTGGCTAAGACGATCCATATTCAGTTGATCTATGAAGCAGATGCTTTGCGACTTTTGATCCGCGACGACGGCCGCGGGTTTCATCTGGACGAAGGCGTAGCGACGGACGGGTCATTTCGGAATTGCGGTGATGCAGGAGCGCGCGCGCAAAGCTAGGCGGCACACTGCGCCTGCACAGCGATACCTTCGGCACAGAAGTAGAGACGGCCGTCCCTTTCGATGCAATCTACCTCACCCGCAATTCCAAGTCGAAGCGTTAAGAAAGAAGAGGTAGTGCAATGGATCGGCCTGTAGACAGCATTACCGTTCTTCTGGTGGAGGATCACTTTCTGGCGCGCATCGCTCTTCGCTCCGTGCTTGCGGGCCACTCGCAAATCTGCGTCATCGGAGAAGCGGGAGACGGCGAGCAGGGGCTCGCGATGTACCGCGCGCTGCGTCCCGATGTCATGTTGCTGGACCTACGCCTGCCGGGCACGAACGGTTTTGAAGTGTTGACGCGCCTGCGGCGCGAATTCGCCGACGCGCGGGTGGTCGTTCTTTCGAACTATCAGGGCAGCGAGGATGTGTATCGCGCGGTACGCAGTGGAGCAGCGGGCTATCTGACCAAGGATGCAAGCGGTCAGGAGTTGATCGATGCCATCACCACGGTCCACAGGGATCTGCGCTATCTGCCCCGTACTGCATTGGACAGGCTGGCAGAACGTACCTCCGTCACCGACCTGACGCCCCGCGAGACGGAAGTTCTCACCTGCATCACGCAGGGCCGCTCCAATCGAGAGATCGCGGAGCACCTGCACATCTCGGAAAAGACTGTACGGATCCATGTGAGCGCGGTTCTGGAGAAGATGGGTGCGCGAGACCGGACGCAGGCGACCATTTTCGCGCTGCAACGGGGGCTGGTTCATCTGGAATAGGGTTTTGCGCACAATCTAGGTCGCATGTCCTAGAACAAATCACGCTTTCTGCCCCATGACAATATGGAATCCATGCTTTGCAATGGGCACTCCACGATATCCACGATAGACGTAACTTCGGCACGATCCAGACTATGCAAATAAACATGGCATCCGGCTGTCGCAGCGAGTGGCAGGTCACGGTTGTGCACGGCGTGCAGCGTCTCGAACGCAATTCGACGTGCACGGATCGCCTTTACGGCTTAAGCTTTTCGCAACGAGCGCCGGAGAGATAGCGAGGAAGATACGTGGTGACCAAACGCAGTTTGCGGCTTCTGTTTGCCATTTGTGCCGCGGGGATAGCCGGTGCTGCCGGTATTGCCGGTTGGGCGGACATGCCGATGACCGCAGCAGACTATGCGGCGCATCCGCAGCAGATGGTCGATGCATATCGCCATGTCGAGGCAGCGTCGGTCTCCGATGCAATGGAGCAATTGCTCCATGAGAAGCGCTATATGTCGCACCGCATGCAGGCGATCTTTCCGACGAAATTTGCCGGGACAGCCGTCACCGTTCTGTTGAAGCGCGAAGAGAATAACGATCCCGGCGCGCTGACCGGGATGCTCAAGGCGATCGATAGCGGGGGAAATGGTTCTGTCTATGTCATGACGGTGCAGGATGGCGCGGACATTGCCGGAATGGGCGGCCTGATGGGGACAGCGATGGCGGCGCGCGGTTATGCTGGCGCGGTGGTTGACGGCGGCGTGCGCGATATTCCCCAGCTAAAGCGAGTGCAGTTTCCGGTGTATGCGCTGGGACCTGTGCCTTCCACCTCTGTGGGGCACTACCGTTTCGCAGGAGCAGATATCCCGATTGTGTGTGACGGAGTCAAGGTCGATCCTGGGGATATTATCGTGGCGGACCAGGATGGAGTCGTCGTGGTGCCCAAGGCGCATGCCGCAGATGTTCTGATCAAGGCGCAGGCGCTCGACAACTCGGAACACTCGATGTACCCGTTCATCGAGAAATATCGATCGATCGTGGAAGCGGTGCAGAAGTTTGGGCGAATCTGAAGTCCTTTCGTTAGAGTGAGCGGACGTCGAGCGCAAAGAAGGAGCAGGCCTTTGGCGAGTGGAAAAAGATTTGCGTTGTCGCGCCGCAGGTTTCTTGGCTGCGGACCTGCTGCTGCTTTGGCTGCTGCAATGCCGTTCCGCGCGCCCGCCGCGACCACAACCCCACCGGGCGAGGATTACTACGCAAAGTTAGGTGTGCAGCCCATCATCAATGCGGCCGGCACCTACACCTACCTGACTGCGGCTGTAATGCCGCCTTCGGTGCGGAGGGCCGTCGAGCGGGCAGCGTACCATCCGGTGCGGCTGAAGGACTTGCAGAAGGCTTCCGGCGAATATCTGGCGCGCAAACTCCGCTGCGAGGCAGCATTGGTCAGCTCTGGCGCGTCTGCTGCTCTTACGCTGGCGACGGCGGCCTGCATTGCAAAGGCCAACGGACTTCCGCCGGAAGCGATTCCCGGCGGCGTCGCCGGCCACAAGAACGAAGTCGTGGTGCAGAAGGCGCACCGCTATGAGTATGACCACGCCATGCAGCTCTGCAATGTGACGATCAAGGAGGTCGTCACGCTCGACGATTACCGCGCGGCGCTCAGTGAGCGCACGGTAATGACCAACTTCTTTAATGCAGCGGAGGGCGGCGAGATCGCGCAGGAACAATGGCTTGCCATCGCGCATCAGCATGGGGTGCCATGCCACCTGGACGCTGCCGCCGACATGCCGCCGATCGAAAACCTCTGGAAGTACACCGGCATGGGTTTTGACCTGGTATGTTTCTCCGGCGGCAAAGGGATTCGCGGTCCGCAGAATGCGGGACTTTTGCTGGGCCGCAAAGATCTGATCGATCTCGCCGCGCAGAATGACAATCCGAACAGCGACGCAGTGGGGCGCGGAATGAAGGTGGCGAAAGAACAGATCGTCGGCATGGTGGCCGCGGTTGACTGGCTGCTTGAGCAAAGCAACGAAGGCATGGAGGCGGAGTTTCTGCGCAGCACTGCCGTGATCCAGCGCGCGGTCGAAAAAATTCCTTCTGTAAAGACGCGCATCGTCACGCCACCGATCGCAAACCATGTGCCTCATCTCATCATCGACATCGATCCAAAACAGCTCGGCATTACGCCACTCGAGGTGGCGGAGGAGCTGCGCAACGGCACGCCGTCCATTGAATTGAATCCGGCGACCGGAACCGACGGAAGAGGTCTGATGGGCACGCCAAACTCCATCATCCTTTCTACATGGATGCTCGGAGACGGAGAGGAACGCATCGTAGCGTCGAGGCTGCGTGCTGTACTGAGCCGGGCGCGAGGATAGAACTGCCACACGCAACTTAGGAAAGCGAGGAAGTAACAATGGAAAAGAAGACACGACGGTCCATGCTGAAGGGCGCGGCACTTGCAGCCGGCGCGGCAACCTTGACGGCCGCAGACGCGGTTGCGCAGAAAGCCGAAACGCCGCAGAAGAAAAACTACGGATATGGAGCGAACCGCAAAGCGGGTGAAGCGGCGCCTCTGTTCAATGCCGCGATCTCTTACGGCAATATGCTCTTTTTGGCCGGAGTGGGCTATCACAAGCCGGGCACCATCCAGGAAGCGACCAAGAATGTGCTGGATGAGATTGAACAGAATCTGAAGGCGGCGGGCTCCTCGATGGAGAAGGTGCTGAAGGTCAACGTATATCTCAACGACATCAAGGACTACGCCGGTCTGAACGAGGCATATAAAGGTCGCTTCGGAGATATGCCGCCCGTGCGCACAACAATCGCTCCCATGGGTGGGGTTCCGGGTAACTCGCTGGTCGAAATCGATGTGATTGCCTATATCTGACAGCGCTTTTTTTTGACGGTCTGCTTTGGGTAGTTTCAAGTGGACCAACATTTTGTTTTCTCTGGCCAGATCACAAGGAGATGCATGCAGCCGCTGGATCGTAATACGCACATCACACGTCGTCGAATGCTGCAGGCTTCCGGAGCTTTCTCAGTCCTCGGCCTCACCGCCTCCGCGCTTCCTCTGGCGTGCTTTGCCTCTCTCGCACGATGACGCAGAGGGAACGAAGGCTCCCGCGGGCTTTCCGCAATTAAACGGCCTGGAAAAGCAGAATGTATTTACTGAGATTGGTGTGCGCAATATTCTGAACGCGCGTGGCACCTACACCATCATTACAGGCTCGCGCTCACTGCCAGAGGTGAAGCGCGCCATGTACGAAGCATCGTTCTATTACGTGCAGTTGGACGAGCTGATGGCGGCAGTGGGGAAAGAGATCGCCTCATTGATGGGCGCGCCGAGCGCTGTCGTAACGACCGGCTGCGAAGCGGCCATCGCGCTGGCCACTCTGGCGTGTACGGCGGGTGCGGACATTGAAAAGTGTCAGGCGCTCCCGTATGTCCGCGAGAAGACGAAGGTGATTATTCCGAAAGCACTCACGCAATCCTTACGACTTCGGCGTGCGCACGACGGGCGCAGAGGTTGTTGAGGTGCAAACGGCCGAGCAACTGGAGGACGCGCTGACCGCGCAGGTCGCCATGATCTATGTCATGTCGAGCCCGGAGGCTGCGAAGGGACCGCTGTCCATCGCGAATATCTGTCGCATCGCCAAGGCAAAGGGCACGCCGGTCTTTGTCGATGCCGCGGCAGAGGAGCCGATATCGCCGAATATCCACATTCAGGCGGGGGCATCGCTGGTGGGTTATTCAGGCGGCAAATGCATGCGCGGGCCGCAGGCTGCCGGCGTGCTTCTCGGCGATCCCGCGCTGATTCAGGCGGCCTGGTTTCAGGCCGCGCCTCACCATAATTACGGACGAGGCTACAAGGTCGGCAAAGAAGAGATCATGGGGATGCTCGCGGCGGTGCGGCAGTGGTACAAACGCGATCACGCGGCGGAGTGGAAGGAGTGGCAGAGCTGGCTCGACACGATCGCCAATCGGGTGAAGAGTCTGCCTTCCGTCACGACGGAGATTCTCCAGCCGGAAGACCTTTCCAATCGCAGTCCGGAGTTGCGCGTGCACTGGGATGCAAACGCGCTGAAGATTACCGGCACGGAGCTGGAAGCGAAATTGGATGCGGGTACGCCTCGCATCATGATCGGCGGCGGCACAGGCATGAGGCCGGATCGTATGGCGAGTGCCATCACGATCATGCCGTACATGATGGCGCCGGGCGAGGCAGAGATCGTGGCCAATGCAATTTATGAGGGTTTGACGAAGCCCGGTAGCTATCAAAACCCGGTGATTCCGCAGGGACAGACGGCGCAGCTTGGCGGAACGTGGGTGGTGCTGATCGATTATCTATGCGGCACCGGCACGCAGCGCTTCGATCTGAAGCAAAACGGCGAAGAGATCGAAGGCATGCTGCATGGAGAAATCTATACGGCTTCGCTAAGTGGAAAAGTGCAGGCGAACCAGGTCAAGCTGAAAGGCACCATGCAGACCAGCGGATATGAGGTGCGCTGGACCTTCGTTGGCACCAGCACCGGCGACCGGCTGGCCGGCACCGCAGACATGGGCGAATATGGCAGCGTGCCGTGGAAGGCATTCCGCTTGTGAACGCGAGGGAGCAGCAGAGGTTCTGCGGATGCGCCCGTCAAAGACGGCAGGGCCTTATTGCCGAGTTATCCGGCTCACAGCGCTCGTCCTTTTCGCTGATTTGCTTACCGCTTCGGTGACCATTTCCAGTCGCGGACTTCGGGCATATCTTCGCCGTGCTCGGAGACGTAGAGCTTGTGCTTCTGCATGAGCTCGGAGTGGCGCTGCTCGAATTCGGGGAAGCGGTCCTGGAGGCGCGGGACGTATTTCACGGCGTCGAGGGCAAGAGTGTAGCGGTCGAGGCCGTTGAGCACGGTCATATCGAAGGGCGTGGTGGTGGTGCCCTCCTCCTTGTAGCCGTGGATGTGGAAGCCATCGTGGTTGTGGCGCTTGTAGATGAGCTTGTGGACGACGTTGGGGTAGCCGTGGAAGGCGAAGATGACCGGCTTGTCGACGGTGAAGAGGCGATCGAAGGCTTCGTGCTCGATGCCATGCGGGTGCTGGTCGAAGGTTTCCAGCGTGAAGAGGTCGACGACATTGACGACGCGCACGCGCAGGTCGGGCGCCCAGTCGCGCAGCACGGTGACGGCGGCGAGGGTTTCGAGCGTGGGCACGTCGCCGGCGCAGGCCATGACGACTTCAGGATCGTCGGAGTTCGAGGCCCACTCCCATCGCCAACGCCCGCGATGCAGTGCTGCACGGCGTCTTCGATATTGAGCCACTGCTGCTGCGGCTGCTTGCCGGCGATGATGAGGTTGACGTAGTTGCGCGAGCGCAGGCAGTGGTCGGCGACGGAGAGCAGCGTGTTCGCGTCCGGCGGCAGGTAGATGCGGACGGTATCGGCTTTCTTGTTGGCGACGTGGTCGATGAAGCCGGGGTCCTGGTGGGAGAAGCCGTTGTGGTCCTGCCGCCAGACGTGCGAGGTGAGCAGGTAGTTGAGCGAGGCGATGGGTTTGCGCCAGGGCAGCTTGTGGCAGGCCTTGAGCCACTTGGCGTGCTGGTTGAACATCGAGTCGACGATGTGGATGAAGGCCTCGTAGCAGGAGAAGAAGCCGTGGCGGCCGGTGAGCAGATAGCCTTCGAGCCAGCCTTCGCAGAGATTTTCTGAGAGCACTTCCATGACGCGGCCATCGACGGAGAGATTTTCATCGACCGGCAGGACTCGCGCCTCCCAGCGCTTACCGCTTACCTTGTAGACGGCTTGCAGGCGGTTGGAGGCGTTCTCGTCGGGCGCGAACATGCGGAAGTTTCGCGTGGCGAGATTGCGGCGCATGACGTCTTCGAGCATGTTGCCGAGGATGGTGGTGGCGGAGTTCTCGGTGGCTCCCGGCGCATCGACCTTGACGGCGAAGTCGCGGAAGTTTGGCATGTCGAGCGGCTGGAGAAGCAGGCCGCCGTTGGTGTGCGGGTTGACGCTCATGCGCTCGAGTCCGCGGGGCGCGACGGCGCCGATGGACTCGTGCAGACAGCCCTGGTCGTCGAAGAGCTCTTCGGGTTTGTAGGAGCGGAGCCATTCTTCGAGCAGCTTGAGGTGCTCCGGGTTGGTGCGGACTTCTTCAAGTGGCACTTGATGCGCGCGCCAGGTGCCTTCGACCTGCACGCCGTCGACGGTTTTGGGTCCGGTCCAGCCCTTGGGGGTGCGCAGGATGAGCATGGGCCAGCGGGGACGGGTGGCGTCGTTCTTCTCGCGGGCGTGCTTCTGGATGCGGCGGATTTCGGCGTAGATGGTGTCGAGCGTTTCGGCCATGCGGCGGTGCATGACGGCGGGGTCGTCGCCTTCGAGGAAGTGCGGCGCGTAGCCGTAGCCCTCGAAGAGCGCCTTCAGCTCGTCCGGCTCGATGCGCGCGAGGATGGTGGGGTTCGCGATCTTGTAGCCGTTGAGATGGAGGATGGGCAGGACGGCGCCGTCGGTGATGGGGTTGAGGAATTTGTTCGAGTGCCAGGACGCCGCGGCGGAACCGGTCTCAGCCTCGCCATCGCCGACGATGCAGGCGACAAGCAGATCGGGATTGTCGAAGGCGGCGCCGTAGGCGTGGAGCAGCGAGTAGCCGAGCTCGCCACCTTCGTTGATGGAGCCGGGGACATTGGCGGCATCGTGCGAGGGGATGCCGTAGGGCCAGGAGAACTGGCGGAAGAGGCGCTTGAGGCCGTCGATGTTGCGCTCGATGTCGGGGTAGACCTCGGTGTAGGTGCCTTCGAGATAGGTGTTGGCGACGATGCCGGGCGCGCCATGGCCGGGGCCGACGACGAGCATGGCGTTGGCATGCTGGTGGCGGATGATGCGGTTGAGGTGGAGATAGATGAAGTTGAGCCCGGGGGTGGTGCCGAAGTGGCCGAGCAGGCGCGGCTTGATGTCGTCGCGGGTGAGCGAGCGGCGGAGCAGCGGATTGTCGCGCAGGTAGATCTGGCCGACGGAGAGATAGTTGGCGGCGCGCCAGTAGGCGTCCATGAGATCGAGCTCTTGCTGGTCTAAAGGCGATGTGCCGGAATGCTCCGCGGCCGATGCTTTGCGGCTAGAGGACGTGGGCTTCGCTTTGGCGGCGGTGGGCATGGCAATCTCCTTGCGGTTTCGCGGGACATAGGTTCTTTGCAGTTGGATGCAGTCAGAAGCAACCGATTCACCTCAGTGGAAATCGGCTTTGTTACGCCAATATTAGAGTGCGCCGTCCGGATGGTATACAGGCCACGGGGGCGGACAGGTTCGCAATGGCATTTGGAGTGCGGGCGAGATGGATGGTGGGTGTCGCGTGCGGAGCAGTGTGGGCGCTTGGCACAAGTTCGCAAGTCGGCGCCAGGCCGGTGACGGCTGCCGCTTCCGGGCCTGTCTCAAGCTCGCCGGACGCGGTATGCGCGGGGTGCCACCGCGAAATTTATGAACAATACGAAGCGACGCCGATGGCACGGGCGAGCGGTCCGGCGATGGATGGATTGATCGTGGGGAGCTTTACGCATGAGGCCTCCGGTGTCGCCTACCGCATCTTCAAACGAGATGGCGCGGGCTGGCTGAGTTATGCGCGGCCTGCTGCGACGGCGGGCGGATATCTGAATGGCGAGGTTGAGCTCGCTTATTTCATCGGCTCGAATACGCGCGGACGGACATATCTGTTTGAACGCGATGGGTATTGGTTTGAGACGCCGGTGAACTGGTATGCGAAGAAGCGCGTGTGGGATATGGCGCCGAATTATCTGAAGTCGCGCGAGATGCCGCTGACCTTGCCGGTGGATGCGAACTGTCTGCATTGCCATGTGAGCGGCGTGGCGGCAGCGCTGCCGGGGGCGCGGAATCATTTTGCGCATGCGCCATTTGCGCATGGCGGGATCGGATGTCCGTCGTGCCACGGCGATGCCAGCGAGCACGTGCGGACGAAGGGGAAGTCGCCGGTGTTGAATCCGGCGAAACTGGACGCGGTGCGGCGCGATTCCGTGTGCTTGCAATGCCATCTGGAAGGGGAGACGGCGGCGTACCGTCTAGGGCATTCGCTGGCAACCTATCGGCCGGGTGATGCCCTGTTCGATAGCGTGAGCTACTTCGTGCACGAGGGTGAGGTTGGACCGAGACGGGCGTGCGACGTCGCAATACGAGGCGCTCTTGCAAAGCGCATGCAAGCGGGCGAGCGGCGACCGGATGACCTGCACGACCTGCCACGATCCGCACCGCAGCCAGACGACGGCGACGCCGGCAGCACGGGTCGCATTCTATCGCGCGAAATGCCTGGCCTGTCACACCGGGACCAAGTTCGCGACGGCGCACCATCCGGAACAACCGGACTGTGCGACCTGCCACATGCCGCGCTCGGCGAGCGAGGACATTGCGCACGAGCAGGTGACGGACCATCGGATTCAGATCCCTCGTAAGGCGACGGAAGCGCGCGCGGGCACGAACGAGGCGCTGGTACCGATTGGCGACGAGAAGGCGACGGATCGTGAGCTGGGGCTGGCCTATGCGCAGATGGCGCAGCGTGGCGACCGGCAGAGCGCAGAAACGGCACTAACTCTGTTACGAAAAGCGGAGGCGCTGGAGGCCGCCACGGTGAACGATGCCGAGCTGCACACGGAGCTTGGCTTCCTGGAGCAGGAGTCGGGGGACATTCATGCGGCGGATCGCGAGTACCGCGCGGCGTTGGCGGCTGATCCTGACGACGGAACAGCGCGCGGCGATATGGCGGTGCTGTTTGCCGGGACCGGTGATTACGCGACTGCGGTGCGGCTGTGGCAGCGCGTCTTTGACGCTGACCCCGCGCAGGCGGCCGCGGGCTACAACCTGGCGCTGGGGCAATGCCGGTTGGGCAGGAAAGAAGATGCGGAGGCTACGCTGAAGCGTCTACTGAGTTTTGCGCCGGATGACCAGCGGGCGCGCGCACTGGCCACGGCGCTCGCCGGCGGCGCGCAAAGTTGCCCGGTCACGAAATAGCGAGCTTCGCATTTTGTTGTTGACATTCTCCAACATGCGTACCACTGTATTAGTACAGTGATTTTCCGTATTCATTCCGGTTCTGGTGTGCCCATCTATCTGCAGATTGAGGCGCAGGTGAAGCAGGCGGTGGCGGCGGGCGCGCTGGAGCGCGATGAGGCGATGCCGTCGATCCGGCAGCTTGCGGCGCAGCTGCGCGTGAACCCGAACACGGTGGCACGCGCCTATAGCAATCTGGAGCGCGAGGGGACGATCCGCACCGTGCCGGGGGGCGGGACGTTTGTGGCGGCCCGGGGTACTGGTCTGGTGAAGGCGGAGAAGCTGCGACGGGTGCGGCCGATTGCGACGCAGCTTGCCGTGGAGGCGAAGCAGGTGGAACTGACGCGAGCCGACACCGTGCGGCTGGTGGAAGAGGCGTGGGAGATGCTGGGAACGCGAAATGGGGTAGAGCATGACTGACCGGACTTCTGAGCTGGCGATTGCCACGCGCGGACTGGTGAAGCGCTACGGCAGCGTCGACGCAGTGAACGGGCTGAACCTGTCGGTGCCGAAGGGCGCGGTGTATGCGCTGGTGGGCCGTAACGGTTCGGGGAAGACGACGACGATCCGGATGCTGCTGGACCTGGCGCGGCCCGATGCAGGCACGGCGCACGTTCTCGGAATGGATGCTCACGCGGATCGCGTGAAGGTGCTGGAACGCGTGGGCTACGTGAGCGACCGGCCGCTGCTGGGCAGTTATACCGGCGAGCAACTGGTGCGCTTCAACCGGGGCTTCTATCCGCGGTGGTCTGACGAATTGGTGGCGCGGTACGTGCGTGTCTTTGACATTCCGATGAAGCAGAAGTTTCGCAATCTGTCGCGCGGAAACCAGACGAAGATGTGGCTGCTGCTGGCGCTCGGGCAGCAGCCGGATGTGCTGGTGCTGGACGAGCCGACGGCGGGACTCGATCCGGTGGTGACGGATCAGTTGCTGCGCGTGCTGGTGGAGGATGTCGCGTCCGAAGGGCGGACGGTGTTTTTGTCGTCGCATCATTTGTCCGAGGTGGAGCGCATTGCGGACTGGGTGGGAATGATCGACAAGGGCAAGCTGCTGCTGGAGGCGCCGATGGAGGAGTTGCGGGCGAAGTTCCGGCGGATTCAGGTGGCAGGGGTTGCGGAGATGGCGCCTGCGGCGGCGATGCGGGTGCGGCGGTCGGGCGGCAGCACTGAGTATGTGGTGCGCGATGGAGCGGAGGAGTTTGTGGATGCGCTGGAGCGCGAGGGCGCGACGGTGCTGCAGTCGTCGCCGATGAATCTGTCGGAGATTTTTCTCGAATGCCTGGGTGCTGACGGTAAGGACTTCGACGGGGGAAGGAGTAGCCATGTATCTCTGGAAGAGTTGGCGTGATGCGCGGCTGAGTGTTGCGATTTTTTTCGTACCGATTGTGTTCATGCTGTATGGCGTGCTGCGCCATGCGCCGGCCGAGATGGTGAACAAGTTCGCACGCGAGCGCGGAGTGGATGCTCACTCGCGTGCTGAGCATTGCCGTGCATCCTGCTGCTTTTCGTTGCCTGGTCGCTCGGCGGCGATGGGATTGGCCATGACATCGCGGAGGACAGGGGCGCCTTTCTGCTGACGCGGTCGCGTACCAGAAGATTCTTTCTCTGGTCGGACAGCGGCTTCAGCTTCGGCCTGATGGCTGTGCTGGCCTGGGGAATCGTGCTGCTCTTTGAATTGTTGACTCTGGTGCATGTCATTGAATTGCCGCCGGGTATATCGCTGTCGGCGGTTGCCTTCCTGCTGATTCCGCTAAGCGGCGTGGTCTTCGCGGGACTGATCTATGCGGTGACCTATCTGTGCACGATGCTGATCCCGCGGGATAAGACGGCGCGGGTTATTTCTGTCGCAGTGTTGATTGCCTATGCATATCTGCACTTCAAAGCGTATCGCACCTGGGGCGGTGTGACACAGTATCTCTTTCCAAGCTGGTGGGTGGATCCATTTCCGTATCAATACAGCTCCGCCGTGGCGCCGCATGTGTGGCTGGAACTGGGTGGCCGGGTGGTTGCGATTGTGGTGCTGCTGCTGGCCGCGCAGTTTGTGCTGGAGCGGCGGGAGATTCGCGCCTGAGTGGCTGAAGTCCACAAGGTGGGACCCCTCCCCCCTCCCGTCACCGGAGCCTGGCTTGTAAGTTCTTTCATCTCTATAGGTTAAACGGCCTCCCGAGAGCCAAATTCGTCTTTCTAAATGACTTATCGCTAAATTCGTCCATCTGTTGGAGTTACATATGAGAAAAGCCACCTTAACGGTGGCTTTTGTGTCCCGAACTGTGACCGAGTTTGTATCTATTTCCAGTGTAGCGAATTCGTGGGTATGAAATGGCAGGTTTTTTCTCTGATTCCCAAGATGGGAGTTACTGACTGGCCGTCCGGGGCACATGCGCCTTCGGCGCGAGTGGTTGGGTTCGCTCCGTTGTCGCTCATGGTGGGATATGTGGGTGGGTGACTGTAACGAACTACAGGTTCTTCGGTTTGCTCAGAATGACAACCCCAGAGCATTATTGCTTCGATGCACCGGAGTTGAGGCGTTGGAGATTCGCGCGGGCCTGGGCGTGCTGCGGGTCGATGGCTAATGCGTGCTCGAAGTCGCTGCGCGCCTGCTGTGGCTTTGGCCGGATTGTGCGTGGAGGACGCCGAGGTTGCTCCAGCCGTCGGCGTCCTTTGCATTGAGGCGCAGTGCGGCCTGCTGTTCGGTGATGGCGGCCTTGAGATCGCCGCGCGCGGCGAGCAGTTGCGCGAGTAGCGCATGGCTGGTGGGGTCGGCGGGATCGGCGGCGATGGCGGAGCGCAATGCGGCTTCGGCTTCGGCAGGATGGCGCGTCTGCTGATCGGCGAAGGCTAGCTGCTGATAGGTCGCGGCATCATGCGCGCCAGCCGCGACGGCTTTGGTTGAGCAGCTCCTGCGCATGCTCGGGATTGTTCGCGGCTAATTCGAGCGAAGCATAGTTGACGAGTGTGTCGGGCTGCGCGGGATCGAGCGCGAGGGCGCGATCGAACTCGGCGCGTGCGGCGTCGGGCTGCTGGAGTTGCGCGAGAGCTGCGCCAAGGCCGCCGTGTGCGGCGGCGTCATCGGGATGCTGCTGGAGCAGGGTGCGGTAATCGGCGGCGGCTGCGTCGTATCTGATCGTGGTGCAGCTCAAGCGTGGCGAGATCGTAGCGCGCGTCGGCGTAGTTGGGATCGAGGGTGAGGGCGTGCTTGTAGCGTGACGCGAGGCGGATTGCCAGATCGACCTGCTCTGGACTGGATTTTGACCTGCGGTCTGCTCAGTGCCGCGCCGAGCGAGGTGGCGATGCGGGCGTCGTTTGGCGTGCCGGCGGCGAGCTTGCGATAGATCGCGATCGCGCCGGCGGGGTTGCCGCTCATGGTGTCGAGTGAGGCGAGATTGTAGGCGGCGAGCGAGTCGGCGGGATCGCGGGTGAGGCGGTGTTCCATCCAGGCGCGTTCGAGCAGCATGCGGGAGTCGATATTGTGACCGTGGCTGTCACGTTCCGTTGCGTGTACGGGGAGGACCTGCAGCCAGAGGTGGCCCATCTCGTCGGTGGAGCGGTTGCCGTTGCGCACGCGCACGGGCGGGCTCGCGGGGTTGCGCGGGTTGGCGGCGGAGTTGTCGTAGACGTAGCGCATGTGCAGCACCGAGCCTGCGGGCAGGAGCAGCGGCTTGCGATAGCTGTAGACGGACTGGCGGTCGATATCCCAATCCTTAATAAGGATGAGCGGCGTGCGTGTGCCGTCCGGCGCGATGGACCAGGCTTCCAGCTGCTTGCCGAGGTAGTGCGCGTGCGGGTAGATGCCGAGCGCATAGACGGCGATGGGCAGGCGCAACTCGTCTTCGACGACGAAGTGGCTGTCGCCGGCGGGGATGTTGAGCGCGGCGTCGTGCTCGAGCTGCAGCAGCATGGGCGCGCGTGTGGGCGGGGTCGTCCGTGAAGTAGAGGCCGATGCGCGGCTGCACGGTTTCGACGCGGCCGGTGGGCTTGAGGTGGGTATTGAGGATGAGGTCGTTGCCGGGATCGATGCGCCAGGGCATGCCGGGCGGCTCGACGACGGCGGGTGTATCGGGCTTCCAGAAGAGGAAGTGGCTGTCGGGATCGAAGCGATCGCCGGAGCCGATTTCGAGCTCCATGCCGGGAATGCCGGCGCGCCAGTCGGCGGGATGCTGGCGGCGGAGCTCGGCGGTGCGGTCGATGAGGATGTTGGCGTGGTGGACGACGCGCGCGTTGCCGGGAAGGATCTCGACGGCGCGAACGTAGCGGGTGCGCGTGACATTGACGGGATAGATGAAGTTGCGGAAGAGGTCCTGGCCGTCGGCGGGAACGGTGAAGGACTGCGGGCGCGGTGAGGACGAGGTCGGGCGGGCCGAGCTGCCACTCCGAGTTGTACTTCGGGCGCGTGCAGGCGCTTCGGCGGCGATGCCTTCGGGCATGCCGGCGCTGAACCCAGCGCTTGATTTCGTGCGAGGTCTTCAGCGGAGAGGCGGCGGTTGTCGGCGAAGTCGCCGTAGCCGGGCTCGGGCAGCCAGGGCGGCATGAAGCGCGATTGCGTGACGGTGAGGATTTGCGCGGACCAGCGGCGCGCGTCGTCGTAGGTAAGCAGGCTGAATGGGCCGGCGCCGCCGGGATGATGGCAGGTGGTGCAGTTGTTGTAGAGGATGGGCGCGATCTGGTTCGACCAGGTGGGCGGGGTGTCCTTCGCGGCATTGCGGCTTTGCGGGGTCTGGGCAAATGTGACTGTTGCGGATACGAGATACGATCAGAAGACGAGCGACTGAATGAGCATGCGCGTCGCATAGCGTGGCGAGTGTCATGCGCGCGGGATGATGGCGCAGCCGACGGGGGGAGCGGCTGGCGGCGCGGGCTGGCGGCCGGCGAGTGCCGCGTTGAGCGCGTCGGCGAGGTCGTGGCGGGTGGCGGCAGGGCGCTGGGTGCCGAAGGTGAGATAGCGGTCGTCGATGCGGCCGTGCCAGAGGACGGGCTGGCTCTGACGGCATCGCCGTGGAAGATGGCGGCCTCGGGCGTGACATGGACGTGGGCGTGGGCGAGGAAGCGCGAGATCGGGCGCGATGAGCTGGGGCAGGGATGCGGCGGCGGGGTATTGCGTCTGGTGCGCGCGAACGGCGGCGAGCGTGTCGCCGGGGTTGGGATAGACGAGCCAGAGGCGGACACCCCGCGGCGCGAACTGTTGTGAGAGCTGGGCGAGCACCGGCAGATAGCGGTTGGAGATGGGGCAGTCGGTGGCGACGAAGATGGCGGCGACGTATTGTTGTGCCGGGCGCGGCGAGCGAGCGTCACGTCATGGCCATCGATGTCCTTGCCGTAGAGGAATGGGTCGGGCTCGGCCCCTGCGGCCATCGCGAGTGAGGAGCCGAAGAGCGAGCCGAGGCAGGCGGCGAAGAAGGGCGATGGCGTGGCGACGGCTGGTGCGCAGCGACGAGGATGCCGTGACCGGTGTCGGGTGCAGCATGTGGAATCGCTGCACCAATGTAGCGCCTTGGCGGTGGGGTTGTCTTGGTGCTTTCGCATCGTCTCATCGCATCAGATTGCGAGACGGCGCTGAGACCGAGCGCTGCCTAGAAGCCACGCGCATGCAGGTAGAAGACGACGGCCGAGGCGGCGAGGCAATAGATGCCGAAGAGATACCAGCGGCCGGTTTCGAGCCAGCGGCTGAGCCACTTGAGCGCGAGCAGTCCGGCGAGGAACGAGAAGACCATGCCGAGCAGGCTGGAGAGGAGCGAGGCGTGGAGATCGATCGGCGCGGCGGCGGAATGCGCGGCTTTCCAGAGGCGCAGCGCTTCCAGCCGACCACGGCGGGCGTGAGCACGACGGCGAGGGCGAAGCTGAAGCGTTCTGCATCATCCTTTGCGGCGCCGGTGAGCATGCCGATGGAGATGGTGGAGCCGGAGCGGGAGAATCCGCGGAAGGGCAGCGCGAGACCCTGTACGATGCCCATCCATCCGGCCTGCCGCAAGGTGAGCATGCTCTGCGGACGATCTTGCGCCGCAGCCGTCCGGCGGTGTTCGACGATGCCGGCGATCAGGATGAGGATGCCGACCGCGGCGAGCGCGGGAGCGATCATTCCAGATGGCTGAAGAGCTGCTCGATCTCCGCCTTTGGCGCGTCGTGGAGCAGCGTATGTTCCAGGAGCTTCTTCGATGCCTTCTCCGATGAGGCCGGTGAGCACGGTTGCCCAGATCACGCGCACGGCGAAGTGCCGGAAGAGCGTCCTGCTCGCGAAGTAGGACTGCTTCCATGTCTTCCAGAAGTACGCGATGACGGCGAACATGGTGCCGGTGTGGAGCATGACGAGCAGCAGGGTCATCTGCGGAGCGGAGGGGTCCAGGCCCATCAGTTTTTCGGCGACAATGACGTGCGCGGAGCTGGAGACGGCAGCAGTTCGGCGAGCCCTGCACGATGGCGAGGACGATGACTTTGAGCAGGGACATACTGCCAGTTTAGGGGCGTTACCTGAAGATACTGTTAATGTGAATTCGCGATCTTCAAGCAACAGTGATGATCACGAATAGCCATTTACTTCGCCGCCTTCGCGGCAAGCGGTTTGCCGGAGCCTTCGGTGAGCGCGGTGATGCGGTCGAGGGGAGGGGCGGGGAAGAGTTCGGTCAGGCCGGAGGGCCAGCTTACTTCGACTTCATGAGCGCGGGTGAGGGTCCGAGGCCGAAGTGGAGGCGCATGTCGCTCGACGAGTTGTAGGAGGAGCCGCTGCGTACTTCGTTGACCCAGACCCGGTCTATTGCTGTTCCACTGGGGCCCGCAGCCGTGCCGCGCACGATGACGCGCGCGCCGATGGCGCTGCGATTGGATTTGGTGCCGGTGAGCGCGAGACCGATCCAATGATTGCTGTTGGGGGCGAAGTTGACCAGCAGCATGGGGAGCGAGCTGACGTCGTTGATGACGACCTCCTGGCGGCCGTCGTTCCAGAGATCGGCAATGGCGAGGCCGCGCGCGGAGGCGGGTGTGGTGATGCCGGGGCCGGAGTCCTTGGTGATGTCGGCGAATTTGCCGTTGCCAAGATTGTGATAGAGCAGGCGCGGCTCGCGATAGTCGGAGCCCAGGTGGCTGGAGTCGACTTCAGGGTAGACGTGGCCGTTGGCGGAGAGGATATCGAGCCAGCCATCGTTGTCGATGTCGAGGAACATGGTGCCCCAGCCGAGCTTGTCGGTGTTGATGCCAAGGCCGGCGGGGTAGGTGACGTCATCGTAGGTGCCGTCGCCGCGGGCGTGGTAGAGGGTGGCGGTGTCGTCGGAGAAGTTGGTCTTGAAGATGTCGAGGTGGCCGTCGCCATCGTAGTCGGCGATGGTGGAGCCCATGCCGGCCTGCTCGCGGCCATCCTCGTTGAAGGCGACGCCGGCGTCGGCGGCGCGATCGGTGAAGGTGCCGTCGTGATTGTTGTGGTAGAGGATGGCGGGGGTGGAGTCGCAAGCCATGTAGATGTCGGGCCAGCCGTCCTCATCGGCGTCGAGGGTGGAGACGGAGAAGCAGTAGTGGCCGGTGGTTTTGGTGAAGCCGCTCTTGACCGAGACATCTTCGAACTTGCCGTTGCCGAGGTTGTGATAGAGCGTGTTCGGCGCCCACTCGAGCCCGCGCGGGCCGCACATGACGGGCACGCCCTTCCATATGCAGCTGGGAGCCTTGCCGGGCTCGGGCACGTCCTTGATGTCGAAGTGAACGTAGTTGGCGACGGCGATATCGAGCTTGCCGTCGCGATCGTAGTCGACGAATGCGCAGCCGGTGCCCCACTCCTTGCCGGTGCCGGCGACGCCGGCCTGCTCGGCGATTTCGCGGAAATGGCCGTGGCCCTCGTTGTGGTAGAGGCGATTCTTGCCGTAGCCGGTTACATAGAGGTCGGGCAGGCCGTCGTTGTCGTAGTCGCCGACGCAGGCGCCCTGGCCCCAGCCGGTGTCGGTGAGGCCGGATTTCGCGGTGACATCGGTGAAGGTGCCGTCGTGGTTGTTGTGGAAGAGATGGCTGGTGGGTGGCGGGCCGGCCTTCCTGGCCTCGGGATGCAGGTAGGCGCCATTGACGAGAAAGATGTCCGGGTAGCCGTCACCGTCGTAGTCGAGGATGGCGACGCCGGAGCCTGTGGCTTCCAGAATGTAACGTTTGGAGGTTACTCCGCCATTAACATTCAGCACCTTGATTCCGGCCTGCGGCGCGACGTCTTCAAACCATGCCGGAGCGGGATGAACGGCGCTGGCGGGGATACGGTCTGGATACCTTCTGCGCGGGGGCGCTGAGAGCGAGAAAAATAGCGTAAACGCTAACTATGAGTGCTTTCGCATAACGTTTGTCTAGCCGGGACATCGTTCCCCGATTGTAGTGAAGGTGGTGCAGGCGCCGCGTCCGAGCTGGGACGATTTTTTCTTTGACACTGGAGGTCACCCCTCCTTATAGTTCGTCGCGGGCAGTAATCATCCATTTGAACGAGATGGAAGCAGTACCGCCAAGGCCAGGCAACGGTAGCAAACGCATAACTGCTGGTGCAGATTTCAGTAGGGCACGGCAGGGCGCCATAGCAGCATTTTCAGGGAGACCGATATGACCAGACGCATGCAGGCGGTTTTGACCGCTTGTCTTGGTGCTGGGATAGCCTTCCTTCCCCAGACAGCGCACGCACAAGCAGTTTACGGTTCGGTCAACGGAACGGTGACGGATGCATCCGGTGCGGCGATCCCGGGTGCAACCGTCACGGTCACAGACGAAGCGAAAGGCACATCGGTAACCGCCAAGTCCAACGAATCTGGCAATTACACCGTCGAGCACATGATCCCGGACCTCTACACCGTGAAGGTGGAGACGACCGGCTTCAAGAGCTTTGAGACCAATCATCTGCAGGTGCTGGCCGATACCTCGCCCAAGGTCGATGCGGCGATGCAGACCGGCGGTGCGAGCGAGACGGTCAACGTCAACGCCGATGCCATTCCGCAGTTGAAGACGGATCGCGCGGACGTGGCCACGGTGTTCGACCAGAAGACGGTTGCGGATCTTCCGGTCTCCGGCCGCAACTTCACCAGCCTGCAACTGCTGCTTCCCGGTGCGCAGCAACTGGGCTGGAGCCACGCTGCCGATGAGAATCCGCAGGCCAGCCAGCAGATTCAGATCGACGGCCAGGCCTTCGGCGGCGTCGCTTACGAGCTGGACGGCACGGACAATCAGGATCCGATTCTGGGCATTATCGTCGTGAATCCGGCGCTCGATGCGATCACGGAATCGAAGATCGCAACGCAGAACTTCGACGCGGAGTTCGGCAAGGCTGTCGTCGGCGGTGGTGACGGTGCAGACCAAGTCGGGCACGAACAACTTCCACGGCAGCGCGTATGACTATCGCCGCAGCAATGCGAACCTGGCACGCAATCCGTTCACGCAGTCGCCCAATCCGGCCACTCCGAACAAACTTGGCGGCCTGATTCCCGGCGGCCTGTACAGCGAGTTTGGCGGTTCGGTTGGCGGTCCGATCAATGAAAGATCGCGCATTCTTCTTCGGCGACTATCAGGGACAGCGGCAGAGAGCCGGCACTTCGGGCCAGCAGACAGTGCCGACCACGCCTGCTGATGAATACCTGCCTGGGCACCAGGTCGGTCCCAGCGGCATTCCGGGTTGCGATTTCAGCGAGTATGCGAACGCAGCTGGCGCCGCCAGCGGCTCATCTACAGACCCGACGACCGACCAAGCCCTTACCCAGGCAACGTGATCCCGACGGCGCAGCTTTCGCCGCAGGCGCTGGCGCTCTTCAAGCTGCTGCAGCCGTATGCTCCCAACGACGGCTCCCAACGGCCGCGGGTAATACGGGCATGGCCGCCAACTACAACGCCAGCGGCCAAGGCATCTTCAATGCCGACCAGTGGGATGTTCGCGGCGACTTCCAGGTCACCCAGAAGATTCACGCCTTCGGCCGGTTCAGCCGCTTTACCGATACTTTGACCGGCACGACGATCTTCGGGGCGGCCGGCGGCACAGGCTTCGGTCTCAACAACTACGGCGGCACGTCGGTGGGCGCCAACGACAGCGTTGCGGCGGGCGCGGACATGGCGGTCAACGCCACCCTGCTGACGGACTTCCGTCTCGGCTATTACCGCTACAACGCCGTGACCAGCAAGTACGATCAGGGGACGACCATTTCAAGACCAGCTGGGTATCCCGGATTCGAACCTGGCGCCGGCTTCACCAGTGGCGCTTCGGCCTTCAATATTGAGGATCCAGGCCGCACCGGCGTCGCTACGCTCAACCCAAGGCTCCGGCGTCGGTCCGCAGTATGGCAGCGGCCTGAACGTAAACCGCTGCAACTGCCCGCTGTCGCAGCGCGAGGACCAGTACCAGGTCGTGAACAACTGGACCAAGATCCTCGGCAACCACTCGATCAAGTTCGGCGCCGATCTTCGCTACGCGCGCAACCTGCGCGTGCCGAGCGACGTGAATCGCGCGGGTGAATTCAAGTTCGGTGTCGGACCGACTCCGAGTCCTTCGAATCGAGCGGAGGTCTGGGCTTCGCAACCTTCGTGCTCGGTGATGTCACCAGTTACTCACCGATACGCCAGCACATCGACGAACGCGAAGGAGTTTCAGAAGAGGGTCTTCTTCTACGCCCAGGACACATGGCGCTCTACTCCAAACCTGACGCTGAATCTGGGGGTTCGGTATGAGCTGTACTTCCCGGAGACAGTGAACGGGAAGGGCAATGGCGCGCTTGCTGAACCTGAGACACCGGCTATCTACAGGTTGCCGGATACGGAAAATTCGGGTCGAACATGGGCTGGGACCCCACTTATAAGGCGATTTCGCCGCGTATCGGCATCGCCTATCAGCTGAATCCGAAGACGGTGATCCGCTCAGGCTACGGACGGAGCTTCGATCTGGGCGTATTCGGCTCGATCTTCGGCCATACTGCGACGCAGAACCTGCCGATCCTGACCAACCAGTCGATTCCTCAGCGGCCGGTCAACAAGTCGTTCGCTTTCGCCCTTGCTGCGGGCCGGCCGCCCCCGATTACCCCTGTTCCGGCGAGCGGATTGCTTCCGAATCCCGGGTTCAACGTAAACTCACAAGGCACGTCCGAATCCGCTGCGGCTGCCGACGATCGATGCCTGGAACCTGAGCATCCAGCGGTCCATCACTCCGACGCTTTCCGTAACCATGGCGTACGTGGGCAATAAAGGCACACATACGCTAGCGCTGGCGATGGCAACACACAAACCCCAACGAGCCCGGTATCTTCCTGCCCGCGCAGTACAGCATCGATGGGCAGGCACTCCATTACACAACCGCGGCCGCCGAAGGTAGCGCAACACCGGACGCACTGGACATCTATCCCGACGGCGGAACCAACAACTCGTCTCTGTTACAGCGCTATTACGGCGGCAAGCTGCCGGCCTGCTAGGATCCCAACTACACTCAACCGACATCGCAGGGCTCCTGCCGGAGCCTGCGGTTGGAATTCCGGCATCCAATACAACGGTGACGACCCGGACACGCATTTCAATGCCCTGCAGATCACCGTGGCGAAGCAGTTGACCAAGGGTCTGACGTTCAACGCGAACTATGCATGGCAGCGTTCGATCAACTTCGGAAGCGGCTATTCAACATGGATCAAGCGGGCCCAGAAGGGCCGCGACGATTCCCAGCGTGAGCAGCAGCTCGTGCCTATGGCACTTACCAGTTGCCCTTCGGACGGAATCGCAGTTCGCCTCGAACGTTCCCGGGTATCTTGGATGAGGTCATCGGCGGCTGGCAGATCAGCCCGGTGGTGACGTATGCGAGCGGCTTGCCCTTCAGCCTCAGTTATCAGGAATGCAGCGCGCCATTCCCGGCAGCGCACCGTGCTACCCGAATGGGCATGGCAACAACCTGAAACTGCACATTCGGCAAGCTCAACACGACGAACCATAACCGACTGGCCTTCCACGGCGCCACGACACCGCTGACCGAGCAGCCGTTCAATGGCTTCACAGCTCCCGGCCTGGATCAGATCGGTACCACCGGCAGAAACAGCACATTTGGTCCGAACTACTTCAACACCGACCTGGCGCTGCAGAAGAACTTCCCGATTCATGAGTCGCTCTTCGCGCAGTTCCGTGTCGATGCATACAACGCCTTCAACCACATGAGTCTCGGGAACCCAGGCGGCTCGATCGATAACGGCGATCAGACGATCGGTGGCCTGTTCGGAAGCCAGTTCCCAACCCGGCAACTGCAGTTCTCGTTGCGCCTGCAGTTCTAAGCCACAAGCGAAGGTCTTACCGCGAGGAGAGCTGTCTGCTCTCCTCGTTTCTTTTGGGATGGCGGCGGCGTTGCTTTGCGGCTATTTCACTGCTGGATAGCTGTGGAGCTGCGGGCCAATCAGGTTGGAGTATTTGTAGTTCTCACGGCGGTCGTCGTCGATGGTCCAGAACATGGCGCCGATCACCTCCGGGTAGCCGGAGGGTTTGCGTAGTTGGTAGGCGGTTCCAGCGGGAGCTTTGCCGGTGACGATGTAGTCCATTGCGTGGCTTATGACGTCGGGTGCGTTATAGCCGACGAGGAAGCCGACGGCAACTTTATTGGCCGGCATGGGCGGGAAGAAGTGCGCGGGATCGCCGCCCACGTTGAAGCCGTGCAGGAGAAGCTCGGTCATGGCGGCGTGGTAGTCCACCGAACTGGACTGGTAGATCTCGCCATCCAGACCTTCGAGCGGCGGCGTGTTGTAGTCCTGCACATCGATGAAGGAGAGGATGTCGCGCAGGCCGTAGGCCAGGGGCAGATAGGAGCCGAACTGGCCTCCGTAGCCGGGGTACCGCCGGGAATCTGCGAGCCTTCCGGCACCAAGCTGATCATGAAGCCGGGACCGAAGTGCTCGCGTAACTGGCGCAGGCCGGTGATGAGATTCACGATGGATGGCGTGGTGGGGTGCCGGAAGTCGGTGTCGCCAGGCGCGAGGACGAGAGAGGGGGTTTCGAAGTCGATATCGACGCCCTCGAAGCCGTAGTCGGAGAGGATGCTGGTGATGGACGAGACAAAGTTGGGGATATCGCGCGCGTCGTCGAGCTTGAAGTACTCACCGCCGCCGCCGAGGGAGATCATGACCTTCTTGCCCTGGCTCTTGAGCGTGGCGATGTCGGCTTTTAGCTGCTCGGGAGTGATGCCGTTGGGAGGATGAAACTGCAGTGTGCCTTCGGGGGCGTTTTTGTCAGGCGAGGCGAAGGCGGCCAGGATCACGTCCCACTGGGGCGCGATCTCATGCAGCGGAAAGGGCGCGTTGCCGGTGAATCGGGAGCCGGTCCAGTAGCCGATGAGTTGATGGCCGTCGGGTGATCCAGCGGGCATAGGGGTGGCTGTGGGCTCGGTGGCGCTGGCCATACGGGTCTGCCGATCCGGGCATGGCTGGGCGGGCGCTGCGAGCGCCTGGGGGTCGGGGAAGCTGTAGCTGGTCGCGGGAGGCACCGACGCCCCGAGATACCAGGGCAGAAGGGCGACGTTCTGCAGGTGATAGGGGAATCCGCCGCTGTGGGCAGAGAACGAGGGCGAAGCCGGAAAGCTGTTTTTGAAATTGGTGTTGGTGGGCTCAAGAAGAAAGTAGTTGGTGCCGATGCCGGAGCCGCCGCAACGGCCCTCGTCGGAGGGAGGCGCTTTCGGCTGCAGCCAGGAGGCGGGGAAGTAGTTCCCGGGAGCCGTGTTAGTGCGGAAATAGATGTGCGGATCGTGCAGCGGATCGTTGAAGAACTCGGCGAGCTGCTGGGTGAGGGGCTGGATGTCTTGATCGGTGACGATGGCGGGAGCATCGCGCAGGTACGATCCGAGGACGAAAGAGTTGCCGGTGGCGGCGTCAACGCCATGCGTTCCCCAGGTGCAGCACACTGTGGCATCAGCAGCAGCGTAGTAGGTGGTGTTATGGGTGACCGCGATGACGAGTTTGCCGTCCTGGCGGGGAAGCTGCTGGAAGATTTCCTTCTGGAGAAATTCGGAGTCGACGACCGCGAAGTATGTGCCGTTCTTCTTTGACGAGAGGAGATAGCCGTATCCGACCGGGATGGCGATGGTGATCGGCTTTACCTCCGGCTTGCCCAGCAGCGTGCGCCCTTTGGCATCTGCGGGGAATGTGGCGCGGAGCAGGGCGTCGGCATACTGCGTCTTGTCACCGGACGCGAACGCGAATGGGGAGAAGATGGGCGATTTCAGAATGCGCGGAAGGTCGGGTGCGGCGTCCATGCGAGCGGCCTTGCCGTCGAAGCTGAGCGTTACGGGCACCAGTACGGTCGGGATGACGGTGGTGCCGCTTTGTGCCGGATCGCGGCCTGCGAGCGTGTAGGTGGCGCCACCCATGGCTCGCTTGAATGTGGGGATGGTTCCCTGCGCATAGGTTGTGGGGAGTGCAAGTGCAAGAAGCGCGAGCAGGCAGGTGGTTCTGATTCGCATGTCCGACATCCTTTGATCTTGCCATGCGAGTGGAGACGGCGACAGCGAGTCTTTACATGATCGTGGCGTGCGGGCGGCTTTTGTGGCTGAGAGTCAAGCCGGCGAGACGTTCTTTAGTCGCAAGAAAGGGAGGCGAAAGCTGTACGCGTATCCCCTGTTGAGCCCATTTCCACCGGATTGCGCGCGTGACATTCTCCATTGCACTATGCGCGTTCACCTGACTGCTCACTCGGGCTCCTTCGGAAATCCAACAGGCCTGTCGCAGACCGTGATCCTGACGGTACGGCCCGCATGCAAGCTGCCCGGCGACTATCGCTACACGACGGACGGCAAATCTTTGCTGAAGATACTGCGCCAGGGTACGGAGCTTCGCTCCTCGGTGCTTGAGAACTTTGAACAGGATCTCCAGATCACCAAGGCGGCCAAGCTGCTGGATGTGGAGATGAGTGACAGAGTGCTAACGGAGATTGGTTACTTCGTCGACTAGCCAGATTCTGGCGTAGAGGTATGCCGGCCCGGTCGGGGCCGGATCACCTCATTGCTGCCAAGGATTCGGGAAGCGCGGCGGGGAGGTGTTCTCCTCTCTTCCTTTCGGATAGAGTCGAACGCATGAGGCCCTGTCCCCGTTGTCTGAGCCTATATGGCGTCGTGCTGCTGTCGGCATCGACTGGCGCTCTGACTTCTTTCGCGCAGGCCACTCCTTCCACGCAGAACACTTCGGGAACCGCGTCAGCCCCGACTGCGGCGGCCCCCCAGACAAGCGTCGCTGCGGTAGAGAAGCTGGTGCAGGCGGGCCGACTGGCTGAGGCGCTTCATGCCCTCGATGGGCTGGCTGCAGAGACTCCGGAGCCTGCCGGCGTGGAGAAGCTGCGCGGCATGGCGCTCTATCAGCAGAACAAGCTGCAGGATGCAGAGACGGCATTCGGGCGTGCGGCGGCCGAGGATCCCCATGACATTGAAGCGGCGCAGATGCAGGGCGTGACGCTGTTCCGGCTGGGGCGGCCGGCGGATGCGATCCCGTTGCTGGAGCGCTCACGCGAGCAGAAGGTGCCCGCTGCCAACGTGGACGGAAATTATGTCCTGGGGCTTTGCTATATGGACACGCGGCGGTATGACGAGGCACGGCGGGCATTCGCGGCGCAATATGGTTTTCCGCCGGATGGCGCAGAGGGGTATCTGCTCTCGGCACGGCTGCTTTTCCGGCGGGAGTATATGCCGGCGGCGATTGCGGCGGCGCAGAAGGCACAGGAGCTTTCTCCGAAGATGCCTCTGGTCCACGAGCTGCTGGGCGAGATCGCGCTGGCGCAGTCGCGGCAGACGGATGCGATTGCGGAGTTTGAACAGGAGCGCGCGATCAATCCGCTGTACGGCGGGCTGTACGACCGACTGGGGGATGCCTACCTGCGCGCCGGCGAGTACGACAAGGCGCAGCAGGCGTTGAACCGTGCGGTGCTGCTGGAGCCGGCCTCGACCGGGCCGTACATCCTGCTGGGCAAGGTGCTGCTGAAGCAACGGAACGCGGCCATGGCGACCATGTATCTGGAGCGCGCGCGCAACATGGACCCCAATAACTTTATGACGCACAGCCTGCTGGGGCAGGCGTACCGTGCGGCCGGCCGGACGGAAGATGCCGAGCGCGAGACAGCAAAGTCGGTTGAGCTGCAGGCGGCGACCGCGCCCAAGCTCTCGAAACCATGAAGGGCATCTTAAGACGTCCGGCGCTTGCTGCGGCTTTCGCGAGCGGACTTTGCGTGCTGATCGGCGTGCCTGCTCTGGCGCAGACGACGGCCCGTGTTCCGGGCGCTGACCACGCGACGGTGTCGGCGAAGCAGGCAGATGCGGCGTTTCACGCGGGCTATGAGGCGGCGAATGCTGGGGACTTGGAGAAGGCGCGTCGTTCCTTTGCAGAAGTCGTGCGGCTGGAGCCGAAGATTCCGGAGGGACACGCGGCTTTGGGGTCGGTGCTGTTGAGTCTGGGGCGGCCTGCGGAGGCAGGGGCGGAGCTGAAACGCGGCCTTGCACTGAAGCCCGATGACGCAAATATGAAGATGAACCTGGCGCTGGCCGAGGTGCGTGCGGGGCAATCGAGTGAGGCGCTGCCGCTGTTCAAAGAAGTATCGACACAGGGTATGGCGTTGCCGCCGGAGGTCGAGATTGGCTACGCGCAGGCTTTGACGGAGAGCGGGCAGCGTCCGGTGGCGCTGGAGCGTTTGCGTGCGGCGGTGACGGCGGCTCCGGACAACGCGGCCCTGCACGACGCGCTGGGCTCACTGCTGGCGCAGGAACAACAATGGACGGCGGCGCAGCAGGAGTTTGCGCGAGCAGCGGAGCTTGATCCGAAGATGGTCTCGGCGCGGCTGCATCTGGCGACGGTCCTGATGCAACAGAACCAGCCGGCTGAGGCTGCGACGACGCTTGAAACGGCGCGCGCGGAGCAGCCGCAGGATGTGGCTGTGCTGAACGAGCTGGCGCTTTCTTACACAGCGCAGGGAAGCTACGACAAAGCGCTTTCGCTGGCACAGGAAGCCATGCGGCTGGCGCCGGAGAACACTGCGGCGGCTTACCAGGCAGCGATTGCACTGCAGGGCCTGGGACGCGAACGCGAGGCGATTCCTTTGTTCAAGCGCGTGGTGGAGGCGGAGCCGAAGAATGCCGGCGCGTCTGACCAACTACGCGCTTGCACTGGTGCAACAGGGCCAGGCCAAGGAGGCGATTCCGCTTTACACGCGCGCAGTCGCACTGACGCCGGATGATCCGGTGGTGCATGAGGATTTTGGCGTGGCGTATCTGCAGCAGAGTGACATCGACGATGCGATCCGCGAATTTGAGGCCGGCTTGAAGCTGGATAGCGACAATCAGCAACTGCATTACAACCTGGGGCTGGCTTACAAGCTGAAGGACGACACCGCGCACGCGATCCCGGAGCTGGAGCTGGCGGCGCGGTTGGATCCGAACTCGCCTGACCCGGCTTACACGCTGGGCATCCTCTACATGCAGGCAGGACGATTCGGCGATGCAGAGGGCCAACTGCGGCACACGCTGGAACTGCGTCCGCAGAACGGCGATGCGTGGGCGGTGCTGGGCAGCGTGTACAAGCAGGACAACAAGCTGCCGGAGGCGGCAGATGCGCTACGACGCGCCATTGCGTTGCTGCCGAACCAGCCGGGGCCGCACATCACGCTGGCGAGCGTGCTGGCAGAGCAGGGGCAGCGGGCTGAGGCGGCAACGGAACGCAAGCAGGCCGCAGACCTGACACGCGTCGCGGTGAACCGGCAGCGCGCGACCTTTGCAACCAACACCGGCAACATGCTGCTGGCGAAGGGGCAGGTGGCGGACGCGATCGATCGCTACCAGGAGGCGGTGACGAGCGATCCGAGTTTCGCGGACGCGCACACCGGGCTGGCGACGGCACTGGCGCGCCAGGGGCGAACGGCGGAGGCAGCCGCCGAGCGCGAGAAGGCGGCCGCGCTGGCGAAACCGTCGCAATGATGTGGCGCTACTGACGTGGCTGCTCTGGTGATGAAGGCGGGCCGGGCAAGGCAATCTTTATACTGGCTGCGCCCTTGCATTCTGAAAGATTCAGAGAGGTTTTCGATTTGAGTTGGACCCGCCGACGTGTGCTTGGCTCGCTGAGCCGGACGGCACTGGTGCTTCCCTTTGCCGATGTATTAGCCATGGCGGTTCCACCCTGGACGCGCCCGGAGGGGCAGCAGGCGCCCGCCGCACAGCATGAGTACGAAGCGAAGCCGGTGGCGCCGCCGCCGGGTCCGGTGTCGCCCATCGCGGGCACACCGCTGGGCATGGGCTTTGTGGATGTGGCGCAGCAGAGCGGGCTCAACGCGAAAACGATCTACGGCGGGATGGGGAAGAACAAATATCTGCTGGAGACGACGGGCTGCGGCGTGGCGTTTTACGACTACGACGCGGATGGATGGCTCGACATCTTTCTGGTGAATGGCTGGCGGCTGGAGGGATTTCCCAAAGGCCAGGAGCCGACCTGCCATCTGTTCAAGAACAATCGCGACGGCACCTTTACCGACGTGACGGCGAAGGCTGGACTGACGCGCAGCGGCTGGGGACAGGGCTGCTGCGTGGGCGACTACGACAATGACGGGCATGATGACCTGTTCGTCAGCTATTACGGGCAGTGCTCGCTCTTCCACAACAACGGCAACGGCACCTTTACCGATGTGACGGCGAAGGCGGGACTGACGCAATCGAAGACGCGCTGGAACTCCGGCTGCGCGTTTCTGGATTACGACCGCGACGGACATCTCGATCTATTCGTCGCGAACTACATCGATCTCGATCTGAAGACCGCGCCGCTGCCGGAGTCGGGGCCGTGTACATACAAGGGCATCCTGGTTGCGTGCGGACCGCCGGGGCTGCAGGCGGGGAAGAACATCCTGTACCACAACAACGGCGACGGGACGTTTACGGATGTGTCGCAAAAGGCCGGGATGTGGAACACAATCGGCAACTATGCGCTGAGCGTAGCGGTGGCCGATCTGGACAACGACGGCTGGCCGGACATTTATGTTGCGAACGATTCGACAGCAGCGACGCTTTACCAGAACCAGAAGAACGGCACGTTCAAGGATGTGGCGATCGAGTCTGGCGCGGCGCTATCGCCGGATGGCAAACCGCAGGCGGGGATGGGTGTCTCGGTGGGCGACTATAACCGCGACGGCACGCTGGACGTAGCGAAGACGAACTTTGCCGGTGACACGGACTCGCTCTACAGCAATCTGGGAGACGGCAGCTTTGAGGATCGTACCTACGAGGGCGGCCTGGGCGTGAACACGCGCTATCTGGGTTGGGGCATTGGCTTCTTCGATATGGACAACGATGGCTGGCTGGACCTGCTGGTGTCCAACGGTCACGTGTATCCGGAGGTCAGCAGCTCGAAGACGGAAGCGCCATACGCGGAACACAAATATCTTTACCGCAACCTGCGCAACGGCCGATTTGAAGATGTCAGCGCCAAGGGGGGCCCGGGGATCACGGCTACAGTTCCGGCACGCGGCTGCGCCTTCGGCGACTACGACAACGACGGGGATGTCGACGTTGTGGTGAACTGCGTGAACACGTATCCGCAATTGTTACGTTGCGACGCAACAATCAAGCGGAACTGGATCAAGGTCAAGGCTGTCGGGGTGAAGTCGAATCGTACCGGCATTGGCGCGCGGGTGACGGTGACGGCGAAGAACGATCCCGCGGTAGCGAAGCCGCTGGTGCAGGTGGATGAGGTGAGGAGCGGCGGCAGTTACTATTCGCAAAATGACTTGCGGCTGCACTTTGGGCTGGACAAGGCGGAGACGGTGGATTCGATCGAGATCCGTTGGCCATCCGGCCAGGTGGATACGTGGAAGAAGCTGGAGGCGAACAAGCTCTATGTGCTGGCCGAGGGGGGCAAGCTGCTGAAAGCGGAGACTATGGCGGGCTGGAAGAAGTGATGGTTGTTGAAACGGGATCGCGGCGACAGGATTGGCGAGAAAATATCTTCCATTTCAAAGCTGAAAGCCGCTAAAAAGGATCAGCCGTTTTATCCCGACCAGTAATGCTCGTCCTGGTGGTAACTGTTTGACGCCGAATCTCAGCACAGCCGACGAAATTGTTACTGGAGCCGAGTTACATCCTACAAGGGCGGCTCGCGGGCCGGTGTATCTGGTTTGCGCAACTTTGTTGGCATTTCTCTTATTTTTTTTGGCGGCGACGGTTGGATTTCGTACGATGCGGGCAGTCGCTTTTTTGTACGAAATGTCACCCCCGCCGCTTCATTTGCCGTTTATCAAAACTGCCTGCCTGAAGCTCTTCAATCATGAGCCGGTGCTGACTGAGCTTTCGATTCAGGGCCGCAGAGGATCGCTGCAAATAAGAATGCTGACGCCGAAGGATTTACCCGATGCGCCAATCATACTTCTGATACATGGCTTTGCCCCGAAAGGGTTTCGCGATGTTGGGATGAATGCCTTTGCAAGAGGCCTTTGCCGCAGCGGATTGCGGGTCGTCATACCAAACATCGTGTCTGAATCGAAACTCCAGATAGATTCGACGAGCGTGGATGATGTTGACGATGCGATTCGATGGAGCGCGAAGACCTCAGGCCAGAAGGTATCGGTGGTTGGCATAAGTTTTTCCGGGGGGCTGGTGATCACCGCGGCGGCCCAGCCAGACTATGCCGACTATGTGAAGATGATCCTTTGCGTGTCGGGCTACAACAGCATTGATCGGCTGGGAAGATATTACCTGCATGACGTTGTCCGTAAACCCGATGCGCAGCCATACCCGACGACTGCGCTTCCGGGATCGCTGGCTCCAATGGCATTGCAGTATCTCGACGAACTCGTTTCCCCGGAGGATGTGCCAGCCTTGTCCCCGGCTTTGCGGACGATCATGCTATCAAGAATTCTGACTGACCGACCGCCCACAGGTCTGACGGCGAAGCAGAGCGCTCTACTGGACGATCTGCTGAATGTCCGAACGTCTGCGATGCGGCAGCGCTATCACGCGCTGCTGGAACGTCATCGCGCGACATTGGCTTACATCTCGCCTGCTGGAAAGATTCACCAGGTCCGCGGCTCGCTGTACGTCTTGCACGGAGATTTCGATCCTGTCATCCCACGCGGAGAAGCGGAGTGGACGCAGGTAGAGGCGGGGCATAAGGATCACGTGCGCATCGTCATTACGCCATGGATGCATCACAGTTATATGGATGGACCTGCTTCGTTGGGGGAGCGATTCCGCGTGACATATTTTGTTGTTCGGATGCTGGATGACGGATTTCGGCACGTACCCCTGCAGAACGCGAAGCACTAACCTATGCGCGCAGTCTGGTCGTGGGCCGCTAGGTATTGCCGCCCGGTCCGGCCAGACTGAGAATGGCTGCGGCGGAGCTGCCACGCTCAGCGCTCCTGGAAGAAAGTTGAAGGGAGTTGGTTGCAGCGTGATGCACGAAAATGGCAGACAGCTTCGTGATCTGGGGAAGACCATGGTCAACGAGAGCGCCAAATCCGAAGCGGGCTACGCTACTTGAGCGAATAAGGAAACGAGAAGCGGCCGATCTGGATGACGGAGTGCGGTTCGCTGCCCGCGCTGTGTGGTGGCCAGATGCGGAAGCTTTCCACGCGGGTGACGGAGGGGCTGCGCTCGGCGTCGACCTGACCTACCGCTTTGCCGGTGGCAGCCTGGTAGAAGTTGACCTTGAGCGCGTCCTGGGAACGGGTCCAACCGAAAACATAATCGCCGGGCGAGAGATCGATGGTCCCTACGCGGACCGGCGCCTGCACCAGGAAGTAGTGCGAGTATTTGCCTTCGGCGGAATAGCCGGCGGTGATCATGACGACGCCCGCGATGAAGTGCCCGTTGCCGTCGGTGATGCCGGAGGCGGTGCGGAATTCAGTCTCGATGCGCTCGGAGATGACGGGTGCGCGCGCCGGGATGATGGACCTGAAGTTCGTCCGGCGTGGCGGCGCGCCAATTCTCGACGGGTTGTGCGCGGAGAGATACCGGCGTAGTGACGAGGAAGAGGGCGGAGCAGAAAATAAGATTCAGGAAGCGGCGGCGGCTCGAGTTAGTCCGGGTGGAATTAGTCAAGGTGAACGATGCCTCGCTGCAATGCGGTGGTGGCGGCCTGGGTTCGATCGCTCACGCCGAGCTTGCTGAGCAGGCTGTTGATATGCGTCTTCACCGTCGCCTCTGAGATGAAGAGAGCCGCAGCAATCTCCTTATTGCTGTTTCCGCCGACAATGAGACTGAGCACCTCCGTTTCGCGGTCGGTGAGCGTCGGGGTGTTCATGCGCTCCGCAAGGCGCTCGGCAACCGGCGCGGGAATGCGGGATTTGCCACTATGGACGGTACGAATCGCCGAGAGCAGCTCCTCGGTATCCATTCCTTTCAGCAGATAGCCGCGGGCGCCCGCCTGCAAGGCGCGGTAGATATCCTCGTCGCCGTCGAAGGTGGTGAGCACGATGATGCGCGCATTGGGGAACTCGGCGCGAATGGCCCTGGTGGCTTCGACGCCGTTCATCGTGTTCATGCGCAGGTCCATCAGCGTGACGTCGGGCTGATGCTGGCGAAAGAGCGCCAGCGCCTGATGACCATCGGAGGCTTCCGCGACGACTTGCATCTCGGGAACGGTGGCGAGCAGCGCGACAAGGCCCTGCCGGACGATGTGATGGTCATCGACAATGAGCAGCCGGACGGGCTTGGCGGTGGTGTTAGCGGATACGGTCACAGGTTGCATTCTCAAGGCGTTTTCATGGTATATCGACGCGGAGTGAAATGCGCGTACCTTTCGCGGGCTGTGTGTCGATGCGAAGGACGCCGCCAATTTCCGCGGCGCGTTCCTGCATCCCTTTCAATCCAAAGTGTCCGCCTTGCACGAAGGCCGCAGGGTTATGTACGAAACCGGAACCATCGTCATCAACCGAAAGTTGGACTGCACGCGTGTCGTAACTGAGAGTCACGTCAATGGTGGAAGCTCGGGCGTGATGCACGGCATTGTTGACGGCTTCCTGGGAGACGCGAAGAAGTTGATCTTCGACGGCAGGCGGTGCGGCGCGATAGGTGCCGCGAACCTGGAAACGCACCTTCGACGGGCCGTTGGCGGCAGCCTGTGTGACGGCGCGATTCACGCGCGTGGGCAGATCGTCCGCACCGCCGGCAGCGGAGCGCAGATTCCAAATGGAGCTGCGTGCCTCGGCGAGGCTGCTCTT
Source organism: uncultured Acidobacteriaceae bacterium (assembly GCA_963750845.1). Taxonomy (GTDB): domain Bacteria; phylum Acidobacteriota; class Terriglobia; order Terriglobales; family Acidobacteriaceae; genus KBS-83. The sequence continues at coordinate 60,230 of CAVVSP010000005.1, forward strand.
CACCAGGCTGCGCGCCGCGTCGAGTTGGGTACGCGCTGCGTCGATGGAAGATCCAAGCAGCCGCGAGACCAGCTCAAGCTGCACGCTGATGCCAACGATGTCCTGCGCGAGCGTGTCGTGGATCTCGCGTGCGATGCGCGTGCGTTCGGCGAGGACGGCGTCAAATCGCAGCTCCACGTTGCGGACGCGCATGCGGTAGATCTGGTAGCCGAACAGAAGGATGGCGAGACCGAGCAGGGTGCGGAACCACCAGGTCTGCCAGAGGTGCGGGAGCACGCGGATTTCGAGGAATGCACCGGTTTCGTTCCAGACCCCATCGTTGTTGGCCGCGAGGACGCGGAACATGTAAGTGCCCGGCGGGATGTTGGTGTAGTAGGCGATGCGGCGCGCACCGGCATCGATCCATTTGGTGTCGAAGCCGTCCAGCCGGTAGCGATAGCGCACACGACCGGGTGCGACGAAGCTGAGTCCGGCGTAGTGAAGAGCGAGCCGCGACTGCCCAGGCTGCATTCTGATCATCGGGGTCTTCCGGGGCGCGGTGATTTTCGACGGTTGATCATCGACAGTTACGTTTTCGATGACCACAGGCGGCGGCAGCCGATTCTCCTGCTGATGCTCCGGATTCGTGACACTGATGCCGCGCAGGGTGGCGAACCAGAGGGTGCCATCCGGAGTGCGGACTGCGGCGGGATGGCCGGAGGAGCATTCGTTGATGCGCATGCCGTCCGCGACTCCGTAGGCGGAGACGTCGAGCTGCGCGACGGAATGGCGAGCAAAAGCATTGAGTTGCTGACGCGCGACGCGGTAGATGCCGGTCGCGGCACCGAGCCAGAGATTGCCGCGGCCATCTTCAACGATGTCATGGATCACTTCCGGCAAGCCGCTGGATGAAGACGGGAACGCGGTGATGTGGCCGCCGCTGAGCAGGTTGAGTCCGCCGCCGTTGGTGCCGATCCAAAGTGAGCCGGACGCATCCTGGTAGAGCGCGGTGATGACATCGGAGGAGAGACCGTCTCGCGTAGTGAGAGTGGAGATATGGCCGTTTTCGAGATGGCTGAGACCGCCGCGGGTGCCGATCCATAGTGCGCCAGGACGGTCGAGCGCGAGCGCGCCGACGAGGTCGCTGCCGAGGCCGTTGGCATGGCTCCAGAGGGTGAGTCCGCTGGGCGTCTGATGAGCGAGGCCGCGACGAGTCCCGATCCATAATGAACCATCCGGATCGTAGAGCAGAGAGCGGACGAAGTCGTCGGGCAGTGCGTCGCTGTGCGGTGCGGGTGAAACGTGGCCATGCGCAAGGCGGTCGAGGCCGTCCGGCGTACCTACGGCGAGCGAGCCATCCTGGGCGGCTGCGAGCGAAAGAATTGTATTGCTGGCGAGACCCTGCTGCGCGGTGAATGTCTGCCACGTGGAGACGATTTCAGGGGAGCCGCGGAGGTGCGCGAGTCCGTTGCCGTCGGTGCCGGCCCATATGCCGTCTTTATCCGCGAGGATGGTGCGGATGACGTCGCCGGGCAGCCCGTCGGCAGTCGTGAGCGTGGTGAAGCGCTGCTCGCGCAGCTCCAGCAGTCCTGCGGCCTCGGTGCCCAGCCATAGATTGCCTTCGCGATCCTCATGGAAGGCTTCGACGGCGGCCGCGCCGCTGCGGGCGTGCAGGGTTTCGAAGCCGCCTTGCGCATAGCGGGACACGGCATTTTCGGTACTGATCCAGAGCGCGCCCTCGCGGTCTTCGAAGAGTTGAAGGATGCGGCTGGGGGGCAGGCCATCGGCGGTGGTCTTCCAGGTAAATGTGCCTGAGGCGGAGAGGATGCCAAGTGCGCTCGATGTCGCGACATAAAGAGTGCCTCCGGCGCCAGGGCAGAGGGCACGGATGACAGGGTCCGGGAAACCGTGCTGGCTGGTCGCGGGCGCATGCAAGGGAATTGGTGCGAGCGTGCCATGCTGGTCGTGAAAGAGGGCGCCCTCCCGGGCGAGCCACAGCGAGCCGTCATGAGCGACGGCGAGCAGGTCCGCAGACACGGGCAGCGTGGTGACGACGTGACCGTCACGTAACTGAACAACGTTGTGCAACGTGGCCAGCCAGAGCGTGCCGTCCGGCGCAGCCGCGGCTATGGGAGTGCCATCGCGGCCGGTCAGGGGGGCGTCGAGGCCCCGCACCGGAGTGAATGCGGGGACGAATTTGTCTTCGGAACCGAAGGCGACGCCCTCGGGGGTAAGCACCCAGAGGCTGTTTGGACCGGCAGGTAAGACGCCGGAGACGGGGCCTACGGGGAGACCATTGGCAGCGCCGAGCACCTGCAGAAATCTCTGGCTGCGTCGAAGGAGGCCGTCGGCAGTGGCGACCCAGAGTGTGCCGTCGGCCGTCTCCGTGAGCGCGCCCATCAGGTTGCTGCGCAGATCTGGCCTGGAGCGGCGGTCGAAGAGGGTGAAGTCGACGCCATCGAAGCGAACGAGCCCGCCATCGGTGGAGAGCCACAGGTAGCCGTCCTGGGTCTGGCGGATGGCGTGGACGGTGTTCTGGGGCAGGCCGTTGTCGGTCTGCCAGAGCTGCTGGCCGTATTGACGGAGCGGCTGCGCGGGATCGAGCGCCAGGAGTGGCGGCGCGGCTGAGATCAACACCGTCAGGGCCACAAGCGCGGCCGGCACATGCAGGCGGGCAGTGCTGAGGCGGAGACGCATCATTGACCGGATGAACCGAGAACTGATGGACGCATGGACTCTGGGACAGCATACAGCGCGGGCCGAAGCGCGAATGGCTATCGAGCGGGTGCGGGAATGGGCTCGATGCGGCCGAGCAGAAAGACGTAGCCGGCGATGCCGGCGAGCAAATAGAGCGACCGGGACGCTGAAGGCGATGGCGAAGGAGTGCGTGTGGCCGTAGAGGTAGCCGGTGATGACCGGCGCCGCGATGGCGGAGATCTGGCTGGCGAGGTTCATCATGCCGGCGACGCGGCCCACGGCTCCCGGCGGGGCGACGAGGGCCGGCAGAGACCAGCTGACCGGCGCTGCTGCTGCCAACCCGCCGATAGAGACGCTGATCCAGAAGAGCGCCATGCCCGGTGTGGTGGAGTGCACGGCGCCCAGCAATCCCATGCCCAGGATCATGCCGGCGATGAGGATGACCTGGCGCACGAGGGTGGATGAGAGGCCGCGGCGCATGAGCGCGTCCACCAGCCAGCCGCCGCAGATGAGGTCCGTGGCGGTGGCGATGAGCCAGGGCACGCCGGTGTAAAGGAAGGAGTGCATGAGGTTGATGTGGAGGGTGACGGCGAGATAGGTAGGCAGCCAGGTGAGCAGGAGATAGAAGACATAGTTGTATGCGCCGTAGCCGATGAAGAGGCCGTAGATCTTGCGCTGGCGGAGGAGATAAGTGAAGGGCACGGCCGGGTGCCCGGCCTGGGCAGTGTCGCCATAGCGCTGGCCGGGAGGTGGATCACGATAGACGAAGTAGAAAATGACGAAATAGAGCAGACTGGCAAGCGCGGTGGCGGCAAAGGCCAGCCGCCAGCCGACGTGCAGGAGCAGGATGCCGATGATAGGAACGCCGATGGCGGTCGAGAACTTTGCGGCGGCGTCGAAGATGGCTGTGGGGAGGCCGCGCTCCTCGGGTGGAAACCACAGGCCGATGGCCTTGGCATTTGCCGGGAAGATGGGCGATTCCCCGATGCCGAGCAGCATGCGGGAGGCGAAGAGCGTTCCGTAGGTGGGCGAGACAGCGGCGGCGAGCGTGGCCAGGCCCCAGAGCAGGGAACTGATGCGACCGACGATGGCGACGCCCACGGCATCCAGCAGCGCGCCAACGGGTAGCTGGCAGGCGGCGTAGGTCCAGTTGTACGCGCCGGCAAGATAGCCGAATGCGACCTCGTCGATGTGAAACGTGGACCGCATTGCATCGTGTGCAACGGAAAGATTCACACGATCGAAAAAATTGATGAGCACGCCGAGGCCGAGCAGGAACGCGATGCTCCATCGCGCGCCCGCGGCGTGCGGGGCCTGGAGTGGAACTCAGCGAAGCGTCTGTGACATCGGTCTTAGCCATGAGGCGCGAGTGCGTTATGCTGAAGGTATGGCTCGATCAGGTGCGTGTGCAAGGCAATGCTTCGCAATTTGCCCGCGCCGCATGCTGAATGCAGCGGTGATGCTGGCTGCGGCCGGCGCACAACACGTACTTGCGCAGAAGCACCAATACCAGCATCTTCTCCCCTGCGTCGACGCCCTCACAAGCGATCTTCAGCCTGTCCATGTTCGTGTTTGCGATCACGGGCGGCATCTTCATCGTGGTCGGCGGATTGATTTTTTATGCCGCGGTACGTTTCCGGCAGCGGCCGGATGATGATGGGAGCGAGCCGCCGCAGATCTTTGGCAGCAACCAGATCGAGCTCTCCTGGACGATCATTCCGGTCCTGATCGTGGTGGTGCTGTTTCTGGCGACGGCGCGGATGATCTTTGCCATCCAGGATGCACCGAAACCGGCGGCGGCGCTCGAAGTGACGGTCGATCGGGCACCAGTTCTGGTGGGAGTTCCGCTATCCCAAGTTGAACATCACGACCGCGAATGAGCTGCACATTCCGGTAAGCAGCGCGGATACGCCGCGGCCGACGTTTCTGAAGCTGACCTCCGCGGATGTGATGCACAGCTTCTGGGTGCCGCGGCTGGCGGGCAAGATGGACGTGATCCCGAACCGCATCAACGAGCTGTGGATGGACCCGCATACCGCGGGTTTGTACGAGGGACAGTGTGCGCAGTTCTGCGGCGTGGAGCACGCCAAGATGCTGCTGCGCGTGTACGTGGATACGCCGGAGCAGTTTGCCGCCTGGGTGAAGCGGGAGCAGCAGCCCGGCGCGCAGGATGCGGCGGTCGCGGCGGGACGGCAGGAATTTGAATCGCAGGCATGCGTGAATTGCCATACGGTTGCGGGCACTGCCGCGCACGGACAATTCGGTCCGGACCTGACGCACCTGGCGAGCCGCAAGACCATCGCCGCCGGCGCGGCGGACAATACACGGAGAACCTTGAGCGCTGGATTGCAGATCCGGACCAGATCAAGCCGGGATCGTTGATGCCGGCGATGCACCTGACACCGGAGCAGGTGCGCGAGATCACGGCTTACCTGAACACATTGCAGTAGATCTGTTGAAGGAGAGCAGGGCGCAGATGGCAGGAGGAAGCATACCGGTACCTGGAGGCCTGGGCGGCGCTGAAGTCGCGCGTCCCGAGGCGTTCGACGGTACGTGGCTGGAGAAGCTGCACAGCTGGGTGGTGACGGTCGACCACAAGAAGCTGGGCATCCTGTATGTGCTTTATGCGCTGGCGTTCTTTGTGGTGGGCGGCATCGAGGCGATGCTGATCCGCATACAACTCTTCTATCCCGGACAATCACTTCGTCAGCCCGGAGACGTACAACCGCATCTTTACCATGCACGGCACCACGATGATCTTCTTCGTGACCATGCCGATCGCGTTTGGTTTCGGCAACTACCTGATGCCGCTGATGCTTGGCGTGCGGGACATGGCGTTCCCGCGGTTGAACGCGTTCAGCTTCTGGATGTCGGCGCTTGGGCGGAGTTCTGCTCTACTACAGCTTCATTGGCGGAGTGGGCCTGCAGGGCGCCGGGCAGCGCGCCGGATGTGGGCTGGTTTGCCTATGCGCCACTGACGGCGCGCGCCTTTTCACGCGGACACTCCACTGATTACTGGACCCTGTCGCTTTTGGTCGCGGGTGTCGGATCGATCGGCGCCGCGATCAACTTCATCGCCACCGCGTTCTGCATGCGCTGCAAGGGCATGACGCTGTTCCGCATGCCGTTGTTCGTATGGGTCTACGTTGTGATGTCGGGGCTGGTGATTCTTGCCGTGAGCCCGCTTACCGCGGCGCAGGCGATGCTGATGATCGACCGCTACCTGGGCGGCCACTTCTTCGATACGCAGGCGGGCGGCTCTGCGGTGGTGTGGGTGCATTTCTTCTGGATCTTCGGCCATCCCGAGGTCTATGTGCTGGTGATGCCGGCCTTCGCCATCATGAACGAGGTGATTCCGGTCTTCTCGCGCAAGGCGATCTTCGGCTATCCGGCGATGGTGGCGGCATCGGTGGGCATCGGCTTCGTCAGCCTGGGCGTGTGGGCGCACCACATGTTCACGGTCGGGATGACGTCGATCTCGAATGCTTTCTTCGCCCTTTCGACCATGCTGGTGGGCATTCCGACCGGCATCAAGATCTTCAATTGGGTCGCGACGATGTGGGGCGGCAAGATCCGCTTTCGCGTTCCCATGCTGTTCTCGGTGGCCTTCCTGGTGCAGTTTCTGATCGCCGGCCTGACGGGCATCATGCTCTCGGTCGCGCCGTTCAACTGGCAACTGCACAATTCGTATTTTGTGATTGCGCATTTTCACTACGTGATCGTCGGCGGCATCCTGTTTGCGCTCTTCGCGGGCATCTACTACTGGTTCCCCAAGGTGACCGGACGCATGCTGGATGAGAGGCTGGGCAAGTGGCATTTCTGGCTTTTCCTGCTGGGCTTCCATCTGACCTTCGACTTCATGCACATCCCCGGCATCCTGGGCATGCCACGGTCGATTTATACCTACGAGGCCAATCGCGGATGGACCGGATGGAATCAGATCGTCAGCGTCGGCGCAGCCGTGCAGGCGATCGCGACCGCGATTTTTGTCTTCAACCTCGTGTACTCGTGCCTGAAGGGGCGCGAGGCGGGAGCCGATCCATGGGACGCGTGGACGCTGGAGTGGACCACGACCTCGCCGCCGCCGCCGTATAACTTTGCCACCGAGCCGGTCGTCGCAAGCCGCCGCCCGCTGTGGGACCTGAAGCATCCGGACGATCCGGACGAGCCATTGGGAGAAGGATGAGAAACCGCATCGCAATCGGAATGTCACTGTCATGAGCACAATCCCCATGACGCACGCAGGACACGGCCACGCCGTCGATCCGGAGTGGCAGCTGCCCTCGCGCGGCCGGGTCGGCATGTTCTCGCTCATCATCGCCGAGTCGGCGATCTTTGCCATCTTCGTGGTGGCCTACGTCTACTACATCGGCAAGAGCACCTATGGTCCGCAGCCGCAACAGGTGCTGGAACTGCCGATCCTGAACACGATCTTTCTGCTTTCCAGCAGCGCCACCATCATGATGGCGGAACGCGCCCTGGTGAAGCGGGCCATGGCCGCATTCAGCGCGTGGTGGGGACTGACGATTGCGCTGGGCGCGATCTTCCTGCTGGGCACCGCGCAGGAGTGGCGCAAGCTGATCGTCGTGGACCACCTGACCATCAGCACGAACCTGTTCGGCACCACGTATTACTCGCTGGTGGGCCTGCATGCGTCGCACGTCATCGCCGGGCTCATCATGCTGACCGCGGTGCTGATCTTTGCGCTGACCGGCGCGCTGAAGCCCGAGCACACTGAGAAGGTGGAAGTGCTGGCGCTGTACTGGCACTTCGTGGACGCGGTGTGGGTGGTGGTCTTCACCGTCGTATATGTGATTGGACGATAGCGGATGAGCACGGACGCACAACACGAGCACACTGCCACGCAGGCGATGGTCCGCACGCGGAGAACGCGATCCACCTGCCGGCGCCGACGCAGTGGCCGCTGATCATGGCGGTCGGGTTGACGCTGCTCTTCGCCGGCCTGGTGACCAACATGATGATCTCCGCGCTGGGCGTCGTGATGGCGATCATTGGCGCTGTGGGATGGTTCCGCCAGGTGCTTCCGCACGAGGCGCATGAACTGCTGCCGGTGACGGACGAAGAGATCGAGATCGATCGCGAAGGCCGCCGCGTGACGCGCGTGGAGCACATGCATCCAGTCTCGGGCCGCGGCATGATGCCGGTCTCAACCTATCCGATATCGTCCGGCATCAAGGGCGGCTTCGCGGGCGGCACGGTGATGATCGTGCTGGCGGAGATTTATGGAGTCGTGCGCTTCCACAGCATCTGGTACGTGGTGAATCTGCTGGGCGGCGCGGGCGTGGCGGGCTGGAATGCTCCGTCCGAACACGAACTGGCTACCTTCCACCTCGCCGCGTTCCTGATCGCGATCGTGATCCACACCGCATCGTCGTTCCTGGTGGGACTGCTCTATGGAGCACTGCTTCCGATCATGCCGCGGCATCCGATCGTGCTCGGCGGATTGATTGCGCCGGCGCTGTGGACCGGCCTGCTGCATTCCACGCTCGGATTGCTGAACCCGTATTTCGACGATCACATCAACTGGTACTGGTTTGCGCTGAGCCAGGTGGGCTTCGGTCTGGTGGCCGGCTGGGTGGTGGCGCGTGAGGGTCGCCTCAAGAGCCTGCAGGGCGTGCCGCTCTCGGTGCGGCTGGGCGTGGAACGTCCCGAGCCGCCGCGGCAGGACGACGAGGGCAAGCGATGAGAGCAGGCGTGTTGGTGCTCGCTCTGCGCGTGCGGGCTTTTCGCAAATGGCTGCAGCAAGCTGCCGGGGAAACCCGCGCCCGGGCCGGAGGTGCCGCGCCCGGAAAGCATGCTGTCCTCCGCATGTGCTCTTCGCGCAGAACTGCGCCGGCTGTCATGGCGCGGATGGAATGCACGGGCCGGCGACGCCGATTGCGTCGCCGGTATATCAGGCGCTGGTGGATGATGCGACCTGCGCCGTATCGTTACGCAGGGCCGGCCGGGCTCCATGATGCCGGCTTTTGCGAAGAGCTTTGGCGGCGATTTGACCGATGCGCAGGTGGACGCCATCGTGCGCGGCATGCGTGCGGATTGGAATACGGGGAACGCGCTGGCGGGTGAAAGCGCGCCTCCCTATGCGGATGATGGGAAAGGGAACGTGAAGGCGGGCGAGCAGGTGTATGCGAGCAACTGCGCCAACTGCCACGGCCCGGCAGGAGGAAAGGTCGGCAAGGCGGGCTCGGTGCTCAATCCGGATTTTCTATCGTTGATGACGCCGCAGGGCTTGCGAACGGCGGTGATCGTCGGGCGTCCGGACCTGGGCATGCCCGACTGGCGCGATCAGATGGATGATCCGATGACCGCGCAGGAGGTCAGCGATGTGGTGGCTTTCCTGGTGGCGCAAAAGCCATCGACAACGGCGCCGGAACAGACGCAGGGGCCGCAAGCGGTGCAGGGAGCGGCGCACCAGCCGAAGATGAGCGGAGGAGTGCGATGAGCCGGGAGCCGGGTTTGCCAGAACCCAGATCAGGAATCCGTGGTGGAGCATGCCAAGAAAGTTGCGCACGACGACGAGGCAGGGCGTGTCGCGCCGCAGCTTCCTCTTCAAGATGAGCATCGCGATCAATGCGCTGGTGGCCGCCGCAATTGCTACGCCGGTGATCGGCTATCTGCTGGGGCCGATACGCAGAAAGGGCGGCTACAACTCCTGGATTGCGCTGGGCGAGGTCAGCGATTACCGCGAAGGCGAGACCGTGCTGGCCACATATCGTAACCCGGACACGAACCAATGGGATGGCGACACCGGCAAGGTTGCCTGCTATGTGCGGCGCGAGGCGGGCAACACGTTCACCGTGTTTGCCGTGAACTGCGCGCACCTGGGCTGCCCGGTGCGCTGGTTCCCGCAGTCGGAGCTATTCATGTGTCCCTGCCACGGCGGCGTGTACTACTCGAACGGAGATCGCGCTGCGGGGCCGCCGGAGCGCGGCCTGTTTACCTACGACTATCGCGTGACCGGCGGCAAGCTGATGATCAACGCCGGGCAGATGCCGACACTCGCGAACGAAGCCAAACTCGTTAAAGGAATTCTGCCATGCCCTGGTACAAGCAAGCCTACGATTGGGTAGAGCGCCGTGTGCAGCTCGAGGGCTTCGTCAAGGAGTCCGCCGAGCATCCGGTGCCCCGCAAGACGGCGAGCTGGTGGTACGTCTTCGGCAGCGCGAGTTTTGTGCTGCTGCTGCTGCAGATTGTCACCGGCATCCTGCTGGCGCTGGTCTATGTGCCGTCGGCCGGCTCCGCGTGGGCCAGCCTGCAGGTGCTGAATCATCAGTTGCCGCTGGGCTGGTTTCTGCGCGGCATGCACGGCTGGGGATCGAACTTCATGGTCGCCATCGTGCTCATTCACATGACCCAGGTGTTTCTCTTCGGCGCGTATAAATTTCCGCGCGAGCTTACCTGGATTCTTGGCGTCTTCCTGCTGCTGATGACGCTGGCCATGGCCTTCACCGGTCAGGTGCTGCGCTTCGATCAGGATTCCTACTGGGGGCTGGGCATCGGCGCTTCCATCCTGAGCCGCGTGCCCTTTATCGGGCGAGAGCTTGTCCAGTTCATGCTGGGCGGTCCCATCATCGCCGGCGCCACGCTTACCCGCTTCTTCGCGCTGCATGTCTTCGTCATTCCGGCGACGATGCTGGCGTTCGCCTCACTGCACACCTGGCTGGTGCTGAAGCTGGGCATCAATGAGTGGCCGACGCCCGGCCGCCTGGTCAAGCGCGAGACCTACATCCAGGAGTACAACGAGCTGTCGCACAAGGACGGCATGGCCTTCGTACCCGGCGCGGTGTGGAAGGATGCGATGTTTGCCGCGGGCATCGTGCTCGCGGTGGCCATCTGCGCATTGATGTTTGGCCCGATCGGACCGACGGGCGTGCCCGATCCGACCATCGTGCAGACGGTGCCCAAGCCGGACTACTTCTTCCTGTGGATCTATACGGCGCTCGCGTTTCTGCCCCCTTCCATCGAGACGCCGATCATGCTGATCGCGCCGGTGATTGGCGTCGGCATCATGCTGGCGTTGCCGTTCGTCGCCGGTCTTGGCGAGAAGAGCTGGCATCGCCGGCCGGTCGCCGTGATCCTGGTGGTGGTGCTTGCGGTGGGCTTTGCCACGCTCACCCATCTCGGCACGTACGTTCCATGGAGCCCGCAGATGGATGCCTGGAGCGCCGATCCGGTTCCGGTCCACTTCGTCAAGGGAACAACGCCGCTGGAGCGGCGCGGCGCCATTGTCTTTCAGGAGAAGCAATGCCGTAACTGCCACCAGGTGGGCGGACTCGGAGGGCGTCGCGGGCCATCGCTGGATGATGTCGCGACCCGCCTCACCGAAGACCAACTGGTGCGCCAGGTGACACAGGGCGGCGGCAACATGCCTGCCTATGGCAAGACGCTGTCGCCGGCACAGGTAACAGCGCTGGTGTGCATTTCTGGAGACGCTGCATCCGGCCAATCAGCCCGTCGCCGATCGATGCGTCGCGGCACGTCGCGGAGACCAACAATCCCGCGCCGAAGGAGCCGGTGGAGGCGATCCGTCCGTAGGCTGCCGCATCGCCGGTTGGAGTTGCAGTGAATCCTGAGCTGTCAGATGCGATTGCGGCCTCGTGGAGCATTCCGCTGTGGGCCACGCTCTCGCTGTTGCTGACGGCGATCATCTATTGGCGAGGATGGCGTGCTGCGCGGTTGACGCGACCGGCTGAGCTGCCGCCGTGGCGCGCCGTGTGCTTCTTTGCCGGCCTCGCCGCAATCTGGCTGGCGATCGCGTCACCGCTGGACGTATTGGGCAACTGGCTGCTGCTTGCCCACATGGTGCAGCATCTGGTGCTGATGTCTGTGGCGCCACCGCTGCTGCTGCTGGGCGCCCCGACTGTGCCATTGTTGCGTGGGCTGCCGCGTAGCTGGATGCGCGATGGCGTGGGCCCGCTCTTTACATCGCGAACATTACACGGCATCGCGCGCTTTCTTACGCATCCGGCCACCGGCTGGATCGCGATGAATGTTGCCTATCTCGGATGGCATGTGCCGGCGGCCTATGAGCTTGCCCTGCGCTCGCCTGCGTGGCATGAAGTAGAGCACGCGTGTTTCCTCGTCACGTCGCTGCTCTTCTGGTGGACGGTGCTGCAGCCGTGGCCAAGCCGCGCGCGCTGGTCGCGCTGGGCTGCGGTGCCGTATCTCATCACCGCGGATCTTGCGAATACCGCGCTGTCGGCGTTCCTCGCGTTCTCGGCCTACGTGCTCTATCCCACCTACGCAACGGCGCCGCGCATCTTCGGTCTTTCTGCCGATGCAGGACCAGGCGGCGGCAGGTGCGTTCATGTGGGTCGTCGGGTTCGACGATCTACCTGGTACCCGCAATCGGCATCACGCTGTCGCTGCTCTCCAAGAGCAAACCGCGGCACGCGCTGGTGACGATTGGCGGCGCGCCGGCTGCGGGAAAGGTTCGCGCTGCTGCCCAGCCGTTTGACCTGCTGCGCATGCCAGTGCTTGGTGCATTGCTGCGTGCCCGTTACGGAAGGCAATCGCTGCAGGCATTCAGTCTGCTGGCGATGTGCATCGTGATTGCGGATGGCTTTGTTGGCCATCCGATGGCGGCGATGAACCTGGCCGGTGTGCTGCCGTGGAATATCGTACGGGCACTTGGCGTGCTGGCGATCCTATTCTTGGGCAATCTCTTCTGCATGGCGTGCCCGTTTACATTGCCGCGAGAGCTGGGCCGGCGGCTTCGGCTGGGCACGCCTTCGGTGGCCCCAGTGGCTGCGCATGAAGTGGATCGGCGTCGGGCTGATGCTGACGTTCTTTCTGGGGTATGAACGGTTCGCTTTGTGGAACAGCCCGGCCCGTACGGCGTGGCTGCTGATTGCGTACGTTGGCGCGGCATTCCTGGTGGACAGCCTCTTTCGCGGCGCCAGCTTCTGCAAGTACGTCTGCCCGATTGGGCAGTTTAACTTCGTCGGCTCGCTGATCTCTCCGACGACGCTGAAGATTCGCAGCGTGGGAACGTGCGATACGTGCGCGACACGCGACTGCATTCGCGGCAACGAGCAGCAGCGCGGCTGCGAACTGGAGCTCTATCTGCCGGAGAAGCGCAGCAATGCCGATTGCACTTTGTGTATGGACTGCGTGAAGGCATGCCCGCATGACAACATCGGCATCCTGCCGCGCAGCATGACGCAGGATGTGCTGGCGAGCGAGCCGACGTCCTCGCTGGGACGATTGAGCCGCAGGACTGATGTCGCGGCGGTGGCACTCGTGCTGGTGGTGGCGGGGTTTGCGAATGCCGCTGCGATGGTGGGGCCGGGGGTGAGCTTTCTCGCGGCGGCAGGGCGGCGCCTGCCGTGGCTTGCCACTACTGTCGGGAGCTTTGCCGGGGTGGCGGCTGGGATGCTGCTCGCTGCCGGCGTGGTGTGGCTGGTCTCTCAGGCCGCTCGTGGGACCGAGCCGCGGACGGGAGGCGTTCTGTCGCGGTGCGCTCGTGCTGGTGCCGCTGGGCATGGGGATGTGGGCGGCACATCTGCTGTTCCATCTGCTCATGGGCGTGCCGGGATTGCTGCCGCTGGCGCAGCAGGCGGGCCAGGACTTTGGTCTGCACTGGATGAGCGCGCCGCAGTGGAATGCAGCAAGCGTGCTGCAGGGAAACGGTCTGCTGCAGTTGCAATTGCTATTCCTGGATGGCGGCCTGCTGCTGTCGCTCTACCTGGTTTGGCGAATGGCGGCGGGCACGCGCGTTGTGCGTCGGCTGCTGGCAGTTGCACCACTGGTGCTGTTCGCCGTCGCGCTATATGCGTTCGGCTTCTGGCTGCTGCTTCAGCCGATGCAGATGCGCGGCATGATGATGGGTGGAATGTGAGGCGCCTCGTTGTAGGTTTGGTGATGGCGGGCATCGCTGCTGCGGCGCATGGCGATGGTGGACGGCTACAGATGCGTCAGTCTGCCGGGCCGTTTGTGATGTCGCTGTTTAGCTACGCCGGAGTCTCTGGCAGTGGGGCCGGCCGACCTGAGCGTGATGGTGGAAGAGCAGGGAAGCAACGAGGTTCTGCTGGATGCGGATATTGTCATCACGCTGACCTCGGAGGACGCCGCAAGCGCACCCGTAGTTGCGCACCTGTCGCATGCGCACTCGACGAATCGGCTGCTCGAGGATGCTGTCATCCAGTTGCCGTATGCGGGACGCTGGCATGCTGTCATTCACATCCGGGAGGCAGGACGAGCGGCGACCGCATCGACCGATCTGACGGTCGCCAACTACTCGGCGCGTCGTGGCACGGTCTGGCTCTTTGCCATCCTGCCGATCTGCGCGATCGCTCTGTTCGCGTGGGCGCAGGTTGCGAAGCAGCGGGCACGCCGGCGGAGAGCGATGGTTCAGGCGTAATCGCGTTGCAGGACGTGACCACGGCGGCTGCGATGGTTATAGTGAAGAGTTTGCCTGACGCTTTCCTATGACGAACCTTTCCGCTCCGCTCCTGCTCAACGGCAATCCTCTGACATTGGCGCAACTCGACGCGGTCGCTGCTGCGACGCTCGACGTGGCGCTCGATCCTGTTTCGAAAACACGCATGCTTGCTTCACGCGCGGTGGTGGATCGCGCTGCCGCCGGGGATGCGGCGGCGTACGGCATCAACACCGGGTTTGGGAAGCTGGCCGATGTGCGGGTGCCACCGGATCAGGTGGCGGTGCTGCAACAGAACCTGGTGCGCAGCCACTGCTGCGGCGTGGGCGAGCCGCTGAGCGAGGCCGAGGTGCGGGGCATGCTGCTGCTGCGCGCGAACGTGCTGGCCAAGGGCTGCAGCGGCGTGCGCACGGAGGTGGCGGAACTGCTGGTGGCGATGCTGGCGCGCCGTATTCATCCGGTGGTGCCGTCGCGCGGCTCTGTCGGAGCGAGCGGCGATCTGGCTCCGCTCGCGCATCTGGCGCTGGCGCTGATCGGCGAGGGCGAGGTCTTCGTCGATGGCAAACGCAAGCCAGCGTCCGAGGCGCTCGCGGCTGCGGGACTTGCGCCACTGCAGTTGGAGGCGAAGGAAGGGCTCGCGCTGCTGAACGGCACGCAGGCGATGGCTTCGGTTGGCGGGCTCAGCCTTTTTCGAGCGCAACGCGTGGTGCGGCTCTTCGATCTGGCGGGGGCTATGTCGCTGGAAGGACTGCGGGGCACCCCGTCGGCGTTCGATGCGCGCATCCATGAGGCGCGGCCGCATGCGGGGCAGATCGCCGCGGCGGCGCATCTGCGGGCGCTGATGGAGCAGAGCGAGATCCGCGAGTCGCATCGGCTGAACGATCCGCGGGTGCAGGATGCGTATTGCCTGCGCTGCATGCCGCAGGTGCATGGCGCGGTGCGCGGCGTGCTGGATCATGCGGCGGCGGTGATCGAGACGGAGACGGGCTCGGCTACCGACAATCCGCTGATATTTGCGACCGATGACGGTATCGGCGACATCCTTTCCGGCGGCAACTTCCATGGTGCGCCGCTGGCCTTTGCGCTGGATTATGCGGCGATCGGGCTGGCGGATTTGCTCAGCATCAGCGAGCGGCGCATCGACCGGCTGATCAATCCGGATATCAATGAGGGGCTGCCGCCGTTCCTCTCGGATCATCCTGGGATCTCGTCGGGCTTCATGATTGCGCATGTCACATCTGCCGCACTGCTGAACGAGGCGAAGGTGCTGGCGCATCCGGCGAGTGTGGACTCGGTGCCGACGTCGGGGGGCAAGGAGGACCACGTCTCGATGGGGATGACGGCCGCGCTGAAGCTGCGGCAGGTGGTGGAGAACGCCGAGATGGTGCTCGGGATCGAGTTGATGACGGCGGCACAGGCGCTGGAATTTCGGTTGCCGCTCCGTGCCGCGCTCGAAGTGGAGGCGGCGCGGGTGCGGGTGCGCGAGTTCGTTCGACCACTGCGCGAAGACCGCGTGCTGGCTGGCGATATTACGAAGCTGGCGGCTGCGATTCGTGCCGGCGCGTTCGACGACTGGCTGGGGTGACCCCCTCCCCCTCCCGCTGCGGGAGACTGGCTTGTAAATCGCCTGCTTTCATTGAGTTGCGGACTCTTCCGCGGGCTAAATTCGTCTTTTCAAAGGACTTATCGCTAAAGTCGTCTTCCGAAAGGACTTAGAAAGACAAAAGCCACGGAATATTCCCCGTGACTTTTGTCTTCTTGTTTAGCTCTATTTCAAGGTTAGCAAATTGGATGGGGTGATTTGGCAGGTTTATCTGTGAGCCAGGTGACTTCGGTTTGGTTTCGAGATGGACGCTGCCGGGCTTGCTCGCACCACTTTCTCCATGGCGAGGTGTAAGTCTGCAATGCCCTTAATCCCCGTATTGAGGCTCGATGAGTGAGTCGGCCTGTTATCGCCAGTTGACAGCTGAAGCCATTTGTCCGAATAGCCGGCTTATCGTCCAAGTTGCGACGAGAACGTGCTCGTGACTAATCGAGTTTCACCAGCGTAAACCAGCTTCAGGGTTGCAACCACGTGCCTGGAATGTGTACTTTCCGTTCACCCACGGTATTCCATGAACACGGAAGACAAGCCGCGCACGAAACGGGGAGGATGCTGATGCGGCGATTGATTCTGGTCGTTCTTTTGGCATCGTTAGTTCCTTTTGCCGGAGCGGCCAAGCGCGTCACCGTTGCGCAAATGGAGCAGGCACTGACTGCTGGCCATGCCGCGCACAAATCCGACCCAGATATTGCGCGGCAACTTGGCGGCTTGGAGCTTTCCGAACGGCTGACCGAGGCGACGCTCAAGCGGCTTACAACGGATCTTGGTGCGGGCTCCCAGGCGACGCTGGCCTTGCAATTGCTCGCCGATCAGTCGTCTTTTCTGGACCCGCCGGCGAACGAGCTGCAGTCCACTGCGGCTCCCGACAGCGCAGCTCAGCAGCGGATGATCGTGGCGGCCCGAAACTATGTGGCGCAAACCCTGCTGCAGCTACCCAACCTTTTTGCCCTCCGGACCACCAACCACTACGATGACAGCCCTTATGAGGTCAAGAAAGGCAGCTGGCCAGTTCACGCGGGGCTACACCTGGTGAGCACTTCTCGCCGGGAGAGCTCCATCTTCGACGAGAGGGCCGATCAGTCCAGTTTTGTGTCTTCTGGCCACTGGCAGGAACAGTCCGGATTGGTTTCCGGGGGAGAATTCGGGTCTACGCTGAGTATGATTCTGAGCGACGCGGTTAAAGGCAAGGTGGCCTGGAGCCACTGGGAGCAGGCCGCGACTGGGCAGGTCGCAGTCTTCCAATATTCGGTTCCAAGCTCCGCCTCGCATTTCGAGGTCAGCAACTCGATTCCGCGGCAGGCGTCGGTTGCGGGCACGGCAACGACCTCCGTCGGCTCCCACACCTCGACCATCCTCACCAGGCCCGGCTATCACGGTTCGCTTTGGGTGGATCCGCTCACCGGGACCATCCTGCGCACCACCATGGACGCCGACATGAAGGGGAGCAATCAGTTCAAGACGGCCGCGATCATGGTGCAGTATGGTCCGGTTCAAATCGGCGAGCGCGAGTTCATTTGCCCAGTGCGCAGCGTGGCCCTCTCTATAGCGCCGGTCGGTGCCAATCTCGACCCGGTCGCGCGCATGTCGGTAGATGCGCCGACCCAATGGCTGAACGAGAGCCTGTTCACTGGCTATCATCGGTTCGCCGCCACGACGAATATCGTCAAGGATGCGGCGACGCCGCAACCAAAAGCGCGACCGGATCGTTTTCAGGACGTTTCTCCTCCAGCCGACTCTTCTCCAGCCGACAGCTCCGTCGCTTCGAAGCAAAAAGAGGACATTCCGGATGAATCCAAGCCGGCGGCTGTGCCCGATCTCCCTGCTCCGTTGCCTGAACTTCCTCCCGTGCACGAGCTCGCTCAGCTAGCGCAGAATCCTCAGGCCACACCTACCAAGATCGTAGTCAATGTGAATCGAGCGTTTGTGCCGGTTGTGGTCCGCGATAAGAAAGGCCACGCAGTGGGCGATCTTAAAAAAGAAGATTTCCAGGTCTTTGACAGTGGCAAGCCGCAAGTTATCTCTGGATTCACAGTCGAGAAGCGCGAGGTGACTGAGAGCGCTCCGGCAAACGCTGTGAGAAGCGTCGCACAGGTGAGTACACCGAATACTCCACCCCAGGTGGCGGTCCTGCCAAAGCGAATCACCGTATACCTTTTTGATGACTTGCATCTGAGCGCCGCAGACCTGGCCTATCTCAAGAAGATCGATGCGAATGCGCTGGACGGGGCATTGGTCGACTCCGACATGGCCGCCGTGGTTTCCACCTCTGGAAGGGTCAACAGCGGTCTGACGCGTGATCGCGCAAAATTGCACGACGCGATCATGAACCTGGAACCAAGAAGTCAGTACACATCAGGCGCGGGGGACTGTCCGAAGATCGACTACTACCAAGCCGACTTAATCGAGAACAAGCGCGATCCCACCGCTTTCGCAAATGCATTGGGGCAGGTATTCGCTTGTGACCCAGCTCTGGACAAGCAGCGGGATCTCTACCCGGCTCAATCGATGGTGCACTCCACCGCCAGGCGAGTTCTGCTCACTGGCGATGAGGACGTTCAGGTAACCCTTGTTGCGATCAAAGAGTTTGTGCGCAGAATGGCCAAAATGCCAGGAGAACGCACCCTGATCCTGGTGTCGCCCGGCTTCCTGTCCATTACGCCGGAGGCCTTGAACTGGGAGTCACAGATCATAGACCTAGCAGTTGAGTCCAGTGTGACTATCAACGCGCTAGATGCACGCGGGCTGTACACGGGCGTAACGGATATCAGTGAGAGAGGCGTGACGCAGATCATCGATCTAGTCCGCCTCGCCGCTATGACGCATGCCGAAGGCGTGATGTCAGAACTTGCCGACGGGACCGGTGGAACTTTCTTTCACAACAACAATGACCTGAAGGCCGGATTCAAGAGTCTGACGGATGGGCCGGAGGTTGTTTACGTGCTCGAACTTTCACTCGACGGCGTGAAGCCTGACGGTTCCTATCATCGCGTTAAAGTGAAAGTGGATCGGGCAGGTATGCAGATACAGGCACGCTACGGTTACTCTGCACCCAAGCAAGAGAAGAACAAGAAATAGAAAAGGCTTCCGGGTAGTAAAGCCACATGGACGAATAACGGGCTTGTCGGACAAGTGACCTGTCGAGCATTCATCGGCTCCTCCTCGCCAGTTGACGACAAATCGCCAATGCTGACTCATTGAGCTTCGTACAGAGGATTTCTCGGGTAGCGGTTAGGAGAAAGATTTCCTGAGCGGTTCCCAATAGTGGTGGAGCCATCCCCATTCGAGATGCTTGAAGTCGCCCTCCGGGAAACCTGTGTGGTCGAGAACGATGGTGGTCTCGGAGTTTCGAGGTTTCAGCTCAAATCTGACGATGGAGTAGAGGCCGGGTTCCCAGGAGGCAGGACGCCATGCCTGCACGATGCGCTGGTTGGGGACGAGCTCGATGGTGCGTCCCTCGATGAGCTTTCCGAAGGTGGTGAAGGCGCCGCCTGCGCGGGGATCGATTTCGGCGGGCATACCAGTGAGCGCAGCGAACTGCTTGGAGCTGAGAAGCAGCTCGTAGATGTGCTGCGGGGAGGTCTTGAGAACGATCTCGTCATGCAGCGATGTGCGCATGGAGGTGGCAGAAGATCCGGGTTTTTCCGGCCCAGGCTGTTGCAGAGTTTCTGCCAGAAGGGTAGAGCTTGCGACCATCCCTCCGATAGCAATGGCAGCGCCGTTGACGAGTTGCCGCCGAGTGAGGGCAGCGTGGGACGAGGCACCGAATTGCGGTGCCGAATTTGTTTTCACCTGCATGTTGCCTCCGAGAATTCTGCTGGTTGAGCCCAAGGCATCGGAACACGCCGGGAAATTATGTTCAAGATCATCTTTTTTGATCGTCAGAGGAATAGCGATGGGTGAATACTTCACCGGAAGCAGGGAGAGCTTATGCCTTATCCGGTTGGTCATCGCGTCGAGGTAAAGAGAAAGATTGTCGAGAGCGCGCGACGGCTCTTTAACCGCTACGGTTTCGACAATATCTCCGTGGATCAGATCATGGCTGGGGCGGGCCTGACGCGCGGCGGATTCTATAGCTATTTCGAGAGCAAGAGCGATCTTTACGCCGAGGTGCTGGGCTGCTTCTTCACCGATCCGGAATGGAAGAATTGCTGGGAGGGCGTGGAGGTCGATCTGAGTTCCGGAGATGTGGGGCCGCAGGTAGTTCGCGCGTATCTGTCTCGCCAGCATTTCGAGGATGTGGAGAATTCGTGTCCGATGGTGGCGTTGCCGACCGACGTCTCGCGCAGCGGCGAGAGTGCGAAGCGCGCTTTCGAGACTGTGTTTCAGGCGATGGTCAGTGTGCTGGAACGCGGCTCGCGAGAGAATGGCCGATCTCGTCGAGTGACAGCGCAGGCTACCGCAGCGTTGTGCGTGGGAGGCATGGTGGTGGCCCGGGCCATGGAGAATCGCGAAGTTGCGGATGAGCTGCGGGATGCATGTATGGCGGTGGCGCTGGAGCTTGGGGGTTGGGATAGAGGCTCGACGCGGAGGGGAGATGGAGCGATTTAATTGGACGATCGAGTCAATCGTGACCGTCTCGACAAGCTGTTCTCTACTAATTTATGAAGTGAGTCTATGAACATATCTGCATGCATTGCGAACCGGCGCGGGGAGCACACGGTACTGCTGCGCACGGAGGGCGCATGAGCATTCGCTGACGATCCCTCCGAAGGCGGAGGGATTGGGTTCGTGCACGAATGGCGGCGAGTTGCTGTTTCTTGCGCTGGCGACCTGTTATTGCAATGACATCTATCGCGAGGCGCGGAAGCGCGGCATCGAGGTGGAACGAGTGCAGGTAGAGGTGACGGGAGAATTCGGCAGCGAGGGAGAGGGAGCACGGAATATTCGCTACAGCGCATCTGTCGATGCGCGGGCTCCCCGGGAAGAGGTGCTGGCGTTGATGCGGCACACGGATTCCGTGGCCGAGATTCACAACACGCTGCGGCAGTCGTCGCCGGTGGTGCTTGCGGAGTGCGAGGCTCGCGAGATTCCGTAAGGCGGGTCGCCGGGGATCCGAAGATTTCACGGAACTAATTTCCGGAACCGCGAGAAATTCTCTGGCGTATCTCTCCTTGACAGCTTAGGAGAGGGCGTCCTAGACTCCTAAGCTAATTTAGGAGTGTGCATGGGCGAGCAGGCGCAGATTCTTCCCGGGACTCTGGATCTCCTGATCCTGAAGGCGGTGTCATTGGGGCCGCTGCATGGCTATGGTGTGCTGCTGCGCATTGCGCAGATTACGGCGAGCGCGCTGATGATCGAGCAGGGCGCGCTGTATCCCGCGCTGTTTCGGCTGGTGCGGCAGGGGCTGCTGAAGGCGAGCTGGGGCACATCGGAAAACAATCGCCGCGCGAAGTTTTACGAGCTGACCGCCGCGGGCCGCAAGCGGCTGCGTGAAGAAACGGATGGATGGAACCGGCTGGTCGCGGCAATCGCGTCTGCGCTGGCTGCACGACCGGAGGAGATATGAAACTCTTCGACTCGATTCGCTACCGTATCGCGGAGGCTCTTTCAACGTTCGCCGAAAAATGCGGAGATGGAAGAGGAGCTTCGCTCGCATATGCAGCATCGTGCGGATGATCTGGAGCGCGGAGGGCTTTCGCGCGCGGAGGCGGAGCGGCGTGCGCGCGTGGAGTTTGGCGGCTATGAGCGATACCGGCAGGAGTCGTACGAGGCGGCGGGCAATCATTTTTCGAGCGGCTGCTGCAGGATGTACGGTTCGGGCTGCGCGTGCTGGCGAAGTCGCCGGGCTTCACGATTGTCGCGGTGCTGACGCTGGCATTGGCGATTGGGGCGAACGCGGTGGTGTTCAGCATGCTGAATGGGCTGGTGCTGCGTCCGCTGAATGTGCCGCGGGCGAAGAGCCTGGCGATGATCGAGCGGGGAAGCGATGGCACGCCGATGCAGTCGTATCCGGACTATCTCGATCTGCGCGAGCGCAATCGCAGCTTCGACGGTCTGATCGCGTACCAGATCACGCGCGCGGGACTGAATACGGGAGGCAGTGCTGTTCCGGCGTGGCTCTACGAAGCGAGCGGGAATTATTTCGATGTGCTGGGGATTCAGCCGTATCTCGGGCGTTTCTTTCATGCGTCGGATGAGCATGGCGAGAACAGCGCGCCGTACATCGTGCTGAGCTATGCGTATTGGTCGAGCCACTTTGATGGCGACCTCGCGCGGTGGGGCGCACGGTGCAACTGAACAAGCATCCGTACACCATTCTCGGGCGTGGCGCCGCCGGAGTTTCGCGGAACGGAGTTGTTCTATGCGCCGGATTTCTGGGTGCCGCTGGTGGACCAGGGAGCAGGTGGATGGCTGGAGCGTGCCTGAAATCGCGCGGCAGCCGCGGCATGGAACTGCTGGGGCATATGAAGGCGGGCGTGACGCCGGCGCAGGCGACCGCGGATTTGAACTCGGTTGCTGCGTACCTGAAGAAGGCGTATCCGAAGGATGACGATGGGATGAGTTTCAAGCTGGCGCGACCGGGGCTGGCGGGAGACATGCTGGGCGAGCCCGGTGCGGGCGTTCCTGGCAGGACTGATGGCGTTGGCGGCGTTGATCCTGCTGGCGGCGTGCGCGAACCTGGGCAGCTTGTTTGCCGCGCGCGCCGCGGACCGGTCGAGAGAGATTGCGCTGCGGCTGGCGCTGGGTTCGAGCCGCAGACGGATTTTGCGGCAACTCTTCACGGAGGCGTTGCTGGTTTCGTTGATAGGAGGCGCTGCCGGATTGGCAGGCAGCATAGCGCTGCTGCGCTGGCTGAGCGTGTGGCAGCCGGTGTCGGATTTTCCGATACGCGTGCCGGTGAACCCGGATTGGCACGTGTATGCCGTCGCGGTGCTGCTGGCGCTGGCGAGCGGACTTGCTCTTCGGCGTGGTGCCGGTGCGGCAGGTGCTGCGCGCGAATCCCTACGAGGTTGTCAAAGCGGGTTCGACCGGCGTGGCAGGGCGGCGGTTTACGGTGCGTGACTTGTTGCTGGTGGTGCAGATCGCGATCTGCGCGGTGCTGGTGACGTCGTCGCTGGTGGCGGTGCGGGGGCTGGTGCGCTCGCTGCACAGCAATTTCGGTTTTCAGCCGCAGGGCGCGATGCTGGTGGATACCGATCTGGATATGGCGGGTTATAGCGGCGACCGGGTGCCGATCATGCAGCGGCGCGCGATTGACGCGGTGGCGGCGATTCCGGGCGTGACGGCCGTAGGACTGGTGGACCGTCCAGCCGCTGGGCATGGGATGGAGCACCAACGCTGTGTTCAAGGACGGCGTGACCGATACGAAGCTGTCGAATACAGCGGCTGATGCATTCCAATACCGGATCTCTCCTGGATATTTCCATGCGGCGGGTACCGCGCTGCTGATGGGACGAACAATCACGTGGCAGGACGACAGCAAAGCGCCGCGCGTGGCGGTGGTGAATGCGGAGTTTGCGCGCGAGGTCTTCGGCTCGGTGGCCGAATGCGGTGGGCGGGTACTACAAAATCTACGGGCGGCACGCGCATCCAGGTGGTGGGGATCGTGGAGGACGGAAGATACAGAACGCTGACAGAAGATCAGCAGCCGGCGATGTTTCTGCCGTTTCTGCAGATGCCCTCAAGCTCGACCACGCTGGTGGTGCGGTCGGAGGGCGATCCGCAACAACTGGTGGCTGCGTTGCAGGAGCAACTGCGCAAGCTGGATGCGGGGTTGCCGTACACGATCAGCACCTGGACGAAGACGCTGGACAGCGCGCTGTTTGCTTCGCGGGTGGCGACGGTGTCGCTGGGCGTGCTGGGTGTGCTGGGCGCGATGCTGGCGGTGACGGCATCTTCGGGATGGCGGCGTATTCGGTGAGCAGGCGGCTGCGCGAGCTGGGCATTCGCATTGCGCTGGGCGCGCAGCGGAGAGAGGTGTTGGCGCGGCGCTGGGGCGGGCGTTCCGGCTGCTGGCGTTCGGTTCGGCCGCGGGCTGGTGCTGGGGCTAGCGGCGACGAAGGTGCTGTCGTTGATCGTGTATCAGGCATCGCCGCGCGATCCGCTGGTGCTGTGCGGGGTGGTACTGATCATGCTGCTGCTGGGCTTGCTGGCGGCGTGGATTCCGGCGCAGCGGGCGCTCAAGGCCGATCCGCTGATGCTGCTGCGCGAGGAATGAAGCGTTTCATTACCTCGTTCACTCTTTCCCTTGACAACTAGGGTAAC
Organism: uncultured Acidobacteriaceae bacterium; assembly: GCA_963750845.1. Lineage (GTDB taxonomy): Bacteria > Acidobacteriota > Terriglobia > Terriglobales > Acidobacteriaceae > KBS-83. The sequence goes on from CAVVSP010000005.1 coordinate 84,115, forward strand.
GCGTCGCTATGTTCTCTCTACCATCGTTGTCTAGGGTAACGAGGGGAGAGTCATGGCGAAGAACGATCTGCAGGGCGCGCTCGATCTCCTGATTCTGAAGACTCTTTCGCAACTGGGCGAGATGCATGGCTATGGCATTGCGATGCACATCGAGGAGGTCTCCGATGAGCTGCTCACGGTGGAAGAGGGCTCGCTGTATCCGGCGCTGCACCGCATGGAGCAGAGCGGATGGGTGCGCGCGGCATGGGCGGTGACGGAGGCGAGCCGGAAGGCGAAGTTCTACTCGCTGACGGCGGCGGGCAGGAAACAGCTTGCCGCGCGGGAGAAGAACTGGGAGCAGGTGGTGAAAGGTGTGCAGGCGATTTTGCGCTTCGCGTGAGGTGAGGTATGGGTGTCTTCCGTCGCGGCTTTCGTCGTATTTGGGCCCTGGGCAGGCGTTCCAAGCTGGACCGCGAGATTGAAGATGAACTGCGCGAGCACATGCGGATGCGCATCGATCGCGATATCGCGAAGGGCATGAGCCTGGACGAGGCGGTACGCAAGGCGCGGCTGCGTTTTGGAAATCCGACGGTGGTGAAAGAGCGCGTCGATGCGGAAGATGCGGCGCTGGGTTTTGAAAGCTTTTTCCGCGATGCGCGGTATGCGGTGCGCGGATTTGTGAAGAGTCCTGGCTTCACAATGGTGGCGGTGCTTACGCTGGCGCTTGGCATTGGCGCAAACACCGCCGTTTTTCAGTTGCTGGATGCGGTGCGGCTGCGGAGTTTGCCGATCCAGAGTCCGCAGGATCTGGCGGAGCTGCGGATTGCGGGCGGCAATCACGGACTCGGCATCAACGATGGGCCTTTTGCGAACTTCACCATTCCGATGTGGCAGGAGGTGCGCCGGCATCATGATCCGTTCTCCGGCGTCTTTGCGTGGCGGACGTCCGATGTGATGGTAGGCAAGCTCAGCGAAGCGAAGCGCGTGCACGGGCTCGAGGTGAGCGGCGAATTTTTCAACGTGTTAGGGATTGTGCCTTGGCAGGGGCGGCTCATCGAGCCGCAAGACGAATCATCGTGCTTGCCATCCAAGGCCGTCGCCAGCTACCGGTACTGGAATGCGCAGATGGGCGGGCAGCCCATCACCTCGAACACGACCATCCAGGTGGAAGGCCGCACGATACAGATATTGGGTGTTACGCCTCCGGGCTTTTTCGGACTGAGTGTGGGAGACAGCTTCGATCTCGCCTATCCCACATGCATACCGCCCAATCCGCGACGTGAGGTTTTCAGCTTCAATCGTGATGGGCCGGCTGAAGCCGGGATGGAGCATCGAGCGTGCGTCGGCCTACTTTGCGCGCATTCAGTCCCGGGCTCTTTGAGAGCACGGCGCCCACCGGCTACAGCGCAGAAGTCGATCAAGACTATTCAAGTCGTTCCGGTTGGCCGCATATCCGGCGGGCGGGGGCGTGAGCGCGTTGCGCGACGCGTACGACTCTTCGCTGCAGTTGCTGCTGGCGATCACCGGACTGGTGCTGCTGATTGCCTGCGCGAACCTGGCGAACCTGATGCTGGCGCGCGCGAGTGCACGGCAGCGGGAGATGGCGATCCGGATGGCGCTGGGTGCGTCGCGAGGGACGACTGCTGCGGCAATTGCTGATCGGGAGCAGCCTGCTTGCGATCAGCGGAGCGGTGATCGGCGTTGCGCTGGCACAGCCGTTGAGCCGACTGCTGGTGGCGGCGTTGAGCACCAGCAACTATTCGATCCAACTCTCGATCGTCACCGACTGGCGTGTGCTGCTGTTTGCCGCTGCGGTCGCGATGCTGACGTGCGTGGTGTTTGGAACGTTTCCGGCGATGCGCGGCACGAGCGTCGATCCGATCAGCTCGCTGAAGTCTGGGGAACGTGGAATTGCCGGGAGCCGCGAGCGCTTTTCGCTGCAGCGGCTGATGGTGGTGACGCAGATTGCGGTTTCGCTGGTGCTTGCTTGTTGGCGCGCTGCTGTTTGTGCGCAGCTATCGCAATCTGATGACGATCGATCCGGGTTTCCGAGAGAGTGGCATCACTGTCGGCTACTTTAACTATTACTCCACGATGAACATCAAGCCTGAGAATGAAGTCGCCTTCAAACGGCAGTTGTAGAGGACGTGCGCAGTGTGCCCGGTGTGCAGAATGCAGCCGCGACCACGAACGTCCTTTTGGTTGGAGGCACCTGGAGCCACGGGGTGCATGTGGGTCCGACGGAAGGATCGAGCAGGTTTACGTATGTAAGCCCGAGCTACTTTGCCACGATGGGTATTCCGCTACTGACGGGACGCAGGTTTTGCGGCGACGGACAGGGCGGATACTCCGTATGTGCTGATTGTGAACCAGGCATTCGTGCGCAGATATTTCGGCAGTCAAAAGCCGCTGGGGCAGCTTGTACAGGTGATGCCAGAGCCGCAATACCCGGCGCGCACGTACCAGGTAGTGGGGACGGTGGCGGATACCAAATACAACGATCTGCGGAAAGAGCCGGAGCCGATAGCGTTCGTACCGATCGATCAGTTTCCGGAGACCGCGCAACAGCCCTTACGGTCAGATGATGATTGCTTCGACCGATGGGCCTGCGGCGATCACGGCCATTCGACGCAAAATTGCGGCCAGGTATCCCAATATGATTCTGCAGTTTTCCGACTTTCAGCAGGGCATTCGCGACAACCTGGTGGGCGAGCGGATGATGGCGATGCTCTCCGGGTTCTTTGGGCTGCTGGCGGCTCTGCTGGTGGTGATCGGCCTGTATGGTGTGCTCTCGTACTTCATCACGCAGCGCCGCAATGAGATTGGGATTCGCATTGCGCTGGGCGCGCATCGCTGGCAGGTGATCGGGCTGGTGATGCGGGATACCGCGTCAATGCTGGTGATTGGCTTGATCTTTGGCACGGCACTTGCGCTGATTGCTGGAAGGGCGGCCACGACGATGCTGTTTGGATTGAAGCCCTACGACATTGCGACGCTGGCCTTCGCCATCCTGTTGCTAGCGGCGATCGCCGTGCTGGCGAGCTGGCTGCCGGCGTTGAAGGCATCGCGGCTGAATCCGGTCGATGCCTTGCGCTGCGAGTGAGGGCTGGTTTTATTTGGCTCCGAAGGATGGTGGCTGATCGGCTTTCTCTGCGCCCCAGGTTTTGCTGGGCGTGTCGCTGAGATTGAACTCCAGCGTGCCGCCTTTGAGCGCGAAGCTTTCCGGCAGCCAGGTCTTCGAGCTTGGCTTGCCGTTGACCTTGAGTGATTGCACGTATGGCGTGTTGGTGGAGGCGGCGGGCGCGATGACGTGCACGTCTCCGTTGGCGCGATGCACGGTGACGCTGCGTGAAGATCGGGCTGCCGAGGACGAGTTCGGCGCGGCCGGGGATTTCGGGATAGAAGCCCATCATGGCGAAGACGGCCCATGAGGACATCTCGCCGAGGTCGTCGTTGCCGGGGATGCCGTCGGGCGCGTTCTTCCAGATGGTGTTGAGCACCTGGCGGACGAGCTGCTGGGTCTTCCAGGGCTGATTGGTGAAGTCGTAGAGCCAGGGGGTCTCGATGGAGGGCTCGTTGTCGAGCTCGGCGTGCAGCGGGCCGGCTTTGGTGACGGCGGGCGCGCCCTTGTCGTCGTAGAAGAAGCGGTCGAGGCGCGCGACAGCTTTGTCGGGACCGCCCATCTGGTCGAAGAGGCCGGCGACGTTGAAGGGCACCATCCACACATATTGCGCGGCGCTGCCTTCGACGAAGCCGTCTTCCGTGGACGGAGTGAAGTCGCGCGGGGCCTTGTCGTTGTCGTCCTGGACTTTGGGCCAGGTGCCGTCGGCGTTGCGATTCATGAAGTAGCCGCCATCGGGCGCGGCGTTCGGGTTCCAGATGTTCTTCCAGTACTGCGCGCGCTCGGCGAAGCGGTGCTGGACGGCGGTGTCGCCGAGATGGCCGGCGAGGGCGGAGATGGAGAACTCCGCCGAGACGTCTTCGAGCGTATCGGCGGCGGGACCCCACGCGGGCGCGCCGGTCGGGGATGTAGTGGAGCTTGAGCCATTGGTCGAGGCCGGGACGCTGGCCGACGCACTCGACCGGGCAGCCATCGTGGCTGAGGTCTTCTTTGGTGGGGACGTCGGCTGCGTGCACCAGCGACTTCAGTGCGGCGTGTGCATCGAAGGCGCGTCCGCCGAAGGCATAGATGTCCGCGATGGCGGCGGCAGCGGGGTCACCGTTCATGACGTGGGTAGCGCCGCTGAGGTGGGTCCAGCGATCCCAGCGGCCGTTGTCCTGCTGCGACTGGTTGTAAAGGCTCTGCGCGATGTCGCTGCCGCGTTTGGGATCGAGCCAGGTGAGCAATTGGAACTGTGACCGATACACATCCCAGCCGGAGAAGTTGGCGTACTGCACCGACTGGCCGGCGGCGACGTGGTGGACTTTGTGATCCATGCCGGTGTACTCGCCGTTGACGTCGCTGTAGGTGGTGGGCGTCATGGTGGCGTGATAGAGCGCGGTGGTGAAGACGCGGCGCTGCTCGTCCGTGCCGCCTTCGATTTCGATCTGCGAGAGCTGCTTGTTCCATGCGGCGCGGGCGCGGGCGGCGACTTGCTCGTAGGTTGTCGCCGCAGTGGATTCCGCTTCGAGGTTGGCGCGGGCGTTGGCCTCGCTGACGTAGGAGATGCCGATGCGCAGGCGGACTTCGCCGCCGTTGCCGAAGCCTACCCAGACGCCGGAGCCGTGGCCGGCCTCGGGAAAGCCCTTGGGACCGAAGCCGGTGCCGCCTTCGGAGGTGGTGGCGCCGGGCGTGACGGTCTCGTCTTTCCACGCGCCGGTTTCGGTGATGGGGCGATCGAAGTTCGCGACGAAGTAGAGGGTGTAGTAGGGGCGGCGGTCTTCCGTGCCAATGTAGCCGCAGAAGTTTCCACTTGTCACCGAGCCGGTGACGATTTGGGCGGCGCGGTCGATCTGGGTGTGGGCGGCGGTGGAGCCGACTTCGGAGTCGGAGGTGCGGACGAGGATGCGGGCGGGCTTGTCCGCCGGGAAGGTGAAGGTGGCGGCGCCCATGCGGGTGGCGGCGGCGAGCGCGACCTGGACTCCGTTGCCGAGCTTGACCTGGTAGGAGCCGGGCTCGGCTTTCTCATCGGCGTGGGTGAAGTCTGCGGCGTACTTGTAGCGGAAGTCCTTCGATGGCGACTCGGTGACGGCCTCGGTGATGGGCATGAAGGGGACGTCGCCGGAGGCGCCGGCGCAGCCCCAGCCCTCGACGTTGGTGAGGCTGAAGCCGCGGATCTGGGTGGCGCGGTATTCGTAGCCGCCGGGCGCGGCGATCATGCGTTTGGTGTTCACCGGCGTGGCTTCCGGGGAGAACTGGACCATGCCGAAGGGCACGGTGGCGCCGGGGAAGACGTTGCCGCCGTTGGTGGTGCCGACGAGCGGATTGACCAGGGATGCGGGGTCCGGCTGGCCGGCAAGGGCGGACGGCAAGGCGGCGATTGTGACGATCGGGATGGCAATCTGGGCAGCGGCGATGAGCACTCGGGTGAGGTAAGAGTTGCGGGCGGCTTGCATGCAGGTAAGGGTACGGCATCTTGGGCGAGTGGTCTTGCGAGGTGGGGTGCAAGGGGATGTCGAGGTTGTCGGCATCGGTGGTGTTCGGATCAGGTAACGGAGGGATGCTTCACGGTACGGAAGTCATGTGGGGCGGATGGCGCGGCCATTGAAATGCGTGGGCACAGGTTTGGTGCAGACTGTCATGCCGCGGTGGGCCATGTGATGGATACGGCGGCAGATAGAGGGATCCGAGCATCAGAGCGTGGCCGGTGACTGGGATACCACGATGGTGGTGTAACGGCGGGCACAAAGGCGGTAGAAAAATTACCGACGTAATTTGCCCAAAGTGGGAGGTGACGCCATTCTGGCATCGAGGTGGACGTATGAAGACTTTGACCGCTTTGGTAATGCTCGTCGGGCTCACGGCTTCTGCGCAGACTCCCGGCCTGCAAGGGTCCAGCGTCGACTTCGACACGCTGATGAGCATGCACTCCCTGGGTGAGAAGGTAGTGATGCAGGCATTCAACGGTAGCGCCTGCCAGGTGACACCTCTTTCGGATCTGCCGGTGGCGGTGCGCAGCGTCTTCGGCCGCCCGGTCTCCTCCATTTTTGTCGGCCAGTCCGAGCTGGCGGCCCACTTCATCGCCAGCGACATCGACAAGTCGTACTTCTCGAATGGCAAGGTCGTGGTGTCGGTGTGCTCGCACCTGAAGGCGGGCACGGAGCTGGACGCGATGCGCAAGGCGGCGGAGAAGCATGGGGTGCCCAATGCGGCGCATCTGTCGTGGGTGTGGGAGACACTCTCCTTTGACGCAAGCACGCATGAGGAGACGGTGCTGTCGCGCTTCTACCTGGATGAGCACGGGATGCTGCTGAAGGCGCTGGGCGAGCTGTTTCCCGGCCTGCCGGCGCTGATGACGATCCCGGCAAATAGTCCGAACTTCCAGCAGGACATCGCGAACTTCCTGGTAAGCCACCATCCGCCGGTACAGTCGGCGCAGGTGGACCATCCCACGATGACCGCGACGCAGTAGATTCGCAGCCGCACACGAAAGCCGTTCGAGCCTTCGGCCGCCAGTGGAAGCTTTCCATCCTCGTCTTCGTCATCCGCCGAAGACGGATGGGCTAGCTCCTGGCGGCTGGGGGCTCGGTTTTTTGGGGACTGAGAATCGGCAGAACTGTGCCTTGTCGCAAAGGCAAATCGCTGCGCCATATGCCGCCCACAGGGCAACAGGTATTGCTGCGGGATCGCCGAAGGTCCGGAATTTCGTGGCGACCACGACACTACGATCGCGACACTATCAGTACTGATTGTCAAAAGTGGTCTTAGATCCCGAACTACTTCGGGTATAGACTCTTTCGCAACCACGATATCCCCCGGGAAAAGACTGCGCGCCATGCCTGCTGAAACGATCTCCCCGGAACAGGCTGCCAGCCTGGTCACATCCGGGATGTGGCTGGACTATGGCGCGACTCACTGCGAGCCCGATGTTTTCGATAAGGCGCTGGCTGCGCGAAAAGACGAACTGGAGAACGTCAAGATACGCTCCTGCCTCTCGATGCGTCCGCGCGCGGTGATCGAAGAGGATCCTGAAGGCAAGCATTTCCATCTTTTCAGTTGGCATTTTTCGGGCTACGAACGCAGAAAGCACGATGCCGGCCGCTGCAATTACACGCCACTCAATCTGGGTGAGGTGCCGGACTATTACCGTCGCTTTCTTGATCCCATCGACATCGCCATCCTCAAGACCTGCCCGATGGACGACGGCGGGTACTTCAACTTTGGCCCGACGAGTCTGTGGCAGCGGACGGTGGTCGAACGTGCCAAGCTGGTCATCGTCGAGATCAATCGTGAGATGCCCTATGTCTTCGGCAAAGACAACGGCGTGCACTGAGCGAGATCGATTTCATCATTGAGGGCGATCACCAGCCGTGCGCGGAGTTGCCGAATCCGGAGCCGAGCGAGATTGACCGCATGGTGGCGCGGCGCATTGCCGCCGAAGTCGAGGACGGCTCCTGCCTTCAGATCGGGATCGGTGGCATGCCCAATGCCGTATGCTCCTTGTTGATGGAAGTGGAGTGAAGGACTTGGGAATTCACACGGAGATGCTGACCGACGGCCTCGGCCTGCTTTACCGTTCCGGCAAGGTGACCGGATCGCGGAAGACGCTGGATCCAGGCAAGGTGGTTTATACCTTTGCCTGGGTTCGCTGGCGCTCTACGCCACAACCAACCGCAACCCGCACTTTACTGCCACCAGGTGGACTATACGAACTCGCCGCACATGATCATGCAAAACGACAAAGTGGTGTCCATCAACAACACCACGCAGATCGATCTGCAGGGCCAGGCGGCTTCGGAATCCGACGGCCATCGCCACATCAGCGGCACCGGAGGGCAACTGCAATTCGTGCGCGGCGCGTATGCGTCCAAGGGAGGTAAGTCGTTCATCTGCCTTTCGTCCACCTACGAGAAGCGCGGAGAACGCCGCAGCCGCATCGTGTTTAACCTTACGCCCGGCAACATCGTGACCACGCCGCGCTCAGACGTGATGTATGTGGTGACAGAGTTCGGCATGGTCAATTTGAAGGGCAAGTGCGTCGCAGAACGGGCCAAGGCGATCATTGCCCTCGCCCATCCCGGATTTCCGTGAGGATCTGGAACGGCAGGCCTACGAAAACCGATTGATTCCGCGCGGCGTTTCATTTCGTTGTCGAGCGGACCAGTCCGATGATCTGCGGCAAAAGCCCAAGCTTTGCCGTGAAGCCCTCTCAGTCGAACGAGGACAGAATGAGCCATGCCGATGCAGCGCCGACGCTACCTTGACGGCAAAACAGCCGTTTGTTCTCTCAACCGTCGTGAATGGAGTCGCAACCCTCACCCTCAACCGTCCGGAGCGGTTCAATCCGCTGTCGCGCCAGATGATCGCCGCCATTCAGGCAGAGCTGGATGCCATTGCTAGCGACCCCTCGGTACGGGTCGTGATCCTCGCCGCCGAGGGAAAAGGCTTCTGCGCGGGTCATGACCTCAAGGAGATGCGCGCTCACACGGAGGACGAGAGCTGGCAGCGGAGCTGTTCGACGCCTGCAGCCGGATGATGATCGCCTTACCGAGATTCCTCAGCCGGTGATTGCCCGCGTTCATGGCATCGCTACCGCCGCAGGTTGCCAGCTCGTGTCGATGTGCGATCTTGCGGTAGCCGCCGACACGGCAACGTTCGCCATGCCGGGAGTCAATATCGGCGTGTTCTGCTCGACGCCGGCGGTGGGCGTGGTGCGAAACATCGGCCGGAAGCGCGCTATGGAGATGCTGCTGACCGGCGAGCCCATCGATGCCGCGACCGCACTGTCGTGGGGACTCGTCAACCGTGTCGTTCCCGAAGAGCAAGCTGGATGCCGAAATCAGGCGATTCACCGATATCATTCTGTCCCGGAGTTCTGCCGCGATCCGCTTCGGCAAGCAATCGTTCTACGGCCAGATCGATCGTCCTCTCGAAGCCGCCTACGACGTTGCCAGCAAGGCAATGGCGTGCAATATGCTGCTGGAAGATGCCGCAGAAGGGATCGATGCCTTTCTTCAGAAGCGACCAGCCAGCTGGCGCGGGAAATGACGTGAAGTGACGCTCCGAAGGACTTCTCGACTCAGTCTTCCGGATTGACTTCCCGCAGGCGCGCGAAGACGCCGGAGACGACGCGATCGCAGCGTACGCCCATGAAGGGAAATGCATTCTTTCCGCTGGCGCCGACGCGCGCGAAGAGCCGGTCGCGCATCATGGCGCGTCCGCGGTGAAGGCGAACCTTCACGTTCTGTTCGGTGAGATCGAGGGCGGCGGCGGTCTCCGCGGTGCTCAATTCTTCGACGTCGCGCAGCATGATGACGGTGCGGTATTGCTCGGGAAGGTCGAGAACTGCCTGTTCGAGAAGCTGGCCGAGCTCGGCGTTGGACGCTCTCTGTTCCGGATCGGGCGACGTTTCCGCAATATTCGTTTCTGCGACGCTCATGAAACTTCCTCGTCATGCTCGACCTCTTCGAATTGCTGGCTGCGCTTGCGCAACTGGAGACGCCGCAGCGCCTCATGCACGGCGATGCGTGTGAGCCAGGTGGAGAACGGCGCGTAGCCGGCGAACTGGTCGAGGTGCTGGTAGGCGCGGACGTATGCGTCCTGGATCACGTCTTCGGCTTCGGCGCCATCGCGCAGGATGGCGTAGGTGACGCGATAGAGCCGCTGGTTGTAGCGGCGCATGATGATTTCGTAGAGCGCGGTGTCGCCGGCGCGCACGCGATCGACGACCTCCTGATCGGTCCAGCTTTCAAGGCTGGCTTTTTCCAGTATTCCCGGGGTTTCCATGGCTCTCAAGTGATAGAGCGCGGCCGGCGAAAAAGGTTACAAGCAGAAGCTTATGGCAGGAAGAAGCCGGTACAAAGCCCTATCTGTGTAACCAATCGCCGGTTCGCTGCTCTTTCAGACAGAGGGTAAAGAGATGGGAGAGTTTGACGATCGTCTGAATGTTGGGTGGTGGGCGCTGAGGATCGGGCTGGGAGTGGGGCCGATCATCACCGGCATCGACAAATACTTCAACAAACTGGCCGATTGGGGCATGTACCTGAGCCCGCTGGCGACAAAGATGTTGCCGGTGAGCGCCGCGACGTTCATGCACGTCGTGGGCGTGGTGGAAATCGTTGCCGGGCTGATTGTGCTGAGCCGCTGGACGAAGATCGGCAGTTACATCGTGATGGCTGGCTGGTCGCCATTGCGGTGAACTTGATCACGACCGGGATGTTTTTCGACCTGGCCATGCGCGACGTGGAGATTGCCATCGGTGCGTTTGTGCTGGCGCAACTGACGGCAGTGCGCGAAGAGCGGGCAACGGCGGGGAGCGGTGCGAAGGCTGCACCGAGCGGTCAGCTTGCGGAAACTCTGTAATGCGACACAGTAATGCGAAAGAGTAGTTCGACAAAAACGAAGGTTAACCGGAGGATCTCAATGAGAAAGCTTGCTTCATGTCTTGTGCTGCTGGGGCTGTGCGCGGATGCCTGCATTCGCTGCTGCAACGAGTTTCCAAAATGTACCGGTGGTGGATGTGAGCTGTTCAAAAAAGGTGGCGGCCAATCCGGATGCGCACACCCGCACCTGCGCGTTGGCGTGCGCAAAGAGCGGCTTCGGCATCGTGACTAAGGACCAGGGATTCCTGAAGTTCGATGCGGCGGGAAATGCGAAGATCGCGGAAGCGCTGAAGGCGTCTTCGGAGAAGGATCATCTTCGCGTGGATGTGAAGGGCGATGTAGAGGGCGACACGTTGAAGGTCAGCTCGATCAAGCTGCTGTAAGGATTAGGCGGGTGGCCGTTTTTCCTTTCGGCCACTCCGCATTTTTGTAGATCGCCGGACTCGTCGAAGGAATTGAATTCTCCGGATGAACGCGGCCGGAGCGAAACAAAGAAGCTCCTCAGATTCGTCCGGGCTGCTTTCTTGACGGTCGACCGCTACTGCACAGCCTGCGTCCGGGTAAAGACAGCGTTGTGTTCGGGCGCGAGATCTTCGATCAGCACTTGATTTTTGTCCGGGGAGAACTTTGCGCCGCGGCGGGCAGAGCCGGCGTCTTCACCGGCGAAGTAATAGGTGAAGGTGTCGGCGTCCCAGTGGGAGAGCTCGTAGTACGTTCCGCGCGGCGGAAGGCGCAGGATCAGCCGATCATTCTCGACAGAGACTTCGAGCGTTCCGAAGTATTCGTTCGAGTAGGTGCCGACATAGGCGGTGAGTGGTTTGGCGGCCGGCGGATTTGTCGGAACCGGCAGCGTCGAGTAGTCTGCGCGATGAATCCTGCGTTCCGCGATCATCTGGTCGCATCATTTCCCCGATGAGCGGGAAGATAGTCACGCTGCTGCTTGCCGTAGTGCAGGTAGTCCAGAAAGGTGAGGCAGATCGACTCCGGCAAGCCGACCGGCATGCTGTTGGTGAGGGCGAGGACGCCGATGTGCTCCTCGGGAACGATGTAGACGGCGGTTGAGGCGCCGAGGAAGAAAGCGCCGCTGTGGCTGAACTGGTGCGTGGCCCTCGCGCATCTTTTCCGACATTCCAGCCCAGGCCGTAGTATTGATTGCCGGGGCACGCGTCCGGCTTAGCCGGATCGGCAGCGACACGGCAGACCTGAGCCTTGTGGGTTTCGGCGAGCGCGTTGGCATCGATGAGTTGTTTGCCGTTCCACTTGCCGCCATCGAGTTGCAGGCGAACCCACTGCGCGAGATCGCGGGCGCTGGAGCTGACTCCGCCGGCGGGCGCTTCAGCGTCGGCGTCACGCACGAACCGGTTCACGGGCTGTCCGTTGATCAAGATGTGCAGCGCGGCCTTGTTGGCGCGGTTTTCGTAATCGGAGAAGCGTGAGCTGGTGGAGGTCATGCCGAGCGGCGCATAGAGCTGCTCTTCCGCGATCGTCTCCCAGGGCTTGCCGATTTTGGTGGCGGCCGCGATGGCTCCGGTGGTGTAGCCAAAGTTGCTGTAGGCGTATGTCTTGCGGAACGTGCCGGGCAGGGGCAGATAGCGCATGCGATAGAGGATCGTCGGACGCGAATAGCCGAGCATTTCCAGGAAGTCGCCGGATTCGGTGGCGAGGCCGCTGCGGTGCGAGAGGAAGTCACGAATGGTGACCTCGCGTGTGGTCTCGGGGCTGGATAGCTGGAAGTCCGGGTTCGAGGTCGGCGATGCGGTCATCCCAACTGATCTTTCCTTGGCCGACCAGCGAGGCGAGGATGGTGGAGGCGATGGGCTTGGAGACGGAGGCGATTTCAAAGACGGTGTCGGGATCGATCTTCTCGGGCTCGCCGACTTTGCGGACGCCGTAGCCGCGGAGGAAGACGACCTGGTCGTTGTAGATGACGGCGACGGCTGCTCCAGGGACTTTGGTCTTGTCCATGGCGGAGCGAATGTAGGGGTCGAGCTGCGCAAGCGCAGCGTTGACGCGGTCGGAAGTGATTTCGGTCTTCTGCTGCGCGGCGCAGAAGAGTGGCAGGCAGCAGACAAGAAACGCGGCGATGCGATGGCGCATAGGTACCTCGGGCCCTTATTTGTTTCGGGGAGTGCATTAGAACATGTGCGGAAGGGTCGTCGATGATTTCCTGTCGGAGTTCAGGGACGCGGGCGGAGGGCGGCGAGAAAGTCTTTTGCGTTGCGGGTGTTGAGCACGTCGTCCGGCGTGAGCCACGCGCGGCGTAGCTGGCGGATGCCGTAGCGCATTTTTTCGAGGCTGGAGACGTGATGCGCGTCGGTGTTGACGACGATGCGGCAGCCGTTCTCCTTGGCCATGCGCAGGTCGCGATCGCAGAGGTCGAGGCGGTTGGGATCGGCATTGTGCTCGACCGCGACGCCGAGCTCGCGCGGCGCGCTTCAGGATGGCCGGCAGATCGAGATCGTAGGCATCGCGGCGCAGCAACTTGCGGCCGGTGGGATGGCCGAGGATGCGCACGTAGGGGTTCTCGATGGCGCGAAGCATGCGCGCGGTCATCTCCTCGCGCGGCTGGTTGAAGAGCGAGTGCACGCTGGCGATGACGATGTCCATCTGCGCGAGGACTTCGTCGGAGAGATCGAGCGCCCCGTCGCCGAGGATGTCGACTTCGATGCCGGCGAAGACGCGGATCTTTGCCGGCCATGTCGGCATCGACTTCGCGGATGTTGCGGACGTGTTCGAGGGCGCGCTCGTCGTCGAGGCCGAAGGTCATCGCGAGATTCTTCGAGTGGTCGGTGATGGCGATGTACTCGTAGCCGTGGGCGAGGCCGGCTTCGGCCATTTCGCGGATGGTGTTCTTGCCGTCGGTCGCGACGGTGTGCATGTGGACATCGCCGCGGATGTCCTTCTGCTCGATGAGGCGTGGAAGCGTGTGCTGCGCGGCGGCTTCGATCTCGCCGCAGTTCTCGCGCAGCTCGGGCGGAATCCAGTCGAGGTCGAGGGCGCGGTAGATGTCTTCTTCGGTTGCGGCGGCGACCTGGGTGCCGTCATCGAGGCGGGCGAGCGCGTACTCGCTGAGCGTATAGCCGCGCTTGAGCGCGCGCTGGCGCACGGTAACGTTGTGCATCTTGGAGCCGGTGAAGTATTGCAGCGCGGCGCCGAAGGAGGCGCGCGGCAGCAGACGGACGTCGATCTGCAGACCGGTGCGCAGGTTGAAGCTGACCTTGTTCTGGCCTTTCGCGATGAGCTGGGCAATGGGCGGATAGGCGGCGGTGTATTCGACGGCGGCGGAGACGACGTCTTCTTCGCAGGCGGGGCCGGTGACGAGCATGTCGAGATCGCCGACGGTGTCGCGGCCGCGGCGGAGCGAGCCCGCGGGCGTGACGCTTTCGACGCCGGGAAAATCCTTGAGATAGAGGGTGAGGCGCTCGGCGGCGGTCTCGGCGTCATCGAGATGGAAGCGGCCGCTGTTCTTGCGGTATTCGTCGATGCCTTTGCGTAGCTTCTGGATGAGCTTTTCGCCGACGCGCGGCAGATTGGCGAGGCGGCCTTCGTCGATGGCGACGGCGAGATCATCGACGGTGGCGACGCCGGTGGCCTCGAAGATCAGCGCGACGGTCTTGGGGCCCATGCCGGGGAGCTTGAGCAGCTCCAGCATGGTGGGCTTGTATTTGTGGAGCAGTTCGTCGCGCAGCGGCATGGAGCCGTGCTGCTCGATCGACTGGATGTTGGCGACCATGCCCTTGCCGATGCCGGGGATTTCGAGCAGGCGCTTGGGATCGCTGGCGATGGTGGAGAGCGGGATGGTGCTCTGCTCGATGGCTTCGGCGGCGCGGCGATAGGAGCGGATGCGAAAGGGATCGCCGGCGCCGATCTCCAGCAGATCGGCGGTTTCGGCGAGCATTTGTGCGATGGCGCGATTTTCCATTGCGGCGTGGCGGCGCAGTCGTGAAAGCCGTCTCACAGAACTTTATCGCATCGCGACTGTATCGCGTGCGCGGGCCGTGAAAGGACGCGCCGGACCACGCAGTCCGGAGCATTTTCCTGATAGCCAGAGATTCAGGAACAGGCCTTCAGGAAAATGCTCTATCGGTCATCGTGCAGTTCGGTGATGGACTGGTCAGGCTGCAGCCTGGCTGCTGCTGCGTTGCACCTGGTCTGCCTGCGGGCCCTTCTGCCCCTGGATGATGTCGAACTCGACTTCGTCGCCCTCTTTGAGGATCTTGTAGCCATCGAGCTGAATCGAGCTGTAGTGCACGAAGACGTCGGGCCCATCATCCCTGCCGATGAAACCGTAGCCCTTCGCATTGTTGAACCACTTCACCTTGCCTTTGTACTGGGACACGTGTCGGTTACCTCACTTCAGAGCAGATTCGAGCGACGGACGCGCGATGAACGGCACCGAGTGCGCGGTATGCTGCTCACTTGCCGGACAGCGTTTGTCCTTCGCTCTAGGTGGGCGCTTGAGCCCCAGCCTGCCTTCCTGTAGTGACGCAATGGGGGTAGGTTTGGTTTGCAAAAAAAGTGAGCAAGGTGCCTAAGGAAACCGTGAAAAAGTTTGGTCGGTTACCTGCGGCCGGCGCGTGCGGCGGCCCGCTCTGCGCGTTGCCGCTGCTTGCGCACGCGGTCGTAAAGGAGCGCGGCGGCGATGGTCTTGCCGTCGAGGATGCGGCCGGCCTCGATCTCCCGGAGAAGTTCGCTCAAGGGAACGGCGAAGAGCTCGATCTGCTCGTCGTCCTCGGGCTCGGCATCGCCGGGCGTCAGGCCTTCGGCGAGGAAAAACTGCATCCACTCACCGAGGAAGCCCGGGCTGGCGAAATAGCGAACGAGCTTGGACCAGTGTTTCGCCTTGTAGCCGGTCTCTTCCAGCAGCTCGCGCTTGGCGCCGGTCAGCGGATCTTCGCCTTCGTCGAGGCTCCCTGCGGGAACTTCATAGAGGTACTGCGCGGCGGCATGACGGTACTGGCGCTCCAGCAGGATGAGAGGATCGCGCTTGCTTTTCGAGTCGTCGACGGCGAGAACGACCACGGAGCCAGGGTGACGCACGACATCGCGGCGATGCGGCTTGCCGCCGGGCTCGCTCACTTCCTCAGTGACGACGCGGAAGACCGGACCTTCGAAGCTGACCTTCGAGGAGAGGACTTCGACGCCTTTGGGATAGACGCGATCGGGTTGCTGCTGCTTTTTTGCCGGGCTCTTCTTCGCGGGACTCTTCTTCGTTGCCATTCCTCTTACCGTACCATTTTCCATTTGAGCGGCAGTGGGGCGTGCGAGCGGATAATAGATGTTGTTGCAGCAGCTTAAGCGGATGGTTTAAGGCGAAACTTGAAGAATATCGGGGCTGTCCATCTCTGACATGGCTACGCGTGCCGGCCAGAGGAGTGGATCGAGCGCCAGCGCGTGATGGAAATACTCCTGCGCGTGCGCCTTGTCTCCCTGGGAGAGCGAGGCCATTCCGGCGGTGAAGAAATCATTCGGCGTCGCACCCGGCCGACCGGCAGCTTCGATGCACTGCTGAAGTATCTGCTGCCCGCGATCGTTTTGCCCGAGCTTGCGATAGGCCAGCGCGGAGAATACATTGGCGTTGCCGTTGCCATGCGCGGAAGTTTCCCATGCGTTGGTGGCCTCGGCGTTTTTACCCTGGGCGGCGAGCGCCAACCCCAGCCAATAGAATTGTTCAGCGAGTTCTGGTTGTGCGGGCCGGCCGGTTCCCAGATCTTCCGGATACTCCATCGCCGCTTTGAAGTCCTCTGCTGCCTGCTGCGGCTTTTGCACGGCGAGTGCCTGTCTGCCCTTCTGGATGTTTGCGCGCACGAACATGTTGTGGATCACGACTCCTCCCTCCCAGGGTTTGAAGCGATGATTGGCGAAGAGCGCGAGCGCCGGATCAGGCTGCAGTTGCTCGATGAAGTAAAGCGCATGGCGAGCGCGTACGGTGTCTCGATCCAACACGTCGGCTGGCGCATCGTGAAAGAGCTTCGCTCGCGCGGCGGCATCGCCTGCTTCTTCGTAGATTTCGTCGAGGTCGGTATAGAGCCGGTAATCGTTTGGGCTGAGGGCGATGGCGCGCGAGTAGTACGTGGCGGCGCTGGTCAGATCGTTCTTGACATGCCACTGGTAGACGCCGAGGTTGCGCAGCAGCACGGGATTCTCGAAGTTTTGTGCGAGCGCGGCCGACCATAGTGCAGCGGCTTCTTCATAGCGCGAGTGTGCGAAGAGGAAGTTGCCGAGCGCATATTTGGCGTGCGCATCCTGCGGAGTTTGGTGTACCGCTTCCGTAAGCACTGCCGCATCGGTGATGCTGCTTGGAAAGACTTCGGCGATCGGCAGTGAAGCATGCCTTGGCTGCGAATTGCGCAGCCTGTTGCGGGTCGCCTTGCTGTCTACTGTTGGCCGCGAGGTAGTAATAGATCATCGGCGAGAGAGACTTCGCGGGCAGGTTGGCAATGGCGGCGTGCAGTACGGCATCGGACGACTGCCAGTCGCCAAGGTCGTGATACCAGGCTGCGATGGCGAGATAGTTTTGCGGATCGGAGCCGATGGTTTGCGTCCATGCGTGACTGGCCGCGGGCTTTGGCGCGGCTGTATCCAGCCAGTTTTCCGCCAGCGCATAGGGCAGCAGCGGCATGCGCTGATTGGCAGTGGCGGAAGATTTTGCTGCGGCCTGCGCATTGCCATTCAGCCGCTGGGCCACGGCAAGGTCGGCCAGCGCCAGAGCGTCCGCGGGATTGCCATCGACAGCTTGTTGCAGCAGATCGATTGCTTTCGCGTAGTCTCGCTGGCGGATGGCGATCTCTCCGAGCTGCAGGTATGCCGCTGAGAGAGACAGACCCGGCACGGACGCGGGGCCGTAGTGAATTGCCGTCCAGAACGCGTTGCTGGCGAGAGACAGCCGGCCCTGCGCGCGGTAGATGAGACCGGCAGTGTACGCGACCATGGGATTTTCGTTTTCCCGTTGTGACGCGAGATCGATGAGGCGTTCGGCGGTGGCGTAGTCTGCCGCGCGATATGCGTAGAAGGCCTCCTGGAGCAACGCGGGACGTAGCCCGGATCGCGCTGCAGCACCTGCTGGTAGATCTTGCGGGCGCCTTCTGTGTCTCCGGTCTTCTGAAGAAATACGCCTTGCAGATAGAGCTGCTCGATGGGTGTTTCAGTGGTGACGGCGATGGGCGTCTGCAGTGGTTTTCCCACCGATGGGACGAGATCAGGATTTCCATCGACCGGTGCCGCCGCTGACCAGTCGAGGAGCACATTGCCCTGCGCGGAATGAACTTTGACGCGCAGTTCTTTCCTCGCGCGATCCAGATCCGGCACTGGAATGGTGTAGACGGCGGGATGCTGCGGCGACAACTGAAGATTTCGCATGGTGCGCAGCGGGCTGGTGCCGAGACTGACCGTTACGGTAGCGCTTCGAATATTCGCGACGGGGCTCAGGAGGAGCTTTACGTCGCCTGATGAAGCTGATGAACCGGACGTACCGGAGCCGGTTGCGGCGAAGTTCACATTCAAGGCCATCTGGCTTGTCGCTTCGACAAAGCCGCCGTCGAGACCGGAGACGGGATACCAATACTCGGTCCACTGCTCGACGCGATGCGGCTCCATGAATTCGCGGTAGCCCTGGGTGGGGAAGCGGCCGCTCTGGATCTCGTTGTAGGGGCCGTCCTCGTCGCTCAGGATGTTGTCCCAGATGCGGCCGCTGCGGGCGGTCCCCCAGCTCCACAGTTTTTTGCCGGGGTCGTGGCGGAAGTCGGCTACGTGGACCACTCCGTAGTTGGATTGGTGGTAGTAGGCGCCGAAGAAGTCCCGATGGACATCGCGGGCGAAGATGGCCAGCGCGCTGGGGTCGTTCTTGTACCAGCTTTGATCGACGCCCTCCCAGACCGGCCAGCTCTGCACGATGGCGAATGGATCGTCGGAGATGGTCTCGCGCATGGGATAGATGTATTGCAGGTCTTCGGTTGCCGGGACGGCGGTGTTGGTCCAGAAGAGATAGAGATGATTGAGCGGTGTGGCGTTGAAGAGCGTGACGCCTTCTTCCAGCCTCGCGGTATCGGGACGGAGGGTGAGCGCAATCTGCCAATACATCTTCGAAACCCAATCGACGGCGCCCACGATGGCGGTAGCGCTGCCATCGGCGTTCTGATGCAACGCAGACTCGACGGTGGAGACAGTGTCCGTGGTGTGCGCGAAGGGAAAGCTGAACTCCATGCCGCCGGCGATCCATGCACCGCGCGGGCCAACGAGACCGTACTTGATGACGCGATTGCGGTAGAGCATCTCGCGATGGTGGAGCTTGTCGTAGACCGAGTAGACGTGACCGCCGAGCTCCGGGAGGATGGTGATTTTGAGGTACTGGTTTTCGAGATAGATCGCACGGTACGTCTTGGGGGCGCGCTGGTCGCTCAGGTCATCGAGCATAGCGTAGGGATAGACGGGATGCGGATTCACCAATGCGAAGGGCGGGTTCGGATCGGGCGGTCCCAGCTCATAGGTGGGGATGGTGATGGTGCCTTGCCAGCCGCGGACGGATTGCGCGCGGGCGGCGGAGGGGACAAGGAAGGCAGCGAGCAGGAATGCCGTGAGGAAGATGCATGGATGGATGCGGCTGGTCATCGGCGTATTGGTTTTCATCTTCGACAACGCATGTGCTTGCAAAAGCTGTCCCTCTCTCTCGGGCAATGCTACGACGGCATTATCGATTCGACAGTGGTTCCATGAATAGCGAATCGTTACGGTACCATCCTGTTCAAGGGCGCAACTCTGGCTTAGAGGATGAAGATACGGCGCGGCGCGGCGGTCATCGGGTTGGGAAACTGGGGATCGTCGCTTGCGGCGGCGCTCGATGCCGCGGGTCTGCTCGTCGAACGGGTGCATGCGCGGCGCGGCGCGGCGGTGAGGCTGGATGCGCGAGTGCTCTGGCTGTGTGTGCCTGATGCCGCCATTGAGAGCACCGCGGCTTGGCTGGTCGCGCAGCGCGTGAGTTTAATGGGGCAGGTGGTGGTGCACTCCAGTGGCGCGCTGGATCGCAGTGTGCTCGCGGTTGCTGCGCGCGCGGGGGCGCGGACTGGCTCCGTGCATCCCATGATGAGCTTTCCGACGCGCCGTGTGGTGGCGCTCAAGGGAACGCGCTTTGGTGTGGAAGCAGGAGAGGCTGCAACGCAGAGAGAGCTGTTCGCACTGGTGCGCCGGCTCGGCGGCAAACCATTTGCCGTCGATGGCAAGGGAAAGGCGATGTATCACGCTGGCGCGATGTTCGGATCGCCGCTGCTGGTGGCGACAATGGCTGCTGGTGTGCGGGCCATGCGCGCGGCGGGCATTGCGGAGGGCGAGGCATTGGCGTTGCTGGGACCAATGGCGGCTGCGACGGTGGCAAACATCCAAAAGCAGGGATTGGCGCGGAGCTTCAGCGGACCGCTGGCTCGCGGAGACGCGGCGACCGTCAAACTGCATCGCCGGGCCCTCGCCGGGCATCCGTTAGTGGCACAAACCTATACTGCGCTGGCACGGCTTGCGGCGGAGGATCTGCCGTCGACAGATCGTGCGGCGAGCGAGACGGCTTTGAGCGATGATCGAGTAGACCGTCGGCGGAAGCGATTGAAGAGGCTTTGAGGAGACGCAGTGGAATCTGAGTGTTATCCCAGCTCGATCATGCCGCACAGCAGCCGGCTCTTCCTGGACTATGTGGAGAGTGCTAAGCCGCTGGCGCCGTTCTTTTCGACAACGGCGGCGGGAACAAGCTGGATGTCGCAGGGACGCGAGTTGAGCGTGGAGCATCGTACGCGGCTGGCGGATCTGCTGGCAGAACAGAATGCGGCATTTGGTGGCGGAGATGTCACCGCACGAAATATCGAACGGCTGCGTAACGGGGCATCGGTAGTTGTATCGGGGCAGCAGGTGGCGCTGTTTGGCGGACCACTCTACACCTTCCTGAAGGCAGCGACGGCGATTGCCCGGGCGCGCGAAGCGACGGAAGCGGGCTTCGATACGGTGCCGGTCTTCTGGCTGGCAAGCGAGGACCACGACTTTGCCGAGGTGGCGCAGGTAAACCTTCCGGCCCCGGATGGGCTGAGGACGGTGACGCTCGGCGCGGCCCCGGAGGTTCCGGTTCCGGTGGGCGGGATCAAGCTCGGGGCGAGCGCAGGAGCGGCGCTGGTTGAGTTGGAGGCACTGCTGGGTCCGAGTGAGACGACGGCTCTGCTGTGTGAGGTTTACCGGCCGGAGGCGACGCTGGCCGGTGCTTTCGGAAGCCTGATGGCGCGGCTGTTTGCGCGATGGGGTCTTGTGGTTATGGATGCCGCGGGAACGGGCTTCCACGCATTGGGGGCAAAGGTTCTGGAGCACGCAATCCGCGAGGCGGATGCGCTGCATGGCGGCGCTTGTCGAACGCGACAGCCTTCTAGCCGAGCGTGGATACCATTCGCAGGTAAAGGTGGCGGAGCAGTCGAGCCTGCTGTTTTTGATCGATGAAACGACGGGAGCGCGGCTTCCCCTGCGGCGGGTGCGGTCCGATGGCGGACGGCTTTGGAAGGCCGGCGGGCGGCATTATTCATCCGAAGAGCTGCTGCAGATACTTCAAGCAACACCTGAACGATGTAGTCCGAACGCACTGTTGCGACCGGTATTTCAGGATGCTGTTCTGCCTACTTCGGCCTACATCGCCGGGCCGGCGGAGATTGCCTATTTCGCGCAATCCGAGGTGCTCTACAAGCGGATTCTGGGGCGGGCGACGGCGGTGCTGCCGCGGCTCTCGGCGACGCTGGTAGAGCAGAAGATTGCGACCGTGATGGAGCGGCATGAAGTGCACCTGGCGGATGCGCTGACCAGCGCGGATGCACTTGCGCAGCGGTTGGGCGCGCGAGCCATGCCGGTGGAAGGCAAGCGGAAGATTGCGGCGGCGGGAAACTCGCTGGATAGCGAGCTGACCGCGGTGACGGAGTGGATGGCGCAGATGGACGCAGGGCTGGGGCGTTCGGCGCATACGGCGGCATCGAAGATGCGATATCAGATGAACCGGCTGCGACGGCTGGCGGCTCGATACCAGTTGGAGAAAGAAGCCAGCCTGGCGCGGCATGCGCAGGCGATCACGCAAGCGCTGTATCCGGGCGGGCATTTGCAGGAGCGCGTGGTGGCGGGAGTCTACTTTCTCGCGACGCAGGGCGACGGGCTGCTGGAGACGCTGGTTGAGGCGGCGGGGGATGGCTGCCCGGGGCATAAACTGCTCCTTCTTTAGGCTCGATCCGCCGCCGCCGGGGGCACGATTGGGCAACGTGCCGGGGACCAGCGCTTACCGCTACAATGGGGAGCCATGGCGAAACAGATGAGCGCATTCGAGGTGACTTGCCCGGACTGCGGCGCGGTCCTGAAGGTGGATCCGGAGACGCGTTCGATCATCGGGCACAAGCCGGCGCCGCGCAAACGCACCTTCGAGGACTTTGAAGGAGCGGCGCAGGCGATGCGGGATCAGGAAGAGCGGAAGGAGAGCATCTTCCGGCAGTCAATGGAAGCCGAGCGCAACAAGAAGGACCTGATGGAGCGCCGCTTTGCCGAGGCGGTGAAGCGCGCGAAGGACGATCCGACGACGGGCAAGCCGCTGCGCGAGTTCGATCTGGACTGATCGTTCACCCGTGCCGGGTAGTCGCTGCCGGCCGGGCTGCATCCCATGATTGAGCCGGACCGGGAACCAGCTAGCTACTGAGGACCAGCCGCGAGACATTTGAGGAAGGACTGAATATCCATGGCGAGAGAATTGAACAAGATGGCGGGACGACTGAGGGATTCTCTGGACGACAACCTGCCGGGCGGCACCAGCGCGTGGACGCGCGGTCTTGCTGCCGGGTCGCTGCTGACGGGCGCCGTGCTTCTGGCGACGGGACGCCGCCGCGCTGCGCTGGCGGTGACGGT
Organism: uncultured Acidobacteriaceae bacterium; assembly: GCA_963750845.1. Lineage (GTDB taxonomy): Bacteria > Acidobacteriota > Terriglobia > Terriglobales > Acidobacteriaceae > KBS-83. The sequence continues at coordinate 106,471 of CAVVSP010000005.1, forward strand.
GGCAGGATCGCTGGTGGCGCTGCTGGAAGAGTCCGACGGCGTGCGTGATCTGTGGGAGAGCCTTCCGGACTACATCCAAACCGCGCAGCAGGCGCTTGGCAGGTTTGAGGGCTTCGTGCAGGATCTGGCGGAGCAGGGCGATCGCATTCGGCGCGTGATCCGCGAGCAGGCGCGGGTCTAAACTGGCCGTTCAGGCAAAAGCGCCTACGGCGCGTTGTGGGGTTCGCTTCCTTTGGTCGCTCACGCTGAGTTTGGTGGACGATTCAAGAAACTGCGGGTTCTTCGCTTCGCTCAGGGTGACGGCGCGTTGAAGTAGATCAGTTGGTGCGCTCGACGAGATAGCGCGCTACCGCCTTGAGCGGGTCGGCGCGGTCGCCGAAGATCGCTAATTCCGCAAAGGCTTCGTCGATGAGCCGCTGCGCGTCCGCAATGGAAGCAGGGATGCCGCGCACGGCGGGCCAGGTGGCCTTCTGGCTGGCCACATCTTTTCCTGCGGTCTTGCCCAGCGAGACACTATCGCCGGTCACATCGAGCACATCATCCATGATCTGGAATGCGAGACCTAACTTGCCGCCGAACGCGGTGAGCGCAGCGACCTGCTGCCCGGTTGCGCCGGCGAAGACGCCGCCGCTGACCAGGCTGACGCGGAGAAGCGCGCCGGTCTTGGCGCGATGGATGGCGAGGACGGAAGCTTCCGTTGGCTTGGAGTGCTCGCCCTCCAGGTCGAGCACCTGGCCGCCGATCATGCCTTCGACGGTGCCGGTGGCTTCCGCGATGAGGTGAACGATGCGAATCGCGGCCTCCGGCGGACAGCGCAGAGAACTGAGCACGGAGTAGGCGAGTGTCTGCAGCGCGTCGCCGGCGAGAATGGCGATCGCTTCTCCATACACCACATGACAGGTGGGCTTGCCGCGACGGAGGTCGTCATTGTCGAGTGCGGGCAGATCGTCGTGGATGAGCGAATAGGTGTGGATCATCTCGATCGCGGAGCCGAGATCCTCCACGCCCGCGGGATACGCGGCACCTTTGTCAACCATGCGCGCTGCCTCCCTGCACAGGATGGGGCGCAGGCGTTTGCCGCCGGCAAAGACGCTGTGCCGCATGGCGCGGTGGATGGAGACAGGAACCTGGTCGGAGGAGGGAAGCAGGCGCTGCAACGCCTGATCCGTGTGTGCGGCACCGCTCTCCAGCAGTGCGCGAATATCGGTCTGCATTGGGCTCATCATACCTGAGCTCTCGCGGGTGTTTTGCTTCGTGGCACCACACCCGGATAAGCGGGAAGATGCAGCGAATGATCCAGTATGCTTGCCTTTGCTTTACCCGTTTTCACAATACTGGGCCCCCGCTTGCATCGGTTCTATGCATCTTTTCCTAATGGAAAAGCCGCGTCGAGAGCGCTTCCACCAGATACACCTGTCGTGAAAACGGTCCGGGGCTGAACGGGCCCGGGAAAGGACCATACTTCTTGCGCATCCTGCTGCATGGGATCAACTACTCACCAGAGCTCACGGGTATCGGAAAGTACTCGGGAGAGATGGCTGAGTGGCTGGCGGTCCGCGGGCACGGTGTGCGCGTGGTGACGGCGCCTCCATACTACCCGGCGTGGCGGGTGCGCACGGACTATCGTGCCTGGAGCTATGCGACCGAGCCGGGTACCGGGTCGGACCCGGTGCGGGTGTATCGATGTCCGATCTACGTGCCGCGGCATCCTTCCGGACATACGCGCCTGCTGCATCTTGGCTCCTTTATGATGAGCAGCCTTCCCATCATGCTGTCGCAGGCGCAATGGTACCCGGATGTGGTGCTGACGATTGAACCGACGTTGATGTCGGCCGTGGCGGGATTGATAACGGCGCGGGTTGCCGGAGCGGTGGCATGGCTGCATGTCCAGGACTTCGAGGTGGATGCAGCCTTTGGTCTGGGCCTACTGCGGAGCGAGGGCCGTGCACACAAGCTGGCCGAGGCGTTGGAACGGCAGGCGATGCATGGCTTCGATCGCATCTCCACCGTGTCCGAGAAGATGATGCAGAGGTTGCCGGAGAAGGGTATCCCGATTGAGAAGACGTTCATGTTTCCGAACTGGGTGGACACGGACGCCATTGCACCGCTGCAGGGACCGAGCCGCCTGCGCCACCAGCTCGGCCTGGGACCGGAACGAGTCGTGTTGATGTATGCCGGCAATATGGGTATGAAGCAGGGTTTGGAGCTGCTGCCCCTGCTGGCGAAGGAGTTCGCGGCTGATCCGCGTGTTCACTTCCTATTTTGCGGCGACGGCGCGTACCATGCGCAGCTTGCCGGCATGGTGCGGGGCGCCGCGAATGTGACCATGCTGCCGCTGCAGCCGTTTGACCGGCTGAACGATCTGCTGAATGCCGCGGACATCCATTTGTTGCCGCAGCGGCCGGACGCGGCGGACCTGGTGATGCCTTCGAAGCTGACCGGAATGCTGGCCAGCGGGCGGCCCGTGATTGCTACCGCGGCATCGGGAACGCAGGTAGCGATTGCTTTGGGACCGTGCGGCATCGCCGTGCCGCCACTTGATAACGCAGCGCTATTTACGGCAGTGCGTACACTCGCCGACCGACCGGAGATGCGTCATGCACTGGGTGTTGCCGCTCGCGCGCATGCAGTGGAGCACCTGGGCAGAGAACGGGTATTGCAGCGCTTCGAGGCTGAGCTGCTGGCGGCTATCGCCAAACGTCACTCCGCTGATTCGCTATAGAGAACACGGCGATTCGCGCATGGTACCGTATGCCTTACGCATGAAGAAGGCACTCATTACCGGCATCACCGGCCAGGATGGTTCTTACCTGGCGGAGCTTCTGCTCAGCAAGGGATACGAGGTTCACGGCATCAAGCGGCGGACGTCGCTGTTCAACACGGCGCGTATCGACCACCTGTATCAGGACCCGCATGTCGAACATCAAAAACTGCTGCTGCATTACGGCGACCTGACGGACACCTCCAGCCTGATCCGTGTGCTGCAGCAGGTGCAACCGGACGAGCTGTACAACCTGGCGGCGCAAAGCCACGTAAAGGTGTCCTTCGAAGAGCCGGAGTACACGGCAAACAGCGATGCCATCGGCACGCTGCGGCTGCTGGAGGCGATTCGCACGCTGGGACTGGAGAAGAAGACGCGGTTCTACCAGGCTTCGACATCGGAGATGTTCGGGCTGGTGCGCGAGACACCGCAGCGCGAGACGACACCGTTCTATCCGCGCTCGCCATACGGCGTGGCCAAGCTGTACGCGTACTGGATCACGGTGAACTACCGCGAGTCGTACGGAATCCATGCCAGCAACGGCATCCTGTTCAACCACGAATCCCCGCGCCGCGGCGAGACATTCGTGACGCGCAAGATCACCCGGGCGCTGGCGCGCATCAAGGTGGGGCTGCAGGACAGGCTGTACCTGGGCAACCTGGATGCGAAGAGGGATTGGGGCCATGCACGCGACTACGTGGAGGTGATGTGGCTGATGCTGCAGCAGGAGCAGCCGCAGGATTACGTGATTGCGACCGGCCATCAGTACAGCGTGCGCGATTTTATTGAACGTGCGGCGGAGCCTTTGGGTATCCGTCTGCGCTGGACGGGCGAAGGCGCGGACGAGCAGGGAATCGATGCGGAGGGGCGCGTGATCGTGGCGGTGGACCCGCGCTATTTTCGTCCTGCGGAAGTAGAGACGCTGCTGGGGGATGCGTCGAAGGCCCGCCACGAATTGGGATGGAAGCCGCGCATCGGCTTCGCGGATCTCGTATCCGAAATGGTGACAGAAGACTTGAAGGAAGCGGAACGCGACGCCTTGGTGCACAGGCACGGCTTTAACGCCTTTCGCTATCACGAATAGACTGAGAGCTGATGAATCGCGACAGCAGAATCTTCGTAGCCGGGCATCGCGGCCTGGTGGGGTCCGCGATCACCGCTTATCTGAAACAACAGGGATTTGCGCGGCTTTTGCTGCGCACACGCGCCGAGCTTGATCTGCTGGATGGGCGCGCGGTGGATGCCTTCTTTGCGAGCGAGCGTCCGGAATACGTGTTCCTGGCCGCGGCGAAGGTTGGCGGCATTCTAGCTAACGATACCTATCCCGCGGATTTCATTCGCGACAACCTGATCCTGCAGACGAACGTCATTGAAGCGAGCCGGCAGGCAGGCGTAAAGCGGCTGCTCTTCCTCGGGTCGAGCTGTATCTATCCGCGGATGGCGCCGCAACCAATCCGTGAAGAGTATCTGCTGACCGGGGCGCTTGAAGCGACGAACCGGCCTTACGCGATCGCGAAGATTGCCGGGATCGAGATGTGCTGGTCCTATAACCGCCAATATGGCGCGCAATATCTGGCGGCGATGCCGACGAATCTTTACGGGCCGCACGATAACTTCGATCTCAAGACCTCGCATGTACTGCCGGCGTTGATGCGCAAGGTGGTCGAGGCGAAGATGGCCGGGCGGAAGTTCATCGAGGTCTGGGGCACCGGTACGCCGCGGCGCGAGTTGCTGTACAGCGAGGACCTGGCCGAGGCGTGCGTCTTCCTGATGCAGCTTGCGGATGGTGAATTCCGGAAGCTGATCAACGACGAGCATGCGCCGCTGATCAACATCGGGACGGGCGAGGATGTGACCATTCGCGAACTGGCGGAGCTGGTAGCGCGGGAGCTCGGCTTCGAGGGTGAGCTGAGGTTCGACACGACCAAGCCGGATGGAACGCCGCGCAAGCTGCTGGATGTGTCGCGCATGCATGCGCTGGGCTGGCGCGCGACGACAGGGCTGGCGGAGGGAATCCGCAAGACCTACGCGGCTGCGGAAGAGCAGCTCAAGTCGTGAGGATTCGGCGAGCGCGCCGCTCGCGATACCAGACAAGACCAAAGACGCAGAGACCGAGCAGGGACAGCGCGCGGCCGATCCATATGTCCGGTGTGGTGTTCCAGCGGATCTCGATCCTGGATTGACCTTGCGGAACAGGGATGGTGAGCAGGCCGTCGTCGCGTCGCGGGCGTTGGGTGACGATGGCGCCGTTGCGGCGAACCGTCCACGTTGGATAGTCCATGAGTCGGACGACGGCGTAGCCTGCGGCCGGTGAGTCGAGGACGACGGCACGTCGCTCCGGCAACCATTGTGTCACCCTCACGGTTGCGTGGCGCTCCACGTTCGGATCTGGCTGGTATTCCGGATTCTGCACCTTGCCGCTATCCGGCTCCTCCGCGCCGGGGCTTACGAGCACACGCACCGCAGGCATGTCCTGATCGACTTCGGCATTGTCGTCCTCATGCGGCGTGTATTCGTCGGTGCCTTCCTGGCCGGTGCCGTCGTGCATGAGGGCGAGTTGTGCAGAGACGTTATCCTCGTCATCGCAATACTGATGGAACGGACGCGTGCAGGCAACGATCGATGCGATGCAGAGCACCAGGACTGCTGTGACGAGCCATGCCGTTCGTGTGAGTTGGGCGAGACTTCCCGCGACGAAGAGCGCGGCCACCGGCGCAAGAATGAGAAGCCAGCGCCAGGGGAACTGCAGGTATGCGAGCTGCGGTGCGTGACGCCACAACGGTGCGCTGACAGGCACAAGCAGCAGCAGGATCAGCGCGGCCAAGGAGCCGAGCCAGAGCAGCGGGCGAGAGCGCAAAGCATCGCGCCAGAGCAGGATGGACGCGAGCGCGAAAGCGAGCAGGATGCACGCGAGGATGGATGCGGTATGGAGGACGGTGTCGTGAAACGCCTCGCCAGTGTGATGGAAGAGGAAACTGTCCTGGAAGCGCATATCCGGACCGATGGCGCGTGCGATCTCTACCCAGCGTTCCTGGTATGCGGCCGGGATCAGATAGAAGGCGGCCAGCGTGAGTCCAATTGCAGTTGACGCAGCCATGCGCAGCGCCGCGCTCCAGCTACGCTCCGATGCGAGGCGTAGCAGCGCGATCCACAGCAGCGCATAACAGGCCATGACGCCGGAAGGTGCATTCATGAGCCAGATGCCGGCGATGGTGGCGGCGAGTGCGGCGATGGGTGGAGATGGGCGCACGGCAAAGCAGAGCAGCAGCGGAATGAGCGCTGCGGCCATCAACTCGCCGTAGGCGGTGCGCTCATACGCGGCGAAGAGCATGTACGGATTGGCGATGTAGAGGCAGGCGGCAGCAGTAGCAGCGATCGGTGGAAGCAAGTCTCGCGCAAGATAGCGCATGCCCAGGCCGGCGCAGAAGAGGCAGATGGCGGTGAAGAGCCAGGGCGCGGCGTGCCATCCGGCGATGCTGCCGAGGGCGGCGCCGAAGATCCATGATGCGGGCGGATAGAAGATGAAGCGCGCCTCGCCGGCGCCGAAGTTCGCGGACGATGCCCAGTGCGGGTAGAAGAGGCCACTGTGCCAGGCGCGAGCTACTTCAAGCCAGGAGACGAGGTGGAAATCGAAATCATGGCCGCACGAGGGACCGCGCAAGAGCAGCAGGCTGGTGGCGGCGAGTGCGGTGAGCAGCAGTGCGGCGAGCGAGAGCAACCGTGTTTGTTTGGCGATCACGGCGTGAGCCGCAGAGTATGTTGCGTCGCCGCATCGACGGCTGCAGGCGTAAAGGGCAGCGCGAAGGTGGTGGCGCCATACCAGGCGGGCCACTGGTTGCGATAGTACGGGCTGACCGGGTCGCCGGATTGACCCATGACGATGTTTTCCGTGGAGGCATCGACATCGCTCCAGTCCATGGTGAAGCGCTGCGACGGGCCGAAGTCGGAGCCGACCTGCTTGACCGTGACGGTGTCGCCGGATTGCGGGAGGGGCGAAATGCCGGTCCAGCCGAAAAAAGGAATCATGCCGTAGAGCGGATGCGAGAGCGCGATGGTGTGTTCATCGCCGTAGCGCCAGTTTTTGAGCGATAAGGGCGCGTGCGCATTGTCGAGGCCGCGCGTGACGGCGGCGGCGAGCAGGTCGTCCCAGCTTTTGTATTTTGCCGGGAGCCACGCTGCGGGCGTGCTGGTGATGAGCTGCTCCTCGACGTACGCACTCTCCGGCCACTCGTAGAGCTTCCAGTCTGGGCCGAGCTTGGGTTGGAGCAGCAAGGACCACAGCGCGCCGCGGGCGGCGGTGACGATGGCGGGCGCAGGCTCATTGGTATGCATGACGCCGTCCCAGGAACGAAGGATGTCCGCAGCGGCACGCAGGCGCGCGGATGGACGATGCGCGTGGTCAATGGCGTAGGCGAAGCGCTGCGCGAGTTCGTGGTCCAGTTCGGAGTCGATATCCGTCTGCAATGTGAGCATGTTGGCAGGGGTCATCTTCTCGTGGCTGGCGAGCCACTTCCAGATGCGCTCATTGCGATAGGGCGAGGCCCATTCGAGCGACAGGGGCGTGGGATAGCCATCCGGGGTGATGCGGGAGTTGGCGGTGGCGAGGATGCCGCCCGGCGGATCGAGCGATGCGGGCATAGATGCGAAGGGGAGCACGCCCTGCCATTCGTGGACTTCATCGGCGATGGGCACGCCGACCAGGCCGCCGGGGCGCTGCGGAATGTGGCCGATGGCCTGGTAGCCAATGTGCCCCTGGTCGTCGGCATAGACGACGTTCAGAGTTGGCGCCCACCACTGGCCCATGGCGGCTTCGAACTGCTGCCAATTGGCGGCGTTGTTCAGGCCATAGAGGGGCATGCCGCCGGCGAACTGCGGATCATAGACGGTCCAGCGCAGCGCGATGGTGCGCGACTCATGCGGCACCAGCGAGGTAATGACCGGCCCGTGATTGGTGCGCAGCACATCGAACTCCTGATTCTTGCCGAAGCGCACCTGGATGGTTTCGTGGTCGCGCTCCATGGGGCGCCATCCGGTGCCATCCCAGTACTCGCCCTGGCCGTTGGTGCGCTCGACGTAGAGGTCCTGTGTGTCGCCGTAGAGCGCGGTGTAGCCCCAGGCGATGTGCTCGTTGTGGCCGCCGACGATCATGGGGACGCCGGGCAGGCTGACGCCAGCCGCATGGAAGCCGGGCGCGCGCAGATCCATCTCATACCAGACGCCGGGCACGGAGTGGTTGAGGTGCATGTCGTTCGAGAGCAGCGGGCGTCCGGAGGCGGTGTGGGCACCACTGATGACCCACTCGTTCGAGCCCGCCGTGCAGCCGCGGCACTTGGCGAGGCCGATTGCGGCGCGGAGCCTCAGCAGGTCGTCCGCGACGCCCTTGAAGGACTGGTCTTCGTCGGGCGGCGGTGGCGGCACGTCAACCGGCGGCTGGGTGAGGTCGGGCATCGCCTGGGTGGGCGGATGATCGCGCCACGAGCCGGTGGGGTAGAGATCGGCGGCGAGCGTGGGACCGATCTTCTTCGTGATGGCCTCGCGGCTGAGCTTGGTCGGCCACTGCTCATCGAGCGTCTGCACCATGTTGAGCACGATCAGCAGGGAGTCGACGGGCTGCCAGCGGCGCGGCTGATAGTCGAGCAGGCGGAACTCGGCAGGCAGAGCGTCGGCCTCGCTGATGTAGGCATTGACGCCGCGAGCGTAGTCCTCGAAGAAGCGGCGGTCCTGTGGCGAGAGGCTGGCGGTGAGCCGCTCCGCAGTCTGCCGGAACTCCAGCACGCGCTGGATGCGGTCATGCTCGACGAAGTTGCTGCCGAGCACTTCGGCGACCTCCCCCGCGGCGACACGGCGCATCATGTCCATCTGCCAGAGGCGATCCTGCGCCGTGACGTAGCCCTGTGCGACGATCATGTCATCGAGGGAGGCGGCGGCGATGTGGGGGACGCCCTGATGGTCGCGCTGGACGGTGACCGGCTGCGTGACTGCGACGGTGTGGCGGTCGCCATCGAGCTGGGGCAACTGTGCCTGCATGGCGCGGCGAAGCCACAGCATCCCGGCGCCTGCGGCCAGCGATGCGAGAATCAGCAAAGCGAGGCAGACGCGCAGCAGCCGGAAGAACCAGCCGGTCTTTTGTCTCACAAGCGTCGCCTCAAAATTGTTCCTCAATCTGTTGCATAACCAAACGGACGGACGTCCCTGCTGCGGAACGCTTTCCCGGCACACAGACACCATATCGCAACCGCTGGCCGGAACCCGATGGCTGACCGATGGCGGCGCGGCTTGACACGGGAGGGAACCCCGGCAATCCTAATCATTCTCTCTACCTTGCTACGCCGCGTCTGTCCGCCGAAGGAGCTGCTGTTGAACGTTCGCGTCTTTTATCACGATAAGTGTTTCGATGGGGCGTGCTCAGCCTCGCTGTTTACCCGGTTTCACCGCGAATGCATCCAGCCGGCGGCCAGCTACAGCTATCACGGGTTGGTCCACCGGGCGGGGGCGCTCTTCAACGAAGCCGACTTTATCGGAGACGAGAACGCGATTGTCGACTTCAAGTATTCGGCGTCGCCGAAGATCACCTGGTGGTTCGACCATCATCTGAGCGCCTTTCTGACGCCGCAGGACCATGAGGACTACCGCCGGGGCATGGCCGACGGACGCTATGCGATGCGGCGCTTCTACGACCCGAGTTATACCTCCTGCGCAGGCTTTCTGACCCACATCGCGTCGACCAGGTTCGCCTTCGATGCCGCGCCGGTCGCCGAGCTGGTGAAGTGGGCGGACATCGTGGACGGCGCGTTGTATGAGAGCGCGGAGTCGGCGGTGGAGATGGCCGAGCCGGCGATGAAGCTGACGCTGATTATCGAAGCGACCGCGGACCCGGCGTTGATCCCGCGGATGATTCCGCTGCTGACGGAGGAGCCGCTGGCCGATGTGCTGAAGGAGCCGTTCATCGCGCCGCTGCTGCCGCCGCTGCTGGAGCGCCACGCCGAGGGTGTGACGCTGATCCGCGAGCGGGCGGAGTACAAGGACGGCGTGATTTACTTCGACATCACCGATAGACAGCTTGAGGGCTACAACAAGTTCATCCCGTACTTCCTGCACCCGGAGGCGACGTACAACATCGGGTTGAGCAAGTCGAGCTTCCGGACCAAGGTCGCGGTGGGCTCGAACCCGTGGACTAAGCGGAAGCCCGAGGAGATGGTGAACCTGGCAACGATCTGCGAGCGCTACGGCGGCGGCGGACATGCGCGGGTGGGTGCGATCTCGTTTCCGCCGGACCGCTCGGACGATGCGCGCAAGGCGGCGGCGACGATTGTGGCCGAGCTGCGGGCGCATGAAGCCAGCCTGAAGGACTAGCTGGGTCACGACTGGCGCCGCAGATCCCTCCACTTCGCTTCGGTCGGGATGACGGCTTCTTAGGCAGCTTCGCTGCGACGTGACTCGCCCACCCTACGCTTCGCGTAGGATGGGGCACTCGGCGGAGCTGGCGGAGCTCCTGCTTTCGGTGGGTCACGTTACCTGTACCCCTCCCCCCTACCGGTGCGGGAGGCTGGCGTATAAACCGTGCCGAATCATGAGGATGTGGACCTCCCGAGCATCAAATTCGTCTTTCTAAAGGACTTATCGCTAAAGTCGTCCGGCCATTGGAGTTAGGATCTGCCATCCAGGCAGGCGCGCCGGCGGCGCAGGCTCCTGGGCTCGCTCCGTTGTCGCTTACCCCTGGATTTGTGGGCGACCCGACACTCACATCTCTTCAAGATCTGGGCACTCATATCCTTACAAACGGAAAAAGCCACCTTCGCGGTGGCTTTTTGTTCTCTGCAATCTGTGACTGGAACTGGTGTCTATTTTTAGAGTAGCAAATTGGTGGGTGTGATTTGGCAGAAATTTCGCTGCTTTCCCGAGATGGGAGTTACCGGAGATTCTCTCTCGAGAATCAAGATGACAGTACGCACGAGAATTTTCGGGCACAAAGAATTTCACTGGCGGGAAGACTCTCGGAGAGTCCTCAGCTTTGGTGAGTGCGCTGGCGATTTGGTGTGATGCGAGAAACACTCCTGCTTTCCATTTCCGCTGGAGCTTTTGACCAGAAGATAACTTCCGGGTGAGCGACCACTCGGAAACAACAGTCGAAACTACCGAATGGGCGACCAACCGGCAACTTGGAGGCTCGACTCAGGCGGGATTCTGATTTGCGGCCCGTTTATCAAATTCGCGTCGGCATCGTTGAGGCGTCCGCATACCGTCTTTTACCGCCGTCGTCCAGCTCTCAAACTCGCGCCCCAACTTTGAGTTGACCGGTGCGCGAACGCCTCCCGTCAACGCCGATGGGATGGCGAAGTTCAGCATTAATAATTTTGAGTCGGGTACTCTCGTCGGATCGTCACCCCCAGGGTGTTGACAGCGTTTCAAATCGGCCTTCAATATTTCACAACGATGGATCATCGCATGAAGGAGTCCTTTTATGACTGAAACCACATCCGCTGAGGCGTCTGGTGATGGTGTGCGCGGATCTCAAGCGAACACAGGTAACAATCTGCAGGCGAAGAGTGTTCTAACGAAGATTGCAGCGTTTGTTGCAGATCGAAATATCCCTTTCCTTGTTTGCAGCATTGGAATGATCGTGATGTTGCTGTGGGCAGGCAAGTTCAAAATGACAGCGCCCGGAGCAGAGGGCATAATCCCGCTCGTCAGTAACAGCCCACTTACCAGTTGGCAATTCAAGGTCTTTGGACCATATATTCTGGGGGATATGATCGGGGCCACTGAATGGACAGCAGCAATCCTACTGATCATTGGCTACTTCAAACCTAAAGCAGGCATTCTGGGCGGGATCATTCTAGTCGGCATGTTCTTCACCACAAGCAGCATGTTGATCACGACTCCGGATGACACCATCGTGGTTCACGGCATCCATTACTTGAACAATCTCGGCCTGTTTCTCTTCAAGGACATCATCTCTTTCGGAGTTGCGTTCTATCTGATCAGCTACTATGGCCGAAAAGCGATCATGGCTGAAAATCAGAGATGATGCTCTGCTCGCCTACGCGGAAGTTACCATTCGGCAAACACCGAACAAGAGCAAACAACTGGCGCTGGCGCGGAGTCGGCGGCACTCACCAATAATGAGCTACATGTGCATGGGAAACGAGTAGGGCCTTCCCTGCAGCGTCTCACTATCTCCTAGCCCAACTTGTAGAAGCGGGCTGCGTTCGAATAAAAGATGTCTCGTTTCTCCGCATGAGTCAGGAATGTCGCGGAGTTCACGCCATCGACGGCCATCGCGATTCCTTCCGGCCAGTACATCTGGTCGGTGCCGAACATCAGTCGCTTGCCGAATCCTGCTCGCATGAGAGAGTGCAGGTAGTGGTGAAACTCCGCTCGCGGAAGCAGCCAGTCGATCGCGCCCAGGTCCGCATTGACTTCCGGATAGTGGAAGAGAATCGAGAGCGTGTCGTCGAGATACGGCCAGCCGGCGTGCATGAGATTCAGCCTTAGTTTCGGATAGCGGTTGAGCGCCTCTTCCACCAGTCCGGGGTTGCCAAGGCGTGCGCGAGCTGTGCGGCAGCATGGATCGAACGACATCCCGGGCGGCATGGTTCCCGTGTGCAAAGCGACCGGTATATCCAGTTCTTCCGCAAGCGCCAGGTATGCAGCGTACTTCGGGTCGTCAAGGGTGAGGCCCGCATATTGCGTGGTCACTTCGCCCAGGACGCGCATGCGTCCACTCGTGAAGTCGCTGCGGAGCACACCCAGGTCGGGCAGCGGCGTATCTTCCGAGCCGCGTATGCCGGCCCCGGGGATGATCCTGCCCGGATCCGCGTCGTGCCAGGCCGTGGCGGCAGCGAGGCGGTCGCCATCTCCTCCACTGACGACGGCTTTGACAATATTCAGGCGTTTCATTTCCGCAAAACAGGCTGCCCTGTGAGCGGCTCCGTCCTTGAGCTGGACTGTCTTCCCGGTAGCGGGATTCTTTACAGCGGGGATGGGCGCGTCGGAAGGATACGCGTGCAGATGTACGTCAATGATCGGCGGCCGCTGCTGCGTCTCGGCGAAGGTGGAAGGAATCAGGCTGATTGCTGCTGAAGCGGAGCCAAGTTCGAGGAATCGCCGGCGGTCAATGATCATCTTTGTTTTCGTTCTCCCTGCGGAAGGGTACCGCATCGGGGGAAGAATCCGCAGTCACCTTGGCGCCCCGGTTGGTTGGAGCGCTCAAGATGCGCTGGAGGACATCCGATTCTTCCTGAAATTTCGGCGACTGCGTTTCTACGTCATCTGAAAAGCACTTCGCTTCGGTCGGGATGATGACTTCTCAGGTGGCAGCTTCGCTGCGACGTGACTTGCCCACCCTACGCTTCGCGCAGGATGGGCACCCGGTGCGCATGTGCTTGCTGGATCGGCTTATGGCTGAAGCTGGCCGGCATACCGGGCAGCTACGATGTTGCGCTGCACTGCTTTCATGGCTTTCGCGGTGGGCACTCCCGTGGTCATCACGCCCTCAAAAAAGTAGCCCTTGGCCCAGTTGCTGTTATCGCCGCCGATGCCGAGGATGATGGCACCTTCCTGCTTCATGGGCTGATAGCCGTTGGGCAGAGGGATGGTGCCGGTCGTGGTGAGCGCTCCGGACTGAGCGTTGCCCTGGTAGATGGCATAGGTGTGCTGACCGTCGCTCGAGCCCATGTCGGTGACGAAGGTGGTGCCGGCGGGGACTTTGAGGTGGCCGTAGATGCCATCCTCCATGTCGAGCCCGGCGTCGGGAGTGCACGGGTCGCCGTGACACATGATGTTGATCGCGTCCATGTGGCCGGCCTTGTTGTCGAGATCGTTCGTCTCGGCGTTGCCAAAGTCAAAGCAGCATTTGCTGTTGAGATTGAGAGCGGAGGTGACCATGTAGACGCCTTCAGGCTGACCGTTGACCGCTGTGCCTTTCGGACTGTCGTTGCGATAGCCCATGCCAGGGGTGATGGCGATGCCGTAGACCTTGTGTCCGCTGACGGTAGCCGGGAGTGCGTTGGCTACGGCGGGAATGTCATAGCCATTGGGGCCGGGGCCGCGCGATGCGCCACCGGGAGGCGCGGGCGTGAGGTCGTTGTGATTGGGCGACTGGTCGTAGAGTTTGGTGATGGTGCAGGAAGTGTTGGCGCAGAAGGTGTCCTGCGCGGCGGCGTTGGCGTAGCCGTGGGGAAGGAGGCCGATGTCGGTGTGTGTCTTGTCTGACTGGCGCGTGACCTGGTAGAGCGGGCCGGTGTATGCGCGGTACAAAGCGCGGGTGGTGCTGATGGCGGCAACACAGGGAGTCGCGGATGCGTAGAGATCACACGGACGCGGTTTGACTTTTTGCGCTGCAGCGGCGCCGGCCGGGGTGATCGCGACGGCGAAAAGAACAACGATTGGCGACAGGATATTTGCGAACAATGACAGCGACTTGATTTGCATGGGATGTTCTTGAGCCCTTTGCTTGATTGGTTTCGCTTTTCAGCCTAACGGTTGATGCACACTGGCCACGAGGCACAACACACGTAACGTTCCGCCGACAAGTGTAATCAGCTTGCGTCCAGACTGCAGGGGAGACTTCGCGCTAGGATGGCGGCTTTGATTCGACGGCCGGCACTAACAGCGCGAGGGCCAGACTGGTTTGCGTTTTTCGAGGAAGGCGGCGATGCCTTCTCGGAAATCGTCTGTCGCACGGAGTTCAGCGTTGATGTTGACGGCGGCGCGGAGGTTGCGGCTGAGGCGCTCGATCTCCTGGCGGTGCAGGAGATGTTTGGTGGCGCGCATGGAGCTGGGGCTGTTGGCGAGCAGCGATGCGGAGAACTCGCTGACTGTGGCGTCCAGTTGCTGCAACGGGCACAACTTTGGTGACCAGGCCGAGCGCGTGGGCTTCCGCGGCATCGATGACGCGGCCGGTGAGCAGCAGGTCGCGCGCCTGCTTCTCACCCACCTGCAGCAGCAGGAATGAGGAGACGATGGCGGGCACGAAGCCGATCTTGACTTCGGTGTAGCCGAAGCGGGCGTCGTCGCCGGCGAGGGTGAAGTCGCAGAGTGTGGCGAGGCCCATGCCGCCGGCGAGGGCGAAGCCGCGCACCTCGGCGATGGAGGGCAGCGTGAGCGAGTAGAGGGTGCGGAAGAGCTCGGCGACATTGGTGGAGTCGAGTTGGTGCTGCTCGGGCGAGCGGCCGGCCATGGCGCGCAGCTCGGAGAGATCGAGGCCGGAGCAGAAGTGCTCGCCCGCGCCGCGCAGCACAACGATGCCGCAGCGGCTGTCCTCCGCCGCGCGCAGGGCGAGGGTCAGCTCGTGAATCATGGCGGAGGTGAGTGCATTGCGGCGCTGCGGGCGGTTGAGCGTGATGGTGAGGATGCGGCCGGCTTCGCTCTGGTTCTCTTCAACGAGGATGGTGGTGTAATTTGCCATGGGAGCCTCTGGCTCGTGGTTGAGCGGCGCTTACGCGCCGGTTCTATTTGACTCGATACAGCAGGTCCTTCGCTCCACCTTCGGTTACGCTCAGGATGACAACGTGGTGTGCTGAGTGAACGACTCAGCACATTCCATCATTTCTCCAGTGGTTCGGGAGAAACGCTACTGTTTCACGCCGGCGTACTTTTCGGCAATGGCGCGGTTGGCGGCGACGACAGGCGTGAGATCGCCGAGGCGGGGCAGCGTTGCTCCGAGCTCACGCAGGGTGTCGATGACGGTTTCCGTGGGGATGTTGCCGACCAGGACATCCTGCGCGAAGGGGCAGCCGCCGAGGCCGCCGATGGCGGAGTCAAAGCGGCGGCAGCCGGCACGCCAGGCGGCGGCGACCTTTGCGGCGGCTTCCTCCGGGCGCGCGTGCAGATGCACGCCGAGGTCTATGAGTGGGCCGTTGGCGATGATGGCGCCGATGACTTCTTCGACGAGCTCCGGGGTGGCGAGGCCGACGGTGTCGGCGAGCGAGATGGTTTCGATGCCGGTGTCGGCGAGCAGATCGCAGGCGGCGACGACCTCCTCGATGCTCCACGGGTCGCCATAGGGGTTGCCGAAGGCCATCGAGATGTAGGCGACGACGTCGAGGCCGGCTTTGTAGGCGAGCGAGCCGACGGTTTCGAGAGCGTCGATGGCTTCCTCGGGGGTCTGGTGCTGGTTGCGCTCAAGGAAGCCGGGCGAGATGGAGTAGGGGAAGCCGAGTGTGTTGACGCCGCCGCTGTTGATGGCGCGCTCGACGCCCTTGACGTTGACGACGATGCCGATGATTTCGAGTTCGTCGGTATCGGACGCCGGGGTGAGCGAGGGCAGGTCGGCGAGGGCGAGCGTCTGCTCGGAGTCGGCCATCTGCGGGACGGCTTTGGCGGAGACGAAGGAGACGGCATCGATGTGGCGGAAGCCGGCGGTGACGAGGGCGCGGAGGTAGTCGGCCTTGACCTCGGCAGGGATGGTGACGGGCAGGCCCTGCCAGGCGTCGCGGGGGCACTCGATGATTTTGACGGTGTTGGTCATGTTGGACACATGAGGGTATCAAGGATGGCCATCCGGGCAAATGCGCTGCGGCGAGATCTGTAGAGTTCGTCCCTAGTCGCCATGTTTGGAGCATGTCGGCGCAAGCGACTTCTCGATTTCGCCAGAGCGAATCCTGCGTGGCGGTGCGTCATCTCATTGCTTAAGACCGACAACAGGAGAGAGATGATGGCCGCTTTTTGTACGTGCTGTGGAGCAGAGATCGGGCCAAAGGCCGAGGCTTGTCCTGCGTGCGGAGCACCCCAGCATGGGATGTTGCCGAAGAGCTCGAAAGAGGACGGCGGCGCGCGCGAGCCAAAGGGAGCGGGAAGCGAGGAAAGCGCCGCGGACGGTGCGCTCTGATCTGAATTGACTAGAGCTGGGACGAGGAGCATGACGGCGGCGATGGCGAGCGCATGGATGAGCACGACCGTGCTGGCGGCGCGGAGAAAGCCGATGGCGCGCCAGAGGATGCCGAGCAGAAGGCCGTAGAGCGGGAACTGCGCGTACATGAGGACCTGGGCGATGGTGTCGGCGGCTGCGTCCGGCAGGCCAAGCTGCGGCTGGTGCGCCAGCATGGCGAGCGGCGCGATGAGTCGCAGGCGGAAGAGGCCTCCGGGGCCGAGCAGTGGAGCGACTTCAGCGTAATGAACAGTGAACCAGGCGGCGACGATGCCGGCGAGAACGAGGGCCCAGACGATGCCCCAGGGGAGTGGGTGTCCTGCCACGGCTTTTTTTGCGGGCGCTGGATTTTTGTCGCGGGTATGCTTCTGCGCGTGACGCCATGATTTGAGGATAGCGGGGTGCGCCGGTTTCATGCGGCTTGGATCGATGCCCGCATCTGGCTGATCAATGAGGTGCTGATCCGTTCAGGATACTGTTGGGCGAATTCAGGCGAAGCCGCTGAAGTTTCCGGAAATGCGGACTTTCAATCGTCAAGAACGACCTACCTGATAATTCGGCCAGTCGTTGGGTTCATCGCGAATCTGTTTATAGGAGCAGAACTGTATGGTTGTCGGTCTCGAACTTTGCGCGTGTCGCGCTATCGGATCTGCTGGTCGGAACTGACGATCTCCTTCGACTGGGCGTGATGACTCATTGCCTCGGTCGACGCGACGTTCATGACAGACCGTCTTCGGACAAACCAGCCGACGCTGTATCTCCGCGAGCGCCGCAATTAGGCAAGCCGTCTGATTGTGGCCGACTAAAAGATGTCTGACCAATTCGGATGGAGCGTCGGAGCTCCCCGGCGCTCATTTCATCTTCCGGCGATCTGCGGTGCATGGCTGAGGCCTCCCGACCCATGGTTCCAGCCCACCTCGTTAAAGATCTTCCGGGAGCCTTCGTCTGCTAGGAAGTAAGACGTCTTCACGCTTGCCCGGCAAGACGAAGAAACTGCCCAGTGGAAGCTATCGAGGTTCCTTCGGACATGACGATCTGCCCGGCTATGATACACGCGACACTTTCAATCAAGCCTGAGGCATTGGGAATTATCGCAAGGCTTTTAATTTGCGGATTCTGAGAATGACGCCAACTTATCCGAGTTCAGAGCGGTGGCGCCAGATATTTGCAGGATACCTTCGCCGCGCTCAGGATGAGATAGTTCTGCGAAGTATTGAAACGGTGCTTAAGTCTGCAGGACGCCGGGGTGGAAGCGCTCGACAGTGGGATTGTGCGCGGCGGCTTCGAGCGCGATCAGGATGGCTTCGCGGGTTTTTGCGGGGTCGAGGATGGCATCGACCCAGAGGCGCGCGGCGGCGTAGCGGATGTCGGTCTGGGCGTCGTAGGTGGCCTGGATGTTGGCGCGGATCTCCTGCTTCTCCTGGTCGCTGAGCTTGTGGCCACCGCGCTCGAGTGTACGGATGCGGATTTCGACGAGAGTGCCGGCGGCGGATGCTCCGGACATGACGGCGTAGCGCGCGGTGGGCCACGCGAAGATGAAGCGCGGGTCGTAGGCTTTGCCGCACATGGCGTAGTTGCCGGCGCCGAAGGAGCCGCCGACGATGACGGTGATCTTGGGCACGGTGGAGTTGGAGACGGCGGCGACCATCTTGGCGCCGGAGCGGATGATGCCGGTCCACTCGGCGTCGCGGCCGACCATGAAGCCGTTGACGTCGTGGATGAAGATCAGCGGGATGAGGTTCTGGTTGCAGTCGAGGATGAAGCGCGCGGCCTTGTCGGCGCTCTCGGCGTAGATGACGCCGCCGAACTCGATGCGCTTTTCGCCCGCGTGGCTGGTGTGCGGCTGGTGCTGCTTCTGGTTGGCGACGATGCCGACGGCGAAGCCGCCGATGCGCGCGTAGCCGCAGAGGACGGTGCGGCCGTAGTCGGGCTTGTACTCGTCGAACTCGGAGCGATCGACGAGGCGCGCGATGAGCTCGTGGGTGTCGTAGGTATTTGAGGTGGCGCGGGCGGGGTCAGGATCGATGAGCGCGTAGAGATCGTTCGGCGGGATATTTCGGCGCGTCCTTTTCGGCGTCGTAGTGGGCGCGGTCGAAGGGCGCGCGCGCGGGATGGCCGAGCTTGCCGACGAGCGAGCGCAGACGCGCGAGGCAGAGGTGGTCGTTGGGCTCTTTGAAATCGACGGTGCCGGAGATTTCTGCGTGCATGGTCGCGCCGCCTAATTCTTCGGCGGAATATTTCTGGCCGATGGCGGCTTCGACGAGCGCAGGGCCGGCGAGGAAGAGGCCGCTGCCCTCAGTCATGAGGATGTGGTCGGTCATGACCGGGAGATAGGCGCCGCCAGCGACGCACATGCCCATGATGGCGGTGATCTGCGGGATGCCCATGGCGGACATGCGTGCGTTGTTGCGGAAGATGCGGCCGAAGTCGTCCTGGTCGGGGAAGACGTCTTCCTGCAGCGGGAGGAAGATGCCGGAGGAGTCGACGAGGTAGAGGGTGGGGAGGTGGTTCTCCATGGCGATGTGCTGTGCGCGGAGGACTTTCTTCGCGGTCATGGGGAAGAAGGCGCCGGCCTTCACGGTGGCGTCGTTGGCGACGATCATGCAGAGCCGGCCGGAGACGCGGCCGAGGCCGCAGATGACGCCGGCAGAGGCAGCGCCGCCCCAATCTTGCATACATGTCAAAGGCCGCGAACGCACTGAGTTCAAAGAGATCGGTATCCGGATCGAGAAGGAGCGCGATGCGCTCGCGCGCGGTGAGGCGCTGTTTGGCGTGCTGGGCGTCGATGGCTTTTGCGCCGCCACCCTCGCGGATGGCGGCTTCCTGCTGCTGGAGCGCGGCGAGCAGGGTGCGCATGCCGGCGGCGTTGGCCTGCTGGCGCTTTGCTTTGGGGTCGAGTTTGGAGGCGAGGGTGGTGTTGAGTGTGGTGGCCTGCGGCGGGTTTTCGGGAGTGGGCATAGGAAACCCGCCAGCATAGCAGGGACTGGCCGTCCGGGCATAAGCGCCTTCGGCGTGCGCCGGCGCAGAAGGATTCGCTACCTTTGGTCGCTCACGTGTGGATTTGCGGGATGAGCGGAAGGCTCGTAGTTCCACATCTCTGCATGAGATGTGGGAGCTTTCCCCGTGCGACTCGATATTATCGCGGATGGACCGTTGGCACTCGCGTGAGGCAGTGCGTCGATGCGATAGAGCGAGACTTCATCGCCGCTGAGGAGGGCGAGGCGGCTTCCGGATTCGTTGAGCGCGAAGCTTTGCCGGTTGACTGCGCCGCTGGTGGAGCGGGTGGCGAAGAGGCGACGGCCGTCGGAGATGCGATAGACGGAGACGGCAACGTTTTGAAAATCCGACGCGACGATGCCCTGGCCGAAGTCGACCGGGTGGGATGCCTGGGCGATGCCGATGGCAAAGACGCCGGCGCCTGTCGGCGCATCCGCGTGCTGCAGCAGCCCGTTGCCTGGGACGTTGCCGGTGAGGAGCGTTTTGCCATTCGAGCGGACGATCTTGTACCAGGCGCGGGTTTGATCGAAGAGAGCAGCCGACGATGAGGATGAGGTTCGTCGGAAGGGTTTCGACGCGAAGAGGACAGCCGGAATCCACGCGACGTAATCTGACGGCGCCTGGCGTCCCAGTTCGATTCGCTGACGGTCCACTTTTGCTCCAGGCCGCAGTTCGGTCACGATCAACCCTGTATCCAGCACCTCTGACAGCGTGGGCCAATTCTGGAGGCGCCGGATGGTTTGAACATGCAGTTGACCGTCCAGCAAGGTGAGGTCGAAGTCCTCCTCTACCGGCTGCGGTCCCATGAATTCCGCAAGGCGGCGATGTTCTTCCGGGGTATGACGCTCATGCGTAACTGCCGCGACGATGAAATGGCGCGACGGAGAGACGCGCAGGAAGCGCACTTCGCCGGGCGGCGCCCACTGCCGTTCCACGGCCAGTCCGCGCCCGTAGACCACCAGTTTGTCGCCCACGTGAGCGAGCACGCGGCCGCCATCGAGCGGCCAGAGATACGGGCCTTCGTCCGGAACGCGCCAGTCTTCTGCGCGGATGATTCTGCCCGTCGTGGTGGAGAAGAGGAGGGCACGGATGATGCGCGGGCTGGTGAGCCGCGCGGATTCATCCTGCGAACGCACGATCAGAGAATGCGCGTTGAATGTGATGAGGAGCTGGTCGTCTCCGAGAAAGCGGACTGCCGCATCTTCCGCAAGCGAGCGCAGCACACGCTGACGGCGAACCCTGAAGCCGAAGCGATGGAGAGAGAGCGTTCGCTCCAACTGGCTGTCGATCTGCTGTGGCAGGGCTATCAGCAAAGGCGCAGCCGGTCTCGACGCATTGCTCGATCTCGGCATTTTCCTGAACCGCGGGCTGAAGCGTCTGCTTCACGGGGGCCGCCGGCGGCTCGGCAATGGGGCGGGCGATGACCGCCCTTTCCGCGGTTGGGGAGTCTGAAGCCGCAGGGCGCGGGGCCATCTGGAGGACAAGGAGGAAGCGGGTTCCGGGGTCGATGAGCAACTGACTGGAAGAGGAGAGTGCGGTGGGATCCGTCGTCAAAACCGGCAGCTTGAGTTTGACACCGGGAAAGCCCACCGCCTCCGCTACGCGAAGCGGCTGCTCGGTGGAAGAGGCAGGGGAGAGATTCCCGAGGCTGCCTGCCGAGCCGGCCATATTTCCGGCCGCACCGGGAGAGCTGGATGCGGCTCCTGACGAGTCCGTGGAGAGGCGTCGCAGACCGCCTGAGAGCGCACGGACCAACTGCTGTTGGTTAACGAAATCTTCGCGGGGATCATGATGCGGTCCCTGCATGGCGACGAGAATCGGAAGGATCTCCTGCGCTTCATCGCCGGAGCATGGAAGCGGCAGAAAACGAAGGTCCAGCTGCTCGCGCTTTACACCGGTGCCCTTGCGCTGCACCTTGGCGATGCGGCCCTCGAGCGTCGATGCGGCGGGGATGGTGCAGCGTCCCTGCTTCCATGCCGCGGTGGTCTTTACGAAAAACGAGCCGCCCTCTGAGGAGCGCCGGCTGTCGATACGCCCCAGAACCTGGGTGGTGACCGCGCCCTGCTGCGCCATTGCCGGAACACAAAAAAATCCAACCGCGGAAATGATCGCGAGCATGCCGGCGCGGATGAAACCTGGAAGCATTCAGATGCCTGCTGCGGAACGGAGTTCGGGCCCGGTTAAATCCTAGCCCTTCCACATTGCCTGCATCGCGGCGGCAGCGACGCGCGGATGGATGTTGGGCGGGTATTTACTGAGAGGGCGGATTGGAGACGGCTGACTTCTGTTTCCTTTTCGAGAGAAGTCCGGGCGTGGTTGAATCCTGCGTGTCTTTCGATCTGCGTAGGTTGAATTCGGTAGAGGGAGAGATTGTCTCCGCTGAGGATGGCGAGGCGGTCGCCGGCCTCACTCAGGGCAAAGCTGTGGCGGTTTACGGCGCCGTGCGCAGAGCGAGTCGCGAAGATGCGCTGGCCGTCGGTGCTGCGGTAGACCGAGACGGTCACGCTGTTGAAGTCGGAAGCGACCATGCCCTCGCCAAAGTTGACCGGGCGGATGGCCTCGGCGATGCCGATGGCAAAGACCTTGCCGCCGGGCGGGGCATCGGCAGACTCAACCCAGCTCTCACTGGGGGTGCTGCCGGTCAGCAGCACTTTTCCGTCGGGGCGAACCACCTTGTACCAAAAGGAAGCCGCGTCCGCGGCACACCCGGCGAGCAGAATCAGATTCGAAGGCAGGGTATCGACGCGTATCGGGCAGGAGGAGGCAACGCGCACGATGGGTTGCTTCTTATGTGCCCAGGTAAGCTGGTGCACCATCCACCTCTGGCGCGTGCCGGCATCACTGAGCACGATGCCTGAGTCCAGTATGGCGGGAAGCGAAGCTGCGTCGTTCAGCGGCTCGGTGCCGAGCACCTTGAGCTTCTCATCCAGCAGCGTGAGGTCCTCGTCCTCCTCCGGGGCGCGGTCCGGCCCTAGAAACGCGGCGAGCACGCGATGCTGCTCCGCGGTGTGACGCTCGCGCTCAATGCCGACGACGATCAGCTGACGGGAGGGAGAGATTCGCACAAAGCGCACGCTGCCCGGGGGCGTCCATTGCTGCTCGACGGCGAGGCTGGGGCCGAAGATGGCGAGCGTATTTCCGGTGCGTGCCAGCACACGGCCGTGGTCGAGCGGCCACAGATAGGGACCACGCTCAGGAACACGCCATTCCGATGCCCGCAGCACCTTGCCGGTGGCCGCGGAGATGAGGAGCGCGCGGATGACGCGCGGTTCGGTGGCGCGATCGGCCTCCGATGGCGACCGCTGCACCAGCGGATGCAGATTGAAGGTGACGAGCACCTGATTTTCGCCGAGGAAGGCGACGGCTGCGTCGTCCGCGAGAGAACGAAGAACCTGATTGGAGCGAACCCGGTATCCCAAGGCGCGGAGCGAGAGCGTGCGATCGAGTTTGGTATTCGTAACTGCGACGTCGCCGGCGACAGAGCAGCCGGTCTCGACGCATACATCGACGTCGGCCGGCTCTATATCGGCGGCGACAGCGGGCCTGGGCGCCGGCGGCGCATTGACTGCCTTCGCGGAGACGGCCGGGGTTGAGGGCCGAGACGGCGCAGCGTCGGATGGCGCAGCGGCGACCTCCTTTTCATTCTCAACGGCCAGGGGGCGCAGGACCAACGCGAAGCGAGTATCGCGATCGATGAGCAGGTCATGTGGAGAGATCAGAATGGTGGGGTCGGTGAGCAGCAGCGGCAGGGCCAGTTTGACCTTGGAGAAGCCGCGCGTCTCCGCGATGCGCAGCCCCCTCGCGTCGCTCCCCGCATTATTCCCATTGATCGCGCCGGGGTTGGTGGAGATGCCGCCATCGGGGACGCCGACAGGCTTGGCCGAGCCACCGCCGCCGAGTGGAGCATGCGAAGCCACCATGGAGGCGAAGGTATTGGCGAGAGTCGCGCTCGCCAGGGTGTTGTCCTGTTCGTTGTGGGACGGCGCATCCATGGCGACAAGCAGCGGCACCACCTGGTGGCGCTCATCGCCGTTGCAATAGACCGGATGGAAGCGCAGATCCATCTCGGCCTGCTTTATGTCTTTGTCGCGGCGCAGGACGCGAACGACCACACCCTCCAGAACGGTGCCCGCCTTCAACGTGCAGGAGCTCTCTTTCCAGTCGGCGGAGGTTTTCGCGAAGAACAGGCTGCCATCCGCCAGATGGTTCGCATCCAGACGTCCGAGAAGTTTGGCGTAGAGCGGATGTGATTCTGCGCTGCCGGGAAGAACGACAGCGAAGAATGCGGCGCAGAGCAGCAGCGTGGAGCACGGAATCCGGCACTGAATCCGAGGACCGCATCTACCGATAGAGGACGACTGCATGAGGGGGCCGATCCTAGTCTGTTGGGGGGCCACACAATCCTAACGCTTCCGCGTCGCGCTGCATCGCGGCGAGACAGAAAGCGATGTGCTGGTCGAGATCGATTCCCAATTCGGCTGCGCCGTGGATGACGTCGTCGCGGTTGACGCCGCGGGCGAAGGCCTTGTCCTTGAGCTTCTTTCGGACGCCGGCGACTTCGACATCGTGGATGGATTTGCTGGGCTTGACGAGCGCGCAGGCGGTGAGGAAGCCGGCGAGCTCGTCGCAGGCGAAGAGCGTCTTGTCCAGATGCGAGATGCGCGGCGTGCCGGTGTATTCGGCGTGGCCGAGGATGGCGTGGCGAATCTCCGCAGGCCAGCCGCGCTCTTCGAGGACGCGGACGCCGACCCAGGGATGCTCTTCGGCGGAGGGATGGCGCTCGTAGTCGAAGTCGTGCAGCAGGCCGGTGGCGCTGTAGAGATCGACGAGCGTGCGAGCGTCGTCGCCGACGAGGCCGAGACGCGCGGCCTCCTGCTCGCCGTAGGCGCGGACACAGCTTTCGACGGCGAGCGCGTGCTTGAGCAGGCTGGGGCTCTGGGTGAACTCGGTGAGCAGGGCCCAGGCGGCGTCGCGCGATGGGAGAGAGAGGGGCAGGTATCTGGTTAGTCATATCGTTTTCTCGCTTCAGGTGTGCACCGAGAGTATTACCGGTATCTTCGGGTTTTCGTGCCGTCTTTTTCGTCAGTCTCAGGTGCTTTCCACTGGAATTTCACTTGACATGAAAATCGACACTCGCTGCACTGTAGCTATGCGCGGCGGGGTTGTCTCCGCGGCGCGGGAAGCCCGCTCTGGCCTCCGTACAACTTATGGCAACTACCTTAGCAAGCGTCGAGGCGCGCGAGGTATTACGTTGCGGCCACTGCAGTCTCGTGCAATTCCGCACGATGAATGCATTATGCAGGCGGTGCCGCAAATCCCTGGAGATGGAAGAACCTGAACCGGTCATGCCGGCCGCGACCTCTATCTCTCATGAACCGGAGGCGGAAGAGGGTGGTCTGCAGGTGGCGCGCGCGGTGCGCGATGCCCGGCGAGGCCGCAACCTTTCGCAGCGGCAGCTTGCCGGCCGGATGCAGGTGCCCCGCACCTACATCTCGAAGATCGAGAACGGCAAGGCGATGCCGACTTTGTCCTCGCTGGAGCGGCTGGCGACGGCGCTCGAAGTGGACATGTGCAACCTGCTGCACGATGCGCGGAACCGCCAGCATGACGAGTCGTTTTCCGATGCTGACCGATCCGTTCCTGTCGGAGATTGCTCCGCTGATCTCCAAGCTGGATGCGCTGCAGCGCTCGATGTTCCTGAACCAGGTGCGCGATATGGCGATGGGCCGCCGGCGCACCGCTGTCGCGTAAAAAGCCAGCCGGTTCCTTCAGCCTTGCGTTAACGCTGCGTTCGAGCGCGCGCGGGCCGTTTTCTCCAGACGGCCGCGCGCATTGCGACGCGCTCCGGCCATGTGCTACGGTCGAAGGCTGAGAGGGAAGGGCGTTCTCCAATGAAGTCAGCCAGCCGGGCCCATGAGCTCTCGCCGGAAGAGCAGGCTATCTACCGGTCGCTCAATCCTGAGCGAATGCCAGCACATATCGCGATCATCATGGACGGCAACGGCCGCTGGGCCGGCCGCCGCAGCCTGAAGCGCTTTCTGGGCCACCAGCAGGGCGCCGAAGTCGGTGCAGTACGTCGTCGAGACGTCGTCGCGCATCGGCCTGCCGTGGCTGACGCTTTATGCGTTTTCGCTTGAGAACAACTTGAAGCGGCCCAAGACGGAAGTGAACTTCCTGATGCGGCTGCTGCGCTCTTACCTCATCAACAATGTGCAGCGGATGAACGACAACAATGTCCGCATTGCCTACATCGGCCGCACGCACGAGTTGCCCGCCGAGGTGCAGGAGCAGATGCAGCAGGCGGCCGAGGCGACGGCGCGCAACACCGGCACGGTGCTGACGCTGGCGCTGAACTACGGGGCGCGGTCGGAGATCATCGACGCGTTTGCTGCGCTGTCACGGGAGCGCGCCGCGCAGGGGCGCAATGCGGAGGGGATCACGGAAGAGGATCTGCACCGGCATCTGTATACGGCGCACATGCCGGACCCTGACCTGGTGATTCGCACCTCGGGCGAGATGCGGATCTCGAATTTCCTGCTGTGGCAGATTGCGTACTCGGAGATATTCGTGACGGAGCGCTTCTGGCCGGATTTCCGCGGCGTGCATCTGCTGGAGGCGATTGCGGAGTATCAGCGGCGCGAGCGGCGGTATGGCGGGTTGAAGGAGCGCACGGGGACGGATGAGGAGATTCCGGAGCATGCTGTGCTGGTGCCGCGGTAGGCGAGATCGACTGATTAATCGCACCACGCTACGAGTATGGCTTCCATCTGAACGTCTATCCTGCCTTGCTCATGAATGCCGTGACCCAGGCGTTCCGCGCTCGGAACAGCGAGCCCATCGCGGATCCCTCCTCTGCGGTCATCATCGAGACGGATATGAAGTCCGTTCGCACAGCCTCACAGTCAACTCTCCAGGACGGCGACTCGACATGAGTCGAGGATCGAGGCAGACTGTCTGAGCCCATCAAGCAATGCGAAATGCTCGCTGGCCACGGCTCTTCAGTCACTCCAGCTTCCGCACCAGATGCATGCGACTTTCCCTCGATTCGCCAGACTTCACTCGATCTTCAGACCGAATGGACCTTTCGGGTTTCCTGGAGTACCGTTCCGCAGCAGTCGTCTCGGTTTCAGTTCTCCAAGTTCGATGAACAATGTGCCGGAACCGTGACCACGCCATGAATGCGTGACGGGCATACCGATGAGGCCTGTCGTCATTTCCACGAATTTCGTCTTGAACAGTATCCATGCGCATTGCCGACTACCGCCGGCTGCTGCCGCCCAGCAGCGATCCCAGCGCGCCGCGAATCAATTGCCGTCCTACCTGCGAGCCGATGGCTCGTGCGGCGCTGTTGACCATGGCCTGTCCGGGCGACATGCGGCGGGAGTTGCCGCTGCCGAATAGTGCTCCCATGGCTTCGCCGAGCAGGCCGCCGGTGCCGGCGGTTGTTGTCTGTGCCTGTTGCTGCACCTGATCGCGCTGCTGCATCTGGCCGTCGGTGGGCGTCTGCTGTGCTTTGCCGGTGAGGCGCTCGTAGGCGGATTCGCGATCGACGACTTTTTCGTAGACGCCGGCGACGGGCGAGGCGGCGATGATCTGCTGGCGCTGTTGCGGGGTGATGGGGCCGATCTGGCTTGCAGGTGGGCAGACCATCGCGCGCTGGACGATGCCGGGCGTGCCGCTTTCGTCGAGAAAGGAGACCAACGCTTCGCCTACGGCGAGCTGCGTGATGACGGTGGCGGTGTCGAGCTTGGGGTTGGTGCGGAAGGTGTCGGCGGCGGATTTGACGGCCTTCTGGTCGTTGGGCGTGAAGGCGCGGAGGGCGTGCTGCACGCGGTTGCCGAGCTGGCTGAGGACGACCTGCGAGACATCGTTCGGGTTCTGCGTGACGAAGTAGACGCCGATGCCTTTGGAGCGGATGAGGCGGACGACCTGCTCGATGCGCGCGCCGAGGGCGGAGGGCAGATCGTTGAAGAGCAGGTGGGCTTCGTCGAAGAAGAAGACGAGCTTCGGCTTTTCCGGATCGCCGACTTCGGGCATGCGCTCGAAGAGTTCCGAAAGCAGCCAGAGCAGGAAGGTGGCGTAGAGCTGCGGCGACTGCATCAGCTTGTCCGCGGCGAGGATGTTGACGACGCCGTGGCCGTTCTGATCGGTCTGCAGCAGGTCGTCGATGTTGAGCGCGGGCTCGCCAAAGAATTTGTCGCCGCCCTGCTGCTCGAGCGCGATCAGATTGCGCTGGATGGCGCCGATGCTGGCCGGCGAGATGTTGCCGTACTCGGTGCTTGTACTGCGCGGCGTTGTCGCCGGCATGCTGCAGCATGGCGCGGAGGTCTTTCAGATCGAGCAGCAGAAGACCCTGGTCGTCGGCGATTTTGAAGACCAGGGTGAGGACGCCGGCCTGCGTGTCGTTGAGGTTGAGGATGCGGCTGAGCAGCAGCGGGCCCATCTCCGAGATGGTGGCGCGGACGGGATGGCCCTGCTCGCCGAAGACATCCCAGAAGGTGACGGGGCAGCCGGCGAAGGCGGGCGTGTCGAAGCCGAGCGATTGCAGCCGCTGCTGCGAACTTCGGGTTATTCTGCCCCGGCTGGCTGATGCCGGAGAGGTCGCCCTTGACGTCGGCCGCGAAGACCGGCACGCCGATGCGGCTGAGCGCTTCGGCGATGACCTGCAGGGTGACGGTCTTGCCGGTGCCGGTGGCGCCCGCGACCAGGCCATGGCGATTGGTGAGCGCGGGCAGCAGCACAAGGTCGGCTTTGGTGTCGGTCTGCTTGGCGATCAGCATCGGTTGGGCCATTCTGTCGATCTCTCCCGGGTCCGGCAATGGTTCGAACTTGAAGTTACACCGGTGCCGTGTCCGGGTGCACGCCGCTCGCTACTTTCTGCATGGCCGATCCGTCTAAGCTGGACAGCATGCAGGTCCGTGTCCTTTACTTCGGTGTGCTCAAGGACGTTCTTTCGTCGAACGGCGGAGATGTCGCGTTGCCGGAGGGGACCACAGTGGCGCAGTTGATGGAACGGCTTCGCAAAGGCGCGTCGCATCCGGTGTGGTCTGCGCTGGCGGTTGCGGTGAATCGCGAGTATGCCGCGGCATCCGCAGTGCTGCACGATGGCGATGAGGTGGCGCTGCTGCCGCCGGTCTCGGGCGGCGCGGAGGATGCGCGTTTGCCGGTGGTGGCCCTCGTCAAACTCGTAAGGGAGCCGATCGACCGCGATGCGCTGGTGGCTTCCCTGAAGCAGCCGGGCGACGGCGCGGTGGTGGTGTTTGACGGCATCGTGCGCGACAACACGCGGGGACGGAAGACGCTGTATCTCGATTACGAGGCGTATGAAGAGATGGCGCTGGCCCAGATGCAGAAGCTGGCGCGTGAGGCGGCGGAGCGGTTTGCCGATCGATCGCGTGGGCGTGGTGCATCGGCTGGGGCGGCTGGAGATCGGCGAGAGCAGCATCGTGATTGTCGTGACTTCGGCGCATCGCGCGGCGGCCTTCGATGCGTGCCGCTGGCTGATCGACACGCTGAAGCGCACGGTGCCGGTGTGGAAGAAGGAGCACTTCGCCGATGGCGCGGTGTGGACGGACGGCGAGCCGTTTCCGGCAGAGCTGCATCCCGGTTCTATCTGCATGAAATTCATAGCCGCTTCGCTGGCGTTCGCTTCGCTTTTGACTGCGGCGGCCACGGCGCAGAAGGAGCCGACCTTTCATGTAGACGTGCCGCTGGTGAACGTGTTCGTGAGCGTGACGGACAAGGCGGGCGCGCCGATTGGCGGGTTGACGCGCGACGATTTTCAGCTTTTCGAGGATGGCAAGCTGCAGAAGATCGCGGTCTTTGAGCGGGACACCTCGGCGCCGCTGGCGATTGTGCTCTCGGTCGACCTGAGCGGGAGCGTCTACAAGGATTTTGTGGCGGAGCAGCGGGCCGCGCAGCGCTTCGCGAAGGATGTGCTGCGTGCGCAGGATCGCGCCGACGTGGTGGCGTTTGCCGACGGCACGCGCGAGGTGACGGGCTTTACCGGTGACGCGAAGCGGATCGCCGGCGGGCTGGGCGGATTGCATCCGGGCGCGGGAGGCACGGCCTTTTACAGCAGCGTCTCGCTGTCCTCGCAACTGCTGCGGCCGGAGCATGGACGGCGCGTGCTGGTCGTGATCTCGGACGGCGACAACACGGTGAATGACGTGAGCTACCAGGAGGCGCTGGATGAGGCGGTGCGCGACGAGGTGATGATTTACAGCATCATCGATGTGCCGGTAGCGGCGAGCGCCGGCCGCGATCTGGCGGGCGAGCACGCGATGATCACGCTGGCGGAGCAGACCGGCGGCCGCGCCTACTACGCCGACCAGGCATCGCTCGATCAGGTCTTCCAGCGCATCGCCGATGACCTGCGGACGCAGTATCTGCTGGGCTACTATCCGCGCAAGCGCGCGCCGGAGGAGGAGCAGGACGGCTTCCGGTCGATTGCGGTGAAGATGAGCAGCGTGGCGAACAGCGCGAAGTACAGCGTGCGCAACCGGCCGGGGTATTACGCGACCGCAGCGCACTGAAATTCTCTCTTCGCAAGAGAACTGATACGACTACTAATGATGTCTATGAAGGCAGAGAAAAAGACAGAAAAGCTATTCAAGAATCTGCTCAAGGAACTGAGACCTCTTTTCAAAGAGCACGGTTTCCGTTCTTCCGGCCAGAACTTCGTTCTTGAATCACCTGAATGTTGGGTGATCATCAACCTCCAAAAGAGTCGATGGTCAGGCCCAGACGAGACCACTTTTTATGTGAACGTAGCTGCCGGTTCAAAGCACTGGTTGGAATTTTGCGGAGAGCCAACCGGCAAAGTTCCACGCCACTATGCATGTGCCTGGCAGTGGCGTGCTGAGCATTTCGGGCCGGACAAGGGCATTCAATCATGGACTCTGCGCGATGAGAACGACACAAGAGACGTGTTTGTCTACCTGCAACGGCTGTTTCGAGAGTTCGTCTTTCCGTCAACCAAGACCATGACGACAGACATCGAGCTCCTGAATCACTCAGGCGGCTTTGACTATGTACAGTTGCAGGCTCGCTCCGTGATCCTGGCCGCTACCAATCAAATCGCTGCTTTACAGCAAAGCGTAGCCACGCTGATCGAGAGATTTGGCTCCGGAGTTGTGGCTCGAGGGAACGAAAACACACCTGAAACTGCTTCGCGCGCAGTACCCCGGTCCGATGCACAGCATTGAGCTGCAGAGCGAATGGTTTCGCTGAGTCCAAGCTGCAGTTCATAAACAATGGATTAGCATATTGGCACTCGACGCCGTAGCCTCGGCTACAATCGCGGCATGGTGAGTGAAAACGCATCGCGCCGGAGCCGTAAGTCGCCGCCGCCCGGAGATACCGGGCAGGAGGCTGCCTATCTGCGCTTCCTTTCCGACAAGCAGGTGCCGGTGACGGTGAAGCTGCGCGATGGCGAGAGCGTTTCGGGGTGGATCGAATACTTCGACGAGCGCATGATCCGGCTGACGCGCGAGGGCCGCCCGAACCTGTTCATTTACAAGCAGCAGATCCGCACGATTACGGAGCAGGGGCGGCGCGCGCCAAGAACGATGCGATGCACGATGCCTGCAGATGTCAGACAGGGCCGCTGAAGAATCGAAGGAGACACGCCGTGATTAGCCAATTGCCTGACTCACTGAATCTGGGGCTGGCGGTGCCGGCGGCGGCGATTGCGCTCGAGGCGGGACTGCTGATCCATGACTTCCACGAGCGCGGCGTGCGCACCGAGTACAAGGGCGACGTCGACCTGGTGACGGAGGCGGACCGCGCCGCGAAAAGCTGATCGTCGAGAAGCTGAACCAGACGTTTCCGAATCATGGCATCTTCGGCGAAGAGGGCACACGCGCGCGGCTGGATGCGGAGTATCGCTGGTATGTCGATCCACTGGACGGCACGACGAACTTCGCGCATGGCTTTCCGTACTTCTGCGTGTCGCTGGGGGTGGAGCACCGGCCGGCGGGGCTGGCGCCGGATCAGGATGGCGAGATCATCGCGGGCGTGATCTATCAGCCGATCCACAACGAATTGTTTGTGGCGGAGAAGGGAAGCGGCGCGTTCCTGAATGGGCGGCGGCTGCACGTGTCGAAGACAGCGCACTTGCAGGAGGCGCTGCTGGCGACGGGTTTTCCCAGCCACAAGCGGCACGAGAATCCGAATATCCACTTTTATCAGCAGCTCACGCTGCGTTCGCATGGCGTGCGGCGCGCGGGTGCGGCGGCGCTGGACCTGGCGTACACGGCGGCGGGGCGCTTCGATGGGTACTGGGAGTTCAATCTGAATCCGTGGGACACGGCCGCGGGAGCGCTGATGGTGACCGAGGCGGGCGGCAAGATGACCGGGTTTGACGGCAGCCCGTTCAAGCTGGAAAGCAAAGAGATTCTTGCAACCAACGGACTGCTGCTGCCGGAGTTGCAGCAGCTTTTTCGAAGACATGTTTGCGGGCAAGGATATCGAGCCGGTGCCGACGCCGGCGGAGTTCGCGGCGCGGCGGAAGGCCTTCCAGGGCTGACTTCTGAACTGGAGCGGGCCGACACGATTGCGAGGCTCCAGGCTCGTCCCTCAGGGCTCGTACAGGATGGGGCCGCGCTTGGGGGGGATAGCCTTGCCGAACGATCCGCCGATGAGCGCGCCGAGTCCACCTCCGAAGAGCGCGGCAGCACCGCGGGCACGAGGGTCGCGACTACGGAGTGCGCCAAGTGCGGCACCGATGCCACCTCCTATCAGTGCTCCGGTGACGACGTGGTTCGAATCGCTCATATCCAGGGTGACCTGCTCAATCTGACTGCGAGGGATGAGGAAGGAGATTCGCGAGTTCAGCCGGCAGGCGAGTTCATCATCTGTAGCGCTCTCGAATTGGCAGTGAATGCGGTGGCGTTCGAGAACTGAAATGGGTGTACCCGGCGCAAGGCCTTCCACCTGACCCCAGCTTCCGGTAGTCCCGCGTGCGGATAGATGAGCCATGAAGCCAACGCAGAACAGGATGCTCCACATTCTCTTGTTCATACGTGGGAGAGTAAGGGCGCAGTGCTGGAAAGTGCAGGGTGCGTTGTGACACTTTCTGAGGTGTTACAGGGTGAGGGGATTCTTGATCTGCTCTTCGTGCAACTGGATCGCTTTGCGCGTGGATTCCGCGATCAGAGTGAAAGGAATCAGATGCGGGATGCTGGCCGATTGATCGGCTGTGAGCCGATCGCAGATGAGGCAGTCTGCGCGCTCGATATCGTCACGCCAGCGATGCTGTGCGGTGTCTCGGATGACCAGAGCGTCAGGATGAAGACCAGCCGCCAGCAGCACGGTCTGCGCAATCGTCAGGAATTCCGGCCAACCGGATGCGACGGCCACCAGGAGGTTGGGAGGGGCCGGAAGGCGCGCCTGCAATGCCGCGCGAACAGAAGAGATAGAGAGCGGCATCACCTCGGCGGAGAGCGGCAGGATGGAGCGGATCGCTGCAAACTGGCTTGATCTCACGAGAACGACAGCACCAAGATGCCGATCATCATGCTGGCATTCGTCTATGCCACAGCCTTCCACTCGAAGCGTGAGCATCATCCGCAGCTCATGGAGAAGGATCTCTCGAAGGCGCAGGTCCGGCTCGACGAGAAGAAAATGTTTGGGAAGCCGATGTGCTAGATATCGATCGACCGCGGAACGTACGCTGCTCTCGCGAAAAACCATGGACGCCTGCGGTATGAAAGAGCATTGCGACAAGGTTATCGGGATCTTCCGAGGAGATATTGACATGTTGCGACGGCGTACGCAGAACAAAACTACCGCTGCCGCGGCGCGTTTCCACGAGTCCGAGCCGCTTCAACTCACCATAGGCTGCATGGATTGTGTTGGTATGTACCTTCAAACGCCGCGCCAATTGACTCACGCTGGGCAGTTTGTGGCCAGCGGGCAGTTCTTCACTCAAAATGGCGAGTCGCATCTGGGTGATGAGCTGCTGTTGCAGCGTGATGCCGGTGTGATGAGAGAGCCAAAGCCGCATCGCGATCCGATTGTAAGTGGCTCACTCGTATCACGATAGATGACCAAAGGAGATAGAAGGCACTGCTCGCGAGGTGGCCGTCAGCCTGCTACAATCGAGATGACCCCACGCACTGGAGATTGGCTTCATGGCTTACATCATTGCAGAACCCTGCATCGGTACCAAGGACTCAGCTTGCGTCGATGCCTGCCCCGTCGACTGCATCCATCCCAAGAAGGACGAGGCGCGATCACGCGGAGGCGGAACAGCTCTTCATCGATCCGGTGGAATGTATTGACTGCGGCGCCTGCGTGCCGGTGTGCCCGGTTTCGGCGATCTTCGCGGGCGATGACCTGCCGGAGAAGTGGGCTGCTTATACGGAAAAGAACGCCACACACTTTGGCCGCTAACCGAACAGAGCTTATTTGTTCGCCAGACGCGCAGCCTTCGGGTTGCGCGTTGCTGCTTTTTGACGCCGAAACGATGAATGCAGAAGCCATCGTGCTGCGAACCTGGCCGATCCGCGAGGCGGACCAGATCGTCGCGCTGTTTACCCGCGAATTCGGCAAGGTGAAGGGCGTGGCGAAGTCGGCGGCGAAGAGCCGGCGGCGCTTTGGCGGCGCGCTGGAGCCGATGACGCATGTGAAGGCGAGCTTTGTCGAAAAGCCGCGGCAGGAGCTGGTGCGGCTGGACTACTTCGAGATTCTGCGCTCGCCGCTGTCGGTTGCCGTGGACTACACACGGCTGAGCGCGCTGGCGTTCTTCGCGGAAGTGATCGACGAGACGCAGCCGGATCACGATCCGAACGATGCGGTCTTCCGCCTGCTGCTCTCGGTGCTGGAGGCGGCGGAAGCCGGCAGCGTATGGATGCCGGTGACGTACTTCGCGCTGTGGATCACGCGGCTGATGGGCTGGCTGCCGGAGCTGCGGCGCTGCATGATTTGCGGCGAGCACTGGAGGGCGCGCCGGCGTATTTTCATGCGCTGTCGGATGGGCTGGTGTGCGTGCACCACAAGCGGCTGGCATCCGGAACGCTGAGCGTGGAGTCGCAGCGGCTGGCGGCGCAGATCTTTCATGCGCCCGCGGCGGCGCTTTTGGGTGAGCCGTGGCCGCGCGAGCGTGCGCGTGATCTGCGGCGCTTCTCCGTGCAGACGCTGGAGCGGCATCTGGAGCGCCGGCTGACCAGCGCGGCGGCGCTGGTCAAACTGGGCGGCTAGGTGCTGGCCGCACGGGCACGGCCGACGGGCGGCTGCGCCTTCGGCGCGTGCTGGCGGGTTCGCTCCGTTGTCGCTCACGTCTGGATTTGTGGGTGACGACTGACTGCAGGTCATCCGCACGAATGACCTAGCGTTTGGCGTGTTCGACCGGTGCTCCTTCGGATTTTCCCGGGTCGACGACCGGGTCAGGATGTTCGGGAGTGCGCGACGTCATGAGACGAAAGACTCGCTCGCGGTCTTCCTCGCGCTCGATGAAGCGGCGGCGGCCGATCAGCAGATCCTGCAGCGAGACATAGCCGCGCGGCTGCATGGTGTCGCGGTCGAGCACGGCGAGCCGTATATGGCCGGTGGTGGCCATGCGCTCCGCGGCACTGCGGCAGGTCTCATCGCCAAAGGTGTAGACCTCCGGCACTTCGGTGAGGATCGGAGCGTGCTCGTCGGCGATGTCGGTCATGGCGTCTTCGACGCTGACCATCTCCAGCGGATCGACGCCGTACTCGCGGGTGAGGTGATGGCCGCGGCGGCCGAGCTTTTCCGTCAGGATGGAGCGCGGCATGATGAGCGAGGTGATGGTGTAGGCGGCGATGCATGCGATGACCAGCGGCAGCAGCGCCGGCAGCGCGTGCGTGAGCTCGATGGAAAAGACGATGGCGGTGAGCGGAGAGCCGAGCGCGCCGGCAAGCATGGCGCCCATGCCGAGCAGCGCCAGCGTGACCCTCCGGCATGTGCAGCAGGTGGGCGGAGAGTGCGCCGAGCGAAGCGCCGATCATGAGCAGCGGGGCGAGTACGCCGCCGGAGGTGCCGGAGCCGAGCGAGAAGGCCCACATCAGCGATTTGAAGACGATGACGCCGAAGACGAGCGCGAGCGTTGCATGCCCTGCCAGCAGGATCGGCGATGTTGTCGTAGCCGACGCCGAGGCCGCGCGGGAAGAAGAGGCCGCCGACACCGATGCCGAGGCCGCCGATGGCGGGCCACCACATCCAGTGCACGGGGAGCTTGCCGAAGAGGTCTTCGAAGCCGTACATCATGCGGCTCAGGGCGGCGGCGGCGAGTCCGACGATCACGCCGAGCACGCAGCGCAGAGCGGCGAATCGGACGCCGCCGGGGATGGCCGTGCGTGGAGAGTGGGAAGAGCGGTCCGGCGCCGAGCCAGATGACGCGCAGGACTGCCGCGGTGACGCTGGCGAAGGCGACGGGAACGAGGGAGCGCGGACGCCACTCGAAGAGCAGCAGCTCGACCGCGAGCAGCATCGCGGCGAATGGCGCCGCGAAGGTGGCGGACATGCCGGCCGCCGCTCCGGCGACGAGCAGCGTGGTGCGCTCCGCATCCGTGAGCTTGACCCACTGCGCCAGCAGCGAACCGAAGGCGCCGCCGGTCATGATGATCGGACCTTCCGCGCCGAACGGGCCGCCGGAGCCGATGGCGATGGCGGCGGAGATGGGTTTGAGTACGGCGATGCGCGGCTCGATGCGCGCGCCGTTCAGCAGGATGGCTTCAATGGCTTCGGGAATGCCGTGGCCGCGAATCTTGTCCGAGCCGTAGCGGGCCATGATGCCGACGATGATGCCGCCGACGACCGGTACCAGCACCATCCAGTAGCCGAGCGGACTGCCGGCAGGGCCGACCATCGCGAAGGCTGAAGCGGTGGTAGTAGAAGAGGTTGGTGGCCAGCGCGATGGCGCGCAGCAGGATGACGGCCAAAGCGGCGCCGCCGATGCCGACGATGATGGCGAGACCGGAGATCAGCCAGACGCGGCGGTCGACGGTGAAGTCGCGAAGGGTGGAGGCGTGGCTTTTCATCGTGCACCTCGCGCCGAGCTGCGCGCTGACGCAGGCGAGCCGGCGGCGTGATCGTGCTCCCAGTGCTCGATGCGGGTGAGCGCCTCAATCAGGTCGGGGCCCATCACTTCCAGCTCGCTGCGGTGATGCGACGCCAGCTTGTGGAGCAGCCGTGTGCCCTTGGACGTGACGCGCAGCAGGACGCGGCGGGCATCGTGCGTGGTCGCTGGTGCGCTCGAGCAGACCTTCTTCTTCGGAGCGGTTCGCCAGCTCGACGACGCTGTTGTGGCGCAGGCCAAGGCGCTCGGCCGCATAGGCGATGGTGGGAACGGCGCCGGCCGGGCGCTCCGGCAATCTGCAAAAGCAACTGATGCTGCTGCGGCTGCAGGCCGGCGGCGTGCGCCGCCTGTTCACTGAACTGCACGAAGGCGCGGAGGCGATAGCGAAATTCGGCCAGCCGCTCAATCAGGCCGTGGACGGGGGAGGGGCAGTTCGATCTTTCATCAATATATCGTATCACGACATATATAGTATCCTCGCACTGCTCCAGTGCGATTCCATAAACACCGGCCGCAGCGACTGCAGGGATTCGGTTGCCCTGCGCGCGCTGCCGGCGCACGCCGGCACGTCGTATACTGGGCCTATGTCTATCGTGCGCAACATTGCCGGCGTCGCCAAAGGAATGTCGATCACCTTCGGCGAGATGTTCAAGCCGACCGAGGTGGAGAACTATCCCGACGGTCCGGGGCCGAACCGGGGCGCGCACTTTCAGGACCGCTTTCGCGGCGCGCACGTGCTGCAGCGCGATGAGAATGGCCTGGAGAAGTGCGTGGCCTGCTTCCTGTGCGCGGCGGCCTGCCCGTCGAACTGCATTTACATCGAGGCGGCGGAGAACACCGAAGAGAAGCGCATCTCCAGCGCCGAGCGCTACGCGAAGGTCTACAACATCGACTACAACCGCTGCATCTTCTGCGGATACTGCGTGGAGGCCTGCCCGACCGATGCGATCACGCACGGGCACGGCTTTGAGCTGGCGACGCTGAACGCGACCAACCTGATCATCGCAAAGAAGACATGCTGGTGCCGCAAATAGGGCTGCCGGGCGAGACCCACGCTCAATCCGATTCGATCAAGTAACAAGCTGAGTCGGCGCTGATGTAGCGCCCCTGCTGTTTGCGCTGCACTAGTATTCCTTCTGTTCTCCCTTGACCGGGATGGACGTGGGAGCACCCGGCGTGCCGGCATAGGTGACCAGCAGGACTACAGGCTCGTCGCCGGTTTCGCCGCGATGAACATCGTCCACGGTTTCGGCGAATGCCTGTCCCTGACGAAAGACCTGCGTCTTGCCGCTTACCTTATCGTGCACCGTGAGCGTGCCGGAGAGTACGTAGGCGGCGTTGGGAAATGGATGAGTGTGCCACGGCAGGGCGGTATGAGGAGCAATCGTTAGCTTCAGCATCGTCAGTTCCGGACGGCCCTTGGCATACTGCGTGTACGGAACACCGTTCCAGGAATGATCGGCCTGGAGCAGGACTTCCCGCTGAGCCGGTGCAACTTTGCCTGCTCCAGCCTGGGCGTACGCGCCGGACAGAGATGTTGTGGCGATAGCGAGAGCGAGTGCTGCAATGCGATAGCGAGTCATGGAAATGCCTCCGGTGGTTCGGCTGAACAACGCTTGTGAGGAAGGTTACGTCGGCGTCTTCAACAGCAGATAGCCGCCTGCGAGGCCGAAGAGCAGGTCGGGCGACCATGCTGCGAGAAATGCGGGCAACATGTTCACGTTGCCCATAGCTTCAAATGTTCCGGCGACAACCCAGTAGGCAATAGCCACTCCGATGGCGGCGGCGATGCCGGTGAGCGAGCCGCGCTTGCCCATCGAGAGCGCGAACGGCACTGCAAGTATGGCCATGATCAGGGTGATGAGCGGGTATGCAATCTTGTGATCGAGCTGCACGCGTAGCCGCATGGTGTCGAAGCCGCTCTGCCGCAGGTCGTGTATGTAGCGCGAGAGCTCGATGAAGCTCATCTCCGACGACTGGCGGTTCTCCTTTTTGAAATAAGACGGCTGCTCGGTGAGAGTCGGCAAATGTGCTGAGCGAGAATCGATCGTAGCTGCTGACGGCCTCGCCCTGGAAGTGGCGGTCCCATCCCTCTTCGAAGATCCACTGATTCAGGTGCGGATCCCAGTGCGCGGTATCGGCGAAGATACGCCGGGTCAGCGAAAAGGTCTCCGGATCGAACTCAAAGACGGACAGATTCGCGAATCGGTCGTGGTCGGGATCGAAGAACTGATAGTAGTAGATGCGGCCAGGCTTTCCCGGCTCCTGTTCGCCGAAGATCCACTTCTGGTCCGGACGAAGGAACGTCTGCGCGGGCTTGCCCTTGATGACGCTCAGCAGGGCCTCCTGGCGACGGTTCGCGCCAGGCAGATAGCTCTCATCGAAAAGGAACAAGCCGGCGGCCAGGATCGCAGCAATCACCAGCACGGGCACAATGACGCGATAGATGCTGATGCCGGTGGCCTTCATCGCCGTGAGCTCGCTGGAGCGGTTCAACACGCCAAACGTCACCAGCACGGCGACGAGTACGCCAAGCGGCAGCAGGGTGTAGATCATGCTGGGGATCAAGATTGAAAAGATATGCGCCTACGGTTACCAGCGGCGTGCGGTTGCGGATAATGTCGCCGAGCCGCTCGAAGAAGGTGAAGACGAGCATGAGCAGCACGAAGGTGGAGCAGCACCATGACGAAGGTGGAGAGGAACTCGCGCAGCACGTAGTCGTCCAGGATAAGCGGAAAGCTGCGGCGGCCGGAGCGCTCATGCCGCAGTGCCGAATTCGAGAAGCGGCATTCGCGGCTCGAGCGCTTTGCCCGCGGTGCGGGTTCCGGCGAGGCTGAATGCGAGAGAGTGGCCACGCCGCCCCGGCTGAGTTGCCGTAGAAGCAGCAGGCCGAAGACGGCGAAGATGATGTTGGCCGCCCAGACTCCGAGAAAGGGGCTGATCTTGCCCTGCCGCGCCAGCGACACGCCGGTCAGCGAGAGGAAGTAGTAGACGAAGACCAGCACAATGGTGAGCACGAAGCCGGCGCTCTTGCCGCCGCGGCGGGAGGAGAGTCCAAGCGGCACGCCGACCAGCATCAGGACAAAGCAGGAGGCGGGAAAGGCGAGGCGCTTGTAGAACTCGATGCGATACCACTGACCGCCGGGGCGCTGCGATTGCCGGTATAACTCGCGGGGTAGACATGGCGAGCACAGGTGCGTCCGCGTGGCTGATGTGCGTGTCTTCCTGATTGCCGATCTGCAGGGGAAGGTCGGCTTCAGCAAAGGTGGAGACGGAGTACTGGTTCGGGTCGTTGCCGACGAATTCGTGCCGCGTTCCATTGCGAAGCCGCATGCGAATTTCGCCCTCGCCGTCATTGACTACGGTGGCCTGGGCGGCGGTGATGATGAGCGGAGAAGCGGGATTGGTGAGGTCGGCGAGAAAGACGTGCTGCCACTGCGACGCTCCCACTGAACCGCGCACGTTCTGCACATACAGCACATAGTTCTTGAAGTCTTCGTAGAAGACACGCGGCTGAATCTCGAAAGAGGCTTGCGAGGTCTTCAGCGCGTTCTCGAGCGCGAGAAGAGATTCTGCCGCTTTGGGAGCGAGGTAGAGCGCATTGAGGAGCGAGACGCCCCAGGCAAGAACGGCCACCACCGAAACGATGCCGACAAAGCGCCAGACGCCGATGCCGGCGGCGCGCATGGCGGTGATTTCGCTGTCTGCAGCCATCCGGCTGAGCCCCAGCAACACGCCCACCAGCACCGCCATCGGGATGGTGATGGTGAAGCTGTTGGGCAGAGTGAAGAGGAAGATCTCGCCCACGCTGGCCAGCGAGGCGCTCTCCCGGACGACCACGCCCGAGGATATCCGCCAGCGGGCGCATAAAGAGAATGAAGGTGAACAGCGCGCCACCGATGAGGGCGTGCGAGATCAC
Source organism: uncultured Acidobacteriaceae bacterium (assembly GCA_963750845.1). Lineage (GTDB taxonomy): Bacteria > Acidobacteriota > Terriglobia > Terriglobales > Acidobacteriaceae > KBS-83. Next base: position 147,062 of record CAVVSP010000005.1, read on the forward strand.
TTCACTCAGGATGTAGCGTCTTTAGGATGCGCACGGCAGTCGGCCTGCCGCTAGTTTACAGTTCTCCGCCACAGCCTTCCATGGAAAGGCCGGTTTATGTCATTGCATCCGATCTGTCCAGGAGGAACTTTTCACGATTGTTTATCCGTCCTCGATGAAGCGGCGATAAAACCCTCAGAGGAGAAGACCGACCCGCGTGTAGGGAAGAATCGCTGGATGAGGCAATCGTGAAGCGCTGGGTCCAGGTCAGCGCAACAATCGCCGATGACCGCAAGACGGTAATCGGCGTCAGCAGCCTCGATAAGAGTGGAGAGGACGACACCACTGGTCGCAATGCCGCAAAGAACCAATGTATCGATGTCGTTGGCGCGAAGAATCATAGCTAGATCCGTGCCGGCGAAGGCACTGATTCGATGCTTGGTTATAACGATTTCATTGCCTTGGGGCGCGATGGTATCCGGGATCGCTCCAAGCGGTTCCCGGAATAGCTGCTGATGCTGCTCTGAGGACTTAACGGCGGCGAAGAGTGCATTTCGGGAACTGATCTCGGGGAGTCCCGGTCGAAAGCCTACCTGGATATGGATTATGGTCATGCCAATCGCACGAGCATGATTGAGAACACTCGCGACTCGAACCAGAAAAGCGTCTTTGGCCTCTCGGGTGTAGATGGAAACGATGCCGGCTTGACAATCCATGCTCAAGACGGCGGTGTGGGCCGGATCAAGCGTCAACGTAGCAGCCACATCAAGCTCCTTTCGGCACAAAGTCCTGCATGTCAGCTGTAGTTTAGAGTGCAATTCAGCCGTTGCTGCCACCTGTTCCTTCGCGTCCTAGCGTGCATGCCGATACACCAGGTCGAGCAACTCGTCATACATCGCGCTGGCCGTGTCGCCGCCATCGCGGATCGCCATGGTGGCGCAGTGTTCCAGGTGGTTGCGCATCAGCAAGCGGCTCACCCCGCGCAATGCCTCCTGCACGGATGCGATCTGCACCAGGATGTCAGCGCAGTAGCGCTCCTGATCCACCATGGCCTCCAGGCCGCGCACCTGTCCCGCGATGCGATGCAGACGGCGCACTGCGGCAGCCTTTAACTCGGGATCAACGGCGACGGCCAGCTTGCTGTCGGTGTCGCAGGCAGCGGATTGCTTCTGCAGCTTCTGTGCAGCGGCGGTTTTGATCTGCTTCATGCTGGCCTCCAGCGCCTCAGGCGCAGACTGTTCAGCAGCACGCTCAGGGAACTCATCGCCATGGCGGCGCCAGCCACCGCCGGCGAGAGAAGGATGCCGAAGGCAGCCCAGAGCGCTCCGGCGGCAATCGGCAGGGCGAGCAGGTTGTAGCCGGCGGCCCAGCCCAGATTCTGTTTCATCACGCGACGGGTTGCGCGCGCCAGCTTCAGCGCCGCCACCATCGCGGCAAGATCGCTGTGGAGCAGGATGGCGTCGCCTGCCTCGCGCGCCAGCTCGGTGCCCGTTCCCATGCCGATGCCGGAGTCTGCCTGTGCGATGGCAGCCGCATCGTTGATGCCGTCACCCACCATCAGGACGCGCGCGCCCTGCTGCTGCAGCTCGCGGATGCGCGCGAGCTTCTGCTCCGGCGAAAGGCCGGCGTAGACCTTGCGAATGCCGAGCGTGTCAGCCAAGGGCTGAGCGGAGGCGGCGGTGTCGCCGGTCAGCATGATGGTTTCCAGATGCATCTCGTCGAGCGCTCGCAGCGCGCTTGCTGCGTCGCTGCGCAGCGCATCGCGACAGAGGAGCGTGCCGGCATACGTGCCATCGTGGGCGATATGCAGCGGTGTCGTGCCTGCCTCTGTGGGCACGTCGGGCAGCGCGATGCCATGCTCCTCAAACAGGCGCGCATTGCCGGCGAGAACGTCGGCGCCATTCACGGTGGCCTCCAAACCCATGCCGGGCCGCGCCTGAAATGCCGCAATGGGCAGAAGCGCGAGCCCGCGCGTCTCGGCGGCATGGAGCACGGCGCGTGCCAGTGGATGCTCGGAACGCTGTTCCGCTGAGGCCGCGAGTTCGAGCAGCCGGTCTTCGGACCGTCCGGCGGCCGGCAGCACCGCGACGACGCTCGGCTTGCCCTCGGTCAACGTGCCGGTCTTGTCGAGCAGCACCGTGTCCACATGGGCCAGCCGCTCCAGCGCTTCGCCGCCCTTGAAGAGAACGCCAAGCTGCGCGCCGCGTCCGATGGCGACGGTCAACGCTGCGGGCACTGCAAGCCCCATCGCGCAGGGACATGCAACCACCAGCACGGCGACGGCGATGGCGAAGGCGCGGCTGACGTCGAAGAACGACCACGCGATAAAGGTCGCAATCGCCAGCCCGATGATGGCAGGCACGAAGATGGCGCTGACGCGGTCTGCAAGCTGCTGCATGGGCGCGCGCGTGGACTGCGCCTGTTCGACCAGCCGCAGGATCTGGCCCAGGCGGCTCTCCGCGCCGACAGCGGTGGCGCGGTATTCGAGTGCGCCGTCGTAGTTCAGTGATCCGGCGATGAGGGTGTCTCCGTCAGATTTTGCGACCGCCTGCGATTCGCCAGTCAGCAGAGATTCGTCGACGCTGGTGGCGCCGCGCAAGACGATGCCGTCGACGGGCACCCGTTCTCCAGGACGCAGCACAACAACGTCATCCGGCAGCACGGTGGCGGTAGGCACGCTCAGCTCGCGGCCCTCTTTGAGGATGCGTGCCTGCGCAGGCTCGAGCTCAGCCAGCGTGCGGACCGCATCCAGAGCGCGCTTGCGTGCACGCGTCTCCAGCCAGTTGCCGAGCAGCAGAAACCCCAGGATGAAGAGCACCGAGTCGTAGTAGAGATCGGGGCGAATGTGGTGGCGCGTGAGCAGCCCAGGCCAAAGCGTGGCCGCCGCCGAGTAGGCAAACGCCGCGAGCGTGCCCAGAGCGACCAGTGTGTGCATGTTGGTGGTGCGATGTCGCGCCGCCCGCCAGGCACGCTGATAGACAGGCGCGCCGGCGGTCGCCATGCCGAGCAGCGTGACCGCGCCGAGCGCGAGCGAAACTCCGTAGGTCAGCTGGTGCATGCTCATCAGCATGACGATAACGGCGGCCGCGATGGTCACCAGTGCGGTCGGAAGCAGATGACGGCCCGCAGTGTGGTCATGCTGGCCCCCATGAGTCTCGTGGTCGTGATCGCCGGTTTGCCGGGGCAGCTTCGCCTCATACCCCGATTCGCCGACCACGGCCACCAGCTCCCGCAGCGACGACACGCTTGGCTCATACATCACGCGTGCGGAATGAGCCAGCAGATTCACGGTTGCGTCTACGACACCGGGCGCGGCGCGCAGCGAGCGCTCCACATGCGTCTGGCAGGCCGCGCAGGTCATGCCGCTGATCGGCAGTACGACGGTCTCCACGGTCATCTCTGGTGTCGATTCGACGCTTGGAGTCTTCTTCGTATTCGGCGCCGCAGTGGTGATGGGATTATTCGACAAGGTGCGCCTCGAAGCCCGCCTTACGGATGGCGGCGAGAAATGCGTCCGGCGGCTGCGTATCAGCGTGAACTCGCGCAGCGCCCACCCGCACCTCATCCACTTGGGTGCCCGGCACCTGGTTCAGCGCGCGCGTTACCCGCTGCACGCAAGCTCCGCAGTGCATACCGTCAATCTGAAAGGTAAGTTCCCGGGAAACGATCTCGGCCATATACCCCCACCCCCTATACAGCTAGGATGCAGCATTCGAGCCCCGGATGCAAATCAGGATGTAAATCCGGATGAAACCCCTCAGTCCGTCGCGGCGGAGCGCCAGTCTATGACTCGATGTGGGGTTCGGTGGTCTGTGGCTCGGCGCTCTGCGGCTCGAAGCGGTAGCCGATGCCGCGCACGGTTCTGAGAAAGACCGGATTCGCCGGATCGTCCTCGAGATACCGGCGTAGGCGCACGATGAAGTTGTCGATAGCGCGCGTGTCCGTGTCTTCGCGCATGCGCCACACCTGCTCCAGCAGCTCTTTACGCGGAATGTTGCGCCCCTGATGGCGCACCAGGTAGCGCAGCAGGTCGGCCTCCATGACGGTGAGACGGACGACGCGATCCTCAACGCGTAACTCCAGCGCGGCGAAGTCGATGGTGCGTCCGGCAAATGTGTAGGGCGCCTCCGCCGCGGGCACCGCCGCACCGGGCTCGCGCCGCTGCCATGCCCAGCGGCGCAGCAGGCCATGCAGACGCGCCAGCAGGATCGAGATGTCGAAGGGCTTGGGCAGGTAGTCATCGGCCCCGGCGGCAAATCCGCGGAGCACATCTTCCGGGCGGCCGAGCGCCGTCAGCATCAGCACCGGCGTGCGGTCATCGCGCTCGCGCAACTGCTCCACCACGGCGAAGCCGTCGCAGCCGGGCAGCATGGCGTCGAGCACGATCGCGTCGATGCCGGCATCCGGGGTGCCGGCGATCTTCAGCGCGGTTTCGCCATCGGGTGCGATGCTGGCGCGGTAGCCTTCGGCTTCCAGATTGAACTTCAGGCCCTGGGCCAGATGCTCCTCATCTTCGACTATCAGGACGTGCGCCGCGCTGCTCATACGGTGGCCCCGCCTTCGATGGAGCCGCCCGGCGTAAGGATGCGCGGCAGTTGCAGGTGGATGGTCGAGCCGTGGCCCTCTCCGGCGCTCTCGGCAAAGGCGTCGCCGCCATGCTGCCGTGCGATAGAGCGTACGAGAAAGAGGCCGAGGCCGGTGCCTTTGACGCGCAGTATGCTGCGGTTGGGCACGCGGTAAAAGCGGCGGAAGATGCGTTTGAGCTGCGGTTGCGGGATGCCGAGACCCTGGTCGGCGACGCTGACCATGACCCAGGCATCGCTCTCCACCGAGAGCACGACCGTGAGATGAGCGCCGTCCGGCGAGTATTTCACCGCGTTGTCGATGATGTTGAGCACCGCGGTGCGGAGCTCCTCCGGATTGCCCGCGACGGCGAAGCTGGACCCCGCCTGCAGCTCTCTCCGGTCCACATGGATCGCATCCGCGGGCAGGTGATAGCGAGAGATCGCGGTGGTGACTGCTTCCTGAACCAGTTGATCCATGTCCACACGCATGCGGATCTGGCGGCGCACGCGCTGGCCAAGCTCGCCGGCCTTCAGCACCTGTTCCACGGTGGCCATCAGGCGGTCTGTGTCCTCACTCATCACGGCGAAGAACTCCTGCTGCTGCTCGTGGGCGATGTCGCGGCGGCGCATGGTGTCGAGATAGAGCCGGATGGAGGTGATGGGCGTCTTCAGCTCATGCGTCACCGCGTTGATGAAGCTGTCCTGCTGCTCATTGCGGCGCACTTCGCGCACCAGAAAAATGGTGTTCAGGATGAGTCCGGCGATGAGCAGGACGAAGAACGGAATGCCGATGATGACCCACTCCAGCCGGCGCCAGTTGAGGATGATCCACCCCACGTTGAGCGCGACAGCGACGCCGACGAGGCAGACACCGAGCGTGATGAAGAAAGACATTGCCCGACCGCGCCGCGTGATTCGCATAGGCATGAGTGTGAGCCGGTGAATCACAAAAAGTATAGCGGCGCCGCAGGGACGCCGCTAAGTGATGCGGGGATGTGGATCAGGCCACGCCGGCAGGGCGCGGATTGGCGGGATCGTATTGCGCGATCTTCACCTGCTTGGCGAGACCAAGCTTTTTCAAGAGCCAGATGCCGTAGTAGTTGGGGTCGAGCTCATACCAGGCCAGGCCGTGGCGTGCAGAGACAGGATGCGCGTGATGGTTGTTGTGCCATCCCTCGCCGCCGGTCAAGAGAGCCACCCACCACAGGTTGCGTGACTCGTCGCGCGTTTCGAAGCGGCGCGATCCCCACATGTGCGTGGCGGAGTTCACCAGCCAGGTGGAGTGCAGACCAATCGTGACGCGCAGGAAGATGCCCCACAGAACCGCCGGCCATCCGCCGATAGCGAGCAGCGCCAGGCCAACGATGACCAGCGGAACCCAGTGGAAGCGGCTGAGCATGCGATGGACAGGATCTTTCGCGAGGTCCGGAGCATAACGGGAGAGCAGCGCGGTTTCGTGATGCAGCGCGTCGCCCTTCAGGATCCAGTCCACGTGCGCCCACCAGCCGCCATCGTGCGGCGTATGTGGATCGCCTTCATGATCGCTGAGCTGATGATGGACGCGATGCGTAGCCACCCAGAAGATGGGTCCGCCTTCGAGTGAGAGTGTGGCGCAGGCGGTCATGGCATATTCCAGCCACTTCGGAACCTTGTAGCCGCGATGCGTCAGCAGCCGGTGGTAGCACATGCCGATGCCCACGTTGATGGCAAGGACGTACAAAACCACTGCGGCGATGAGCCCGGTCCAGGTGAAGAAGAAGAGTGCTGCCACGGCGCCGATGTGGAAGGCCAGCATGAACAGGGTGGTGACCCAGTTGCGACCGAAGTTCTGACCGGCGCGGCCCAGCACGGGCACTTCCTGCTTGCTGCGCGCACGGGCTGCAGCAGCCGACGTCGGCGCAGGTGCGATAGTGGCGATAGTCTCGGTGGGCGTTTCTACCAGCATGAAGGGGTACCTTTATGAAAGCTGTGGAATGTCCTACTTCGACGCTAACAGCCATGCTGGCCGATGACAGTAACAGTTTTGTAATCGCAGTACGCTGGTAAGGGTCAGAGAACAGGGACGGGAGTTCATGAGGATAAAACACGGAATCTGTGTCGTTTCTTCTTTTGCAATGACGGTACTTGCAATGGCAGCGGCCTGCGCTGGAGCACAACAGACTGCTATCGATCTGCCGACGAGCAAGCAGTTGATGCCGGTGCCGGGCACGCCCCAGCGCACCAACAGCCTGCCCATGGCGATTGCCGCTTCGCCCGATGGCCGCTATCTGGCATTGCTGAACGCGGGCTATGGGACCTACGAGTCGGAGTACCAGCAGTCGATCGCAGTGCTGGATACAACTTCGGGCCAGGTGACGGACTTTCCGGAGGCGCGCACTGCTCCCGGCATGCCCCAAACGTTGTACCAGGGGCTTGCTTTCAGCAGCGACGGCACACATCTCTATGCATCCTTCGATTCGCTCTCCGCGCCTGTGCCGAGCAAGCCGAGCCAGACCGGAAACGCCATCGCGGTCTATCGCATCGATGCCGGACGCGTGTCGCCCGAGCGGCTCATCCCGATTCCGCTGCAGACGCTGGCCGCGGGCCGCATGCAGAACCAGCTCGATGCGCCGGTGCCCGCGGGCAAAGCAATTCCAGCGCCGGCGGGACTGGCAGTGGTGAAGGGGACGGACGGCGCGGAGCAACTGCTGGTGGCGGATGTGCTCTCGGATGATGTTCTGCTGCTCGATACGGCCAGCGGCGCGGTGCGTCATCGCTTCGACCTGTCGACGAGCGCCGTGGTGCCATCCACCTATCCCATCGCGGTCGCCGCGACCCGCGACGGCAAGCGCGCGTTTGCCGCGTTGTGGAATGGATCGGCGGTCGCCCAGTTGGATCTTGTTTCCGGCAAGGTGATCGGCAAGTTGGCTCTGCTGCCGCCGTCGGACGCGACCTCGCCCAGCTCGCATCCCACCGCGCTGGCGCTGTCGCCAGATCAGAAGACGCTGTATGTTGCGCTCGCGAATCGCGATGCCGTGGCTGCCGTCGCGCTGCTGCGCGGCAGGGGGATGAAGCTGGCCGGCATCTTCGACACGCGTCTGCCGGGTCAGACGTATTTCGGCGGCGAGCCGAATGCGCTCGCGCTCAGCAAAGATGGCCAGCGTCTCTACGCTGCGAATGCGGGAACGGATTCGGTTGCGATCTTTCGCACGCGCGGACTGCGCGCAGGCAAGCCCAAGCAGGCCGAAGGATTTGTGCCCACCGAATGGCTGCCCACCGGCCTCGCGCTGAACTCAGGGCACCTCTACATTGCGACCGGCAAGGGCAAGGGGACCGGTCCAAACAACACACCGCAGCGTCACGCTGCTGCCGCGCCTCGGATGCGAGGCAAGTCCACTTATATTGCGACGCTCCTCTACGGCTCTGTTGCCGGCGTGGAGCTTTCGCAGCTCGACGCGCATCTGCCCGAGCTGACCAGGCAGACCGTCGCGAGCAACATGCAGAACGCCGCCGCAGTGCACATTCACTTCCAGGGCGGCAGGAATCCGATCCGGCACGTGATCTACATCATCAAGGAGAACCGCACCTACGATCAGATCTTCGGCGACCTGCCGGCGGGCAACAACGATCCCAGCCTGACCATGTACGGCCGCAGCATCACGCCGAACCAGCACAAGCTGGCGGAGCGCTTCGGCATACTGGACAACTTTTACGACTCCGGCGAGGTATCGGGCGACGGTCACGTGTGGTCGACGGCTGCCATCTCCAGCGACTACACGGAGAAGACCTGGCAGCAGGCCTATCGCGGCAACGAGCGCGTGTACGACTTCGAAGGCGTGGTCGAGAATGGTTTTCCGCTCACGGAGAAGATTGCTGACGTGAACGAGCCGCAGAGCAGCTACCTGTGGACCAACCTTGCGCGGCACCACAAAACGTATTTCCATTTCGCGGAGTACATCGCGACACACTTCTGCGGCAGCGACGAACCTGCGCCGCGGCAGAGCCCGACGGAGGGCACGCCGGAGCCGGAGAGACAGAAGTGCGCCAGGAACGGTATTCGGCCGGGCACCGCGGTGCCGGAGAACTATGGCGGCGGCACCAGCAAGTATCCATGGGGCATTCCGCTGATCGCGCAGAATGTGGCCACCAAGCCGGAGCTGGTGGGGCATTTCGATCCGCTCTATCCGGACTTCCAACTCGATTTCCCGGACCAGATGCGTTTTGAGGAGTTCAACACCTACTTCAAAAAATGGGTGGCGTCACGTAACAGCGGCCATGACGAAATGCCGAACTTCGTGATGCTGCGCCTGCCCAACGATCACACCGCGGGGACGCGCGCGGGCATGCCGACGCCGAATGCTTCGGTGGCGGACAACGATCTTGCTGTCGGCCGCGCAGTGGAGGCGATCTCGCATAGCCCGTACTGGGATGACACTGCGTTCTTCATCCTGGAGGACGATGCGCAAGCCGGTGCAGATCACGTCGACGCCCATCGCAGCACGGCTCTCATCATCAGCAAGTACGCGCCGCGGCAGGCGACGCCCCTGGTGGATCACCACTTCTACACCACGGTCAGCATGGTGCGGACGATGGAAGATTTGCTGGACCTGCCTCCGATGAACAACAACGATGCATTCGCGCCGCCGATCGCGACGGTCTTCGCCGGAGCGGGCGACCAGCCGGCGTTCGACGCCGACTACTCGAACCGCGACAATAACCTGATCTATACGGCGAACAAGCCGTCGGCACCGGGCGCGAAGGAATCCGCGAAGATGGATTTCCGCCACGAAGATCGCGCCGATCCGCAGAAGCTGAACGTGATTCTGTGGAAGGATGCGAAGGGCGAGGCGCCGGTACCGGCAGCGCTGCTGGCGCCGGTGAAGCGCCACAAGGATGACGACGACGATTAGGTTGATGTAACAAGGAAAGAGGCGGCCGATGGCCGCCTCTTCATCTGCAGATTCGCTTGCCTCAGCCGACGAAGTCCACCTTCACCGGATGCGGGATGATGCCGCGCTCGTGGCCGAGTTCGAGCAGCTTGCGGATCGCCTGCCTGCCGTCTTCGCCATAGTTGAGCGTGCGCTCGTTGACGTACATGCTCACGAAGCGATTCGCCAGTTGCGTATCGAGATCGCGCGCAAACTGCATCGCGTAGGCCAGCGCTTCTTCGCGGTGATCGAGCGCGTGCTGGATGCTCTCACGCAGCGCCTTGGTGATCACGCGCATGGTCTCATCGCCCAGGCTGCGGCGGATCGCGTTGCCGCCCAGCGGCAGCGGCAGGCCGGTCTGCTCGCGCCACCACTGGCCCAGGTCGAGCACCTTGAAGAGCCCGCTGCTGGAGTAGGTGAGCTGTCCCTCATGAATGATCAGGCCCGCTTCGTGTTTGCCTGCGACCACTTGCGGGATGATCTGGTCGAAGGGAACCAGTGTGGTGCGAATCTCAGGTGCGAAGAGCTTCAGCGAGAGCGCCGCAGTGGTGAGCTCGCCGGGAATCGCGATGCGCACCTGCTTAATCTCGTCCAGCGAGAAGTGCTTGCTCGCGACGATCATCGGCCCATAGCCTTCGCCCACGCTGCCGCCGCACGCCATCAGCGTGTAGTTGTCCTGCAGGTAGGGGTAGGCGTGGAAGGAGATCGCGGTGACGTCGTAGTAGGCCTCGTGGATGGCCTTCTGGTTCAGCGTTTCAATGTCGGTGAGCGTGTGGGTGAACTTCAAGCCCGGCACGCGCACCTTGTTGGTGGCGAGCCCGTAGAACATGAATGCGTCATCGGAGTCCGGTGAGTGCGCGATTTTGATTTCGCGAATACCGGTTTGTGTGGATTCCAACTGGGGTGCGGTATGAGGTGCGGTGCTCACGCTGCCTGAGTCCTTTCAAATGCGCCGGCCGAAGAGCCGGGTGAATCCAATCGCGCTATTCGGTTTGCGCGGAACGTTTAGAGAAGGAGCTGAATATCTGCGCGCATACCGCGGCCGCAACCACCTTCGCGGCGTCGCTGGCCAGGAATGGCACCACGGAAACGCTCATCAGCGTGGAAAGGCTGGTGTGCGCCAGCATGCCCAGCCACAGAGCGCCGACTGTCAGCAGAACGATGTCGCCCGCCGCGGCGCCGGCGAGCGCAAACAGAAACGTCCGAGCGCCGTTGCGGCTATTTCGGCTATTGCGATAGATCAGGCCCGCAAGCGCAGCGGCAAACGGCGCAGCCAGCAGATATCCCCCCGTTGGTCCAAAGAGCTGCGCGACGCCGCCCAGCCCGTGCGGGCTGAAGACCGGCAGGCCGGCCGCACCCTCCAGCAAATAGAGCGACAATGCGGCAAAGCTGATCCCGGGCGCCAGCAGGAGTCCCAGCAGCAGCACGGCAAAAGGCTGCAGGGTGATGGGCACCGGCGTAAACCCGAGCGGGATCGAGATATGCGCGCAAAGCGCCACCAGCGCGGTTGCGGCGACCACGATCCCTGCCTGACGGGCGAGCGAGCGCGTGTTCACGGCGGTAGTGCTGCGGTCTGGAATGGTCTGGCTTACGGCTGTCTGGGTTGCGACGGTCTGGCTTGCGGCTGTCTGGCGCATCGTGCTCTTCTCCCGATTCCTTCGCGATCTTCGCTACAACGTGCGAATCAGAGATTGTCCTGCTTCACTTCCGTCTCGCCGGCTGCGGCCGTCTCGGCGGGCAGTTGCTGTCGGCCGCGGCGGACGTGCCGTGCCACAGAGATGGCTGCCCACAGCAGCGCGCACAGACTCACAACGAAGACGGCGAACAACCAGTGCATGCGTGACGGATCAATCCTTCCTCTCCTTGTCAGAATAAAGCATTCGCCTCGATCCTCCGCCCACCTCAGGAAGCGATCCACTCCAGATACGCGCTGCTGCCCTCGGCCACGTCCAGCACCAGAAACTCCGGCACCTCATAGCTGTGCAGCTCGTGGACGCGCGTGCGGACGGCATCGACCTTTTCCTGCCGGGTCTTGATCAGCAGCAGGACCTCGTCGGCTGTTTCCACCGTCTCCTTCCATCGATAGACGGAATGAATGCCGCCGATGAGATTCACGCAGGCGGCCAGGTGCTCCTCGACCAACGCATGCGCGATGCGCTTCGCTTCCGCACGCGGCGAAGCGGTCACGAGAATCAGGCGAGTGTCGGTCATAGCAGGCAGCCGATTGCCGAAGAATATGCGAGAGAGGCAAGCTCTGCCATACAATCCTCGGCGGGCCGCATCCCATGCGAGAGTGTTGTTAGAGACAGAAGCGCACGGCGGCGTGGGCGCGTTGCGACAGAACGGAAAGACAGGAGAGATATGGCCACAGAGATCAAGTTCGGAACCTCGGGCTGGCGAGCCATCGTTGCGGAGGAGTTTACGCTGGCCAACATTCGCCGCGCCGTTACCGGCATTGCCACCTACGTCGCCGGCAAGCCGGGCAGCCACCGCGTGCTGGTGGGGCGCGATCCGCGCTTCCTCGGCGAGATGTTCGTGGACGAGGCGGCCCGCCTGTTGGCCCAGCACGGCGTGACGCCCGTGGTCATTCCGGATGCGGCTCCCACGCCGGCCATCGCGTACGCGATACGGCAGCAGAAGGCAAGCGGCGGCATCAACTTTACGGCGTCGCACAATCCGCCGGAGTACAACGGCATCAAGTTCTCCACGCCTGATGGCGCGCCCGCGCTGCCGGAGACGACGGGGCAGATCGAAGCGGCGATTCGCGCGCTCGGGGACGCCCCGGTTGCGCAGGCGAAGCCGGTCGAGAATGTGCAGAAGCTGGATGTGAAGCCGGATTATTTGAAGCGCCTGGGCGAGCTGGTGGATTTCAAGGCGATTCAGGCGGCAAAGATCAAGATTGTCTTCGATCCCTTCTGGGGCGCGGCGCGGGGCTATACGTCAGACATTCTGCGCAATCACGGCATCGACGTGCATTGCGTGCACGACTATCGCGACGTGCTCTTCGGCGGCCATGCGCCGGAGCCGGACGATCATCTGCTGGGCGATGCGCGAGCGAAGATGAAGGAGGTCGGTGCGCACATCGGTGTCGCGACAGACGGCGATGCCGATCGCTTCGGCATCCTCGATGCCGACGGCACGTTCATCCAGCCGAACTATGTGATCGCGCTGCTCTTCGCATATCTGATCGAGACGCGCGGCTGGAAGAACGGCGTTGCGAAGTCCGTTGCCACCACCAATCTGATCAATGCGATTGCGGAGAAGCAGGGAGTGCAGCTTTACGAAACGCCGGTGGGCTTCAAGTACATCGGCGAATTGATCCTCAAAGACGAGATCGCGATTGGCGGCGAGGAGAGCGCCGGCCTGACCATCCGCGGCCACGTGCCGGAGAAGGACGGCGTCATCGCCGGCCTGCTGATGGCGGAGATGGTGGCGCGCCGCGGCCAGAGCATCGGCGAGCAGCTCAAAGAACTGTTTGGCAAATATGGTTCCTTCTATCCGGTGCGCGAGAACTTCCGCTTGACCGATGAGGTGAAGCACAAGTTCACTGAGAAGGTGCGGAAGGATCCCACGGAGCTTGCAGGGCAGAAGGTGAAGCAGGTAGTGCGCACCGATGGCCTGAAGCTGATCTTCGACGATGGTTCATGGGTCTGCTATCGCCTCTCCGGCACGGAGCCTGTGGTCCGCGTCTATACCGAAGCGCGGGATGAGCGCGAGAGCGCAACGCTCACAGAGGCTGCAAAAAACTGGGTTCTTCAGTAGCAGGAAGGTCCCGGAGGAAAGGGAATCAAGACGCAGTGGATCGAAAAGTGACAAACGCGGCACAGACGCAGCCCGGCCGGCTGGCGCGGCGCTTCACCGTCGCTACCGCCGCCTACGGACAGCGCCGCCGCATCGCGACTGTCTTCGCTGTGGTCATCGCCGTTCTGCTGGGCTACCACGCGCTGTTCGGCGCGAATGGCGTCATCGCCTATCGCGCAAAGCGCAGCGAAGACCGCGTGCTCGCGCAGCAACTGGAGAAGATCAAGCTCGAGAACAGCCGCCTGAAGGCCCATGTCGAGCACCTGAAGACCGATCCCGATGCCATCGAGTACGAAGCCCACATGCGGCTCCGCTACACCAGGCCGGATCAGGTGATCGTGCTGAACAACAGTGACAGCACCGCTACGCATACTGACAACACCGTTCCGCCCTCCGGCAACGCAAAGCCGGCACCAGCCAGCCACTAGGATAGTCTCGCAAGCCGGTTTATACTGGCTCCATGAGCACAGCTGCGCCGCGCGACCGCTACCTCTTCGGCTCACTTGAGAGCAGCGCCAAAAACCAGATGAAGGTGCAGGAGGCCAACTTCGGCGAAGCAGCGCCGGAGGGCATCATTCTCACCTCGCTCGATTTTGCGGTGAACTGGATTCGCAAGAGCTCGGTATGGCCCATGACATTCGGTCTCGCGTGCTGCGCGATTGAGATGATGTCGATGGGCGCGGCGCGTTTCGACGTGGCGCGCTTCGGCGCAGAGGTCTTCCGTCCCTCGCCGCGTCAATCGGACCTGATGGTGATCGCCGGGCGCGTCTCGCAAAAGATGGCGCCGGTCATTCGCCGTCTCTGGGAGCAGATGCCGGAGCCCAAATGGGTCATCTCGATGGGCGCCTGCGCCACGTCGGGCGGCGTCTTCAACAATTACGCGCTGGTGCAGGGCGTGAATCAGATCATCCCGGTGGACGTTTACGTGCCGGGGTGCCCGCCGCGGCCGGAGCAGCTCATTTATGCCATCACGCTGTTGCAGGAAAAGATCCTGCGGGAGCGGGGCAGCCTCAAGCGGACACTCAACCTGAGCTGAAGCATTTTCGCTTCCGGCGCGTGCAGAACAATCAAACTCATCGGGACAATCAAATCCATGGGGCTTTTCCGTTAGGAAAACCCGCACTTCGCGATTCGCCGCTGTTATCCACCAGGAAGTGCCTTAAATACCTCAATTTCAGGCGAAATAGTACTTGAATTGGTGGAATCTGCCATTAGGATGGTGCAGTCCGGGATTTGTCCCGGGCAGGTGCACCATTTTTGTAGCGGCGGCCTGGCAGTTCATGAAACGGGTTACTGTGGTGATGCTCTGGATAACCTATTGAAAATTCTAGGCAACTCACCCACTAAAATGTGCACTAACCTAGGCAACGTATGGTAGCTTTTTTCCTTGCGCTGCCTGCTCGTTGTCTTCCGGGTGGCGAGAGTGTTCTGGGGTATGATGGGACACTCAAGTGCCATTCGTAATTGATTTGTATGACTTTCAGTACGGTTGCGGAGGATAGACGCATGCATTTACGTCCGTTGCATTCTCTGAGCCGGATTCTGCTCGTAACCTGCGCGGTAGGCCTGGGAACAACGGCTCTCTTTGCTCAGGACACGACTTCGCCGTCGACGCCGACTCCGAATTCAACGCAGACTCCGCCTCAGCCCACTCAAGACCAGTCGTCGAGCAGCGCTCCGGCGGCTGCGCCTGCCGCCCCTGCCCCTGCATCTACCGCTCTGCAAGCGCCTTACGCTTCGCGGATCGATATTTTTGCAGGCTATTCGTATCTGGCGCCCCACGGTTCGGTCACCGTCCCTGGTGGCAACCTGATCGGTGTCACTGGTCCGATTTCTTACTCGTCCATTGATTACGGTGCGATCGGAAGCGGTACCTACTACTTCAATCGCTACGTCGGTGGACAGGTGGAGTACAGCGATCACCCCGACGGTAACAACGACACCGCGCAGGTGGCTTCGGGCGGCATCGTGTTCCGTTATCCCACTGAAGACATCACGCCGTTCGTGCACTTCGAGGGCGGCGCGGTTCGACTTCAGGGACCGCTTCACCAGCCCAACACCTGGGGCCCGGCGCTCACCGCTGGCGGCGGTCTCGATTACGGGATCGGCCACCATTTTGCCGTGCGTGTCTTCCAGGCCGACTATCAGTACTACCACGTGAATTTTGGCCCGCAGAACCCGTATCCAACCGGGGGCCGCGCCAATCTCGATGTGGTTCGCCTCAGCGCTGGTCTGGTCTATCGCATGGGTAGCATCACGCCGCCTCCGCCGGTTACCTATCAGTGCGCGGCGAGCCCGGCGTCGGTCTATCCTGGCGATCCCGTCACCATCACCGGAACCGCAACCAACCTGAACCCCAAGAAGAACGCCACCTACTACCTGGACGGGCAACAACGGCGTCAAGGTGACCGGCGACAGCACGACCGGCAACGTAGACACCAACGGCCTCAACCCGGGCAGCTATACCGTTACCGGCCATACGTCGCAAGGGCAAAAGGCCGGCCAGTTCGCCGATTGCACCGCGAACTTCGAGGTCAAGCAGTTCGAGCCGCCGACCATCAGCTGCTCGGCGAATCCGACCACGCTGAAGCCGGGCGACAGCTCGACGATTACCGCACAAGGCGTAAGCCCGCAGAATCGTCCGCTGACCTACACCTACTCCACCTCCGCTGGCCAGATCAACGGCAGCAACAACACCGCAACCCTGAACACGTCTGGCGCGCCGGCCGGTCCGATTACCGTGACCTGCAACGTCTCAGACGACAAGGGTCAGACGGCTTCGACGACGACTTCGGTCAACATCGAGCAGCCGCCGCCACCGCCGCAGCCCAAGACGCAGACGCTCTGCTCGATCAACTTCGATCGTGACAAGCGCCGTCCGGCTCGCGTCGACAACGAAGCCAAGGCCTGCCTGGATGACGTAGCCCTCAACCTGCAGCGTCAGTCGGATGCGACTGCTGTTGTGGTTGGCGACTCGGCAACCAACGAGAAGATGGGTCCGAAGCTGGCAGCGCAGCGCGCCGTCAACACCAAGGACTACCTGGTCAAGGAGAAGGGCATCGATGCCTCCCGCGTCCAGGTTCGGACTGGTACAGAAGCCGGTAAGCAGGCGCAAAACTACCTGGTTCCGTCTGGTGCCAACTTCGACAGCGACGTGCAGGGCACAACCCAGGTGAACGAGGACAGCGTGCGGCCACAAACCCGCGCCGCCCGTGCCGCTCACCGCGCCCGTCACAAGGCCAAGAAGGCGGCTGCTGCACCACAGCAGTAAGGCGTTCTTCCGCACCAAAAGGGCTGGCCGGTTCTCCGGTCAGCCCTTTTTTCTTGGGCACCCGCCTTTGCCGGGCTGGCGGTCATCTGCCAGATGCACAGCTTGGTACGGACCCCTTTGGGTGATTGTCAGCCCTGTCTCTCCCCGTTACTCTTGCAGTAACAGTTTTCCCAAAAGAGGTCGCTCCTCCCGATGAATCGCCGTCTCGCGTCTCTGCTCCTGCTCTCTGCCTCGTCTCTTCCGCTTCTCGCTCTGCCACCGCAGGCGGCAACCAATGCGAACCCGGTGGCCACCGCATGGGTTCCCGTCGGCCCGGACGGAGGAGATGCCCGCAGCTTCGCCGCGGACCCTGCCGACAGCAAGCACCTCTACCTGGGAACAACCAATAGCTGGCTCTACGAGAGCCGCGACGATGGGGCGAGCTGGCACCGGCTTACCAAGCTCTCACCCAAAGACGACCTCATGGTCGACAACATCGTGGTGGATGAGGCAGATCCCAAGACCATCTATGTCGCTACCTGGGTGGTGGACCATCCCGACGGCGCTCTTTTCATCAGCCACGATTCCGGAAAGACCTGGATCAAGAGCCCGGCGATGGATGGACAATCCATTCGCGCACTGGCGCAGGCGCCCTCGAATCCGAAAATGCTGGTGGTGGGCACCCTGAAGGGCGTCTTCCGCAGCGAAGACGGCGGTTTGCACTGGGACCAGATCAGCCCGGCCAACAGCGCGGAGCTCCACGAGGTGGAGTCCATCGCCATCGATCCCAAGGACGCGAAGACGATCTACGCCGGCACCTGGCATCTTCCCTGGAAGACCACCGATGGCGGCGCGAACTGGCACAACATCAAGCAGGGGCTCATCGATGATTCAGACGTCTTCTCCATCATCATCGATCCGACGGCTCCTCAAAACGTCTATACCAGCGCCTGCTCCGGCATCTACAAGAGCGAGAACGGCGGCGAGCTTTACCACAAGATCCAGGGCATCCCCTCCACCGCGCGCCGCACCCGCGTGCTGATGCAGGATCCGGTGGACCACAGCATGGTCTATGCCGGAACAACAGAAGGCCTCTATCGCACCTCCTCGGCGGGCACCAACTGGACGCGCCTGACCGGGCCGGACGTGATCATCAACGATGTCTACGTCGATCCGAAGAATCCCCGCCACGTGCTGCTGGCCACGGACCGCAGCGGCGTGCTGATGAGCAACGATCAGGCGGTCAGTTTCGCCGAATCCAACCGCGGCTTCTCGCAGCGGCAGGTGGCTGCGCTGGCGCAGGATGTCAAGGATCCAAACCGGCTCTACGCCGGAGTGGTGAATGACAAGATGTACGGCGGCGTCTTCACCTCCGGCGATGACGGCAAGAGCTGGCAGCAGCAGAGCCAGGGCCTGGATGGGCGCGACGTCTTCAGCCTCGCGGAGAGTCCGGACGGAACCCTGCTGGCCGGCACCAGCCACGGCATATTCGTGTGGCAGGATGGCCGCTGGCAGACCGCGGGACGCGTCGTTCAGATGGAAGAGAAGACGACCTATACGCGCCGCAAAGGCAAGCGCGTGAAGACCACCCAGACCGTTGCAAAGCCGGCTGGCGAGATCGACGGACGGGTCCACGGATTCGATCTGAGTCACGGCACGTGGTTTGCAGCGACCTCTGCAGGTGTATTTCAGAGCACCGATCAGGGCAAGGTATGGACCGGTGGGCCGGTGCTTGGGCAAACCGATTATCTGAGCATCCACTCCATGGGACCGGTCGTTCTGGCGACGCGCCGCACCGGCATCGCCATCTCCCAGGACGGCGGCAAGACATGGCAGCCTGAGCCCTTGCCGGGCAAGCTCACCACCATACGTACCAGCACCATCGCACCCGGCGGCAGCATGTGGATCGGTGGACGCGAAGGCGTGTTCTACAGCACGGACAACGGCGCGAACTGGACTTTCATGTCCACGCTGCCAATCTCGGACATCAACGGAATCGAGTACGAGAGCGATCTGAAGCGCGTCGTCATCACCTCTTGGAGTTCTACCTGGGTCATGGCCGTAAACGAGTCCGACAAGAGCTGGAAGTGGTGGGACGCAGGTTGGCACGTGCGCGGCGTGCGTTCCAATAGCGGCCGCCTGCTGGCAGCATCGCTCTATAACGGTGTCGTGGTACAGCCGCAGGGCGATGCCGCCAGCCATGCGGTGACGGTTGCCGCAAAGTAGGCTATCGCCGCCGCAAGAGTTCGCAGGGCATTTCCTGTTACTGTGAAAGCGCAAGCTCACCCTATGTGGCCTGTTCTTACGAGCGGGCATACGAGCGATCGCTTTTGCCTCCCGATGCCGACAGGAAAGACGCTTTAGACCTCTCGCAGATCCGGCTGCGCGCTTTTGCAGCGGAGGATCTTCCGGAGCTGGTGCGTCTGGACGCGCGCTGCTTTCCACCGCAGATCTCCTATTCGCGTGCGGAGCTGCAATACTTCGTGCGGCATCCTCGCAGCACCACGACGGTGGCCGAGTCCGCAGGCGCGATCGCCGGCTTCTGCGTGGTGGATTGGAAGCTGGAGGCCGGTCGCAAGCTAGGTCACTTCATCACCATCGATGTCGCGCCGGAGTTTCGCCGCAACGGGCTTGGGCGATTGCTGATGCAGGCTGGCGAGGCGCTCCTGAGCGGCATGGGCTGCTTTGCGATCACGCTCGAAGTGGCGGCCAACAATGGCGTGGCCCAGGCCTTCTACGAGCACCTCGGATATCAGCAGACGGGACGCATCCCCGGCTATTACGCCGATGGAACGAACGCGCTGGTCATGCGCAAGGCGTTGACCTGACCGATTGAAGTGGAGGAAGCCGGCGCATCACTGCGGAGGCGGCGCTGCCTGCTGTGCAGGGACAGCGACCAGATGCGCGCCTGCGGCATTCAGCGCGGTCCTCATTACGTTGCGGCTGCTGTCCGTCGAAGGCCCGCTGATCCTGCTGAGAATGCGTCCCTGGCGGTCGGCGAGCAGGAGCAACACTTCCTTCTCCGATGAGATACCGAGCTTGCGCTCGAAGGCGCGCTTGTCCAGGTACACCGGCAGCGTGGTCGGCCAGTGGCTGGGGTCGGACGCGCTGCGCATGGAGGCATTCTGCCACCAGCGTGAGAGAAAATTCTTCTGCGAGGAGACGAGCAGACGTATAAGAGCTGAGCGATGCATCGCCGGCACGCCATCGGTCGATGATGGCGTTCCAGTCATCGATCTCCCCCTGCTGCGTCAGGTCAAAGTAGAGCAGCAGGAGATTGCGGTCTCCATGAAAATCCGCTGGCAGCGTGACCCGGTCCTTGCTCAGATTGTCGAAGCTGACCTTCGGAAGAATGACAGGCTCTGCCGCATGGACTGCCATCACCGTAGCGACGGCGAGCAGAAGAATTCGGGCTATCAGGGAACGCATGTCTCGGGGAGATCTCGCTTGGTCAGGCATTCGATAAAATGGAAGAGCGCTGCACTGCATGGTATCAGCAGAGGTATCGCTGGTTAGACGTTCCGCCATGCTTAGCGTCGCGTGATGCGTCAAGCTGTGCCGGGGGCCCAATCAAGGCAAGGGCCGTGTTGAGATCATCGTCGCGAACATGGTTGCGATCGTCGTTGCAATGATCGCCATGCCTGATCCGGCGGCGTAAGATGGAGCTTGTGAACGTGTCTGATTTGGAGCCAAAGTCGAGCGGCGAATTCCGTACGCATGACGCGCAGCTTCGCCCCATTGCGGAGAAAGTCTTCGCCCGGCAGCGCCTGGGCTTTGAAGACGGGCTGGCGCTCTATGGCAGCGAGGATATTCTCGCGGTGGGCTGGCTGGCCAACTGGGTGCGCGAATCGATGCACGGCGACATCACGTACTTCAACGTGAACCGGCATATCAATCCGACCAACGTGTGCGTCGCGGCGTGCCGGCTGTGCGCCTTCGGCCGCAAGAAGGATGACGCCGGCGCATACACGATGGCTCTGGAAGAAGCCTGGACCGCTGCGGCGACCGGATATCACGAGGCAGTCACCGAGTTTCACATTGTCGGCGGCCTGCATCCCGATCTGCCGCTGGAATACTTCCTCGACCTGGTGCGCGGTTTGAAGCAGCGCTTCCCGAAGGTGCATGTCAAGGCATTCACTATGGTGGAGGTATCGTTCCTCGCCCGGCGCGCGAAGATCACTATTCCTGAAGTGCTGGTGAGACTCAAGGACGCCGGTGTGGACTCCATGCCCGGCGGCGGAGCGGAAATCTTCTCCGACCGCGTGCGCCACATCATCTGCGATCACAAGATCGATGGCGGAGAATGGCTGGAGACGGCGCGAACAGCGCACAGGCTCGGACTACGATCGAACGCCACCATGCTCTACGGTCATGTAGAGAACGACGAAGACCGCGTCGATCACATGTTGAAGCTGCGCGAGGTGCAGGACGATACTGGCGGCTTCCAGACATTCATTCCGCTGGCCTTCCACCCGGACAATACGCCGCTGCAGCATCTGCCGCGCACCACTGGGCTGACTGACCTGCGGCAGATCGCCGTCGGCCGCCTGCTGCTGGATAACTTCGCGCATATCAAGGCGTACTGGCAGATGATGACCGCCGGCATCGCGCAGGTCGCGCTGCGCTTCGGCGCGGACGACATCGATGGCACTGTGATCGAAGAGAAGATCTATCACGACGCGGGCGCGAGCACGCCGCAGGGGATGCGCCGCAGCGATCTGATACGGCTCATCCGCGAGGCCGGCCGCGAGCCGTTTGAGCGCGACACGCTCTATCGGCCGGTCATTCGTACGGAAGAGAGCTTTACCGTCGCCGTCTAGGCGGCGGCCCGCAAAAAGTACATCGGATCATGCCGCGGTATCGGCTATAGGCGATGGAGCTCGAGTTGTGCGCGTCTTTTCCGTACGCTTTCGACGCACCTGGCGCTGCGCCACATAGAGAAGCCCAATGAACGTTGCGATCAGCAGCGACAGCGCATAAACGCCGTGGAGCTGAGGCACTTCGCCGTAGAGAAGCGCCAGGCCCACAAAGACGAAGAGCAGGTGCGCGCAGAAGACCTCAATCGACGCGCGTCCCAGCGTGATAAACGGCTCGCGCGAGATGACCCACCGCACCGCTCCGCGCAGGCTGTAGAGCACACAGACGAAGGCGATGATGTTCAGCACGCGCAGCGGGCCGAGCTGCCATTTGTCCAGCAGCAGGCCAAGGCTCTCCTGCGTCCATCGCGGCCCCCACCATGCGTGCCGCACGCCCATGAAGACAACACAAACGGCTCCCGCAACCCAGAAGACCCATTTGGGAAGAGAGTGCAGCGGCAATTCTCCCTCCACCGACCGCGCGCCCATCCACATGCCCATGATCCAGACCCATTGCCACGCGAAGAGATTGAAGGCGCCCCATTGCTGCAGGGGAATGGGGAGGTGCGTAATGCTGACCACGTAGTGCTGGACGGCAGCGCGCAAGCCGAACTGCGCCAGCAGCCAGATGATGGTGCTGCCGAAGATGACCGGCCGCCAACTGCGTTTCACCGCGATCGAGAACGCAAACGGCGACGCCAGCAGGAAGATGACGTAGATGGGAAGGATATCCAGCAGCGGCGGGCAATAGATCAGCAGCAGCGATCCGACGATGGCGACCGCCGGGTGCGCAATGTAGAAGTCCAGCAGATGCTCAAGCGCGGCATGATGGCGGTAGACCGCGAAGGCCGCCGCGAAGGTGAAGGCCAGCAGCAGCAGAACCACATGGTAGGCGTAGACGCGCAGCGCGCGCTTCCACAGCTTGCTGCGCATCCGGCCCCGGTTTTCGGTTGCCTGGCGCATATAAACACGCCCAACCAGCAGCGCCGACAGGAAGACAAACCCCTCCGCCGACGAGATAAATCCAAAGGGCTGATTGACCAGATCGCTCACCCGCGTCGGCAGATGGGTCAACGTCATCCACACCAGAAACAGGCCGCGCAGGGCATCAAACTCCGGCTTACGTGGGAGTTGCATGCTCTTTACTACGGCGACGGATGTGGTCTTCAGCGTCAAGAAACACTACCCCTTACCGGGTTTAGACGGCATTCGGGGGAGCAAGTTGCTACCTAATCCAGCACAGATCTTTTGTATCGTCCGGAGGATAGACGCATCGCGGCGGTTTCAGTATGCCGCAATGCCGGTGATGGCCTGCCCGATGATCAGGGTGTGGATATCCTGCGTGCCCTCGTAGGTCTTAACCGACTCCAGGTTCATCATGTGGCGCATCACCGGATAATCGTCGCTGATGCCGTTGGCGCCCAGGACATCGCGTGCCATCCGCGCGCATTCGAGCGCAATGGCAACATTATTCCGTTTGGCCATGGAGATGTGTTCATGGCCAACCTTGCCGGCATCCTTCAGGCGGCCTACCTGGAGCGAGAGCAACTGCCCCTTGGTGATCTCCGTAATCATCCACGCCAGCTTCTCCTGCACCAGTTGGTGGCTGGCGATGGGCTGATCGCGGAACTGTTTGCGCATCAGCGAGTATTGCAGCGCCGTGTCATAACAGGACATGGCCGCGCCCAGCGCGCCCCAGCCGATCCCATAACGCGCCTGGTTCAGGCACATCAGCGGCGACTTCAAGCCGCCCGAACCGGGCAGCACAGCCGAGGCGGGTAGCCGGACGTCCTGCAGCGACAGCCCCGAGGTGACAGACGCGCGCAGCGACCATTTTCCGTGCACATCAAAGGCGCGGAAGCCCGGCGTCTTGGCAGGGACAAGAAATCCCCGCACACGATCGTCCTCATCCTCGACCTTGGCCCAGATCACCGCCACATCCGCGATCGAGCCGGAGGTGATCCACATCTTTTCGCCATTCAGGATGTAGTCGGTGCCGTCGCGCTTTGCGCGTGTTCGCATGCCGCCGGGGTTCGACCCGAAATCCGGTTCGGTCAGCCCGAAGCAGCCCAGCTTTTCGCCCTTCGCCATCGCCGCCAGCCACTCGTCCTTCTGCTCGTCGGAGCCGAAGGTGTAGATGGGATACATGACCAGCGCGGACTGCACGCTGACGAACGAGCGGATGCCGGAGTCGCCGCGCTCCATCTCCTGCGTGACCAGCCCATATTCGACGTTGGACATGCCGGCGCAGCCATAGCCATGCAGGTTGGCGCCGAAGAAGCCCATCTCGCCCATCGGCTTGACCAGCTCGCGGGGGAAGCGGCCCTCGCGATTGCACTCTTCAATGATGGGGATCAGGTTGTCGTCGATGAACCGGCGAGCGGTATCGCGGACCAGCCGCTCATCTTCGGAAAGCATGGCGTCGAATCCGATGAAGTCGACGTTCTTGAACTTGAAAGCCATGGCGCGCTGCATCCTTTACGGCAGATGTCCAAACCATAAAGAGTAGCAGAGCGAGGGCTGTGACACTTCGCTGTCAAAGTTCGACCAACCGCACAGGAATAGTGTTCCGCAGGGTATGATCGGGTCTATGGGCGCCTCTCGATGACTTTGTAATGTGGATCTCGCAGTCCGCAATGTCGGCCAAACGTCTTGGTTCAAGCGCTAACCTCGGATTTTCAAATGGATTGATTCGCTCGTATAACGTATAGTAATGGGCAGATTCGGCGAGGTCAGCCGGCGTTATCGATCAAGCGATAAGGGTCATCAAAGCAGGGATGGACGGATTTTCTCCGTATTCGATGACGATCCCGCCATCCGTAGAAGCCGGATTCTCGAAGATGCTGATCCATTCACTAGTCTGCTCGCATTAGGCTAGCATCCCAGTAATTCGTACGTAGGCGCCTACTCGTAACGCAACGCAGCCTGCGGATCGACACGCGCCGCGCGCCGTGCGGGAATCCAGCAGGCCACGAGCGCAATACCCAGCAACAGAAGCGGCACCGTCAGGAACGTCACCAGATCGTGCGGGCGAACCCCATAGAGAAAGCTGCTGGAGAACTTTGCTCCCAGCAATGCCGCAGGCAGGCCAAGGGCCACCGCAATGGCCGTCAGCAGCATGCCCTGGCGCACCACCAGCCGCTGCACCGCGCCGCGCTGCGCGCCAAGTGCAAGACGGATGCCCATCTCGCGCGTGCGGCGCGTCACGGAATAGCTCATCACGCCATAGAGGCCAATCGTGGCGAGCAGAAGTCCGATCATGCCGAACGCACCGAAGAGTGTGCCCGCAAGCCGCGGCAGAAACAGCGCGCTGCGCAGATGCTCCTCCATCGTCTCCACGTTGTAGACAGCCATCGCCGGATCGAGCGTATGGATCTGGGCTCGCACCTCATTGGCCACCGCGGCAGAGTCGCCCTGGTAGCGCACGATCAGCGTATAGCCAAGGAATGACGGCTCGCTGCCGATGCTTTGCGCGAGCGACCGGAAGAGCACAGGCCGTGTCTCCTCGCCGATAGTGCGCGCCTTGATATTTCCCACCACGCCGACGATCTCGTAATCCACGCCCGCTCCATTCACATGGCGGCCGATGGGATTGTCTCCGTGGAATAGCTGCTTCGCGAACGCCTCATTCACGACGGCCACCTTCTGGCCGCTCGCGGCTTCATGAGCGAACTCGCGGCCAAGCAGGCGCGGGATGCCGAGAGTACCGAAGTAGCCGGGCGTCGCCATGAAGAGCTCGACGACCGGCACATTCTGTTCGGGCTTCTGTCCTACAACGGAAAAGCCATCGCTGCGATGGCCGCCGGAGAGCGGAATGGCATCCGTGGCTGCTACGGAGAGTACTCCCGGCAATGCCGACACTCGCTCCTGCAGTCCCGCAAAGAATTGCGTAGTGCGCTCTGGGCTGTAACCGTGCACGCGCGGATCGACCGACATCATCAGCAGGCCGCGGGAACGAAAGCCGATGTCAATGTTCGAGGCGTTTTCCAGGCTCCGCAGCAGCAGGCCCGTGCCGCACAGCAGCACCAGCGACATCGCCACCTGCGCGACGACCAGGATGCTGCGCAGATTCACGCGGCGGCCCGGGCGCGCCAGCGCATCCTCGCCTTTGAGTGCAGTGGTAAGAACCGGTCGCGAAGCGATCCAGGCCGGAACGATGCCGAGAAGCAGGCCGGTCGCTACGCTCAATGCGAATGTATAGAGCACGACGCGCCAATCCACGGCGACGCTGGTGTCGAGCGGCACAGGTGCAGGAAAGTGGAATGCGGAGAGGCCGCCTGTGGCCCAGAGCGCGAGCAGGATACCGACAATGCCGCCGCCCAGCGGCCATGAGAAGGCTTTCAAGAAGCATCTGGCGTAGCAATTGGTGCCGCTTGGCACCCACTGCAATGCGGATTGCCATCTCTCTCTGTCGTGCCATACCGCGGGCCAGCAGCAGGTTCGCGACATTTGCGCAGGCGATGGCGAGCACGAGCAGGACGGCAATCGACAGCATGGCGAGGAATGCGATCACCATGGAGAGAACCCGTGGGGGCAGGGCACCGGCCGGCGTCAGCAGGAAGCCGTTGCCCTTGTCGGTGGCGGGATATGCCTTGGCGTAATGAACAGCAAGCGTCTGCAGCTCAGCCGTCGCCTCCGCCGATGTGACGCCGGGCTTGAGACGGCCGATGATATCGATCCAATGATTGCCTCGGTCCGCCTTGCTGTCGATCTTCGGCGCATTGTCGCCCAGCGGGGCAAGCTGCGCGATGTTTCCCAGCGGGACCCAGAACTCGGGATCGAGGATGACATCGAGCCCATGGTATCCAGGCGGAGCGACACCGACGACGGTGTAGGGATGACCGGAAACCTTCACGACTTTGCCGATGATCTGCGGATCGGAGGCGAAAAGGCGCTTCCATAGCCGATCTCCAAGGACGATGACCTGGGCGTGTTCTTCATTCGCAGCAAAGCCGCGGCCGATCGCCAGGCCGGGAAGCACGACATCGAAATAATTGGCGGTGGTCGCCTGTCCCCAGACGCGCAGCGCCTCACCCTTTCCCCCGATCGAAGCAGGCAGGAGTTCGTCATAAGCGGCGATGCCGGAGAAGGACTTCGCCTGGTCGCGCACGTCGCTATAGGTGGGCCAGGAGAAGTTATTGCAGCACTGACCGCCATCATGCGTTGAGTGCAGCCGCTTTAGCGTGCCCGGATCGCTGACTGGCGCGGGGCTCAGCACGAAGCGGCTGACGATGGAGAAGATGGTGGCATTGGTGGCGATGCCGATTCCGATGGAAAGCACCACCGCCAGCACAAACCCGGGCGTCTTGGAAAGCCGCCGAAGGGTATAGGTAAAGTCCTGCCGCAAATTGGCCATGCGTCACCCGCCGATGCCAGTCATTTACGGAATTGCGGCCATATGGTTCCCTGAATTTCTTCGCAATTTGGAAGTTGAGGTGCCGCTGGAAGCGCCTGAGCTATACTGCGTCTCCCGCCCCTTCTTGATTTCATACGGAGAATTCGCATGAAGACCGCTTTGCCTCGCCGCCATTTTGGTGGCATCGCTTCACTTGTCTGCGCAGACCGGCCCGTCAACCGCGACGAATCCGAAGGTCAGGGCAATCACTGCGTTTGTCCGTCTGGATCAGGGGAACTATCAGAAACAGATCGAGGACACGCTGATCGTTCTGGAGAAGGCCAAAGCCGAATTCACGTCCTCGGGCTACGAGGTGGAGACGGTACGCATCACAACGCAGCCGCTCGCGGAGCTTGTCGTCGGCATGCCGCAGGATAGAGCACTGGCGTTTCTAAAGGCATTCGATGATCTTTCGGCGAAGGAACACTTCATCCCCAACGTTGGCCCGGCGATGATGCACGATGCCGATGATCCCGAGGCCATGCATCTGCTGGAACAGGCCTTATCGACGCTGCCGAATATCGAGGGCAGCACGATCATTGCGGATGAAGAAGGCATTCACTGGAAGACCATTCATCGCACGGCAGAGCTGGTGAAATATGTCAGCGAGCACAGCCCGCACAGCCAGGGGACCTTCAACTTCACCGCGACCGCCATGCTGAAGCCGCTGGGCCCGTTCTTTCCCGGCTCCTACCACACCGGAGCCGGGCACCAGTTTGCGATTGGTTTCGAGGGCGCAAATGTCGTTCGCGACGTCTTCGTTAAAGACAAGGGAAATGCCGCGGCCGCAACGGCAGACCTGACTGCCGCGATCGCAAAGTATGCGGCAGCTGCCGATGCTGTGGGCCGCAAGGTCGCAGCCGAAACCGGCTGGACCTATGCCGGCGTCGATCCCACTCCCGCACCGCTCGCGGATGTATCGATTGGCGCGGCGATTGAGGCGTTTACGGGTGCCAGGTTCGGTTCCAGCGGAACCCTTACGGCAGCGCGCATCATCACGGCCGCAGTCAAAGCGGTACCGCAGAAGCAGATTGGCTACTCCGGGCTGATGGTGCCGGTGATGGAAGATAAGCTGTTGGCCGAGCGTTGGGCAGAGGGTACTTACAACATCGACTCGCTGCTTGCCTACTCTTCGGTATGCGGCACCGGACTGGATACGATTCCGCTGCCGGGCGACATAAGCCTCGATCAGATGGAGCGGATCTACTCCGACGTAGCCTCGCTGGCGGCCAAGTGGAACAAGCCTCTGTCGGCCCGCCTGCAGCCAATTCCCGGCAAGAAGGCGGGAGACCGGACAGAATTTCAGGATCCGTATCTGTTCAACACCACGCTGCATCCGCTGCCGTAGAGCGGGCGCTAACCGATCTGTTGTCCTTCATCGGCGGATGGGCCATAGAGGGCCGGTACCGCGGCTTCATTCAGCCGCAGGTACACGGTCAACTGTCCGCGGTGGTGGGCCAGATGGCTGAAGACGGCGTCCGAGATCATGACGTAGCGGGCGCCTTCCGCGAGCACGCGATTGCCGGAGACCAGCCGCCAGCGATCGTGCAGGTGCTTCTCGTCGGTGCCTTCCAATGCGCGCTTCGCTTTGGCGGCGCCATCGGTCAACGACTGCAGAAGCTCTGCACGCGTCTCTACGGGACGTGCGCGGAACTTTTCGCTTGCCGGATCCTCGAAGTTCAACTCGTCGCCCTCGATCATGAAGGCCACCCATCCCGGCATTGAGGCCACTAATCCTGCCAGGTAGCCCAGCGCCATCGACCTGGGGTGCGGTTTCCAATCGTTATGCCCTTCGGGCACGCGCTCGATGACCTTGCGGGTCAGCGTGGTCTCCTGCTCCAACTGCATCAGGAAATAATCCTTCAGTTCCATACGTCTCTCCTCCAAATCCCTTCTCGCTTACAAAAAGAAGAGTAAAAATCTATTCATGACAAGGAGTGTCATATTTCAAAAATAAAATGAAAGAATTGCACGGGAATTGGGGTGGGTTTTCGCGCACAAAACAGCGCCCAAAACGTGACCCAAACATGACCCAAACTGCGTTAAAACGGCACTGAAACACGAGGTAAATCATTGAAATCCGACCGGTTGCTCTCCGCGCTTTTGCTCCTGCAGGCCCACGGCCGCATGACCGGACGGGCGCTTGCGGAGCGCCTGGAGGTCTCCCAGAGAACGATGCATCGCGATATGGAGGCGCTGAGCGCTGCAGGCGTGCCGGTTACGGCGCTGCGCGGCCCCCTGGGCGGCTGGCAGCTGGAGAAGGGCTGGCGCACGCAGGTGCCCGGGCTGGACGCCGCCGAGCTGCGTGCACTTCTGATGGCGCAGCCGCGTGCATTGAAGGAGCCGCGCCTGGCGGCTGCGGCGGAGCGCGCCATGGGCAAGCTGATGGCGTCCCTGCCAGGCAACATGCGCGAGCAGGCCGCGGCGATGCGGGAGCGGCTGTACGTGGATGCGAACGACTGGAACCCGGTGGTCGAAGACATTTCCGTGCTGCCGGCGGTGCAGGATGCGGTGGCGCGCGATTGCCGGCTGAGCTTTGACTACACGCGTGCCGATGGCGAAAGCGGAGCGCGTGTGGTCGATCCGCTGGGGCTGGTGGTGAAGGGAACGACCTGGTACCTGGTGGCGCGGACGCCGCGCGGCATGCGCACCTATCGGCTGTCGCGCATGCGCGCGGTGACGCCGCTGGGCATTTCGTTCGAACGTCCGGCGAAGTTCGACCTGGCAAAGCACTGGCAGAGATCGGTCAGCGAGCTCGAGGAGAAGCGAGGCCGCTATAGAACGACGCTGCTGTTATCGCCGGACGCGGCCGCGTCGCTGAAACGCTGGTGCGTTACGGAGCCGTCTGAGGTTGCGCTGCCGCCTGACACCCCGAAGAAGTGGGTGGCCATGGAGGTGGAGTTCGAGAGTGAAGAGCAGGCGCTCTTTGTGGTGCTGGGAATGGGAGTGCGCGCTCGTGTCCTCGAGCCCGCGGCGCTGCTCGATCGTGTCGCTGGCGAGGCCATGGTCATCGCCGCCGTGGCGCAACGCGCCCGGGATGCCAGAGACGGTATGTAAGCATTCGTGGAACGATTTGGTTGAGCAGCCTCGCGCCGATTCCTGACGTCAAGTCCTTCACTCCGCCTTTGGATACGTTCAGGGTGACAGGCTAACAGCTCACCGACGAGCGGATTTGTTTTCCACTAGGTGCAACGCTTCTTCGACAGCTTTCTGCGCGCGGCGCTCCCGCGCCTCGGGACTCTGGTAGTAGAAGATGCCCAGCAGATGCCCTCTTCGCTGCACGGGTGTCATCGCGTCCCAGCCGATCTTCGCTCGTGGGGCGCGGCGGAAGGCTACTTGCAGGATGGGCGGCAGCGTCTGCTCGCCTTCCATCGCGAGCATCATGCGTTCGGCCATCTGCTCTGCCGCCGCTGCCGTGTCTCGGGGCTTTTGGGCTTGCGCACATCGTCACTCATGTACTTCCGGACGGAATAGCTCAGCGCTTCAAACCAGCGAGCGAGTGCGCGGTCCTGCTTGAGCAGCTTTGCCAGTTCCGGAGGGACGGTCGCTTCGCGCTCTTCCAGGTCCGGCTCGAGGGTGAACTCCGCCATCTCCCCGGCATAGGCCTGCGCGCCCTTCTGCATGGTCTTGTTCACCAGGACGACGTAACCCTTTTCCGCCGAGCCGAAGAGCGAGCTACGAAAAGCAAAGCCGTTGATGGTGCCCTTTACCCGCATGCGCTTGCGCGTCTTCCACACTTTTGCGGGCGAGAATGGCACGTGGGCGATGACCCACTTCAGGTTGGTGCCGTCCGGTGTCAGCAGGGAACGGAAGCGCTGCCGCGTGCTCATGCGCGCAAGCGTAGCATGCGCCACGGCAATGCGGCACCCGCCAGGCGGTCACGATGCCGCATCGTGGCAACACCGCATCTTTAAGACACAGTGGAGCATCTCGTTGTGAGAGGGTGCGATATGAGTGAGCCATCGCTGAGCATGACGTACATTGGCGGTCCCACGGTGCTGATCGAGGTCGCCGGAATGCGCCTGCTGACCGATCCGACATTCGATGACGCGGGCGGCACGTATGTGCGAGGGTCCACGCTGTACAAGCTCTCGGGGCCGGCGCTGCCCGCATCTGCGTTGGGACGCATCGATGCTGTGCTGTTGAGTCATCATCAGCATGCGGACAATCTGGACACGGCCGGCGAAGCAGTGCTGAAGAAAGCGGCGCGCGTGGTGACCACGGTGGAGGGCGCCGCCGCACTGGATGCCAGGTTGGGCGGCAATGCGTTCGGCCTCGCTCCCTGGCAGAGCGCGGAGATAGAAGGCCCGCACGGCAGGACGCTGCGCATGGCGGCCACTCCTGCGCGTCACGGTCCGCCGGAGCGCGCTTCGCTGGCCGTGACAGGCTTTCTGCTGGACATTTTTGATGGCATCTACATCTCGGGCGATACCGTGCTCTACGAAGGCGTGCAGGAGGTGATCGAGCGGCTGCATCCGCGCATCGCTGTGCTTGCACCTGGGTGCTGCGCGCGTGGAATTAGATGGACAACTTTCGGAGCTGCTTACCATGACGGCGGAGGAAGCGGTTACGTTCGCGCATATGGCGCCGCAGACCCGCATTGTGCCCATCCACTATGAGGGTTGGGCGCACTTTTCGGAGGGCCGCGAGGTCATCGAGCAGACGTTCGCAGGAGCAGGGCTGAGCGAGCGGCTGATCTGGCTCAAGGCGGGAGAGCCGGTCGCGATCGAGTGAAGCTGTATCAGCGAGTCACGGTCAGCTTGATCGAGACGGTTACGGAGATATCCTGCTCGCCTGCTTCACCGGCCATCGGAGGGGGAGGAGCAGCGTTGGCTGCCATCGCAGACATCCGCATCATGGGCATGGGCCGGATGATGCCGCTCCCCTCAACGTTCACCTCGCGCACGCCGATCACATGCGTTCCTGCGGCTTCTGCAACAGCATTTCCCTGCGCCACGGCGGTGCGGGTCGCCTCCTGCGCCAGCTCTTTACGGACAGTGTCCGCCTCTTCTTCCTTTGGACCGTAGCTGGTCTGCTGAATGGTGTTCGCGCCGTGGTCCAACACACCGGAGAGGATCGCGCCGACCTTCTCCGGCGTGGTGCGGAAGCTGACGGTGGTGCTGCCGGTGTAGCCGACGATCTTCTGCTGGCCGCTCTTCTCCTCGTGCGTCTGCGGCTGGAAGGAGATCTGATCGGTGGCCAGACGCTCGGCGCCCTGCCCGCGCAACCACTCCAATAAGGTCTGCGAGCGCTGTGCGAGATCGCGCGAGACCGATGCGGCATCCGCGCCCTGCGTTTGTATGCCGACCGATACATCCGCAACCGTGTTTGCAATGCGGCGATGCGCGGTGGCGCTGGTCGAGACGAGGCCGGCATTCACCGGCAGGGTCAGCTCATTCCCCTGCTGTGCGCGAGCGAGGGGTGCTGAAAACAGCGCAACGGAGGTGAAAAGCACAGCGGCGAACACGGCAAGGCATGAACGGTTCATGCTTGGCACTTTACCCCATTTCTGTTGTTTCCTGACTCACCGATCGTTCGTCTCCCGCCATCTCTTCGACGACCGGCACGGGTTGCGGCCTGTAGGCCGATTCGGGAATCGTCGCCAGTGTGGATTCCTGCAAGCGCGGTGTCAGGCCATAGAAGTGCTGAAAGCTCATGATGAGCGGACGCCACCGGTCCGGATCGATGCGATCCGGCTCGCCCGGCACCAGGACCGAACTATCGGCGTGTACACGCACGATCTCGACCTCGATCGCGATAAGGTTGCCGCGGATCGTCGAGTTGTCTTCCGCGATGCGGTGCGATCCGGCAAGGCGGGCCTCAAGCTGGATGGGGCACTCCAGGACGCGCGGCGGTGCGACACTCTCTGACGGCACTGCGGTAAGGTCTGCGCGTTGAAATTTGTGCGCCTCGTGGCGATATCCGCGCTTCTGCTTGGTCTCGGGCACGGGATTGCTCGCCGTAGTGAGAGCGAGCCGGTCGACGAACGGCGCCATCGCTGCCGAGGGCAGATTCAGCACGCATTCGCCGGTGCGCAGGATGTTCTGCGGCGTGGCCGATCGCGCGCCGAAGCCAAGCATGCAGCGCCAGCCCAGCCACCACGCGGAGGACATGGGCGCCAGGTTCGCGCTGCCGTTCGCGTTGAGGGAGCTGACGAGCACGACCGGCGTGCCGAAATAAAGGATTGCGGGGTTGGTTGTGGTCAACATGGACACAGCGTAGGGCGTATACGAATGCACGGCACTCCGAAGCTTGCGGTAGAAGTTGAGAACTCACAGTGCACGGTTCGTGAGTTAGGATGGGCGGCATGGCTCGCATCTCTCGTCGCGTCGTCCTGGCTGCTGCCCCTCTGCTTCCATTGGCTCCTTACCTGACTCGCTCGCTATTCGGTCAGCATCCTAGTCACCACATGGCGAAACTTTATATTGGCACCTATACACACGATATGGGCGTTGCGGGCAAGGGGGATGGCATCTATTCGGCGGAGTGGGATGCGGCTACCGGCGTGGCCAGCTCGCTTCAGCTTGCGATCAAGTCAGCGGACCCGTCGTTCCTGGCAGTTCCGCCCAGCCGCGACGCGCTCTACGCCGTGAATGAAGGCGAGGATTATCCGCAGGCGGATGGCGGCAAGGGCGGCTCCGTCAGTGCGTTCCGCCGCGATGCGGCGAGCGGCAAGCTCACCGAGCAGAACATCGTGCCCTCCGGCGGCAGCGGTCCGTGCTACATCACGGTCGATCGCGCCGGGCGGGCGGCGTTTGTTGCGAACTACAACAACGGCACGCTGGCTTCGTTTCGCATCACGCCGACGGGGCTGGAAGGTCCGGTCACGGTCTTTGCCTCGCATGGCAGCGGCCCGAACAAAGAGCGGCAAAAAGGCTCCGCATCTCCATTGTGTCAGCTCTCGCCCGACGAGCGGTTCCTGCTGGTGAGCGATTTAGGTACGGATCACATCTGGATTTTTCATGTCGATCCGAAGACGGCGGAACTGAAGGAGACGGGGACGCCGTGGCAGGCGAAGCCGGGCTCGGGGCCGCGTCACACGCACTTCCATCCGAATGGTAAGTGGGTTTACTCGATCAACGAGATGGCTTCCACCGTTGACGTTCTGGCGTGGGATGCGAAGAACGGCACTCTCAAGGGACTGTCGCAGGTGCCGCTGCGCGGATCCTGCGTTTACCGCAGACAGAGCGATGCCGCAGAGCTGGCGATCGATCGAAGCGGGCCGCTTTCTTTATGCCTCCAACCGCACTGAAAATATGCTGGTCGTCTTCTCCATTGATGCGGCGAGCGGCGCTCTTACCTTCGTGCAGCGCATTGGATGCGGCGGCAAGAATCCGCGGGACTTTACGCTCGATCCGTCGGAGAAATGGCTGGTCGTCTCCAACCAGGACACGCAGAATATTGCGGTGTTCGCGCGCGATCCGCACAGCGGGAAGCTGACCGCGACCGATCGAAGCTATCACGTGGGCGCGCCGGTTGCCGTCTTGTTTGTGTAGCCGGCTTCTACGAGAGATATTCCTTCAGAAACGGATCGTCCGAATGCACCAGGTCGTGCGTCGATCCGTCAAAGACCAGCTTGCCTCCGTGCAACACCATGAAGCTGGTGTCGCGGTCGGCTTCGCCGCTGGGCAGCGCTACCATGGTGTTCTTTTCCTTGTCGAAGTAGTGCGTTGCCAGCATGAAGGCGTCCTGCAGCCGGTGCGTGATCAGGATGGAGCTGGTGTGATAGACATCGCGCTGCTTCATGATCAGCGCGATGATGTTGGTTGAGGTAATGGGATCAAGGCCGCCGGTGGGCGAGTCGTAGAGCAGCAGGCTGGGCTTGGAGATGATGGCGCGCGCGATGGCGACCCGGCGCCGCATGCCGCCGGAGAGCTGCGAGGGGAACTTCTCCATCGTCTTATCCAGTTCCACGAACTTCAGCGCCTCTTC
Organism: uncultured Acidobacteriaceae bacterium; assembly: GCA_963750845.1. Taxonomy (GTDB): domain Bacteria; phylum Acidobacteriota; class Terriglobia; order Terriglobales; family Acidobacteriaceae; genus KBS-83. The sequence goes on from CAVVSP010000005.1 coordinate 181,747, forward strand.
GACGCGCTGGTCGATCTCGTCATCGGGCACATGCTGCTCCATCAAGCTGGAAGCCGACGTTGTCGCGGATGTTCATCGAGTCGAAGAGCGCGCCTTCCTGGAAGACCATGCCCACCGACGAGCGCAGCTCGAATATCTCGTTCTTCGCGCATGGCCGTGATCTCGTGGCCGAAGACGAATATGCGTCCCCTGTCCGGGCGGATCAGTCCGTTTGCCAGCTTGAGCAGCACGCTTTTGCCGCCGCCGGCGGGCCCCAGCAGCAGGCGGGTTTCGCCATGCTTTACCTGAAACGAGATGTTCTTCAGGACATCATTCCGGTCAAAGGAGATGGAGACGTCGTCAAAGACGACGGGCAGCTCGCCCTGTTTTGGCTGAAAGCGGCCGGCTGGGGCTTCCTGGATGGCAGTGGGCATGGATAGGTCAGCGTCCGAAGATGCCGATCATCAAGCGGGTGATGAGGAAGTCGATGACGATGATGAGCACGGACGCGACCACGACAGCCTGGGTGGTGGAGCGGCCTACGCCCTGCGTGCCGCCGCGTGTGGACATTCCGAAGTAGCAGCCGACCGAGGCGATGACGAAGCCGAAGAAGACGGGTTTGACGAGCCCCTGCAGGACGTCGGGATATTGCAGAGACTGGTATGCGTTGTGAAAGTATTGCGAACCGCTCTGTCCGAGCAGAGGACGGCGACCCAGGCGCCGCCCAATATGCCGACTGCGTCCGAGATGATGGTGAGGAAGAAGTTCATGACCACGGTGGCGACCATGCGGGGCACCACCAGCTTCTTCATCGGGTCCGTACCGAGGGCGCGCATGGCGTCGATCTGCTCGGTCACGACCATGGAACCCAGCTCGGACGCCATGCCCGAAGCGTTGCGGCCGGAGATCATCAGCGAGGTCAGGACCGGCCCCAGCTCCTTAATCATGGAGAGCGATACCAGGGTGCCGGTGAGCGCGGTGGCGCCAAAGGTGGCCAGCGAGGAAGCCGACTGAACCGCGAGCACGGCGCCGGTGAAGAAGCCGGTAAGGATGACGATGGGGATGGATCCCACGCCGATGATGTCGGCCTGGGTGAAGATGTCGTTGACGTAACGCGGATGCCGGAAGAGGTTGGAGATCGCGCGGCCGGAGAGGATTGCGTAGTCCTGTACGGATCGGACGCTTTTCCTGGCAAAGCCATCCAGCGTAGCGAAGGGCATGGGGGAATTGTAACAGGTAGAGCAGCGACCGAGTCATCATGCTCCGGAGCAGAGCATGCGCGGCGCGACGAAACATTCGTTTGCAGCGCCGTCCGGCGGTGTACCATCGTGGCGTCATTCGCGGTACCCGACCCGGAAGGAGCCGATTATGTCAGCGACATACGATTTGAAGCATGGGGCCAATGGGGAGAAGTACCGGTTCAACTTGAAGGCAGCGAACGGGGAAGTGATCCTCGTGAGCGAGACCTATGAGAGCAAAGAAGGTGCTTTGAACGGCATCGAATCCGTTAAGCAGAACTCACCTCACGACGAGCGATTCGAGCGGAAGAACTCGAAACGCTCCGAGCCTTATTTCGTGTTGAAAGCATCGAACGGACAGATCATCGGCATGAGCGAGATGTATTCCTCAGAAGCGGCGTGCGAAAACGGTATCGCTTCGGTGAAGAAGAATGGTCCGCTCGCGGAGCTCCGCGACCACACCAACCACTGAGGACTGGCCGTCCGGGCGAATGCGCCTGCGGCGCGGGTTGCCGGATTCGCTCCGTCGTCGCTCAGGCCCAGATCAGTGGACGCCTCGGTTTATTCCTTCTGCTTCTTGCGTATCTCGATATTCAGCCGTTTGATCTTCTGGTTCAACGTCGAAAGCGGGATGCGGAACTGCTCGGCCGCCTCGGTCTGGTTCCAGTTGGAGCGCTCCAGCTTGTCGATGATGATGCGGCGTTCGATGTCTTCGAGGATGTCGAAGAGCGAAGCATTGGCATCGTGTTCCAGCAGGGAAGCGGAGTAGGAGCGGCCGGTGAGCTCGCCGGGCAGGACCTCAAGCTGGATCACTGGAGTGGGCGAGAGCGCCACGCCGCGCGCGATGACATGCTCAAGCTCGCGGACATTGCCCGGCCAGTCGTAGTCCATCATGGCCCGCATCACTTCCGGCGCGAGACGCCGGGTTTCGAGCTGATTTTCTTCAGAAAAGTGCTGGAGGAAGTGCGTTGCCAGCAGCGGAATGTCCTCGCGGCGCGAGCGCAGCGGCGGCAGGTCGATGGTGACCACGTTCAGGCGGTAGTAGAGGTCTTCGCGAAAGCGTCCTTCGCGCACTCCCTGGCGGAGGTTGCTGTTGGTCGCGGCCAGGATGCGGACATCGACCTGCACCTCCTGCACCGAGCCCAGCGGGCGGAAGCGTTTGTCCTGCAGCACGCGCAGGATCTTCGCCTGCGTCTCCAGGCCCATGGTGCCGATCTCATCCAGGAAGAGCGTGCCGCCGTTGGCGATCTCGAACAGGCCCTTCTGCGCCGCATGCGCCGAGGTGAAGGCACCCTTCACATGACCGAAGAGCTGCGATTCCAGCAGCTCCGTGGGCAGCGCGCCGGTGTTGATCGGCACAAAAGGCTTGTCGCGGCGCGGGGAGTTGGAATGGATGGCCTTGGCGATCACGTCCTTGCCCGTGCCGGTCTCGCCCTGGATGAGCACGGTGAAGCGCGACGGCGCCACCTGAGCCACCAGGTCGAGGATTTTCAGCATCGGCTCGCTCTTGCCCACAATGTTTTCGAAGGTGTAGCGCTGCTTGAGCGCGCGCTTGAGCTGGACGTTCTCCTCTTCGACGCGGTGCTGCGCGATGGCGGCCCGGATGTCCGCCAGCAGCTTTTCGTTCTCCCACGGCTTCTGCACGAAGTTGCGTGCGCCGGCGCGGATCGCGTCTACGACGTTGGTGACGGTGCCGTAGGCGGTGATCATGATGACGGGCAGCTGGGGATGCCGGTCCAGAATGCGCGGCAGCAGATCGATGCCGTTTTCTCCCGGCAAGGCGAGATCCAGCAGCACCAGGTCGTAGGACTGGCGTTCCAGCTCGTCCAGTCCCTTCACGCCGTCCGGCAGCGGTGCCGACGGTGTAGCCCTCCAGCACCAGCAGCGTTTCGAGCGATTCGCGGATAGCCGCCTCGTCATCGATGATGAGGATGCGGGCGGTCTGGATGTCGCCGGCCGCCGCGGTCGGGGCCAGCACCGTAGTGCCTTCAGACATGCAGTGCTTTCCTTGCTGCGGGGAATTCAAGGCGGAAGGTGGTGCCGTGTCCAACAGCGCTATCTACCTGGATGCGTCCCGCATGCTCCTGGATGATGCCGTATGTGACCGCGAGGCCAAGCCCGGTGCCGCGGCGCTGCCCGTCCGACGCCGCATTCTTGGTGGTGAAGAAGGGGTCGTAGATGCGCTGCATGTGCTCCGGAGCGATTCCCGAGCCGGTGTCCGCGATCAGGACGCCAACGCGGCCGTTCACCTCGGTTGAGACGCGCAGCGAGCCGCCGGCGGTCATGGCGTCCTTGGCATTGATGAAGAGGTTCAGGAAGACCTGCTGCAGCTTGTTCGCATTGCCTACGATGCGCGGTAGCTCCGGCTTCAGGTCAACTTCGAGGCGGACATCCGCGGTTTTGAACTGATGCTCCAGCAGGGTCAGGGTATCGCGGATCACATTATTAAGATCGATCTCCGAGAACTCGGTGTTGCCCGTGCGGGAGAAGTTCAGCAGGCTGTTGACGATCTCCGATGCGCGGAAGGTCTGGCTGGTGATGCGGTCCAGCAGCGGGGCCAGGCGCTCATCGCCGCGCACCTGCTTGGCCAGCATCTGGGTGTAGCTGGAGATGACGGCCAGCGGCGTATTGACCTCGTGCGCGACGCCGGCGGCCAGCAAGCCGATGGAGGAGAGCTTCTCCGCCTGGGCGAGCTGCGATTCGAGCTGCATGCGGCCGGTGATGTCATCCACCAGGATGATGCGGCCGACCACGGAGAAGCTGCGCGAGACCAGCGGCGCGATGGCGATGTTGGCGATCCGCGTTTCGCCGGTACGCATGGGCAACTGGAACTTGTACAGATTGTGAACGCCCGGCTCGTCCTTCAGGCGCCGGAATTCGGTCATGAACTCCGCCGGGAAGATGGCGTCGATGGACTTATTCAAAACGTCGACGCGCGGCATGGCGAACATCACTTCCATCTGCGCGTTCCAGCTCTCGACGGTCTCGTCGAGGCCGATGGCGAGGATGCCGACGTTGATCGACTCGACGATGTTCTCGTTGAATTCCTTGAGCCGTTCGTACTCGGAGACCTTCTGGGCGAGCGATGCGTAGAGGCGGGCGTTCTGGATAGCGATGCCGACGTAGGAGGCGAGGGATTCGAGCAGCTCCACGTCTTCGGAAGAGAGGAAGTCACCGGAGGTGGTGCGGCCAAGGCCGACGATGGCAATGGTGCGCTGTTGCACTCGACAGGGCAGGTAGTAGTGCAGGTCGAGCGCGGACGCCGCGGCGCGCTCCGATTCGCTCAGATAGAGGGCCTGATGTGGATTCTCGAAGAAGAGATGCGAGCCTGCCTCGCCGTGCTCGGCTGCCTGCGCAAGACGGCCTGACTCCGGGCGGCCGGATTCGAAGTTGAGAAAGCTCAGGTCGAGCGCCTTGGCTGCGGGCGCGGTTGCCGGCGTCAGCGGCGGCATCGAGGCCCCTGGCCGCGGCGAGCGTGTAGTGCCCGCGCGGACCATCCAGAAAAAGCGCGACGCGGGAGACCAGCAGGGTGCGCGTCAGGCGATCCGTTACGGAAGCCAGCACTGCGTCGAGATCAGTCTCCGAGCTGAGATCGCGGCCGAATTCAATCAGGGTCTGGCGATAGTCATAGCGGCGGCGATCGAAGACGCGGTCAAGCGCGGCCTTGAATGGCACGCTTCATCGGGTCGAAGAGCTGTGCGGTGATGATGATGGTCGCGATCAGTCCCCAGGCGCCGAAGCTGGGGAGGTTCTTGTGGATGAGCTCCGCTGCGATCGCGACGGCGCCAAAATAGAGTCCGATGAGCGAAGCGGTTGCCAGCGTGTAGGCGACGCCGCGCTTGAAGATCAGGTCCACATCCATCAGGCGGTAGCGCACGATGGCCCAGGAGAAGGTCAGCGGCACGAAAGACCAGGCAGAGGCCGGAGAGCTTGGTCAGCAGGCTGGGCATGGGCCAGTCGGCCAGGAAGGGGATCACGTTCAGCAGGGTGAACGGAATGACCGCCAGCAGCGTGCCGCGGGTCAGCCACTTCAATTGCTGGCGGCGGAGCGGATCATGCGTGATCCGGTAATGCGCGAAGAACACCAGCGCGGCCAGCACGTAGTAGGCGGCAAGGTAGCCGACAGCGATCTGTTCCAGCCGATGGTCTGAGCAACTCGGTGGCGGACCAGTAGAAGAAGGCAAAGGCCTGCACCGCGATGACCACAACGGAAGGCAGGTAGACGAAGGCCATCAGCCAGCGATGCCGGCGCAGACTGCGCCGGTCGGTGAGGCGATTCTCCGGAAACGCGATGGCGAAATGCAGGAAGAGCGCCGGCTGCAGCGCACCGGCGAGGATGTTGCCCCAGTAAATCGTCCAGTCGAAGGCGTTCAGCTTGCCGGTGTTGTGAAAGGAGTAAAGGACAAACGAGGCCAGGCAGAAGATGTAGAAGTGCGTCGCGTGGGGCGCGGTCCAGCGGCGGAAGAGCACATACAGGCCGATGAGCAGGTAGACCAGCGCCACCAGCCGGACGCCGTTGTACTCCGAGCGGTCCTGCTTGCTGAGGATGACCGAGGCATCGATGTGCACTCCGGAGCGCACGAGCGAGTAGTCGATGCTGCGCCAGATGCCGACACGGAACCATTCCCGGACGAGGCTGGCGACTCGCGGCGTTGGATGATCGGCGGCAGCCACCAGAATATCGCCGGGCTTGATGCCGGCATGTTCTCCCGGACTGCCGGCGGGAACGCGCTGCGCCTCCAGGCCGCCGTGCGACTCCATCCACCAGATGCCATCCGTTGGCTTCTGGTACTCGGCATCCTTCACCAGGTTCAGCGAGGCGAAGATGACGGCCGCCAGCGTGAACAGTGCCAGTGAAACAACGGTGAGCCGGGTTGAGAGCGACTTCTGCATTGTGTCCCGGAGACAGAAGAGACGGGGAGTGGATTCAGTCTAGTGCGAAGCACGCAGCTTGCCAGCCTCCAATTTGGACGCATGGGACGGAATTTCGTCCCTAAACCGTTCAAAAGGAAGAATGTAGAGGGTTTGAACACGGTTTCATATCACGCCATTCCCGGTCTTGCCGCGTTTGTGGTTCCGCGAAACGGTAGACGGCTATGGCGAGGCGTAGCCGCATCGGATTTCCGTATCCATCGAAAGATGGGCAAAAGGCCGGCGGATTTGTTGCGATTGGATGAAACGGGGAGATGACGAATGGTCACCATTCGTATGCAGTAACTGCTCCGCCGATACATCTATTCCCAAATCGGTGCTTTCTATGTTTCAAGAGTTTGAATATTGTGCGAATACGTAGCGCTTTCACGACGTTTCGGAGGGACTCGGAGATGTCGCTTGCTAAATGGATGACTGCCATGGAAGAACCGCGGGAGACGGAAGAGTTCGTACCCGTGCACGAACGCACGCATGCGATGCCTCATCGCGGGTGAATGGCGGCCGTCGTTGCTCCTGCTGCACGGTCTGTTGGGTACTGCCGACGCGTGGGGCTACGCCACCCAGCGGCTGGCCGCCATTCGACGGTCTATGCGCCGGACGCCCTGGGGATCGGGGCATCGGATCGTGTTCCAAAGCTGGATGTCAGCCTGGCTGCGACGGCCGGCCGGCTGGTCGAACTGATGGACGCACGAAGGGGATTGGACAGGCAGACATTGTCGGCACCTCTCATGGCGGATCCGTGGCCCTGATGCTGGCGGCGCTTCATCCGGACCGGGTGCGCAGCCTGGTGCTCCATGCGCCGGCGAACCCCTTCTCCGACGTTGCGGACCCGCTGATTCGCTTCTATCGCACCGCCCTGGGCCGCTGGTTTGCCGGCCGCGATGCCGACCGTGCCGGCCACCGTTCAGTCGCTGGCGCTGGGCCGCATGTATGGCGATGCCACGCGCGTCCGCAGCGGCTCGCTGGGGACGCTATATCGCCTCCTTGCGCGTTCCCGGGACGGTCTCCTACATCCTGAGCATTCTGGACCGCTGGGAACTGGATATGGCCGCGCTCGAAGCGGCGCTGCCGAGCCTCCGCGAGGTGCCCACGCTGCTGCTGTGGGGTGACCGTGATCGCGCGGTGAGCCTGAGCAGCGGGGAGCGGCTGGTCCGAATATTTCGATCATGCGTCGCTGCTGGTGATTCCGGGGGCCGGTCACCTGCCTCATGAGGAGGTGCCGGTAGCATTTGCCGGGGCGATAAACGGATTTCTGGGCGGCCTGGACCGCGTCGACCGACATCCCACGGTGAGCGGGCCACGCATCGTGAGCCGAACGACAATCGTAACGACGCGGCCTGAGCGCACCGGTTTTGACTTCGGCGCGCGATGCGGGATAATCGCAAGACCTCGAGTGAGGTAAGGGGAGAATGCATTGAAACAGTTCAGAAACCGGATGGGTACGTTTGTCGTCACCGCCGCGTTGGTCATGGGCGGCGTAGCGCCCGTGCTGCTGGCGCAGACGGCCAGCCAGGATATGAAGGACGCCGGCCACGACACAAAGACCGCAGCGAAGGATACCGGTCACGGCGTCGCCAAGGGCACCAAGAAGGTGTGGCACGGGACGAAGAAGGGCACCACAAAGGCCTACGACAAGACAAAAGACGGCACTGAAGAGGGCTACGACAAGACCAAGACCGGCACCAAGAAGGGTAGTACACAAGATCGGCGCACGCAACGTCGAAAGCCGCCGACAAGGTCTCCGGAAAGACGGAGACCCCAAGACCGAAGCCCCTCAGTAGACGAGTAGTTGTTAGCTGTCAAGCAAGGGCGCGCAACCGAACGGAAAGGTGGCGCGCCTTTCTATTTCCCGCAGTTCTGTTGCAGCAGTTCAGTCGGCGAGATAGACGCCGCGGCGGTGGAAGCGTGGGTCGGTGAACTGCTGCAGCATGAAGTCCGCGACATCCGCGCGTGAGATATGGCGACTGCTGGAGGGGAGCGCATCCGGCAAGCACGCGATAGGTCCCGGTTGCCGGGCCATCGGTAAGGCGCGGCGGGCGGACGATGGTGTAGTCCAGATCGCTGGCGGCCAGCAGTCGCTCCTGCGCGCGCTGGTCTGCCATCGGATGACGCAGCAGCGTTGCGCGCACGATCCGCGAAGAGCACAGTGACGATCCGCGGCTGGTATTTGCCCGCAGGATAGAGCGCGCCAGCGGCCCCGACGGTGACGATCCGATCCACCATGTGGAAGTGCATGCCGCTGATGATCGGCGGAATGGCGCGGCTGAGGAGCGGGCTCGGCTTTTTGAGCGAGCGTGAGCCGAGCGCGGAGAAGACAGCGCGATGTCCGTCGATCGCATCGCCGACCGATTGCGGATCGAAGATATCACCCTCGTGACGATGTGCAGCCCATCGCGTGCCTCGAGAGCACGGCCATTGCGCACAAACGCCGTGACCGCGTGGCCGAGACCCAGCGCGCCGGCAACCAGCAGCCGGCCAATCCTCCAGTAGCGCCAAAGACGATGACCTTCATGAGGCGTTCCGGGGCCTGAGGCCGGGCTTACAAGCGTGCGCAGCAGAAGCCACGAATGCTGCTCCTGACGGATGCAGGGACGAAGTCGAGCATTGTGAAAGCGGCATAGGTAAGCAAAGGCCACTATACAATCCCGTCCCGAATCGTGCGCAACACCTTGGCCCCACAAACGGCACTGCAGGAATGGTCATCTCACCATAGGCGAGGTGATCGAGCATGCCGGAACACATTGCGCTGGAACAAGTCGAATCGAGATTGAAAGAGCTGGTCGCAAGATTGCGGGAGGGCAGGAAGGATACAAAGAGCTTGGGACATCGTTTGCAGAACGAGAGGCGAAGCGAATATTTCTGGAGGAGACGCAGCGACGCGCCGAAATATGCGGCGGAGCTGGAAAACGAATTGCACCGGATGGGCGTGCACGATGTGAACGTGAGCTCTCACGCAGTGGCGAAGGCAAGTCTTCGCTGGGGCGAGATTCAGGCGAGCATGGCGGGCGGCCAGAAGGCGCTGCTGTCCACGGCGCTGAGAAGGAGAGATGAGCGCGGTCAACAAGGCGTACGCGAGCGCTGAAGGAAGAACTGCCGTTGCCGCTACGCGAGATGCTGGACCGGCAACAGGCGCACATCGAGAGACGGCAGGACAGCTGAAGGCGCTGCACAATATGGGATAGTGCAGTGGGGACAGCGCATTGGGACGCGCGGCGGATGAGGTTGCAACGGCCGCGTCCTGCGTTACTCGCGAAGAGATGCGGCCGTCCCGCAAGAGCGAATGCGATGAAGCCCAGAATCAGGATGATCCTTCCACGTGGACGGATTCGCGGTGGAGCTGATCGAACTCGGCTCGCGCGGGACTCGACTCCGGAAGCGACGCAACGTTTCCGCCGGCGGACGGCCTGTGCCATGTCCATGCGCGGGATGATGGAGAACTGCGAGTAGGCGGTCAGAAGCACCATGATGAGTACCAAGACGGCCTGCGGCACCACGGAGTGCCAGCGCACGCGCGCCCTGAGCAGGAAGCTGAAGATGAGAAAGAGCACACCGCAGATCAGCCCCATGTAGTGCAGATGGCGAAGCGTGCCGCCCACGACGAGTCCCGCGCCGTGAATGCCCGTCGGCGGGATTCAGAAAGAGCGGCGGGAGCGATCCGAAGGCAACCGCAGCGACCTGGACAAACAGCAGCAGCGCGCCGAGCCAGATACCGAGCGCAAGAAGTGAGAGTGTCGTCAGAATGCTTCGCATCGCGGTAAGAAGAATGCCGCATTCAAGACACGAGGGGAAGCACTTATTGCTGTTTTACTGCTGCGCTGCGATGGGCGGCCGACCAGCCGCTCGATGCGCTTGGCGATCGGCGGATGGGTGGAGAAGAGACTGGCGAAGCTGGCCGCCGGAGAGAGCGGCGCGACGATGAAGAGGTGCGCGGTGGAGGGCGAGGCGCTCATGCGGCAGGCGCCGCGAGTAGGTATCGAGCTTCTGCAGCGCGCTGGCCAGTGCGTAGGGGTTGCCGGTCATGTGGGCTCCGGTGGCATCGGCTTCGTATTCGCGCGAGCGCGAGACGGCAAGCTGGACGAGCGTCGCGGCGATGGGTGCCAGGATCAGCATGAAGAGCGCGCCCATGCCGCCGCCGTGCGGTCGCGGTCGCGCCCGCCACCGCAGCCGCCGAAGAAGGGAAGTCCAAAGCGGGCCAGGATGGTGATGGCGCCGGCCAGGGTGGCGGCGATGGAGCTGGTGAGGATGTCGCGGTTGCGCACGTGGCCCAGCTCGTGGGCCAGCACGCCGGCTAGTTCTTCGTCGTTCAGCAGGTTGAGGATGCCCTGGGTGACCGCGACGGAGGCGTGCTGCGGATTGCGTCCGGTGGCGAAGGCGTTCGGCGAGTCATTGGGGATGACGTAGATTTTCGGCATGGGCAGCCCGATGCGCTGGGTCATCTGCTCGACCACACTGTAGACGCGCGGGAGCTGCTCGCGCGTGGCCGGCTGCGCGCGATACATCGAGAGGGCGAGCTTGTCCGAGTAGAAATAGCTGAAGAAGTTCATCGCCACGGCGATGGCAAAGGCGAGGAGCATCCCGTTGCGGCCGCCAAAGCGCTGGCCGACGAAGAGCAGGAAGAGGGTCAGCGAGGTGAGCAGCAGCGCGGTCTTGAGAGTGTTCATCGGTCGTTCCAGTCTTGCTTCTACCGTACTCCAGAGACGCGTACTCCAAAGGAGAGGCTTATGCGGTTAGACGCGCGGATGAGGGGAATGGTTCCGGCGCGGGCGGGATCCGGCGGATCGTGACGCCAAAAGCAAAGGCCCTGCCGAAGCAGGGCCTTTCGAGAAAGACGACAGGTTAGAAGGTGAGCTTCAACTGGAATTCGGTCGAGCGTGCATCGCCCGCATCGAAGGTGCCAGAACCGCGAGCTGACGCGGTTCTGGTCCTTGACGCTGTAGCTGAACGGTCCGTTCGGGTAGTTGGTATCGCCCGGTGCCAGGATTATTGAGCACGTCCGCCTGTCGTAGTTATTGAGCGTGTAGTTGCCGAAGTTGGCGACGTTGTACATGGCCACTCCCGGCTCCAGTGTTGTGCCTTCCCCCAGCCACTTCAGCCTGATCGGATAGGTGAAGTTCGCATCGAGGTGCGGAAGGGGTAATTGCGCAGGGTGGAACCGGGAGCGATGCTGACGGGCTGCATGACACCCCCGAGCGCCTGCATCTGCTGCTGCGGTGATCAGACCGCTCTTGACGAGCGTCTGACCGGCCGGCGTGAGTGTGCCTGCCAATTGGGAGTTGTATTTGCTGATCAGCTGAGAAAGGTTCTTGCTGTTGTACTGCCGCATGAAGGCGCCGGGATTTGTTCCGGGGAACGGATCACCGATCGAGCCGTCACCCGTGTAATCGGTCTGGAAGATCTGTCCCGATCCGCCGTTGGTGGTGGTGTCCATCAGCAGATTGGTGGCCGGCGAACTGGAGAGATGTCCCGTCAAGCCGATACGCGGGTCCGTACTTGAGAAGCGCCGAGCCGCCGAACGAGAAGATGTGGGTGCGGTCCAACTGGCCGGGCCCGATGAAGCGGGTCGGCTGGTTGTAATCCCATGCAGCAGGGGTGAAGAAGGAGTCCGATCCGCCGACCGTGGTGTTGACCTGTCGAGAGAACGAGTAGGAGGCCTCGAAGTTCGAATCCGCGATTCCCGGTGCAGGATGGTGCGCCTGCTGGCGGAGGTTGAACTGCAGCGCGTCATATCCGGCACGACCGCTCGGGAACTGGAACCAGCCCTGACCGACCAGCGGGTTAATACCTGGGAAGGCGAAGGTCCCGGGCGCTGGGTAGCCGCCGTTTTCCTGAACGGGCGAGTCGAGCCCGTTGTTCGCGAAATCGGCGATGGTTGCGCCGCCAGCGATCGCCTGATCGATGTTCGCATAGCCGCCAGCCGCGAGCGTCGCCTGGATTGCCGCCGCCGCCGCCGCCGGGTCGAAGTACCGAGCGTCGCCTTCATGGTTCGTATCGATTGCCTGCTCGATATGGTTCGGTGACAGAGTGGAGATAATCCACACTCAACAGCGAGCCATGCCAAAGCTGCGCTGGACGCCGATGTTGATCTGGGTGGCATAGGCGGTCTTAAAGTCGGGAGCATATGCGGCATAGCCGGCTGCATCGGGAATGGCCAGCGTGTTGCCGACGTAGTCTCCATTGGTCGAGAGCGGAGACTGAGTCGTGGCCGCCTGGTATTGCTGTTGCAGCGCAGCGAATGCGGGCCCGGATTGATCGATGGTCTCGTTGTTGCAGAGATCCTGGATCGGAACGCCATTGTAGTTGTCGATTACGGTGGTGGTACCCGGCAGGGTAAAGGAGTACGTCCCGTAACCGCTGCAAAGGTTCTTGGTTGCATAGAAGCGGCCTTGAGGCCAGTTTGAACGGGCGATCGAAGAGGACGTTGTTGAATACGGAATTTTCGTAGTAGACGCCGATACCGCCGCGGATCACCGTCTTGCCGCTGCCGCCGGGGCTATAGGCAAATCCCAGCTGCGGGCCGAAGTCGAAATTGGGCTGTTTTACGCGTGCGCCGAGCCCCGCTCCGAACTGATCGAGCAGGCGATCAGATCCAGATGCGCAGGGGTTATATCCGGTCAGTGACTGGTATCCACGACAGAGCAGGGGATAGGCGCGAGGTCGGAGTCGGAACGGCCGGTATCGCGCGACCAGCGGAGGCCGAAGTTAAGCGTAAATTCGGGCCGTACTTTCCAGGAGTCCGCGACGTAGGCGAAGGTGCGCCAGTCACTCTGTCCGCCGGCTGGAGCACCGAAGCCGGGGAGTTCCGTGAAGTAGCCCTGGCCATTGCCCAGAATCACTTTGAAGGCCCCGTAATCGAGGGGATTGCTGGCATCGGGTCCCAGCTGGGTACCGCTGGTGATGGAGACGCGCGGCGCAAGGCTGAAGAAGCCAGCGAAACCGCCACCCAGGATGCGGTTGAAGCCCGCGCCGAAGCGGATGTTGTGTGCCCCTTGATCCAGCTTCCGTCGTAGCGGAATTGTTTGTCGGACTGGTAGGTCTGCTGCGGCGCCAGGTAATTGGGACCGCTGTAAAGTCCCTGGGCGGCGTAGTAGAATTCGATACCCGGAACACCGTAGTAGGTGTTGGATCCACTGACCGAGTTGCCGATGAGGTTATGGAACTTCTCATAGCTGACACGGATGCTATGGGTAGTGTGGGCCGTGGAGAAGTCTGCGCCGCCTGCGATGCCAGGGGTGTTGTCACGGTTTGCGTAGATCGAGTACCCCAAGCCGAAGGCCGATACGGCAGAGTTGACTTCGTAGTTCGCGCGGGCAAAGAAGTGAATGCTGTGCCAACCGTTGTAGTCCAAGCGCGCGGTCGAATAGGTATCGCGGAAGGGACTTGGAACGAAGGGATACTTCTGTAACAAGCTGGAGAAGAGCGAGTCCGACGGTGGAGACCGTTCCGGTGTCCTGCTTGATGCGTTCTGCGTTTGCCGAAGAAGAAGAGCTTGTCCTTGATGATCGGGCCGCCGATGGCGCCGCCGAACTGGTTGCGCTGGAAGGGCGTATCAACGCCCGCGCTCGGTGCCAAAGCCGACGCTGTGGTCCTGGAAATTGTAGAACGCCATGCCGTGGAAGGCATTGGTGCCGGAGCGGGTCGCAGCCTGGACTGAGCCGGTCGAAGTGATGTCGCCGGTGATGTCCTGTGTGGAGCGGTTGATCTGGACCTGGTCGATAGCGCCCTGAGAGACGTTAAAGATCGTGGTGCCGACCGTTTCGTCGGTGATGTCCTGACCATCGAGCTGGATGCGGGTCGTACGTCCCGCCATGCCGCTGAACGAGAAGGCCGAATATCCCGCCTTGGTCGGGTCGAAAGTCTCGCCGCTTTGGAGCTGCACGCCCGGCTCAAGCTGGGCCAGATCGAGGAAGTTGCGGCCGTTCACCGGAAGGGTGTCGATCTGCTGGCTGGTCAGCGTGTTCTGCACGCTGGATTGCTCGGTATTCGTCTGCACCGCGCCGGCCTGCACCGTGACGGTTTCGCTGCTCTGACCGACGCTAAGCTTGAAGTTACCGCCCGCGACTACGCTGACGTTCACCGCGATCGGAGCTTTTGAGGGTCTGGAAACCGGGCGCGGTAACCTTGACTGCGTACTGGCCCGCGTTCAGGGCTCCGGAATTATAAAATCCGGCGGAGTCGGTCGTAACCGTGCGCGGGTATTGGTGCCGGTATTGGTGAGGGTTACCTGCGCGCCGGGGACAGCAGCGCCCGAAGGATCCGTGATCGTACCCTGAATCGCACCGCTGGTAGGAGTTGCCTGAGCGAATGCGGCCGGGGTGGGGAGTGTGGCCGAGCCGATGATCAACGATGCCAGGGCGAGGATACTGGCTCGCGCCCGCCTTCCGAAAGCTGTTTTTCTTATAAAAATGCGAATCCAAGGAGAGCTCCTCCTGCTGACGATGCAACTTTAGAGGCACGTTGCATACCAGTCAGGGGGAGGCGAGCTTCTCTCTATAAGTCAGTCACTTAGGTGCCAAATGCCGCAAATCAGTTCTGGATTCCCGGATGGTGATACGGAAATACATAGAATGGTTGCCAGCCTACTCAAAAATCATGTGCTTCTGAATCGAACTGGGGCCAACCACCGAAATGAGCCAATTTCGCTGTTTCTAGCGGTTGAGCGCCCGGCGAATGATGGCTTCGAGAGCCTGTTTGTGCGCGGCGTACTCCACCTCGCCCACATTGCCCCGGGCACGGTCCGCTTCCAGCGCGAAGAGCTCTTCTTTCAGCGAGTTCAGCAGGCTGCGGTGTGATCGATCGGGCTCCGGCTCCGGCTCTGCGGGTCGCGGAGGCGGTATCGGGGCCACGGTTGCGGGCGGGGCAGCGCCTTGCGTCCAGGTGAGCGGCGCCGCGTATTGTTCGGCGGGCTGATCTGGGCGTTCGGAAGCGAAGCGGGTGTCTGCCTCATCCCGTTGAGCCGGACGGCGCAGGAAGAACGCGGCGCCAATGACCAGCAGCAGGCCGACACCGGAGAGAATCCACCATTTGTACTTATTGAGCGGGTCCGGAGTGTCGATGGGGTTGCCGAGTCCGCCGCCGGGCCGGTTGTCAGCCGCGGACGCGGCACCGGACTGGCCGTTGGCAGCCGACGTCGTCTGCACATCACGGGGTAGCGCGCCCGATCCGGAGACGGAGAAGCCGAGCGACTGGGTGGCGCTGACGTTCTTCGCGACAAAGGTCTGGGCGTTGATGTCGTCGTTGATGGTCTGGTAGGGCGTCGAGGGGTCCGGGGTGAAGGTCATGCTCTTCGGAACCATGACGACGACGTTGTCGGCCTTATCGGCCAGCTTGGGGCTGAACCTGGCGGAGCCGGAGTAGGGCAGGCTGTAGGTGACCTGGAACTGGGTTTCGCCGGGGCGAAGCGGGAAGAGATAGGCGTAGTGGCCCTTCTCGCCCATCGGCGCCGGCGAAGACGCTACCGGCATGCCGCCGGGGCCCATGGCGGCCGCGCCTTCGATCTTTGCGTCCGGCGGCAGATAAATCTCGTAGGAACGGCTGGAGAACTGCGTCCGGGGCGGTTTGGAGTCGTTTTTGACGAAGTAGCTCTGGGTGACGTGCAGCCCCTGCGGATCGGTTTCGACCCGGATGACGTTCGCCTCTGTGGTGATGCCGGGGATGGTGGCGGCCACGTCAAAGACCGTGACATCGACGGTGGTGGTGTTGGGGGGCGCAGGCTGAAAGTACGACGCCTTCTCGTGATCGACGCGAATCAGGTGCATGCCCTGGTCCGGGGCGTCGATGGAGTAGCGGCCGTGCGCATCCGTCTTGGTGCGCGCCGTCTCCTGCATGCGCTGCTGCAGGGAGACGAGGATGACGTCGTCGCCGGCGGAGGGCTTGTTATTCGTACCATTGGTGACCGTGCCACTGATGGTGGCGGCCAGCGCGGACGGGACCGCGAATGGGATGACGAGAAGAGCAATCGAGAGCGAGATCTGCAGCAGGCGTTTCATGTCGGAGTCTGCGGATAAGAATACTGCGAAGTTACCGAATTGCGGATGATTTGCTTTGAGGGATAACACCTTAGAGGGAGACTAGCTACGACTGCTGCAGATACGTCCGGTGCGGAGCCACGCGGCCCAATCGGGCCGGTTGTTTTGTTCGGCTATTTGCGCGGCGGATTCCCAGTCGTAGACCACGGCACGATGCTCGACCTGCCAGCGATCGCCGGATCGGGCCACAATCGCGTAGCGCGCGTGCGGGCTGCCGGCCTCCATTCCGTGCGGATATGGCGATTGTTCGGTGTAAGCGGGAGCCCGACGCTGCCGGGATTCACCACGAGCGTGCCGGTGAGCATTTGAATGGTGCGGCCCTGGTGGCTGTGACCGCAGAGAACGAGGCGGGCGGCGATGCCATCGAGAATGGGCGCGATCTCTTCTGTCCGCTTGATTCGCGCGCCCTGTGGCGTGACCTCTTCGAGCAGGTAGACATCATCCGCCCATGGTGTGCCGTGGCAGAGCAGGACATCGTCGAGCGTGAGTGTCTGCGGCATGGAAGCCAGCCAATGCTTGTGTTGCGGGCTGAGTGCGTGCCGGTTTGCCGCAAGAGTGCTGCCTGGAGCAGCGACGGTGCCTTCTTCAAAGAGGTGCCGGTCGCAGTTGCCGCGGATGCTTGGAAGGCCGAGCGGCATGAGGCGCTCCGCTGTGCCGACCGGATCGAGGGGACCCTGCAGGTGGTCGCCGAGATTGACGGTCTCGGTGACCGCTTGAGAGCGAATATCGGCGAGCACGGCGTCGAGCGCGAACAGGTTGCCGTGAATATCCGAGAGGATCGCGAAGCGGTCAGGAAGCGTTGCGGACACGCGGCGTCAGGCTCGGCGGGGCACGCGCTGCTGGAGGCGTTCCATTTCCGCCAGCACCTGGGCGGCTTCGGCTTCGAGCGCCGCGCGCTGCTCGGTGTAGTCCTCGTCGGGATACTTGCCGGCGCGGTATTCGAAGTTCAGATCGCGGAGGTTGTCGTAGAGGACGGCCTTCTGCTCTTCGAGGAAGTCGAGACGCGTTTTCACGCGCTGCGCGGAGACGTTGCGCTCCGGGTAGAAGACGTACGCAAAGAGCGCGATGGTGAAGATCGAGCAGACGGCGAGGATCATGGGGATCGCCTCCGGTTTCGCGGCGAATGCGCTGCTCGAGCACGAGCGTGTGTGGGTCGGTGTCGAAGGTGCCGGCATGGCGACGGATCGAGGACGCCAGCGGCGGACTACGAAAAAGACGCCGCAGATGCCCAGCACGAGGACGATGGGCGGCACCACCAGGAGAAGCGGTTGAGCCGCGTGAACATGGGCGCGGCCAGCGCGGTGGGACCGTACTCGTCCTGGAAGGCGTGGAAGATCTGGTCATCGCTCTCGCCATGGTTGATGGAGGCGATGAGCTGGACGTTCATCTTTTCTCGATCGGGACAGCCCACGTGGTCGCACTCGCCGAGAAGCTGAGTGCAGCCGCAGGTGCACATGAGCCTGTGGCCCAGCTTGTCAAAGCGCGCACTGCTGGCGGTCTCGGCTGCACGCGCGCCGAAAGCCACGATGACCGCAATGATGACCAGGTGCAACGTGGAGCGAAGGCGATGCCGCAACTGCTTCAATCGCCACCTCGCAGGGTCGCGGGCTCATTCACGAGCGGTCTCGCCGCAGCTTTGGCGGGCTCACGCGGACGCGCCAGCGACAGCACGGTGGTGAGGTTGGGCACCAGGGCTACCAGCGTGCCGATGACGATGATAACGACGCCGATCCAGATCCAGGCGACCAGCGGATTGAGGAAGACCTTGATGATGGGGCGATCGGTATCGGGATTCTGGCCGGCGTAGATCACATACAGGTCCCAGGCGAGGGTGGAGTGATTCGCCACCATGGTCTGTGCCTGTTGCGAAGCGATGTAGAAGCGCTTCTCCGGCGCGAGCTGAGTGATCTTTTTGCCGTTGCGGTAGACGTCGAGCAGCGCGTATTCGGTGTCGTAGTTGGGGTTCGAATCCTGCGTGTAGTCCTGGCAGACCAGCGTGTAGGGCCCGACGCTGCATCGACTGGCGGAAGTCCATCTCCTGCTCGGTGGAGCGGTTGAAGGCGGAGCCGGCGATGCCGATGAAGATGACGACGACGCCGAAGTGGACGATGTAGCCGCCGTAGCGGCGCGTGTTGCGCTGGATGAGCAGCAGCGTGGCGGCGAAGAGATTTTTGCCGGTCTGCGACTTGCAGCACGTGCGCGCCGCGCAGAAACTCCGATGCGATGGCGGTGATGACGCCGGCGGCGAGCGAGAAGGCGATGAAGGAGTAGAGCGGTCCCTGCATCGTGCCATGGGCGCACACCGATGGCGATCAGCGCGATGGCGGTGGCGACGGTGGCGATCGATGGCAGCACGAAGTTGCGGCGGATGGAGCGAAGCGACGTGGAGCGCCATGCGAGCAGCGGGCCGATGCCGGTGAGCAGCAACAGGAAGAGGCCGATGGGAATCGCGACGCGGTTGTAGAAGGGCGCGCCGACCGTGACCTTGTTGCCCTGCACATACTCGCTGAGGACGGGGAAGAGCGTGCCCCACAGAACGGTGAAGCAGGCGGCGAGCAGGACGAGGTTGTTGAACAGGAAGCTCGACTCGCGCGAGACCAGCGATTCGAGCTTGTGCTCGGACTTGAGATGGTCGCGCTGCAGGAAGAAGGTGAAGAGGCAGACGCCGAGCACGATGAAGAGAAAGCCATAGAACCAACTGCCGATGGAGGACTGCGCGAAGGCGTGGACGGAGCTGACCAGGCCGGAGCGGGTGAGCAGCGTGCCGAGGATGGAGAGCATGAAGGTGGAGAAGATCAGCCACACGTTCCAGCTCTTCATCATGCCGCGCTTCTCCTGCATCATGACCGAGTGCAGGAAGGCGGTGCCGGTGAGCCAGGGCATGAGCGAGGCGTTCTCGACCGGGTCCCAGCCCCAGTAGCCGCCCCAGCCGAGCACGCGAGTAGGCCCAGTGCGCGCCGAGGAAGATGCCGCAGGTGAGAAAGAGCCAGGTCACCATGGTCCAGCGGCGGGTGATGTGGATCCACTTTTCGCCGGGATAGCGCATCATCAGCGCGCCGAGCGCGAAGGCGAAGGGCACGGTGAAGCCGACATAGCCGAGATAGAGCATCGGCGGATGGATCACCATCTCCGGATACTGCAGCAGCGGATTCAGGCCGAAGCCGTCGGCGGGAACGGCTCCCTGCACCAGCGCGAAGGGCGGCGCGGCGAAGTTGAGCAGCAGGAGGAAGAAGACCTGCACGCCGGCGAGGATGGTCGAGGCATAGGCGGTGAGCCGGACGTCGACCTTGTGGCGCACGCGCAGCACGAAGCCGTAGGCGGCGAGCAGCCACGCCCAGAGGAGCAGCGAGCCTTCCTGCCCGGACCAGAGCGCG
Organism: uncultured Acidobacteriaceae bacterium; assembly: GCA_963750845.1. Lineage (GTDB taxonomy): Bacteria > Acidobacteriota > Terriglobia > Terriglobales > Acidobacteriaceae > KBS-83. Next base: position 201,295 of record CAVVSP010000005.1, read on the forward strand.
GCGAACTTGTACGCGCCGGGCAGGGCGCGGTTGGAATGGTGGAGGATGTAGGAGACGGAGAAATCGTTGGTGAAAGCGGCCCAGACCAGCGCGAACGCGGCGGCGGTGACCGCGATGAAGCTGGCGATGCCGGCGCGGCGGGCGGTCTCCGCCAGTCGCTCGGGAGCGATGCGGGTACGTCCGCCAATCGCAAGCTGGCGCAGGGCGAAGCCGCCGGCAAGCAGAGTGTAGGCACTGAGCGCGAGGGCGAGAAGCAGGGAGAAGCTACCAAAGACTGGCATAGGCCTTGCGTCGATTGTCGCAAAGCGCGGAGAGATTCGCCAATCCGCGAATGGATGGGCCTGCCGCTGGAGTCAGTGCGAAGCCGGGAAGTGAGAAGACCGGATCAGGCGGTCTGGCAGTAGGGCGGGAAGAGCAGGGTGCGGGAGAGCTCGATCAGCTCCTGGGGCTGGATGGGCTTCAGCCGGAAATACACGTCCATGCCTTCGTATTCGGACTCGGCCTCGGGGAGACCGCTGAGGACGATGATGGGGAGCGTCGCGGAGAGTTCGCGCAGCTTCTTGACCAGTTCGGGGCCGCCCATCTCGGGCATGCAGTGATCGGTGATGACCACGCCAAACTGATCGCTGGATTCGAACTTCGCCAGGGCAGTGGCGCCATCCCCGGCGAGAACCACGGGGAAATGGGCCTTTTCAAGGATCAGGCGACGTGTCACTGCCTGGATAGGGTTATCGTCCACAATCAGGATGGCTGGCATCGCTTGGTGTCAAAAGCCCCTTGGTCACGTTGATGAAAGGATGAGGGGCGTGAGCAAACGGTTGCCCTCGATCGTGCAGAAAAATAAAACGCTTTCACCCTGCTTTGGGGTATACCCCATTCGGGGGAGTATCGTCAACGACACCCCTCATTTGATGGAGCCGGCTACGCACCTTTTAGTCGAGGCGCGCGGGTGCCTGGCCAAAGCGAGCCAGAGCCGCCTCCAACTGTTCCAGGGCCGCGGGATCCTTGGTGCGCCAGGTTTCTTCTGTGGTGATCTTCGGTGAGCCGGCGGAAGTCTGCAGCTCACAGTGCTGGTAGCTCAGGAGCCGGTCGGGAGGCTCGTCGCGCCAGTCGTTGCCGCGGCCTTCGCGTCGTGTGGAACCCTGCTCCCAGCCGCGCGGCGTCAGGTGCCACTCCGTCCATTCTTTGCGGATTGCCATACAGCTATCGTAGCCGCGGCAAGGGAAAACTGTCCCCGCTGACCGCAGGCGTTGTGGTTCGCTATGCGCACAGCAGAATGCGAAGGTCGCGCAGATTATTGCCGGTCGGGCCGGTGATCACGCTGTCGCCGAGCGTTGCGAAAAATGGGCCGGCATCGAAGGCGGCGAGCGTTGCCCGCGGATCGAGGCCGGGCGCTGTTGCGCGGGAGACGGTAGTCGAGTCGGCGAGGGCGCCGGCTGCCGTGCTGTTGCCGTCCACGCCATCGCTTCCGGCGGAGAGACAGACGACCGCCTGGCCGGGAAGCCGCTGATGCAGCAGCAGCGCGCAGGCGAGGGCGAACTGCTGATTGCGACCGCCGGTGCCGGGCTTGCAGTCGATGCGGACGGTGACCTCGCCGCCTGAGAGCAGACACAGCTTTTTGCCGGGATGCTGGCGCCGCAGATCGACGAGGCGATCGACCAGGTAGGCTGCGGCTTTGTCGTAAGGCCAATCGTCGCAGTGGTTGTCCGTGACGACTTCGTAGCCGAGTGCGGTGGCCTTCTCGTGTGCCGCGCGCAGCAAGTCATCGTTCGAGAGCAGGGTGGCGAGCCAGTTGCTGGCGGGTGGGCCGTTATGGAAGCTGACCCACGAGTACGGGCCGGGGCCGGCCTTCCGCGCTGCTTCCAGGCGTTCAGCATCTCGCTTCATCGCGGCTTTGTCGCCGGGAGTCTCGGGCAGATCGGGGCGACTGAAGAAGCGGCTGACCGAAGGCGGAAATTTTTCGAGCAGATTGTAGCGCGCGAGCAGCTCGCGGCAGTCTTCGACCGTGGAGGGATCGGCGACAGTTGGGCCGGAGGCGACGGCACCTGCGTGATGCCAGGGCACGTCAACGACCTGCAGGGTGAGCTTGGCGGCGCGCGGAGCAGCGGCGGCGAGGCGGCCGCCTTTCACTGCCGAGAAATGCTTGCGCAGCGTGTTGACCTCGGCGATAGTGGCGCCGGATGCGATGAGCGATTCATGAAAGGCGATGGTGTCGGCGAGCGAGATGCCGGGGTCGAGCGGCAGATCGAAAAGGGTGCTGCCTCCCCCGCTGATCATGTAGATGACGAAAGTCTTTTCGGATGCGCGGCGCAGCAGGCGCAGGGCGTGCTGTGCGGCACGGAAGGAGTCCGGGTTGGGCAGCGGATGGCCGCCGGCGTAGTAATGGATGTGCCAGTTGCGGCGTGCGGGTTTGGCTGGCGCGCTGCAGAGGCCGCGAATGCGCGGCTTACGGGGGAGGATGTCGAGCACCGATTCTGTCATCAACTGGGTCATCGAATGAGTCATGGGGACGGCCGCCTTGCCCAGCGCGATGATCAGGAGCTTGCGGTAGCCGCCGAGGTCGATCCGCAAGGCGGGCAGCGGTGGCTCGAGATGGGACGACTGCTCGATGACCAGCGTGGCGCCTTCGAAGCGGACTGCGCTCGTGAAAGACGCGTTCCAGACGGCAGGCATCGAGGGCATGGGAAAAGATGGCGCGCGCGTCCTGATGAAGGGAGTGCAGGTCGAGGTTGTTCTCCGCGTCGTCGGCCATGGCGGTCAGGGTGAGGGAGGGCTGGCCGCGCCGGGAAAAAGCGGGAGACGAACCATTCATGCAGCGCATGCTGCATCTGTTCGAGTTTGCCGGCGAAGAAGTGGTCGGCACCGGGGATGATGACGAGAGTTTTCGGCTCGGCTGCCGATGCGACTATCTGCTGAAGCGTTTCGGTTGGGCCATATTCATCCGCGCCGCCGCTGATGAAGAGTTTGGGCAAGGTGCAGGTCGAGAGGAAACCGTAGTTGTAGCCTCGACCCTCGGCAGCTACCGGCAGACCCAGCGCGGCGAGGCCGGGAACACGCGCGTCGAGCCGCAGCATGTGCGCAGGGTTACATACGCGCCGAAGGAGAAGCCGACGACGAGCACGGGCAGTCCGTAGCGCGCGTGCAGCCAGTCGAGGGCTGCGCACACATCTTCCTGTTCGCCGCGGCCCTCGTCATGTTCGCCTTCGCTGAGCCCGGTGCCGCGGAAGTTGAAGCGCAGTGTCGCCAGGCCGAGCGAATGCATCGTCTTGGCCGCACGGTAGACGACCTTGTTGTGCATAGTGCCGCCGCCCTTGGGGTGCGGGTGGCAGACCAGCGCGGCGTACCGCGCCTCCGGCCGTCCTTCGACGAGAAGCGCTTCCAGACTGCCCGCGGGGCCGGGGATGGAGAGCGTCTGCAGACGATTGGGGATGCCTGTCATCGGATTTGATTGTAGCGATCGGCGATTTGTAGCGCGAGTGCGGCGAGCCCACGTAGGGTCGCCGCGCTGTGTGGACCAGCGTCATGTTTGAGCTGAGATATCCGACATCTTAAAAAAGCGAGATGTGGGCCGCCCGCTTTTGTGGCGCGACGCTCAGGTATTCTGACCTGACATGACGCTCGATCCGGTGCAATTGACACGACAGCTGATCGATATTGAATCGACGACCTATGGCGAAGGTGCGGCGGGGGCATTTCTGGCGGAGCTCTTGGCTGCGCGGGATTTCGCGGTGGAAAAGATGCACGTGGCCAACAAGGGCGAGGATGGAGCGACGACCGACCGCTTCAACGTGTATGCCACGGTGCCGGGCGAGCAGCCGGAGGTCGTCTTTTCCACCCATATCGACACCGTGCCGCCGTTCTTTGGAAGCCGCGAGGACGATGAGGCGATCTATGGACGCGGCGCGTGCGATGCGAAGGGCATCATCGCGGCGCAGATTGTCGCGGTGGAACGGCTTCGTGCCGGGGGCGTCAAAGCCGGAATGCTGTTTGTCGTCGGGGAGGAGCGGGACTCGGCGGGAGCCAATGTGGCCAATCAGCAGCCGAGGGGCAACCGCTATCTGATCAATGGCGAGCCGACGGACAACCGGCTGGGCCTGGCCAGTAAAGGCGCGTTGCGGGGCGCGGTGCGCGCGACGGGGAAGATGGCGCACTCGGCCTATCCGGAGTTGGGCGAGAGCGCCATTCACAAGTTGCTTCAGGCGCTGAACAACGTGATGAAGGTGGAGTTGCCGAGCGAACCGGGCATCGGGCCGAGCACCTTGAACATTGGTCTGATCGAGGGCGGACGTGCGCCGAACGTGATCGCTGACAAGGCGCTGGCGCAGGTGATGGTGCGGCTGGTGGGCCCTTCGGGAGAGACACGCACGGCACTGCAGAAGGCGGTCGAAGGGCTGGCCGAGATCGACTACACGCTGGAGATCCCGTTTATGCGATTCAAAACCATCGAAGGGATGGAGACGATGGTTGCGGCCTTTGCGACGGACATTCCCGCGCTTACCAACTGGGGTGAGCCGCTGTTGCTGGGCCCTGGGTCGATCCATGTCGCACACACCCTGGATGAGAAGCTGGCCAAGCGCGAGCTGTTTGCGGCGATCGATCTGTACACAGAAATCGCGAGCAAGCTCGTAGCATAAGCAGGATGGCGACCGATGCAGCGATGTCACGATGGCGCCGTGCGGGCTATGCAGCGCTGAGCGGCCTTACTGGCTGGCTGGTGGGCCAGGTTGCGTGCCTGCCGGTGAACCTGATCATCGCGGTGCGCGATACGGAAGGCCAGGCAAAGCTGTTTGTCCAGACGCTGCTGTACGGCCTGCTGGCGTGGGGCGCGTGGACGCTGCTGCTGGCGCTGGCGGCATGGTTCCTGGTGGTGCTGCCGCTGGTGATGACGATACGACCGTGCCTGCTGGTGCGCCTGCGCTTCACCATTTCGATTGGGGCTGCGGTGGCGGCGCTGTCACTCGCAGCCACGCGGCCGGCCATGTTCCGGGATACCTCGGCCATCTCCTTCTTCCACAAATTCGCACTGGTTATTCCGTACGGCGCGTTTGCCTTGTCGTTCACGCTGGTGACGGCATGGATGTACATCCGGCTGAGTAAACGGCGGCTGGATGCGTGTGGAACGTACAGAGCTGCGCGCGGCATCTTAGACTGGAGCTATGTCTGATCTTGAAACACCAACGAAACCGCTGAATGCGCTGGCGAAGGCGCGCTCCTCCTATTTGCGTTCCGCTATGCATCAGCCCATCCGGTGGCAGGAGTGGGGGGCGGAGGCGTTTGCGCAGGCGGCTCGCGAAGATAAACCGGTTCTGCTCGACATTGGCGCGGTGTGGTGCCACTGGTGCCACGTGATGGATCGCGAGAGCTACGAAGATGAGACGCTGGCGCCGCTGATCAACGAGCGCTTCGTGGCGGTGAAGGTGGATCGCGATGAACGGCCGGATGTCGACAGCCGCTATCAGGCGGCGGTGCAGTCCATCAGCGGGCAGGGTGGGTGGCCGCTGACGGCAATCCTCACGCCGGATGGGCGGCCGTTTTTTGGAGGAACGTATTTTCCGCGGCATGACCGCTATGGCCGGCCCGGCATTGAGCGGCTGCTGCTCACCATGTCGGACGCGTGGCGGTCGAAGCGCGGCGAAGTGCTGGAATCGGCGAACTCCATCATCGCTGCGATCGAGCATGGCGAAGCGTTTGCGGGACGCAGCGGGTCGTTGAGCCAGGAGATCACGGACAAGCTGGTGCGTTCCGCGATCGCACAGTTCGATCCACACCACGGAGGTTTTGGCGCGCAGCCGAAGTTCCCGCACCCGGCAGCGCTGGACCTGCTGCTGGATGCCGCGACGCGGAAAGGCGATGCGAAGGCGCGTGAAGTGGCGCTGGTGACGCTGACGAAGATGGCGGATGGCGGCATCTACGATCACGTCGGCGGCGGATTTCATCGCTACTCGGTCGATGAGCGCTGGGTAGTGCCGCACTTCGAAAAGATGCTCTACGACAATGCGGGCCTGCTGGCGAACTATGTGCACGCATGGCAGAGCTTCCCCTATCCGGTTTTCAGCACGGTGGTGCGCGAGACAGTGGCGTGGATGGATGGGTGGCTGAGCGACCGGCCGAATGGCGGCTTTTACGGCTCGCAGGATGCCGACATGACGCTGGATGACGATGGCGACTACTTCACCTGGACGCGCGGGGAGGCGGCAGAGGTGTTGACGCCCGATGAACTGGAAGTGGCGGGGCAGTACTACGACATCGGCGAGCTGGGCGATATGCATCACAATCCGGCGAAGAATGTGCTGCACGTGCAGCGTCCGGTTGAGGCTCTGGCGAAGGAGCTGAATCGCGAGCCAGCCGAGGTGGCGGGTTTGCTGGCCACTGCGCGAGGGAAACTTGCGACGGCCCGTGCGGCGCGGCCCACGCCCTATGTCGATCGCACGGTGTACACCGGCTGGAACGCGATGGCGATTTCTGCGTATCTGCAAGCCAGTTCCGTTCTGCAGGCTGCAGGCACTCGCGACTTTGCCATCAAGACGCTGGATCGCATTCTGCGCGAAGCGTGGTCGGAGCAGGATGGTTTGGCGCACGTAGTGGCCTATGCAGAGGGCGAAGGCGGGCCGCGCATTCCAGCAGTGCTGGATGATTACGCCCTGCTGATACACGCTTGTCTGGACGCATGGGAGAGGACGCTGGAGCTGCGCTACTACGACGCAGCCTGGATGCTGGCTGCACGGATGCAACGGGACTTTTATGACGCCACCGGAGGCGGTTTTTTCGACACAGCTTCGGATCCGGATGCGATTGGAGCGCTGACGGCACGGCGCAAACCATTGCAGGACACGCCCACACCGGCAGGGAATCCTGTGGCGGCGGCGGCACTGCTGCGCCTGGAGGTGCTGAATGGCGATGCCAAGTTGCGCGAGGTGGCCGAGGACACGCTGGAGGCGTTCGCGGGCATTGTGGAGCACTTCGGGCTCTATGCAGGCTCGTATGGATTGGCGCTCGAGCTACTGCTAACGCCGCCGCAGCAGGTTGTCATCGTGGGCGAAGACGATCTGGCGGATGCGATGGAGACTGCCGCGCGTGAAGGCTATGCGGTTAACAAGACGGTTGCGCGCGCGCCTGCGGCTGTGCTGCGCGAAGGCGCGTTGCCGCCGATACTGAAAGAAACACTCACGCAACTTCCACAGTTACAGAAAAAGGCAAGCTTCGCGGTGGTGTGCCAGGGTACGCATTGCCTGCCTCCGGTGCATACTGTGGCGGAGTTGCGGGCGGCGATGGCTGGATAGAAGTGCAGGTCCTTCGCTCACGATGACGCCTATTTCGATCCCGCTCATTCGCCGGCGAACGGATTGATCTCATTCGGCTTGTTGGTGGTGGGATCGGGCGCCGGCTGAGCCTGCACCTGTTCACCTGGCGCAGTAAGGCTTTTGCCTCCAGTGATGCGGAAGGGACTGCCGGGCAGTATGTTGTTTTCTTCCAGTGCAATGCGGATGCGTCTCTGCATTTCGCGCAGGGCATCGAACTGCTTCCTCGCCAACGTCTTCACGGTAATGGGGTAGATGACTTCAGAGCCCTTGATCTGATCGACGCCGAGCACCTTTGGATCTTCCAGAAAAATGTCCTTGTACGCGGGCTCTTGCCGCACCTCGTTAGAAACTTTCGTCAGCAGTGCGATCACCTTGTCGGGACTGGCGGAAAAGTCGACCGAGATGTTGAGCGTGGTGGTGGTGAAGTCGCGGCTTTGGTTGGCCACGACGGTGATCTGGCTGTTGGGGATGAGGTAAAGCGTGCCATCGCCGCCACGGACGGCGGTCTTGCGCAGCGACATCGAGTCGACGGTGCCGGTGACGCCGGCGATGGTAACCCAGTCGCCGACGTTGTACTGGTCTTCGACCAGGACGAGCATGCCGTTGATCATGTCCTTCACGATGGTCTGCGCCGCGAGGCCGACGGCTACGCCGGCCACGCTTGCCCCAGCGAGCGCTGGCGTCAGGTTGACATCGAAGACAGTGCGCAAAATGCTGAGGATCGTAAAGAAGGCGACGATGCCAATGCCGGTGGCGCGCAGCACGGAGGCGAGGGTACGGATCTGCGAGGTACGAGCAAGTCCGACGTTTGGGTGTTTCTCCGCGGCCCGACGCATACGGTCGGTGATGACCTTTACCAGCCAGAACGCGATCCAGGCGAAGATCAGGATAGCGATCAGGTGTTTCAGGTCGTTCACCAGGAAGTCCTGAGCGCTGTCTACCCAGCTTTGCCACATGGATTGAAAAGCCTCGCGGAGGGGAGGACGGTGGTTGGGCGGCGCGAGCAGAAGGAGCATGCAGGCCTTTCACATTCAAATTTGCAGTCGTTTCTATAATGAACGGATGCGAAGCTCATTTGCCAAGTTGCGCTGGGGCAGATCGGGTCTGGGTGTTGCCGCAGCGATTCTTCTGGTGGCCGAATTATGGGCGGCCAACCAGGTCAATTCCACGGGACAGATGCAGCAACAGCCGCCATCCATGCAGGTGCCCCCTACTTTCGGTCAACCGGCCGAACCGGTCGATCCCATGCAGCGGCAGCGGCTGGAAAAGATGGAGAAGGCGCGAAATGCCGATCGCCAAAAACACCTGGTGCAGGACACGGATAAGCTGCTGGCTTTGGCGAAAGAGCTGAAGGAAGAGGTGGACAAGTCGAACCAGGATACGTTGTCGGTCGATGTGGTGAAGAAGGCGGGCGAGATCGAAAAGCTGGCGAAGAGTGTCAAGGACCGCATGCGCAGCAACTGACTCACTGGTTCGAGATGGAACTGACCCAGGTGCAACGGACCTAAATGCAACGGACAAGGAGCAGCGTCTGGTCATCCTGCTGTTTGCCCCACTTCGCTACCGCGGCGAGGATGTTTGCCGCCAACTGCGGTAATGGCGCTCCGGGATTCGATTCCACGCAGCCGCGCAAGCCCTCCGTACCAAACTCCCTGTCCTGAGGGTTGCTGGTTTCGAGAATGCCGTCCGTCGCGATCAAAAGCATGTCGCCGGGTTTGACGTCGATCTCCATTGCGGCGAATTGCGCGTTCGGTACCAGGCCGAGGGGAAACTGCTCCAGGCTGAGCTCGCAGAAAGTGCCGTGCGCGTGGCAGTAGTGGAGGACGGGCGGGTGCCCGGCAAGGGCATGGCGAACTCTGCCCTGGGGGCCAAGCTGCAATGCGGCAAAGGCTGCGTACATGTGGCTCTCCTTGACCGCGGGCAGGACGTTGTCGAGCCGGTCCAGGAGCAGGGGAAGGCGTTCGGAGGCGGTGGAAGGCTCAAGCAGGGCAGTGCGCGCGGCGGCTTTGAGCATGCCCATCAGGATGCCGGCTTGCAGTCCATGCCCTGCGACGTCTGCTACGTAGGCGATATCGCCATCGCGGGAGGGGATGAGATCGACGAGATCGCCACCGACGCTGTCACTGGGCCGGGTGAGTCCGTAGACCTCATAGAGCGGTCCAACGCGGTGAATCAATGGAACGAGTGTCTGCTGGATGCCGTGGGCCAGCTCGAGTTCGTTCTGCATGCGGATGGCCGCGGTTGCCTGATTTTGTATGAAGGCCACGAAGTAGATGTAAGAGAGGATCAGGAGAGTCCAGATACCGCTGGCCGTAATACCGAGTGTGGCAAGCGGCCCGGGGAGAGGGAGACGCCCGGTGTTGGCGAGCCAACCCGCAATGCTGGCCCAAATGGCGTTGAAGACGGAGACTATCCAGATCCACGGGCCGGGATGGCGGATGAGCAGCCAGGGGTAGAGAACCGAGTAAGCGCCGTTTGCGAGGCACAGCGCGAGCACGAGCAGCAGGGGCAGGCGCCGGGGGCCAGTGAGGTTTACATAGAAGCCATAGACCGAAAATAAAAAGAAGATCGCCAGGTACAGCCGGAGCAGGCTGCGGGTTGGCAGGGCGCGGAGCGCCTCCCAGGAATTGGAGCGGCGTCGATACCAGGGAACGGTTCCGGGAAGGGCAGTGGAGCGCATGCGCCTCCAAAATAGCAAAAGGGCGTTGCGGAGGACCGCAGCGCCCTTTGCGTGATCGGTCCTACAGGAACAGCGGCGCCAGCACCAGTGTGACGGTAGCGAGCAGCTTGATCAACACATGCAGTGATGGACCGGCGGTGTCTTTGAAGGGATCGCCGACGGTGTCTCCAACGACCGCTGCCTTGTGGGCTTCCGAGCGTTTGCCGCCGTACTGGCCGGTCTCGATGTATTTTTTGGCGTTGTCCCAGGCGCCGCCGCCGTTGTTCATGAGCATGGCCAGCAGGATGCCGGAGATGGTGCCGACCATCAACAGCCCGGCGACGCTCTCCGCTCCCGTCAGGTTGACGGCATGGCCGTGCAACATCAGCGTATCGGCGTTGATGTCGCGGACGTTGAAGCTGTCGCTCAGGTGGCGGAAGATGAGGCCGACGGCCAGCGGCATGGCGACAGCGAGTGCGCCGGGCAACACCATCTCCTTCAGCGCCGCGCCGGTCACGATGCGGACGCAACGGCCGTAATCCGGCTTGGAGGTTCCCTCCATGATGCCGGGGTTTTCCTTGAACTGCGCCCGCACGTCCTTGATGACGAACTGCGCGGTGCGGCCCACCGCCTTGATGGCCATGGAGGAGAAGAGATAGGTGAGCATGGCGCCTAGCAGCGCGCCGACGAAGACCGGCACGCTGGCCAGATTCACATGCGTGAACTGCCAGTTTGCCGGGAGGACCTGGCCGGCGTCGGCGAAGCGGTGCGCGACGATATCGTGAACACTCTCCAGGTAGGCGGAGAAGAGCAGGAAGGCGGCCAGAGCGGCAGAGCCGATGGCATAGCCCTTGGTGAGCGCCTTGGTGGTGTTGCCGGCGGCGTCCAGCTTGTCGGTTTTTTCACGCACGGCATCCGGCTGGTTGGACATCTCGATGATGCCGCCGGCGTTGTCAGTGATGGGGCCAAAGGTGTCCATGGCCAGGATGTAGGCCGACGCGGAGAGCATGCCCATGGTGGCGATCGCGGTGCCGTAGATGCCTCGCGCGTAATTGGAGATTCCCGCGTGGTCGGCCAGGCCGCGCACGCCGAAGTAGTAGCTGAGCAGGAGCGCGAGGCTGATGACGATGACCGGCATGGCGGGCGTCTCCATGCCCACGGCGAGGCCGCTGATGATGTTGGTGGCCGGACCGGTCAGGGAGGCCTCGGCGATGGAGCGGACAGGACGGTAGCGGGTTTCGGTGTAGTACTCCGTGATGCGCACGAACAAGAACGAGGTGATGATGCCGACGAGGCCGGAGCCGAGCAGCCACCAGCGGCCCTGCAGCATGAAGTAGACGGCTACCGCGAAGCCCAGGAAGGCAAGGAAAGACGTGACGTAGTATCCGCGGTTGAGCGCGTGCATCGGGTCTTCGTCTTCGCGGGAGTGCACGATGCTGACGCCGATGATGGAGGCGACGAGATTGATCGCCTGAATGACCAGCGGGAAGAGGATGCCCTTGATGCCGAAGACGGGGAAGAGCGCCGCGCCCAGGATCATGGCGCCGACGTTCTCAGCCGCTGTGGACTCGAAGATGTCCGCGCCACGGCCTGCGCAATCGCCCACGTTGTCGCCGACCAGGTCGGCGATGACGGCGGGGTTGCGTGGATCGTCCTCGGGAATGCCCGCCTCGACTTTGCCGACGAGGTCGGCGCCGACATCGGCCGCCTTGGTATAAATGCCGCCGCCAAGCTGTGCGAAGAGGGCGACCAAGGATGCCCCAAAGCCGAAGCCGACCAGCTCATAGGGGGTGGCTTGAGGGTGCTCCAGGCCGCCGAAGAGGAAGAAGAGCACGCCGATGCCGAGCAGCGAGAGCGCGACGACCACCAGGCCGGTAACGGCGCCGCCGCGCAGGGCGGTCTGGAGAGCGCGGCCCAGGCTGGTGCGGGCAGCGCTGGCCGCACGGATATTGGTCCGGATGGAGACGAACATGCCGGTAAAGCCGGAGAGCCCCGAACAGATGGCGCCGATCAGAAAGCTGATGACGACCTTGTTGGCGAAGGGAGCGGTGAAAGGCGAGAGCCGATATCCAATAAAGAGGAGTATGGCAAGCACCGCGGCAATGATGGCGATGGTGCCGTACTGCCGGGACATGAACGCCTCAGCCCCCTCGCGGATGGCGTTGGAGATTTCCTGCATCTCCTTGGTTCCGGCATCAATCGAGAGGACAGAGCGGGAGAAGAAAAACGCGACCACGAGGCCCAGGACGCCGATGGCCAGGGCGCCCCACAAATACGTACTGCCGCTGTCTGGGGTGCTGGGGGCTCCCATCTGGAACCCCATGGCCCACAGGCCGACATTCTGCATGCAAGTTCTCCGAAAGAATTGAGTTGGTGCGTCCCGCCGTTGCCGTCCGAGCGCGCTCGAGGGAAAGCCGTAGGTTCAAGGAAGGCTGATTAGAGCACGGGTGGAAAAAGTGAGTCAAACCATGGGGTTTCGCCGGGGCCTGCCCTGCCGGGGTGTCGCGACCGATCGGTGGGTATCTGCATCTTCTTTGCTGAGCACAAGGGCGCAGTGACAGGATACAATCGCCAGTCGTTTTGAGTTAGGAAGGCAGTCAGGAGTGTGTATGGGCAGTGTGGCGACGGAGCGGCGCACCAAGAGTGCCGGCAGCGGACTGAGCGGGCTGACAGGGGCGGAATGGGTGGATGTGTATCGCCTGATGTACATGTCGCGGCGCTTGGACGATCGCGAGATCCTGTTGAAAAATCAGCGGCCGGTCACGACGTCACCCTCCGAGAAGGGGTGCAGCGTCGCGTCGTAGTTGGGGACGATTCGTCCGTCGATCTCCAGCAGCAGGCCGTCGGATCCTTCGACGATCTTGGCGTTGGGGAGATCTGCGGGGGGCGTCAGGGTTGTGGTTGAAGACATGAGTGACCCGAGGATAGCCGGATACCAGGGCCCGTGGGGGGCCAGCGCGGACACCCGCAGGCCTGTCATCAGCCGCCCGATGCCGACGCGAGCCACCAAGCGCGGCGCCGATCGCGCTCCCCTGGACCGTGACTGCGACGTCCTCATCTGCGGAGCCAGCTTCGCGGGGCTGGCGGTCGCGCGCGAGCTGGCGACCAGCGGCGCCGACGTGATGATCATCGATCGCTACGAGATCGGGGAGCGCCAGACCTCGGCGTGCGGGATGCCCACCGGCTGGCTGGACGCGCTGGATCTGGGCGAGGCGCTGCAGCAGACCTTCGGCGAGCTCGTCATCCACACCCCGCACGCGACCGTCCGCTACGACCTGCCGTGGACGTTCTCCACCTTCGACTACCGCACCCTGTGTGACCTCCTGGCCGCCCAGGGCTTCGTTCACCTTCGAGACGGCCAAGGTGCAGGAGCCGCGACGGCGACACGGTGGATCACCAACCGCGGCCCGATCCGCGCGCCCCTGATCGTCGACTGCACTCGGGTGGCGGCGCGTGCTCGGCCTGGGCGAGAACGTGCAGCCGCCCGACGCGCTGCTCTCACGCGGACTGGAGGTCCATCCGGTTCGGCGGCGGCCAGGATCTGGAGATCTGGATCGACCGCTCCTACGTCCCCGCCGGCTATGGGTGGAGCTTCCCCGCCGATGGGGAGCTGCGCATCGGCGTCGGCTCGTTCGATCCCCGGTTTCACGTCCGCGAGCCGACCGTCCGCCTGGCCGAGGACCTCAGTGCCGACACCGTGCGCTACCAGGGCAACTGGATTCCCCACGCCCTGCGCCCGGCCACCGAGGACGGGGTGTTCTTCGTCGGCGACTCGGCCGGCCACTGCCTGCCCTGACCGCGGAGGGGATCCGCACCGCGCTGTACTTCGGGCTGGCGTGCGGACGCGAGCTGCGCCGCTGTCGTCGACGGCGAGCAGAGTCGCGCCGGAGGCGCTGGCGCGCTATCACCAGTTCTCGGCCGCCCACGCGGTGCCGTTCGCGGTGGATGCTGCGCGTCCAGCGCCTGGTGCCCCGGATCGCGCCCCGGCTGCTGGCGGCCGACGCTGCGCGCCATGGGCGCCAAGCGCTTCGTCGACTGGTCGTTTGCGCACTATCTGAACATCGCGCACCCCTCGTTCGCGACCGGCGGGGACGTGCCGGGTGTCCGCTGCCGCTCGTCGCCGCGTAGGATCGCCGGACGTTCACGCCCCACCCCGACGAGGAGGTTTCGCCATGCCCGATCTGCGCAGCGGTCACCGCCGCCTTCCTGCCCTCTCCACCCTGGTGGCCATGATCGCCGCCGGGATGATCACGGCCGCCCCCGCGATCGCGCGCGTCGCGCACGCCACCGGCACCACGGTCACGGTGGTCGAGCACGC
>CAVVSP010000006.1:0-213093 GCA_963750845.1 uncultured Acidobacteriaceae bacterium
GCCTGTGGCAGGGCCACTACAACGGCGATCCATCCATCCTCGGCCGCATGATCAACGTCGATGGCAAGCTTGTCCGCGTGATCGGAGTTCTCCCCAAAGATTTTCAATTCCCCACGTTGGAAACGGCCGACATCGTGCAGCCCATGGCCTTCGATCCATCCACCCAGACGAAAGTCAATGGTGGATTCGGCAATCCCATGCGCTTGTTTGCGCGGCTCAAGCCGGGCGTGAGCATCGCGCAGGCGTATGCAGAAATGCAGCCGCTCTTCCAGTCGGATCTGAGCTGGTTCCCACCGGGAGCAAGCAAAGTAGTCCGCCTCAGCATTGGGTCGCCGGGCGATCGTGAGACTGAGGATGCGCAGACTGTGGCATGGGTTCTGCTTGGATACGTGCTTGCGGTGCTGTTGATTGCCTGCGCCAATGTCGCCAGCCTGATGATGGCGCGAGGAGCCGCGCAGCGACGGGAGATCGCTGTGCGCACGGCGATCGGAGCAAGCCGGGGCCGGCTGGTCCGGCAGGCGCTGGCGGAAGCGCTGCTGCTTTCGTGCGCGGGAGGGCTGACAGGGCTTCTCGCTGCCGGTGGTTTGCTGGTGATCTTCGTCAAGCTGGCGCCCACCGGAATCGCGTTTATCGGCAAAGCGCATCTCGACCTGCGCATCGCGGTCTTTGCGGCGCTGCTCAGTTGCGTGTGCGGAGTGATTTTCGGGCTCGCCTCGGTATTGGAGAGGCCGAGTCTGGAGACGCTGAACGCGAAGACGTCCTCTGGATCCCGACCGTGCCAGCGGAGATGGAAGTTTTGGACCAGACGGTGAACCGGCTTGCGGACCAGCCTCGATTCGAAACCGCGCTGCTTGGATTCTTTCGCGTTCGCGGGGTTGACGCTGGCCATAGTGGGAGCTTTCTCGAACTCATGGCATTCTTGACGACGCAGCGGACTCACGAGATAGGAATCAGGATGGCGCTCGGGGCTACGCAGGAAAACATTCTTCGTCTCATAACAGTGGACGGCCTCCGCATGGTGGCGCTTGGCGGAGCAATGGGGCTCGCTGTGGCGCTGGTGATATCCAGACTGCTTCGAGCCTTGCTCTTCCAGGTGGGCCCGACAGACCCGCTTACGTTTGTTCTGGTTCCTTTGATTCTGTCGGTGGTGACCCTCATTGCTATTCTTATCCCGGCTCGCGCTGGAATGTGCGTCGAGCCAGCCGCTACGCTACGAGCTGAATGATTGCCGAGACTGGTCACCAGCATAACCGAACCCCGGCGTTACTCTCAACTCAGCCCAAATCGATTTGCGCTAGCGCCTGTTCGTGACAATTGACCAGTTGAATGCAAAGTTTCTACACAGGGTGTGAGACATTCTGATGAATCTGCACAAATCTGTCGTGAAACCTCGAGTTTCAGCAGGACGGATCACACCGTAATTTCGCATGCGCGCGGCATAGGCATGGGGATAACAGCCTCCATCGTGGCGGAGATACCCACGGAGTCCACCGTCGCTAGGCATCGCGAATGGTCTCTTGGATGGACATGCATGTCGCCAATCCGCCGCCCCTGGTCAGTCCAGGCTCGCGTATTCGCTCTTGGCTCTTGCCAGAACAGGCATTTCGGCGTCGGCATCCTTCCACAGCGCGAGAAAACTTTCGTACGCCGTTTTCGCCTTGGGCTTGTTGCCCTGCATCACATAGGCGCGGCCAAGTTGCAGGTGGGCCAACGCGCCTACCGTGTCGGTTACCACCACACCACGGTGATCCAATATTTTCTGAAACTCCACCGCTGCCTCTTCACCCTGGTGGGCCGCCAGATAAGCCTGCCCACGCATATAGGCCGGGTAGAGCGCACCGAAATTTCCGTGGATACTGCTTCGATGGGTACCCAGTTCGTAGGGAACAGCGATCTGTAATAACTCCAAAGCTTTGAGAGCCTGGCCTTGGTTCATGGCCAGAGAGGATCGCAACACCGGCACATAACTGGATCGAACAGATGTATCTTCGGGAAAGCGCCTGTCTAGATCGTCCGTAATGTTTCGTGCTCTGAAGGAGTCTCCCGAGAGGGCCAGCGCCAGGGCAGCGCCATAGAGCACTTCGCGGTCCCTTGAGAGTTGCATGGCAGCGTTCGCATCTTTTCTTGCTGCATACCCCTCGCCATAGAAAGCCTGCCACAATGCTGATCCAATTTCGAACAGAGCCGCTCGCTCGGGATGAGATCCCTGCTTCGCCATCTCCTCAGCATGCCGGGCCTTCGTTAAAGCCTCCCGCAGACGGCCGTTGTATGCCAACACCGACGCCTCGTTATAAACGATCCAATCTTCTGCTTCCGCTTTTCCCTCGGCCAGCGCAGCTTCCTGAGCCATGCCCGCGCGGTCACCCTGGAGAAACGCGATCAGATAACGCTGCACCCTGATCTCTGAAGTATCCAGCTTCCGTTCGCTCGCCCTGCGCAATATATCTTTGGCTTCCTGCGGCCGATCAAGCGAAACATAATTATAGGCAAGCATTGAATAAGCAATGGCCGTGTCGGGGCTAAGTTCGGTCGCCTTCTGTGCTTCTTCGATACCTTTCTCGTATTTGCCCAAAGCAGGATAAATAAATCCCGACAGATACTCGTGCGGAGCCGTGTCCCTCGGGTAAGCCTGCGCCCATGCCTCACATGTCTCCTGTGCCTTCTTAAGGTTTCCCGTTACCCGCGCTTCGTAAGAAGCCGTGATAAAGAACTTTTCTGCATCGCTGGCACGATTACGTAGTTCGTAAGCCTTGCTGGTGTTCTGCGCGGAAAGGTCAGATTCGCCGACGGCACCGTACACAGCCCCAAGCTGCGCAAACGCCATCGCAAAATGCGGTTCAATCTCCGTGGCAAGCTTGAACAAAGGCAAAGCAGCGGCATCACCTTTGGAAGAGCTAACCTTGAGCCCGGTACTATATGCTTTCAAGGCTTCCAGCGAAGACGTTGTTGCTTCGGGAAGCGGCGTATCGTGCATCTCCACGGTCGCCAGGGATTCGCCCACACGCAGGCGAATGCGGCGGGCAATCACGCTCAACGCCTGCAGTACTTCTTCTTTTTTTGCTGCCTCAACCTGTTCCTGAGCCATCAGCTGTCCGCTTTTGCAGTCTTTCGCCTCAAGTCCCAGCACGTACTGGCTGCCCAAGCTGGCAATGGACCCCTCCAGGAGAGCGGCGCTTCCCGTTCGCTCGCAAATCTCACGGGCGAACTCAGGCGTGAGCCTCGCTCCAGCCGGCTGGCCCATAAACTTCAACTGCTGCTGGATGCGCTCCTCCGGAATAATGCTCAGAAACGGCGATTGCCCAAGTTCAACCGTTAGCCCTTGCCGAAGCGTTTCATCGAAAACCGGATCGCCGGTGGAGTTGGCAAAGTCGGCAATCACCACAGAATCTCTTGCGGTCAAAACCATCGCGTCCTGCCGAAAGTGCAGCAACGCACCGATAGCCACAATAAACATCAAGAGGATACCCGCTGCAATCAAGCCGGGCATTCGCGTTCGCGATCGTGGAGACTCATCCACCGGAACCAACGCGGCTTCCAGGCGATCGGCAACATCCGGCGACCGAACCGCAGGCCCCAGAAATCGGTAACCTACCTTGGGAATTGTTTCAATGTAGCGGGGACTTTCGGCGTCGTCGCCCAAAGCCTCTCGAAGCTTGCCAACAGCGACCCGAAGGCCACTGTCAAAATCGACGAAAGTATTCTCCGGCCAGACCCGTTTCTGCAGTTCAGCGCGAGGCACGATCTCTCCCGCACTCTCCAGCAAGGCAACCAGCAGGCGAAGCGGCTGTTCCTGCAGCTTGACCCGCTTGCCCTGCTTGAAAAGTTCGAAAGAAGCGCCGTTCACCTCGAAGGGACCAAATCGATAGGTCGTGTCGGTAGCCTCGCCCACCCGTGATCCTCCGCAGCGGAGTCTATCACGCTCTTTCCGCCTCTTTACCACCGTCTCCTTACTCCCCTCGATTGAATCGGTTGCCGGTTTACACAAAACTTTACGACGAGTTTCTTTGACTCTGACCTAATGCTGCAGTCTTCTGGCGCTGCAACAACACTTTCAAGGAGACGAAATGAAAAGAATCTTTACCGATTCATTGTGTGTCATTGCTTTGTTAAGCGCGTCCGCTCCGGCAAAGATGAACGCCCAGCAACATCATGTGCCGCAATCGCCATATACACTCACCGACCTTGGTGAATCGGGGCCTACGCCGGGCCAGGCATTTGCCGTAACTGGCAACGGACTCGTCAGTGGCGCACAAGCGGCAGGCCAGGGCAAAGAGCATGCCTTCCTTTGGTATAAGGGCTTCAAACTTGACATCGGCAAGCATGCGCTGGGGGGCGGTAATAGTGTTGGGTTCGGCGTAAACAAGTGGGGGCAGGTTGTGGGGGAGGCGGACACTACCGCAGTAGATCCTCTTGGAGAAGACTTTTGCGGCTTCAATTCGCTGGGCTTCCCGTCACCCCATACGTGCGCTGCGTTCCTCTGGCAGAACTTCCAGATGATCCCGCTGCCGGCCCTGGGCGGCAACAATTCCGTCGCTAACGCAATCAACGACCGTGGCGAAGTAGGCGGTGAGGCCGAGACCAGCGATCACGATCCCAACTGCCCCGCCCCTCAAATACTTCAGTTCAAGCCGGCCATCTGGCGCGATGGCCGAGTACACGCATTGCCGACTGTCGGACAAGACAAGGATGGAGTCATCCTCTCGGTCAATAACCGGGGCCAGGCAGTCGGCGCCTCGGGCGATTGCGCGAAATACAACCCGCTCGCCCTTCTCGGTCTGCAGCCTCTTCACGCTTTGCTTTGGGAAGACGGCAACGCTCGAGACCTCGGCAATCTTGGCGGAACCGGACATGGAAGCGGAAACCTCGCCTACCACATCAACAATCGCGGTCAGGTCGCTGGTAGTTCAGATCTACCCGGCGATACGACATTTCACGCATTTCTCTGGACAAACGAAACCGGTATCCAGGATCTGGGCACAATCCCTGGGGACTTCGCAAGCGTTGGGCTCGGCAACAACGACCGTGGTGACGTAGTAGGCGTATCGCTCGATTCCAACTTCAACTCCCGCGCCTTCCTCTGGCAGCATGGTGTAATGACCGACCTCAACAGCCTCATTCCCGCGAACTCTGCCTTGTCTCTCTGGACTGCCGCCTTCATCAACACGCGTGGTGAAATCGTGGGCCTGGCGCAGGACAGGACGACCGGCAAATTCCACTCCTATCTCGCCTCGCCCAGAGGCTGTCACGACTAAGATCGACCGGATAACTAACCGAACCAATAGCCAACCTGACAAGCAATTGGGTTGGCTATTCCCCAGGAGATTTGTTTCCCGGGAAAGTTAGTCTTCAGACGGAAGTTAGTCGTCAGGAAGCTTTGAAAGAATCGAGCGTGGCGCCGCTGCTACTGAGCCTGGTAGCAACGTTGGAAAGAGCATCCCGCGTGTGCAGGGGGAGAGCAACAACATGAGGTTGAGCCGCATCCGTCGTATCAATACGAACACTTTGAAAATATCTCTATTCCCTAGGTCACTCGAGTGGAGTATAGTTCTTTCCCATAGACAGTCGAGTGGGAGCACGAGATGGGAAATGGGAAGAAGACACCTCCTGCGGGAGAGATGCTGCAGGGCACGCTGGATATGTTGATTCTGCGGACTCTGGTCATGGGGGCGGCGCACGGGCACACGATCGCGCAGGTGATTGAGCACACGTCGGAGAATGCGCTGGAGGTGGAGCAGGGGTCGCTGTATCCGGCGCTGCACCGGCTGCAGGATCGCGGCCTGGTGTCCGCCAAGTGGGGCGTGAGCGAGAACAATCGCAGAGCGAAGTTTTACCAGTTGACCGCGGCGGGGCGGCGGCGTCTGGCGACGGAGACGAGCCGGTGGCGCAGGATGACTCGAGCAATCGGGTTGGTCCTTGATGAGCCGACAACGGGGAATGCCGGTGAGTAGCCGGGCATGTGTGGCACTGCGAACAAACTGCAGGTCCTTCGCTTCGCTCAGGACGATAGCTGTTAAGAGCGACGAGTGATGCGTGACTTAAGTCGACAGAATGTTGGTAACAGTGGGGGTGCTTATGAACTGGCAGCGTTTTGTGGGACGCAAATCGAAGGATGCGGAGCTGGCGGAAGAGATCGAGTCGCATCTGGCGCATGACGAGGATCTGCGGACGGCGCGCGGTGTGGACGCAGATGAAGCGCGGCGGCAGGCACGAGTCAAGTTCGGCTCGCAGAATGCTGTGCGGGCGGACGAGTGGCG
The DNA here is from genome assembly GCA_963750845.1 of uncultured Acidobacteriaceae bacterium. Lineage (GTDB taxonomy): Bacteria > Acidobacteriota > Terriglobia > Terriglobales > Acidobacteriaceae > KBS-83. The sequence goes on from CAVVSP010000006.1 coordinate 6,255, forward strand.
CTATCGCTCCCTCCCCTGGGTGGAGGCAGTGCGGCGCGATCTCATGTTCGCGCTGCGCTCGCTCAGGAAGACCCTGGGATTCACCATCATTGCCGTCACTGTGATCGCGGTGGGGATTGGCGTGAACACGGCGGTGTTCTCGGTCATCAACACGGTTGTGCTCAAGCCACTGACGTATCCCCATCCGCAGGAAATGATGGCGATGATGAACACCCTGCCGTGGGGGATGATGCACGGCGCGAATGTGCCGAAGTTCAACCTGTGGCGGCAGCAGAAGCGCATTTTTGCACAGTTAGCAGCGTATGACGACGGCTCCGGGGTCGGCGTGACGGGCGGCGATCGTCCACTACAAGTGCAAGCCACGCACGTATCGGCGGATTATTTCTCGATGTTCGGCGCTCCGATGATTTTAGGGCGCCCATTCACGGATGCGGAGGATAGTCCAAACGGCGGGAGGGTCGTCGTGCTGAGTTACGGACTTTGGAAGAGCCAATTCGGCGGGAACCCGCATATCGTGGGTACAACAATTCAGTCTGGATGGGCAGTCTTACCTGGTGGTCGGCGTGGTTGGCAAAAGGTTTGTAACCGAAATGCCAACGGATCTGTGGCTCCCGTTTCAGTTTGATTTCAATACACAGGACCAATCCCATTACTTCGATGTGGCGGCACGGCTGAAGCCTGGTATCACCATGGCCGAGGCGAATGCGCAATTGAAGCTGGTCGCGGACCAGTATCGCCGCACCTACGGAGCAGCGTCGATCGGCCTGCACGATGGATTCGCCGTCGTGTCGCTGCAAGATGTGATTGCGGGCGGCAGTGGAGCTATCGGCGGCACGTTAGCGCCCGGCAGCGATTCGCGCACCTCACTTTGGGTGTTGATGGGTGCTGTGGGATTTGTGCTGCTGATTGCGTGCGCCAATGTGGCAAACCTGATGCTTGCGCGTGCAACAGGGCGGAAGCGCGAGCTGGCGACACGCGCCGCGCTGGGAGCCGGACGCGGGCAAATTGTGCGACAGCTGCTGACGGAAAGCCTGGTGTTGTCACTGATGGGCGGCGCGCTCGGGCTGGTGCTGGGCGCGGTTGGTGTGCGACTGCTGCTGGCGATTGCGCCGAGTGGCATTCCGCGGGTTGGCGAAGGGGGAGGAGCGGTAGCGATGGATCTGCATGTGCTTCTGTTCACGCTGAGCGTCTCGGTGCTGACAGGAATCTTGTTCGGGCTAGTGCCCGCCATTCGCGCCTCGCGACTGAATATTACTGAGGCGCTGAATGAGAGCAGCAGTCGAGGCGGCGAAAGCGTTCGCAGCGTGAATCTGCGTTCCGCGCTGGTGGTGAGCGAGATGGCGATGGCGCTGATCCTGGTGATCGGCGCGGCGCTGCTGATCCGCACCTTCATGAAGCTCCAGGCGGTACATCCGGGATACGACAAGCGGAATGTGCTGACGATGGCGATGTCGATCAGTGGCGATCGTTTCCAGAAAACGCCACCCGTGGCGCAACTTGTGAGAGCGGGAACAGACAAGCTGTCGGCGCTGGCGGGGGTGACGGATGCAGCGGCGGCAACTCGCCTGCCCCTGGACGGCAATCAGATGTATCTACCATTCAAGATTGTGGGGCGACCCCAGGGCAACAGTTCGATAACGGGTGCCGGCGATGCCACCAATACTGCCACGGTGTCGTGGAACTTCTTCCATCTTCTCGGAATCCCACTCCTGCGCGGCCGCATGTTCACGGAAGAGGACACCGGCACGGCGCCGCGGGTTGCGCTGATCAATGAAGCGATGGCGAAGAAGTATTGGCCGCAGGGCGATCCACTCAAGGACCTGCTTGAGGTTGGAACAGTGGACATTATGGGCCCGGCCTACGCCTCTCCGCCGAGGCAGATCATCGGCATCGTGGGCGATACGCACACTGAGCAAATCGATAGCCCGTTGGACCCGATGGTCTACACACCGATTGCACAGATACCGGACGGCGTGACGGCGTCAAACTCGCGCACACAAATGATGTATTGGATGGTGCGCACTAAGGTGAAGCCGCACTCGCTGGCGGACGCCACTGCGACGGCGTTGCGCGTGGCAAGCGGCGGCCTGCCGGTAGCACATATTCGCACGATGGATGAGATCGTCGTCCGCAATACGTCGCGGCAACGTTTCAACATGCTGCTGCTCACCATTTTCGGCGCGTCCGCGCTGCTGATGGCGGCAATCGGGATCTACGGGGTGATGGCCTACTCGGTGCAGCAGCGGACGCAGGAAATTGGAATTCGGATGGCGTTGGGCGCGCAGGCTTCACACATTCGCAACATGGTGATCCGGCGAGGCATGGTGCTCGCGCTGATCGGCGTGGTGATCGGGATCGCGAGCGCGTTCTGGCTAACACGGTTTCTGGTTTCCTTCCTGTTCGATGTGAAGGCTTGGGATCCGCTGGCGTTTCTCGTGGCGCCGCTGCTGCTGAGCCTGGTATCGCTGCTGGCGGTCTGGATTCCGGCGCGACGCGCAATCCGGATGGACCCGACGCAGGCGCTTCGGTTTGAATAGCCGGGGATGAGGGGTTAGGGATTATCAAGGATCAGGCGCACCACGCCCACATCTCAAACACGAGATGTGGGCACCTGGTTTGTGGCACTTGGACGGATGTGGCCGAGATACCAGTAACAGCAGAGGTGGCTTATGAACTGGCGGCGATTTGTGGGGCGGAAGGTGAAGGCTTCGGAGCTGGCTGAGGAGATTCAATCGCATCTGGCGCATGACGAGGATCTGCGGACGGCGCGCGGAGTGGACGCGGATGAGGCGCGGCGGCAGGCGCGGGTGAAATTTGGCGCGCAGAACACGGTGCGCGAGGAAGAGTGGCGCTACCGTTCCCTGCCCTGGGTGGAGGCGGTGTGGCGCGATCTGAAGTTTGTGGTGCGGTCGTTGAAAAAGACGCCGGGGTTCACGGTGATTGCGATCCTGGTGATTGCGGTCGGGATTGGGGTGAACACGGCGGTGTTTTCGGTGATCAACACGGTGCTGCTGAAGCCGCTGACGTATCCGAATCCGCAGGAATTGGTGCTGCTGATGAACACATCTCCGCGAGGCTCTCGTGGAGGAGCGAATGTGCCGAAGTTCAACATCTGGCGGCAGCAGACGAGCATTTTTTCAAAGGTGGCGGCGTACGACTTTGGCGGTTCGGGGCTGAACCTGACGGGCGGCGACAAACCGCTGCAGGTGCAGGGGATGCATGTGTCACAGCAATACTTTGCGATGATGGGCGCGCCGGTGATCTCCGGGCGGACGTTTACGCAGGCGGAAGACTCGCCGCATGGCGGACACGTCGTGGTGCTGAGTTATGGGCTGTGGAAGAGCAGGTTCGGCGGCAATTCGCAGATTGTGGGCTCGACGATCCAAGTGGAAGGACAGCCGTACCTGGTGGTGGGGGTGATCGGCAAGAGCTTTGTGACCGAGGCGCCGACGGATCTTTGGCTGCCCTTCCAGTTCGATCTGAACACGCAGGACCAGGCGCACTACTTTATGGTGGCGGCACGGCTGAAGCCGGGCATCGCGATTGGCCAGGCGAATGCGCAGTTGAAGCTGGCGGCAGACCAGTTCCGGCGCACATACGGCCCGATGGCGATGGGGCCGCAGGACGGATTCGCCGTGGAGTCGCTGCAGGAGGCGATGATTGGCGATTCGCGAACGTCGCTATGGGTGCTGATGGGCGCGGTGGGATTTGTGCTGCTGATTGCGTGCGCGAATGTGGCGAACCTGATGCTGGTGCGCGCGACGGGGCGGAAGCGCGAACTGGCGACGCGCGCGGCGCTGGGTGCTGGGCGCTGGATGATCGTACGGCAGTTGCTGACGGAGAGTTTGGCGCTTGCCTTGACCGGCGGCGTGTTGGGGCTGGTGCTTGGCGCAGTGGGCGTGCGGCTGCTGCTGGCGATTGCGCCGGGAGGGATTCCGCGCATCGGCGAAGACGGCTCGGCGGTGACACCGGACTGGCATGTACTGCTGTTTACGCTGGGCGTTTCGGTGGTGACAGGAATTCTGTTTGGGCTGGCTCCGGCGATCGGTGCGTCGCGGCCGAACCTGGTGGCCGCGCTGAACGAGAGCAGTAGCCGCAGCGGCGTTGGCTTTCGCAGCGGGAAGCTGCGCTCCGCGCTGGTGGTGAGCGAGATGGCGCTGGCGTTGGTCCTGGTGATCGGGGCGGCGCTCTTGATCCGCACCTTCATGAAGCTGGAGGCTGTAAATCCGGGCTACGACACGCGCAACGTGCTGACGATGGCGATGTCGATCAGCGGAGACCGCTTCCAGAAGACGGCGGGCGTGGCGCAACTGGTGAAGGACGGGACGGACAAGCTGACGGCGCTGCCGGGCGTGACGGATGCGGCGACGGCGTGCTGTCTGCCGCTGGATGGCGGGTTCGGATTGGGCTTCAACATTGTGGGACGGCCGAATGGCAACGAATCCGATCACCGGCGGCGGCGGATATGACACGGTGTCGTGGAACTACTTCAACACCTTCAAGATTCCGCTGCTGCGCGGACGCATGTTCACGGAGCAGGACAATGGTTCGGCGCCGGGCGTGGTGATCATCAACGAAGCGCTGGCGAAGCAGTACTGGCCGAAGGGCAAGGGCGATCCATTGAACGACCGGCTGGAGATCGGACCGGGAATGGGACCGAAGTTCCAGGAGCAGCCGCGGCAGATCATCGGCATCGTGGGCGATACGCGGTCACGGGCACTCAACAGCCGCGACCCGATCCGATGATGTACACGCCGATTGCGCAGATGCCGGATGGAATGACGGCGCTGAACTCGCGCATTGCGCCGCTGATGTGGATCGTGCGCACGCGGTCGAACCACACTCGCTGGCGAACCCGATGGCGGAGGCGCTGCGGGTGGCGAGCGGCGGACTGCCGGTGGCGCATATTCGCACGATGGATGAGATCGTCATCCGCAACACGTCGCGGCAACGCTTCAACATGCTGCTGCTGACGATCTTCGGCGCGTCGGCTTTGTTGATGGCGGCGATCGGGATCTATGGGCTGATGGCCTACTCGGTGCAGCAGCGGACGCAGGAGATGGGCATCCGGATGGCGCTGGGCGCGCAGGCTTCGCACATTCGCAACATGGTGATCCGCCAGGGGATGGTGCTGGCGCTGATCGGCGTGGTGATCGGGATCGCGGGCGCGTTCGGGCTGACGCGGTTCCTGGCGTCGTTCCTGTTCGATGTGAAGGCGTGGGATCCGCTGGCGTTCGTTGTGACGCCGCTGCTGTTGACTGCGGTAGCGCTGCTGGCGGTATGGGTTCCGGCGCGGCGGGCGGTGCGGGTGGATCCGATGGCTGCTTTGCGCTTCGAATGAGGATTTGCCATCCGGCGACGCCCCTGCGGCGCGGGTTAAGGAGTTCGCTCCGTTGTCGCTCACGCTGAGTGTTGTGTGACCGCACCTGATCCATGTCCCAACGACCTGTAGACGATCTATATTCTGAGGGAGTAGATTGCCTACTGCTATGACACGACGCGACTGGTACAGGGATCGGATCGAGCTGCTGCTGCGAAGGTTGCGACAGCTGCGTTTTGCAAAGCAGAAGGATGAATTGAGCGAGGAGCTGCGCGCGCATCTGCGCATGGCAATGGCGGATCGCATGGAGCGTGGCGAATCGGAAGAAGAAGCGCGGCGCAATGCGATGCGTGAAATGGGAAGTGTTCCGCTGATCGAGGATGTGACCCGCGCGATGTGGGGCGGAGTGTGGCTCGAGCGCGTGATGCAGGATGTGCGGTATGCGCTGCGGCAGTTGCGGCGCGCGCCGGGGTTTGCGGTGACGGTGGTGGTGACGCTGGCGCTGGGGCTGGGCGCGGCGGTGGCGATGTACACCGTGGTGGACCGGGTGCTGCTGCGGCCGCTGCCCTACCGGAATGCCGGCTCGCTAGTGCAGATCAGCGAGGTGGGCAAGGACGGCACACCGGGCTGGGGCAACGCGTTCCTGGATATTGCGGCGTGGCAGGCGCGCAGCCATACGCTGAAGAGCATTGCGTACTACGACGTAGAAGGAGGCCCTGCGCATCTTGGCTTTCTTGAGGGGAAGGACGGATCGATCGGAGTAGCGGAGACAACGGCCAGCGCAAATCTGTTTTCGACGCTTGGCGTGGATGCGGCGATGGGCCGCACTTTTCTGGAAGGCGAGAATGGCGGCGGCGCGTGCCGAGGACGCCCACACGATTCTGCTGAGCGATGGATATGGCGGAATGCGTTTGGGGCGGACCCGCACATGCTTGGCCGCATAGTGAGGGTGAGCGGCGAAGCGTACACGGTAATTGGCGTGATGCCGCGTGGTTCGTCTTTCCCTTTGGACTGGAGCATCCGATGGTGTGGGTGCCGATGGTTCCGGGCGGCGGGGACAAGGTGCGCGTGAAGCACGAGACGCCGAGCTACCAGGCGATTGGGCGGCTGGCGCCGGGCGCGAGCGTGGCCGCGGCGGACGCTGAAATAAAGGGCATCCAGCAGGATGTCGCCACACAATATACGGATCCCGACTATCGCGATCGCGTCAGCTCCGTGCATGTCGCGCGCTATGAGGACACGCTGGTAGAGGACAGCGTGCGGAAGTCTTTGCTGGCGCTGGGCGGCGCGTCTGCCGTGCTGTGGCTGATTGCGTGCGTGAATGTGACCAGCCTGTTGCTGGCACGGGCGACGTCGCGGCAACGCGAGATTGCCGTGCGCGGCGCACTGGGCGCGGGCCGCGTGGCGGATCGTGCAGCAACTGCTGATCGAGGGACTGATGTTGAGCAGCGTGGCGTCGCTGCTGGGAGTTGGACTGGCGATGCTGACGCTGCGGGCATTCGAGCACGGACTGCAGACGCAATTCAGCATTTACACGACCCTGACGCCGAACCTGCGCGTGCTGGGCGTGCTGCTGCTGCTGACGGTGGTCAGCGCGGTGGCGTCCTCGGTATGGCCGGCAATCGCAGTGGCCAGAGCACCGATTGAGCCGGCGCTGCGTCAGGGCGCGGTGCAAAGCGGAATGGGACGCACGCAGCACAGGGTGCGCGCGCTGCTGGTGGTGGCGGAGATTGCGATGTCGCTGACGCTGCTGGTGGCGTGCGGACTGCTGCTGCGGACGATCTACACGCTGCGGCATGTGCCGCTGGGCTTTCGCACGGACCACATCATGGTGGCGAGCATGACGATTCCCAATTACAAATATGCGGGCCGCGATCTGTACAAGGACCTCTATGGGCCACTGCTCGAGCGCGTACAGCATCTTCCCGGCGTGGAGAGCGCATCGCTGATGACCGAGGTGCCGCTGGGCAAGACCTTCCGGATGATCTTTTCGTTTGGCAAGGATGGGACGAGCGCGGCCGATATTCGGCGCAGCAAGATACAGGCGCAGGCGCGGGCGGTGACGCCGGAGATGCAGAAGGTATTCGAGTTCCGGATGCTGAAGGGGCGCTTCTTCAACGAGGAAGATACGGCGACTTCCCTGCCGGTGGTGGTGGTGAATCGCGAGTTTATTCGCGAGTACGAGGGCGAGGGCAGCGATCCGGGAAAGTTTCTGGGTACGCCGCTGATGAGTTGAGGAATGGCAAACAGGCAGTGGTGGTGGGCGTGCTGAGCGACGAGCGACAGGACGGCATTACCGAATCTTCGCTGCCTGAGCTCGAAGTGTGCATGCCACAGATCACGCCGGGCAGCGCGTTCTATCAGCCAATCGGGATGGCCATGGACATTGCTGTGCGCACGGAACGGAATCCGGCGAGCATAACGCCGGAGCTGCGCGACCTGATGCGCAAGGCGAGCCCCGAGCTGGCGAACGGCCGCTTCACGACGATGGACCAGATCGTCGAGGATTCCTATGGCAGCCAGCAACTGGCGGCGCGGCTGCTGGAGATCTTTGGCGGGACGGCGCTGGTGCTGTGCATCGCAGGCATTTACGGACTGCTAGCGTACCTGGTGACGCAGCGGACCCGCGAACTCGGCATCCGGATCGCGCTGGGTGCGCAACGCTCCCGCTTGATGGTGATGGTGCTGCGACAGGCGGGTGCAATGCTGCTGGCCGGCCTTGCAGTTGGGCTGGTGCTGGCTTACGTGACGAGCCGTGTCGTCGCCACACTTCTTTATGGAGTGAAGGCGCACGATCTGTGGACGATGGCGGCCGTGACGTTGATTCTGCTGGCAGGCGGGCTGGCCGCTGCGTGCATCCCAGCGCGGCGAGCAGCAGCCGTCGACCCAATGGTGGCGCTGCGCAGCGAGTACCGAGGGAAGGCGCGGGCGAGGATTTGCCATCCAGGCAGACGCGCCTGCGGCGCGGGTTGTGGGTTCGCTTCCTTTGGTCGCTCACGGTGAGGGTTGTGGGTGACTCGACGCCCACATCTCTTCATTTGTAACTACCTCCTCACCACCCGCTCTTCTCTGCGCTAGGATGGACACCCGATCGTTCATGCGTGCTAGGGGTGGGGATGTCGAGTCGGCAGATTTGGCGAGAGACGGCGGCTCTGTTCTGGCAGTATCCCGTGCTTTGGCTGCCGGTGCTCGGGGCGGATCTGCTTTCGTTCGTCTTAAACAGGCTGGGAAAATCTGCCGCGAGGCGAGTCATCTACCACCTCCTTATGGGACGCCTTCACCGAGAACTGCGGCGCTCCCGGCATCCTCTCAATAGTCGGAGCCGTCGCCGCATTCTGTGCCTCCTGGCTCGCCCGCTGCATGTCGTCCATCGCACGCTGGTTCGCCTCTTGCGCTTGCTGCGTCGCCTGTTGCGCCTGCTGCATCCGGTCGATCGTTTGCTGATTCACCTGCTGCGCCTGTTGCATCTGGTCGATCATCTGTTGATTTGCGCTTGTACTGGCAGATTGTGCCAATGTACTGCCCACGCCAAAAAGACCCGCCAACGCTACTCCCGCCCACACCACGGACCAGATTCGCATCACCGTTCTCCAGCCGCCCGCTCTCACTGCCGCATCGCTCGGCTGGCTGCATAGACGCACGACTTCGCCGAAGAGCCGCACAGAATTTCGCGCAAACACTCGCACGAGTCCCATTCGGTATTGCAACCTGTCATACAGCTTGAACCTCTTCACCTTGTCTTAAGGATCGTCAAGCGTCATGAAGCAGAATATGGCGGACGCCCACATCCGGCGTTTGAGAAGTGTGAGCGAGGCGCGCCCGCCCGGATGACAAATCCCGGGTCCCCTTGTTCCTCCGTGGGACATGGGATAAAACCAGGTCACCCACAACACCCAGCGTGAGCGACCAAAGGAAGCGAACCCCACGAAGCGCGCCGCAGGCGCATCTGCCTGGATGGCAAATCCTCAGATGTGGAACAACCGGTCTGCTCCAAACACCAGCGCGAGCGTGATCGCGGCAATCGCCACCTCACCCAGCGCTCCAATCGCCAGCGGCCGCCATCCCTGCTTGCCCAGCTCGCGAATGTTCGTGCGCAGCCCCACACCCGCAAACGTCAGCAGGAACGCCCACCGCGACAGGTTCCCCAGCGCGGTCAACTGCGGCTTGGTGAATACCGCCAGACTTGCCAGCAGCGAGATCAGCAGAAAGCCCAGCACGAAGCGCGGAAACTTCTGCCACAGGAAGCGCGCCTTGTTGCCAACCCGCTGCGCCTGTCCCCGCGACGACCAATACAGCGCATAACCCAGCACCACGAAGCCGATCATCGCATTACGCGTCGTCTTCACCAGCACGGCAAACCGGCCCGCCACATCTGAATACAGCGCGCCCGCAGCCGTTGCCTCCGCCGTGTTGTCTACCGCCAGTCCCGCCCACAGTCCATACGCATGGTCGCTCAGGTGCAGGCTGTGGGCGATCAGAGGAAACGTAAACAGCGATAGCGCCCCCAGCGCCAGGATTGCCGCAATCGCCGTTGAGGATTCTTCCTCATCCGCATCGATCGCGCCCTGCGTCGCAATGATTGCCGACACGCCGCACACCGCCGACCCCACAGCCAGCAGCGATGTCAGCTTGGGCTTCAATCCAAACGCGCGACCCAGTCCATGCATCAATGCCAGCGCCAGCGTGATCTCGATCGCAACTAGCCCCAGGCTGATCCCGCCAAGCCGTAGCACATCGCCAAGCAAAAATCGCGAGCCCAGCAATACGATCCCCACCTTCAGCCAGAAATCATACGTAGCCACGCCTGCGACAAAGATCTTTGGCAGCCCCACCGTATTCGCCAGCACCAGCCCGATCAGAATCGCCCATAGCACGTACTCGATATTCGGCAGCGTCAGATGATGTGCCTTGCCATAGCGCGCAATCGACTGCTCGATCACCTTGCCCGCAAACCCCACTGCCGCCAGCAGCAGCAACCCTGGCACCAGCCGCAGCAGGCGAAGCGGCAGCGGTTCGAGCGCCTTCGCGCGAGAGGGAAGGGAAGACGCAATGCCTGCGCCAGTAGACGGAGTGGTGACAGAAGATGTGCTCATCGCCCTCTCCTCACCACTTCACCGTGTTCAGGATGTGCAGCTTCACCAGCGCCGCCAACGCCAGCGCCAGCAGAACCGCCCAGCTATCCAGCGAGAGCCACCACCGTCCCGCGTGCGCCGCTCCGCTGCTCTCGATCGTCTCGGAGTTTCCTATCTTGTCACTCATGGCATCTTCCTTCCGATTCGTGCATTGAAGGTGAGCCAGTTCCGCGTCGAGTAGGGGAAGAAATGAAAAGCCCCGCCGCAGAGCTGGCTGCGGCAGGGCATTCGGACTTCAGAGCTTGTTATGTATCGATCAGTGAGTTATCGACACATATCGTGCTCCACCCGAACCCGGCGCAGCAGGCGGCGACAACATTGCGCGGTCATTCGGATAGAACTCGACATATCGTGACACTAAGTAACAGTGCGATGTATGTCAATCAATCCAATGTTAATTTTTTCGGCCAAAGATCCAATCTCCCGGAGTAAGGTAAAGCCGATGGCAACGAAGGCCCCTCGTGTCGCAAAGAAAGCCGGCCCTGCCGCGAAGCAGGCCGCAATCACCGATCGTCAATTCGCCCTCATCTCCCGTGCCCTCGCCGCGCCGCGCCGTTACGAAATCCTCGCCGAGATCGGCCGCCGCGACTGCGCCACACCCTGTACCTGCATCGCCGAGTCGCAGCCCATCAGCGCCGCCACCCTCTCCCACCACATGAAGGAACTCGCAAACGCCGGCCTCATTCATGTCGAGCGTCAGGGAAAATTCGCCAACCTCACCCTCCGGCGCGACGTCCTCCGCGCCTATCTCGACCGCCTCGCCAGCCTCTAGCTTTCCCACCGACCTGTCATCCTGAGCGATGTGAAAGTCAGGTCGCCCACAACACCCGCGCGTGAGCGACAGCGGAGCGAACCCCCACAACCCGCACCAAAAGTGCGGCCAGCACCGCCGAAGGCGCCACTGCCCGGACGGCCATTCCCAAATCCCCAGAATCCTTTCTCCAGCCCCAACATCCTTTCTTTAGTTCGACGTCCATCAAAACATCGAAAATAGGAGCACAGAGATGAGCAAGCTTCAGGGCAAGGTCGCCGTCGTCACCGGAGCCTCGAAAGGCATTGGCGCGGAGATCGCCCGCACCCTCGCCGCCGCCGGGGCCTCCGTCGTCGTCAATTACGCATCCAGCCGCGAAGGCGCGGATAGGGTCGTTGCCGATATCGCCGCTGCGGGTGGCAAGGCCGTCGCCGTGCAGGGCAATGTCGCCCTCGCCGCGGACGTCGAACGCCTCTTCGCTGAAACCCAAAAAGCCTTCGGGCAGATCGATATCCTCGTCAACAACGCCGGCATCTTCAAATTCACGCCCATCGAAGAATTCACCCAGGACGAATTCCACCGCCAGTTCAACACCAACGTCCTCGGCCTCATCCAGACCACCAAGGAAGCGCTCAAGTACTTCAATCCCGCGGGTGGCAGCATCATCAACGTCGGTTCCAACATCGTGCGGGCCAACCCTCCAGGCAGCGTCATCTACACCGCCACCAAGGGCGCCGTCGACTCCATCACGCACGTCCTCGCCAAAGAACTCGCGCCACGCAAGATCCGCGTGAACGGCCTTAATCCGGGCGGCGTTGAAACCGAAGGTACCGTCTCGCTTGGCCTGATTGGCGGCGACTTCGAAAAGCGCATCGTCGCCAACACCCCGCTCGGCCGCATCGGCCAGCCCAATGACATCGCGCCGGTCTCCGTCTTCCTCGCCTCGGACGATTCCGGCTGGATCACCGGCGAAACCCTGTTCGTCTCCGGCGGCTCCCGCTAAACCGAAAACCAGGCATCCCACGTCTCCCCGTCGAGACGTGGGCCCAGCAATCCCCGGCTGGCACCTTCCTCGCGATACTGTAGTGCGTGCAGACTCCCCTCACGCACCGATGTTAGGCACCGAGGAAACAGATCATGTCCAGCCATTTCGTAACCGCGTTGGTATCCTGTGTGCTGGCAGCCGGCTCCATGGTCAAAGCGCAAAGCCCAGCCCCGGCCATTAATACCGCGCCCGCTCCCAACCGCCAATACTTCCGCGACATCGCCGCCCACCAGTTCGCTGTTCCCGCCGGCGCATCCGCCTTCGCGCTCGCGCAGCAGCTCACCCCCTGGCTCGCCTCGCCCGATCCCACGCTCCGCGACGATCTCGCCTACACCATCCTCGACGTGTGGACCCGGCACGGCCAGCTCACCGGTCCGCAACTCCTCACCCTGCTCCCGCTGCTCCAGCAAAACCTCACCAGCGGCATCGGCGAGTCCGGCACGGACTCCGTCTTCCAGCGCTCGTTCTCCGCGCTCACACTCGCATCGTTCGCCGAGCGCGATCTCGAGCAGCCCTTCCTCTCACCCGCCCAATACCGTGCCTTGCTCACCGGCGCCCTCGCCTACCTGCACGAGGAGCGCGACACCCGCGGCTTCGATCCCGCAAAAGGCTGGATCCACTCCACCGCCCACACCGCTGATCTGCTCGCCGCCCTCGCCCGCAATCCGCTCTTCACTCCAGCCGATCAGCACACACTCTTCGCCGCTGTCGAGCAGCGCTTGGCCTCCGCCGGCCGCATTTACACCTTCGGCGAACAGGATCGCCTCGCCGTCGCTCTCCTCTGCGTCATCACGCGCGACGACTTCCAGCTCGCCGCCTTCCAGAGTTGGCTAGAATCTCTGCAACAGGACGGCGCGGTCTGGCAGCACTCCCCGCCCGACCCCACGCAGCTCGCGCTCTTTGAAAATCACACTTACCTGCTCGAAGCCCTGCTCGCCCGCATGCCCACCCAGACCCCGCTCTCGCCCGCCGCCACACAGGCCCGCGATCGAACCCGCGCCGTCCTGCGAAAGAGGTAGCGCCGTCCTCCCACCGGAAACGGTACTATTACGCGGAAGCCTGCGCGCCGGAGGGGACCAGCACCATGAAAACAATTTGTTTCGTAACACTTGCTGTGGCATATGCAGCGGCAGCCGTTGCACAGGCTGCCGCACCCGCTGCCGCCGCCGGGCCCTCCATCACCACCACCGCTGCGCTCAACCACGCCGTCATCGTCTCCATCTCCGGTGGCACGCCCGGCGCAACCCTCTACTACACCACCGATGGTGCCACCCCCACTGCGCAGTCCGCGCGATACCTCGCGCCCTTCCTCGTCGCTTCCGACCTCACCGTCAAGGCGGTCGCCATCGCTGACGGCAAGCCCGGCGCGGTGAGCACGGAAAAATTCACCCCCGCCATCCCTCCCGGCACCCTGGTGTGGAGCGATGAGTTCAATGACGCCGCCGATCACGGCGCCCGACCCAATCCCGAAATCTGGACCTACGACACCGGCCACTCCGGCTTCGGCAATCGCGAGTTCGAGCATTACTGTGCCTGGGGCGATGCCACCGAACCGTGCGATCCCGCGCACCCGAATGCGTTCGTCGGCTCCGACGGCTACCTCCACATCGTCGCCCTCCAGCCCACGCCCGGCGTCTACACGTCCGCGCGCCTCAAGAGCGAAGGCTTCCTCAGCGTCGCCTATGGAACCAGCAGCCTCCGCATCGAAGCCCATATGAAGCTGCCCGAAGGCCAGGGAACCTGGCCCGCCTTCTGGACTCTCGGCAATAACATCGCCACCGACAAGTGGCCCGCATGCGGCGAGCAGGACATCATGGAGCACATCAACGCACCACATCCCGACTGGATCGCCGGCTCGCTCCACGGCACCAACGGCGACACCACTGCGCACTACACCGACTCGGCCCAGCGCGCCTTCTCCGCCGCCGACTGGCACACCTACGGCATCATCTGGACCAAAGGCAAAATCAGCTTCTACGTCGACTCGCCTTTCAACGTCTACGCCACCAACACCCCCGCCGACTTCTCCCGCCCCGGCGCCGTCTGGCCCTTCGACAACGGAAACAGCGTCTACCTTCTGCTCAACCTCGCCATAGGCGGCGACTGGCCCAAAGCCCCCGACGCCACCACAAAATTCCCCGCGGAAATGCTCGTCGACTACGTCCGCGTCTACACCAACTGAATCACCTCCCAGGTCGCCATCTCGACAAAGCGAGGCGGCGTGGACTGCTTATCAGTCAGCAGTTGCTCCGTCGTGGTTCACGATGATCGTCAGGGCAATGAAGAGCGTGATGTAGGGAACCGCTCCCGCCAACGACACAATTGCATCCAGAGCTGTTACAGCAAAAGCACTGTTGAAGAGCGGCTCAGCAGCAAAGGGAACGTTCGACATACGACATGCAGTAACCAAGAAGCGAAGAGGTCACAACCGCCAGCACCGCAAAAATTCTGCTGTTCTGTTTAGACTCCACAGTGAAAGGGCGCAAGTCGCCGGTACGAATCCGTCGCATGGCGGTGGGTGCCACGGAATATGCGATGGCACAGAAGGCGGCAACCCCAATTGCGTACATCGTCTTAGAGGATATGAGACTCACAAATTTCCGGCTCTGCGCTACCGCGGACCGCATGGTGACAAACGAAATTGCAAGAATTGCCAACAGGCCCAATAATCTCAGGCTCAATCCCAGGATCGCTCGCCACCGCAATCAAACGCACTGGATCGATGACTGGAACGGTTCCACACGCGAGATCTTCTGAACCAGCACCGCTGTCATGAGGAATGCCGTCGTGTAAAGCAGAACCTGAGTGAAATGCGCACTCCACTCGAAGATCCCACCAACGGCCGCCGCTTTACCGAAGGGGACACCCGACGAAGGTCCGGGCAAACTGCGCGTGTCGCCAAACACCGACGCCGGGGCAGCTATCCCGGAGCGATTACGGTGCGGCTGAAGACGAAGGCGCGCTCGGCGGCGATCTTCTACACCACCGATGGCTGGACCCCGACGACAGAATCGATGCGCTATGTGGGACCGATCCGGATTACCGAGACGACGCACCTGCAGGCGATTGCCGTGAGTCCGAACCTGATACGTACATTTGTTTCGAGCGCCGTGTATACGTTGCCGCTTACGGCGGATGCGGGATTGGACGCTGCGATTGCCGCGCTGCCCAATCAGGGTGAGCTGACGGGGACTGTGTCGGTGGAAGAGGGTACGCCGGTAGCTTTGACGTTTGCGGCGCCGGTCAGTTCGAAGACCGCGCAGATTGGCGATCATGTCTCTCTGACGCTGGCACGCGATCTGTTGGTGGATGGAGTCGTGGTGGCGCGGAGGGGCGCGCGGGCGATCGGCACGGTGATGCTGGCGGATCATGCGACGTATCAGGGAGAACCCGGTGTGCTGCAATTTTCCGTGGACACGCTGCAGTTACCGCAGGGCACGTTGCGGCTGCGGGGTTTTGAAGAACTGGATGGCGTGAATCATCAGATAAAGGCCGGCATGTGGAACATCCTTCCCGCGGGCGGCGCCTTTGTGCACGGTCAAGAGGCGGAGATTCCGATCGGCATGAGGGTGACGGCATACGTGGCCGAAGGAACGGCGATCGACACGGCAAAGCTGCAGTAGGGATCTGCCATCCAGGTGGGCGCGGGACTGGCCGTCCGGGCGATTGCGCCTGCGGCGCGTGGTTCGGTTCGCTTCTTTTGGTCGCTCACTTTCGGTGTTGTGGGCGACCTGACTCCCACATCTCAAACGCGAGATGGGGGCACCCGGCGACTATTCATAGCGGAGAGCTTCGGCTGGCGGGACAGCCGTAGCGCGGCTTGCTGGCAGAAAACATGCGGTCAGTGCGCCGATGATGAGCAGCGCAGCGGCGGAGAGCAGTCCGGTTGCGGCGAAGACGCTCTGCATCCAGCGGGCCAGGAGGACGCCGAGGAAGCTATCGAGTGCGAGACCTGCTGCGACGCCGATGGCGGTGCTGATGAGCGCGACGCGGGCGGCAACCCACAACACATGCGTGCGCGGTGCACCGAGCGCGAGGCGGACGCCGAACTCCGTGGTGCGCTGCGCGACGCTGTAGGCGACGACGCTGAAGATGCCGACCAGCGCGAGAACAAGCGCCATCGCGGAGAAGACGCCGAAGAGGATGGAGAAGAGGCGCTGGCGGCTCCATTGCGCGTCGCGCTCGATGGCTTCGTTGAGGGTGAAGACGCCGTTGGCGATCTGCTGGTCGGGCGCGACAGAGGCGACGGCGGCGCGAATGGAATGGAGATAGGCGAGCGGTTCATCCTGGGTGCGGATGAGGAATTGGGCGAAGGGCGCGATCAGCGTGGTGTAGGGGAGGTAGATGGCGGGAACGGCGGGGCGGTCGACGCCGTCGTTGCGCGCATCCGCGACGACACCGACGATGTTGCGCCAGCCGTTGCTTTGTGCGGAGGGTGCATCGAGTGGACCGACGGGGTGCAGACCGCTGACACGAAGCTGGTGGCCGATGGGATCGGACTGCGGCCAGTAGCGGCGCGCGAAGCTCTCATTGACGACGGCGACAAAATCGCCGCGGGTGTTTTCGGTGGCGTCCCAGATGCGTCCACGGCGCAGCGGAATCTGGAGTGTGGCGAAGTACTGGTCGCTGACCAAATGGACGCGCGCTTCCTGGATCTCTCGACCTTTGCTGCCGGCGATATCGATGGCTACCTGCGAACCGCTGTAGGGCGGGGGCGGTCCGACGGAGACGCTGCGAACGCCGGGCACAGTGGCGATCTTCTGCTGGATCTGGTCGATGAATGCAGTGCGCGCCTCCCGCGACTGGATGCTGTCCCAGGCGTGAGCATCTCTGAAGTGCATCACGATGCCGGCTTGCATGACGTGATTGGGCTGATAGCCGAGCGGTAGCTGCGTGAGATGGAGAAAGCCGCGGATGGCGGTGCCCGCGGTAGCCATAAGCAGGAGAGTGAGCGCGACCTGCGCGGCGATGAGCAGGCTCCAGTGATGCCTGGAAGGCGCGGCTGTGAGGCTCTGCATGCGTGTGGGCAGCGCATGGGCGAGATCGGGACGCGAGAGACGCAGCGCGGGAACGAGGCCGAAGAGCAGGCCGGATAGAAGCGCCAATCCAACGGAGAACGCGAGGATGGGAAGGTTGATGCGGATGACGGATTCCTGGGGAAAAGAATCGGGCGACAACTGCATGGGCAGTTTTGCGAGCCACCAGGAAGCAGCGACGCCGAGGATGGCGCCGGTGAAGGAGATGACGACGGCTTCGACGAGTAACTGGCGGACGATGCGCCAACGGCTGGCGCCGATGGCCGAGCGTATGGCGAGCTCATGCTGGCGTGCGCGGCCACGGGCGAGCAGCAGAATGGAGCAGTTGGCGCAACCGATGATGAGGAGCAGCAGGACGCCGGCGAGCAGCAGCATGAGCGTGCGGCCGGTGTTTTGCTGGAAGGGCACGATGATGGGTTGGAGTTGCAGATGCCACTTCTCGGGAAAGTGGTTAGGATTTTGCTTCGCGAACTGGCGGACGATGGCGTTGAGCTCAGCATCCGCGACGGCCGGACTCACGTGCGGTTTGAGCTTGATCCACGGGATGTAGGGCGAGGTCACCGGCGGGTTCACGGTGTCGTGCAGCAGGCTGCGCGGAAGATAGACATCGCCCACGCCGGTGGTGTCATTGAAGGCGAAGCTGCGCGGCATGACGCCGACAATGGTGTATGGGGTGTGGTCGAGTTCAAGCGTCCGACCGATGACATGCGGATCGCCGCCGTAGTGGCGCTGCCAGAACTTGTAGTTTAGGACGGCAATGTGCTGGCCGGAGCCCTGATCGTCGGAGGGCTCGATGCCGCGTCCCAGCAGCGCGTGCACACCGAAGAAGCTTCCTGCGTTGCCGGTGAGGTAGGCGCCGATGACATCCTCAGGGAGCGCGCCACCGGTGATCTCCATATTTCCGCCAGCAAAGCCGAGCAGGCTTTCGATCGATTTGGCGTGGCCCAGCGTTTCAAACTGCGGCTTCATCGTCGCGAACCAGCGCGGCTCGCCGGGGTTCTTTTCGTCAATGACGACGGGATTCATGATGCGGTCTGCGTCGGCGTAGGGGAAGGGGTGAAGCAGCACGGCGTAGATGAGCGAGAACATTGCCGTGGTGGCACCGATGCCGAGGGCGAGCGAGAGCACGGCGACGGCGGCGAAGCCGGGATTGCGACGTAGTGCGCGGAGGCCGTAGCGAATGTCGCTGCCGAGCTCGTCGAAGATGCGCAGACCGACGGCGGCGCGATATGTTTCGTTCTGCACTTCGGGCTGGCCGAGATCGATGCGTGCTTTGCGCTGCGCCTCTTCGGCGGTGAGGCCCTGGCGCATGAGGTCTTCGGCGTATGCCTGTTGGTGCGAGCGGAGTTCTTCTTCGACATCGCCATGGCTGCGCGGTGCGAAGAAGCGCCAAAGATTGCGGAGGGAGGCGAGGAGGCTCATAGCTCGTCCGCCTTTTTGTCGAGGATGCCGGCGACGACAGCGGCCATATCGGCCCACCTGGCAGCTTCAGCTTTGAGCTGACGGGTGCCGGAGCGGGTGAGCGCATAGAAGCGGGCACGGCGGTTGTTCTCCGACTCGCCCCACTCGCCCTTGATCCAGCCGCGGTGCTCCAGACGATAGATGGCGGTGTAGAAGGAGCCCTGCAGGATTTCCAAGCGCTGACCCGAGATCTGCTGGATGCGCAGCAGGATGCCGTAACCGTGCAGCGGGCCGAGCGAGATCGATTTGAGGATGAGCATCTCGAGCGTGCCCTGCGGCAGTTCTACCTGTCTGTTCACTGCTCTCTCCTATTTGAAATAAGAGTACGCCGTACTCTCTGGCTCACTCCTTGACTGAATAGGAGTATACGGCATATTCTCCTATTCCGGATAGGAGTAGAAAGTCTCTGATGCTTTCACTCACGATCTACGATCGCGCTCATATCGCTCCTGAGAATGCGTGCGGCTCTAAACCAAGACGGTCTAGATGGGATGTTGGTGGGACGCTGGCAAACGGGGGGATGCCGTGCGAATCTCGTTCGCATTGGTGGAGGTTCGTCTGGATCGCTTTTTGTGCTGAATGTTTCCTAGTTGCCTTCGTTACAGACCACTTTATTCTGGCCAGCGGCCTGCTCGCTGGTTGTTTTGGGGGCCTTCTGTGGCGGTTTCTGGATGATCCCCCGCAGCGGCACAGGCGAAGACTCCAACCACATGGCGTAGCGGTCGCGCTGGTTCTGGCAGCCTTCCTCGGCGCCGTCGTTCTACTTTTGCGAGCTCATTTCGGCGTTGGAGATGGAATGAGCATTCCGCCTAGATCGAATGTAAGGCTGAAGCAGATGGCAAGCGACGCCATCCATACTTCCTATCAAGGTGTCATTCTATGGCCGCAGATGCCTCGCAAGGCGAAAGTTGTTCCGCCTCCACCGCACCAGCAAGCAGTTGCAGCGATGAGTATTTCCAAACCGCTGGTGATCCCATTTCACGGATCATACTGGTATTTCAGGGATCCTGCGAAGCGACCGAGTTCTGACGCCCATATCATGCGTGGCCTTCCGACGGAGGTTGCTATTCACTCCACCGACTTTCACCGGCTGATCATGGAGGCTCATCAGGATCTCGATAGGCCGATCGAGATGACATGCTGTCGCGAGATCGATCTCACGATTCTCAATGCTGATAACATTCCGGGCGATATAAGTATCTCCCTGATGCTTATTGATTCAACTATCCGCGGTTCAGCGTCCCAAACGCTTGGCAGTCATAACGTAAAGTCCAGCGAAGCACCGATCTTCAGTCTCAGTCGCCCACCTGTAGAGGAGACTCTGCGATTTATCATTCCTGCCCGGGTTAGGATAAAGCGCTTCGATGAACTGAAGGTCGTGCTGCAACCTTCGCTCGAAAGATCATTAGGTGGTGTGAAAATCTCCGTTCGGGAGTTTCGGCTTCTCCCCACTCATTGAGTTCTCGCAAATGCCAGGAGAACCTATGTGGAGGGGGAAAACGTGGGCCGGGCGATTGCGCCTTCGGCGCGGGAGTTCGCTCCCTTTGGTCGCTCACATTGGGTGTTGTGGACGACCTGACTCCCACATCTCTTCGAGATGTGGGGCACCCAGTGCACATACAAGAACGAAAGTCAGGATTTGGCAGGAGCGCTGGCTGCTGCTGCTAACGCGCTGCCGGCCATGGCGAGGGCGATGAGCATGCTGGTCCACTCGTTGCCGTTGTGTGGCGATGCGGCGACTCGCGGCGCGTGCAGGATGGCGACCCAAAGAAGAAACATGGCGGCGAGCATGTATCCGGCGAGCCGCGCACGGATGCCGGTGGCAATAGCGACGGCTGCGCAGAGGAAACAGAGGCCGACGAAGTTAGCCAAGAAGAAGCGCTCGGGGATCCAACGGGGGATGAGGCTGGAGATGAAGAAGGCGTACTTGAAATGCAGGACGCTGAAGATGACCAGGGGGACGGCGAAGATGTAGCGCCCGGCGGCGAGCACAATGCGGCCGGCGGCGAGAGTGCGGGTAAGCACAGTACGGCCGGATGGAACGGGGGCGGGGAGGACGGCGGCGAGCATCCATGCAGCGCCGGCGAGCGCGAGTACTTCCCCGAAGACGGTCCAGATATTGGGGTCGCCCAGATGGGTGACGAGTTGCGGCAGATGAACGATGAGCACGCGCAGGAGCAGGCCGGCGCCGAGCAGCGATGCCGCGAGATGTGCCGTTGTGCGGATGAGCAGGCCCACGGCGGCGGCGAGCAGGAGGATGCCCGCGGCGATGGAGAGCGGGCGGCCGGCAGGATACCAAAACGGCCCGGCGAGAGGGAGGATGAGGAGGTATTGCAGGCCAAAGCCGGCGAAGGCCAGGGCGAGGAGGACGCGAGCGCTTGTGGCGATGCGATTCATATGTGTGGGGACGCGGAGGTTTTCGGCTTTGGGCGGCATGATACGGGAATCGAGCTTGGGGTGAGCGGAAGATGTGACGAGGCTCCATGGGCAGGCAGGCGCAATCCTGGCGCACGGGCGGATGGGCCTGTGGTCTCGGAGATGTCCCGGAGGTGGCATAGGAGGGACTTGTGCGCCATGGGATGATCTAGCATGCGCAGAGCGCGAGACAATCCTATGGATCTTCTGAACAATTTTGAGCGCAGGTATGAGCGCAGGTTCGAGGGCGGCGAAAAATGTAGATCTCTCCACTGCGCCGGTCTCGCTTTCGCAGGACGGCTCCGGCCGAGATGACGACAGGAATGATCCCGACTGTCTCTAGACGAGCCGTGTGGCTGGTGGCTGTACTGCTATCGGCGCCATGGGTGTGCACGGCGCAGCGGTGCGTGCCGGGCGTGGCGGATGTGCGCGGGACGGTCGTGGATGGGTCGGGCGCGCCTGTTGCCGGCGCGGCACTGACGGTCGGGGCTACGGTGGCGAAGAGCGGTCCGGATGGCGACTTTGTGCTTCCCTGCGTTGCGAATGATGCGGTGATCCGGGTAGAGGCGGCGTCGTTTGCAACTGCAGATGTGAAAGCGGGCGAAGTGAAGACCGCTGTGGCCGGGCGCGTGGTGCTTGCAGCCGCTGGCGGCGCACGAAGAGGTTTCCGTGACCGCCTACAGGACGCCGCTGTCCGAAAGCGCGAGCCCGTCGAGCGTGCGGCTGGTGACGGGCGAGGAGTTGCGCACGGCGGCGCCGGTGACACTGGACGACCGGCTGCGGCGGGTGCCGGGGTTCGAGCTGTTCCGGCGATCGAGTTCGCTGGTGGCGAATCCGACGTCGCAGGGCTTGTCGCTGCGCGGGCTGGGATCGACGGCAGCGAGCCGCACGCTGGTGCTGGTGAATGAGATTCCGTTGAATGACGCCTTTGGCGGGTGGCTTTACTGGGACGAGATGCCGGAGCTGAGCGTTCGCGATGTGACGGTGGTGCGCGGCGGCGCGAGCGATCTATACGGTTCGAGCGCGATTGGTGGCGTGATTGAGATGGCGCCGGTGACGACGGAGCGCAACCACGCGGAGCTGCTGGCGAGCGGCGGATCGTTTCACACATTTGATGAGGCGGCGCTGGTGAGCGGGACGCGAGCGGGCTGGTCGGGACTGGCGACGGGCGGAGTTGTGCTGACCGACGGTTACATATTGGTGGCGCCGGAGCAGCGCGGGCCGGTGGACGTGAAATCCAACGTACATGCGCAGAACGGGCGCGTGGTAGGCGAGCGCGACTGGAGCGATGGCCGCGCGTTCCTGCTGGGCAATGTCCTGAACGAGGCACGCAGCAATGGGACGCGGCTGACCTCCAACGGAACGCGGCTGTGGCGCTACGAGACCGGGCTGGATTGGTCGCCGGCAGCGGCGCAGGGCGGGTCGCTGCTGGTACGCGCGTACGGAAGTGCCGAGCACTTTCGGCAGAGCTTCTCTTCGGTAAATGCGACGCGGACGAGGGAGACACTGACGCGATTCGCGAGGACACCGAGCAATCAACTGGGCGGCGGCGCACGCTGGACGCAGCCACTGGGGGCGCGGCTAGTGGTGCTGGGCGGCGCGGGAACGCGTGATGTGCGCGGCGAGGACAACGAGATTGCGACGATTAGCGGAGTGCGGACGCTGCTCTCCGCGCGGCAGCGGCAGACGGGCGTCTATGGCGAAGCGGTGTGGACACCGCGGCAGTGGACGCTGAGTGCGGGTGGGCGCATCGATCATTTTCAGAACCTCGACGCGCAGCAGACGCTGCCGAAGCCGGCGCCACTGCCACAGATCACCGAGACGGTGGCGAATCCGCGATTGGGTGTGGTGCGGCGGATCAACAGCTTACTGGCGGTGACGGCGATGGGCTTTCGTGCCTACCGGTCGCCGACATTGAATGAGCTATATCGCAATGGGCAGGTGGGCCAGGAACTGACGCTGAAGAACACCGGCCTGCGCTCCGAACGCGCGACGGGATGGGAGACGGGCGTGGTGCTGACGCCGGCGCGATGGAACGCGACCTTGCGCGCGAGCTATTTCTGGACCATCGTGAACCGGCCGATTACGGCGCTGACGATCAGCGTGACGCCGTCGTCGATCACCAAACAGCGCGCGAACCTGGGGCAGATTGCGAGCCGCGGCGTGGGGCTGGATGGCGAGTGGCAGCCGCTGCGGTGGATGGGCGTCGTAGGGGGCTATCAGTATGCCAATGCGACGGTGACGCGCTTTGACCAGAACCCATCGCTGATCGGGAGCTGGATTCCGCAGGTGCCGCACCAGACGGGCGCGCTGCAGGTGCGCACGCAGGGTCAGCGGTGGGGCTTGCTGGGGCTGGAGGGCCGGATGAGCGGCCAGCAATACGACGATGACGCGAATACGTTTCGCCTGGCGAGTTTTTTTACCATGAACGCATTCGCGTCGCACACCTTTCGCGGGCGCTACGAGACCTTCGTCGCAGCCGAGAACCTGCTGGACCGACGGATTGAAGTGGGACGCACACCGACGCTGACGCTGGGACAGCCGCAGTCGGTGCGGGGCGGCGTACGCATCGTGCTGGGGTCGCGGTAGGTGATCCTCCCGTAGTATGGATGTCGCGATTCACTCACATGGTTGAGGTAATGGGATGAAGCATGATTCCGTGAGCAAGCTCTTGCTTTCCGTCATAGCGATTGCATTGGTTGCGATTGCCATTCGGCCCTTCTGGACTCCAGCTCCTGCGCAGGCGCAAAGCGGCGCTGCGTATCCGGTGTATATCGAGCCCGGCGTGCAGATGCTGAAGACATCGGATGGCAAAAAGCAGGTCTATGGAAGAGTGGTAGTGGACCTGCGGACAGGAAAGATCTGGGGCTTTCCGACGATCTCGACCGACCCCTATCCGTTCGACGCATTGAATTCCAGGCCCCAGACCTCGCGCCCGTTCGAGCTGGGCCGCTTCGCATTCGAGGACATGGATAAGTAGGGCCGCCTCGGCAGGTTTCCGCAGCGAGATATTGTTTCTATTTGCGGATGGCGATGCGTGCTCGCGAAAGGCCGGTCCGGATGACATCGTTACGGCCGTCGCCGCCGGTTGCTTCTTCAGTTGCTGCGGCGCCGCGGTGAGCCGGATCGGCCGCCGACAAATGGACCATGCTCATCCTAGAAGGCTTCAATGACGCGATGGCGGCTTCGCACTAAAAAGAGTGCCGGCCGTCTTGGGAGGCTGCCGTTGGCCGGCGGGTGCAGAAGACCATTGCGGCGCTACTCGTAGCGCAGTGCGGCGACGGGGTCGAGCTTCATCGCTCCACGTGCAGGAACGAGCGTGGCGGCGAGCGCAACGATGGCGAGCAACGCCGCGACAGCCAGAAAACTGAAGGGATCGTAGGGGCCGATCGAGAAGAGCATGCTGCGCAGCAGATGCGCGGTGGCAAGCGCAGCGGCGAGGCCGAGTGCGCCACCTAGCAGGATGAGGCGGGTGCCTTCCCAGGCGATGATGCGGAGAATGTTCGCGCGCGAGGCGCCGAGCGCCATGCGAACGCCGATTTCCTGCGTGCGCTGCGTGGCGGCGTAGGCAGTGACTCCGTAGAGGCCGATGACGGCCATGAGCAGACCGGTGAGCGCGAAGAAGCCGAGCAGCGCGGTTTCGAAGCGCGGACGATCAGCGAGTTTGCTGACTTCGGCAGCGAGCGTTTCGAGATCGACGGGCGTCGTGGGATCGATGGCGGCGATCTGCTGCCGCACCCAGGGCGCGATGGTGGCAGGCGAAAGCTCGCTCCGGATGATGAGGGTCTCCTGGCCATTTCCATTCCAGTCTTCCGCGCTGTTGCGGAGGAGACGGTAGTACTCGGGCAGATTCTCGCCGGTGAGGCTGCCGTTGCGCACGTTGGCTGCGACGCCGATGACGAGATAGTAGGGGCCGTCCTGGTCGGGACGGATACGCTGGCCGATGGGGTCCTGGTTGGGGAACATGCGCGCGGCGAGCTGACTGCTGAGGATGAGGAAGTGATCCTTCGAAGCGGCGTCCGCATCGGTGAAGGCGCGGCCGCGCAGGATGGGGATGTC
This sequence comes from uncultured Acidobacteriaceae bacterium, assembly GCA_963750845.1. Classification (GTDB taxonomy): domain Bacteria; phylum Acidobacteriota; class Terriglobia; order Terriglobales; family Acidobacteriaceae; genus KBS-83. The sequence goes on from CAVVSP010000006.1 coordinate 31,474, forward strand.
GAGCGCGCGAAAGTAGCCGGTGGTGACGGAGCGCGTGTAAACAATGTCACCACCGGCTGGAATGGGTGGTTTGCCGGCGATGGCCATGACGGAATACCAGTGCCTGCCGCGCTCTGCCAATGGGAGCGAGTCGACGACGGCAACCGCGGCGACACCGGGCAGGCGACCGACATCGGCGGCTGCCCGGGTGAAGAAGTCCATCTGTTTTTGTTCGGTGCTGTAGCGGCTGAGAGAGAGGGAGATGTTGGCGGTGAGGACACCGCTGGTCTGCATGCCGAGGTTCTGCTGCTCTATGTTGCGGAAGCTGCGCAAGAACAATGCGGCACCGGAGAGTAGGAGGACGCTGCATGCGATTTGTGCGACGACGAGCATGCGGCGCAGGGCGGCCTGGGCACCAGTACCAGTGGTGCGTGCCGCGAGTGCGGCAGCGCGGGGTCGCTGGAGCGCAGGAAGAATGCCGCAAACAATGCCGCAGATGAGCGAGAGCGCGGAGGCGGCGAGGAGGATGCGGAGATCGAGTGTGGCCTTCTGCAGAAAGGGCATGCCGGCGGGCGCGATGGCCATGAAGACGCGGAGTAGCGCTTCCGCAAGAGCGCAGCCGAGGATGCCGCCAGCGAACGAGAGAAGCAGAGTTTCTGTAAGTGACTGGCGAAGGAGGCGCGCGCGGCTGGCGCCGAGCGCCGCGCGAACAGCGAGCTCGCGTTCGCGCGCGGCATTGCGGGTGAGGAAGAGGCTGGCGACGTTGGCGCAGACGATGAGCAGCACTGCGAGGACAGCGGCGAGCAGGATACGCGCTATGGGAAGGGCGTCGTGCATCTGGCGGTCGCGCAGGCCGCGAAGTTCGAGATGGATGTCTTTGCGAAGTCGGGGCGGCGCGAAACTGAGGCTGTTGTTGAAGAGCGGTTGGATGGCGGCGCGCGCCTGCGCAATAGTGACGCCGGGCTTGAGACGGGCGAACGCGCGCATCGCCTCATGCTCGCTGCCCCCGCGGACCGCAGCCACGTCGACCTGTTTGGGCAGCAGAATATCCGCAGGCTGAAGCGTGGGCATTTCGAAGTCCTGCGGAAGGATGCCGATGATGCGCACGGGCGCGCCATCGATCTGGATGAGCTGGTTGAGGATCGCGGGATCGCGGTTGTAGCGGCTCTGCCATAAACGATAGGAGAGGAGCACGGTGCGCGGCGCGTTGGGCAGCATGTCGCCGGGAAGGAAGTTGCGGCCGAGGATGGGAGCGACGCCGAGTGTCGGCAAGAAGTCGGCGTGTGCCTGGATGCAGTCGAGGCGGAGCGGATTGCGCTCGGTCAGGTCGCAGGGTCGCGGCATCGCGTCCTGCGCGGTGAGGCTGGTGAAGACGGTCTGCCGGTCGCGCCAGTCGTAGAAGAAGTTGCCGAGCATGAACTCGTAGGGCTCGGCGGCGTGCTTCATGCCGAGCGAGACGAGGCGGTCCGCGTGCGCGTAGGGCAGCGGACGGAAGAGGATGCGGTCGACCACGCTGAAGACCGCGGTGGATGCGCCGATGCCGAGCGCGAGCGTGGCGATGACGGTGAGGGCGAAGAGCGGGTTGCGGCGGAAGCCACGCAGGGCGTAGCGGACGTCCTGCGCGATGGTCGCGAGCAGCCATCGAGGATGCTGGCGCGCTGATTCTTCGCGTGCGTGCTCGATGCCGCCGAACGCGATGCGGGCGCGTCGGCGTGCTTCTTCCGGCGACATGCCGGCAGCAAGGTTGGCCTGGATGGCGTTGTCGATGTGGAAGCAGAGCTCGTCGTCAAGCTCGTCAGGTGGACGGCGCGTGAAGAGGAAGCGCAGACGCGTGAGATGCTTCGCCGATCATGACTTCCCCTCCTCCGGATTGCGACACAACACGAGGCCGACGGCGGTGGAGAGACGGTCCCAGGTGGCGAGTTCGGCGTCGAGCTGTTTTCTGCCGGCGCGGGTGAGCGAGTAATAGCGGGCGCGGCGATTGTTGTCGGAGGTGCCCCAGTCGGCGCGGATCCAGCCTTTGTATTCGAGGCGATGGAGCGCCGGGTAAAGCGAGCCCTGGCCGACCTGCAGCACTTCGCGCGAGAGCTGCTGAATGCGCAACGCGATGCCCCATCCGTGCATGGATTCGAGCGCGAGCGTGCGCAGGATGAGGAGATCGAGCGTGCCCTGCAGCAGATCGGTGGATGGGGGAGACATGGGGCTCGGTGCTCCTCTCGGCATTCGACAACAGGGTGAACCCAACTCCTGTCGAATGTCAAGGGGACTGGCCGTCCGGGCACACGCGCCTTCGGCGGGACTGGCCGTCCGGGCGGACGCGCCTTCGGTGCATTTTGCTGGGTTCGCTTCCTTTGGCCGCTCACTTTTGGTTGCCTGGTTTACGCAGCGAGGTCACCATTTATGTCGTGGGAAGATTGATGCGCGGAGGTGCGGCGATGACAGAGGCTAGCGGTTTAGTGACGCTTGCGAGTGCGCATTCGGTGGAGGAGACGGTTGCCCGCGTGCGTGCGCTGCTGGAGGCGAAGGGCATTCGGGAGTTTGCGTTGATCGATCACAGCGGCGAGGCGGCGAAGGTTGGCCTGGCGATGCCGAAGACGCAGGTCGTGATCTTCGGCAATCCGAAGGGTGGGACGCCACTGATGCTGGCGGCGCCGAGTATCGCGATCGACCTGCCGCTGAAGCTGCTGGTGCGGGAAGATGACGCGGGACAGGTGTGGCTGAGCTACTGGTCTGCGCAGGCTCTGCTGTCGCGGCATGGGCTGGCGGAGAGCTTTGCGGCGAATGTTGCGGCGATCGAAATGATTGCGCGGCAGGCGGCGGAGTGAGACGCGAACACAATAGCGGGTTGGAGAGACTAACAGCAGGTCTCTCCGTTTCGGTCAGGAAGACGATTGTGAGGTTCGGTAGCTAGGAGGGTGCACCGATTTTGGTGGCGACCCGATTGGGAGTCCTGAGGCGCAGCCATTGCGCTGTATCCCACAGGAATTTTGCGATGGCGATGATCAGCACCAGGAGCAGCCCGTTATGGATGCTGGCGTTGACGGTGGCGACGGTCTGGGGCGACATGGGGCTGCCGCCGAAGGTGGCCTGGCCGACGTAGTCGTGCCCGCGCAGCAGAAAGGCGATGATGCCGATGCCGAGCAGGTGCATCACGGTCTCGATGGCGTGGTAGTAGCGGCGGACGGGGCGGAAGAGCAGCGCGATCCGGGTGGTGAGCTGGATGCAGTTGAAGGCGATGATGAGCCAGTAGAACTGATGCCAGATGGCGGGCAGATCCATGTTGAGCAGGTGCCAGGAGACATAGGGCCCAAACATGAGCACGGGAAAACGCGGAAAGGCGAGCAGCCACGCGAGGAAGACGGCGCCGGCGATGGCGTCCGCATAGGGATGGTGCGGGCCGTTCTGATCGGCGACGGGATCGGCTTTGGGTAGCTTGCGCGGATCCCAGTGCGGGTGCGTGAACTCGTGGCTGAGGTGGCCTTTGAAGTATTCCAGCAGCGCGAAGCCGATGGTGATCCAGGCGAGAAATTGAAAGACTGCGCCGAAGAGGCCGGTGATGATGTGGCCGACGTCGACGTGGCGGGCGGTCTGCATCTCCGGTGAGCCGAAGATGGTGGCGACCGCCGTTACGAGCAGCCATATGCCGACGACCCAGGGCAGGACGCGCTTGATGGTGAACCAGTAGAAGGGAAAGACCTCCGGCCCGATGAGCGAATGCTGCGGCTGATAGCGCGCGGCGACGAGAATCGGATGACCGTGGCGACGCACGACTTCGACCTGCTCGTCTTCGGTGAGCGGACGGCCGAGTGCGGCCTGCTTGTCGTCCATCTGCGCGCGGAGGTTGGCAGAAAGCTCGGCGACGAGATCGTCCTGGTGATACGCGGGAAGATAGCGGCGCACTGCGTAGAGGTAGCGATCGAGAAGATCATTGGCTGCCATGACGGGTCAGGCCTCCTTGACGATGTTGGCGGTGTTGCCGGACAACACCTGGTGGATGGAGCTGTTGATGGACTCCCACTCTACGAGCAATTGTTCGAGTGTGGCGGCACCCGCGGGCGAAAGGCGATAGAAGCGCTTGTTGCGCTTTTCGTGCTCGCGCCACTCGCTGAGCAGCAGGCCTTGCGTTTCCAGGCGGCGCAGCAGCGGGTAGAGGGTGCTCTCTTCGATATCGATACCGTGATCGGCAAGGGTTTTGCGCAGGGTGTAGCCGTAATGCTCTTCGCGGAGCTGGGCCAGGACGGCAAGGATGAGGCAGCCGCGGCGGAGCTCGAGGCGGAGGTTCTCAAAGACGGCCTGGATTGCTTCGCTCATACTGTGCTGTACACACTGTATGACATACAGTGTGTGACGTCAAGTAATATGTCCTGGAATTTATGAGGATGTTTTCAAGAAGCAAGATTCACTGAACAACGATGCCGAGCATTCTGGAGATGGCCAGAGCATTGCTTTGCTCCGCGCGGCCGGGTTTGATCCGATAGTCGAAGTCCAGCGGATGCTCCGCGCTTCTGCTTCTCATGTGCACACTGACGCCGCGAAGTGCTGTGATTTCGATGCTGTCGAGAAGTGTCTGATCGTGGGTGGAGATAACGCCGACGGCCCCTCCGTCAAGCAGCGTATGTAGAAGGGCTTCGGCTATGAGTCTGCGATCTGCTGCGTTGGTGCCGCTGAGAATCTCGTCAATGAGGAACAGAACAGGACGATTTTGTTGCGTGGAGCAGATGGTCTGCTGCAGACGCTCGACCTCTGCGAGAAACTTCGATTTGCCATCGGAGAGAGAGTCGCCCACGCCGATGGATGGGCAGACGGTAAAGAGCGAGAGGCACGCGCTGGTAGCACGCACTGGTGCGCCAGCGACGGCCAGCACCGCCGTGACACCGATCGCCCGGAGCCATGTACTCTTGCCCGCCATGTTCGAGCCGCTTACGAAATAGAAGCCGGTTTCGCCATCGAGATGAAGATCGTTGCCCACGCATGTGCGCGTTGGCAGGAGAGGATGGCCGAGGTTTTCGGCGTGGAAGAGAGTCGCGTCCCCCACAATCTCCGGAAAGACGTCGCGGGGGTGTTCGTGGGCGTAGCAGGCTATGGCATTGAGTGCCTCGAACTCTGCCCAGGAAAGCGAGCCAGAGCTCGAGGTCCGCGCCATGCCGGCTGCGCCAGCGCTCCACAGCCAGCGCCAACTGCGTGCCGAGACAGAGAAAGAAGCTGAACTGGTAGAAGACATCCTTGCGGCGCTGCTCGCATGCGCCGACGAGACGCTGGAGTTGCTGCAGGAGTGCGACGGCATCCGTGGCGCGGAGGCTGTGAACGATGCTGCACAATTTATCCGAGACGAATGCCTGACCATCTAGGATGGCGAGGCCCTCTTTGAGCACGGCGATCTCGCCTGTGAGGTGAGAGATGCTTTCAAGTACGGGCCGGACGCGGCGTGCAAGCACAGTACCGACGACGCCTTGAACGAGCCATGGCAGCAGCAAGAACGGGAGCGCGGGAAGCCAAGCGAGAACGTGGATGAGGACAAGGATCGCCAGCACGAACGAAAAAGCGCTCACCACGAAAAGAAAATGGGGAAGGATGCGCGGGACTTGAAGGACAGGAGCTTTAAGCCACTCGCGCAGCACGCGAGGGTTGCACTCCTGAAAGGCGTAGGGGCCGACGAGCGCGAGCGATTCGCGCAATTCCGTGGCGGGACGCAGTTCGCGGACTGCTGCCTGCCGCTCGTGCGCTGTGTGGACGTCAGCGGGATCGAGTAGGAAGGTGCCTAGACGTTCGGCTCCTGCGGCCGAGCGCGTGGTCGCGAGCAATTCGAAGACTGAACCGGCGCCGAGGATATCAAGGTCAGATGCATAGGGATGCCCGGGGCGCACGAACTCCGCGCCGCTGTTTCCCTGCCCCTGCCACTCCCCATTCACGCGGGCGATGCTGCGCTCGTACCACTCGCTAAGCCGGGAGAGTGCAGCCAGATTCTTACGGAGCGCAAACAGGCGGCGTAGCAGCAGCGCAGCGGCGATGCCGGGAACGATGGCCGCGAGATGCAACGGCTGAGAAATGGCGAGGATAAAGCCTAGAAGGATCAGGGCGAGCGCGAATAGAAGGGTGCGCTGCCGATTTTCTTCGTGACGCATTTGCAACTGTAACGATTGCATGCGGTGCTGATACGCGACTGCGATATCGGCGGCCTGCGTGGTCAAGCCGTCTGTATGCGGATGGATGGTCTGCACAAGTGACTCCCTGCGCCAAAGCTCCTTAGCGGGCGGCGCGGTGATGGATCGCTGACTAGCCGAGAGCACCCAGGGTGATTCCGTGCGGCGCTCTCAGCGGAAGGGATCTATCGCGCGAAGGCTGGAGGGGGACGCTGGAAGAGCGTCGGGAGGCAGGGGGTCTCGGGGATGTCGAGTTGCAGATCGATGTAGCCGTGCAGGTGGCGGAGGGGCAGATGGTTGAGGGGCGCCTGGACAAAATCTCCGGCTACCCAGCCGAGGAACAGGGAGCGGCAAATATCCGAGGAGCGCTGGACAACAAAGAGAAGTAGCGCTGTGAAAGCCAGCGCGAGGACCGCCCTAGCGAAGGGGACAGCGAGCAGATGCAGGCGGGAAGCGGAACCGCCGCAAAGGAATGCGGCGAGGAGGGTGACGACGATCGGAATGAATTGCCGCCGGCGCATTGCACTCTGACGTTTCCGAGTATACGGCTGGCACATGCGAGGTCGATTCGCAGAAACGGCAAGACCCGGGCTCTGTGATTCCCGGGTCTTGCGGAAGGGTGGGCGCTGACTGCACGCCGGTCCCTTTACAACGTCGATGGGCCCAAGGTGGAACAACGTGGTTGCTGGGTTGACGGTTTGCCGTGGGACAATCTGGGGCCCTGAGCTTTGGTTAGCCCTTAGTCTTCGTTGCGCACCCAGCCTTCGTCGGTAAGGACTAGGGTTGCCTGGTCGACTGGCTGGTCGGCGACGACTTTGGCCACGGCCGGGAAGGCGGTCTGGATAGCCTGGACCTTGGCCCAGTCGGGGCGACCCTGCTCGACGAAGTGGTAATCGACCTTGGTGAAGCGGTTGCCGTGGAACTCGGTCGGGGTGGAGTAGTTGTCGATGCTGGTGACCTGGCGCTTGCCGTAGCAGAAGCGGCCGTTGCCCGGGACCTGCTGACCGGTGAGGGTCAGTTCATAGCGCAGGTCGCCGTCGTGGGAGGTCCGGGTAAGCAGGCCGGCGGCGGTCAGCGCGTCCAGCTTGGTATGGACATCGCCCAGGAGCTTGTCACTGGCCTGCATCTCGAAGGGATAGGGCAGCGACTTGGTGAAGAGGCAGTCGGCATTGGCCGCGTAATCCTCGTTGAGCACATGGACGAAGTTCGTCTTGCTCATTTCCCGCTTGTCGCCGCATCCGGATCCCAGAAGAACCAAAGCACCCGCAATCGCTGCCAGACCTGCAAGACTTTTAAGTTGCCGTGTCATTTCTACCCTCTCGCTGTGAAAATCTTTCGCAACTGTACGGCAGAAACTTTAGCGCGAAAACCTTACGGACGGGGTATTTGGGGTGTAAATGGAACCCACATTTGGGGGATAGGCCGATTATGGATGAGGAAAAAGTGCTCGAATGCACCGAGGATTGGGCAGATTCGTACGCAGAAAGCCGCACCGGGCTGGGCCGGGCCGGTCGGGCAGCGTGCGTGTCCCACAAAGGTTGTAGAGAAACTGCGCAGCTGCACCTGGCCGGTTTGCAGTGGGGTCGCTTGCGGAAAACGCAGCGAAGGACACGCTCTTTGGCAAAAAGCGGGAGTTTGTCCCGATGTTCTGTTCAGGGATTGGTGAAGTGGGTCGGTTCGCTCTTCACTCAGTCGCTCTGGCCAGTGGCCTAGATCGACGCCACGTGTAGTAGTAGCCGTGCACGAAACTTTAATTTTAGGTTTAGCTAATTTTAATTAAATTTAGGTTAAGCTAATTTAATCCTCGTGATGATTGTGATCCTATTGCGTTGGAATGAGTTCTGCTGTTCGCCCTCCTCGAATGGGCAAGGACCAATAGAGGAGAGGGAACGTGCGCTGCCGGACAACAATCTGGATATGGATGCTGGTGGCACTGAGCTGGTCCCCGGCACTGCGCATCTGCGCGGCTCAGAGCGACGCGGGTGTGACGGCGCCAGACCCCGCCGAAGGAAAAGCAGGTGGCTCCAAAGCCGCCGCGGCAAAGGGGACGACAGACCAGGACGGCATACTGACGATGTTTCCGCACTCGGAGACGGCGCCGTGGTTCGTGGCCGGGCAGGCGAACATCATTTTTCAGGCGCATCCCGGTTTTCATTCGCCGTACCAGGGCGCGAACAGCCTGCACGGTGCGGGTGAGTACAAGACTTCCCTACTGGGCACGCTGTTTCTGGGCTACCAACTGGGACGCGGTGTGCGCGGCAGGACGCCGACCTGGGGCGAGCGCTACAACACCGACTTCATCGCGGACTTTGAGTCGTCGGGCGGCCGGGGGTTGAGCCAGGCGCTCGGTCTGGCGGGTTTCACGAACCTGGACGTGGTGCGCAATCCGAACCTAGGCTCGAAGCCGTATGTCGCGCGCGTGCAGTTTCATCAGACGATCGGGTTTACCAACGAGATGACTGAGGTGCAGCGCGGACCGCTCGTCGCTGGCGACCGAGGCACCGGTGCGGCGGCTGGAATTGCGGCTGGGCAAGATGACGCTTCCTGATGTGCTGGACATCAATGGTGTGCTGAGCGACAGCCACATGCAGTTCACCAACTGGACGGTGGACAACAACGGCGCGTGGGACTACGCGGCGGATACACGCGGTTATACATACGCGGGCGTCATTGAGTATCAAGACCGCAATTGGGCGGCGCGCTATGTGCTGGCGGCGATGCCGGTGGTGGCGAACGGCATCGACCTGGACTGGGCGCTAAGCCGGGCGCGAGGACAGAACTGGGAGTTTGAGCTGCGGCGCGGGCTGCTACCGAAGCGAAAGGGCACGCAGCGTGTGCTGGCGTTTGTGAACAACGCACATATGGGCAAGTATCGCGAAGCGGTCACGGCGTATGTGGATGGCGTGGACGCCAAACCGGATATCCGCAAGCATGAGCACTTCGGCGCGGCGAAGTATGGATTCACCTACAACGTGGAGCAGCAGGTGACGGATCACCTGCGGGCAGCGGGACGCTTCGGCTGGAACGAGGGGCAGCACGAGTCGTTTGCATACACCGAGGTGGACCAGACGGTGCTGCTGGGGGCGGACTACGACGGCGCACAGTGGGGACGCAAGGACGACAAGGCGGGGTTGGCCCTGGTGTCGAATGCGATCAAGAAGGACCACCAGAATTACCTGGCCGACGGCGGACTGGGATTTCTGCTGGGCGATGGGCGACTGCACTATGGCCGAGAGACGATCGAAGAGGCTTACTACAATACGCACGCGTGGCGTGGATTGTTCTTCGCGCTGGGGCTTTCGCACATCGACAATCCGGGATACAACCGCGATCGTGGGCCGGTTTGGGTGCCTTCGATACGGTGCCATGTGGAGTTCTGATTTCGGAAGATACCGCGATAGGAAATCGGGTTAGCGGCAGTCTCCGTAGTTGTCTGCGCTGATCTCCTATGACAAGAGTGAGTTATTCCGCAGCGGTGATGATCGCTGCGTGTTTGAGTGCGGTTTCGCTTACTGGACAGCAGGCGTCTTCCGTTGTCACCACCGTGGATGTGCGGACTATTGCGGGCTCTTCGAACCTCGATCCTCCGGTGCTGATTCCTCCGCGGTGACGAAGATCGCTTATGGCGCGGGGAGAGTTACGTATTCGACCTTCGATACGGATTCGACCGCTGTGTTGCGCTTGAATTTCGCTCCTGACTCGATCCGTGTGGGAGGAAGGCCGATTGGGCCGCGCACGGATTTGGAGCGGGAAGGATGCACGTTTGATACGGAGACGCGCGTGCTTCGGATTCGCCACAGGAGTTCGCGGGATGTGGGCGGCGTTGAGGGAATCAGCGATCGGAAATTGAACGCGCGGTTCCATAAGTGCTGCTCGATGGAGTGCTGCTCGATGCCAAACGAGCTTCACTCCTGCTGCTATTGACTGCAGTTGGCTCTCCGTGCAATTGTTAGCGAGCTTCTTTGATACATCCTCGGTGCGGACATCCTCAGTGCGGATCGCTGACCTTATCCTACCTGTATTTGCAGTGATCCTCAGTGGCTGGATCGTCGGCTATACCGGCTATCTGTCGCGGTCGCTGTCTGACGCACTGATTCACTTCGCCTACAACATCGCAATGCCGGCGTTGCTGATCGTCACCATTGCACAGGAGCCAAGCCATTCGCTGATCCGTTGGCGCTTTCTTGTTGCCTTTGGTGGCGGCTCCCTGCTGTGCTTCCTCCTGGTGTTCGGCATCATGAGCATTCGTGCTTCGCGAAGTCTCGCAAGCCGAACGATGCATGGCATGGCGGCATCCATGACCAATACCGGCTTCGTCGCCTTACCTGTCCTGCAGGCGATCTATGGTCCGCGCGCCGTGTTGCCGGCGGCGATCGCCACGGTATTCGTGGCCGTTGTGATGTTTCCGATAGCCGTGATCCTGCTCGAACTTGACCAGCGGGATGCGCATGGCTCACGCACGGCCCCGATGGTGACAGCGAAGCATGTCGTGCTCAACCCGATGGTGCTATCAACGCTGATCGGCATGCTTTTGTCGGTCCTCGGTCTCCGCATGCCCGGGCCGGTCACCGCGTATCTTGGCATCCTGGCCGATGCGCTGACGCCTTGTGCTCTGTTCGCCATCGGACTGGGGCTGTCGATCGATGCATTGCGCGCCAATATCGGGCGAGCTTCGCTGCTCTCGGCCGTCAAGCTCGTGATCATGCCTCTGATCGTGTATGGATTGAGCGTGTGGCTGGGGCTCGACCCCCTCTACACCATTGCGGCTGTGATCTGCGCCGCGGTGCCCACGGCCAAGACAGCGTACATTCTTGCGGGAGAGTATCGCTGCGAGGAAAAGATGGTAGCGTCCACTGTCTCGTTGACAACTCTCGCTTCCATCCTCTCGCTCGTGGTCTGGCTTTATGCGCTATCCGGGCTGTCGGCACGCATCGCTGCCGGATAAGAGCAGGACGCGGGCAGACTGTGGCTCCTTCGACTCCGCGACTACGGCGCTGCGCTCAGGATGACACGCGATTCAATTCTTCAGGAGAAGCCTTTTGGGCGTTCCGATGCGACGTTGAAGGCGCGCTCGAGGGCTACGCCGACGCGGCCGAGCATGCCTTCGTCGAAGAGTTTTCCGATGAGGGTGATGCCGTGGGGGACGCGGCGGGGCGGGTTGAATTTGGGCAGCGGATGTTTGGGGTCGGGGGCCCAGTCGCTGCGGGCTTCGCTGACCTTGATGAAACCGGCGCGGAGCGTGAGCGAGGGGTGGCCGGTGAAGTTGGTGAGGGTGAGCATCTCGTCGCGCAGGGAGGGGACGAGGAGCATGTCGACCTTCTTGAAGATTTCCATCATCTGTTCGGCGACTTTGCGGCGGAAGCGGTCGGCCTGCACGAAATCGACAGCGGAGAGGAACCGGGCCTGGCGGAAGCTGTTGGGCCAGGCGTCGGGGACCTGCATTTTGAGCTGATCGAGAGTGAACGAGGGATCGCGCGAGAGAGTGAGTTCCTCGAAGGCGGCGGCGGCTTCGGCGAAGAGGATGAGGTCGAGCGAGTCGTAGGGCCAGTCGGGCAATGCGATGGGCACGGGCTCCATGCCGAGTTTTTTTATCTGGTCGAGGGCCGCGCGATCGACGTCGGTGGCGGGCGGTTCGGCGAGCCATGCCGGTATGTAACCAATGCGGATACCTTTCACCGGCAAGGCGCCGTTGTAGTCGAGATGGCTGGGGACGCACGCGAGGTCTCCTGCATCGGGACCGCTGATGGCGCGGAGGACGAACATGGTGTCCTCGACCGAGCGGGCCATGGGTCCGAGCTTGTCGAGCGACCAGCAGAGTGTCATGGCGCCGGTGCGCGGCACGCGGCCGTAGGTGGGACGCAGGCCGGTGACACCGCAACGCATCGACGGGCCAACGATGGAGCCGCCTGTTTCGCTGCCGATGGCGAAGCCGACGAGTCCCGCGGCTGTCGCCGCACCGGGACCGGCGCTGGAGCCTGAAGAGCCTTCTTCGAGCAGCCAGGGGTTCATCGTCTGGCCGCCGAACCAGACGTCGTTGAGCGCGAGGGCGCCGAGCGAGAGTTTGGCGACGAGCACGGCGCCGGCGGCGGTGAGGCGCTGGACCACGACGGCATCGGTCTTCGGAATACGGTTGCGAAAGGGCTCCGCGCCATAGGTGGTGGGAATGTTGGCGGTGTCGAGGAGATCCTTTGCGCCCCACGGGATGCCGTGAAGCGGACCGCGGTAGTGGCCGGCGGCGATCTCGCGATCGGCCTGCTTCGCCTGCGCGAGCGCGAGATCTTTGGTGAGCGTGATGACGCAGTGCAGTGTGGGGTTGAAGCGCTGGAGGCGGTCGAGGTAGATGCCGGTGAGCCGCTCGGAGGTGAGTTGGCGGGCGTGAATCCAGCGGCTGAGCTGGGTGACGCCGGCGAAGGCGATGTCGTCATCGCTTTTTGGAAGAGGCACGAAGGCGGCGGGGGCGGGGACGAAGTGGTCGTGCTGCGGCGGCGACGGCATGCCGGGCAGCATGGGATTCCACTGCGTGGCGGGCGCGAGGGTTGGCGGCAGCGTGACTTTGCGCGGGCCGGTGCGGCGCTCATAGAGCGGGGCCATGGCCTGACGCCAGTTCTGCGCGGCTTGTCTTTCTTCGCGCCGTGGTCAGCGGAGACGCGAACGAGCTTTTCGGCCTCAGCGAAGGTGACGGCGGAGACCTCCGGACCGGCGGGCGGCGCGGTGCCGAAGGCGGGCGGCGTGCCGGGCGGAGGCGGACCTTCCTCGGTGACGGGAGCCGCGGACTGCTGACTGGGCTCGGACGCAGAATGGCAGCCAACGGCGGCGGCGGCCAGGCCGAGTGAACCGTGTTTGAGGAAGGTGCGGCGGGACTTAAGCAGATCTTTGGGCGACATGGCGTTGACAGGGATTGTACGAGCCGGCGGCAAAGTCTTCCCTTTTTCTCCGAAATCCTCCGCTTTCACTCTCTGAAGACCCAAGCGGCAACAACTTGCCCAGGGTGAATCTTTTCTTGATATCAAGCATCTTTATATCGAGACACATATGAAGACGAGAAAAACCGACAAAACGGATGGCCTGAGCGGAATCCACGTCTGGCTGGTGCTGTGGAAGGCCAGCCGGGCGGTGCAGGCACAGGCGCAGCGCAGTATTGCGCGCTTCGGCATGGTGCAGAGCGACTTCGGCGTGCTGGAGGCGCTGCTGCACCGGGGACCGTTGTCTGCAAAGCAACTGGGCGCGAAGGTGCTGCTGACCAGCGGGTCGATGACGGCGGCCGTGGACCGGCTGGCCAATCGCGGGCTGGTGCGGCGCGAGGATGACGCTGACGACCGGCGTGCCTGCATCGTGCAGTTGACGGCGGCGGGGCGGCGGCTGATCGAGCGGGCGTTTGCGCAGCATCGCGCGGAGATGGAGGAGGCGCTGGAAGGCTTCCCCATCGACGAGCGACGCCTGCTGCTGCCGCTGCTGCGTCGACTGGGGCGGACGGCGGAGGGGAGGCGGAGACTTCGACAGAGATGGTGACGAGCGCGCAACCGGATTCGAGGCCGGGCGCGAAAAGGAGCAGCAAATGACGACACAAAAGAAGGTACTGGGGACGTATGGCGCGGGATCGAACCACTGGGTGGGCGATGGATTTCCGGTGAGGAATCTATTTCCTTCGAATGGAATTGAGAACGAGGTGAGCCCGTTCCTGATGCTGGACTACGCGGGGCCGAGCAAATTCGAGCCGGCGAAAAAGCCGCGCGGCGTGGGTGAGCACCCGCATCGCGGATTTGAAACCGTGACGATTGCGTATCAGGGATCGGTGGGACATCGCGATTCGGCAGGCAACAGCGGCGTGATCTATCCGGGCGATGTGCAGTGGATGACCGCGGCCTCCGGTGTGGTGCACGAGGAGCTGCACGAGGCGGAGTTCACGAAGAACGGCGGCATCTTTGAGATGGTCCAGCTCTGGGTGAACCTGCCCAAGGCGCAGAAGATGTCGAAGCCGCGCTATCAGGGGATCACGAAGGATCAGATTCCGGTAATCGGGCTGGCAGGCGGCGGACATGCGCGGGTGATTGCAGGTGAGCTGCTGGGGCGGATCGGGCCGGCGAAGACGTTTACGCCGGTGAACTTGTTCGATGTGATTCTGAAGGCGGGCGAACGATTCGAGCTACCACTGCCGGAGGGGCACAACGCGGCGGTGGTCCTGCGCAAGGGCGACGTGACACTCAATGGCACAGAGTCTTTAAGCGGCGAAGCGCAGATTGCTCCGCTGAGCGCGGAGGGAGATGCAGTCACGATTGAAGCCAAGGCGGATAGCCAATTGCTGATCCTGAGCGGCGAGCCGATTCGCGAGCCGGTTGCGAGCTACGGACCCTTCGTGATGAACACGCGTGAGGAACTGGCACAGGCGGTGGAGGACTATCGCGCGGGACGGATGGGTCACCTGGGCTAACGGACTTGCCGTCCCAGGCAAAAGCGCCTTCGGCGCGAATGGCCGCGGTTCGCTTCCCTTTGGTCGCTGACACTTGCAGTAGTGGGCTTACATCTCTTCGAGATGTGGGAAAACCACGCTAGTCAGCGAACAAAAAACCAAGCGTGGCGTGAGGAATATCCTCACGCCACTTTTTTTGCTCGACGAAAGGCAATCAGAAGAGGAGCTTCAATCCGAATTGGAGCTGGCGGCTGGTGGCCGCTGCAGTGACGACTCCCGCAGTCGGGCTGAGCACAGGGGCTTGCGTGAGCGTGGCCGCGCTGGTGCTTTGCTGGGGGCCGGAGCTGAAGATGACCGGGTTTGGCGTCATCAGGTTGGTGTGGTTGAGCACGTTGAAGAACTCCGCGCGGAACTGCGCGCGCACGCGCTCGTGAATCGTGGTGGATTTGGCGAGCGAGAGATCGAGATTGGCGAAGCCGGGGCCGGTAAGTGTGTCGCGGCGCAGGTTGCCGACGGCTCCGGCTGCAGGCGCGAGGAAGGCTGCGGGATTGAAGAATTGATTCGCGCGCGCGGCGGTGGATCCGCCGGCGTAGAGCGAGCCGTGGAAGTCCGGGTTGACGTTGGGGCGGACAGGGTTGCGCGTGTCGCCGGAGCCGGTGGGGTTGTAGCCGAGCTGCGGCGTGAAGGGAAAGCCGGATTGCAGATTGGAGATGGCGGAGAGCGTCCAGCCGGAGATGGCGGTGTTGACGATCGGGCCGAAGTCCGAGCGCGAAGCGGTGATTGCGGCCGAAGGGCAGATCGTAACTGCCGTTGAGCGAGGCGATGTGACGCACGTCGGTCGCGGCGGGGCCCCAGTCGAGACTCGGCAACTGCGGCACGCTGACAAAGGCAGGCGTGTTGGCGGAGACGCTGGTGTTCCACGCGGAGCCGTTGTCCAGGTTCTTTGACCAGGTGTAGTTGGCGCGGAACTGCAGGCCGTTTGCGTAGGAGCGGCGCACGTCTACTTCGAGAGCGTTGTAGCTGGCATCGCCGTTTGATACCCACGAAGTGGTGTTGGTGACGGCGGGATTGGCCTTCACCGTCGTTGGGTAGTAGATGGTGCCGGCGGCGAGCGATGCGGGGCAGGCGGTGTTTGGGCAGATGACGAAGGCGGGCTCGTTCGCATCCTGCGAGAGGATCTGGTGATAGCTGTGCGAGCCGATGTAGGCGACGGTGAGCGAGGTTTGCGGCGCGATCTGCTGTTCGAGCTTGAGCGTCCAGGCGAGCGTGCTGGGGGTTGCGATGTTGGTCTGCACGCTGGATGGCGAGATGGTGCTCTTGCCCTTGACGGGATCGGAGACCTTGGTGCCGGAGTAGCTGAGCGTTGCGTTGTAGGGCGCGGATCTGGTCGAGCCGGTAGTTCAGGTTGTCGAGCAGGCTCTGCTCAACACCGAAGGATGCGCGCACCGCGGTGGTGCCGTTGCCGAAGGGATCCCATGCGAGGCCGATGCGCGGCTGCGGCAGGAACTTGGCGCGATTGTCGGTGAGTGCGGAGGAGCCGACGGTGGGGTTGGTGTTGATGACGCCGTTGGTGAACTGATAGTTGGCGGCGCGGCCGTTCGCTTCATTCCATCCATTGCTGCTTTCGACGCGAAGGCCGGCGCGCACTTCCAGACGCGGCGTTGCCTTCCAGACATCTTCGACATAGCCGGCGCCGAACCAGGAGCGCCAGTTGAGCGGCGTGGGCGACGGGACGATGGTGAAGGTTTTGATGGTGCCCTGCAAGAAATGTCTGCAGGGTGGCGAAGGATGCCTGGCCATATTGGTTCTGCGCGAGATTGTCGTTGCTCTGGAGACGCTGCAGCCATCCGCCGACTTCGAGCTGATGGCGGCCTGCGGTCCAGTAGATGTGATCGTCGAGGGTAAAGAGGTTGCGGGCGACGGCGTTGTTGCTGCCGACGTTGCCGCCGGCGCCGGTGATCTGCGATGCGCCATTCGAAGCGGTGGAACCGGAGATGACGATGGCGCCGACGGGCCGGCCGCTGACGAAGCCGGGAACATCGACGGTGGCAGAGCCGAGGAAGTAGAACGATGCGCGAGAGAAGCCGAAGCGGGCCGTATTGAGCAACTGCGAGGAGAAGACGTGCTGCTCCTCCACGCTGGCGACCTGCTCGCGCAGTGTTTCATCGATGACGGCGAAGGGGTTGGCGGTGGGCGTGTGGGCGGTGGAGTCGTCGATGGTGTAGACGCCGAAGAGCAGATCCTTTGCGCCAAGGTTGTAATCGGCGCGTGCGGTGCCGAAGTCTTCGCGGATGGTCTGCTTCGGATTGCTAAAGGCGCGGGCGATGCCGGTGGGCTTGCCGGTGGATGGATTGGTTAGTTCAGCGCCGTTGGGCGCGGGCCAGAGCTTGAGAAGATCGGCGACGCCCGGTGCGAGGCCGACGTTGACGAGTGAACCGCCGGGGCCGACGGGCAGAAATCCCTGGCGCGCGTTCGCGTCGGGGACGAGGGCGACGTTGCTGAGGCCGAGGTTTTGCCGGTAGCCTTCGTAGTTGCCGAAGAGGAAGACCTTGTCGCGGCGGATGGGGCCGCCGAGCGAGCCGCCGAAGTTGTTGCGCTGGAACTCGGGAATCTGCTGCTGGTCGAAGTAGTTGCGCGCATCGAGTGCGCTGTTTCGCAGGAATTCATAGGCGGCGCCGTGCAGCTGATTGGAACCGCTGGCGGTGACGATGCTGATCTGCGCGCCCTGCCGCTTGCCGAATGCGGCGGAGTAGGTGTCGCTGGAGACGTTGAACTCGCGTACGGCATCGACGCCGAGCAACTGGCCGCTGGTGCCGCCGGGCGTGACGTTGATGAGCGATGCGCCGGTGTACTCGACACCGTTGAGCAGGTAGAGATTGTCCTGCGGGCGGCGGCCGGAGACGGAGAACATGTTGCCGACGGAGGAGTTCGATGTCCCGATGCTGCCGGAGCGCTGCGCCGTGTAATTGACGGTGGCGGGATTGAGGGTGAGGAGCTGATCGTAGGAGCGGCCATTGAGCGGGAGATTTTTTACCTGACGCTCATCGACGAGGCCGCTGGTCTGCTGCGTGGTGAGATCGACGGGCGCGGGCTTGTCCGTGACATCGACGCGTTGGCTGACGGCGCTCGCGGAAAGTGCGACGTTGACGCGAACCGACTGACCGACCGTGACGACGATGCCGTCGCGCTGTTGCGTGGCGAAGGCATCCCTGGCAGCAGAGACGGAGTAGCGGCCGACCGGAATGGAAGGCGCGCTGTACAGGCCTTCTCCGTTGGTGATGAGCTGACGCTCGCTGCCGGTTTCCTGGTTGCGGATGACGACCTTGGCGCCGGGAATGGCAGCGCCAGACGGATCGGTGACGGTGCCACCGATCGATCCACCGACGATCTGCGCGGCCGCCGGCGCGACGATGAGGAGAAGTGCTGCGAAGATTCCGGCGATGGCCGGCCTGTGGATGAAGCGCATGTGCTGATCTCCAGATCACGTGAAGCAGTGGCGAGGAGGAGCGGCGCCTTCGAAGACTAGATGTGGCGGCGCTCCCGATGCACCTGGCGAGGACAACGACAGGCGCAACAACACGCGGAGCGACAACACAGAGCGCGTGACAGAGTTTGGGGAACGCGTGATTGGGTCACGGTTCGCAGCCGAAATGGAGAGGAGAGATACACGCAGTTCTTATAACTATTGCCCACTGGAGGCGGCTGGTTTGGTTTGATGGAGAGGAGAGGATCTATCTGCAGAGAAAGGCAGAAGGTATCTCAGCCGGAGAGCGGCGCACGCTTATCGACAACAACAACAGGCAGCGGGCTGGGCGAGATACAGCATTCTGAAAAGAATATCACGACAAGGAATGCGGTCCAAAGGGAGGGGACGAACTCACCGGGAATATCGTCTAAGACGCCTATCTTGATGGGCAATCCTGAAGACCAACTGGCTGACGTAGTTGCCGCGCACGTGAAGTGGTAGATTGCTGGTGCCATGAAATATCGTTTTCTTTCGGCCTCCATTCTTCTGGTGTTATTCGCTCTCCCGTCTCTGGCCCGCGCGCAGGATGCCGGTGCGCCGCATCTGGCGAAGCGCGGTGAGGCGACGCAGCTCATCGTGGATGGCAAACCGTACCTGATGTTGGGGGCGGAGATTCATAACTCCAGCTCATCGAGCCTGGATTACATGGAGCCGGAGTGGCCGCGCCTGGCGGCGATGGGAGTGAACACCGTCTTCACGCCGGTGAGCTGGGAGCTGATTGAGCCGTCGGAGGGCAAGCTTGATTTCACGCTGGTGGATGGGCTGCTCGCCGGGGCGCGCAAGCAGCATCTGCACCTTGTTTTTCTGTGGCTGGCGTCGTGGAAGAACGGCATGTCCAGCTATCAGCCAGTCTGGGTAAAGGAAGATGCGAAGCGCTTTCCGCGCGTGGCGGAGAATGGCCGCGAAATCAATATCCTGAGCACGTTCGGAGAGCAAACGCGGGCGGCAGACGAACGCGCCTTTGCGGCGCTGATGCAGCATCTGCGTGAGGTGGACGCTCACGACCACACCGTCGTGATGATGCAGGTGGAGAACGAGGTCGGCGTGCTGGGCAACACGCGCGACCATTCCGATGTTGCCAATCGCGCATTCGCCGGTGCCGTGCCGCCCGAACTGCTGCAGTATCTCGACCAGCACCGGACTGCGTTGAATGCGGAGCTGCGCTCGCTGTGGGAGCAGAATGGCGCGAAGACTTCCGGCACGTGGACGGAGGTCTTTGGCGATTCTCCGCGCGCGGATGAGATCTTCATGGCGTGGCACTATGCGAAATATGTGCAGGCGGTGACGGCCAAGGGCAAAGCGGCATACAACCTGCCGATGTATGTGAATACGTGGCTGGGCGGCGAGGATGCGATTCCCGGCGACTATCCGAGCGGCGGCCCGCAGCCGCGGGTGATGGATGTGTGGAAGGCGGCGGGGACGGCGATCGATATTTATGCGCCGGATCTGTACTCGCCGGACGTTTATGGATGGGCGCGACGCTATCATCGGCCGGACAATCCGCTGCTGCTGCCGGAGACGCGCGACGGTGAAGCGGGTGCGGCAAATGTGTTCTACATTCTGGGCGAGCATGCGGCGCTTGGGTTTTCGCCGTTTGGCATCGACAACTGGGCGACGCCGGCTACCGGTGAAGCGGCGGAGAAGGAGAAGAGCGGCGAGGATGCTCTGCGGGTGAGTTACAACGCTATCGATGCCATCGCGCCGATGCTGCTGGATGCGCAGAGCAAGGGCACCGTGCATGGGTTTGTGCTGGACAAGTCACGGTCCGAGGTGCTGTTCGTGATGCAGGGCTATGAGGTGGACGTGAGCCTGGATGAGATCTTCGGCAGTCATGCGGAGGACGGCTACGGCATGATCCTGTCTACGGGACCCGATGCGTTTCTGGGTGTCGGCAAGGGCTTTCGGGTGAAGTTTACGCCGCGGGATCCTGCTGCGAAGCGCGTGGGCATTGGCGCCATCGACGAGGGCCGCTATGAAAACGGCAAGTGGATCGCGGGGCGGCGGCTGAACGGCGACGAGAACGATCAGGGCGAGTACTGGCGGTTCGATCCGCGCGCCTTGCACACGGAGAAGGTGACGCTGTACCGGTTCGAATAAGCTTCACAATGCTGTTACGTATCCAGATGAATGCTCAGGCTCCCATCCGCTTTGCGGCGCGGCCGTTACCTGCTCGAGCGAGGCGACGAACCAGTCGGCACCTGTGAGTTCGGCTTGGGTGTGCGACGAGAGCAGGGCGAGCACGCGGCAGCCTGCGGCCTTGCCTGACGCGACGCCCGCGGGCGAATCTTCTATGACCAGGCAATCGGCCGGGGCGAAGCCGAGAAGTTTTGCGCCGGTGAGGTAGGGCTCAGGATGCGGCTTGCCGTTGGCGACTTTTTCTGCGGGCACGAGCACCTCCGGTATGGGGAGTCCGGCATAGCCGAGACGGCCTTCGAGCAGACGCGTGGTCGCCGAGGTGACGATGGTCCAGCGATCGGCGGGAAGCGATGCGAGCAGTTTCTGGACGCCGGGAAGAATGATGAGCCCGCTGTGGTCTTCCGCGTCGTAGTCTTCGAGCCTGCGTAGTTCGGCGGCAGCGTCGAGGTCCGGACGAAGCGCGCGCAGCGTGTCGATGCCGCGCCTGCCATGCGTCGATTGCAGCGAGAAGGCACCTTCCATGTGGTGATGCTTTGCCCATCGCAGCCAGCAGCGCTCATCGGCGCCGGTGGAGCTGATGAGGACGCCATCCATATCGAAGAGAATGCCGCGGATTGTGATTGTGAGAATCGCCATCTATTGATTCATGATGCTGATCCATGATGGCATGCCAGGCAGCGCCGGTCCTCATCCAATGAAGCGACGTCAATCGCTCGATAACCCGGTATCCAGCTTGACGTCCTTCATTTCAGTAATGCTTTTGATCACAACGGTGCGGGTTCCATTCCGTCTCCTGACTACGCCGGTGACGCCGAACGTATTTGCCCACATAGGGTACAAGCCGCTCTCGCTGGCTGACGTCAGGCATCTGGTCGGTCATCGGGAAGTACATTTCATCCGCCTTCGTGAGAATCACCAGTGGTGATCCAGCCTTGGCACAGGCACGTGCGCATTCCAAATTGAAGTGCGTCGCCGTGGATTTGTGGTTTTGCATAGGACACGCCACATCGCGTACCAAACCCTCCACTGTCATAGTGACGCCGTCATCCGGTGTATCGCTCGATACCGGCGAATGGGATTGTGATGCTGCATACGAATGGAGGTCGAACCCACCCAAGGCGACAGTACTGAAGACCACGAGCAGGAGGAGAGAGCGTCTTGTAAATTTCATAGGAAGACTCCTTCAAAATGTCACCTTAGCATCTGAAAGCACCTTCATAGTTCACGTATGCTCAAACTATGGATGACGCAAACAAATTGGCCAATCTCAGCGGACAACTCGCCGATCCCGCCCGGGCAGCGATCGTTCTGAGCCTTATGGATGGAAGCTCACAGCCCACGGGAGAACTTCAGGCCGCCGCGAATATATCGCCTTCTTCCGCGAGTATCCATCTCTCAAAACTCGTGAATGCGAGGGTGCTGTCTGTGATCAAACGAGGACGCCTGAAGTACTACCGGATCTCCAACGCGGCGGTCGCCCATGCAATTGAAGCGCTTACCATCATTGCGTCGCCGGGGACCGCGGTGCGGCAGGTGGCACGTTCCTCCATGAATCCTTTTTCGTTTGCGCGCACCTGCTATGACCATCTCGCGGGCAAGCTGGGGGTGGAGATTGTGGCCGCCATGCAGGGGAAGGAGATCATCGAGCCAGCAGGAAAACTATTTGAAGTCACCGACAGCGGTCTTGAATGGTTGCACGAGTTCGGCATCGATTGCCGTGCTCTACTGGCGGAAAGAAGATTGTTCGCCACCCAATGTCTCGACTTTACGGAGCGGCGCTATCACCTTGGAGGCGCATTGGGCGCCGCATTTCTCTCGCGGATGATGGAACTTGAGTGGTTGGCAAACTCTCGCGTGCCTCGCTCGGTGCGGCTCACCACCAAAGGACGAACAAACCTTGGGAAAAAGTTCGATCTCGAATTCTCCGATGGCCAAAAAGTCACGGCCAAGCTGCTGTCGAAGAGAACGTCGCGGGCGGAGATTATGTGAAGGGACAACCGAGTCAGGGATGGAGGCACGGCGCCATTGCACGCACACATCCGTCTGGTCGATGGCAGCGAATCCGAATCGGCGTTAAGCTTTCCGTATGTTCCCTTGAGGAGGACCCCACCCATGGAACGCCGTGATTTTCTGAAGCAGAGCGCCTTCACTGCAGCTGCCGCCGCGAGTGCGCGGCTTGCCTCCGCCAGCCCGACACAACCGATTGCGCGCAGGCCGCTCGGCAAGACAGGCGAGCATCTGTCGATCATCGGCTTTGGCGGGATTGTGGTGATGGACGAGGATCCGACGCACTCGAAGAACATCGTGGCCGAGGCGGTGGATCGCGGCATCAACTACTTCGATATCGCGCCGAGTTATGGCAATGCGCAGGAGCGGCTGGGTCCGGCGCTGGCTCCGTATCGCAAGGATTGCTTTCTTGCGTGCAAGACGGAGGGGCGCACGAAGGAAGATTCGCGCAAGCAGTTGGAGGAGTCGCTGCGCTTGTTGAAGACGGACCATGTGGACCTGTACCAGTTCCACGCGCTGACCAAGATGAGCGACCTGGACAAGGTGCTGGGGCCGGGCGGGGCGATGGAGACGATGGAAGCGGCAAAGAAGGAAGGCAAGATCCGCTACATCGGGTTCTCCGTGCATTCGCAGGAGACGGCGGTGGCGGCGATGGATCGCTACCCATTCGACACGGTGCTGTTCCCGGTGAACTTTGTGCTGTTTTCGCAGGCGAAGTTTGGGCCGCAGATTCTGAAGAAGGCGCAGGAGAAGAAGATGGGCATCCTGGCGCTGAAGGCGATGGCGAAGACGACGTGGTCCGCGGCCGAGAAGAAGAATCATCCGGAGCCGAAGTGCTGGTATCAGCCGGCGGCGTATCCGAACGAGGCGGCGCTGGGGCTGCGATGGACGCTGGGACACCCGATTACAGCGGCGCTGCCACCGGGGGACGAGAAGTATTTCCGGCTGGCAATGGATGTGGCGCAGAACTACAAGCCGCTGGAGCCGCATGAGGAGACCGCGCTGCTGACAGGCGCGGTGGGCGCGGAGCCGATCTTCCATCTGGGAAATGACGTTTAGAAGATGAGCCGAGCCTGCCTCCGGCTGCGGGAAGCAGGCGTCCGCTCAGCATGACAATCTTTGCGTAACCTTCAGAGCTGGGGTGCTCTTCGATTGCATATAGGACAGTGTGGCATCGTCCTTATGCTGCAGCGCCGGCGGCAGGTCGCGCGAAAGATATTTGCCGCTGGTCGACACGGCTACGCATGACTTCCCTTCCAGCCAAAACAGGATTGCGTCGGCTATTTCATGGGCTTGTTTCGCGACTTCGCCGAGGCTGCGAATCACGGATCGTTCAAAGTCACCCTGCGCACCGCCCCAGCGATCGATGTGAGGATGCAGGGCAATGGACGTGAGTTCACGAAGCCGCAGGGCTTCCTGACGGCGAAGCACTATCCTGGCGTGAGCAGCGCTCTCTTCAAAGAGAGCTATGATGCACAGCCGTACGGACCCATTCACGAGCTGCCCCATCCTCTCCAGTGCCGCGCACCCGTGTATTCCACTGCTTTCGAGCAGGCGCAGACTATCTTGTGCGATCTCAGCGGCCGCGGTGTGGATGACGTGAAGAGCCGTGTTGATGCTGGCGGCAGCGAACGCGAAGCGGAAGTCCGAGGGCTTGCTGATGCCGCCATTCATGAGCTCGCGGGATAGATCCTTGATGCGGCAATGATGTTCTTCGAGTTCACTGTTCACCGCAGGAACATGCCGGGCGAAGTCGAGATTGCGCAGCCCGTAGCCCTTGATGGCATAGTCAAGAGCACGCTGCGACGATCTTGACATGGCGAGCAATTGCACTCGCAGGCTACGAATGTGCTGTTGCGAATTCATTTTCGTTACATCCTTCACTCAATGATTGAAGTCCGTGTTTCCGCGAAATCTTCAAAGAAACAAATGGTTCTTCTTGTACATAGTGCGGGACGCTTTGAAAGCGTTTCAGGAAAACGAGTTTCAGGAGAACGGAAAATGATGCTCGGGTGAAACCGGCCAATCAGCAACCCACCGCCGTTGTGGGATCGATGGTTTTGCTGATTTCCGTGACTGTGGTGGCGGGAAAGCCGCTGACTTGTGCATGCTGATGGATGAGTGCCTCGTCTTCAGCCAGATAGACGCAGAACATCTTGTCTTTGGCGATAAACGATTCCACCCACTGGATATCCGTGCCGAGTTGACGCAACACGTAGTTGGATTTGGCGGCAGCCTCGCGCAACTGTTCGCGTTCGAGAGTTCCGACCTTCGGTATTTCCCGCTCGATAATGTATTTCTTCATATGTTTCCTCCGTCATCGATTCGAAGTAGATGCCTTATCTATCTCGAAGATAGGTGGAGTTATAGCTTGTAGCAAGATGGCAGATATGCCATCCTTCATAGGTTATTCGGCCAATCGCAGAGTTATCCGGAGTTATCCGATGACAAATGTCACGATCTTGTTTCTCGATCAGACTTTTTCTTCCACTGCCATTGGTCCGATGGAGGTCTTCCGTCATACGGGAACCTTGTGGAACAACTTCACCGGGCACAAGCCGGTATGTCACTTTCGCGTGACCACTGCATCGGTGGACGGGCGCGCCGTGCATTGCGACGGCCCGATCGATATCCAACCAGCTGTGGCGCTGAAAGATGTTCGCAATACAGACCTGATCTTTATTCCATCGACCGGCCTGGGCATCGACGATGTGGTCGAGCGCAATGCGCCGGTGGTGCCGTGGCTGAAGCGCTGGCACAAGCGGGGCGCAGCGATCGCGAGTGTGTGCTCCGGCGTGGGACTGGTGGCGGCTACTGGCCTGCTTGACGGCAAGCGTGCGACGACACACTGGAGTCTGGCTGAGCGGTTCCGCGAGAAATATCCCAAGGTGCGGTGGATGCCGGAGCTGATGGTGACGGAGGACGGCGGCTTCTACTGTGGCGGTGGTGTGAACGCGGCGCTCGATCTGAGTTTGTATCTGGTGGCGCGATTCTGCGGCCACGAGGTTGCGATGCAGAGCGCGAAAGCGCTGCTGATCGAGATGCCACGCGCATGGCAGGCGGGCTTCGCCATCGTGCCCTTAAAGACGGAGCACTCGGATGAGAACATCTCCGCGGCACAGGAATGGCTGCACCAGAATTTTCATCAGAGCTTTCCGCTGGAGGCGCCGGCGGAGCGGGTGGGCATGAGCCCGCGCAATTTCGTTCGCCGCTTCAAACAGGCAACCGGCGACAGCCCGCTGATCTATCTGCAAAAGCTCAAGGGTCGCTGCGGCGAAGCGTCTGCTGGAAAACGACCACCGCAGCATGCAGGAGATCAGTGACGCGGTCGGCTATCAGGATCCAGTCTTCTTCCGAAAGATATTCCAGCGGCACACGGGCGTTTCGCCGAGTGGATACCGGCAGAAATTCGGGATGTAGGTGCGTGCTGCAGGTAGACTCAGCGTATGGGAAACAAAGACACTGGAAAACGCGAGACGAAGAAGGCTCCGAAGCCCAAGCCGAAGGTCGAGCCGGGGCGCAAACGTGGCGAGTACAGTCCGGCTCCTGGCGGACCTGCGAAGAGCTGAGCCGACGAGCGAAGACGGTCTAACTGCCGGCTCGGTATGGCATCCGCTTCAGCAATCTGCCAGGTACCTGTTGCACCGGCACTGTTTCCGGCGTGGCTTGCGCTTGCTGGAACCAGCGCGCACGCATTCGATGAAGGAGAGCCGCGGCCGCTCATGGCGCGGCTTTCCTTTCTGCATCTCATCTGTAACCGCAAGCAATGACCGCAAACAATTCGCCGGGCGCTAACGTGCGCGATGCGGCGAGCGTCTCAACAGTACAGGAACCCGCAGGAACTCTCATGGCCCGTCGCAGCTCCGCTTCTTTCCGGCTTTCACTCGTTGCAGTCGTCTTCGGACTGTATGCGCTGTGCATGACGAACGGAGCGCGAGCGAGCGAGGTGGAGCGGGGCATTGTCGTCGCGCACACGGATCCAGTGGTATTGGACGCGAATCCGTTGGCGTCTGCGCATCTGCGGCATGTCTCACACCAGCGCATCATCCGGGCGCTGCCGCGTGCGTCTGCTCCTACATCTCTGTTCAAAGCGGCTTGTGTCGTTCCGCCGGATTTCGCTGAGACGACTCTGGTGCCGGAGAACGTACTCGCCCTGGGAGGCGTCCCGCGCGCTCCTGGCCCAAGCCGCGCACCGCCGACTGCATAAAAACCCAAAGCAACTTACAAGGACGATGGCGCCGGAACGCTCTGTTGAAGAGCGTCGTGTGTTCCGGCCGCGTCGGGAAGTGGCATGCACCGCCCCGCTCCCGAACTGCCATTTTCCTTTGCTTTCAGGGTGCTTTCCCGTGCGCTCACATTCAGGCGCATCGAGGAGGTTTTTATGCAGCAACTACTCGCAGGTTATGCCACGTTCCGGTCGAAGTTTTTCGCACAACAGTCCCGGCAGTTTTCTGAGCTGGCGCATTGCCAGGAGCCGCAGGCACTTTTTATCACCTGCTCCGATTCGCGCGTCATGCCGGAGATGATCACGCAATCGGCACCTGGCCAGATGCTCTGCTGCCGCAATGCGGGAAACCTGGTGCCGCCTCCTGAAGAGACGGCCAGCGGGGTTGCGGCCACCGTTGAGTATGCGGTGCGGGTGCTGCGGGTGCCGGACATCATCGTCTGCGGCCATTCCGACTGCGATGCGATGCGCGCATTGCTCGACGATGGCCAACTGCAGGACCTGCCGTTTCTCCGTTCCTGGCTGGGATACGCCGGGCCGATGTCCCGCGCGTTCCGGGGCGTGATGCAGGACCCGCGGGTGTGGCCGGTGGACGAGCGCCTGCGGGTGCTCACCGAACTCAACGTGGTCGCGCAGCTCAACAGCCTGCGCGCGCATCCCGCCGTGGCCAGAAGCCTGAGGCGGGGTAGCCTGCGTATCCATGGATGGGTCTATGACATCGGAAGCGGGGAGATTCACTGCCTCGATCCGTCGACCGGCAGTTTTCGTTCGCTGCTTCCGGGAGCCTCGGAGATGGGGGCTGCGCGCGAGGAGGCCCTGGTCGCCTGAGACGGCAAGCAGAGTTATCTGGAAAGTGGAAGAGGAAGGCAGCGCGGTAAGATAGCGCTGCCCTTCTTTTTTTTGCGCCAGATGACCCGATGATCGTCCGCCCCAAAACCAACTGGTGGACCATGCTGTTTTGGTGGCGTGGCTCCATGATGAAACAGATGCTGCCGCAATTGTCGATTGTGGCGGTGCTGAGTGTCATTGCGGTTTGGACCGAAGGCACGCTCTTCAAGCACAAGGTGCCGCTGAATGCGACGCCGTTCACGCTGGTGGGCGTGGCGCTGGCGCTGTTTCTGGGGTTTCGCAACAGCTCGGCGTACGACCGCTGGTGGGAGGGCCGCAAGCTGTGGGGCGCGCTGGTGAACACCATGCGGACGCTGACGCGGCAGGTGCTGACCATGACCCCGGATTCGGATCGCGATGCGCGCGACAAGCGGGCATTCCTCGACATGCTGGTGGCCTTCACCTATGCGATGCGCGACCAGTTGCGAGGCGATGCGTTTGCGCGCTCGGCGGAGCTTCTGCCTCCAGCGCTTGCCGAAGAGGTCGATCGCGCGCGCTACAAGCCGTTCATCATTCTGCGCGCGATGGGCGAGTGGGTGGCGGCGCGGCAGCATGAGGGCGCATTCGGTGAGGTCACGATGACGGCGATCGATCACAATCTGGTGGAATTATCGAACATTCTTGGCGGCTGCGAGCGCATCGCCTCCACGCCGGTTCCGCTTGGATATTCCGTGATGATCCACCGCGTCGTCTACTTCTATTGCGCGCTGCTGCCGTTTGGCCTGGTGGACGCGATTGAGTGGATGACGCCGGCAGTGGTGATGGTGATGGCGTACTCGTTCATTGCGCTGGACTCGCTGGCGTCGGAGCTGGAGATGCCGTTCGGCCGCAATGAGAACGGTTTGGCGCTGGATGCGATCTCATTGAATATCGAGCTGAGCATCCGGGAGATGAGCGGAGAGCCTCTGGAGAAGAAGCCGCTGCAGCCGGTGGCGTATGTGCTGCACTTGAGGGACGAGGCTGGCAGCGAGTCTCAGGCTGTCCGGTCGCTTGACAGTTCGCACCGAGACGGGTCGATATGAGAGGCATTTCAGACAGCAAAAGGGACGGCCGAGGCCGTCCCTTTTTGCGATGTTGCTGGGGTGATTTACAGAGGCTGAACGTTCTCTGCCTGCCAGCCCTTGGGGCCCTTCACCACGTTGAACTGAACTGCCTGACCCTCCTGGAGGGTGCGGAAGCCCTGTGCCTGAATGGCGGTGTGGTGGACGAAGACATCTTCCCCGCTCTGGCGGCTGATGAATCCGAAACCCTTGGCGTCGTTAAACCACTTCACTGTTCCCTGTTCCATATTGCTTAAGTCCTTTACTGCTGAGTTGTGACGCTGAATTCAAGATCGGTCTCGGCAAGTAGAGAACTGCAGATACAGAACTAGCAAAACCTGTCCAATTCGAACGCTCCCTGAGTATACAACGGATGGGTTCAATTTTTCGGTTACTTTTGTAATAGATTTTCATGTCCCGAAAGAGCGCGGCATTAAACGTTAAGTGGCCGGGAATCAATCCTCTGGCGCCACGGCGTAGTAACCCTTACGGGATTGGACCTTGAGGGCTTCGTCGCGCTGGCGGCAGTCGATCTCGACCTTGCGATAGGTACCGTCGGTCTTGTCATTGGTGGGGGTGTAGCTGGCGACGTATTGAGTGCGCAGCTCGTCCTCGATCTGCTGGAAGGCGGCCTCCAGTTTTTTGCCGTTGTTGCCCACGTCGATGAGGCGGCCGCCCGTCTGATCTGCGAGCTGATGCATGACGTAGTCGCCCGAGTAGCCGATGCCATAAAAGCCGCCGAAGTTACTGCGATCCGCGACGAGCAGGACGTAGACCATGGAGTTGGCCTTCTGCGCGGCTTCGATGGCGTCCCTCAGCTTGGCCTGGGACCCCTGATCCTCACCATCGGTAAGAACGATCATGGCCTTGCGGCCGGTTTCGCCGGCGAGTTTGTCCTTCGCCGCCTCGACTACGGCGTCGTAGAGCAGGGTGCCGCGCGGGGTGCCGGTGGGCAGCGGGCCCGTGGTGATGCCGCCGGTTCCGACGTTGATCTGCGCTTTCTGTATGTCACGCGCCAGCACGCCGGCGTTCGAGGTGAAGTCGGAGAGCAGGTCGATATCGACGTCGAAGGAGACGAGGAAGGCCTGATCTTTCTCCCTGAGAACGCGCTTCAGAAATTCCGCGCCGGTCTGCTGCTCCAGCGGCAGAACATACTGCTGCGAGCCGGAGGTGTCGAGCAGGATGCCGAGGGTGAGCGGCTGATCGACTTCCGCGGTGAAGTTCTTGAGCTTCTGCGGCTGCTTGTCCTCGAAGACCTGGCAATCATCGCGGGTGAGATGGGGGATCAGCAGATTCTTTTTGTCGCGGACATCGAAGTAGAGCGAGACGAGATTAACGTTCTGGCGAAAGGTGGCGACGGACTGCGAGGTGTCGTCGTTGGCGTTGGGATCGCCGGGCAGACCCTGCGGCGCGGCATCGGGCGAGGGAGCGGCCTGCGCGTGAAGTCGCGCTGCCGGCAGGGCAAATGCGGCACAAAATACGGCACAGCGGAGCAGGAGCGAGAGTACTCGGGACATGATCGATTCTTCTATTAGACGATAGCGCGGGCGGTAGGTTCGCGGCGACCGATGGTTTTGGCCACGGAATCGTGAATTTTGCCGACGGCGACTCTGGGTTGACGGCGACGATGAAGTGGCGTCTCTCTGGTAGGCTGACAGTGGAGTTTTAGGCTGCGGGCGTCGCGTCACTTGCATCTATCCCGATACGCAATTCTGCGTAGGACGATACGACGGGATAGCCCCGGAGAATGATGTGGAGGAGCTTTGGGCGGAAAGCAGTGGGCGTGGAGTCTGGTGGCGGCGGTTCCCCTGATGGGACTGACGGTTGGCGCAGCGCAGCAGAACGGCAGTGGTTCGCTGCCCGAGAGCCCGAGCGCGCAGCAGAATGCATATGCGCCGCAAACGAACGGCTCCCAGGCAAGTGGATCGGTAGAAAGCACCTCAGGGAACAGCGGCCCGCAACAGAGCGTGCCGGATGCGCCGGGTGCGTCGTCGAACCAGGGCGTGGATAATCTGCGCAACCTGACCCGGCAGGTGGCGCCCGGCAAGGCTTCGACTCCGGAGGGAGATCAGAGTCCGGTGCAGGCCCCGCCAGCGCCCCAAACCAATGTGCCGAATGCGGATGGCCCGCCGCAGCAGGAGGCGCCGTATATTCCAAAGACCCAGGAAGAGGCACGGAACTTCACCATTCATGCCAACACCACCTACATTCCTGTACCGGTGACGGTGCTGGATAAGAACCACCACCAGGTTGCCGGGCTGACGTATCGCGACTTCCGCATTTACGAGAATGGCCAGCGGCAGCACATTGCCTTCTTCAGCGTGGATCCGGTGCCGCTGTCGGTCGCCTTCGTGATCGATCAGAGCATGCCGAAGGACACGATGCGGAAGGTGAACGACAGCCTTTCCGCCATCCAGGGCGCGTTCACGCCGCAGGACGAGGCTTCGGTGTTTACCTATGGCAACGGGGTGACCGAGCAGACGACATTTACCTCGACGCAGGGCGATCGCCTGCCGGCGGTGCTGGAGCGTTCCAAACGGACGGGCACGGATATGGGCTCACCCGGCGGCGGCGGTTTGTCGATCAACGGGCCCACGATCAACGGCAAGCCTGTGGATCCGAATGTGAATCAGGGCGTGCTGAACGGGCTGGAGATGAACATTCCCCGCGAGGCACATACCTTGTCCGACGCGATTCTGGCCGCGGCGAAAGAGTTGCAGACACGGCCCAAGGAGCGGCGCCGCGTCATCTACGTCATCAGCGATGGCAAGGACGTGCGCTCGAAGGCCAGCGTGCGCGAGGTGATTCAGTTCCTCCAGCACAATCAGGAAACTGTGTACGCGACCATGGTCGGCGACGCGGCGACCTGGGGCGTCGGCTATCTGGATCGCGTGCACCTGCCGCTGATTCCCGCCGAGAATGTGCTGCCGCGGTACGCCAATGCAACCGGCGGCATTTTGGAGGCGCAGTTCTCCGCCGACGGCATGGAGCGCAGCTTCGCCACGATTGCCAAGGAGATCCGCACGCAGTACACGCTCGGCTACTACAGCCATATTCCGACCATCGATGGGCGCTATCGCACGTTGGACGTGCACGTGGAGCGGCCAAACCTGGAGGTCAAGGCGCGGTCCGGCTACTACCCGACGGCCACGATGCAGTGATGACGGCGGCGCACGGCGAGGCCGCAGCCACGGTTGGGCTGAGCCTGGCATCGGCAGCAATCTGGGGCACCAGCGACTTTGTGGGCGGCATTGCGGCGCGGCGGCTGCCTTCGCCGGCGGTCGTGACCTTGTCGCACTCATTGAGCCTGGCGGTGCTGGTGTCGCTGGCGTTGATGCACAGATCGACATGGCCGGATACGCCCTCGGCTATCTACGGCGCGCTGGCCGGGCTGGCGTGCGGCACTGGCGTGATGGTGCTGTACAAGGCGCTGTCGCTGGGCGGCATGGGGCTGACGGCTGCGGTGAGCGGCGTGCTGGCCGCGGTGCTGCCGGTGCTGTGGGCTTTTGCGACGGAAGGACTGCCGCGCGTGCCGCAGATTGCGGGGATTGTGCTGGCGGCAGTGGCGATCTGGATGATTGCGCGCGCGCCGGGCTCGCCATCGTCAAAGCAGGCGATTTTGCTGGGTGCGGCGGCCGGCGGAAGCTTTGGCTGCCTGTTTATTCTGCTGAAGCTGGCAGGACGCGGCGGCGTGTTGTGGCCGCTGGCGTGGTCGCGGCTGACTAGCATGACATTGGCATTGGTCGTCACCTGCATCGCTGCGCGACGCTCCGGTGGAGTGAAGCGTGATCCGAATGCTGCGCTTTCGTGGCCGGGATGGCCGGTGCTGGGACTGATCGCGATTGCGGGCATCTTCGATGCGAGCGGCAATACCTTCTATACCATCGCAACGCGGCTGGGCCGGCTGGATGTTGCGGCGGTGCTGAGCTCGCTCTATCCGGCATCGACGATTCTGCTGGCGGCGGTGCTGCTGAAGGAACGAACGACGCGGAGCCAGACGGCAGGCATAGCGCTGGCGCTGGTGGCGGTGGTGCTGATTTCCATATAGAGCATGACTGAGATGGCACAATCCGGGACAGCGCGACAGGGCCGCATGGAAGTGGGCCGCATGGAAGTAATTACGGGCCCGATGTTTTCCGGCAAGAGCGAAGAGCTGATTCGCCGGCTGAAGCGAGCGCAAATTGCGCGGCTGCGCGTGGCGAGCTTTAAACCGGAGATCGACCTGCGCTACCAGCCGGATGCGATTGCGACGCACAGCGCGCAGTCCATCGACGCATTTGCGGTGCGCGATGTAGAGCGGCTGCGCGCGGCGCTCACGCCGATATTGGACACAACCGATGTGGTGGGCGTGGACGAAGCGCAGTTCTTCGACGATGCACTGGTTGGGCTGGCGATGGAGCTGGTGCATGCGGGCAAGCGTGTGGTGCTCGCGGGGCTGGATACCACATTTGCGGGCGAGCCATTTGCGCCGATGCCCGCGCTGATGGCGATTGCGGATGAGGTAGTGAAGCTTTCGGCAGTGTGCACGGTATGCGGCGCGCCGGCGATCCACACGCAGCGGCTGGGAACGAGCCAGCAACTGGTGGTGGTCGGCGCTGCGGGTGTGTATGAGGCGCGATGCCGCGCATGCTTCCGGCCAGAGGGCGATGTGCCGGCGGCAGAGCAGTTGAAGTTGCCCGGCTGATTCAGTGCGTGTCAATGCTCGTTCCGCTCAGCAGACGAGCAACGTGCTGCTGAGCAGTGAGTTTGGCAATCGCCTTCCGATCAAAGGAAACAAATGTCTCACCGCCCATCCATCGACCCTCCGCGGCAATGACGCCATCGGCGAAATCGCCGCCCGCGTCCAGCATGGCTAAACCTGCTTCTGCAGCTGGGCGATTCACTTCGATGTTTTTGACATCGATCAGGCGGCGGATAGCATCGGCTGCCTCCGATGAAGAGAACCCATAGACACCCTTCACGACCCAGACGAATTCACAAAGGCATGCGAGACCAACTGCAACTGTCGAAGCACCTTTCAGCATACGGAAGGCAATGCGCGCCTGCCGGACATCGTCCCGCACAGCGATGCGAACAAGGACGTTGGTATCAACAGTTATCCTCATAACTTGCCGGCCCAGCCGCGGGCGATAGCCTCATTCATTTCTTCGATGGTGGCAACCTTTTTTGTTTTACCGGAAAGGACTCCGTAGAAGTCGTCGATCGTACCCGCTGGCCGCGACGCCTTGAGGACAGCCTGGCCGTCGGGAAGCAGATCGACCTGAATCTTCTCTCCTGGCTTGATACCAAGGTGCCGCAACACGTCTTTGCGAAAGGTAACCTGCCCACGAGCGGTCACAGTCAAGGTGGTCATTGCGTCCTCCCAGACATATGATAATGCATATTTACATTACTGAGCAACGAGTTCGCCCCGCAACGTGGTGACCGCCTGACCGCGAAGTTTGACGCGATCTCCAGCGAGCCGCAGGCGCAGCCATCCGCCGCGGGCGGAGGCTTGATAGGCGACGATCTCCTGCTTGCCGAGGCGTGGAATCCAATACGGCGCAAGCGCGCAGTGTGCTGAGCCGGTGACGGGGTCTTCGTCAATATGGAAGCGCGGGAAGAAGCACCGCGAGACGATGTCGGCGCCGCTTTCTGTAGCCGCCGCGGTGACGATGATGCCGCGGACGTTGTCTCGATCGGACAGATCGGCGATTTGCTTCAGGTCGGGGCGGAGCGAACGGACTGCGGTTTCATCTTTTAGCTCGACCAGATAATCCATGCGGTTGCGGCCGACGAAGACCGGCTCCGCGCCGAGCATGGCGGCGACGCCCTCTGGCGTTTCCGTTGCCGAGACAGGCTCGGAGGGAAAGTCCAACTCGATCCATGCAACGCCATCCGCCGAGAGTCGAATTGCCGTGAGCAGACCGCTGCGCGTGTGGAAACGCGCCTGTTCGTCCTCGGCGAGGGCCGCCGGTCTCCCAGAGATAGTGCGCGCTGGCGAGCGTGGCGTGGCCGCAGAGATCGACTTCGCCACCGGGCGTGAACCAGCGGAGGTTGTAACCGTCTTGATTGCTTGCTCCGCACCTGATTAAGAACGCCGTCTCGGCATGGTTCATCTCGATGGCGACGGACTGCATCCATTCGTCCGAGGCGGCAGCAGGCAGAACGCAGATGCCTGCGGGGTTTCCGCGATAAGGCTCTGCGGTGAATGCATCGACGACGGCGATGGGCTGGGGCATGGATTGATGGTAGAGCAGATGAGGCCCGGCAAATACAAGGGCCACAGAGTTCACGGCAAGCTGCTGTTATCTGAGCCCATCTGTTGTTACCTGCTGTTGGTTCAAAGCGGCGATGTCAGCAAGGCCGGCCGCGTATCGGCCAAGTGCAGGATGAGCTCGCCGAAGAGCGTGTTGGCCCAGGCGAACCAGGCGCGGGTGAAGTCGTCGGCGTTGTCCTTGTGGAAGGACTCATGCAGGAAGTGCGTGCCTGCCGTGGTGTCGCGCAACGTGCGGAGACAGGTGCGGATCTCCTGATCGTCAGTACTGGTGAAGGCGCGAAAGAGGATGGACATAGGCCAGATGAAGTTGAGGCCCTGATGCGGACCGCCGATTCCCTCGCCCGCCTTGCCGCGGAAGAAGTACGGATTATCCAAGCTGAGCACCCAGGCGCGCGTGCGCTGGTAGACGGGATCGTCGATGGCGCAGCAGCCAAGATATGGAAGCGAGAGCAGGCCGGGAGCGTTGGCGTCGTCCATCAGAAGCGTATTGCCGTAGCCGTCGACCTCATAGGCCCACAATACGTCGCCGTTTCTGTTGCGTGCATGACCGTGCTGTGTGAGCGCCGCTTCGACCTCGTGCGCGAGCGTGCCGGCCTCGTTGGCGAGTTGGGCGTCATGGAGAACTTTGGCGATCTCGGCTAACTGGCGCAGACTGACCACGGCGAAGTGATTGGCGGGGATGAAGAGCGGATAGATGCAGGAGTCGTCCGACGGACGAAACATGGAGTAGATAAGACCGACGGGACGCGCGGGATTGCCGTAGCCGCTGAGCGGCACAGTGTCGGTCGGAATGGGCGAGCTGCGCTGGAAATGGTACGGGCCGCGATCGTGCTTACGCTGCTGCTGGCGGAAGGTATCGACGATGCGGTGGGCCGAAGCACGCCATTGGTAATCGAATGGAGCGATGCTGCCGGTGGCCTTCCAGTAGCCGTGCGCGAGCCGAATGGTGTAGCAGAGCGAATCGATCTCCCACTTGCGCTCGCCGACACCAGGAAAGATGTCGGTGTCGTCATGAACGGCCCAGGAGAGCGGCTTGTCCGCGGTTGAGCGCATGAAGGCGTTGGCGTAGGGGTCGATAAGGATGCAGCGGCTCTGACGGCGGATGACCCCTTCGATGAGCGAGGCGAGCTGCTTGTCTTCGCGGGCGAAGCGGAGATAGGGCCAGACCTGCGCAGAGGAGTCGCGCAGCCACATCGCATCGATGTCTCCGGTGATGACGAAGGTGTCGGGATGGCCTCCGTCGGTACCGGGGAAGACCGTGGTGTCGAGTGTGTTGGGCAGGCAGTTGCCGAAGATGAGACGTAGTTCGGGATCGGCGATGCGCGCGCCAACGCGGGTGATGGCTGCTTCGACGGCGAGGCTCGAGAAGCGGCGTTCGCCGGGGGCGGGGCGCTGATGGAGGTCTGTTGGCTTAATCTGCGCGAAGCGCAGAGGATTGTGCATATGGGCTTGCGCATAGAGCTGGCGCGGCGTGACGGCCGCAGCCGCGACAGAGGCAGCGCCGCCCAGAAAGGCGCGGCGCGTGGTGCTGGGGTTCATCTTCATGCCATCCATCATTACGCGGTCAGCGAGGGCGGCGCGACCTTCTGATCGGCGCCGAGCTGGTGGTTGGGCTGGTCGCCCATGGTGAAGGTGAGGGTGGCGCCCCCACCCGATCCATTGTTGAGGAGCTCGCTGTGGCGCACCCAGAGGCGATCGAGCTTTTTCCCGTTGAGCGCGACCGACTGCACATACTTCTGTGACGGGCTGGTGCGTTTGGTTTGGATTGTGAGTGTCTTGCCGCCGGCAAGGTTGACCTTCGCACTCTCGAAGAGCGGCGTGCCGAGAACGTAGGTCGCACTGACCGGATCGACTGCGTAGAGGCCGAGCGCGCTCATGACGTACCAGGCGGACATCTGGCCGCAGTCTTCATTGCCGGCGAGGCCGTCTGGGTCGTTGTGATAGAGGGTGTCGAGAATCTGACGGATGCGCTCCTGCGTTTTATACGGCGCGCCGGCGTAGACGTACATGTACGCGATGTGGTGATAGGGTTCATTGCCGTGCGCGTACTGGCCGATGAGGCCGGCGATATCCGGCGGGGCGTCGGCGGGCAACTCGGAGCTCTGATTGAAGAGAGAATCGAGCTTGGTAAGGAATGGCTCGCGTCCGCCGAACTGGTCGATGAGGCCCTTGATGTCGTGCTGGACGCCGAAGGTCGTCTGCCAGGCGTTTGACTCGGTGTAGTCGCGCCATCTCTTGGAATGGCCCATCTCCTTGGGGTCGAAGGGTGTGGCCCACTCGCCATTTGCGAGCTTCGCACGAACAAAGAGCGTCTTCTTGTCGAAAAGATTTTTGTAGTTTTGCGAACGTTTCAACTGCAGGGCGACATCGTCGTTGCGTCCCAGCTTCTTCGCGACGTGCGAACAGGACCAGTCGCCGTAGTCGTATTCGAGCGTCTTCGAGACGGACTCTTCTTCGAGGTCGGCGGGGATGTATCCGTCCTTGCGATAGAGCCCGAGGCCGCGATAGTCGTCGTCCATGTTGCGCTTGCGCATGACTTTGTAGGCGCGATCCCAGTCGACGCCGGGGAAGTTTTTGACGCAGGCCTCCGCCATGACGCTGGCTGAGTGGTAGCCGGTCATGGTTCCGGTCTCTTCGCCCTGCAGCGGCCATACGGGCATGCCGGCGGGGCTCTGCTCCGCCATAGCGACAAGACAGTTCACCATCGATGGCACACGCTCCGGCTGGAAGAGCGTAAATGCCGGGTGCAACGCGCGGAAGGTGTCCCACAACGAGTAGCTGGAGTAATTGTGCTCCCCTGCAGCCAGGGTATGGACCTGTCCATCCATGCCGCGGTATTCGCCGTTGACGTCGTCCATCATCGTGGGCGCGCACATCATGTGGTAGAGCGAGGTGTAGAAGATGGCCTGCTGGTCGGGCGTCGCGCCATCGATGCGGATGCGGCTGAGCTCGTGCTGCCATGCAGCTTTGGCGCGGGCGCGGGTGGCGGCGAAGTCCCAGTCGGTCTGCTCGGCGCGGAGATTCTTGAGCGCGTTGGCGGCGCTGACCGCGGAGATGCCGCAGCGCACCTGCACCGGCTTGTCTGCGGATGGATCGAAGTGCAGCGCGGCCTGCAGGACTTTGCCGTTGACGGCGTTACCGTCCACCGGGCTGCGGTCGGAGTAAAGCTGCGCCTTGGTGAACGGGGCGGAGAACTCCATGGCGAAGTAGATCTGGCGGCCGGGCGCCCAGGAGTACACGGTGCGGCCTCCGGTCAGCAGGCGATTCTCGGGGTCGATCGTGAGCGCGGCGGTCCTTACGGGATTCTTCGGGCTTTGATAGGAGTGGTAGAGATCGACGATGAAGTGCGCATTCTCCGCGTGCGCGGGGAAGGTGTACTGATGCAGTCCGGTGCGTTCGGTTGCTGTGAGCTCCGCGTGGATGCCGGTGTCCTTGAGCAAGACGGAGTAGTAGCCGGGCTCGGCGGTTTCATCGTCGTGCGAAAAGCGTGAACGATAGCCGGTCTCCGGATTTTCGCGCGTGCCGGGCTCGAGCTTCACCTCTCCGGTGCGCGGCATGACAAGGATGTCAAGCAGATCGCCACAGCCGGTGCCACTGAGGTGGGTGTGGGTAAAACCCATGATGGAGCTGTCGC
Source organism: uncultured Acidobacteriaceae bacterium (assembly GCA_963750845.1). Classification (GTDB taxonomy): domain Bacteria; phylum Acidobacteriota; class Terriglobia; order Terriglobales; family Acidobacteriaceae; genus KBS-83. The sequence goes on from CAVVSP010000006.1 coordinate 69,715, forward strand.
TGCGGTGGTAGCCGGCGCACCAGTCCCAGCCGTCGTCATAGGTGTCCGGGCTGAGCTGGACCGCGCCAAACGGGACAGTGGCGCCGGGAAAGCAATGGCCATGGCCGCCGGTACCGATGATGATGTTCACGTGGCCGGTCACGTCATCGCCGTCCTGTGCTGCTGCGCGGAGCATGCGCTGCGAGAAACCGCGCGGAAGCGCGAGGTTGGAACAGGCGGCGAGTGAGAGCGTTCCCAGAAATGTACGGCGTGTAACCATCGAGCAGACCTCGTATCAGGATGCTTTTTTCAGGATGCTTGCGTAGATTGGGCGACCGTGCGGCCCAAGGCTTCCTCGTCATGAGTAAACGGCAACAGGCAGGCACCGAGAATGCCTGCATCGGAGCCCAGTTCAGCCTGCCTGACAAAGCTTTTGCCGGGGGTGTCGAGCGGCTCACCGGGCGCGGCGGCGGTGGGCCGATAGACATAGCTGCGCAGGCGCATCTCCGCGAACATGGCGGGAGCGAAGAGGTCCCATGCGTTCGAGACGCCTCCGGCTACCACGTAAAGGGGCAGGTTGAGCATGTTGGCCACCCCGGCAAACGCTATGCCGACGGCACGTCCGACGCGCTCAAAGATCGCGATGGCGGTGGCATTGCCTGCAATCGCGGCATCGGCGATCCGGTGGGATGTCCACTGGGCGGGGTCCGGGGGGAGTGCAGCAGTCAATATGGGATCGTTCACTTCCCGAGCCATGCGAACGACGCCTGTGGCCGAGGCATACAACTCCACACAGCCACGGCCGCCGCAGGGGCAGGCCATGCCGTCGGGTTCGACCATCAGATGCCCCGCTTCCCCGGCCATGCCATTGTTGCCATGCCAGATGCGGTCGTTGAGGATGATGCCATTGCCCACGCCGGTGCCGAGCGTCAGCATGCAGAGCGAATGAATACCGGCGGCGTGAGCGGACCCGAGCTCAAATTCGGCCAAGGCTGCCGCGTTGGCATCGCTGTCGAGGTAGATGGGCTCGGCGACGGCCTCCTCAATAGCGGTGCGGAGTTGGAAACCGTCCCAGCCGGGAAGGTTTGGCGGGTTGCGGATGACGCCCGCGGGCAGTTCCAGAGGGCCCGGGCTGCCGACGCCGATGCCGGCCGACTCCCCGTGCTGCTGGAACCGGGAACGCAGCGCAATCACGGCGTCTTTCAGGTCCCGGATGACGCGCTCCCGGCCCTGCGTGAGCCGCGTGGGCAGCGAAATAAGCTCGGCTACCTGTTTTCCCGACCGATAGGCGGCGACACGGAGGTTGGTCCCCCCGAGATCGACGCCGAGCGAAAATTGACCCTCAACCGATTTGCTGGACACTTCTCTGATCATTTTGCCTCAAATCAGCAAAAATTGGCCCCGCATCTGCAGTTTGGTGTTGTAGGCTTGGCCCATCACTTCTGACAATGCGCGCGCATCCTTCCTCATTCTGGCAAATGACGGCGGATCGCGGGCCAGAAGCCTCCACTCTACACCGGACGTGCCATGCAAATTCCGATTGCTGACTGGATTGTGATCCCCGCGCGTTTCGCGCTTCAGTTTGAGATTCGATTTCTATTATGACCGGGGAGCGCGTGGAGGCAGGGGCAAATTTTTCGTCGTCCGCCGCAATTTACCGTGGCGGCTGAACGGGAGACGGCTGAGCAACGTATCGATACGAATTGGGCGCGGGTAGCAAGATACAGTCGCACTTCAGGTGAGAACGGCTACTGGTATGTCGGTTAAGACAGACGATCGCGAAGAGAAAATCATGCGGCTCCTTTTACAGAGGGGCTCGGCCACCATAGAAGAGTTGCTGGCTACGGCAGAGACGTCGGCGCCGAGCATCCGCCGCGACCTGAATCGCCTGGAGCGTCGGGGGCTGGTGCGACGCACTCACGGAGGCGCGACGCTGGTGGAGCCGCTGCTCTATGAGCCGTTCCGCTACGACACCTCGTTCCAGGCGCGCGAGCAGCGTGCGGCGGAGGAGAAGCGCCGCATTGCGCTGGCGGCGGCGGACCTGATCCGGGAGAACGAGACGATCGGGCTGACGGCCGGAACCACCACGACGCAGATCGGGCGCGCGATTCGCCATCGCACCAACATCAAGGTGGTGACGAACGCAATCAACATCGGGATGGAGCTGTGCAATCACGTGGGCATCCGCACCTCCATCACCGGCGGCGTGTTGCCATGGGCATGGTCGTTTTCGCTCAGCGGCCCGGCGGCCGTGCACTTCATCAACCAGGTGTATCTGGACAAAGTGTTTCTGAACGTGGTGGGGCTGGACATAGAGCGCGGCGCAACGACGCTGGAAGCAGACGAGGCGGTGATCTTCCGCGCGATGCAGCGGCAGGCGCGTGAGGTGATCGCGGTGGCCGACCACACCAAGATCGGCCAGGTGAGTCCGGCGCTGATCTGCCCGGTGCAGGAGATCCATATGCTGGTGACCGACACCGGCGCGACGGATGCGATGATTGCGCCATTTGAAGAGCGCGGCATCAAAGTGCTGCGCGTGTGAAGACGAGATGCCAACAGGAGGCAAGTGGAATGGGGAATTGGAGCTGGTGCGGTGTCGCGAAAAGAATGTGCGGAGTGGCAGCAGGCGCGGTGCTGACAGCTACATTGCTGAGCGGTAGCAGTATGCAGGCCCAGCAAACGGGAACAGTGAGCGCGGCGGAGCTGGGAGTGATGCCGCTGCCCTCGCACTTTGAAGCAGGCACCGGCAGCTATGCGCTGCGGCCCGGGACCCATGTGGCGTATGCCCGCTTCCACAATGCTCGTCTGGAAGCAGGGACCGTGCGCATGATGGCGCGACTGCAGTTTGAAAGTGGCGTGCCGCTTCCGCACGTGCCCAGCACAGTGGCGGGCGATCTTTCGAGCGCGGGCATCGTGATCGATGTTGCGGGCGCTGGGGACGCTGTGCAGTCGGCGAATGAGGACGAGTCTTATTCGCTGACCGTGACGCCGCAATTGATCACGCTGAAGGCCGCGACGGTGGTCGGCGCATTTCACGGCATGGAGACGCTGCTGCAACTGGTGCAGTTGAAAGAGAACGCGGCGACGATTCCCGCGGTGAGCATCGAGGACACGCCGCGCTTTCAGTGGCGCGGACTGATGATCGACGTGAGCCGCCACTTCGAGCCGGTGAAGCAGATTGAGCGCACGCTGGACGGCATGGCGATGGTGAAGCTGAATGTCTTCCATTGGCACCTGAGCGATGACCAGGGCTTCCGCGCGGAAAGCAAGCTCTATCCGAAGCTGACCGGAGTCGGCTCGAACGGCGAGTTCTATACACAGGAGCAGATGCGCGAGGTGGTGGCGTATGCACGCGCACGCGGCATTCGCGTGGTGCCGGAGTTCGACATTCCCGGCCACACCGTGAGCTGGATGGTGGCCTACGCGCAGCTTGGCAGTTCCAAGGGGCCGTTCCACCTGCCGGATGTCGCCGGAATTCACGATGAAGCGCTCGATCCGACGCGCGAGGGCACCTATGTGTTCCTGAACCGCTTCATCGGCGAGATGGCGAAGATATTCCCGGATGCGTACTTCCACATCGGGGGCGATGAGGTGAACGGCGAGGTGTGGACCTCGAATCCGCGGATTGCGCGCTTCATGAAGCGGAAGGGATTTGAGAAGCCGGCGCAGTTACAGACCTACTTCAGCCAGCGGGTCGTGCGCATCGTGGAGAAACACGGGAAAAAACCGATTGGCTGGGACGAGGTGCTGGTGCCCGGGCTGCCCAAGGATGTGATGGTGCAGTCGTGGCGCGGGGTGGACTCGCTGGCTGCCGGCGCACGCCAGGGCTATACCGGCATTCTTTCCGCGCCCTACTACCTGGACGGCATGAAGACGAATGAGACGCATTATCTGGCCGATCCGATTCCTGCGGACACGACGCTCACGCCGGAGCAGCAGAAGCTGATCCTGGGCGGCGAAGTATGCATGTGGGCGGAGCAGTTGAATGAGCGCACGATCGATTCGCGCATCTGGCCGCGCACGGCGGTGATAGCGGAGCGCTTCTGGTCACCGCAGAGCGATCGCGATGTGGTCTCGATGTATCGGCGGCTGCCGCGCATCTCCATTGAACTGGAGCAGGCGGGGCTGAAGCACATGACCGGACCGGCAATGATGCGGCGCAGCATCAGCGGAGAGGTGAATCCGACTGCGCTGACGACGCTGGCTGGCGTGCTCGAGCCGGTGAGCTTCGGCGAGCGCTCTGAAACCCAGCACACCGATAGTCACACGCCGCTGGACCGGCTGGTGGATACGGTGGTGCCCGATCCGCCTTCGCGCTTTGAGATTGCGCAGGACGTGGATGCGGTGCTGAACAAGACTTCGGAAAGCGCGGAGGCGGAAGCGCGGCTGACGCAGCGTTTCATGGAGTGGCGGCTGATAGCGCCCGCGCTTGCGACAGGAGATGCAGCAGAATCCGCGCATGAGCGATGCGGCGGTGCGTGCGACGCAGCTGGGCAGTTGGGTTTGCTGGGACTGACAGTCACTCGCGCATCGAGACTCCGAGAACCAGCGATTCGCGGACTGTTGCCGAAGGTGGTCTCATAGCACCCGATCAGCTGTCGGTGGTGATCGAGATGCGGAAAAGCCTGTGGCGCTGGTGCGCTTCACTTTCCTCGATTCGCTGAGGAAGCTCGTGGTAGGCTGACAGATGCGACGGCAGCGTCAGCGAGCTACTCCGCCAGCACAGCCTTAGTCAGGTTGCGCGGGCTGTCCACATCGATGCCGCGCTGGATAGCGGAGAAGTAGGCGAAGAGCTGCAACGGGATCACCTCGGTGATCGGCAGCAGGTGCTCGCGCGTGGGCACCACGGGCACGAAGTGCGTGGCGGCGTTGGCGACTTCCTCGTCGCCGGCATTGCCGAGCGCGACGACGGTGGCGCCCTGCTTCTTCATATCCTGCAGCAGTTGCAGGCTCTTCTCGTAGCGGATGACGGAGCCGGGCTCGCTGCGATCGACGGTGGCGATGGCGACGATGGCCGCCGTCGAGCCGACCAGCGCATTCGGGCCATGCTTCAATTCGCCTGACGGATAGCCCTCCGCCTGCAGGTATGCCGACTCCTTGAGCTTGAGTGCACCTTCGCGCGCGATGGCATAGTGAATACCGCGGCCAAGATAGAGATAGGTCTCCACATTGTGGAGCGCCTTGGCGATCTGCTCCATCTGCTGCTCCCAGCCGTCGAGCTGGCCGGCAATCAACGCGGGCAGGGCTGCGAGTTCTTTGAAATGTGCCGCCAGAGTGTCGTTAGAGAGCGTCTGCAAGGCGACGCCAGAGCTGAGCGCGATGAGGTTGAGCACCAATAGCTGGGCGGTGAAGCTTTTGGTGGCGGGCACGGCGAGTTCGCGGCCAGCCCAGGTGGGCAGACTGATCTCGGCCTCGCGCGCCATGGTCGAGTTTTCGACATTCGTCACCGCGATGGTGCCGTGACGGCGACGATTCGCCTCGCGCAGAGCGGCAAGCGTGTCGGCCGTTTCGCCGGATTGCGAGACGACGATGATGCCCGGATTGGTCAGCGTGTTGATCTCGCGGTAGACGTACTCGCTCGCGTATTCGACGTCGACCGGCATGCCGCTGACATCTTCGATCATGATTTCGCCGGCGAGCGAGGCATGGCGGCTGGAGCCGGAAGCCGAAAAGACAATCTGGTGGTGGTCGCGGAACCATTGGTAGACGGGCCCGAACGACGCTTCGTCGAGCGCGCTGCCGCGGACGTAATGGTCAAGCGCGGCAGTCAACGACGCTGGCTGCTCGTGAATCTCGCGCAGCATGTGGTGCGCGTATTGGCGTTGCGGAGTGGTGGTGGACATAGTGGTCTCTTCCTCGAAGGTGTTCAGTAGGGGACGCCGCCGTTGTATACCTGGAATTCGCGGATCTGTGCTGGCCCATTGCTATCGAGCAGCGTCAGGCGTACGGCGCTGGCGGTGACGGCGGGAAAGATATCGATCTTCTTGTGGCCGACGGCTTGGGCGTGTGCGACTTCGCGCCACTGGCCCTGCTCTTCCACTTCGATGCGATAAGCGGTGATGTGCTGGCCGTCATTGAGTCGCTCCATGATGACGGTGCGATCGAACGTTGCCGGTTGCGCAAAATGAACGGTGAGTATCGCGGGGGCGTTATTGAGGCCGGGCGCGGGCGCCTGCCACCAGGTGTTGGGATCGCCGTCGCGGGCCGCGGGAGCTTCGTCCGAAGTGAGATTGCGAGACAGAGCGAGATTGTTGCTGTAGATCTGGTGCAGGCGCTCGCCAAATTCCTTGAGCCGTGCGACATCGGCATCCGGGAGACGGCCGGTGTTGTCGGGCGCAAGTCCCAGCATCAGTTGCGCGCCGCGGCCCACGGTCTGGTCATACTCCTTGACCAGTTCGTCGACGGACTTCAGCGTCGATACATCGTTAGGGTGCCAGAACCAATGATCGGTGTGCAGCGGCGTGTCGGCCTCTACCGGACGCCAGCGCAGATAGCCCGCACGATCGACGACATTCCAATTTTCAAAATCAACCTTGCCGCTCTCCGTGCCAACCCACCGCAGGTCTGCATATTTGAAGAGGCCGACATCGGCGAAGACAAGCGCGTTCGGCTGATAGGTGCGGAGGTTGTCGATGATGGTGTCGAAGTCGTATGTGCGGCCTGTGCTGCCTGCGCCATCGAGCCAGAACTCGGTGAGCTCGCCGTAGTGTGATGCGAGTTCCTCCAGCATCGATGAGATAGTACTTGTCGTAGGCGGCCGGATCCTTGTAGCGCGGATCGTGCCGATCCCACGGCGATAGGTAGACACCGAAGCGCAGCCCATGCGAGCGAGCGCTGTCGGAGACCATGCGCACCAGGTCGCCCTTGCCGCCGAGCCACGGGCTGGATTTGACACCGTAGTCGGTCTGCGCGGTGGGATAGAGCGCGAAGCCGTCGTGGTGTTTGGCAACGAGCACGACGTAGCGGATGCCCGCGGAGTTCGCAGCCTCGATCCATTGGTCGGTATCGACGTGCTGCGGGTTGAAGACGCTGGGCGGAGCGGTGCCGTCGCCCCATTCACGATTGAGGAAGGTGTTGGTGCCGAAGTGGATGATGGCGCCCATCTCCATGTCCTGCCACGCAACCTGTTGCGGCGTCGGCTTCACATCGACTGCGTTCTGGGCAAGAGCTGCGGGCACTGCGAGTGCGAGGATGGCGGAGAGAATATATGTGCGCATGATAGTTACTTTCCTCTGTCTTTCTCCCCGTACTGCAGTTCTTAACGCCAGGTGATGCGATACGCGTACGCGTACTGTCCGATGGGTTGCGCTGGGACGTGGACGTGGAGACCGTCTGGCTGTTGCTGGAATGTCAGTGGAGTTGCGGAGCCGAGCAACGCGATGGAAGCGACCTCACGCGTGCCGACGCCGGTGCCGAGCGCGTGGATGACAGCCTCTCCGTCCTTCGGCCAGCCGAGTTCGATGGCGTAGAGTGCGCCGTCCTTCGTCGTGAAACGGTAGTCTTCGGCGGTGTAGGGTTTCGAGTCGGTATCGTGGAAGGATCCTGATTCGAACTTGGTAGGGCCTTCGCCAAACTGCCGCCACGGCCGCGTGCCGTAGATGGCATCGCCGTTCACCTTGAGCCATGCCCCGACGGCGAGCAGCGTCTTCGCCGCGCCTTCGGGGATAGTGCCATCGGGCCGCGGGCCAACGTTCATCAGCAGGTTGCCATTCTTGCTGACCACATCGGCAAGCTGATGGATGACCGCCTCAGGCGTCTTGTAGGTGTCGCCTTCGACATAGCCCCACGACTTGTCGGAGAGCGAGGTGTCGGTCTGCCACGGCTGGGGGCGAATGTCGCCAAGGCCACCACGCTCGAGGTCGAGCGTCGCTGAGCCGTCGGCCATGTCGTTGAGCTTGTAGAAGAGCGCGACCGGCTGCTGCTGCGCGGCCGCGTGGTTGTAGTAGTAGGTGGCGAAACGCTCCAGATGACTGCGGAAGTCCGGCTGGCCCACCCACCAGTCGAAGTAGACGAGGTCGGGATGATAGCGCTCAACGATCTCCGCGGTGCGCGCGAGCCAGTCGTCCATGTAGGCCTGCGAGACATAGGTGAAGTCGTGCGAGAGATTGCCAACATCGCCGTTGTCGGCGCCGTTAAGCTGCGCCGGCCCGTAAAAGGCCGCATACTTAGGATCGTTCACATCGGAGGCGAAGTGGCGGCCGCCGTCGAAGAACCAGTCATGCTCTGCACGATGGGAGGACGCGCCAAGATGCATGCCTTCTGCGCGAACCGCCGTCGCGAGCTCGCCCAGCACATCGCGCTTCGGGCCCATTTTGCCCGCGCACCAGTCGGTGAGATTCGATTGATACATGGGAAAGCCGTCATGGTGCTCGGCCACGGGGACAACATAGCGCGCGCCGGCATCGTGAAAGAGCTTTGCCCATGCGTTGGGGTCGAAGTGGCTTGCCGTGAATTTCGGAATCAGGTCCTTGTAACCGGCGGTCGTTTGCGGACCGTAGGTGGCAACGTGGTGCGCGAAATCCGGCGAGCCCTGCTGGTACATGTTGCGCGAGTACCACTCGCTGCCGAAGCCGGCGACGGAATAGACTCCCCAGTGGATGAAGATGCCGAACTTTGCATCGCGAAACCATTCCGGTGCCTGGTAGGTGCGGAGGCTCTGCCAGTCATCGCGAAACGGGCCTGCGGCGACGGCGCTATCGACGTCGGCGAGGATCCGCTTGCGCTCGCCGTCGTATTTGCTGTTGGCGGCAATCCACTGCGCGTCGATCTGCTCCGGCGTCAGGGTGGCTGCGGTCGGAGCGTTGGGATCGGCGCTGGCGGGTGTCTGCGCGGTGGCGGGAAGCGTTACGCTTGCAACGGCCGCAGCCGTGATGGCAATCGAGACAAACGTACGCAGGTGCAAGCGGGTCATGTCTTCCCCTATGGGACAGCGGAGTATGCTCAATGCGTTAAAGTTAACGTTTCCACGCGACCTGCAATCAACTTTGCTCTTCCGGCCATATGTCGAGAAATGTCCATATTAAGCTTAAATGATCAATTTGCAACGCTGTCCTGACAAATTTCGGTCAGCAACAAACCCAGGCGAGGAGTCCAGCGTGCATTGCACACGGCTGAAAAGCAAAGATGCGGCCCGAAGGGTGGATATGCGTCACTTGTGCTCGATCGCGGCCCTTCTCACGTTGTTCATCGTCTTTCTGCCGATGCAATCTCGCGGCGAAAGTTCGCCGGCTGGAACAGCCGTCACTGGCTGGCAATTTCGTCTTGCCGCCTCGACACCGGACGCTGCCGCACATGCCGATGCGCAGCAGTGGCACGCAGCGGCGGTTCCCTCGACCGTGCAGACAGACCTGCTGCGTAACGGATTGATCGTCGATCCATTTACCGGCGCGCATGAGGCACAATTGCAGTGGATCGGCCTGGCCGATTGGGAGTACCGGACCACGCTGAACGTGGATGCGACGACGTTGACGCATCAGCATGTCGATCTGGTGTTCGATGGGCTGGACACATACGCGACCGTGCGTCTGAACGGGCAGCAGATACTCGAGGCGGATAATATGTTCCGCCGCTGGCGCGTGCCGGTGAAGAGCCTGCTGCACAGCGGCGCAAACGAGCTTACTGTGACGTTTGCATCGCCGATCCGGCGCCTGCTGCCGGGGACGTTGAAGCGCGCATACCAGTTGCCGGGAGAGTTCGACTCTGCCTTTGGCGATGAGCCGAAGGGCATACAGACGGCCAATTTCATCCGCAAAGCCGCGTACCAGTATGGGTGGGACTGGGGCCCGCGCTACGTGACCGAGGGGATATGGCAGCCGGTGCGGCTGGAGACGTGGGATGCGGCGCGACTGGACACACTGCATGTGATGCAAAACTCGGTGACGGCCGATGCTGCGTCGCTGGATGCGCAGGTGCGGGTGGAATCGTCGGCGAGCGCTAAAGCCACCGTAACAGTGACGTACATGACACCGAAGGGTGACCACATCTCTCTTCCGGAGGTTACGGCGCAACTCGTGCCCGGGAGCAATACCGTGCATGTGCCGATTGTGGTGGAGCATCCGGAGCGGTGGTGGCCGGTGGGATACGGCGCGCAAAATCTCTATCAGGTTTCGGCAAAGATACGGATTGGCCGCGAGACCTTGACCGCGGAGCGCACTACCGGCCTGCGCACCGTGCGGCTGCTGCGCGAGAAGGACCAGTGGGGCAAGAGCTTTGGCTTTGAGGTGAACGGCGTGCCCATCTTCGCCAAGGGTGCAGACGTCATTCCTTTCGACAGCTTTCCTGATCGCGTGACCCTGGAGAAGCATCGCGGCATTCTCGAATCGGCGCGCGACGCAAACATGAACATGGTGCGGCTGTGGGGCGGCGGCTACTACGAGAGCGATGATTTCTACGACGAGTGCGACCGGCTCGGGTTGATGGTGTGGCAGGACTTCATGTTTGGAGGCGCGATCCCGCCGGACGATCCGGAGTTTCGCGCGAACGTGGAGCAGGAGGCGATCGAACAAGTGGACCGGCTGCGCGACCATCCCAGCCTGACCTTGTGGTGCGGCAACAACGAAGTGGAGACGGGCTGGGACGCGTGGCCGGACCGGATGCTGCTGAAGGAAAATATTTCGCCTGCCGAGCGCGCAAAGATCGAGACCGGCATGATGCTGTTCTTCGACGACATCCTGAAGCGCACGGTTGCGGTCCACGATCCCGAGGTTCCGTACTGGCCCAGCACGCCGAGCGCGAACCATGAGACGCAGGCGAACAGCAACGATAACGGCGATGTGCACTCATGGAACGTGTGGTCCGGCTCCGCGCCGATCGAAGATTATTTGAAAGACACGCCACGCTTCGTCTCCGAATACGGCTTCGAGGCTCTGCCGGATATGCGCACCATCCGCGCCTTCGCGACGCCGGAGGAGCAGACGCTGGACTCGCCCGTGATGCGCGCGCACCAGAAGTTCGCAAATGGAAACGGCAATGACCGGCTGCTCGTCTACCTTCGCCGCTACTACGGTGAGCCGAAGGACTTCCCTGCTTTCGTCTACCTGAGCCAGGTGATGCAGGCGCAGGCTATCGAGCTGGAAGCGGAGCATCTGCGTGCGAGCCGGCCACGATCGATGGGCTCGCTCTATTGGCAGCTCAACGACTGCTGGCCTGCGGCATCGTGGGCCAGCATCGATTCCTTTGGCAGATGGAAGGCGCTGCAGTTTCACACGCGCCGCTTCTATAACGATCTACTGATTGCGCCGATGCGGCAGGACGGCACTACCAACGTCTACGCGGTCAATGATCGCACAACACCCGTTCCGACAACCGTGCATATGCAGGTGATGAGTTTCGAGGGACGGGTGCTCTCGGAATCGACGACGCCCGTGACCATGCCGCCGCTATCGAGCACACGAGTGATCACGCTTACCGATGATGCGCTGTTGAAGGGTGCCGATCCTGCCAAAACATTGGTCGTGTTCACGATGGAAGTGGGCGGGAAGGCGGTCTCGCGCCACATTCTTTACTTTCGTGCAGCACGCGATCTGAGCCTGCCGCAGACCAAGGTCACCGCACACGTCACCGCAGGCGCACATGGTCTGGAGATAACACTGCATGCCGACACGTTGGCGCGAGATGTGTGGGTCTCCTTTGGCGATCAGGATGTGACGCTCGCTGACAATGCATTCACGTTGCTGCCGGGCGAATCGCGCACGATCTCGCTCAAGAGCAGCATCGGGGCGGCAGCATTGGAGAGCGCATTGCATATTCAGACCTTGGACACAGCAACGCTGCCAGGGATGGCGGGGGCTGGAGACTGACAATGTTGATGCGCTTGGCGAATTCGTTTTGGCTACCGATGCTTTGTCTCGCAGCAGGCTCCGTTGTTGCGGGTGCCCAGGCGGCTCCACACACCACGAAGTGGGCAATTGCGATCCATGGCGGCGGCGGCGAGGAGGAGTGGCAGCACATGGATGCGGCGACAGCGGCTGCATACCATGCATCGCTGGCGCGCGCGCTGGATGCGGGTGCGGCGGTGCTCGGCAAGGACGGCCGATCCATTGACGCGGTGGAGGCGGCCATCAAGGTGCTCGAGGACGATCCGCTCTTCAACGCCGGACGAGGCGCTGCGTTCGATTCGCTGGGCAGGACCGAGATGGATGCGGCGATCATGGACGGCGCAACGTTGGAAGCCGGCTCGGTGGCGGCTGTCAGTGCGACAAAGAATCCGATTGCGCTGGCGCGCGCGGTCATGGAGCATTCACCCTACGTGATGATGGTGGGGCCGGGCGCTGACTCCTTTGCCATCAGCCAGCATCTGCCGCAGATGCCGCCGTCCTATTTCTTCACCGAGATGCGCTGGCAGGAATTGTTAGGCGTACTGCGGGCCCAGAGAAAGCCGATCCCGCTGCGACCGGCCGGCGTTCCGGCTGCGCCGCACGCCATGGCGGTATCGCATGGTGTGGCGCCCTTTGCGCATCGCTTCGGAACCGTTGGGGCGGTAGCCCGCGATGTGCATGGCAACCTGAGTGCGGGCACTTCTACGGGAGGGATGCAGGGCAAGCTGCCCGGGCGCGTGGGCGATTCTCCAATCATTGGCGCGGGCACGTACGCGGCGAACGATGCATGTGCCGTCTCCGCTACCGGGGTCGGCGAATACTTCATCCGACTGAGCGTGGCCAAGGAGATTTGCGGATTGGTGAAATGGAAGCGCATGACCACCGGCGCGGCGGCTGAACGTGTGATTCGCGATGAAGTCGCAAAGCTCAAAGGCGGTGAGGGGGGCGTGATCGTGCTCAACCAGAAGAGCGATCCGGTGTGGAGCTACAACACGCTTGGGATGTTCCGCGCGCGCCAGGTGGAAGGCGGCAAGCCGGAAGTGCTGGTCAAGTAGCTAAGCATATTTCGCAAGCGCGGCAGAGAGATCGAGGGGCGCGTCGTCGAGATGACCGGCGGGCGCGCGCGGCGAGATGATCACCGCGTGTCCGTGGTTCTCTCGCCACGCCAGCAACCTGATGTGTGCCGGATCGGCGATGCGCAAGAGATCGAGCAGGATGTAGTAGGCGGCGATGTCAGCGTCGCGCAGTGAGCCTTCGGGATCCGCAACTTCGACATTGGTCGCGGCATCGAAGAGCTGATTCAACGTACGCTGGCGCTGGCGCGGGGCAAAGCGCACCAGTAATTGCTCGGGCTGGGCGCGGCGAAGCGTCTCGCGTGCTGCCCATTGCACAAACGATGTGCTGTAGATCTGCGTGCCCGACCCTTCCACGAACAACATGGTCATGAAGTGCTGCATGAGCGGATCGTGAGTGACGGCGTCCGCTCCGGACTCAGCCGGAGTGAGCTGCTCCAACATGCTGCGCATGCCTTCAGCACCGCCCGGCCCGGACTGCGTAAAGTGATTCATCCGTTCCAGCACGTTCTCGCGGACGGGACGAAGCTGCGCATAGGACAGCAAGTCGACCGCTGCGCTATCGTGCGGCCATGGCTCGCCGCCATCGATATACCAGCGAGTGTATGGGGCAGGCTCTCGATCCGCCATGCTGCTGCAGGGCGGCATGGAGTTGTCGCGGTGTCTCTGGCGTCCATTGCAGATTGTGCAGAGTGACGCCATGCGGCGCGAGCTTGCGGAAGAGTTGAGGGCTGGGCGCAGTCGCGTCTTTGCCGACAACGACGATGACCAAACGATCTTTCTGCGGCGTTTCATCCAGAGGCACCGCAAGCAATGCCTGCGCGGCGTGCCGGTACGCATCGATCTGGCTGCTGGACCAGAGATAGGCGGTCAGCTCTTCGAGAAAGGGCTGCGGAGAACCCACCCAGTCCTTTGCTGCCAGCGTGGCCGGAACACGGATCTGCAGGAAAGGCGCGAGCAGGCGTGCGCGCTGCTCCGGGGCGAGCGATTCCAGCCACACACACTGCCGCTCGAAGGTATGGCGCTCGGCGGGAAAGCGCCAGTCGAAGACGATGATCTCCCGCAGGAAGGCCGGCGCTACAGCGATCGGCAGTTGTTGCAGCAGTGCGAGATGCGCGACTGCAAATTGACGCGCCTGCGGCGGATAACTGGAGAAGCTGGCGGCGGTGAGTTGATCGGGTGTCATCGGCGCGGCCTCACACCAGCTCCGCAATGGGAGCGCCCTTCACGAATGGCGTTTCGAAGCCGTGACGCTTGCCGATGGTGGGCACCAGGTCAATGGGCTGAATGGCGCGATCGACGGTGACGTTTTGCCGAATGCCCGGCCCCATGGCGAGCAGCCAAGTGGTGCGGGCCATGGCGCCGCCGGTGCGGTGATGCTGGAAGCCATTGCCGCCCGGATCGCCGTCGGCATCGCGGCCAAAGTCCGGCATGATGAAGAGCCCGGTGCGGTCTTTGTATTCAGGCATCGACTGAATGGTTGTCCACAGCTCGCCGCAGATGCGGTCGGCGCGCTGGATCGCATCGACGTAGAGCGAAAAAGCGCCGGCGTGCGCGACATCCATATCGTGCAGCGTGATCAGTAACAACGAGGGCGACACCTGCGCCATCAGGCGGCGAGCGATGGAGAGCGAAAGCGCATCGGCGCTGTCGAGTGCGCGAGCGTCGCGTGTGAAATCCTCCACCGAGAGGCGCAGCGTGGAGGCGAGCTGCTCCAGATGTAGCTCGCCATCATTTTGGGAGAGTGACGGCCGGTAGACCGGCATCTCATAGTTATCCTGCAGCAGGTGCTCGTAATCGACTAGCGATTGCGGATGCTGTTTGCTGACGGCCGCGGCGAGTAGTTGTTTGGGCAGGATGACGCCGGCTCCCTGCCCCTCGTATCCGCCGTGGCGGCTGAAGCCGATCTGCTGGAAGCCGTTGCTGGGCGCGATGACCCACGCATCATCCATGGGCCGGGCCAGACCGCGACGAAAGTATTCAAAGACCGTCGGGTTGCCGGTGGGCTGGGCGATGAAGTTGTCGAATGTCTCATAGCAGCCGGTGACGATGCCGGCGGTGGCGACATAGTGGCCGAGAATGCCGCGATTCACCACCTGGGTGAAGAACGTCCCCTGCGGAATGAGTTCCGTCAGAAGGTGCGGGATGTTCTGCTGGCCTTCTAGGGCGAAGGTCTCCTCATCGCGCGCGCCGCCACCGAAGGTCACGATGACGCTGCGTGGCCGTGGCTGCGTGCCGGCGGCGAAAGCCGAGGGCACCAGCGTGGAGACGGCCGTGGCCGCGGCTGTGCCGGCGACAAGACGCAGAAATTCGCGGCGAGTTTGACTGCGCAGCTGAGAAGCGAACGCGTCTGAAGAAGACGACATCGTGAAGACATCCTCGGTCGCGCTGACCAGGCAGGGGTGTGGCTCCGACTTTACACATCGTGACCCGCGGCCCACAAGTGCGAGACAGCCGCGCGGTCTCTTTCTTCACTGCGCCGAGTTGGCTTTCTCCTCGCGGATCGGCTCGTCTATCAGTGCGTGATCGATGCCGGCGAGCGGCGGCACGGAACCGCCATCGAGATCGAGCAGCAGCACTTCATTGCGGCCGGGACGCAGCCACGCTCCAGGGAGATAGAGGCCGCCCTGCGGGCCAATGCGCCAGTAGCGGCCGAGCGCGTGACCGTTCACCCAAACCTGGCCCTTGCCGTAAGCGCGCATGTCGAGGAAGGTGTCGGTTGGCTTGCCGATGGAGAATGTGCCGCGGTAGAGCGTCGGGCCGGCAGCCGGCGGCTTCTGCGTGAAATGCGAGGAGCCAGGCTGTGTGAAGGGCAGCGAGTAGTTCTGCCAGCCGGTGGCAGGTTTGCCGGCAAAGGTGACGCCGTGCGTGATGCCCGCCTGCTCGGTCCGCAACACGTCGGTGAAGTTCACACGGCCGGAGTTTTCGACCAGGATGTCGAGTTGCTGCTGTTTACCGGAGACGCTGAGCGGCATGGACATCTTGCCCAAGCGGCGATCCATCACGCCGGCGAGTTTGCCGTCGAGATAGACGCGCGCGTACGAGTGGAGCTGGTCGAGCACCAGATCGCCCGACGCCGGGCCGTGCAGCGTGGTGCGGTAGAGCACGTAGCCGAAGTCCTGATGCAGGTCTTCCATGGTGAGTGGCTGCTCGGACGGCACAGGGACGGGCAGCGCGTCCCATAGCGACACGCCCTCGTTGAGCGCAATCGGCGGCAGCGATCCGAGAATCGGCGGAGGCGGCACGGGCGGTGGAGTCACGCCGGTCGTCTCCTGGATTGCTTTGCGTATCTCGAAGAACTTTGGCCGCGGCTGCCCGGCTTCGTCGATGGGCGCGTCGTAGTCGTAGCTGGTGACGTCGGGCTGATAGTTGTGGCCGTTGGAGTTCGCGCCACTGAACCAGCCAAAGCTGGTGCCGCCGAAGATCATGTACATGCTAACCGAATAGCCCTGCTTCAGCATCCAGCGAATCTCCGCCACCTGCTTTGCTGCGTCGGTGTGTTCGTGCTTCGCGCCCCAGTGATCGAACCAGCCGGCCCAGTATTCCGCGCAGAAGTATGGGCCTTCCGGGTGGAGCTTTCGATAGAGCGCAAAGGAATGTTCCGCATCGCCGGTGCCAAAGTCGACCGCCGCCGGTAGTCCGGGGAGGGAGCCACGCGTTAGCTCCTCGGCGCCGTCCGCCGTGTAGAGCAGCGCGCTGGTGAAGCCGGCATGGAGCACCGTTTGCCGCGCGCGTTCCATGTAGGCGTGGTCGTTCTCCTTCGCATCCTGGAAGGAGCCATATTCGTTCTCTACCTGCACCGCGAGGATGGGTCCGCCACGATCGAGTTGCAGGGGGGCCAGTTCTTTTCCGAGGCGATCCATCCAGCGCCCGGCGGCCTGCTGGTATGCGGGGTCCAGGCTGCGCAGCTTCAGGTTGCGATCGCGCAGGAGCCACGCGGGATACCCGCCCAAGTCCCATTCGCCGCAACTGTACGGGCCGGGACGCAGGATGACGTAGAGTCCCTCCCGCTGGGCTTCGCGGACGAACTCGGCGACGTCGCGCTGGCCGGTGAAATCATATTGTCCGGGCTGGGCTTCGTGGAAGTTCCAGAAGACATAGGTCATCACCGTGTTGATCCCGATGGCGTGGGCCATGCGGAGACGATCGCGCCAGTAGGCGCGCGGCGTACGCACATAATCCATGTCGCCGGAGATGATCTGGAAGGGCTTGCCATCCAGTTCAAACCGGCCATGCGCAACCACGAAACGGTGTGTTGTGTGCGCCGGCTGAGCCAGCGCGGGAGTTATAGCCGGCAGCAGGCAGAGCGCGGCGAAGATGCGACGAAAGATACAAGCCATGAATGCGTCCCCGGAGAACGAAAGCCAGAGTATCGCAAGCTGCAATGGCCCGGGGTACTTTCGAAAGCAGCGCGAGCTGCGAGGTTTCAGGTATGGTGGAATCGCATGCTCGCCCACGCGTCGACAGCCATTGCACCCAGAACGAGAGTGCTTTCCCCGAAGCTTGAGATCTGCGTTGAAACCCTGGACAACGCACAGATCGCAGACCGCGGCGGAGCCCACCGCATCGAACTCTGCGGTGAGCTTGCCGGCGGCGGCGTCACCCCCAGCCTGGGTCTGCTGGAGCAGGTTGTGTCCAGCATCACGATCCCGGTCCATTCGATGATCCGCCCGCGCGGCGGGGACTTCCTTTACAACGCCGGTGAATTCCGCGCGATGGAACGCGACATTGAGCTGGCAAAGCATGCCGGCGCCGCCGGAGTGGTTTTGGGCATACTGACTGCACGAGGTGAGGTGGACGTCACGGCCACTCGTCGGCTCGTCGAAGCGGCTCGCCCCATGCGCGTCACCTTCCATCGCGCCTTCGATGTGACTCGTGACCTGGACGCGGCACTGGAAGCCGTGATCGCGGCCGGCGCGGATATTCTGCTCACTTCCGGTGGTGCGGAACGGCTGAGCGAAGGCGTCCATGCCGTGGCGCGGCTGGTGGAGCGGGCGGGAGACCGGATCGAAATCATGGGAGGCTCCGGCGTGCGGTTGCAGAACGCTGTAGCGCTCTGTGAGGCCTCCGGCGTCGCGACGATTCATTCTTCCATGCGCCGCCCATTGTGAGGACTCCACGGCAATCCACGTGCTGCCGGATGCGCTGCCTCCCTATGAGGTCCGCGAAGAGGATGTGCGCGCGCTAATCGCGGCGCTGCAAAGATCTGCGCGATGAAGACGGCTGCGAATCAGCCATAGGACTCAATGCGGGAAGATCGACTCCAACGCATATGGACACGACCCACAGCCACCTCCGCCTGAAACGCGCTTCGGCGCGAGGGATTTCATTGCGTCTCTGCTGGTGTGCTGGATCGCAGGTGAAAGCGTTGCGGTAAGCCACGCACAGCAAGCCAGCCAGCACCCCGGTACAAGGCGTGCAATCGATTCCTCTGGATCAGCCAACGGGTGCGCGCCTGGAGGCACGCAAGAAGAGCTACACCGTAAAGGTGACCGGGAGCGACTGGGTGGACACCGGACTCGTCGCCGCGCCCGGCGACTCGATCGCCGTGACGGCGACGGGCACTGTCTCACTGAGCGATGGCCGCGAGGTGACGGCCGACGGCAGCGCGCGTGGCTGGAAGGACCTGCTGCGGCAGTTCCCCGATAACAGCTCGCCTGTGGGCGCACTGGTGGCGCGCATTGGAAGCAACGCAGCAACGGTTCCATTCGGGGTCGGCGCCAATAAGACATTGCAGATCACGTCGGCCGGCGAACTCTTTCTGCGCATCAACGTGAGCACCGACCTGACCGCCACCGGCAGTTATGCGGCGACCATGAAGTTATCGCGCCAGCCCGCACAGGCGAAGACGCAGGCGGCTAGCGAAGCCGGGATGGCGGCCGAGGTATCGCCAGCGCTCTTCGCTTCGATTCCGCGACGCGTACAGGACCAGCAGGGCAATCTGGGAGACATGGTGAATTTTGCGCATGGTCGGCAGCGAAGAACAGGTAGCACAGGCCTTTCAGGGTGCCGGCTGGGTCAAGGTGGACAGCACCAAGCAGGACGCGGTGGTGCACGGACTCATCGAGACCCTGCAGCACAAGGCGTACCTGGAGGTGCCGATGAGCACGCTCTATCTCTTCGGACGTCCGCAGGATCTTTCTTACGCGCGTGCCGATCCCATCATGGTCGCCGCGGAGCGGCATCACCTGCGAGTCTGGAAATCATCCGAGACGGTGAATGGCAAGCCGCTGTGGGTGGGGTCATCGACGCATGACATCGGCTTTGAAAAAGATCAACGCGATAACGGCGTCACGCACAAGATCGACCCGGAGATCGACAAGGAACGCGACTTCCTGGAGCAGAGCTTCGCGGCGGCAGGAAATCTGCAGACTGCGGCGTATGTCACCCCATCCGATCCCCTGACCACGGCGAAGACGGCTACCGGAGGAAGCTTCCAATCGGACGGGCGCATCGTGGTGCTGATTCTGAAGTAGGAGTCTGGCGGCGAGGCACGCGATGCAATGGGATTCGCAGCGAGATGCGTTAGACCGCCGCGCTAGACAGCTGCGCCGGGAGCATGCACGACCCGCTCCGCTACTGGAACGCCAACAGAAGCAACCGGGATGCGCACTCGCTCGCCCAAGAGCCGCGTGATTGCGGCGGCGGGAAGCGGATGCGAGAAGTAATAGCCCTGCACGCGGTCACAGTCGAGCTGCCACAGCAGGGTGAGTTGATCCTCGCGCTCAACGCCTTCCGCCACCACGACCAGTCCCAGACTGTGCGCGAGAAAGACAATGGCCTGGACGATCGCATAGGTACCGTTCGGCTCATTGATGCGCTCAACGAAGGAGCGATCGATCTTCAGCGTCTGTACCGGCAACTGATGCAGATGGGCAAGCGAGGAGTAGCCGGTGCCGAAATCGTCCACCGAGAAGTGGATGCCCAGGCGCGCCAGCGTGTCGATCTGCCTCGCAACCTGGCCGATGTTGCGCATCACGGTGGACTCGGTAACCTCCATCTCCAGTGCCGAGGGCGAGAGCTTGTAGTGGCGGAGGCGTTCGATCACGTAGCTGGAGAAGTCGAACCGGGTGAGTTGCAGCGGTGAGACATTGAATGCGATGCGCACGGGGTGGAAGCCGCGGTCCTGCCATTCGCGGCTCTGGCGGCAGCACTCGTCGAGCACCCAGTTGCCGAGCGGCACGATGAGGCCGCTCTCCTCCGCGATCGGAATGAAGCGATCCGGATAGATCAGCCCGAGGATGGGATGGTGCAAACGCACCAGAGCTTCCAGGCCGCAGAGTTGTCCATCCCGTGTGTAGAGCGGCTGGTAATGCAGCTCGAGTCCGCCGTCTTTCAAGGCGCGGCGAAGATGTTTTTCGAGCTCCGTGGCTTCGAGCGTTGCTGCGGAAATCTCCTGAGAGACGTACATGTACTGGTTGCCGCCGGATTTTTTCGCGCGGTACATCGCGGTGTCCGCGTCGCGCCAGAGGACGGCTGGATCGGTGCCGTGGTCCGGATAGATCGCGATGCCGAGGCTTGCGGTCAGGTCGATGTCGATGCCGTTGTGACGGTAGGGCTCATTCAGCCCCCGGAGTATGTCGGCCGCGACGCGCTCGGCATCTTCCGATTCGGCGATCTGTTGCAGGAGTACGGTGAATTCTTCGCCGCCCGTGCGGGCCACCGTATCCACGGCGCGCACGCGCGAGCCCAGGCGGCGGGCAATCTCCTGCAGGCACACGTCGCCGATGGCGTGGCCATACGTGTCATTGATCTGTTTGAAGCGATCGAGATCGAGACAGAGCAAAGCTGCCTTATGCCCATAGCGGCTGGCATGGGCGAGGGTCTGCGCCATGCGGTCTTCGAGCAGGGCGCGGTTGGGCAGCCCGGTGAGGATGTCGTGATTTGCCTGATGCACCAACTGCTCGTGCAGACGGTCGCGCTCGGTCACATCCTGCATCAGGGCAAACGTGACTTTCCGTCCGTCGTGCTCGAGCTGGTGCGAGGCGATATCCACCAGCATGAAGCCACCGTCTTTGCGCTGATGACGCCAGGGCCCGTTGAGCGGGTTTTTGCAAATGCCCTTCAGTTCGGCAACCAGCCTGGAGAACTCCTCGCCCGGACGGATGTCCGCCATGGTCATCTGCTCGAACTCTTCATGGGTGTAGCCGTACTGTTGGGCAGCAGCATCGTTCACATGCAGAAAAGCAAGTGTCTCGGTGTCGTACATCCACATGGGGTGCGGGTTCGACTCAAACAAGACACGGTAATGCGCACCGGCATCCTCGGCACTCACGATCTCTTCTTCGAGCAGGGTCAGGATCATGCCGACAGCGACGAGGTACTTGGGGAGATTCCAAAGCTGCTCCGGCACCTGAACCGCCGGCCACAACGCTTCTGTCGCGGCGGCCGATATCCAGACCGCGGCCCATGCGTACAGACTGAGAACCACCGTGCGGACTCCGGCGGTGAAGCGCGTGACCTCAAAGCTATAGAGCAGGGCGAGGAAGAGATAGACCTGCGTCAACATGACGCCGAGCGCCGTACCGTCATGGTGGTGCAGGATGCCGTAGCTAAGCCACGCAGTGCATCCCGCGATCGAGAGTCCCAGGGTTACGAAGAGCAGGGGCCTGCGCTGGGAGATGCGCCAGGCGACCATGAATGTCGCCGCTTCGCCGGCAATCGCGCTGAGCGAGAGTAGACGATGTCCCTCGGGCAGGAAGCATGCCGCAGCAACGGTGGCCAGCCAGGGCACGCCAAGCGCGACCAGTACAGCGAGCCAGCGGCCAGAGACATACCGCACGAGTGTGGTGGACAGGATGAAGAAGACGCCGCCCAGGACCAGCGATCCCAGCACCAGGAAGTCCTGCGCAGCGCGGCCCGATTCTGTCGGGGGACGCAGAAGCAGTCCCGCAAAATGGACCAGAATCAAACACCAGCCAATCAGCCAATAGCGGACACGAAGGGTTGGCCGCTTCCTGTAGATGGAAGTGAACAGGAGCACCAGCGAGCCCAGCGATAAAAGATCCAGAAGTCCGCTCATCCTTAACCTGCTACCGGATCAAACTTTGCGGACCAGGGAGGGCCAGCAACCGGGGATGATTCGACAGTAACGTTCCCGCATCACTCGCCTCAATATCACGAAAGTTTACTTATTGCACATTCTAAGCACTTTCGGGAACTTTGGAGAGTACTTTTTGCGTAGGGAGAACGCCCTGAATGCTAAAGCCGCCGCCGGTTTGCCGACAGCGGCTTCATGCCTAGTTCTTGGGCGGATGTGAGACGCCTTGTCCGACCGGACCCTTCTGGGGCGCCCGCACATGCTGGCGGGCGTATTGCTGGCCATGGATCTTGATCTTCGATTCGTCGATGCGGCCTTCGGTCGGCTGATCGAAGATGGCGCCCGGAGCCAGCAGGAAGGTCTGGACCTGACGGCCGGATGTGGTGCTGGTGCGGACGTCGACCCGGGTGGGATCGATGCCCTTTTCGTTGGCGAGGTAAGCACGGGTGTTCATGGCACGTTCTGCGGCCGTCAACTGGCCGTCGACTTCGCTGTCGGAGTGCTCACCCACCAGGACCAGACGGGCATCCGGCTGGTGCTCCATGGTGAGAGCGATGTCGTCCAGGCAGGCGCGGCCTTCGTTATCCACGCGGGCGGGACGGCGCATGTCGCGATTGAAGTAGACCGTGCACAGCGGCTGAGCCTTCGGAGCCGGAGGCAGCGAGGGCGGAGCGATGGTGACCTCCGTCGTGGCAACCGCGGTCTGGCCCAGGTCGTCCACCACGCGGCAGGTGACGGTGGCTACGCCGGGCGGCAGTCCATCGGTGTGCAACTGCGCGGTGCTGTCCTTGCCGCCGATCTGACCTTCGGAGGCGGTGTAACTGTAGGTGAGCTGCCGCTGCGCGATACTGGCGGCGTAGGCGGTAATGATGGAGACCTCGCCCGGCGTCACGGTGGAGGGATCGGCCGAGCACTTGAGCGTCGGCGCCGGCGATGCCTTGACGACGAAATTGGTGGAGCATTGCGCAAACTGCTTGCCCTTCTCCTTGGCGGAGATGTGGGCCGTCGCGTGATAGGTGCCCTCACCCAGGCCGGTGGTATCGACGAAGATGACCGGGCCGAAGCCTTGCTGCTTGCCGGCGCTCAGCTCCCAGCGGAAGAAGAATGGGTTCTTGGTCTTGTCGCGGTAGTTGCGCAGGGTAGCAGCCAGCGTGACACGCTCGCCCGCATAGACCTCGGACGGGCTGGCGTCGCAGGCCAAGCTCTTCGACTGCACGGGGTTCATCTCGCCCAGGCGGAAGACCAGTCCGGCGGAGAGCCGCAGCGCGCTGACGCTCTGGGTTCCACCGGCCAGATCGTACTGCTGCAGTGCACCCTGGTCGGCGTGCATATAACCGTAGTCGGCCTGAACCAGGCGAAATGCCACGTGCTCACCCGTGTGCGGCAGCAGCACATCCATGCCGCCGCCACCCGCGAAACCATAGCCCCACTTCAGCGGCTGGAACTTTGGTCCGGCTACATTTGCGGCGCCGGCGGTGAAATGCACGAACGGAATGAGGTGTTGGCCCAGGAAGAAGCGATACACCGGGCCAGCTTCCGCGGTATAGAACGAGTCGGTGACACCGCCAAGCTGCACAAAGGGCGGCGCGGGCGATGAACCTGTGGTGCCGAGCGGGTATTCGCTGTGCTGGAATTCTGCCTGCACACCGAAGTGATGATTGAAATAGTAGGTGCCGCTGGCGATATAGCCGCGCGTGTTGTTGGTGGGAAAGCTCCAGGTTCCGACGCTTCCGCTGGGCCGCATATAAGTGTATCCGCCGAAGATGTCGAAACGCGAGGCGGGCGGTGGCTCCGGCTGATTCACCTGAGGGGCGGGCAAAGATGGATTCACAGCAGTGTTATCTGCAGGGGCCGGGGCCGGTGGCGCCGCGGGTGTCTGGTCCTGCGACGCAGATGCGGGTGCGGCGGCATCGCTGGATGGCGCAGAAGCGGGCGCGTTGTCGGGGCTCGCCGGGGGTGCAGCGGGAGCGCTCTGCGGCGGCGCGGAAGAGTCTGCCGGAGGTGTTGAGGGCGCAGGCTGCTGCGGAGCATTTGCATCTGGCGCGGGCGCAGGCGGTGGCACCGTGTCGGCACGCGTCGCCGCTGGCGATGTGGCAGGTGTCTGTGCCGGGGGCGCTGGATTGTCCGTTGTCGCTGGCGCGCTCTGCTGCGGTGCCGCCGAAGAATCCGACGGCGCCGAAGTGGTTGAGGGCGCAGGCTGCTGCGGAACGTTCGCATCTGGCGTGGACGCAGGTAGTGGCACCGTCGTCGACCCTGGTGATGTGGCAGGTGCCGCCGCCGAGGAGTCCGTCGTCGCCGGAGACTGCGCGGGCGGTGTTGCGTTGACCGGGGTTGCAGGCGTGACCTGCGCAGGCGTGGTCTGCAAGCCGTTACCGGCGCGGCCGCAGGTTGCTGCGGCGAAACGAGGGTCGTGACGGTCGCGTCCGATGGCGTGGACGCTGCTGGTGCCGGATCAGGGGGTGCCGGCTTATCGCTATCCAGTTCGGGGGTTATCGGCCGTGACGGCTGATCCGGGGAAAAGCGCTTCCCCGTTGCGCCTTCCTGCAGTACTGAGCCATCGCCGGTTTCCGCGGCAGGCAAGGGCTGGCTGTTATCTATGTAGGTCGGTGCCGGCGTGGTGTTCGCTGCAGGCTGCGCGGCGCTCTGGCCGTCACCCGCGGCGTTTGGTGACGTTTCCGGCGTTACAGGATCCGGGTTGGCGACGCCTGTGCTGCGGTCGTCGCTCGAAGCATCGTGCGTCGTCTGCGTTGGATCTGAGGCTGCATCGCTGGCGGGTGGCGCGTTTTTGGCCGTTGCATGCGGAGCGTGCGTGACCGCTGCCGCTCCGGCGGGCGCTGGGGGTGCGGCGGCGGGTTGCTGAGCGGCTGCAACCGGACGTGCACAGGCCAACGGCCGAGCGGAGACCTTGAACGACCGGACCCAGCGTAGCTATCGAGCGATGACGCATGAACAGTATTCCTCAGCAGCAGCGGGGTGCGCCGGTCAGCGCACATGCAGTCCGCCCGCAATTCGCACGTTGCGGCTCGGGGATGAGGTGGGACAGCAAGCCAGGATCGAGCATCACCGGGCCAGGACAAAATCGACAGTGGAAGACTTCGTGATGGTTACGCCGCCGCTCGTAGCACTACCGGTGACGGTGACGGTATAGATCTTGTAGTTGTTTGGCCCTGCACAGCCTGACATGCCAACAGCGGCTGCCAGCAATGCAATCGGCGCCAGCAGCAGCAGAAGCCGACGACGGCGACGCGCACCCAGCAGCCACCCGCCGGAACCAAACAGGCCCAGCGGCAGCATGGTCCAGGCCAGCAGCGGTGAGTTGCTTCCGGCTGGCGTGGACGGAGGGTTGAGAATCTTCCCGAAGACCTTCGGGACGTTGGTGGTGTCGGCCGTGGCCGTGATGGTCATGGTCGATGTGCCGGCGGCGCCCGAGGCTAACGTGACACTGGCTGGTGCAAACGCACACGAGGCGCCTTCCGGCAATCCGGAGCAGGCCAGCGTGACCGGACCGGTAAAGCCGCCCGTCGATGTGAGGGTAACGGGGTAGTTCAACGTGCCCTTGTGGTCGATCTCCTGTTCCGGCGGCGTCGCCGTGAGCGTGAAGCTGCCGCTTGGAGGAGGAGGAACTAGCATCTGTCACGGTCAAGATGGTTCCGTTCACCACCGTGATGGCGTAGTTCGAGGCCTTGGTGCCCGGACCGATGGTGTAGGCCGGGGTGATGGGATAGGTGCCCACCGGGCTCGCGATGGTAGCGGTGGTGCTGAAGGTGGCGGTAATGGACTGCCCCGGCACCACGTTGACGACTGTCCCGGTAAGCGGCGGGTTCGCCGTGTTCACGAGACGCGTCTTGTTGTCCGCCGTGATGGTGACCGGCCGCGGCACCACCTTCAGAACAATGGTCGACGTCAGCGCTGGATAGGTTGTATCGCCGGAATACGCAACACTGACCGAGTAGGTCCCCACATCCTCAAGCGTGGGCGAAGGCGAGCAGCTCAGGGCTCCATTCGCGGGCAGAGCCTGGGCCGCGCACAACGTCGCAGTGCCGATGGAGAAGGTGGCGGTCCCGGTGGGGGCGGCTGCCTGATTGCCGGTGATGGTGGCGGCGAGCGTGTAGGCATCGCCGTAGACCACGGTGACGGCGGGCGCGGTGATGGTCGGCCTAGGCGGAGGCGGGGCGTTGCCGATCAAGGTGATGATCTGCGTTTGCACGACCGAGCTGTCATTCAGCGTGGAGTGGCCAACAAATGAGCCGGCAGACTGCGGCGTGAAGAAGAAGCTGAGATCGCAGGTGGCGCCCGTCGGCGTGCTGTTGCCGCAGTTGCTGCCACCGGTATCGACGGCGAAGTTCACTTGATCGTCCAGGAACATTGTGGACAGCGGCTGCAGGACGTCATTGCCTGCGTTCCACAATGTCGTCTTGAGCGGGCCGCCGGTCTGGCCGATCTTGACCGTGCCGAAGTCGAGTGTCGGGTCCTTGTAGGTGATCTCACGCAGCGCGCTGTTGCCGGTGTCGGCAATGTAGACATCCGCAGCGCCATCGACGGCAACCGCCATGGGGCTGTCCAGCTCTGCCTTGTCTGCCGGACCATTGTCGCCGGTGTAGCCCGCTGTGCCGTCGCCGGTGAGGACGGCCATGGAGGGATTCTGGGCCAGTCCGCTGAAGGCGAGGAAGATGTGATTGGTAGCGGCATCCGCGATGTAAAGGTCGCCGGCTGCATCCGCGCTGATGCCGGAAACGCCCGCCAGCCCGGTCCCGAGACGCGTACCGGGAGCTGAATCGGTGGTGGTTCCATTGCCGGCGAAGCGATGAATGATGCCGGAGGTATCGATGCGGTAGACGCGGTATGCGCCACGATCCGCCACATAGAACGTGCCATCCGGACTGAGATACAGGGCCGAGGGATGTACGAAGTTTGCGCTGGTCGCGGGCACGCCATTCGGGGCAGAGTTTGCGCCTCCGCCGGCAAAGACTGCCTGCTGGCCTCCGGCATAAATCTCGAGGATATTGACAGCGGTGGCACCATCCTCTGCAACGAAGAGGTTCCCCAACTGATCGGTGACGAGGGCGACCGGGTTATCCAGACTGCTGACAAATGTGCTGAGCTGGCCGTTTGCGTCATAGCGCAGGATGGAGTTTGTGGTCGAGTCGGCGATATACAGATTGCCGGCCGCATCGAGCGCGAGCGCCGTCGGCGTGGCCACTCCGGCGCCAGGCGCGATCAACTGCACCGGCGACGAGGACCCGGCCGGCAATACGGAGATGGAGCCGTTGCTCGATCCGCCGCCGCTTTCGGCGTAGTAAACATCGCCCGCACTGTCGATCGCGATGGCGGAAGGCGTGGCGAGCGATCCGGCAAGGGTCTTGATTGTCCCCGGAATGAAGATCGCCTCCCCGCTTTGGCCGACACCGCTCAATCCAAAGCGATAGGTCGCCGCGGGGGAAGCCGCCTTGTCCGTGATGGTCAGAGGTCCGGTGCGCAGGCCGGGCAGCGTTGGCGCGAAGCGAAGACTGAGCTGGCAGGTCTTGATCTGGCCTGCAGTGGGCGCGGAGATGGCCCCATTGCAAGCGTTTATACCGAAGTTCTGGAAATCCCCGTTGGGGCCGGAGGTGAGGTTTACGGCCGCGGTGATCATGAACCACAGGTTTTGCGATGTGCTTTTGTTGCCTACGACTGTTTCAGGAAAGCGCAGGCCCTGGCTCAGGATGCGGACGATGTTGTTGTTCGTATCGGCCACATACACGTTGCCGGTCTTGTCCGCGGCCAGCCCGTGCGGGTTGAGCAGCGCAGCGGAGACCGCAGCTTTGCCCTCCTGGGTTGAGTTGTAAGTGCCGCTTCCGCCATTGCCGGCCACCAGCGCGAGTTGGCCTGCGAGCAGCTCGTAGACCTTCCCGGCGCCGTTGTCATCGATATAGAGGTGGCCGACCGCGTCGGAGGTGACGCTGACCGGCGTCTGCAGTGCGGTGGCGCTGGAGCCGGTGCCGTCATTGGTGCACTTGCCGACTGCGGTAGAGGGGAGGACGCCGCTGATCTCACGAATGCAGGCGTTTCCGGAGTCGGCGATGTAGAGGTTGCCGACCGGATCGATGGTGAGACCCTGGGGGGCGTTCAACACGACGGCTGGGGGCAAAAGGCCGGGGCATGGCGTTGAGACTGCCGCGGACGGAGCGCCGCTCAGCAGGCAGACAGTCCCATAGCTCGAAGGGCTGCTGCGGAGCACCTGATAGATACCGTCGGCGGTGTCGTTGATCGCGATATAGAGATTGCCGGCGGCGTCGAGCGCGAGGCCGGAAGGAGCGGGTGCAATTGAAGTGGTGGAAGGATCCGTGCAGGTGCCAACGAGTGGCAGCAGCGAGGCAATGCCGGATCCGCCGCTGCTCAATCTGCGAACACAGTTGTGACCCGTGTCTGCTACGAAGAGATCTCCTGCCGCATTGAGTGCGACGCCGGAAGGACGCAGTACGCCGGTGGCAAAGGCGGCCGTGACACTGGCGGCGTCCTGGCAGGTGTCGCTGCCTCCAGTGGGTTGGCCCGCTTCCACAAACATGTTGCGGCTGGTGTCTATGCGGCGGATGCAGTTGTTACCAGTGTCAGCGACATAAATATTCCCGGAGATGTCCGAGGCGACGTAGGTTGGGGCGGTCAGAGGGATGGTTGTGGCAAGAGCAGGCCCATCGCTGGTGGGGTTGGCGGTGCCGTCTCCGGCAAAACGGGAGGTGCTGGGCACAAGCCGCACCGACTGGGCCACGCTTGCGTGAGCCGCCAGGCCGGCAGCGGCCAGCAAGACGGCCATACGCAGCCACACGAGTGCACCAATGCCAAATCCGCCCTGCAACCGTTTCATCATCCGCTCCGCTTGTGCTGCCGGAGGGCTGCGAGGGACTCTGAACGGTGCCTCTGCGCCCGACCGGGAGACAGCCTGCCCAGGATCAAGCGGGCTGCCCGAACTCACTTCCCTTCGTCATCAGAGCCGGAAGTTACGTTTGTCCCGAAATGGGCAGACGTCTTCCGAGAAGGGGAAGTTCGCCCTATTCAAGCACACGAGGGGTTACGAGAGTATGCAACTAACGCGCTAGCGGTGGGTACTGAATCTGTATCGTAACTGGTTCCGGTTACAGAGCAGTTACGCCGTCGCGGGCGGTTGGGAGCGGATAACGGAGGCCGCGCCGGCTCCGGCAGGCTCCAGCCGATAACCCTGAATCGCGGCGGGAACCACGACGGCCCGGCCGACCATCAGGTCTACCGGCTCACAGCCCTCGGCGTAGAGAACCGCTGCCCCCTCGACTGCCACCAGTGAATGAGGAACACCGGCCGGCGATTTCGATTGAGACGGAGAATTGTTGTCGAGATCGATACGGTCTACGGAGAAGTATTTCTGCTCAATCAGCCGGACGTCCGGGCCCTCGGTCTTCGGCGCTACTTTTCCAGCCGCGGTGTGCAGGCGGGTCGCGGCGATGCCGCGGTCGATATGCAGCTCGCGCGGGCGGCCGTAATCGTAGAGGCGATAAGTGATGTCGGAGGTCTGCTGCGTTTCCAGCAGGACGACGCCGGGGCCGATGGCGTGAACGGTCCCTGCATCCACGAAGATCATGTCGCCTTTGACCACCGGCACCTGCTCCAGCATGGCCTCCAGTGTGTGATCGGTGATGGCCTTGCGCATGCCTTCGACGGTGCTGCCTGCCTTGAGCCCGAGCGCGACCGCCGCACCGGGCCCGGCTTCGAGCACATACCAGCATTCCGTCTTACCGCGCGGCTGGCCGGCCTGCTGGGCAAGCTTGTCGTCCGGATGCACCTGCACGGAGAGCTTTTCGTGTGGAAAGAGGATTTTGACCAACAGCGGATAGTCACCCACCTCGTTGCGATGAGGACCGAGGAGCGCATCGGGATACGCCGCGGCGAGCTCGCTGAGCGTCCTGCCCTGCTGATCGCCGGTTTCGATGAGGCATTGCGGGCCGGTGAGCCAGGCTTCGCCGATCGGCTCAGCGGGGCGAAAGTCGTACCAGGGCGACAGGTCTCGTGTACCCCAGGGACGCGGGCTGAAGAAGGGTGCAATGCGGAAGGGAGCGAGTGACGGCGCTTGCATATCGTTCACAGGATCGCTTGAGCGGAGCATATGCGGCAAGGGCGGCTCCGCTCAAGCGATGGACAGCATCGCCCGCATGCTATCGATTCAGCCACTCCAATCGGCGCGGCCGGAAGCTGAGTGTCGCCTTTGCCTTCTTGTTGGAGGCGCCGCGAAGCCGGGTGTGATAGTAGATCGCGTCCTCGCCTGCTACTTGGCGGGCCTGTTCTTCCGAGATATGCGGCGGAGCCGGCGCTCCGACGAAGCTGCGAATGCCGGCAGCCAGACGCTGACCGGCGATGGATCATCGTCCACGACGTGATAGATGCCGGCCGGGGCATTCAAAGCGGCGACGGTGGCGAGCGCGGCATCGTCAATGTGGACCCACGACCACACGCCCGCGCCGCTGCCGATGATCGGGCTCTCCTGTTTCCGCACCTGATCGGCAGATGCGCCGTCGGGGTTGAACCAGGTATTCGGGCCGTAGAAGAAGCCGTAGCGCAAGGCGACGCCTTCGATTTTGTGGTCGCTCTTGGCCGGTGTCGCTGAAGAGGCGCGATTCCAGCTCGGTATAGGTCCGTGACGCCGCGGCGACAGAGGGGCTGGCATCGACGGCCAGCGACTCCGCCTCATCCGCCAGGCCGCTGCCTGCTTTGAGAAAGAAACCGGTCGATTGCTGGATGTAACGCCGCACGCCCATAGCTCGGGCTGCGCGGAGAAGGTTTCCGCCTCCTTCGAGCCGCAGCTTGCGATCGCCTTCTGCTGCCGCTGCCATCTCCGAAGGATCCTTCGGCAGCGCGGTCAACTCATCGATGACAACCTCCGCGGACGAGCGCCGCAGCTCCTCCTCGAGCGCGGCTGCATCGAATGCGCTGACGCGCGCGACCGTCGCGCCTGCCTTCCGGAGCCGCTCGGCACCGGCATCCGAATGCGTCATGCCGGTGACCGCATGCCCCTGACGAATGAGTTCCGCGACCAGCGGCTGACCGATCGCTCCGCTCGCTCCTGCAACAAATATCTTCATAGCTATCCTTTCGAGCCCTTCCAGGCATCCACTTCCTCAGTTTTACAGATGCATCCGCAGCTCACGAGTTCCGAATGCGAAGAGGAAGTTCTGCCGTTTCCGGTATCCCCCACGGCGCTTCGATATCGAATGAAGATGGAGGATCCACCGCAATGAAGGATGGCATGAAGAAACGGAAGCTGGGGAGATGGGGGCTGGAGGTCAGCGCGCTGGGCCTGGGCTGCATGGGGATGTCGGAGTTTTACGGGCCGGGCGACCAGCGCGAATCCGAGGCGACGATCGACCGCGCGCTCGACTTGGGCGTGACCTTCTTCGACACGTCCGACATCTATGGGCCCTTCACGAATGAAGAGCTGGTGGGCCGCGCGCTGCTGCCGCATCGAAGCAAGGTGCAGATCGCGACGAAGTTCGGCGTGGTGCGGAAGAAGGAAGATCCCACCTTTCGCGCCGTGGACGGCAGCCCTGCATATGTGCGCAGCGCATGCGAAGCGAGCCTCCGGCGGTTGGGCGTGGAGACGATCGACCTCTATTACCAGCATCGGGTTGATCCGAAGACGCCGATCGAGGAAACAGTGGGGGCGATGGCGCGACTGGTGGAAGAAGGCAAGGTCCGCTACCTGGGACTGTCGGAGGCTGGACCGGAGACGATCCGTCGCGCCTACGCCACGCATCCGATTTCTGCACTGCAAACTGAATACTCCCTTTGGTCACGCGAGGCGGAAGACGAAATACTGCCGGTCGTGCGCGAGTTGAATATCGGCTTCGTTGCCTACTCGCCGCTGGGCCGCGGCTTCCTGACGGGACAGATCAAACGTTACGAAGATCTCGCTCCGGATGATTTCCGGCGCAATTCACCACGCTTCCAGGGTGAGAACTTCGATCGCAATCTGGCTCTGGTCAGGAAGGTGGAAGAGATGGCCGCCCGCAAGCACGTGAAGGCTTCGCAGCTTGCGCTGGCGTGGGTGCTGGCGCAAGGGGAGGATATCGTGCCGATCCCCGGCACAAAGCGAGTCAAGTATCTCGAAGAGAATGTCCACGCTATCGACGTGAAGCTGAGCAAGGACGATCTGGCGGCGCTGGACGCACTGGCCCCGCACGGCGCCGCGGCGGGAGAGCGCTATGACGAGCGCGGCATGGCGGCGGTGGGCCGGTAAGCGAACCGGAGCCAGATCCACGCCTCGAATCGAAAAGCGCGGATCGCATTGGCGATTCCTGTTCGAGCCGGAGTGCTTCTTCGTCCGTGACAAGCGAGGTCACATTTCTCAAGGCGTGCAACGATAAACAGAAAGGTAGGCGTGACCATGCATGGAACAGGAACATTCGTAGTGAAGATCAATGCCGTCGAAGCACCGGATCTCGCGAAGGACGCGGGGCTTGCATGCTTTGACAATCGACAAGGTGTTTTCCGGAAGTCTCGAAGGAACCAGTAAGGGCGAAATGCTGACCGGTGGCACTGAATCCACGGGGGCGATGGCCTATGTCGCACTGGAGCGCGTGACAGGAAAGCTGGATGGCCGCGTCGGAAGCTTCCTGCTGATGCACAACGCCGTGATGCTGAAGGGCGTTCCCAGCAGCGGAGTTATGCAGATAACGGTAGTACCGGATTCTGGCACGGCAGAGCTGGCCGGGCTGACCGGAAAAATGATCATCACGATCGAGGATGGCAAGCATAGCTTCGACTTCGAATATCAATTGCCGTAGGCCAGTGCCGGCGGAGGGTCGGGAGACATCCTATCTGTTGGGCGCTTCGTCACAATTGGGGCGATGAAAATGCGAAGGTATTGAGTTAGTGGATAGGTCAATTTTGCGGCCTCATCTATACTTTCCCTCCGGAGTGTGTCTATGGCATCGACGGTTTGGAAGGGATATATCTCCTTCGGGCTGGTTTCCGTTCCCGTTCGCCTGTTTGCGGCTGCTCGCGAAGAGCATGTCAGCTTCAACCAGATTCATAGCGAGTGCGGTGGGCGGATCAAGCAACAGATCTTTTGCCCGCAATGCGACCGCGTGGTGGAGCGGAGCGAGCTGCAGAAGGGCTACGAAGTGGAGAAGGGCGTCTACGTGACGGTCAACTCCGACGAACTCAAGACGCTCGAAGCCGAGTCCTCAGACGTGATGGAGATCCAGCAGTTTGTGTCGCTGGACGAAGTAGACCCTATCTATTTCGAGACTTCGTACTACTCGGCCGCGGAAGATTCCGGCAAGCGCGCTTACAATTTGCTGTTTCGCGGCATGACTCGCGAGAAGCTTGCCGCCATTGCTCGCGTCACGCTCAGCGGGCGTGAGCAGGTGGTGCTGATCCGGCCTTACGACCAGGGATTGCTGCTACACACGCTCTACTATCCCGCGGAGGTCAGAGAGGTTGGCGAGTATGGGCATGACACTGCATCGGAGGTCCCGGAACAGGAGGTCGCGCTCGCCGAGAAATTCATGGAGTCGCTGCGTTCGCCGTTCGAGCCAGAGCAGTTTCAGGACAACTATAAGGAGAAGGTGCTCGCGCTTATTGAAACCAAGCGTGCCGGCGCAACGCCGAAACCTGGCGTAGAGAAGCGACGGCTGGCTCCCGTCATCGATCTGATGACGGCCTTGAAGCAGAGCCTTGCCGAAAAAGAGCGCGCCCAGCCCACACTGGTGCCGGCAAAGACTGCTGCGACAAAGAAGGCGCCGCAGAGGGAAGGCAAAGAAGTAGCAGCGAAGCCGCGTAAGCAGAAAGCAATCTAGGCCGTATCTCGTGAGATAGTCGCGCGTCTATTTCGCCTTCGATTCACCCAGCCATAGGATCGCGTTTCTGAAGAGCTGGTTCTGCGTTTCGCTGGTGAAGACTTTGTCGCCGTGGCCCATGTTGCAGTAGACCATCTTGTATTTCGTGTTGGTCCAGACCACCGGCAGGTCGCCGGCGGTCAGCGTATCTTTCATGCCGAGCGGGTAGTTCGACGGACTCAAGCTCAATAAGACATGAATATTCTTATTCGCGCGCGGATCCGGCTTCCAGATGTACCACTCGTTGGCGGGGGAGATAAACGTCTCCGGAAGGCCGCGCGTCACTGGACTCTCCCGATCTTCTACGACGAGCGTTGCCGGCAGCGGAGGCCAGCTATTTGTGAGAAAGACTGCACTGAGAAAATCGCCGGTGAACCAGGGCCAGTGCGTGCTCTCGTCGTTGTAGCCGGCGAAGTGAAAACCCATCCATGCGCCGCCGTGCTCCACATATTGCTGGAAGACCTGGCGCTGTGCCGGCTGCTGGGGAGAGTCGTTCAGCCACACCACTAACTGGTAGTGCTGCAGATTTTCTGCATTCAGGTCGTTCCAGTTTGTGGTGACATGCCAGTCGAAGTTGTCGCGCTTCGCCTCAGCCTCAAAGAACGTTACCGCCTGGCGCGCAAAGTCCACGTGATCGGCTTCCGTCTTCTCGGTATAGAAAGCGAGCACGTGGAATTTCGGCTGCGGTGTCTGTGGCAACGCAAAGCAGGCGAATGCCAGAACAAAGAAAAGTACCGCTGTCTTTCGGATCATGAGTGGGCCGCCCACAGGATGGAATTATGAAAGAGCATGGTGAATGACTTGTTCTGGAATAACTCCGGATGATGACCCATGAAGATATAGATATTTCGCGCCTTTTTGTGTTCGTTGGTCCACACCACCGGGTGGTCGCCACCCATTTTGATCTTTGTTGTAGGCGTGTAGCTGTTCTCATCCACGGTAGCCAATACATGCACATTGGGCCGCGGGTCTTTATCCCAGGTGTACCACTCCTCGTTTTCGATGGGGAACGAGCTGCCGAGCCCCTTCATCGCGGGATGGTGCAGGTCCTCCACGTGGACTGTGCCGGAGGCGAAGGTGGCGATGTAATCCTTGAACTGGATGCCTCCCATAAAGTCGGAGAACCACGGCCAGAGGCCGAAGCCGTCGAAGTGTCCCAGCAGCGTGGCGTGGTGGAAGCCGATCCAGCCGCCGCGTCCCTCATCGATATAACGCTGAAATGCGGCGACCGCCGTCGGTGTCCAGTTATACGGCGGATAGTTCAGTTGAATGAAAAGTTGGTAGTGGGAAAGGAAGGCATCGTTGATGGGGTCGGTGTTCTCGATGTAGTCGATGGTGAAGTGGTCACGAGCCGCCTCCTGGGCAAGCCACACCTTTGCGCCGTCGACAAATGGCTTGTGGATGCCGCCCTTTTCGGCAAGCGCGATCACGTGAAACCGGGGAGCCGGCGACTGCGCCCGTAGATCGCACGCATACCCGAAGACCAAGAGCAGAACACAAACGGCTCTCAGCAGTGATACAAAGACCTTCATCAACGTTTTGTCTCCGGCTGCGCTGAAGTACGGAACACAAACGTTATACCTTGTCACAGGGCAGCCTGCCGACGACTATTATTCCCCGTAGAGAAGAAGAGGGGCATCACCGATGAGGCGACACGGAATTCTGCGGCGGTCCGCTACGCTGGTCTTTGCGGCAAGCGTCATGATGTTTGCGAATTCGCGCAATCTAGGAGCGCAGGCCAGCGCTGAGCCCCACGGCAGGACGATCCATCCACGGGCACTCGTCTTCAATCCCACAAATCACAAGCTCTATGCCGTGGATCAGGACGGCAATCGCGTCATCGTGGTGGATCGCGAAGGAGCGCGCTCGACGATTGCACGTAGGCCGCGCGCCGAATTGCATTGTTGTGGACGCTACTGCAAATCGGATTTACGTGGTGAACGCCGGCAGCGGCGACGTCAGCGTGATCGATGGCGCTACGGATCGCGTGATCAAGTCTCTACCGACCGACAAGCGCCCATATGCGATTGGCCTGGACGCCACGCTGCACCGCGCCTACGTGACAAACACGTTCAGCAACGAGATCACGGTCATCGACACAGCGACCAACAGCGTTCAGCAGTTGCCGGGGGGATCCAAAGATTATGTCGAAACCGACGCACGCCGCCGGCGCGCGTTCTTCATCAGCTATGAGGACCCGTCGCTCACGATGCTGGATGCGGCAAATGCGATTCATCATGAAGACCTCGGCCTGTCCCACGCGTGGGGGCTTGCGGTCGATGAGCAACGCGGCATTGTCTATGTGACGGAGATTGGCAGAAACATCCTTCTTGCCTATCACGAAGAAGACGGCAGAACAGACAAGGTGCCCACTGGCGCGATGCCCGACGCGGTGGCGGTCGACGAGACAACAAACCGGATCTACGTCGCCAACTACGTGGGCGATTCCGTGACCATCATTGACGGCGCGACGATGAAGCCGGTGGCGACCGTGGCAGCCGGTCATCATCCGCAGGCGCTTACGGTCGATGGAAAACGGCATCGCATTTTCGTCGCAAACACGCACAGCAACAACGCGACCGTGATTGATGGCACCACCAACCGCGTGTTTGGCACTATTCCTGCCGGAACGAATCCCTACGCAGTCGTTGTCGAACCCGATAGCGGCGACGCCTACGTCGCGAATTACGGTTCGCAGCCGGTTACAAAGCTCGACCTATCGTCGCTTTCTCACTGAGCAGGCTGTGTTATAGCTGCATCCGCAGACGCGCCCTGGTCAGACCCCTCGCAATCAGCAAGATCGCGATGGTAAAGCAGACCGCGCGAATGATGCCTGGCCAGCCAGCGTTCCAGTGCCCTAGCAGAGACTCAAAACCCATCAGCCCGGCGAGGAAGTAGTAGACATCCGGGACAAGATAGGTCAGCAGTGTGTTGGAACCGGCGGGCCGCACCAGCCATGCCCAGCCGCTCTGCTTGCGCACATCGCATATCCAATACAGGGCGGAGAACAGAACGCAACTGGCTGCGATAGTCCACAGTGCCCAGGTGGGCGTTGCGCGAATCTTCGAGATGCCCAGCGGCGCAAGCAGCCAGCCCGCGACGAAGCACACAACGGCCATCAGAAGAGCGATCTGGATCTTCTGCCATGGAGTCTTCCAGCGATGCTCACCCAGAAAGATGGATGAAGTCACGACACCGGCCATGACAAGGCTGGGCAGTGCTCCATTGCCGAAGGGCCAGATGTACATCGAGACGTGGCCGAGCGGCAGCCATTTGGCGACACATGCTGCATTGAAGGCGACAAGGGCGATGAACCAGACGACCGGCGCGATGCGCCAGCGGCGGGTCGGTATGTAGAGCAGGCAGACGGCAAAGTACGTGAGGCCAATGAGGCCGAGTATCTCCGGATACGCGAACTTGATCCATGCTTCGCCGTGCGGAGTGGAACGCCGAAAGATGGCGAACATGGCGACGATGAGCGCCGCGCCACCCCCTCGCAAGAGCAAAACAGTTCTGCTGCTGAGGCCGCTATAAACATTCCACAGCAGGATGCCGCCGGCCAGGCCGAGGAGCGCCCATGCATTGGGATTCATATGCATGCGTGCCGGATCACCTTGCTCGGCATTCGCGAGAATGAGGCCGAGCACCAGCAGCGCAATGGCTCGCAGCACCACATGCAGCCACAGGGATGCGACCGAAGCATTTCGCTTCAGCCGCTGCTTCACGGCAATCGGCAACGCCATGCCGACGATGAAGAGAAACGCCGGAAAAACCATGTCGACATAGGTCATGGCGTCCACGTTGGCCGGCATGTGATAGGTCCATTTGGTGAGGCCGTGAACGCTATCCAGATCGTTGACAAAGATCATGACCGCCATGGTGATGCCGCGGAAGATGTCGATCGAGACGACGCGGGTAGAGACGGCCTGGCCGGCAATTCCAATAGAAGGTGCTGAAACGGTAGCGTTCATCGGCGACTCCCAGCATCCGCACCGTTGCCGTAGAAGGCGGTGTTGATGGTATTCAGCAGCGCTCCCGACGGGTCGCCGGTGTAGTCCCAGAACATGACCCCGCCCAGCCCTTTACGGCGTATATAGGCGCACTTCAACGCCAGCGATTCAGTGTCCTCATAGGAAACAAACTCGCGCTTCTGTTCGCTGTAGAGATAGGGGACCGACGCGGCAGCGTCCCAGTAGCGCGTGAATCCCTGATTCAGCATGCTCGTCACGATGTTCCCGTAGTTCGCGAATGCGTTGGGCACCGCCACTCCCGGCTGGAAGAGTCCATGATCCGTGGGCGGGACATCGCCCCAGACGTGTCCATAGAAGGGTACGCCGAGCACGATCTTCCGCGGCGGCACACCGGCGCGTTCGAACTCCTGGACTGACTGGTCGGCGGAAGCGCGCTTTGGATCCGCGGGATCGGTGTAGAGCGGAGCGTGATTGCCTGAGATCTTGTCGCTGCCTGGCTCGTAGTAGTCGTAGGCCATCAGGTTCACGGTATCGACATAGCGCTGGACCCGGCCGAGTTCAGTGTGTGCGATGAACTCGGACGATGA
This sequence comes from uncultured Acidobacteriaceae bacterium, assembly GCA_963750845.1. Lineage (GTDB taxonomy): Bacteria > Acidobacteriota > Terriglobia > Terriglobales > Acidobacteriaceae > KBS-83. Next base: position 108,021 of record CAVVSP010000006.1, read on the forward strand.
GCCCGCTGCAATGAGAGCAGCAGTGGACGCCCCAGCTTGCGTTGCTCCACATTAAACCGGGCCCGGAGTTCCTTGAGGACCAGAGTGAAGTTGCGCTTGTCCTCCGGACGGAAGCGATTGCCGTTACCCGTCATGCCCGGATACTCCCAGTCAATATCGAGGCCGTCGAGCTTGTAGCGGTCTACGAACTCGACCACGCTCTCGATGAATCGCCTTCGGCTCTGCGTGGTAAGCACCATGTCGGAGAAGTTTCCCGACCATATCCAGCCGCCAACGGAGACCAGCACCTGCAGCGACGGGTTCTGCTGCTTGAGTCCGACGAGAGTCGCGAAGTTGGCCTCGTCCACCGGGCTGCCGGTCACGATGCGGCCATCCTGAATATTGGCAAAGGCGTAGTTGATGCGAGTCAGCTTCCCAGCCGCTACGTCGCCGGGCTGGAGGGCGCGGTCACGCGGGAAGATGTAGGCGATGATTTGCGGAAGCCGAGGTGGACGGACGACGCGTTTTGCCGGAGAAGCTGCCAGAGGGCGCAGCGAGCACGAGAAGGCCGACCCATGGGAACGTGATGCATCGCAATTGCTTCGCAGCCGGACTCTCGAGCCCGCGTGGATATCTCAAACGAGAATCGTGGCCGGGAATTGTTTCGCAGTTTCGTCGCACTGCGTCCTCCGCAAACCGCTGAAGTTCGAACCAGCATTGCACATATCGGGCGCATACAGCCGAGAATCTGCACATAACTCTGCGGTATAGTCGCTGGCAGCAGCCAGGAGGGCGTCACCATCCGATTCTTTCGACACTGTCTTGTCCTTGTTTCGTGCGCGTGGGTGGCTTCGCTGGCGTCCGCGCAGGTGAGTGGCGAGATGCGCGTTCTGGTAGATCAGGTCGGCTATGAGACGGCCGCGCCCAAGGTGGCGCTGATCTCAGGCGCGGAAGGAAGCAATCCAACGCAATTCACGTTGGTCGACGATGCCACGGGCAAGGTCGTCTTCAGCGGCACGCCCACACCGGCCGGCAAGGTAGATCACTGGGGCGACCGCATGTATTGGAAGGCGGAGTTCTCGGCATTCCGCACGCCCGGGCATTATGTGCTGCGCGCCATGGCCGGGAACAACACCGCCAGTTCCTGCAGCTTTCAGATCGAGGACGACCTGCTGGAGCGGGCGACCCTGTCCAATGTCCTCTTCTACTTCAAGGGGCAGCGCGCCAGCGGCGATATGGATCGAGCTGACAGCCATCTGCCCTTGCCCATCGGCCATGGCACCGTGGACGTGCATGGCGGCTGGTATGACGCCACCGGCGATTACGGCATTCATCTCTCGCACCAGAACCTTACTTCCTACTTCAATCCGCAGCAGGTGCCGCTGGTCGCGTGGTCGCTGCTCGCCAGCTACAACACGCTGAAGGCGCGGCATGATGACAATTTCAGCGAATATGAGCGCCGCCTTCTGGATGAGGGTCTCTTCGGCGCGGACTTCCTGGTGCGGCTCAAGCGGCCCGGCGGCTCTTTCCTCCAGAGCATCGACGCGCCGGGACCGGCGAAGCTCGCCAAAGACCGCAAGATCGGCAATCCAAACTGGCGGACGCAGATCAAGACCAGCGCCACCCAGTCCACGCAGAGCGCGCCTCCTGTCGCCGAAGGACCGTATGTGTATCAAGCGGGCTATCGTGCTGGCGCCGGCATGTCGATCGCCGCGCTGGCATTGGCCAGCACCATGCCGCAGGATGGCGACTTCACGCGCGCGAAGTATCTGCAGACCGCTGAGGAGGCGTTCGCTTTTCTCGAAGCGCACAATCGCGAGCTGCTGAACGACCACACGGAAAATATCCTCGACGATTACTGCGCGTTGATGGCCGCCACAGAGCTGTATCGCGCCAGCCATAAGGAGATCTATCGCGAGGCAGCGGACAAGCGCGCCGCACACCTGATGGCGCGGTTGACCACCCAGGGCGCGTTCCACGACTACTGGCGTGCCGATGACGGCACACGGCCATTCTTCCATCCTTCCGACGCGGGGCTTCCTGTGATCAGCCTGCTGCGCTATGCAGAGACCGCGTCTGCAGCGAATCGCCAACGCGCGCTGGAAGCCGTCAAGCGCTCGCTGCAGTTTGAGCTGGCAACCACGCGCGATGTGAACAATCCATTCGACTATGCGCGCCAGCTTGTGCGTATGCGCAACGGCCAGGTGCGAGCGGCGTTCTTCTTCCCGCACGATACGGAGGCTGCGCCATGGTGGCAGGGGGAAGATGCGCGTCTCGCGTCACTCGCGGCCGCTGCGCGCATGGCAGCACCGCTCTTTGCGGATGATCCGCAATTCCGGTCCGCGCTCGAAGTTTATGCAGACGATCAACTGCATTGGATCCTGGGGCGCAATCCCTTCGACAGCAGCATGCTTATGGGCAGCGGGCACGGCAACGCTCCGTATATGTACTTCCGCTCGTACAAATACACCAGCGCTCCGGGCGCCATTCTCAACGGCATTACGGCTGCGAGCAACGACGAGGATGGCATCGCCTTCAACGAGGGCTTCGCTGTTACCGGTAAGGATGAAGACTGGCGGTGGACGGAAGAGTGGCTGCCGCATGCGGCCTGGTATCTCTACGCCGTCAGCCTGCCACACCGCTAGTCTCTGTTTCAGTTTTCGGATATATAGGCGCAAGCAAGATTCCGTTGACGGTAACAAAAATAGCGGGTAGGGCTAACTACTTATTATTGCAGTCACTGAGCAACTTTCACGCTATATACTGACTCGGATTCAGCGACCGGCGAATTGGAGACCGGTATATCGTCACCAGTCTTGCTCTATTCCCATAATGGGCAGGCGGCCGACGTATGAGAGACGCAAGTTTAAGGGGCGCAAAAACTTCCGGACAAGATGCGCTTTCTGACATGGTGGCCTCTGCAGTGGGCAAAAACAGCTGTATCGCGTGCCAGCATGGAATGGTAGAAGCCTTTATTTCGGTGTGGCCTCAACTCAGGTACTTCACAGGACAATTCAGCGCATCCTAGGGTGCATGTACAGCGGGTGCATGTATAGCCGCGCGGCCTGAAAAATGCAGGCAGCGTGAGATTGATAACAGGAGACACTGGATGACAGTCCTGATCGCTTGGGGATCACTCTCAATTGGCATTGTGATGGGCGCAATGTGGAGATCGCTCTGCGAAAAGCAATCGCGGAGAAATACAAATCTTTACGACGGCAGCGCGAACTGGCATCGACTGGACCTCCAGCCTCAGGAATGGCAGATTGAGCGCCGCTCGACAGTCCGGAACACAAAAGCGGACCGCCTGAACCATCCGTACGGCACGTGCCAGATCGTTCGCGCAACGTGACTTATCTGTTTCCTGAATCGTCCCCGCCATCGGTGGCGCTGAAGGAAGAGAAGCCGAAATACTTCCAGTTGCTATCGGGATTGTCATAGAACCCGATGCCTGGATTTCCCGAAGTCCACGGCCCAAAGGCGCCAAATCCTCCGCCGGCAGATCCGCTATCCGTGGCTTGCAGAATCTGCACGCCGTTCCTATAGAGAGTGATCACCGTTGGATTCGTGCCGGTTGTGGTGGCCTTCATAACGTCACCGTCTTTGACGTAAATTGCACTCTTTCCCGTCTCGAAGTTCCAATAGCTTCCATTCGGGCCATTCCAACGGGCGATATGGCAATACGGGTTGTTGGGCATCACGCTGCAATAGGCTTCATATCCCGTGATGCTGTGGGGAGAGATAGTCGTCCTCAGGCGCAATTCCACTTCATGACAGCATCTGCCGGTAGGTATCTTGTTGATCTTCACTGTGGCCGTAACCGTCTGTGCAGGACCCCACTTGCCCGAGAGAATGGCCGTCGGATCGCCAAACTCCGTAGGTTCGCTGACGCCGTAAGCCAGGCCGGAGGCGGTCTGCACATTCCCCCAAAGACGTCCTCCTCTCCAGATTCTGCCTCTCGCCCAAAGACTCGCTAAGGTCGCTCCCCCGCTGCTGCCCCCCACCCAGCTTCCGCTCTCGCTGATCGGATTCTCCGTGAGCGGAAAAGTGGTGCTGTAGGGGTGGCGCACGCTTGTCGCACCTGTCACGCCGATCGCGCTGTCCCGGCATCCGGCGAGCGGAATCGCAATAGCGATCATGAGACTGGCTGTGAGGCGGGGGGCGGAGCGCTCTTGTCTAGCCATAGCGCTAAGCTAAATCACTGAAGAGATTGGAGGCGCGGGTGAGAATCGAACTCACGCGTAAAGGTTTTGCAGACCTCTCCCTTACCACTTGGGTACCGCGCCGTCTTGCGGAGAGGATGTGGTGCGGTGTGTCAGGTCGTCACGCCGGCACGACAGCGGAATCGCCGCTATCTGGAGCGGGAGACGGGACTTGAACCCGCGACCCTCGCCTTGGCAAGGCGATGCTCTACCACTGAGCTACTCCCGCTGAATTACTTGCTGAGTATATCGGCGGGCGGGGGGCGGGTCAATTCGACCCGCAGGATGGAGAGGGCAGGACAGCTTTGCGTCTGTTGGCCCCCCGCAACCGGTTTAGTGAGGACTCGCCGCCGCAGCAGAGTCCTGCTCCAGCAAATGGCCATCCCGGATATGCAGAATGCGGTCGCCGACCGCGGCCGCCTCCGGATTGTGCGTGATCATGAGCACGGTCTGCTGGAACTCCTGGTTGGAGCGCCTCAGCATGGACAGCACGATGTCGGAATTGGCGCTGTCCAGGTTTCCGGTCGGTTCGTCCGCGAGCACCAGCGCAGGACGGGTAATGAGCGCCCGGGCAATCGCGACGCGTTGCTGCTCGCCCCCGGAGAGCTCCGACGGGCGATGATCCAGGCGGCCGTCAATGCCCAGCAGCTCGGCCAGCTGCGAAAGAAACTTCTGGTCCAGCGGCGGCTGCTTTCCCCCGCTCTGCCGGCCGCTGATCTCGTAGGCGATCTCGATGTTGTCCCGAGCCGTCAGGGTGGGTAGCAGGTTGAACTTCTGGAAGACGAAGCCGATCTTGCGGCCACGGACGGCGGTACGTTCGGCATCGGGCAGCTTCGCAAAGTCAACGCCGTCAATGAGGACGCTGCCGGTGGTCGCGCGGGTAAGGCCCCCCAGGAGATAGAAGAGCGTTGATTTGCCGCTTCCCGAGGGCCCCACGATGGAAACGAACTCACCGCGCTCCACCGCAAAGGAGACCTCCTTGAGCGCGGGTACGGCGATGCGTCCCGAACGATAGGTTTTGCTCAGGTCTCGAGCAACAATGATGGGCGGCACTTCCATGGACGGCACTTCGCGATTGTACCGTCCCGGCCGCCCACTCGTTAGCTTGCGACGGTGACCGCTTCGTGCGTCATCGGTGAGAGGACCACAGGGTCATGCTCGCGGTGCAGCGCCTTGCGCGGGCCTCGTTTGCGCGCAATCATCACGCGGATGCGCTCCAGCACCTCGAGCGGCGTGCAGGCGCCCTTGGGCAGAAACGCGTCGGCGCTGCTGGCCCGCTCGAAGTTCTTGACGCTGCCGCTCAGGATGATGGCAGGCACCTCGGGAGCCATGGTTTTCATTCGGCGCACCAGCTCGTTGCCGTCCATTTGCGGCATCAGCAGGTCGCTCAATACCAGGTCTACATTCCCTGCAGCGAATATTTCGAGAGCATCGGCAGCCGTGTGGGCACTCAACACGCGATACCCACGCGTCTCCAGCATAAATTTGCGAACGGAAAGCGCCTGCTCGTTGTCATCGACGCAAAGGATGGTCTTGCGTGGCCGCATGAAACTTCCCTTCTACCCCGCGTTACGGGGTCGTGCTGCTCCGGAATGCTCAAAATCGCACATTACGTGTGACGTCTCCCGGAGAGGTGGGCCGTTGCCGCAGACAGGCCCTGGGCTATGGAAAACAAAGCGGCCTCGTCCGCGTACGGAGTGGGGTGCGAGAAAGCAACTCCCATTTCGCGAATCGCGGTGCCGCTGTCATCCGGGCGCACAGGGCCCCGTTGCGGAAAGAGCAGAGGACGGATCAGGCATGGTTGCCAGCGCCCCTCGTGTGGACATGGGTCCGGGCCTACCGGCAACTGCATGCCGGAAATGCCGGACTGCGACCAGCCACGACGAGCTTTCCCGCTCGCTCTGTTTTGTGTCACCGTGGGTAGTGCTTGATGCAGCGTTCTCGTCAGGAGGCTGCGTCCACTTCCGTTTATCGGTCTACACGTGCAGGAGCAATAGGGTTTGCGCACATGCCGAAGCGCGCCCTGCTCTAACTCAAGTTGTCAGTAAAAGGCGAAAGCTGCATTGTCGATTGCTCGACAACGCTTCCAGAGACTAAGCAGAGGCAGACAACTGTGCAACGGGGAAGATGCGGCGAATCTGCACACGCTTTTCCCGTTGCGTTTGGCAACAAACTGCGCAGACCACGCTCTGCATGATCTTCCGCAACAGAGCGATTGTTGAAAGGATGTGAATCGCAATTGAAAAAGCCGTCCGCTTGCACGATGCGCGGTGCGCCACGATTGTTTTTTCGGGCAGGTGCTGCAGGTTGCATTTGCGGAATGGAAATTTTGTGATGCGAGGGGGAGGTGGGGGAGGGGCCCGGTGCTGCAGATGTTGCGTAAGAGGTTGGCGGGGGAGTGAGGCAGCGCGCTGAAGCGGTGCTTAGACGGATGGCCGCTTGAGGCACGCTACGATTCCGATGGGCGAGAGTAACAGAACGGTGACGGCGAGGGAGACCAGGATGTTATGCATTTCCGCCTCTCCTTGCGAGGCCATCCAAAGCTTGCGACGGGCGTGCGAGGCTTCCATGCCACGAGGGTGGTGGCCGCTACAACAAACGTGTTACCAGGGGCGTTTCTGTCCCGTTTTAGTCCTCTGCGGGAGGCGTTGCCGCATCGGTTGCACTGCCCAGCGGCTTGCGGGCGAAGTAGTAAAGCGAAAAAGCCAGCAGGGCGAACATCAGCACGGAGACCCAGTCGTGATGCAGCGGATTGGTGACGGGGAATTGCAGGACGTCGCTCTTGTCCGTGGCTGCCTCATAGAGCTTGAGGGCCACGCCCATGCAGGCCCACGATGCCGCCGGCGGCGATCAGTCCCGAGGCATAGAGCGAGCCCGGGCTGACCTCACTCTCGGTCTCGCGCTGTGCGCCCGCTGTATTGGGCCACGGCACGATCGACCATCCAGCGCACCACGCCGCCGCAGAAGATCGCCAGCGTCGTAGCGATGGATAGATAGGCCCCCACCGCGAAGGAGAGCGAGCGGATGCCCAGCAGCTCCACTGCGATCACCAGGAAGACCCCGAGCAGCACCAGTCCCCACGGCAGTTTGCGGCTGAGGATGCCGCTGATGACGGTGGCCATCAGCCGCGCCTGCGGAGCGGCAGCCTTCTCGCTGCCGATTCCCTGGATCCACTGCACCTCAATCGTGTGCGTGTTCGGGTTGTAGAGATATTTGCCATCTGCCAGCTCATGCGACCCGAGCGCGTTCAGCAGCGTGTACTGGCCGGCGTCGCGCTCGTCGGATGTCGGGCCGGCGGCAGTGTCGGCGGTCTTGTCCGCGTGAATGACGTGAATGCGCGAATGCTGGAAGTGCTGCTGCTGCACCTGCACGCCATCGTGCGGCACGGAGATATCCCAGGCTCGCGATGTGTCGCGGAACTCCTCCAGACCCTTGTTCATCACGTTCAGCGTTGCGCCGATGACGAAGGTGGAGACGATCACGCCGACCATGAGGGCGAGCTGCTGCTTCCACGGCGTTGCGCCGATCAGGAAGCCGGTCTTCAGGTCCTGCGAAGTGTCTCCTGCATTCGAAGCCGCGACGCAGACGACGCCACCGATCGTGATCGCCAGTGCGCCGAAGGCGGGAGCCGTCCAGCCCTTTACCAGGAAGATGGCGGTCGTGGCCATCAGCGTCGCGATGGTCATGCCGGAGACCGGACTGGCCGAGCTGCCGATCAATCCAACGATGCGCGAGGCAACCGTCACAAAGAGAAATCCGAAGATGACCACCAGAATGGAAGCGGCAAAGTTCGACAACAGCGTGGTCTGCGCTCCGGGTACGGGATCGGAAGGTGAGGAAGAAGAACATCAGGAGCACCAGGGCGGCGGAGCCGAAGATCACGACGCTCATGGGAAGGTCGCGGTCTGTGCGCAGCGCAGCGGTCTTGTCCGCGCCCTTGCCGAACTCCTTCGCGCCGGAACGCAGCGCGCCCACGATGGTCGGCATGGTCTTGAGCAGGGTGATCAGGCCGGATGCGGCGACAGCGCCTGCGCCCATCGGGCGGATGTAACTCGCCCACAGATCGGAGGGCGACATCATGGCGACCGGCTTGGTGCCGGGATAGATCGCGTCGGGTATATGCGAGCCGAAGAAGTGAATCAGCGGCATCACCACGAGCCAGGAAAAGACGCCGCCGGCAAAGATGACTCCGGCAACGCGGGGGCCGATGATGTAGCCCACTCCGAGATATTCCGGCGTGACATCGGCGCGGATGGCCGCGCCCTTGAGCCAATTCGGCTGATAGTCAGGGGTGCCCGGCCATGCGCCAAAGAGATTGTCGTTCTGGAAGAACGTATAGATTCCGCCGAGCCCCAGCCCGAAAAAGACGCGGCTGGCAAAGGAGCCGCCGTGCTCGCCCGCGAGCAGCACATCCGCGCATGCCGTGCCTTCCGGATAGGTGAGCGTGCCGTGTTCCTGGACGATGAGCTGACGGCGCAGCGGGATCATGAAGAGCACGCCGAGCCAGCCGCCGATCAGGGCGAGAAAAAAGATGCGCGAGTATTCGAGATCGAAGCCGAGAAAGACCAGCGCCGGCAGCGTGAAGATGACACCGGACGCAATGGACTGCCCGGCATTGCCGGTGGTTTGGACGATGTTGTTCTCAAGAATCGAGGCCCGGCCAAGCGCGCGCAGCACGCTGATGGAGAGCACCGATATCGGAATCGATGCCGCGACCGTCAAACCCGCGCGCAACCCGACATAGACCGTGACAGCGCCAAAGAGAACGCCGAAGAGTGAACCCAGCAGGAGGGCCCGGAAGGTCAGCTCCGGTCGCGACTCCGTGGGCGGAACGAATGGCTGAAACTGCTGCGTGGTCTCCGGCACGGCTGATTTACCCTCAGTGACTTTCATCGCGTTTGGGGAACAGCGAGTGTAACAGCGCGGCATCGCCATTCGCAGGCTGGATTCGCAATGTGGGAGGCTTGGACCAGCCCTCTCAGATCCAGCGCGGTGAACGCGTAACAAGCTGAGTGATCGCAACCGGCTGCACTATCCTCTAATCCATGGCGATGTCGCGGAAGACCATCCGATTGCTGGCGTACGGGGCGATCTATGTCTTCTGGGGCGGCTCGTTTCTGGCCATCCGGGACATGGTCGCGGTCACGCCGCCGTTTTTCTCCGCGGCCATCCGCTTTCTGCTGGCCGGCGTCGCACTCTATGTCTTCAGCCGATGGCGAGGCACTTCTACCGTCAGCCGGCGCGCCTTCTGGAATTCGCTTCTGCTCGGGCTTCTGCTGTTCACGGGCAGCTATGGCTGTCTGTTTTGGGCAGAAACACGCATCGCCTCCGGGGCGGCCGCTGTCATCGCCGCCATGATCCCCATCTGGATCCTGCTGGGCGAGGTGCTGGTCTTTCGAACACAGCGGCTTGGCATCTCTGTGGCAGGCGCTGCACTGCTGGGAATCGTTGGAGTCTGTCTGGTGACGCGCTCCATCGGCCTCGAACACTCCATGGTCAGCGGTGTGCTGGTGGAACTGGCCGGCACGATCGTCTTTTCGTTTGCAACGCTGTGGAGTCGTTCGCTGGCCCTGCCGGAGGATCAGGCGATGCGTGCGGGACTCCAGATGGCGCTCGGCGGTGTGGGGCTGCTCGCTATCTCTGCCGTGGCGGGGGAGTTGCCGCGGATTCCCGCAGCGCTGGCATCCTGGCATTGGCATACCGTGGCGTCGTTCGTCTATCTGGTGACCTGCGCGTCCATCCTGGCTTTCACGTCCTACACCTGGCTCATTCACCACGAGCCGGCCACGCGGGTCGCCAGCTATGCGTATGTCAATCCGCTGATTGCGCTCGTCATCGGCGTGGCGCTGGGCGGTGAGCATGTCTCGGCGCTGCAGGCCGCGGGCGCGGCAATGATTATTCTCGGAGTCGTAGCGACGATGTTGTCGAAGAGCAAAGCCCGGGCTGCCGCGCCATCCAGTCCACGCGTCGCCACTCGCTGAGGGCCAGCGTCTTTCCTGATGACGCGCACGCGGCCGCTGCTCTATACTCAGTGCATCGGTGCCTGGCGCCGGGGCAGCATGGTGCTCCCAAGGCGGCAACTGGTTGAAAGAGGGTGGGTCTTCCGCAGTCAGACAGCTCTGACATCGGACGTTCCGGCAGCAGTGACCCTGTCATGGCGGGCGGCTGCACGCTTCCTGCGAAGTCCCCTGCAACCGATCTTCGATGCATTGAGCGCCGCGCTCTACCCTGCCTCCTGCGCGCTCTGCAAGCAATCCCTCCTGCGCTTCTCTTCCCTTCCTATCTGTGAGTCCTGCTGGTCGTCGGTAACGCCGCAAACGGGTGAGCTGTGTTCGCATTGCGGTGAAGATCTGGGGCTGCCTCACTCGTCACTGGCGCATCTGGCGGCAGGCGAGCCGCGGCTCTGCGACGTGTGCCAGGAGCGGCCGGAAACGTTCTCCCAGGCCGTTGCTTACGGGAGATACGAGAATGAACTGCGCGGCTTGATCCACCTGCTGAAGTACAGCGGCATGAAGCCGATTGCCAACCGCCTCGGGCAACGGCTCGCGCCTGCGGTGACCGGATTGCCGATCGATCCAGGCACAGAGGTGCTGGTTGTCCCGGTGCCGCTCTATCGCGCGAAGCGCCGGCAACGCGGGTTTAACCACGCGGAGCGGATTGCGAGCGCGCTGGTTCGCGAACTCCAGTGCACGGACAAGGCGCATCGCTGGACCATGGCGCGAGGCGGGTTGCAACGCCAGCGCGCCACCGACAGCCAGTCACGGCTGAGTCCGCAGGGACGCCGGCGGAATCTCCGTGGCGCCTTCGCTGTTCGCGATGCGGCGCGCGTGCGCGACCGGGAGGTGCTGCTGGTAGACGACATCTACACCACGGGGGCGACCGCCGCTGCGTGCAGCCGGGTGCTGCTGCGAGCCGGTGCAAAGGCGGTCTGGGTGGCGACAGTGGCGAGGACGCAGCGTGAAGGGGTGGCGCTGTGGGATGCCGGCGCGCTGACATCGGCAGGCGAAAGAGTGGGGCTATAGAGGCGCAGTCGTATTGCGGTACGGAAATGTTTTTGGGCAGGCCGTTAACTACAGGGAGATGTCGCCAGTGAAGGCAACCGCGCACACACGCAAGACCAAGCTGACGCACACGCCGCCGGTGGAGATCCGGGTGGCGCAACCGATCACCATGCAGCGCCCGGTACTGGTGCTGAACGCCTCCTATGAGCCGATCAACATCTGCGGCGCTCGGCGCGCCCTGGTGCTGGTGCTGAAGGGCGTAGCGCGCACGGAAGAGGAGCAGGGCGCGATTCTGCATGCGGCGCGCGTGCGCGTGCCGATGCCATCGGTGATCCGGCTGCTCGAATACCGGCGCATCCCGCACCAGACGCGCGCGCTCTCGCGCAAGAACATCCTGCTGCGCGACCGCAACACCTGCCAGTACTGCGGCGTGGTGATGAACTCCGGCGAGCTGACGCTGGACCATGTGCAGCCGCGCTCGCGCGGCGGACTCTCCACCTGGGAGAACCTGGTGGCCTGCTGCCACACCTGCAACCGGCGCAAGGGCAATCATCTGCTGCATGAGCTGACCGAGATGAAGCTGCTGCGCGAGCCGCGGCCTTTCTCGCTGCACACCAGCCGTCACATCATGCGCATGATCGGCCACTCCGATCCGAAGTGGCGGCGGTATCTTTACTACGAGTCGTAAGCCGTAGGGAGCATTGGCGGCCCTTCACGCCAATCGCGCCCCACTTTACAGTTCCCCGCACACCTTCGACACATCGAATGCCGGCTGCGGATACTTTAAGTCCATCTCTTCCAGAGCATCGACGATGATGCGCGAGATGGCCAGATTGCGGTACCACTTGTGGTCGGAGGGAATGACGAACCACGGTGCATGCTTCTGGCTGGTGTGGTCGATGGCATCTTCGTAGGCCTGCTGATACTTCTTCCAGTACACGCGCTCGTGGAAGTCGCTTTCGCTGATCTTGTATTGCTTTTCCTTATCGTCGCAGCGCGCCTTCAGGCGGGTGGTTTGCTCTTTGTGGCTGATGTGGAGAAAGAATTTGAGGATGGTGACGCCGTTGCCATGCAGCATCTCCTCGAATTGATTGATCTCCCGGAAGCGCCGTTTCGCTACTTTGTCGGTGATCGTCTTATGCACCCGCGTCACCAGCACATCCTCATAGTGCGAGCGGTTGAAGATGCCGATGGTCCCCAGCCGGGGCACCGCGGCATGGGCGCGCCATAGATAGTCATGCGCCGCTTCGAGTGGTGTCGGCACCTTGAACGGCGTCACATCCACGCCCTGCGGGTTGACCCCGGTAAAGATGTGCCGGATGGTTCCATCCTTGCCGCCCGTATCCATCGCTTGAAGCACGATCAGCAGCGCGTGCTTTCCTTCGGCAAACAACACCTCCTGCAGGTTGCCGAGGGTCTGGCAGTGTTTCTCCAGATCGTCCTGGGCTTCGGACTCGTGCTTGAAATCGCCAGTGTCGCCGGTCGGCCATTCTTTCAGGCGAAATTTCGCGTCGGGCTTCACCAGGTAAGGGCTCTTGATCGTCATGCAGGCAAATCTACATGCAGCAAAGCTTCGGAGTGTCGCGGCTTTTGTGCAATTTCAAATGAATGCCCCCAAAGCCTTATTCAGGCATACCTAAATTAAATTTAAGGCTTGCCTAAATTTGCCCTATACTCTCACTATGGCAAGCGCCGCGACAGCCCAGCCCGCTCATCTCCAGGCCACCGGCCAGCGCAAGCTTTGGTACTACTTCGGGCCGGCCTTCGTCGCGAGCATCGCCTATATCGATCCGGGAAACTTTGCCACCAACTTCGAGGGGGGCACCCGGTTCGGTTACCAACTGCTGTGGGTGCTGCTGTGGTCGAACGCCATGGCCATCCTGATCCAGTACATGTCCGCGAAGCTGGGCATCGCGACCGGCCACACCTTGCCGGAGAACTGCCGTATCCATTTCTCGCGGGGAATGACGATCTTCCTGTGGGTGGCGGCGGAGATCTCCGCGCTGGCGACCGATCTGGCGGAGTTCCTGGGCGCTGCGCTGGGCTTTTACCTGCTGCTGGGGCCGCGGCTGCTGGCCGCAGGGATGACGCGCACGCACGTTCTGCTGCTGGCTGCGGTGGCAACGGCAATCTGCGTCTTCCTCATCCTGGCGCTGCAGCAGTGGGGCTTTCGCCAGCTTGAGCTGGTCATCATGCTCTTCGTGGTGGTCATCGGCGGATGCTATGCGGCGGAGATGTTCTTTATCCACCCGCACTGGGGGTCGATCGCGTATCACACGGTCATCCCGATGCTGGATGGCAAGAGTATCTATCTCGCGGTCGCGATGCTGGGCGCCACCGTGATGCCGCACGTTGTCTATCTGCACTCGGGGCTGGTGCAGCCGCGGGTGCAGGCAGAACGCGCACGGCACGACGAGCCCGGCTCGCGCTCGCGTGACCGGCTGCTGCGCATGGAGCTGTTTGACGTCATCCTGGCGATGAACGGCGCGTGGCTGGTGAACTCGGCGATGATCGTCGTCGCCGCGGCCGCGTTTGCCGGCAGAGGCATGGCCAGCATGTCCATCGAGTCGGCGCATGCGACGTTGGGGCCGCTGCTCGGGCCCGCCTCCGCGACGCTCTTCGCTGTGGCCCTGCTCTGTTCGGGGCTCTCGTCCTCGACGGTCGGCACCATGGCCGGCCAGATGATTCTCGAAGGCTTCCTGCAGGTGCGCTTCTCCATCTTCCTGCGCCGCCTGCTCACCTTGTTGCCTGCACTGGTGGTGATCGCGATCGGGCTCGATCCGCTGCGCATCCTGTTGCTCTCGCAAGCCGCGCTCAGCTTCACTCTGCCCTTCGCGCTGGTGCCGCTGCTGATCCTGACCCAGCGTGCGGGAGTGATGCATCGCTTCGTGAACGGCCGCTTGGTCCAGTCGCTCGGCTGGCTGAGCACGACGGTCATCCTGTCGCTGAATGGCGTGCTGGTCTGGCAGTTGCTGGGCGGAAGCTAAGCCAACAGAAACGATTGCAGGATGCGCGCGAACTCTTCCGGGCGCTCCACCATGGGGGCGTGGCCGCAGCCTTGCATCAGGACGCCCTGGGCGCCGGGGATGGCTGCAAGCAGTTGTTCGCCGTGTTTCCGGGTGAAGATGCGGTCGCAGCCGCCGTAGACGACGAGGGTGGGCGCCTGGATCTCGCCAAGCTGCGCGAGCGTGTCGTTGGCCAGTGAGGCCTCCACGTTGCGAATGAATGCTGATCCACGCTGCAGAGTGGTCTTCTCCATCCACTTTTCCGCCGCCTCCTTCAGCGGAATCTCCGCAAGCCCGTCCGGACCCATCGCGCAGAAGCAGATCATCTGGGCAAAGACCAGCTCATCGGCAACCTCCTCGCGCAGGCTGATCCAGAGCTCCATCAGCGAGCGCGACTGCACATCGTGCCGCGCAGAGGAGCAGACGAGCACCAGCTTGTCGACTCGCGCCGGCGCCAGCAGCGCCACCTGCTGGGCGACCTTGCCGCCGAGCGAGTGGCCGACGATGCTGGCGCGTTCCAGATCGAGATGGCCCATCAGCGCGAGCACATCGCCGGCCATGTCGCTGACCGAGTAATCGTGCCGGGCGACGCTGCTGTTGCCGACGTCGCGATTGTCCGGCGTGATGCAGCGCAGGCCGCCGCAGTGCGGGAGGACGAGATCCCACGTGGTGTGGTCGCTCATGGTCCCGGCGATGAAGATGACCGGGCGGCCGGAGCCGTGCTCTTCGTACCAGAGAGTCAGCCCGTCGTGGACGCAGGTTGGCATGCGGACAAGGATGCACTGTTCCGGCGACTACGCCAATGCCTTCGTTATCCTCCTTGCGCAGCGGATGGAGTTACACTGGAGAGCGGACATGAACTACCAGCATCTGTTGCCCTCCGATGCCCCTCGTAACCGGCGCTACCGACCCCAGCGCTTTCGCCGCGGCCGCCACGATCGCGGACGCTCTCTCCTTCCTGAAGACTGCCTGCCGCCGGACTCCGCCGCTTCCTCTCTCGGCGGCCTGCGTGTGTCCGCCAGGCGCACTTTGAGCTACCTCGCCCGCGGGACAAGCATCCCGATACAGGAGATCCGATTCCGATGAACAGCTTTGGCAGCAAATCCACCCTCACCAGCAATGGCAAATCCTACGAGGTCTATCGTCTCAGCGCGCTGGAGAAGAAGGGCTTCGCGCTCAAGAAGCTTCCCTATTCGCTGCGCATCCTGCTGGAAAACCTGCTGCGGCAGGAGGACGGCAAGTCCGTGACGGCGGCGGATATTGAGTTTCTCGCCAAGTGGAATCCGAAGGCGGAGGCCGACCGCGAGATCGCCTTTATGCCGGCCCGCGTGCTGATGCAGGACTTTACCGGCGTGCCCGCCATCGTGGACCTGGCGGCGATGCGCGATGCGATGAAGAAGCTGGGCGGCAATCCGGAGAAGATCAATCCGCTGCAACCGGCGGAGCTGGTGATTGACCACTCGGTGCAGGTGGATGAGTTCGGCACGGCGCGCTCCTACGACATCAACGCGGCGATGGAGTTTCAACGTAACCGTGAGCGTTACGCATTCCTGAAGTGGGGGCAGTCGGCCTTCCGCAACTTTTCCGCGGTGCCGCCGGGCATGGGCATCTGCCACCAGGTGAACCTGGAGTACCTGGCGCGCGTGGTCTTTACCACCGAAGTGAACGGGACAGTCAATGGAACCCTGCGCGCGTATCCGGACACGCTGGTGGGCACCGACTCGCACACCACGATGATCAACGGGCTGGGCGTGCTGGGCTGGGGCGTGGGCGGCATTGAGGCCGAGGCGGCGATGCTGGGCCAGCCAGTCTCCATGCTGGTGCCGCAGGTGGTGGGGTTCCGGCTGACCGGCAAGCTGCGCGAAGGCGCGACGGCGACGGATCTGGTGCTGACGGTGACGGAGATGCTGCGCAAGCTGGGCGTCGTGGGCAAGTTCGTGGAGTTCTATGGCGAGGGCATCGCGGAGCTTCCGCTGGCCGACCGCGCCACCATCGGCAACATGGCGCCGGAGTATGGCGCGACCTGCGGCATCTTCCCGGTGGACGCGGAGACGCTGCGCTATCTGCGGCTCACCGGACGCAGCGAGGAGCAGGTGGCACTGGTGGAGGCGTATTACAAGGAGCAGGGACTCTTCCACGCGCCGGGCGCGCCGGAAGCGGAGTACTCCGCCACCATTGAGCTGGACCTGGGCACCGTGCAGCCGTCGGTGGCGGACCGAAGCGGCCGCAGGACCGCGTGCTGCTGAAGGATGCGGGCGAAAACTTCAAGAAGCTGCTGCCGACGCTGCTGGGACCGAACGGCAACCAGTCCACCGCGCGCCAGGTGAGCCGCTGGGAGGGCGAGGGTGGCCATCCCGCGGCGACCGTCGATGCGGCGCATGGAGATGCGGAACAGGGCACCGCCATCGAGCGTGAAGAAGCGCTTCGGCGTCGATCCGGACAAGTATCTGGACCACGGCTCAATCGTGATCGCGGCGATTACGAGTTGCACCAATACGTCCAACCCGTCGGTGATGGTGGCTGCGGGCCTGCTGGCGAAGAAGGCGGTTGAAAAGGGCTTGGCGGTGCCGCCGTGGGTGAAGACGTCGCTGGCGCCGGGCTCGCGCGTGGTGACCGACTACTATCAGAAGTCCGGCTTGCTGCCGTATCTGGACAAGCTGCGCTTCAACGTGGTGGGCTACGGCTGCACGACGTGCATCGGCAACTCCGGGCCGCTGCCGACGGATGTGGCGAAATCCATCGATGATCACGGGCTGGTCGCGGTTTCGGTGCTGAGCGGCAATCGCAACTTCGAGGGCCGCATCAACTCCGATGTGCGCGCGAACTATCTGATGTCGCCGCCGCTGGTGGTGGCGTATGCGCTGGCCGGCCGCATCGATCACGACTTCGACAAGGAGCCGCTGGGACAGGACAAGGAGAAGAAGCCCGTCTATCCTGCGCGATATCTGGCCGACGCAGCAGGAGGTTTCCGAGACGATTGCGAAGTCGATCAGCTCCGAGAGCTTCCGCAAGGAGTACGCGACGGTGACCGACGGCGACGAGAACTGGCAGCACCTGAAGTTCCCGACCGGCGAGGTCTATCAATGGGAGCCGGACTCGACCTACATCCGCCAGGCGCCGTACTTCGACAACATGCCGAAGGTGCCCGCTGCGGTTACAGATATCCGCGACGCGCGGGTGCTGGCGGTGCTGGGCGATTCGGTGACCACCGACCACATCTCGCCTGCCGGTTCAATCAAGGCGAATGGTCCTGCCGGCAAGTATCTGAGCGAGCATGGCGTGAAGCCGGCGGACTTCAATTCCTACGGCTCGCGGCGCGGCAACCACGAGGTGATGGTGCGCGGCACGTTTGCCAACGTACGGCTGCGCAACCGGCTGGCGCCAGGCACCGAAGGTGGCGTGACGCGCCTGCTTGCCCGAGGGCGAGCCGATGAGCATCTTCGACGCGTCGGTGAAGTATGCGGAGCGCGGAACGCCGCTGGTGATCCTGGCGGGCAAGGAATACGGTTCCGGCTCGTCGCGCGACTGGGCGGCGAAGGGGCCGCTGTCTGCTGGGCGTGCGCGTGGTGATCGCCGAAAGCTACGAGCGCATTCACCGCTCGAACCTGGTGGGCATGGGCATTCTGCCGCTGCAGTTTGAGAATGAGGACACGGCGGAGTCGCTGTCGCTGACCGGTGAAGAGACCTACAGCTTCCCGGGGCTGAAGGCGCTGCTGGACGCCAAGTTTGCCAACGGCCGCGATCTGACGGTGGAAGTGACGGACGCGAAGAAGCAGACGCGCACATTCAAGGCGAAGGTGCGCATCGACACGCCGCAGGAGATTCTGTACTACCAGAACGGCGGCATTTTGCAGTACGTGCTGCGGCAGTTGGCGGCGAATTAGCAGTTGGTCCTCGGCCTCCGAATCTAAACTGAGATTCGGGGGCCGAGATGGAGATATTCCGGAGCGTGACGATACAAAACGGCCCGAAGGCGATGGCGCCCGAAAGACGCTGAAAGAATTACTGCTGTCGGACGAGAACCGCTTCGAAATTGATCTGCCGCCGCGCGGTCAGTGGAAACTCGGCCCATCATTCGGTTCGAAGACGATTAGGGCCGCACTTCCAGCATCACCAGCGAATTCACCGGCAGGTCCACATCGATCTTGCCGTCACGCAGCTTCGTCTTTTCCGGCGGGCTGAGCTTCGAGGCTTCGTTCAGCTCGCGCACCTGCGCTTCGGTGGGATAGCGCGGGCTGCCCATCTTGCGATATGCGGCGAGGGTGTTGCCGTGCGTCGGGTCGAGCCGCGTGATGCTTACCGCAGCGTTGCCAGGCACGTGCTCGAAAGCGATCTGCATCTGCTTGTCCACGCCGGGGCCACCGGGCTGATGCGCGGCGGGCGGATCGGTCATGTTCCAGACCGCGACGACCAGGGTGCCATCCGGGCGGCGGGTGACGAGCGCGTTCTTCGAATCGTTCGCCAGACGCTCGTTGCCGAGATGATGCAGCATGGCGAAGGCGTTGAAGCTGGGCTTGCGGATGCTCTAGGGCGCGATGAGTCCGAAGCCTCCGTCGAAGGGCTCGCGCTTGGGGCCGTCTTCTTCGAAGACATCGTCGAAGGTCCAGAAGGACATCATGTCGGGCAGGCCGTCGCACTCGCGGATGGTGTTGGCGACGGCGGGGCCGACGAAGGTGGTGTCGCGCGCTGCGTCGATGCCGATGACATTCCACTCGGTGACGAACCAGGGGATGTGCGGCATGGGCGAGGCGGCGATCTGCTGCTTCACGTGCGCCATGGCGGCGCAGAGGCGGTCGTCCATGGGCGGCAGTGTCGCTCGCAGTGAAGGTGTGCTCGTAATTTTCGTCGGCGTAGCCGTGGGTGGAGAGGAAGTCCACCGGCACGTCGTTGTCGTGCATGTACTTCAGGAACTCGGGCACCCACTCCTCGGCGGCCGTGGCCGGGCCACCGACGCGCAGCCGCGGGCTCACCGACTTCAGCGCGCGCGCGGTGTGGTTGTAGAGCTCGAAGTAGGTGGCCTGCTTCGGGCTCGCCGACCCAGAAGTCGATGTTGGGCTCGTTCCAGACCTCGAAGTACCACTGCGCGACCTCGTCGATGCCGTAGCGCGTCGACCAGGTTCTCGCGCGAGGGCGCGGATCAGCGCGTCCCAGCGCGCGTAGTCTCTTGGGCGGAGCGACGTTGGGCTTGTACCAGAAGGCGTGCGGCGCGGGATGCGCTGCGAGCAGTTTCGGCATGAAGCTGATCTCGACCACGGGCCGCACGCCGCGCGCGAGCAGGCCGTCGTAGATCTCATCAACATAGGTGAAGTTGTATTGCGGCTGGCCGTGTTCGTCTTCGGTGTAGACGCCGTTCTCGTCGTCGAGAATGCCGTGGAAGCGGACGTATTTCATATCCGGTTACACCCTTCACCGCGGCCAGGTCGTTGCGCTAGGCCTCGCGCATGGCGAGGTTGGCATGGCCGGAGCCGAACATCTGCTCCCAGAAGTGGGGCAGCGGCGTGACCTTTGCGTGTGCGTCGACTGTCAGAGTTTCCTGGGTGTGCGTCCCTTGCGCGTTTGCGCTCCACGCGACGGCCAGCAGCAGGCAGGCGATGGCTGCGCAATTCCATCTTTTTGTAAGCATTCCATGCCTCACAAGATCATTCCGCTGATTAGTCTAGTGCATGCGCAATCGATTGCGCAGTACGGCCCAAGAAAAGGGAAGAGCTATGCTCCGTCCCCTTTTACGATCCCGATGAACTTGACTGCAATCGCGGCGTGCTCGCTAGACACCCACGGCGTAGGAATCCAGCGGCTCCTGATCGCCGGCATGCTTGTAGTAGTCATAGGGCGAGCGATGCTTGAACTTGTAGCGCACCCGGAGTTCGTGGCCGATGAACAGGCCGAGGGTCGCCACGCTCACTGCAACGCCGGCCCAGGTGATGGTGCGCAGCAGATAGTTTGGCTTTTTCTGGAACGGCAGAATATTGCTCATGGTCCTTCCCGCTGAGGTGCAACGATCGTCCGCACCACTCTATCTATCTACCTCATGATAACGCAGCCACGCCGGTCAACAGATGCATCGCGGCAGAGCGCATATGTCACTTTCCGGTCACTCCGGGTGGGCCACATCCTCGATGGCACGCAGGAGCGCAACCTTCCGGTCCGGGGGCAGAAAGCTTGCTTCTATAGAGTTCGCCGCAAGCTCGCGCAGTTGCTCCGGAGTGAATTGAAATTCCTGCTCCGCCAGCCGGTATTCGCCCAGCAGATCGCTGCCGAAGAGTGTCGGATCGTCTGAATTCAGGCTGATCATCAGGCCGGAGTCGAAATAGCGGCGGACCGGGTGCTCGGCCAACGAGGGGCAGGAGCCGGTTCTGACATTGGATGTCATGCAAATCTCGACGGGCACCTGCCGCTCTGCAAGAACTTCCATCAGCTCGCCATCGTACTGGGCAGACAATCCATGGCCGATGCGTTCCGCGCCGATGTTCAGCGCGCCCCAGATACTTTCCGGCCCCACGGTCTCGCCCGCGTGCGCGGTAAGGCGCAGTCCAGCGTCGCGTGCCTGGGCATAGAGCTCGCGGAAGGGCTCGGCGCCGGTGCGGCGTTCGTCGCCGCCAATGCCGATTCCGATGATGGAGGCATGTTCGCTGCGCATCTCCGCGGCTTTGTGAAAGACGCGCGCGGCCTCTTCGACACCGAAGTGCCGTACCGCGTCGAAGATCCAGAGAATGCTGATGCCAAATTCGCGCTCGGCCCGCAGACGCGCGCGTTCCATGCCCGCGAAGAGCGGTTCGAATTCGGCGTGCCGCCAGTAATAGACGACGCCGACGGAGACGTAGACCTCGGCATGCATCACGCCCTGCGCGGCCAGCGCCTGCGCCATACGCCAGGTGATGAGCTCGTAGTCGTCCGGCGTCAGGAGCCGTTCGGTAATGGCCTTGAAGGCCATGAGGAAGCCGGTGAAATCGACATATCGATAGAGGGCCTGCGCCTGCTCCAGCGTGAGACGGCCGTCGGGATGGCGCTCGCTCAGCTCCACCAGCGTCCCCGGAGTAACGGCGCCTTCGAGATGCAGATGCAACTCCGCCTTGGGCAGGCTGCGCAGGAAGTCGCTGGTGGATTCGCTCACTGTTCCAGTCTAATCAGCATTGCGCGCAGAAATGAAAGGCCGGACGATCGTATGGATCGCTCCGGCCGATGCAGGAAGGGGCCGGGCTAGAACCGATAGTTCGCAGAAAACTGCAAGTGCCGCTCTTGCGAACGTACTGGACTTCCCTGGCTGGCGATCTGGCCGAAGGTAGTGTTTGCAACGCCGGTGTCGGGATTTCCGTAGCTGGCAATGTTCAGCGCGTTGAAGGCGTCAAAGCGGAAACCGAGCGTCTGTTCCCGAAAGACAACGAAGTCCTTGAATGCCGACATGTCGACGTTCAGGTAACCCGGGCCACGCGTGCTGCCATTGGTCGAAGTGCCGAAGGTGTTGCTGGCGGGTACGCCGAAGGCGCAGGCAACGCCGAGCGCATTGATACGCGAGCCGGGCTGCGTGCATGGCAGGGCCGAGGGATCGGTGCCATACCAGTTGTTGATGCTGCGATGGACGATCTTCAGCGGCCGGTATTGGTTGGCGCGTACTTGGCCGTAGGTGTTGGAGTTGGAGTTGTCGGGTGCGGTAATGGTCTCCGGGAATCCCGAATACGAGACGACCGCGGTCGCGAACCTCCAGCCGCCAATCGCTTCGTCGGCGACGCGGTTGAGGTTGGAACCGAACTGCCTGCCGCGGCCAAACGGCAGTTCATACACGCCGGTTGCGGAGATGTTGTGCTTGATGTCATAACCGGCGGGGCCATAGTCAGCATGGCTATTGCGGTAGTCCTGGAAGGCACCACTGAAGCCTGAGACGTTCAACCCATAGTTGCCGAAGCTGTTCGTCATGGCCTTGCCGTAGGTGTAGTTTGCGGTGAACTCCAGTCCATGGCTGACCCGTTCGCGCAGGGTCGCTTGCAGGGCGTTGTAGTTCATGTAGGCTCGCGACTCGGTGATCAACAGCTTGTTGCCGCCGATACCGAGATCCTTGTTGTTGTAGAAGGGCGCGGTCGTCTCGTCTCCATTCACCTGATACTGATTGGCGTTGCCATAGTCCTCGATGTGCTGGCCCTGCTCGCCCAGGTAGCCAACCTGGAGCGACATGCTGGAGGTGAGAGCATATTCGGTGGTCAGATTCCATTCCTGGACATACGCGGGCTGGATGTGCTGCGGATAGACGTTGTAGGTAGATCCATTAAAATTCACGTCCTCGGCAGTAGCGCTGAAACCCTGTTGCACCGTACGGGGGTTTCCGCCGGTGACCGGGCCGCCCGTAGGGGCTGCCGGAGCGAGCTGCTTGATATCCACCGACTGCACGAATGGCGTGATGGAGGTCAGGCGTTGGTTAGCGGCGTTGCCTTCAAAGAAGCTGGTGGCACCGTAGCCGCCGCGTAGAACAAACCGGGGTGTTGCCTGATAGGCGAAGCCGAGGCGCGGCATGAACTGCGTGTAGTTTGGCTCATAGCAGGCACGGTTGTCGCAGAGCGTCGAGTTGGGCGGCGCACCAGCGGGGATTCTCTCCGCGTACTCGACCTGACCGGTGGTGAGATTCACGTTGCCGGTCTTATTGTTCTGCTCGTACCAGGGCTGGTCATACTCGTAGCGGAGGCCGAAGTTCAGCGTCAGGTTCGGCATCGCCTTCCAGTCGTCCTGAATGAATCCGGCAACGCGCCACTGCCGCTGCCCGACGAAGATGCCGGTGGAGGTAACCTGTGCTTCGCGGACCCGATTGAGCAGAAAGTCTGCGCCGCCAAAGCCGGTGGCGTTGCTGAGCAAGGGGTTGGTCGTGTAGTCGCCGGTGTAGCTGAGCTGCCCCAGGAAGCCGGCATTGTTATCCGTGGTGTAAGCATTCTGATACCGAACAGCCTGCGCGCCAATGCTGAGCAGGTGCTGTCCTTTCTGCCAGGTCAGATTGTCGATATAGCTGAAGGTGTTATCGATAATGCTTCCGATGAATGCCGCATTGCCACCGGCAGAGAGACCGCCACTGATGTTCTGCGCAGCATAGCCAGGGTAGTTCTGCGCCGCTCCCTCCGATGCCAACGATGGAGTTGCCCTTGAGGCCAAAGAGGCCGCTGGGGTCGCTCGGAACACCCTGCGTCCATTGCACGCGCGTGAAACCGATGCGCGCAGAGTTGATGATCGCCGGCGAAAAGACGTGCACCCAGTTTGCGCCGCCCAGTTTGGTAGGAAAGTTGTTTGCCCCCGGGAAGGCGATGACAAGGAATGTGGTCTTCCCGTCAAAGCCGGTGCCCATGGAGTAGAAGGCGGTGATCTTGTCTGCCGGCCGCGGGTCGTATTCGATCTTGATGTCACCTTGGTTGTTCGCCTTGAAGCTTCGGCTCGGTCCCTGAAGGTCGTTCTTCGCGATGCCGTCCGCAGGAGCGGCATTGGGCAACGGATAGAGTTCTGGATGTGCGAAGAGATAGAGAGCGATCGGATTGCTGATAGGGACCTGATTGTTCACATACGGTACGAAGTTGTTCTGCGAATCGTAGAGCTGGACCGGCGTATTTCCGTTTGCTCCGCTCAACAGCACGGAGAGATCGCCACCGCGCATGTTCTGCGTGAAGACGCTGTCCTGCTCCAGACCGCCCTGGTGAAAGCGCGCGCCGAGGTAATCCACAAAGAAGAACAGCTTGTCACGGAGGATGGGGCCGCCGAATGTGCCTCCGAATTGCGACTGCGAAAAGGGATTGATCGCAACGATGGGGTTTGCGTGATTGTTCGACCAGGAATTGGCGTTGTACTTAGCGTTCTGGGTGTAGCCGTATACCGACCCGTGGAAAGCAGTTCGTTCCGCTCTTGAGCACACTCACCACACCGCCGCCGTTTACATTGCCATAATCGGCGGGCGAGTTGGCGGAGAGAATTCTGATTTCCTGCAGCGATTCAGGAGCCGGGCTGTAACCGATCAGATTATTCTGGGTCTCGTTCAGATCAATGCCGTCCAGAGTGTAGTTGTTCGCCTGCGCGCGGTTGCCATTGATATTCGGAATATCGCTGTTGAAGGTACTGCGCTCAATGCTGGTAGGGCCCTGGGTGCCATAGGTGGTCACCGTGCCGGGCGTATAGAGGGTCAGCGCCGAAAAATCCAATCCATTCAGCGGTATGTTGCGAACAGTGTTCGCAGTAAAAGTCGTCCCTATGGTTGGATCGTTGGTGTTCAGAATCGGCGCGACGTCGCCTTGCACATCGACTGTGGTGGTCGTTGTTCCAGGTTGCAAGTGGGCATCAAACTTGACCGTTTGGGCGACCTCCAGCGCAAAGGCCGGTAGCTTTGCCGCCGTAAAGCCCGGAGCCTGCACCGTGACCTCATATTCGCCGATGGGAAGAAAGCGGATGCTGTAGATACCGCCAGCGTTGGTCGTTGCCTGGGTATCAATGCCGGTGGCGACGTTATGCGCGATGACTTGTGCGTTGGGCACCACTGCGCCGCTGGGATCGGTGACGGTGCCGCCGACACTTCCCGTGACGGTCTGCGCCGAAAGGGGGGAAGAGATCGTTAACATAAAGAGAGCGAGAAACACTGGCAAGAAGCGCTGGATGCGCATGGATGGCCTCCTGTGCCGACGGAACAGCCACACCGAGCAGGACTGAGGCGAGGGACTTTTTATTATGCACGTTTGACGGGTAAACGGCGAGATTGAATAGTGAAACATTCCGCAAAGTTACAGATTCGCAGGATGAATTGAGCGGGCAGGCTCTGCCTTCGGCCAGCTTGCCTGGCAGGCTAACTGGCGAATTCGCTGCGTTTGCGGGAGTAGAAGACGTAGATCACCATGCCGATGATCAGCCATCCGAAGAAGCGGAGCCAGGTCATGATGGGCAGGCCCGCCATGAGCAGTGCGCAGAAGGCGATGCTGAGGATGGGGGTTGCATAGCCGCCGGGAGCGCGGAAGCTGCGGCGGCGTTCCGGCTCGCGCACGCGCAGGATGATGACGCCGATCGAGACCAGGACAAAGGCGAAGAGTGTGCCGATGTTGGAGAGGTCGGAGAGCGTGCCGATGTCAAGCAGCCCGGCAGGGATACCAACCAGGAAGCCAGCGATCCAGGTGGCCACGGCCGGCGTGCGAAAACGCGGGTGCACCTTGCCGAACCAGGCAGGAAAGAGGCGATCGCGCGACATGGCGAACCACACGCGCGCCTGGCCAAGCTGGAAGACGAGGATGGAGGAGATCATGCCCACCATCGCGCCCAGCAGCACGATGAGGCGGATCCATTGCAGGCTGTGGTGACCCGGCAGAATGGAGAGTTTCTTGAGGGAGTTGACGACAGGGGCTGCGTCGTCAATCAGCGTGTTCCACGGGACGAGCCCGGTGAGCACGACCGCCACCGAGATATAGAGCACCGTGCACACCACCAGCGTGCCGATGATGCCGATGGGGACATCGCGCTGCGGGCGGTGGCACTCCTCGGCTGCGGTGGAGACGGAATCGAAGCCGATGTAGGTGAAGAAGATGATCGAGCCGCCGGTGAGCACGCCGGACCAGCCGTTGGGATAGTACGGATGCCAGTTGCCGGGCTTGATGAAGTGCGCTGCGCCAAAGATGAAGATGAGGATGGCGGCGATCTTGAGCAGCACCATGATGTTGTTGGTGCGCGCCGACTCGCGGATGCCGCGCACCAGCACCACGGTGAGGATCATGACGATGAGGAATGCGGGAACATTGAAGCCGAAGTGCCATCCCGGCGCGTAGAGCTGCCTGCCGGTGAGGTCGGAAAAGCCGGAGGGAAGATAGGCTGGCGAAATCCAGCCGACCGACGGATGCACGCCGAACCAGTCGAGAAAGTCGACCATGTGCGCGGCAAAG
Organism: uncultured Acidobacteriaceae bacterium; assembly: GCA_963750845.1. GTDB lineage: Bacteria > Acidobacteriota > Terriglobia > Terriglobales > Acidobacteriaceae > KBS-83. The sequence continues at coordinate 134,084 of CAVVSP010000006.1, forward strand.
CCCACGCAGACGGCCATGTTTGAGACGGCGTATTCAAGGATGAGGTCCCAGCCGATGATCCACGCCACCAGCTCGCCCATGGTGGCGTAGGTGTAGGTGTAGGCGGAGCCGGCGATGGGGATCATGGAGGCGAGCTCGGCGTAACAAAGGCCGGTAAACCCGCAGACGATGGCCACCAGAACGAGCGAAACGGCCAGCGCCGGGCCTGCGCCGGGACGCCCGATGAGCGCCTGATGGCGAATGAGGTAATCCAGCAGAGGCGTGTTCAGGATGGACGAGGTATCGAACTTTTCGCCGGCGATGGCGGTGCCGATCACGGTGAAGATGCCGGAGCCGATGACCGCGCCGATGCCCAGGGCGGTGAGCGAAATGGGTCCGAGCGACTTCTTTAGCGCGTGTTCCGCGCACTCGGAGTCGCTGATCAGCTTGTCGATGGACTTGCGAGCAAAGAGTTGCGACAGAGGTGGCGGCTCCGGCAGAAGGTTCCGGCCAGCGCGAGCACGCCGGCCGGATGACACTACCTTAAGCTATCTTCCCCTTCGGTGTAGACAGGAAAGTGGACTGGCCGTCCGGCGGAGGCGCATTCGGCGCGAGTCCGGGCGGCACTCCGGTTGGTCGTGCCGCCTGGGTTTCGATGATTGCGGCGAATGAGCCGGAACGAACTTACCGCTTGCTCTGGCCGCGTGACAGCTTCTTGATCTTCTTCTTTTTGGCGCCGCGAGGCTCGGTGCGCTTGGCCTTGGGAGCCGCCTTCTTGCGTGCGGCGCGCTTCACCTTCTTGCGCTCCTGGGTATCTTCGATCTTTGTCGTATTTGCCATGTGTATCTCGATTCCTGAAATGTCGTTCGGCCGATATGGAGCGGGCTAGACCCGCTCAAGCTGGGCAAACTTCTCGACCAGCTTTTTCACGCCGAACTTCGTGAATTGTACTGTAATCTTCGCGTCGTCGCCGTCACCCTCGCGGCGGAAGACTACGCCGTCGCCATACTTTGGATGGCGGACACGCTGTCCGCTCTTGAAGCCGACCACGCCCTTCGCCTCCGGAACAGACAGCCTGGGGCGTTTCGCGGTCGCACCGCCGCGGCTCGAGAAGAAGCTGGCGATGTTGTCGATGGACCCGGCGTCGCGGGGCGGCTTCCCGGCTGCGTTCCCGTAACTCTGGTTGTTACGATAACCAGTCGATGCGGGGGCGCTCTGGTCCTCGTCCTCGTAGCTGTAGTGGCGCTCGCCGTCTTCGTTGAAGCGCCCGCCACTGCGGCTGGACGACCCTGAGGCATAGCTGGCCGCGTAGCCGCCCCAGGTGGTGGCGCGCTCGCGTCCGCCGCTCAGGTCCTCCAGCAATTGCTGCGGCACCTCTTCCAGAAAACGCGAGGGCAATGCTGCATCCGGCATGTCGTTGCCATAGCGGCGGCGATAGCGTGCGCGGCTCAGGATCAGGGTATCCATGGCGCGTGTCATGCCGACGTAGCAGAGGCGGCGCTCTTCTTCGAGCCCGGAGGGATCGGTGAGCGTGCGCGAGTGCGGAAACAGCCCCTCCTCCATGCCGCATAGCAGCACCAGCGGAAATTCGAGGCCCTTGGCCGAGTGCAGCGTCATCAGGGTGACGCGGCTGTCCGGCTTGTAGTGGTCGGTATCGCTGACCAGCGCTGCGTGATCGAGAAATTCTGCGAGTGTCTCGCCGCGCTCCTCCGCATCCTGCGCGGCGTTGGCGAGCTCCTTCAGATTTTCAATGCGGGAGAACGCTTCGGGCGTGCCCTCGTCTTCGAGCGCGCGGATGTAGCCGCTGCGATCGTTGATGAAGCGGATCAGCTCCGGCAGGGTGGCCTTGCCGCCGGGAGAACGGAAGGCCGGCCGCTCTTCTTCTGACGGCTCAGCGGAGCGCTGTCGCTTCCATTTGACTCTCCGGATTGCTTCGCCGCCGTGGCGTCGAAAGGATTGAAGCTGACATCGCGTTTCCTGGTCGTCTGACGGAGGCTTCGGCGAAGGACTCGGGCGAGAACGACTCATCTGCCGGCTCATCATGTGTTAGATCGAGCATGCCCTGCGCGCCAAAAGCAAAGCCGGTGTCGTCGCCGAAAACGGCCTGGTCTTCAGTGCCTTGGTCTTCCATACCTTGGTCTTCGGCTTCGTCTTCAGCATTCGGGCCCTGAGTGTAGCCGCCTTCGGGCAGCACTTCGGCGGAAGCATCGAGGTCCGCGGTGAGCTTCTCGGCAAAGCCCGGCTCGAGCAGCGCGTGTGCATCGCGAATGATGCGCTGAAAGCTCTCAAGCGCAGTGAGAGCGCGCTGCGGCAGCAGGCGCTGGCGGATCGCCTGGCCGATCGCATCCCAGGTGCTGGTGCCGGTTTCGAGCGCGAGGCGTTCCAGCGTGTCGAGCGTGGAGCGGCCAATGCCGCGCACCGGCGTGTTGATGACGCGCTGTAGTGCGATCGAATCATTCGGATTCTGCACCAGCTTGAGATAGCTCAGCAGGTCCTTGATTTCGGCGCGTTCGTAGAAGGAGAAGCCGCCCACCATCGTGTACTGGATGGAGTAGCGGCGCAGCGCTTCTTCGACCAGCCGCGACTGCGAGTTGGTGCGATAGAGCACGGCGACACGCGGCGGCACATCGCTTTCGCCGGCCTTGCGCAGATATTTCTGAATGTAGTCGGCGATGAAGAGCGCCTCGTTCTCGCCGTCGGGCGCCTCGTAGTAGCCGATGCGCGAGCCGCCTTCCCGCTCCGTCCACAGGTTCTTGCCCTTGCGCTGCGCGTTGCGCGCGACCACGGCGGATGCTGCTTCAAGGATGACCTGCGTGGAGCGGTAGTTCTGCTCCAGGCGAATGATCTTCGTCTCGGGAAAGTCCTTTTCGAATTCGAGAATGTTGCGGATATCCGCGCCGCGCCAGCTATAGATGCTCTGGTCCTCATCGCCCACCACGCAGATGTTGTGATGATCGCCGGCAAGCAGCTTCATCATCTCGTACTGCGGGCGATTGGTGTCCTGGTATTCGTCGATCATGATGTAGCGGAAGCGGCGGTTGTAGCGCTCGCGCGTCTCGCCGCTGGCCTTCAGCAGGCGAACGGTCTCGAGCAGGAGATCGTCGAAGTCGAGCGCATTGTTCTTGCAGCAGTTCCTTGCGGTAGACCTCGTAGAGCTGCGCGACGCGCTCGCTGATGGGGTCGCTCGATCCCAGGTAGTACTCCTGCGGATCGATCATGTGATTCTTGGCCCAACTGATTTTCCCGAGCACGGTGCGCGGCGTCAGCGTTTTGTCGTCGAGCGACATGCGCCGCATCGCCTGCTTCACGATGGCCTGCTGGTCGCTTTCGTCGTAGATGGCGAAGCTGCGCGTGCGTCCCTGGCCGCCGATGCGCAGCGCTTCGATATCGCGGCGCAGCACGCGCACGCAGAAGGAGTGGAAGGTGGAGAGCTGCGGCTTGGCGAGAGTCGAGCCGGCCAGCAGCTTCTCCACGCGCTCGCCCATCTCGGCGGAGGCCTTGTTGGTGAAGGTGACGGCGAGAATGGAATCCGGCGCGACGCCCTTCGCCTCAATCAGATAGGCGATGCGATGGGTGATGACGCGCGTCTTGCCCGAGCCGGCGCCAGCCAGGATGAGGACCGGACCGTCCGTGGCCTCCACGGCGGCGCGCTGTTGCGGATTCATCTTTTCGAGCAGGGGATTCACGGGCTGGCGTCTCGGTGGGGACTTCTCTTCCCTAGTGTATCGCCGCCGGCGATGCTCATCGAGGTGCGCAAGGCGCTGTGCATTTCGCTAGTCTTGAGGAGATTCGCAAAGCAATCAGCGAGGGCCCGGATCTCCGGCAATGAACCCATCTCCATCCAACGAAATTCCTGCACGACGCAGCGTCTGCGTCTTTTGCGCGTCCAGCGACGGCGCGGACCCGATCTTTCTCGAAGCGGCCCGAGCGCTGGGGCAGACGATCGCCAAGCGCGGCTGGCAACTGGTGTATGGTGGCGCGCACGTTGGCCTGATGGGCGCGATGGCGGATGCCGCGCTGGGCGCTGGCGGCTCCGTGACCGGCGTGATTCCGCGTGCATTGGTAGAGCGGGAGATTGCGTTCCGCGGATTGACGGAGCTTATTGAAACGGGCAGCATGCATGAGCGAAAGGCCGAGATGGCCCGGCGCGCCGATGCGTTTCTGGTGCTGCCGGGCGGTCTGGGCACGCTGGATGAGATGTGCGAGATGTTGACCTGGTCGCTGCTCGGCATTCACCAGAAGCCGATCGTGCTCGTCAACACAGGCGGCTATTGGGACGCCTTCCTCGGCATGCTGGATGCTGCCGTCACTGCGGGCTTTCTGCGTTCGACGCATCGCGCGCTGCCGCTGGTGGCGCCGGACGCGAACACGGCCTGCGACATGGTCGCTCGGCTCTGGCTTGGATAGCAGAGAAACTCTGCCTGCCTGCTCTCCGTCTATGTCAGACAGAAAAGCCTTCTCATCTGTTTTTTCCCTTTCGAGTGCGAGGTTGAGGTGTGTCGTCTATGCTGACAGGACGCATGCCGCAAAACGCCGCCCCTTCCAATCTCCACCACTTTCTGTTGGCTGCTCTTTTGGCCGGCGTCATTCCAGCCGGTCACGCGCAGACGAACGTCGCCAGTGGGAGTCTTCCGGAAGCGCCGGTCCCCCAGCAGAGTGCGGCAGCCGCGAGCACCTCGACGCCGTCGAATGTTCAGGATCAGCAGATCAAGCCGCCGCCAAGCTCCGACGAGGTGCTGCGGCAGGAGGAACAGCAACGCGCCTTCGGCGTCATGCCCATGTTCCAGACCGTGTCGCTGGCGAACTCGAAAAACATACCGCCGCTGCGGCCGAAGCAAAAGTTTCAACTCATGCTGAAGAGTTCGACCGATCCCTTTGTCTTCGCGCAGGATGCCGTCCTCTCCGGCATCGGGCAGGCGCGCGACACCAACTCCGGCACCAAGACCGTGATCGATCCGGTCAGCGGGAAGCCGACCAGGGTTCGCTGGGGCTTCGGCCAGGGCGCTGAAGGTTATTTCAAGCGCTTCGGCTCCTCCTATGCCGATACGGCGGACGGCAACTTCTGGGGGAATGCCGTGCTGCCGGTCCTGCTCAAGGAGGACCCGCGCTATTACCGAATGGGCTCGGGGTCATTTGCGCGGCGTTTTGCCTACTCCGCCGAAACCGCTTTGTGGTGCCGCCGCGACAATGGCACATGGGGACCGAATTATGCCAACGTGGCCGGCAACTTTATCTCCGGGGGCATCTCGAACCTTTACTACCCCGACGAAGACAGCGGCGTGGAGAAGACGGTCATCGGCGCCATGACCGTGACGGCGGAAGGGGTTATCGGCTCGGAGCTGATTGAGTTCCTGCCGGACATCGAGCACCACTTCCTCAAGAACCGGCACCCAAAACCGTAGGGATCAGCGGTTGCGCTTGCATTCCTCGCACTGGCAGTTGCGGCGCAGGAAATCCCACGAATAGATGCCGCTGGAGTGGCCGTCGTTCCACTTGAAGACCACTGCATAGCGGCCCGCGGGCTCCACAGTGTTGGGGCGGGGCGGCGGTTCGTACATCGGAAGCAGCGATGCAGCAGCGGCCTGGCGTTCGCCCGGCTCCAGGCCTGCAGCCTCGCGCGCTTCATGGCAGGTGGCGCAGGGGCAGGCATCGCGGAGCCAGCGGAAGGTCCACGCGCTCTGGTGGCCGTCTCGCCAGTCGATCTCCATGCCGGTGCCCTCGCTCTTGTGGATGCGCACCTTTACCGGATCCACGGCATCCCGTGGGAGCTGGTGAGGTGGCGCGATACGGCGCGCCTCTCGCTCGTCGACGATGCGGATTCCCTCGTGACTCATGACTCTTTCAGGATACGCGCAGGCAGGATACGCGCGGACTGTCGCGGCTAAGGGGTGCGCAGGAAGAAATACGCGGCCATTCCGAGACCGATGACCACCACGAAGGCACGCATGATGCGGGCACTCAGCCGGCGCGAGTAGCGTGCACCGACGTATCCGCCCACCGCCGCCGTCAGCATCATGAGCAGACAGAGATGCCAGACGACCTGTCGCTCCACCATGAAAGTGACCACCGCGATGCCGTTCGCGATGGTTGTCGCCACCACTTTGAGCGCATTCACCTCCCGGATGCTTTGAATGCCGAAGATAGCCAGCATCGCCATAATGAGAAAGCCCGCGCCCGCCCCAAAATAGCCAATGTAAAAGCACACCAGCACCAATGCCGAGCACAGCGGCACATAGCGGGGCCGCGCGCTGCCAAGAGTTTCAACGCGACGGTGCGCAATCCAGCGCGCGATCGGAGCGCTGGCCGCAAACAACAGCGATGCAGCCAGCAGCAGCCAGGGAACGAGTCGCAGGAAGGTTCCCTGCCCCGTTCGTAACAGCACGACGGCCCCGGCGAAACCACCCAGCAATGCAGAGAGCGAAACCGGGATAAGCAGCCGCAGGTTCACACCCAGGTCCTCCCGATAGGCGGCGATGGACGTGAGTTGACCGGGCCACAATGCCACCGTATTTGTCGCATTGGCGGCAATCGGAAGCACGCCGACGCCGAGCAGTGCCGGGAAGGAAAGAAACGAGCCGCCGCCGGCTACGGCGTTCAATGTGCCGGCCACGAATGATGCGGTGACAAGCCAGGCGCTCTGATGGGAAAACGAAAATGGCATCCGTCAGTCGGCCGCGCAGATCAGGCACTTCAGATATTCCGTCTCCGGGATGGTCAGGACGACGGGGTGGTCCGGCGCAGCGCCGCGACGTTCCAACAGACGCACGCGTCGCCCGGCATCGGCGGCCGCTGCGGCCACAGTCGCGGTGAAGTCGGCGGCAGAGATGTGGTGCGAACAGGAGCAGGTGACGAGCACGCCGCCCGGGCGGAGCATCTTGAGCGCACGCAGATTCAGCTCCTTGTACCCGCGCAGAGCGCCTTCAACGGCACGCTTGCTCTTCGCAAATGCCGGCGGGTCCAGCACGATGGTGTCGTATTGGGTGCCGGCATCGCTCCATGCGCGCAGGAGTTCAAACGCATCGGCTTCGACCCAATCCACTTCGGCGGTCAGCTTGTCGCGGTTTGCCTCCAGATTGCGTTCGGCGACCTCGAGCGCGCTGCGCGATGCATCGACGCCGGTGACGCGTGAGCAGCGCTGCGCCATGTGTAAGGCAAAGCCGCCCTGGTAGGTGCAGACGTCCAGCGCCTCGCCGTGCGCATACTCCGCTGCCGCCGCGTAGTTGAGCCGCTGGTCCAGGAATGCGCCGGTCTTCTGCCCGGAGGTTGCGTCGTAGGCGAAGCGCAGTCCGTTCAGCAGGAAGGTCGTTTCGAGCGTGGGCTTGGTCTTGTTCTTTGCGTAGAGGGTGGCGAGCGCGGGTGTCTCCAGGCCTTCGAGCGCCGCGATGCGGGCGTCTCCGCGCTCGACGATGGTCTCCGGTGCTAGTTCTTCGACAAGAATGCGCGTGACCAGCTCACGCACTTCGGCCCGGTCGAGTCCGCGGGCAAGCACCTGGAGCAGCACGAGCGAGCCGTAGCGGTCGACGATGAGGCCGGGCAACTCGTCGGCTTCGCTGAAGACGAGGCGGCAGGCCTCTGTCTGCATGGTGGAGCGCAGTGCAATTGCACGACGAAGGCGCGTCTCGATCAGGCTCAGCCATTCCGCGCCGGTGGCCAGCAGGCTCCGGCTGATCAGGCGCAGGACGATCTGCGAGGAGGGGCTGTGGAGCGCGGTGCCGAGGGGGATGCCGCGTTGATCGGATACTGGAATCAGCCCATCTAAAGCCGGGCTATTTTCTTTACCTGTGATTTCAACGACATCCGAAGCGTAGACCCAGGGATGCCCGGCGCGCAGACGGTCGGCCGCTCTTCTGGTTACGATGGCGGCGCGGATGGCACCCACCGCTTTGCTCTCGCGCGGGGGAGTGGCGACTTTGGCTTTTGGCCGCCGGGGAGGCGCCGGTGAGGTTCTGGATGGTTTTGGGGTCATGGCTTTGGAAGGCTTTCCTGAAGATGAAAAGCCATCAGCCTATAATCAGGCATGGCGACCGCGCGTACAACGCCGCCGGAGTCTAATGCATCCCGGGTGACGGAGTCCGATCCTCGCGCATTGGACGGTCAATTGATTGACGCGCGTTTCCGCGCGCTTCTGGATACGGTACGCGCCCATCGGCCCAGCGACGACGTGGAGATTATCCGCCGCGCCTGGGAGTTTTCCATCGAACATCATCAGGGCCAGGTACGCGCCTCGGGCGAGCCGTATGTGCTGCACCCGCTTGAAGTTGCGCACGTGCTGGCGGAGATGAAGCTGGACTCGACCGCCATCGCCGCGGGCCTGCTGCACGACGCCGTCGAGGACACGCCAGTGACCGCGGACGACATCACGAGGCTCTTCGGCGAGCAGGTGGCGCACATCGTCGAGGGCGTCACGAAGATCGACAAAATTCAGTTCGCAAACAGCGAAGACCGCCAGGCCGAGAATGTGCGCAAGATGCTGCTCGCCATGGTGAGCGATGTGCGGGTTGTGCTGATCAAGCTGGCGGACCGGCTGCACAACATGCGCACGCTGCAGCACCTGCGGGTAGAGCGGCAGCAGGCGATCGCGCAGGAGACGCTGGACATCTATGCCCCGCTGGCGCACCGCCTGGGCATGGGCAAGGTGCGCGGTGAACTGGAAGATCTGTCCTTCCGCTATGTCGATGCGGTCAGCTTTGAGAAGGTGCAGACGGCGATCGAGGAGCGCCGGCAGGAGGGCGAGGACTTCCTGGAAGAGGTAGAGCGGACGCTGCAGGACAAGCTGAAGGAGCACGGCATTGAGGCGCGGGTGGAGTGGCGCATCAAGCGTCTCTACAGCATCTATCAGAAGCTGCAGAAGCAGCGTTCGAGCGTGGACCAGGTGTATGACCTGCTGGCGGTGCGCGTCATCACCAAGAGCGTGCAGGACTGCTACGCCATCTTCGGGCTGATCCACTCGATCTGGCGGCCGGTGCCGGGACGGATCAAGGACTTTATCGCCATGCCGCGGCCGAATCTATATCAGTCGCTGCATACGACGGTCATGGGTGGCGGCGGCCACCAGTTCGAAGTGCAGATACGCACCGAAGAGATGCACCGCATCGCCGAGGAAGGCATTGCGGCGCACTGGAAGTACAAGGCGAACGGCGGCCCGATCAGCAGCAAGGACGAGCAGCGGCTGGCCTGGGTGCGCTCGCTGGTGGAGTGGCAGCGGGAGATGTCCGACCCGAACGAGTTCCTCTCCACGCTCAAGATCGACCTGTATCCGGAAGAGGTCTACACCTTTACGCCGAAGGGCAAAGTGGTGGTGCTGCCGAAGGATGCAAGCCCCGTGGATTTCGCTTACTCGGTCCACACCGAGGTGGGACAGACCTGCACAGGCGCGCGGGTGAACGGCCGCATGGTGCCGCTGCGCACACGATTGCGCAACGGCGACATCGTCGAGATCGTGACGCAGAACGGCCACACGCCCAGCCGCGACTGGCTCACCTTCGTCAAGAGCTCGCGTGCGCGCAACAAGATCAAGCACTGGCTGAACGAGCACCAGCGCGAGCGTGCAATCGACATCGGCGGCAAATTGCTGGACCGCGAGGCGCGCAAGTACAAGGTGGCGCTCTCGCGCTTCAACGACGCGGACTACACCCGCGTGGCCAATGAATACGGCATTGGCGGCGAAAAAGACCTGCTGGCCGGCATCGGTTTCGGCAAGTACTCGTCGCGCCAGGTGCTCAACAAGCTGGAGCCGGGGCTGATCGCGCCGCTTGCGCCCGAAACCGACACTGCCGACGGCAAGGCGGCCGCCGATGCCGTCAAGAAGTTGCATCTGAATCCGCGAACCGAAGCGCTGGAAGTGGAAGGCCAAAACGATCTGCTGGTCTATCGCGCGCGATGTTGCAATCCGATTCGCGGCGAAGAGATCATCGGCTACGTCACGCGCGGCCGGGGCGTTGCCGTTCATGCCCGGCGATGTTCGAACGTGCAGAACCTGCTCTACGAAGCCGATCGGCGCATCTCGGTGGAATGGTCGAAGAACACGGCAGACGACCGCGGCCGGCAGCAAACCTACCCGGTCAGGGTGGTTGTTTATTGCGACGATCGCGCCGGGATGCTGAAGAACCTGACCGCGATCATCAGCGACGACGGCACCAACATACGCAGCGTGGACTCCCGCGCCGGCAAGGATGGCGAGGCGATCGTGGAATTTATTGTCGAGGCGGAGGACGTTAGCCACCTGGATCGAATTGTCACCGGGTTGCGCACACTCCCCGGCGTGCGCGATGTGGAGCGTGCCAGCAAGGTATGATTGCCGTATTCGTTCATGGGCAACCATAGTTATGCGGCTGGCAATGCATGTTCCGTGCTGGCGACTGTCGTCATCTACAAGAGGTCGATAGAAAACAGCGAAGCGATACAAGCGCTGCTGAGATCTCTCGCGGAAGATCCTGCCCTTGCCGGCGGATATCGCGTTCTTCTTTACGACAACTCTCCTGAAGCGCAGACGCCGCCGCAGTTCTCCACCGTCGAAGTGTCTTATCACCATGACGCGTTAAATGGCGGACTTGCGGTTGCGTATAACCATGCACTCGGGCTGGCGGTGGAAGCCGGCATTCCCTGGCTTATGCTGCTGGATCAGGACACGCGGGTCACGGCAGAGTATTTGCACGAGGTGCTGGCGCTGCAGCCAGTCGCGGCACGAGATCCGCAGATCGTTGCCTTTGCGCCGAAGCTCGCTGGCCTCACCGGACTCCGCTCGCCGGCGATGGACTTCCTGGATTCTTTGCACCGCCAGGTCATTCTGCCGCACTGGCGCCGGCCTTTGATCGTCCCGCAGGACACGTACGGGCCGCAGCATCAGCGCACCGTCGCATTCAATTCCGGCGCGGTCCTCCGCACGCAGGCGGTTCAGGCGATCGGTGGATTCCCCACCGCATATTGGCTCGACTTTCTGGACATGGCGGTCTTTCATGAGCTGTATCGGCATGGAGGCCACCTCTTCGTCATGCACTCCACGCTGGTGCATTCCCTGTCCGTCGAAGAGGATGATTTTCTGGAGAGGTCGACCAGTCTGTCCCGGCACCGCAACATCCTCTCTGCGATGACCCATTACGTGAAGACGAATGGAAACGCGTGGGAACGGTTGCTGCATCGAGGCTGGTTGACGCGCAATTTTTTCTCATTGCTGGTTCAGCGCGGGGGGCGCCGCTTTGCCATCGCGAGCCTGAGCCAGGCCGTTACCTACTCTGCGCGGCCGCGCGCCGGGGCGCCTGCCCGGTCCACGTCAGCAACGACAGCGACGGTAGCTGACGGCGAACGATGATGGAGACGTCCCGCCGCAAAAAAGTGCTTCAAGGGTCCGTGTCGAACCTGCTTCGGCTCCTGCTCTCGCTGGCGTTTTCACTCTATCTGCCGCATTTTCTCGTACACCACATGGCGGCGGCGGAGTACAGCGCGTGGGTTTTGATCCTGCAGCTCGCCGCCTACATCAGCTATCTCGAATTTGGCATACAGACGGCGGTGAGCAAGTTCGTCGCGGAATACGACACTCGCGGCAATCGCGACGAATTGCGCCGTACGGTGAGCTCCGCTTTTCTGCTGCTGACGGTGGGCGGCGGCTTTGGCCTGGCGGCGGTCGGCATCCTCAGTTGGAAGGTGCCCTTGCTCTTCCACGCAATGCCGGTGCTGCTGTGGCCGCAGGTGCGGATCGGCCTGATCGCCATTGGCTGCTCTACCGCCCTGACGCTGCCTTTCTCCACCTTTACCGCGATCTTCATCGGCCTGCAGCGATACACCTATCCCACCGTGGTGGCGGCGCTCAGCCGCGGCTTGTCCATGGCCGCGATCATTGCGACGCTGCTCGCCACCGGCAGCCTGGTAAAGATGGCGCTTGTCCTGGCCGGCTTCAATATCGTTACCGCGCTGGCGACTTTTATCGGCTGGCACAAGCTGGCATCGCTTCGTGCTCCGTTCCGCCTCGCTGCCGCATCGCGTATCCATGTCGCGCGCCTGTTCCGGTATTGTGGCGTGCTCAGTATCTGGACGCTCGGAGGCCTGTTCATCAGCGGTCTGGACACGCTCATCGTGGGCCACTTCGACTTTCGCAACACGGGGTACTACGCAGTGGCGGCGAGCGCTACCAACTTCGCCGTGATGCTGCTTGGTTCCCTGGTGAGCCCGCTGATGCCGGCGACTGCGTCGTTCGGCGTGGTCAGCACACCGGAACGCATGGGCGCGTTACTGTTGCGGGCCTCGCGCTACAGCACCCTCCTGCTGTTCCTCATCGCTCTGCCCTTGTTCATGAGCGGATACTTTCTGCTTCGCCTGTGGGTGGGAGCGGACTATGCAGAGCACGCCGTGGTCTTCCTGCGCATTCTGGTGGCAGCGAATGCCCTGCGCTATCTGGTGTACGTTTACACCGTGATGGTGGTGGCCGGTGCGAAGCAGCGCTACGCTACCCTGTCGCCGGCAACCGAAGCGGTGGTGAACTTCGTCCTCAGTCTCGTTCTGGCAAGGCATTATGGTGCGGTGGGGGTGGCTTGGGGCACCTTTGCCGGCGCTATTCTGGGCGTCTTCCTCCACTTCTGGCAAAGCATGCCGCGCACCCAGGATCTGTTGCGCTTCGACCGTGAGCGGCTGGCGGCGATCAGCATTCTGCGGCCCGCTTTGGTGCTGCTGCCTTCAGCGGCGTTGCTGCTGGTCAATCATGCCGCACCGCGGCCGGCTTCACTGCAGCCCCTTCTGGCGATACTCTGCACAGTGCTGACAATAGTGATTGCCTGGCGATGGGTTCTCGATCCGGAGGAGCGCCAGGGCGCGTTGCACTTTGCTTCGGTTCGGCTGAGGAGGCTCGCCGCGTGAGCGGACACCACGCCGGCACCGAACGCATCTCCGTCGCTCTTTGCACCTACAATGGAGCCCGCTTCCTTCCCGCGCAACTGGAGAGCATCCTGGCGCAGACGCGGCTGCCGGATGAGGTCCAGGTCTTCGACGATTGTTCCACCGACAGCAGCGTGGAATTGCTGGTACGCTTCGCCGCGCAGGCCGCGTTTCCCGTGCATATCCATCGCAATGCCGAGCGCAAGGGTTCCATCCGCAATTTCGAACAAGCCATTCGTGCCTGCGGCGGTACTTTGATTGCGCTGAGCGATCAGGACGATATCTGGCATCCGGAACGGCTCCAGCGGAGTGAGGAGGCCTTACAACAGCATCCCGAGGCAGGAGCTGTCTTCACCGACGGCCTTCTCATCGACGAAGCTGGAGAGCCGACAGGGATGCGGCTTTGGGAACGCTTCATTTTTACCCCGGAGGATCAGCGGCGCCTGCGCGCCGGAGACTATATTCCGCTGGCCAGGCAGCGCTTCATCACCGGCGCCACGATGATGTTTCGCGCGCGATATCTGCCTTGGATCTCTCCGGCAAAAGACGGCTGGCACCATGATGGATGGACTTCCTCCATCGTGGCCTCGTTCTCCGGCCTGTGTTGGCTGACCGAGCCGCTGGTCCGCTACCGCGTGCACGCTGGCCAGCAGCTCGGCATCGAGGGTCACCTGGTGCCCGACCGCGATGCAGTTTCCTTCGCCGCCCGCTCGCGCAATCACTGGATCTCCTTTATCTTTCCCCTGCAGCAGCTCGATTGGCTTTGCCCCACTCTCGATGAGCTTCCACTGCCAGCAGAAAAGAGAGCCAGCGGTGCGGCGGAAGCCTTTTACACCGAGCGCGCTTTCCTGGCGATGCGCCTGGGACTTCCGGCCTCGCGATGGCGACGGATTGCACCCATGCTGCGGGCGCGGCGCAGCTATCGGCGATGCGCCATGGGGTGGCTCAGCATCCTGAGGGATCTCTGGATGGCAAAGGACGGCGGCGAGCTCGAACGGGCACGACAGATGCCTGGGTAAAAACGAAGGAAGATACTATCCATAGAACGCAACAGCACTCGAACTGTGGAGAGATCATGCCCCCTGAAATGCAGTTGAATGAAAAACAGCAGGTGAGCACCAAGGCCGCACCGGCCGCCATCGGCCCTTATTCGCAGGCGGTGCGCATTGGCGGCTTCCTCTACACCTCCGGCCAGGTGGCGCTCGATCCCGCAAGTGGCGCCCTGGTGACGGGCGGGGTGGCGGAGCAGACGGTGCGGGTCATCGAAAATCTGAAGGCGGTACTGGCAGCGGGCGGCGCGAGCCTGGCCCAGGTGGTAAAGACTACCGTCTTCCTCAAGAACATCGGCGATTTTGCCACCATGAATGAGGTTTATGGCCGCTACTTTGCGGCGGAAGACGTGATCGCGCCGGCGCGCTCCACCGTGGAGGTAGCCCGGCTGCCCAAGGACGCGCTAGTTGAAATCGAGGTCATCGCGCACCTGTAACCATAATGAGTGCCGGTCCATCTAACTACCAGAGAGCGAGGATCGCATGGCGGAAACAAGAGTAGAGACGAATGCGGCGAAGGTAGAGAAGACAGATGCCGAATGGCGCGCGCAACTGACGCCGGAGCAGTACCACATCACGCGGGAGAAGGGCACGGAACGTCCCTTCACCGGAGCGCTCTATCACAACCATGCGGACGGCATGTATCACTGCGTCGCCTGTGATGCGGCGTTGTTCAAGAGCGATACGAAGTTTGAATCCGGCTCCGGCTGGCCAAGCTTCTATCTGCCGGCGGACTCGTCGGCAGTGGAAACCCACACCGACACCAGCCATGGCATGGAGCGGGTAGAGGCGACCTGTGCCCGCTGCGGCGCGCATCTGGGGCACGTGTTCCCGGATGGTCCCAAACCGACCGGGCTGCGCTACTGCATCAATTCGGCGGCTCTGAATTTTGAGCCGGAAAAGAAGTAAGAGCGGCTGTTTGCAGACAAGAAAAGCCCCGCTTGCGGGGCTTTTTCTTTGGATCTTCGGAAGGCGAAGCTAGGCCTTGGTGACCTTGCCGGCCTTGATGCAGCTGGTGCAGACGCGAATGCGCTTGTTGCCGCCGCCCACCTTCGCCTTTACCGGACGCAGGTTGACGTTCCAGCGGCGCCGGCTGATGTTGTGCGCGTGGGAGATGTTGTTGCCGAACTGCGGGCCTTTGCCGCAAACCTCACATACCTGTGCCATGACCAACTCCAGAACTCGATTGGAAACCTGTACGCGGCGGGCAAGTCATGCGGGAGACCGCAGAGAAACTCCCGAAAGGCGCCACTATGCCCAACGGGACCGCTTCGCGAGCCTTTAGTGTATCCCGAGAAGCCCTTTTCAGACAATTGGATGAAGCGGTTTCCAGGTCTCGGTTAGGCCGGCTTCCCCAGCCACCCGCATACTGTTAGCGAACTCCCATGAGATTGATCCCACACACAGACGCTCGAAAGGGCCCGGATCGAAGCGTCTTTGGCGACCGGACGAAGCTTGCCTTCTGGGCGGCCTTCCTGGTGCGTCTGGCGTATCTGACGTTCGCCCATACCTACCGAATCCGCCCCTTCCCTGACCACTTCGAGTATGGATGGGAGATGGGCCGCATTGCCCGCGCGCTGGCGACCGGCCACGGGTACGCCGATCCCTTCGCCGGTCACACCGGCCCTACGGCCTGGGTCGCTCCGCTCTACCCACTGCTGATGGCGCTGGTGTTCAAGCTGACCGGGGTCTATACGCTGACCTCGGCCTGGATATTGCTGACCCTCAACTCCTTATTCAGCGCGCTTACCGTCTTTCCGATCGCGGCGATCGGCAGGCGCTGCTTTGCGGCCTCCGGGATGGCTCGCGCTGCCAGCATCAGCCGCTGGGCAGTCTGGCTGTGGGCTCTCTATCCCGCGGCGATGCAGTATGCGGTTCGCTGGGTGTGGGAGACCAGCCTGAGCACCCTGCTGTTCACCTGCGCCTTTGCCCTGGCGCTGCGGATGCATCAGCGCTCCCCGGACCGGCCAGGGCGGTTCGCAGGGCGCGATTGGGTGCTTTTTGGGCTCCTCTGGGGCGCAATAGCGCTGGCAAACCCCGCTTTGGTGCTCTTTTTGCCGTTTGCGGGCATCTGGATTCTGACCGGGGCGGGCCGCGCGCTGGTACGCGGCCTGGCCGGAGCCAGCCTGAGCGCGGTGATCTTCCTGGCGATTCTGGCGCCCTGGGTGATCCGCAATGGCAGAGTTTTTCATCATTTTGTGCCGCTGCGGGCGAATTTTGGCGCGGAGCTCTATCTAGGCAATGGCCCGGGGGCGACTGGTCTGCTGATGGAGTACGACCACCCTGCGAAAGATCCGCAGCAGCTCCGCCTGTATCGCGCGATGGGCGAGTACCGCTACGCGCAGATGCGGGGTGAGCTGGCGAAGCAGACGATCCGGGCGGACCGCTGGCTGTTTGTCCGAAACACGCTGAAGCGGCTGGATTTCTTCTGGTTCGGGGTGCCCTCGGCGAGCGGGAACGCGGCCGGACGATTCTTTCGCAGCCTGAATTTTGGCTTCCTGAGCACGGCGGGGCTTCTGGGATTGCTGCTGGCGCTTCGGCGGCGTGTCTACGGGGCGTGGCTCTTCGCATTCGCCTTCCTGACGTTGCCGGCGGTCTATTACTTCGTGACCGTGCACGCGCGCTTCCGGCATCCGCTGGAGCCGTTGATCGCGGTGCTGGGGGTCTATCTTTTCCAAAGTGCGGAATCGCGCCGTCCGGCGATTGACCCTGCTGCCGTCTCCAGCTAGACTGGATAGGTTCCGGCGATCCTGCCTGTGCCTCTTTGTGTCTTGAAACCAGACCGATGAGAGGCCCCTGCCGTAGCCCTGATTCGTTGCCCGTTTTTCGGGAAATGAGCAGTGCGCGAGTGAGCGAAGCATGTATCTGCCCAACTTATTTTGAGTTCCGGCTCCCGTTTGCAGAGCTGTGGAGGGTTTATGTACGCGGTGATCCGCACTGGTGGGAAGCAGTATCGCGTGGCGCCTGGCGATGTGCTGCGCATTGAAAAGACCGGAGTCGAGGCCAACGAGACGATCGAGTTCAGCGAAGTGCTGGCGGCTTCGACCTCGGAGGGCGCTCTGGACAAGCCGCAGAACGCCAAGGTAACAGCGACGGTGCTGGGCGACGGCCGCGGCGACAAGATCCTGGTCTTCCACTACAAGCGGAAGAAGCAGTACAAGAAGCTGCAGGGACACCGGCAGGCGTTTACGCAGGTGCGCATCAACGAGATCGAAGTAGACGGCACGACGTACCGGCCGGAAAAGTAAGTTTCAGCGAGATTTAGAGGACCAAAGAGATGGCACACAAAAAAGGTTTAGGCAGTTCGAAGAATGGCCGCGATTCCAATGCACAGCGGCTGGGCGTGAAGCGGTTTGCGGGCGAGGTGGTGCCGGGCGGCTCCATTATCGTGCGGCAGCGCGGCACGCGGATCAAGCCCGGCCTGAATGTCGGCCGCGGCAGCGACGACACGCTCTTCGCCAAGATCACGGGCAAGATCAAGTTTCAGGACAAGGGCAAGGGCGGCCGCTTCGTCTCTGTGGAAGCGGCGGAATTGCCGATCGCGTAAGCGTTCCAACAGTCTCCAGAACAGAAAGGCCAGAGCATATCGCTCCGGCCTTTCTTGTTTTGTACTCGGTTTTGTACGCGCTGGCTTGAGATCGGCTCAGCGCACGCCGGAGCGATCGACGTCGTTGCGGCTGAGGACGCGGTCAACGACGGCCTCAACGTCCTGCAGGAAGAAGGCGGAGGGTTCCGGCTGCCCGAGGGCGATATGCGGGACGGGTTTGCCCAGTGCGACTGCGATCTCATTCCACTTCTGCAACTGCGAGCTGTTCTTCAACTGGACGCCCGCGCGCTTTGGCTCCTGCATCAGCAGATAGCCCAGCCAGAGGCATGCGGCGACTACGCCGCCGGTCTCCCGCACCACGAGCCAGGGCAGCAGGTGCGAGAGCGAGCGCAACAGGAACATGAAGCAGACCGTATCCACCACTGCCAGCACGCCGAAGCCGAGCGTGATGCCGACGATCCGGCTGCGCCAGGAGATGCCGAGCGCCTGCGCGGAGAGCAGGACGAAGGCGAGCAGGCAGAACTCCAGCACGCTGACACAGCGCATGGCCTGCAGCGCCGTGATCTGCCAGGACTGCGCGCGGAAGAACAGCGGCACGATGGCCGGCACCGCGGAGAGTGCAACCGAAACCACTGCGACCCAGCGGAAGGCAACCAGTGCGAGCCGGCGCAGGCCCGGCAGCGGCTCAAGGGCGTCCCGGAAGATTTGCTGCGCAGTAAGAAACGTGAGCACACCGGACGCGCCATAGGCGGCCCAGAAGAGGACGCAATATACGACCGCCTCACTGCCGATGCGACCCGGCAATCCAAGAAGCGTGCAGACCAGGATGCCGCAGACGGCATTCACCAGGAGGTAGGCGCGCATCGCGGGATAGATGCGGTCTTTGCGCAACACGCAGGCATAGGCCGCAAGCAGCAGCGCGGTTTCCAGAACGGTGACAAACCTGAGCCAGAAGAGAACGGATTGGGGAAGGGGAAAAACCATGCGCTGTATCGAAGATAGACCGCCGCAAGCACGGCTCTCAACGTCACTTCACGGGTTTGGAGTAACGATGGAGCGTTACTGGAGGACCCAACGGGTCATTTTTCGCCTTTCTTTCGCTCGCCGGGAAGGCTGGCCGGCGGGGCCGGAAAATCCGCTGAAAGTGCTGATTCTGCACCGCATGAGGCACCCCCGGAACCCCCTAAAAAAGCGCTCTGAGCATGATAGAATACAGATACACACGGGGTTATCTCAAGTCGTTTGAATACAGCTATTTAGTCGGCTGATCCGGCTTCGCGCGACCCCCTCGAGCACTGATGGAGTTTCATGTCCACTAAAGAGATCGCCGCAGCACTCCTTCCACCTGAAGAAGAGAACGCGAAACCTACCAAGAATGGCAGTTATACCGGGAGCAACATCAAGGTGCTCGAAGGTCTGGAGGCGGTGCGTCTGCGGCCTGCGATGTACATCGGCTCCACGGGCGAGATGGGATTGCACCATCTGGTGTACGAGGTGGTGGACAACTCTGTTGATGAAGCGCTTGCCGGGCACGCGACGCGCGTGGACACCATCATTCATTTCGACAACTCGATCACGGTGATCGACGACGGCCGCGGCATTCCTATCGACGAGATGACGTTGCCCGGCGGTGAAAAGATGCCAGCGGTGCAGGTGGTGTTGACCAAGCTGCATGCAGGCGGAAAGTTCGATTCGTCAAATTACAAAGTCTCGGGGGGTTTGCACGGCGTCGGTGTCTCATGTGTGAACGCGCTGAGCCAGGTATTCGAAGTCGAGATCTGGCGCGAGCACACCTACGAGCAGGAGTACTCGAAGGGCCTGCCGATTTCCAAGCTGACGCAGACCGGCAACACCAAGCGGCGGGGCACGAAGATCCATTTCCTGCCGGACAAGTCGATCTTCACCGTCACGGAATTCAACTACGACACGCTGGCGCAGCGGCTGCGCGAGCTCGCCTTCCTGAACAAGGGATTGTTGATCACGCTTACCGATGAGCGTGTGACCGATCCAAAGACGGGCGAGTCGAAGCGTGCCGAGTTCCGCTATGCCGGCGGCATCGCGGAGTTCGTCAAACACATCAACAAGGGCAAGCAGGTACTGCACGACAAGCCGATCCACATGGAGGCTGCGCGCGACGCGGTCGAGATCGACATCGCGCTGCAGTACAACGACAGCTACTCCGAGACCGTGTTCTCCTTCGCCAACAACATCAACACGGTGGATGGCGGCACGCATCTCTCCGGCTTCCGCACCGCGCTGACGCGCACCATCAACGTCGCGGGGCAGTCGCTTGGCCTGTTCAAGGATGTGAAGGAGAATCTCTCCGGCGACGACGTGCGCGAGGGCCTGGTGGCCGTGATCAGCGTGAAGTTGTCACAGCCGCAGTTCGAAGGACAGACCAAGGGCAAGCTCAACTCGGACATCGCGGGCACGGTGCAGGCGTTTGTGAACGAGAAGCTGGGCATGTTTCTGGAACAGAATCCGCCGATCGCCAAACGCATCATCAACAAGGCCATTGAAGCGTCACGCGCACGCGAAGCTGCACGCAAGGCGCGCGACCTGACGCGGCGCAAGGGCGCGCTGGACGGCGGCGGCCTGCCGGGCAAGCTCTCCGACTGCTCCGAGCGTGACCCGGACCGCTGCGAGCTGTATCTGGTCGAGGGCGAGTCGGCCGGCGGGACATCCCGCCAGGGCCGCGATCGAAAGTTCCAGGCGATTCTGCCGCTGAAGGGCAAGATCCTGAACGTGGAGAAGGCGCGCTACGACAAGATGCTGGGTCACGAAGAAATCCGAGCCATGATTACGGCGCTGGGCTGCGGCATTGGCAAGGACGACTTCGATCCGACCAAGCTGCGGTACGGCAAAGTGATCCTGATGACGGATGCCGACGTGGACGGATCGCACATCCGTACGCTGCTGCTGACGTTCTTCTTCCGCCACATGCAGGAGCTGATCAAGCGCGGCCACGTGTACATTGCGCAACCGCCGCTGTATCGCATCAAGAAGGGGAAGTTCGAACAGTACATCAAGGACGATCGCGAGTTCGTGAAGGTGATGGTGAAGCGCGCATCGGACGGCATGGTGATCCGCTATGGCGCCGACGCGGCCAACCGCAAGCAGCTTGAGGGCGGCGCGCTGACGAAATTCATGGGCCATCTCAACGACTACCTCGGTTTCTTCGAGAAGGTCGACAAGCGCATCCGCAATGAAGAGGTCAGCTCGCTGCTGGCAAAGCTCGAGCTGGTGCGCCGCAGTGATTTTGAATCACCGGACGGCAAAGCGCCCGTCAAGCTGGCGCAACTGCACAAGGTGCTTAGCGGAATGAAGAAGAACTACCAGTTCAAAGATGTCACCGAGCCTGTGCTCGATGAGGAACATCGGACCTGGTCCGTTTCCTTCACCGATGCGCAGGGCGCATTGCGCAGGATTGACTGGGCACTGGCCTCGACGCCGGAGTATCGCCAGATGATGGCGAAGCACGCGCAGATCAAGGACGAGCTGGAGCCGCCATTCCTGATCGAATACGCGGCGAAGGGAAAAGCCGCGGAAGAGACGATCGAAGAAGCGGTGGCGCAGGACGGCTCCGATACCGAGACCGGCGAGGCGCTTACGGCGAAGGCGGCGCGCAAGGCACCGCGCAATCCGCATGAGCCGGTAGAGAAGAAGACGGCGCGCGATTTGTTCGAATACGTGATCGAACAGGGACGCCGCGACTACCAGGTGCAGCGCTACAAGGGACTGGGCGAGATGACGGCTCCGCAACTGTGGGAGACGACCATGGATCCGGACCGCCGCACGCTGCTTTCGGTAAGGCTTGAGGATCTGGCGGCCACGGAGGAGATCTTTACCACGCTGATGGGCGAAGACGTGGATGCGCGCCGCAAGTTCATCGAAGAGAATGCGCTGGACGTGAAGAACCTGGATATCTAAACGCGGATATCTAGACCTGCATCACCGTTCGCCTTTGTAGAGGGCTGCCGTAGGATTCTCGGCAGCCCTTCTCATTGGGATTCGAAAGGCCTGGACTCGAAAAGACGCTTGCCAAAGCAGAGCGGTAGAGCGCATTCTCCTGCTGGCACCCGTGCACGTCCGTGGTCTCTCTCCCCGTCCTGGACCCGCGACGTACGACGCAATTCCTTCCCCCCTGTAGCTTCCTCGAAAGAATCGCTGGTCAAGGAGAAGACTCGATGCGTATTCGTTATTCGTTTGTCGTCGCGATCGCGATGCTGGCTACTGCCGGCACTGCGCTCGCTGAAAGCCCCTTTGCGGGCAAGTGGAAGCTCGATCCCGCTCAAAGTAAGTTGACCGGGGATACCATCCGCTTTGCCATAGCGGGTGACGAGTTGACCTACGTGGCCGCTGGTCACACCACGAAGGCCAAGCTGGATGGATCACCCACAAAAACCTGGTCCGGTGCAGAAGAGTCCTGGAAGAAGGTCGATGACAACACCTACGAGAGCCACGAGACGCAGAATGGTGTTGATCTCGGGACGGACACGTGGACACTTTCACCTGGCGGCAAGACCCTAAAAGTCGAGTCCAAGGGCACACAGCCAGACGGCTCCAGCCGCGACGATGTCTTTGAGTACACACGAGTCAGCGGTACGCATGGACTTGCCGGCAGTTGGAAGGGCACCAAGACGAAGATGAACGAGGAGCAGACATACGAGATAGCCGAGAACGGCTCCGACGGATTGACCTGGAATATCCCAGCGATCAAAGGGGTGCTGGACGCGAAGTTTGACGGCAAGGACTACGCGCCGGTAGGGCCGACGGTGCCCAAGGGACTTACCATCGCGCTGGTCAAAGCATCACCACGTACATTGAAGATGACAGAGAAGATCAATGGAGAGGTCACGTTGCACAGCACCATGACGGTCTCAGCAGACGGCAAAAAGATGACCGAAGTGGGTTCGCCGGCTAAGACGAACGAGCCCTTTACCGAGGTGTGGGTAAAGCAGTAGCCGGAAAACAGCACACTGTCGCGGACGGCAACTCTGCCGTCCGCTTTTTTCAGCCCAGCTTCGGGTGCAGCTTTTGAAATCCCGTAGCCTCCTGGTAGGCGCGTGCGAAGGCGCATAGCTTCGCATCCTGATACAAGCCGCCCAGAAACGTGATGCTGACCGGCGTACCGGGGCCGCCAATCGAATCGTCCTCGCCACTATCGACTTTGGGCGGCACAGGCGCGTCGTTGCCGCGAATGCCGTTGGGCACAATGACTGCGGGATGGCCAGTCAGATTCGTTGCCACTAATTGGTCCCCGCCGCTCGGCGTGACGATGACGTCAACCTGCTGAAAGAGCGCAGCCATCTGCTGGATCGCGAGCGTACGGGCGCGATTGGCTTGGATGTATTCGACCGCCGGATAGAAGCGTGAAACGCGAAAGAGATTCGGCCAGTCATCGGCGCTCTGCTCGGTCAGCAGCTTGTCCCGGCCGCTCATCGTGAGGTCGTCGAAGGCGGCGGCGGCTTCGGCGGTCAGCAGCGGTGAGATATCTCCATAGGGCAGATTGGGGAGCGCCACAGGCTTGAAATCGACGCCCATCGCGCGCAGCTTGTCGAGTGCAGCCTGATCGTAGCGGCGGTCGTACTCACGGCGCGCGCGAGCTGCTGCATGATCACGATCGGCGGCGAGGCGCTTCTTGCTTTCGACCTCCGTCTCGGAAGCAGGCGGTTTTACTGGTTCTTCAGGATGGCTCGACTCGAACGCATCTTTCAGATAGCCCACTCGCAATGCGCGCCAGTCAAAGTCAGCGTCCCAGGAAAAGCCAGCATCACGCGTCGCCAGATCCTTGCCGTCCGGACCGTGGATCGCATCGAGCACGATGGCGCAGTCCTCGACCGCACGACAGAGCGGGCCCAGCTTGTCCATCGTCCAGCTCAGAGCCATGGCGCCGGTGCGCGGGACGAAACCGAAGCTCGGACGGAGCCCGGTGGCGCCGCAGCGGGTGGAGGGCGACGAGATGGAGCCCAGGGTTTCCGAGCCAATCGCGAAGGCGACGCAGCCCGCCGCGACCGATGAAGCGGATCCGGCGGAGGAGCCGCTGGAGCCCTGTTGCGGGTTCCATGGATTGCGCGTGCGTCCTCCAAACCATTTGTCGCCCATGGCCAGCGCACCGAGTGTTGTCTTCGCGACGAGCACAGCGCCTGCTGCATCGAGCCGCTTCACGACCGTGGCATCGTCATCGAAGCTCTGATGTTCGAAACCGCCCGCACCCCATGTCGTGGGGTAGCCCTTCACCGCAAGCAGATCCTTCGCGCCCCACGGCAGCCCATGCAGAGGGCCACGATACTTGCCACCTGCGATTTCGCGGTCAGCATCGCGGGCGTGCGTCATCGCGCGCTCTTCGGTGAGCGTGACGACGAAGTGCAGCATGGGGTCGTAACGCTTCAGCCGAGTGAGATACATCTCTGTCAGCGCGACAGACGAGATCTTTCTGGTTCGCACATACTCGGAGAGCTCCCGCACGGAAAGGAATGCCAGGTCTTCGAGACTCGATGGCGCACGTGCAATGGCGGGCGCTTTGCTGATGCGCATGGGTCGGCGCTCGGTGTCTACCGCGATGCCGGGCGACAAGGGATCGAAGATGTATGCCGGGGCAACGCTGTTGGGAATGTGCAGCGCACGAATGGCGTCGTACGATTTGCGCTGCTGGTTGAGGCCGTCTAGCATCATCGCGCACTGCTCCGCGGTGAGGGGCACGCCGGCGATGGCGGCTGCCGCCTGAAGCATCTCGTTTGTGACGGGCTGAGAGGTCTTCGGAGCTTCACTTCCCTGCTGCTCCGCTTGCGCGGCCAGTGTGTAGAGAGCGCCCGGCAGCAGCGTGCCTGCGAGGCCTGCGGCGGAACAGACGGCGAGGAAGTGGCGACGATCGAGTGGCATGGGTTCTCCGAGACGATGGATGCGGATGTGCCGGATGGTAGCATTCGCGCATGGCGCTGCTTGAGGTCGAGGCCATCTCGAAGAGCTATCCGTCATCGTCGGGGGCGGCGTTGGTGGTGGACGACGTGTCGTTCACGATCGCCCGCGGGGAGACGCTGGGCGTGGTCGGCGAATCGGGATCAGGCAAGAGCACGGTGGCGCGCATCGCGTTGGGGCTGATCGAGCCTACGGCGGGTGAGGTACGGTTTGATGGCGAAGTGGTCGCCAAAGCACGCGGCGCACGGCTGCGCTGGATGCGGCGCCGGATGCAGCCTGTCTTTCAGGACCCTTATGCGGCGCTCAATCCGCGCATGCGGGTGGAGCAGATCGTCTCCGAGCCCTTCCGGATTCATTCCGCGCTGGCCGGTAGCGAGGCGCACCTGCCGCGCGGACGCGCAGCGCAGCGCGCGCGCGTGGGCGAACTGCTGAAGAGCGTGGGGCTGGACGACTCCGCGCTTCCGCGCTATCCGCATGAGTTCTCGGGCGGACAGCGGCAGCGCATCAATATTGCGCGAGCGCTTGCTCTGCGACCCGAGCTGCTGGTGCTGGACGAGCCAGTGTCGGCGCTGGATGTGAGCGTGGGCGCGCAGATCGTGAACCTGCTGCGCATGCTGCAGCGCGAACACGGCATGGCCTATTTGTTCATCACGCATTCCATGCCGCTGGTTCGCTACCTGGCGGATCGCATTGTGGTGATGCAGCGAGGCCGCGTTGTGGAAGAGGGTGAGGCGGACGCACTGTGCCGCGCGCCCAGCCAGCCATACACACAAGCACTGATCGCGGCTACTCCGCAGCTACCCGCTTAGCAGTCAGGCGAGGGCCAGCGGAATCGCCGCCTCCCAACGTCCCTGCGCCTTAAGTATCAACTCCACCGCTTCGCGCGCGGCGCCCTCGCCGCCGCGCCGCTCCGTGACGTACTGGCTGATGGCCTTCAATTCCGGCGCTGCATTGGCCACGGCAATGGCGAGGCCGGCACGACGGCTGAGCGGCATGTCGGGAAGGTCGTCGCCGAGATAGGCTGTCTCTTCGTCGGTGACGCCGGCCTTCTGCAGGCACTCCTCGTACGCCTGTGTCTTCTTCGCCTGGCCGAGATATACATAGTCCACGTCGCATTCGCGCGCGCGCTGCGCCACCGCAGGTGATTTGCGGCCGGTGATGAAGCCGGTTCGGATTCCCATGGTGTGCGCCAGTTTGAGGGCGAGACCATCGTGCGGATCGAAGACCTTCATCTCGGCAACCCCACCGTCATTCGGCAATGCGATGAGGCAGACGCCGCCGGAGAGCGTGCCGTCGATATCCATGAGTAGCAGGCGAATGCGCTTGGCGCGGGTCAGAACGTCCGGTGTGGGTTCAGGCATGACGCGATTGTAGATGCTGGCTGGGGGAACAACTGCGGGGCCTTCGCTCCGCTCAGCATCACATCTTTTGTTTAGTGCTGATGGCCGACCTGGCTGTGGTCGTGCGCCTCTTCCACCGCCTCCACACAGCCGTGAGCCTCGCCGCAGGGAGCGTGCTCGAACTGCACGGTGGTGTGATAGATACCGTAGCGGCTCAGCAGGTGTTCGCGAATGTCGCCGAGGATGCGGTTGCTCTCCGAGGGCGGGATGTCGGCGATGGTGACGTGCGTGGCCAGCGCGCGGGTCTGGGAGCCCAGGCTCCAGACGTGCAGATCGTGAATGTCGAGGACGCCGTTGATGGTAGCGAGTGAGTTGCGGATCTCCGGCACGGAGAGGCCGCGCGGCGTGCCTTCGAGCAGGATATTCATCGATTCGCGCACGATGGAGATGGAACTCCACAGGATCAGAGCGGCGATGAGCAACGAGAGCACGGGGTCAATCCAGTTGAGGTGGGTGAAGAGGATTGCTGCGCCGCCGATGATGACCGCTGCTGTCGAGAGCGTGTCGCCGAGCATGTGGATGAAGGTGGAGCGGATGTTGATGTCGCGGCTGCCGCTGAAGAGGAATGCGGCGATGACGCCGTTCATCACCACACCGGCGGCGGCCACGATCATCATGAGTCGTGGCTGGACTTCGACCGGGCTGCTGAGCCGGTGGACGGCCTCCACCGCGATACCGCCGGCAATGACGATGAGAGTCAGCGCATTGAGGAATGCTGCGAGCACGCCGGCGCGCTGGTAGCCAAAGGTCTTGGAATCGGATGCGGGACGTCCCTGGAAGTAGACCGCCACGAACGAGAGAAGCAGAGCCAGCGCGTCGGAGACGTTGTGGCCGGCCTCCGAGATCAGCGCCAGGGAGTGCGCGCGCAACCCGGCAACGAAGGTGATCAGCACATAGACGAGCGTGGCCGCCAGCGACAGGCGCAGGATGCGCTGCGTGCGAGGGCTCTGGGCTCCATGAACGTGCATACGACTATTGTAATTTGCGGGCTTCGACAAACCTCGATCATGAGCGTGACATGCCTGCTGATCATGATCTTGTCCTGTAGACCGAAGTGCTCATGGCACGGGGCTGGGGAATCGTGTCTTATGGCGGAATGGACCGCAGAGAGTTTTTGCGAAACGCTGCTTTCGGCGCCTGTGCCGCTGGTTCTCCGGCGTGGCTCGCAGGTGAGTCTGCGGCCCGAACGGCCACGCGGCGGATCGACCTCGCGATCGACGGCAATCAGCGGCTTGGGTCCATTCCGGTGGACTTCATGGGGCTGGGCTATGAGATATCGTCCGTTGCGACGCCTGGGCTCTTGAGCGCATCGAATCGCGTCTACGTCGGCCTCGTCCGGCGGCTGGGCGAGCGCGGCGTTATTCGCATTGGTGGAAACACCTCGGACTACTCTTCCTTCGCGCCGCACGCGACCGCTGTTTCAGCGCCGAAGGGCACGAAGATCAATGAAGCAGGGCTGCGTGATCTGGCGGGATTTCTGGATGCGACCGGCTGGTCATTGATCTGGGGTCTGAATCTGGGCAATGGGAGTGTGGACGATGCTGTGACCGAAGCGCGCGCCGTCGCCCATGCTGCGGGCGATCGGCTGCTGGCCTTCGAGGTCGGCAATGAGCCTGACCTGTATGTGCACGAAGGACACCGGCCACGCTACTCATACGATCAATATCTGGCGGAGTATCGGCGCTACAAATCCGCTGTGCGAGCCGCGCTGCCACACGTTGGCTTTGCCGGTCCCGATGCGGCAGGTGCAACCGGCTGGGTCGAGCGCTTCGCAGCGGACGAGGGGCACGATCTGCGGCTGTTGACACATCATTACTATCGCGAGGGACAGAACCCGACCAGCACGGCCGACAAATTGCTGCGTCCGGACCCGAAGCTCGCTGCCATGCTCGACAGGGTGCGCGCCGCGAGCACGTCTTCCGGTGTTCCCTATCGCATCTGCGAGACCAATTCCTTCTCCGGCGGCGGCCGGCCGGGTGTCAGCGACACCTTCGCTGCCGCGCTGTGGGCGCTCGACTATCTCTGCGTGCTCGCGTGGCATGGAGCGGATGGCGTCAACATGGAGACTGGGATCAATCAGCTTGATTTCATCAGCAGCTACTCGCCCATCGGAGACGACCAGCACGGCCACTATCGCGCCGCGCCCGAATACTACGGGATGCTGGCCTTCGCCGAAGCGTGCCACGGCGAGCGTGTCGCGGTCTCCTATGACGCGGGCGCGGTGAACCTGACCGCCTATGCGACGGTGGACGCGGATGGCACTACAGCGCTGGTGATCGTCAATAAAGATGAAGGCGCGGATGCGGAAATACGAATCGCGGCGAAATCCGAGGCAGGAAGCGCGCGCGTGATGAGGCTGTCGGCGCCGTCACTCGACAGCAAGAGTGGCGTGACGCTGGGCGGAGCTGCCGTCGAACAAGATGGCCAGTGGCGCGGCCGCTTTGAGACGGTGCGCGTGATCCATGGAATCTGCCGGGTGCGCGTTCCAGCGGTCAGCGCCGCGATCGTGAAGCTGAAACGGTAAATCTATTTGAGCTAGACGACTGCCTGGCGCGGATTGGCGCGGCGCAGTGGATGCAACGGGATGGAGTTCGCGGTGTCGCGCAGGCCGCTCCAGCTTTCGGCCACGATGAGGCTGTTGCCGGGGTTGTGCGGATCGTAGCGAACCGACGCGGGAAAGCTGAGCCGGATCTTGTGGATGTCCACTACATGCTGCAGCAGCGTGACGTCCTGCGAGCACTCGTAGGTCACGCCGGCGACGTCGTATTGGTAGAGGATGAGCTGCATGCCCAGGGGCCGATCCGATTCCTCGGGCGACAGCTCATTGATGTCGAGCACGGTGGCGTCGATGATGCGGCCCTTCTGCACCAGCACATCGCGGCGATCGCGCTCCAGCTCGTCGGGGCTGGGGCGCTTCCGTGACATCCAATACAGGGTGACCGCGGCAGCCATGGCCGCCACTACCGTCACGCCACTTACCAACTGGGTCTCTCGCAGGGTGATGCCGAACATCGGTGCTCCGGGGATGGGAGAGCCACAGCGAGCAACTCTCCATTTGCTGCTGCAAGGATAGCGCAGCCATGGCGAGAGACGAGTTACGAATCGGTGTCGGGAGGATGGCGCAAAAGGGGGATACAAAAGCATTTCCCACCATTGCCGTGCGCCAGCCAGGTTCGGTGAGGGCGGCATTTCGTCGCGGAAAAGCCACGGGGCCGGTAGCGCTCCGGTATGCGGCAGCCATCAGAATGATCCGAGCCATAGAGCGTATAGTGAAGAGAGCATGAGCGAGCCAGTCCTAACGCCGCCAGCGGGACCTCCGCGGCGGTTTTCCACATATGCAGCAGGCGATTCCGGAGCAGGGCGATCTATCCCTTTCCGGGGAGCGCCGCATCCGGTCCACTACGGTCATCTGCGTACGCCGCGGCACCAGCGTCGTCATGGCCGCGGATGGCCAGGTCACGCTGGGCGACAGCGTGATCAAGCACACCGCCAAGAAGATCCGCCGGCTCTACCAGGACAAGATTCTGGCCGGGTTTGCCGGTTCGACGGCGGATGCCTTCTCGCTCTTCAGCCGGTTTGAGGGCAAGCTGGAGCAGTATGCCGGCAACCTGGGCCGCTCCGCCGTGGAGCTGGCCAAGGACTGGCGCACGGACAAGATGCTGCGGTCGCTGGAGGCGCTGCTGGTGGTGGCGGACCCGCACCAGACCTTCCTCATCAGCGGATCGGGCGACGTGATCGAGCCGGACGAGGGGATTGCGACGATCGGGTCCGGCGGCTCCTTCGCGCTGGCCGCGGCCCGTGCCCTGATACAGAACACCGAACTGGGCGCGCGCGACATCGCGGAGAAGAGCCTGCGGATTGCGGGACAGATCTGCATTTACACCAACGACCAGATCACCATCGAAGAGCTGAGCGCCTAAGCAGGAGAACAGAGTCACATGGCTATCTATTTACCAGGCGCAGCGGAAGACCAGGAGCTGTCGCTGGATGAGTTGACGCCGCGGCAGATTGTCGCGGAGCTGGACAAGTACGTGGTGGGGCAGAGCGCCGCGAAGCGGGCGGTGGCGATTGCGCTGCGCAACCGCATGCGGCGGCAGAAGCTGCCGCCCGATCTCGCCGAAGAGATCATGCCGAAGAACATCATCATGATCGGGCCGACGGGCGTGGGCAAGACGGAGATTGCGCGGCGGCTGGCGAAGCTGACCGGGTCGCCGTTCCTGAAGGTGGAGGCGTCGAAGTTCACCGAGGTGGGCTACGTGGGCCGCGACGTGGAGTCGATGATCCGCGACCTGGTGGAGATCGCCATCGACATGGTGCGCGAGGAGCGGCTGGAAGAGGTGGAGGACAAGGCCGAGCTGAACGCCGAGGAGCGGCTGCTGGACCTGCTGCTGCCTGCGCCGGCGGCCGCGGTGAAGCAGCCGGAGGCGAAGCCAGACGTCCAAGGTGATCGACATCCTGAGCGCGCAGGAGACTGCGCCGACGATCGAGACGCCAAAGGCAGCGAGCGACAGCCACAACCGCACGCGGGAGAAGCTGCGGCAGCAGTTCCGCGAGGGCAAGCTGGACGATCGTACGGTGGAGATCGATGTGCGCGAGCGCAATACGCCGAGCTTCGAGATCATCACCAATCAGGGCCAGGAAGAGATGGATGTCAACCTGAAGGACATTCTTCCCGGCTTGTTCGGCCAGCGCACCAAGAAGCGGAAGATGAAGGTGAGCGAGGCCTTCGAGTACCTGGTGCAGGAAGAGGAGCAGCGGCTGATCGATACGGATCAGGTGAATCGCGTCGCGGTCGATCGCGTGGAAAATTCCGGGATTATTTTTCTGGATGAGATCGATAAGGTGGCGGGGCGCGAGGGTGGGCACGGGCCGGACATCTCGCGCGAGGGCGTGCAGCGCGACATTCTGCCGATCGTCGAAGGGACGACGGTGAATACGCGCTACGGCATGGTGTCGACGGACCACATCCTGTTCATCGCGGCGGGCGCGTTCCATGTGTCGAAGCCGAGCGACCTGATTCCGGAGCTGCAGGGACGCTTCCCGATCCGCGTGGAGCTGCAATCGCTCACGGTGGAGGACTTCATCCGCATCCTGACGGAGCCGAAGTCGTCGCTGACCAAGCAGTACGCGGCGCTGCTCGAGACCGAAGGGCTGAAGCTCGAGTTCACGCGCGAGGCGCTGGAAGAGATGGCGCAGTTTGCGTTCCGCGTGAACGAGACGACGGAGAACATCGGCGCGCGGCGGCTGCACACGATCATGGAGCGGGTGCTGGACGAGATCAGCTTCCTGGCGCCGGATCTGCAAAAAGGACAGAAGACGGCCGAGGGCGTGCTGGACCTGGCGGCTGCTTCCGCCGACGGCCTGGGAGCTACGGTTCCGCTGCCGGTGGTGGAGCGTGTGACCGAGCACGGGGTGGAGAAGGTCGTGGTGGTCGATCCGGCGTACGTGCAGGCGATGGTGGCATCGATCGTGAAGAACCAGGACCTGTCGCGCTACATCCTGTAACCGCTGGCTGGAGGGGACCCCCTCCCCCCTCCCGTCACGGGAGAGCGGCTTGTAAGTCTCGCCGTTTCATGCGTTTAGGGCGCCTCCCGAGGGCTAAATTCGTCCAGGCAAAGGACTTATCGGTAAAGTCGTCCATCCATTGGAGTTAGCTGCGTTCATTTGCCTCGTTTCCGGTGCGCTGCCACGGTCCGGTCTGTAACTCTATGCTGCTAAAAGGCTTGCGCCTAAAGTCGTCTTAACAAAGGACTTACAAAGACGAAAGCCACGGGATATCCCGTGGCTTCGGTGTCTGAGGTATGACCTATTTTTAGAGTAGCAAGTTGGGTGGGGTGATTTGGCAGGTTTCTGCAAGGAATCTGGTGGAGTGGGCCAGTTTGGGAATTTCCTTATGGCCGTCTATGCAAGCGATGGGCGGCCCGGTTCAGGTGATTCGCAAGGGGGACGTCGTTTGGATTCCGGTTGGCGTCCAACACTGGCATGGGCAACGCCAGCCACAGCCATGGCGCATCGCGTTCCAGAAACACAAGACTCGTCAGAGTGAGGAAATGGCAATGAACATATCGTTTGAAGGCAAAGTTGCACTGGTTACGGGCGCCGCGTCGGGTTTGGGTCTGGCCACAGCCAAGGCTTTTGCGGAGGCCGGTGCTTCCGTGGTGTTGGCCGACTGGGATGAGAAGGACGTGAAAGCCGCAGCGAAGGATCTCGCGGATAACGGACATAAGACACTGGCCATCCGCTGTGACGTTTCGGACGACGCGCAGGTGGAGGCGATGGTGAAGCAGACAGTGGCGACTTTCGGACGGCTGGATGCTGCCTACAACAATGCCGGCGTTCAAAATGTTCTTGCCGAAACGGCTGACTCTCCCCGCGAAGACTACGACCGGGTCATGGGGATCAACCTGCGCGGCGTGTGGAGCTGCATGAAGTTCGAGCTGCAACAGATGCGCAAGCAAGGAAGCGGGGCGATCGTGAATTGCTCTTCGCTTGGAGGACTGATAGGCGGCGCCCGGCGTGGGACCTACCATGCCGCAAAGCATGGAGTCATTGGATTCACCAAGAGCGCGGCTATGGAATATGCAACGCGCGGCATTCGCGTGAATGACGTGTGCCCCGGGATGATCCAGACGCCGATGTCCGACAAGATGATTGCGGACGGTCAAGGTGAAGAACTGAACGCGATGTTGCAGGCCCTTGTGCCGATGAAGCGGATGGGGCGGCCCGAGGAGATCGCCGATGCTGTTCTGTGGCTTTGCAGTGATGCGGCAAGCTACGTTACCGGCCAGTCGATCTCAGTCGACGGTGGCTACGTCATGCGCTAGGAAGATGGGGCGACCGAGCGCCTTGACTATGCCGATGTGCGAGAATCGCTCGACGCTTCTCCCGCCCATCCAGCGTCTCGACGAGGTGACGCCCGATGTCTGACAATGCAGCTCCGCTCACGCTGGAGTTTGAACGCAGCGGCAGCACCGTGATTGTGCGATGCCATGGCCGGCTGGTGGCGGATACGGACGATCTTCTCTATCGCAAGGTCAAGCTACTGCTGCCGGATGCCAAGCGCATCGTGCTGGACCTGACCGACCTTACCCGTATGGACAGCATGGGGCTGGGCACGCTGGTGCGGCTGTACGTGTCTGCGCGCTCCGCGGGCTGCAGCCTGGAGCTGATGAACCTTGGCAAACAGGTGCGGATGCTGCTGGGGACGGCGCATCTTTTGTCGGCCTTTACGATTGTCGGCGAACACGGCATCAAGATGAATTGATCGTCTCTTGCGCTGACTTCGTCAGAATGGGCACGCGTTTACTGCGCCATCTGCCTTATTTGTGCGGGCGGCTTGTAGCCTTCCGGGATCTGGAAGCGGGCAGGGCCGGGGTCGGTGCGCGCGATATGTGTGACCGTCATAGTTACATTACCGGTTCGAGCATCGCTGTGCCGAATCATCAGGTTGATGCGGAGATCCTGGGAGTACCAGTACTCGTCAGTGACCGCCACCTCTTTGCCGATGCCGCTGCTTTCCGCCGGGATGGTCTGGGTTTCGCGAACTCCGTGCGCGGATACGCCCTCGATCTCGCGGACGCCCAGATCTTCTTCTTTCACAAACTGGTTTTGCGGAAGGTTGGTGCCGGCGGGCGAAGCGAGAAGCGCGGGCGGCACGGTTGCAGGAGGACGGTTCACGGTGCTCGTCACGAAGGTGCGGCCAGGGATATCGAGGCGGGTGGAGACCCTGGTCTGCGGGTCGTAGAGGAGGATGCCAAGGAGTTCGGGTGTGGCGGTGTTTCCAACCGGCACGAGCATGCGCCTCTCGTTGTAGATGCGACCCCGGCTGTCGCGACCGATCTCGCGGATTGTTCTGAGGCTGGTGACGCTGCCATTGGGCGCTACGATTGTGCGCTGCACACGGATGACTGCGCTGAACGGCGCGTCCGGGACGGGCGTGACAAAGATGTCCGGACCGCCCTGGGCCGAAGCCAACGGAGCAACAGCGAGGCAGAACAGGCAGGAGACAGGAATCAGAGAGAATCGCCAACGCATCGCCAACCTCCGGCACATGATTCGGCGACATCATACCGGTGGCCGGGTTCCCCCGGGAACATTTACTTAGCGATCTGCGGTTCTTCTGCCGATTTCGCCGAAGGGGTGGCGGGCTCCGGATCGAGATATTTGATCAGCAGCACTTCGTTGCCGATTTCGTTGTAGATGAGCTCGTCCACCGTGCCGCTGACCAGCAGCAGACCGTATCCGCCGGCGCGCATTCCGTCTTCTTCGCGCTGCGCAATGTGGGCGTAGAGGATCGTCCGAGGGATTCGCGCTGACCGCGTGGCTGAGCGATTCGCGGCGAAAGCCCGCGCCGGGATCGCGCACGTAGAAGACCAGCGACCTTCGCGTGCGAACGCCGGTGACCTCGACGATCTGCTCCGGATTGAAGGCGGCGCCGTGTTCCATGGCATTCAACAAAATCTCGCGCAGGGCAAGCAGGATCTCCTGCCGCGTATCTTCCGGCAGTTGCGCGTTGAGCTCTTTGGCGAAGGTCATGAGGCGCTCGGCGGTGGCGAGGCGGCAGTTGACGCGGACGGAGACCCAGCCGGGCTTGGCGGAGAGGACTTGTATGTCGTCGCGCCACTGGCTTTCAGACGCGGCGCTGCGGGCGAGGTTGACGATCTCGGTGAGATCGAAGGGCGGAGTGAAGCAGGCGAAGACGCGCGCGCGGAGAGCGGCGATGACCTCATCCGGAGTGCTGTGCGCCGCCAGCACGATGCACTTGACGCCGGGGCGAATGGCGCGCATTTCTTCGAGCAGGGCCAGGTCTTCGTCGACCGCGCTGTCGGGGCTGGTGATGACGACACCGAAGGAGCGCGTGCGCAGGCGCTGCAGCGCGTCGGCGTAGCCGGCGGCATACTCCATGGGAAAATCCGCGGCAGTGAGGGCGTCGCCGAGCTGCCGGCTCACCTGGGTGTGGCCTCCGATAATCAGAACCCTGCTCATGTTGGCTCCGCGACGACCTGCTGGGATTCTAGATGACGGAATGCGGCAGGCTGATTCATCAGGATGTTGACGATGTTCGTGGCAGGCCTGAGGCGGTCTCCGGCCGCGCTCCCAATGCGGACGATCAAATCCGACGAGAATGATCGGCGACAGGAATGATCGGCGACAAAAATGATCGGCGAAATGCCGGTGCACACTGGAAGTGTGATCCGCGTCCGAGAGAACGTCGGGGGATCCAATCTGAAGAAGCATGATGAGCAAAGCCAGAAATCCTCTACTCGTGCTTTTGAGCGCCGGCGCGCTGTGCTGTTTGTGCGCACTGCTGCTGCGGGCGCAGACGATCCACTATACGAAGCCGCCCGATGTGAGCAATGGGGAGAAGGTTTACAAGGGCGGGTGCATCACGTGCCACGGAAGCGATGGCAGAGGCGCGCCGCAGACCAGCACGGTCTTTACGCGGCCGGATACGTGGCCGGACTTTACGAGATGCGATCAGACGACACCTGAGGCGAATTCGGCGTGGAAGGCAGTGATCATCCATGGAGGACCGAGCCGTGGATTTTCGCAGATCATGCCGTCGTTTGGAGACCTGCTGACGAACGAGCAGATCGACGATGTGATTGCGTACATGCGGGGGTTCTGCAGGAACATCCATCACTATCCGCCGGGAGAGCTGAACCTGCCGCGCGCGCTGGTGACGGAGAAGGCTTTTCCGGAGGACGAGCTGGTGGTTTCGACGGCGATGAACGCGACGGGCGCGCCGAGCTTTACTACCGATGTGATCCACGAGCAGACATTCAAGGGCCGGAACCAGATTGAAGTGGACGTTCCGGTGAACTATGCCGACCAGAATCATGACTGGACCAGCGGCGTGGGGGACATCACGCTGGGGCTGAAGCGGGAGATGTTTTCGAGTTTGCGGACGGGCTCGATCTTCAGCCTGCAGGGAGGCGTGCTGCTGCCGACCGGCGATAGGGACCGCGGATTCGGCAGCGGCACGACGACGTTTGAGCCCTTCGCGGCGTTCGATCAGCTCTTCAAGGAAAACACGTTCCTGCAATTCCAGGCAGGGGCGGATGTGACGGTGGACTCGGCGAAGACGCCGCGGAGCGTCTTCTGGCGTGCGGCAGGGGGACAGGCGCTGGCACCGGATCACGGGCTGGGGCGGCTGTTTTCGCCGATGGTGGAGGTGCTAGGCACGCGGAGCTTTCAGGATGGAGCAAAGGCGGACTGGGATGTGCTGCCGCAGATGCAGGTGACGATCAGCCGGAGACAACACATCCGCGCGGATGTTGGGGTGAGGCAGCCATTCACCGATACCAGCGGGCGGTCGACGCAGGTGGTGTTTTATGTGCTGTGGGACTGGGCGGACGGCAAGTTCTGGGAGGGCTGGTGATGCGGATCGCGCTGGTCAGTGTCCTGAATGGTGCGGCGGTGCTTGCCGGAGTTTTTCTGGGATCGTCGCAGACGCTGCTGAGCTATCAGTCGCAAGGCGAGAAACCAGGCGAAGGTTGTGAGCTCGGCTGTGGGGCCGGTGCATCCGCCGGAGTTCCGGACCTCTGACCGGTGCGTGGCGTGTCATAACGGATTGAAGACGCGCGAGGGCGAGGATGTGTCCATCGGCTTCGAGTGGCGGGCGAGCGTGATGGCGAACTCTTCGCGCGATCCTTACTGGCAGGGGAGCGTGCGGCGGGAGTCGATGGATCATCCGGAGTCGCAGGCGGCGATTGAGGATGAGTGCTCCACCTGCCACATGCCGGCGGTGCACTTTGCGGATCGGGATCGCGGACGGAAGACGCAGGTGTTCGCGCAGCTTCCGCTGCTGAAGGCGCCGCACGGAAATCGGGCGGCGGCCGATGGAGTTACCTGCTCGGTGTGCCACCAGATCGAGAAGGACGCGACTGGGCACGCCGGAGAGCTTTAACGGCAACGTTGCGTTTGCGAAGGTGGCGCGGGAGGAGTTGCGGCCGGAGTATGGTCCGTTCGATATCGATCATGGTCACCAGACGGTGATGCACTCGTCGACGGGCGGATATCTGCCCAAGAAGGGTGACCAGATTCGCGATGCGGCGCTGTGCGGAAGCTGCCACACGCTGTACACCAAGGCGCTGGGGCCGGGTGGGCAGGTGATAGGCACGTTTCCCGAGCAGATGCCGTTTCTGGAGTGGCAGCACAGCGACTACGCGCGCGAAGAAGACATGCCAGTCGTGCCATATGCCGGAGGTGAAGGAGCCGGTGGCGGTGACGGCGCTGTATGGCCAGCTTCGCGAGGGAATGCACCGCCATGTCTTCGTGGGAGGGAATTTCGTTATGGAAGGAATATTGCAGGATCACCGGGACGAGCTTGCGGTGGAGGCGCTGCCGCAGGAGATGGATGCCGCGATGCAGCGGACGACGGAGTTTCTGCGAACGCAGTCGGCGCGGGTGACGATTCGCAATGTGGATGCCGCTGCGGGAAGGCTGACGGCGGATGTGCTGGTTGAGAATCTTGGAGGTCACAAGCTGCCGACCGCGTATCCATCGCGCCGGGTATGGCTGCATGTTGTGGTGAAGGACGGGACGGGGCGGGTGGTGTTCGAGTCCGGCGCGTTGAAGCCTGACGGTTCGATTGTGGGCAATGACAACGATGAGGATCCGTTGAAGTTCGAGCCGCACTATCGGGAGATCACGAGCGCGGACCAGGTGGAGATCTATGAGCCGATCCTGAAGGATGCGCAGGGGCGAGTGACGACTGGGCTGCTGCACGCGGTGGGATACCTCAAAGACAATCGGCTGCTGCCGACGGGCTTCGATAAGGCGACAGCGGCCAAGGACATTGCCGTGACGGGCGGGGCGGCGGAGGATCCGGGATTTACCGACAAGGGCAGCACGGTGCGGTATGTGGTGCCAACGGGAAACGCGCCGGGACCATTCCATGTCGAGGCGGAGCTTTGGTATCAGCCGATTGGCTTTCGCTGGGCGCACAACCTGGCGCCGTATCACGCGGAGGAGCCGCAACGCATGGTTCGGTACTACGATGAGATGGCGCGGCGCTCCGCTGTAGTGCTGGCCACGGCGCAGGCGACGCGATAGCCCGATTGTTGCTGATAAGGATGAGGCCATGGCTAGCGAAATTGGGGCTCCAGTTGCCGCGAACTGGTGGAAGCGGAAGCAGGTCGGCAACCGCGCGATCGGCGCGTTCAAGACGAGCCTGGCCGCGGTGCTTTGCCTGTGGCTGGGAAATCTCTTCGGCCTGACGCACAGTTACTGGGCGGCGATTTCGGCGATTGTCGTGATGGCTTCCGACAGCACTGTGACGCTGGTCTCCTGCCGCGACCGATTGATCGGCACGGGCATCGGCGCGCTGCTGGGGTGGGGCACGTCCTATGTGTGGCATGGCCACTATCTTCTGTATGGACTTGCAGTACTGATCTGCCTGCTGATTTGCAGCACGCTGGAATTCGAGAAGGCGGGACGTCTTGCGGCCGTGGCGCTGACCATCATTGTGCTGATCAGGATGGATGGAGGTCCGGGGGCCGCGGCGCTGGCGAGGTTTCTGGAAGTGAGCCTGGGTATCGTCGTCGCTATGGCGGTGACGCTGCTGGTGTTTCCGCAGCGTTCCGTGGAGAACGCCGATGGT
This sequence comes from uncultured Acidobacteriaceae bacterium, assembly GCA_963750845.1. Classification (GTDB taxonomy): domain Bacteria; phylum Acidobacteriota; class Terriglobia; order Terriglobales; family Acidobacteriaceae; genus KBS-83. The sequence goes on from CAVVSP010000006.1 coordinate 172,445, forward strand.
GCTGCGCGCTAGTTGCTGGAAATCTGCAAGGGCTTCTCACCGCAGCGCGATGGAAGAACTATGCGCGAGACGCCGGTGGCTGGCGCGAGGCGGCGGTGCGGAGCAACAACCAGTGCGTCCGAGACCTACGGCATCGATTAGTTTCCGTGATTTGCCGGGCCACCCTGAGCGGTCTCGTGACGAGTCTCAGGCGCGTCTTCCATATCGCGGGAGAGTTGCGCCAGTTTTGCGTCTACTTGATGCTTGCTGCTGGCCGCGTGTTTGTACATGCCAAGTTCGCGATAGAGCAGGTACAGGTCCAACTCGACCAGGTTCTCGTAGGTCGCGGCTTCGCTTTCGTCACGCTGGCCGGCGGATTCTGCTGGTAGCGATGGATGCGCTTCTGGTTGGCCTTGGCGATGGCTTCGATGTCTCGTGTGTAGTGTTGACGTTTTGAAGCATGAGCACTTCCAGCAAGAGCCAATGAGATCAGCGCTACAGCAATGATTTTCATTGCTATCCCCCTTGAGTGAACCAGGCAATTTATTTGCGCCTGCTTAAGTTACAAATTGTGTGGGGGACGCTTTAAGGTAAAGCTGGCGCTGACCTGAGGCAATGCGCGTTGCATCGATTTACATCCTGCTAGTTACACCCTGCGAGGGTTACGACATTACCACTTCGGCTCAATGTCGCCGTGAGGATGCATTGGTGCTACAAATTGCCGAGGCAATAGATTGCACTTACTGCGAAGGGAGTCCTCGATGTTGCGTCTTTTCGTTCCTGCGGCCTTGTCCTGCCTGATGGCCGTGGCCGTTCCGGCCGCCCCGCAAACGCCCCCATCGACGGCGGCGAGCGCAGTGCGTCTAACGCCGCCCACTCGGGATCCGCATACCCCTGGCTATGTTGCGGCCAAGGAATTGCCCGATGGCGCGAATGCGCCTATGCAGAAGGACGGCAATTTTATTCTGGGCCCGACGCATAGGCCTGCACCGGAGATGAACGGCAGGGGCGAGGTGCCGCGGGGGACGGTGATTGAGTTCGCGATGAGTTCTGCGGAGAGCAAGCTATATCCGGGGATCGCGAGGGAGCCGCATACCTTTGGCACGGTTGATCCCGACCACCCGCCCGGCTGGTGGTGACGACGAGCCACGCTGCTGCTTACACTCGCCGCGTCACGGTGTATGTGCCGAAGCAATATGTAACCGGCACAGTCGCTCCATTCATTGTCGGGATGGATGGGCCAGACCCGCAGTTGTTCACGGCGCTGGATGCGCTGATCGCCGAGCACCGCGTTCCGGCGATGATTGCGATTTCGATCGGCAATGGCGGCGGCGATGCGCAGGGCAGCGAGCGCGGCCTGGAGTATGACACCATGTCCGGCCGGTACGCGGAGTTCGTGGAGACGGAGGTGCTGCCGATGGTGGAAGCGAAGGCGCATGTGCGATTGACCAAAGACCCGGATGGCCGAGCGGCGATGGGCGGCAGCTCCGGCGGCGCGTGCGCGCTGATCATGGCGTGGTATCACCCGGAGTTGTATCATCGCATAGTTACGTATTCGGGGACGTATGTGAACCAGCAGTGGCCATATGACGCGCAGACGCCGCACGGCGCATGGGAGTTCCACGAGCACCTGATTCCGGAGAGCGGCGCGAAGCCGCTGCGCATCTGGATGGAGGTGGGGGACCGCGATCTGCTGAATCCGAATGTGATGCGCGACGGGATGCACGACTGGGTGCTGGCCAATGAGCGGATGGCCGGGGTGCTGGCGGCGAAGGGCTACCACTATCAGTTTGTGTTTGCGCGCAACGCCGCGCACGTGGACCATGCTGTGAAAGAGCAGACGCTGCCGGAGGCGCTGGAATATGTATGGCGGGGCTATCCGGTGACCACGGCTCAGCATTGAATTGCAGACGAAACGCGCAATCGACCAGGGTTGAAAGGCTAACGGACCGTGGTTCCGGCGGCGATGACTTCGCCAGAGTGCGCGAGCGGCGGAGCTTCCGAGTAAGCAGGGAAGAATACCGAGAAAACAGTATTTATGCTGGCTGGCTCATTCTGCCGCGATGTGACCCGGCTCTTCACGCGAATGCGGCCAGAGAGTTTGTGAATGATCTCGGCTGTGACCCAAAGTCCCAGTCCAGTTCCGGTCTCTCCCTTGGTGGTGACGAATGGTTCGAAGATGCGATGCAGGATTTCTTTAGAAATTCCCATTCCATTGTCTGCAATGGAGACGCGCACCCCGCGTGTGGCAGGATTTCCCGGATCGCTTGCACTGCGAGTTCGAATGACCAGGCGGCCGCCATGACGCATTGCGTCAACGGCATTGATGATGAGATTGGAGAAGACCTGACGCAGCTCTCCCGGAGCCGCAAGAATAGGGATCGCGGTCTGAAATTCACGCTGAACGTGAACGCCCGCAGATGCAATCCTCGGGTGGTAGAGGGTTAAAACCGATTCGAGAACCGTTACTACGCTTACGGGACCGGGGCGCGCAGGCTCACGATAGAAATGCAGCGTCTGCTTGGTTATTTCGGTCACACGCGCGAGCTCCTGCTCAGCTTGCTTCAAGTGGGCAGCGTAGTTGGCGGGATCGGCCGTTCTCATCAGAAAAAGCAGGTTGGTGACCGACTCCAGCGGATTGTTAATTTCATGCGCGATGCTGGCTGCGAGGCGTCCGGCAACGGCGAGTTTTTCCGATTTGCGCAGTGCCTCCTGCGCCTGACTGAACTGCTGTAACTGGTCGCGCATCTCGTATTGGCGCTTGCGGGAGCGCAAAGCATTTTCGACCGCGCTGATCAGTGTTTCCGGGCGAACCGGCCGTTCGAGCAGGATGACATTCCCCAGCGGCTCGCGCATCGCGCGCCTACGCTGACTGCGGAATGTGACCTCTCCGGAGACGGTGAGCAGTATGAGCGGAAAGTCAGACCAGGGCGGCTGATCTCTCAGTGTGTCCGATAGCTCGGAGACGCGTTCGGGGTCGAGAGACTCCTCGGCAATGATGCCTGCCCCGGCGCCTAGCCGTATCGCGGAGCAGGCTTCACCGATCGAGCGACAGACCTCGCTACCATAACCAGCCTTTCGCAGCAGATCGGCGAGAAGAGAGGCGTCACGTCCGGTAGGTGCGACGACTATGACTCGCTGAAGCAGCGCATCATTTGTCGAGACTTGCACTCGCGACCACACCTACCTGTTCGATAAGTCTTGGAGTTCCGGACAGCACACCTTCAAATTGTCGCAAAGCCTCGCCCACGGCGACACCCCCTTTGCCGAAGCTGAGCTCACGGATGGTTCGCTCATGGCCGCCGGTCCGTTTCTTCACTACGGAGATGGCCTGTTTCACCTCTCCATGCGCCTCGTAGTAGCGGAAGAGCAGGACGGTGTCCGCCAGGTAGCTGACATCGATCGGCGTATTCATGCTATATCCAACGAATCCATGTTGGGAGAGAGTCAAAATGGCAATAATTCCCTGCTGACCGAGGAAAGCAAGCAGATCGTGAAGCTGCAACGTCAAGGCCTGCTCATTGGGCATGGAACTGAGAAAGCCATTCAGGCTATCTATGACGACAACCTTTGCGTTCTGCTTGCTGGCAGCGTTGCGAACGCGACTAACAAATTCACCGGGAGACAGTTCGGCGGGATCGATCTGATGAACTTCGATAGTACCCGTCTGCATATGCGCTTCGAAGTCCATGCCGAGCCCCCTAGAGCGTTCGAGGAGCGTGTGCAGAGACTCATCGAAGGTGAATAGTGCGCTGCGCTCCCCCCGCTCAGCCGCAGCCACTGCATATTGCATGGCGATGGTCGATTTGCCCGATCCGGCGGGGCCGATCATTAGAGTGCTCGTTCCAGTATGGAGTCCACCTCCGAGTAATGCATCCAGCGACTTAACTCCGCTGGACATATATTCCCGGACGAATCCTGGTTTGTGTTCCGCGGCGATGAGCCGGGGATAAACGACGACCTTCCCGGTTTCGATGTTGTAGTCGTGAAATCCCTCGCGAAATCTTGATCCTCGCAACTTGCGTACTTCCAGCCGCCTGCGCTTGATGCCGAAGTCGCGGTGCAGGCTTTGCAGCATGAGCACGCCATGGGCGATGCTCTGGAGCTGCAGGTCGTTTCCTTCCCCGGTGCGGTCGTCGAGAAGAAGGACAGTAGCTTTTCGGCCGGCGAAGTAACGCTTGAGCGCGAGAATCTGGCGACGGTAACGCAAGGGGTCGCGTGCCAGCATACGCAGCTCTGAGAGGGAGTCGAAGACCACGCGTTGAGGCGAGATGGCATCCACTTGTTTCAACACCGAGGAGATGGTGTCAGAGAGTTCGACGTCAGAGGGATGGAAGATGGTGTATTGCGCCTCGGGATCGATCTCGTCCTGGAGCGGTGCCATCTCATAGATCGGCAGGTCGGCAAGAGACCATCCGTGGGATTCAGCAACGCCCTCGAGCTCCTGCTTCGATTCCGAGAGAGTGACGTAGAGGCCCGGCTCTCCGAGTCGGAATCCCTCCAGGAGGAACTGCAGGGCAACGGTGGTTTTGCCGGTGCCCGGGTCACCTTCGATGAGATACAGATGGCCACGAGGAAGGCCACCGTTGAGAACATCGTCCAGGCCGGGAATTCCAGTAGACACACGTTGCTTGCTCTGCGGTTTGTTCGGAGGAACTTTACTCATTGCTGATCCTTTGACGGTTACGTGTGAGATCTTCGAAGCAATACGCGCCGTCTTGTACATCCGATCTGATTCAACTTCCACGGAGAAAGACTGATCTGTGCCCTTTGGATTCAACTGTTATTCAATGCGAACGAGAGGAGATTGGATGCCTGAAGACCGCCAACGGGCTGCTCCGAACGACTTCGGCGAGATCTGACTCGAGAGGCCAGCAGAGGAAGGCGAGTGCCTGCTGCCTGGGAACTCGGTAAGTGCTGGCCGATTGCGCTATGGGTGAGAGGGTTACGTGGGAGAGTAAGCCGGAGAGGAGCCTCCGCCAGGATGATCGCGCACGTCGAGAAGATGTCGAGAAGACTCAGATCACTTTGATGCCAGATAAACCGGCCGATCCACCCACCGCTTCGCGGAGATTGTCTTTTCTTCAAGCGGCACGGGCAACGATAGATAGAATGACCGCGGTGAGGTCGCCCATAAAACTTGCGCTGGCTGGGGCACTGCTGATTGAGGCGCTTAACCTCCGGTTTTTTGCGTTCCCGATCGATGCCGGGCTGCCGGCGGGCATACCCTGGTATACGAGGCTGCTGGCAGACCAGTGGTTGTTGCTGCATCTGCCGGGCGTGGTTTCGCTGGGTTGGCTGGATCGGCTGGGCCTGACACGATACGATTCTTTCGTGTTGTTCGTGAGCGGCTACCTGGAGACGGTGTTGCTGCTGATCGCCGGCATCGTGTTTTGGGAGTGGATTCGGGATATACCGGCACGGCATCCTGCGAGATCCGATCCATCCGCCACGCTTCGCGACTGAGCCGAGCCTTCATGGAATGGCGATTTCCGTACTTTGAGGTGCGAATACGATGTGCCGCAATATCAAGATGCTTTTCAACTTCGACCCTCCGGTGACGGACGAGGAGGTTCGGGCTGCGTCGCTGCAGTATGTGAGGAAGATCAGCGGATTCAGCAAGCCATCCAAGGCGAATGAAGCGGCATTCGACGCGGCCATCGAGGAGGTGGCCAGCGCATCGATTCGGCTGCTGCGCTCGCTCGAAACGAATGCGCCGCCGCGGAATCGGGAAGAAGAGGCGGCGAAGGCGAAAGCTCGCGGTGCCGCCCGGTTTGGTGTGTGAGTGGAGGTGAGGAGGCCGGACTGGAGACCGCGTTTATGCCGCGCTCTTCCAGTCGCGAAGATGGTCTTCCGCTTCCCGGTTCCAACGGAGTACGTCGAGTTGCTTCACGGTAGCTGGTGCAGGACCTGCTGACGTTTGCGAGACGTCAGCAGGAGCCAGACGGAAACTCTGCTTCCGCGTGGTGAGCGGAAAATACAGCAATGCTGTAGCAGGACCACATATCAGCAGGAATACCCAGAGTCCCATAGAAGACTGCCTCCCAGTAGTGATTCTGTTGTATGCCACGCAGCGGGGGATGCCCAGATGCCGCCTAGTCGAAAACTGAGGTTACGGTCACCAATCAAGTGATTACGGTAGCTGTAGATGGGCGCGGTTTTGGTTCTGTTCCGGGAGGATTACCGAAATGGGCTGCGCCGGTGCCGCAACTTCGTGGAATGCAGAGCCACGCTGTCCGGCCTGCACGCTCTAGAAGACTCTCTTGGGGTGGCGCCGCATGTCTTTTTCGATGGCGTTCCATTTCTTCCTGGTTTCGCGTGCGCGGTGGATGTCTGTTTGCAGCTCCAGATAGTTCAGCTCCTTTTGAAGCTTGCGATAACTCTGCAGGCGTTCCGGCTCGAGCGCGGCATCGCGCACGGCGCAGCCGGGTTCCTCGTTGTGCCTGCAGTCACGAAATCTGCATTGCTGCGCTAATGCGACGACATCGGCGAAGGCGGTGTCGATGCGTTCGGGATCGGCCCACAGTTGCAGCTCGCGCAGTCCCGGCAGGTCCATGAGGAGCCAGTTGCCGGGCATGCGGATGAGTTCGCGATGGGTAGTGGTGTGGCGGCCCTTGCTGTCGCCCTCGCGTACATCGGTGGTGCGCTGACGTGATTCGCCGAGCAGCGCGTTCACGATGGTGGACTTCCCTGCACCGGAGGATCCGATGAGGGCGGCAGTCTGACCGGATTCGACATTGCGGACGATCGCCTCCAGCCCCCACTGCTCGAAGGCGCTGAGAGCGAAGACGGGCACGCCGGGCGCGTGCCGCTCCGTGAGGCGAAGGACGTCTGCGAGGTCTCCGCGCAGGTCGGCTTTGTTGAGGAGGATGACGGGACGCGCGCCGCTCTCGTGCGCGAGGACGAGATAGCGCTCCAGGCGGCGCGGGTTGTAGTCGCGATCGAGTCCGCTGACGATGAAGAGTAGGTCCATGTTTGCGGCGAGAACCTGTTCGCGAAGCCGCTTGCCGGGCTCCTTCCGTGAAAGTTGCGTGCGGCGGGGAAGGAGCTGGAAGATGACGGCTCCCTCGCGCAGGATGACCCAGTCGCCGACACACGGCAGATCCAGATCGAGATGGCGGAGATGACCGCTGATGGTGGCGGTGACTTCGCCCTCGGATGTCCAGACGATGTATTGGTCGCGGTGCACTAAAGCTACACGGCCACAGCCAGGGGCCGGTGCGGACTGGGGCGCGTAGTGCGCCCAGCCTATTCTTCTTCGAAATTCATGTCTAAGCCTCTTTGGAATCTCTTTTGCGTGGAAGACACACGTCGGCTGCGCCACTGGTGCGGCAGGCAGCGATCGAAGAGAGGGTTTAGACGGTCATAGGCAGTAACGCGGGGCAAGGCCTTCGGGGATGGTATCAGGTCCGGGTTTGGAGGGTCGCGCTGTCCCCGGTATATGGGAAATCACCCCATTCGCGGCCATTTTCACGTGCCTGCCGCAACTTGCCGACGGGTCACGGCGTCCTGATACAAGATTCCGTCGAGGTGCGTGATGACAGTGAGCTGGTTACGCTCGCGCTTTTTCGTCGCAGGGTTGTTTTTTCTGCTGGGAACTCTTCTCCTCCTGCATACACACAATCGCAGCGGGCGGTGGAAGGTGATTGCTGCGAGCATGTCGAATGGTGACGACACGCCGGGCGGCGGGATGGCGCACATGGCGGGCCACATGTATATGACGACGCTGCGCGCACCGCGGGCCGGGGATCAGCAGAAGGCCGATGCGATTGTGGTTGCCGCGAAAGCGGCGATGGCACCCTACCAGGACTACCGCAAGGCGCTGGCGGATGGTTACACGATCTTCCTGCCCGATGTTCCGCAACACATCTATCACTTTACAAAACGCGAGTACGGATTTGAGGCTGCATTCCACTTCGATCCTTCGAAGCCGACTTCACTGCTCTACAAGAAGACGGCGGACGGAGGGTACAAACTTGTGGGTGCGATGTATACGGATCGGAAGAGGGCAAGCGAGGATGAGTTGAACGAGCGGATTCCGCTGAGCATTGCGCGCTGGCACCAGCACATCAACTTCTGCAAGGCTCCCGAGGGGCAAAAAGCCGCGTACTTCGGGCCGAATGCGAAGTTCGGCCTGCTGGGCTCGATCACGACGAAGGAAGCGTGCGACGCGGCCGGCGGCGAGTTTCATCCGCAGATCTTTGGATGGATGGTGCATGTGTATCCGTACGAGACGGACGCGAAGAAGATCTGGTCTGTGGATGATGATGATGAGGGCCATGACAACATGGACCACTCGGCGATGCCGGGGATGCAGATGAACTAGGGACTCCACCTGCCCTGGCGCGCCTTCCCCGGGTTCTCAACGACAGTGTGGCGGGATACCGCAGCCACGGTGCGTGTCTACATGCGTGTCTACACGCGCGTCGAGAGGTTATAATCCGACCCGCCACTCCTTCCCCTTCAACACCAGCCTCATCCTGATCGCTCCCCATCAGGACAATTGCTTGAGGAGCCGATCTTATGTGCGGAATTGTCGCCGCGTTTTCGCGGCGTGAACCGATTTGTGCAGCGACGCTCGAGCGAGCGACGCGCAGCCTGTATCATCGCGGGCCGGATGGCCAGCGACAGTGGATCTCTGCCGACCAGCGGGTTGGGCTGGGACACGCGCGGCTGAGCATTATCGACCTGGCAACCGGCGATCAGCCGATCGCGAGCGAAGACGGCCGCACCCATATCGTGGTCAACGGCGAGTTTTATGGCTATGAGTCCATCCAGCGGGAGCTCGAAGCACGCGGGCATCGGCTGCGCACGCGATCGGACAGTGAGATTGCGCTGCATCTCTACGAAGATTTCGGCGCGGAGTGCGTGCATTCGCTGCGCGGCGAATTCGCTTTTGTGATCTGGGACCAGACGCAACGAACGATGTTCGCGGTGCGCGACCGGTTCGGGATCAAGCCGCTGTTTTATGCGTTCTATCGCGACACGCTTTATTTTGCCTCGGAGGTAAAGGCATTGTTTGCCGCGGGCGTGCCGGCGCGCTGGGATGCGGAGTCGGTATTTCAAGCAGTGGAATTCGGCGGGCACCCGATGCGCACGCTGTTCGATGGGATATTCCAGGTTCCACCGGGACACTGCGTGATTGCGACGGACAAGCACATCCAGGTGAAGCAGTACTGGGATTTCAACTATCCGAAGGCGGAGCGGGCGACGACACGCTCCGATGCCGATTACAGCGCCGAGCTTCGCTACGTGCTGGAGGAGGCGGTTCGCCTCCGGCTTCGCGCCGATGTGCCGGTTGGCTGCTATCTGAGCGGCGGGCTGGATTCCTGCGCCATGCTGGGACTGGCGACAAGACATCATCCCGATCCCATCCGCGCGTTCACATTGACCTTCGATCGCGGGGACTACGACGAAGAGAAGGAAGCGCGGGAGATGGCGGCCAAGGTGGGCGCCGATTTTTTCCCGATCCCTATCCGGCAGGACGATCTTGCGGATCATTTTGCCGACGCCATTCTGCAATCGGAGATGTTCTGCATCAATGCGCATGGAGTGGCGAAGTATCTGTTGAGCAGGGCGGTGCGCGACTCCGGGTATAAGGTCGTGATCACCGGCGAGGGATCGGATGAGATTCTAGGGGGCTATGCGCACTTCCGGCGCGACATGCTTCTCTACAATCGCGAGGGCCAGGACCCGAGCGAGGTGGCGAGGCTTCTCCTGGAACTGGAGACAATGAATCCGGTGTCGCGGGGATTGCTGCTGCCGCATGGGAAGGCCAGGCCGCTCGAAAACGTGCAGCGACTGCTGGGGTTTATTCCATCGTGGATCGAGACCTTCTCCGCACGCTCCGCCACGATGCAGGGTTTGCTGAGTCGGGAGTTCGCGGAGACGTTTGGAGGGTGCGCGAGCTATCAGGCGCTGCTTGGCGCCCTTGATGTTCGCGGACAGCTTGCCGGCAGAGATCCGGTGCATCAATCGCTCTATCTTTGGTCGAAGACATTGCTGCCGGGCTACATCCTGACCATGCTGGGCGATCGCATGGAGATGGCGCACTCGGTGGAAGGGCGCGTGCCGTTTCTGGATCATCACGTAGTGGAAGTGATCCGCTCGCAGCCGGTGCATCAGAAGATTCATGGCATGACGGAGAAGTATGTTCTGCGAGAGGCGGTGCGGGACGTGATTACGGATACCGTCTATCGCCGGCAGAAGCATCCGTTTCTGAGCCCGCCGGCCACGTTGAATCCAACCGAGAAGCTGAGCACGCTGGTACAAGACACTCTGCGCGGACCGGTGATGGCTTCCCTGCCATTCTTCGATGAGAAGAAGATTCGATGCCTGCTGGACAGGCTGCCGGACATGGACGAGGGTTCGCGCGTGGCGATCGATCCGACGCTGATGATCCTGGTGAGTGCCTGCGTTTTGCAGGAAGGCTTTCACCTGGCGTCTTGAGCAGGCTTACTCCGCGCGCAGGGCCTGCACGGGATCGATGCGCGTGGCGCGGATGGCGGGCAGCAGGCTGGCGAGGCCGCCGGTGAGGAGCAGGATGGCGGCTGCGCCGGCGGCGATGCCGATATTGAATTGGCCGACGCCGAAGAGGAGTCCCGTGATGGCGCGGGCGGCGAGTGCGGCAAGAGCGATGCCGGCGATGGTGCCGAGGAGCACGGGCGTGACGCCGTCCTCGAGGATAAGACGATAGATTTGCGCGGGCTGTGCGCCGAGCGCGATGCGGATGCCAAGCTCGCGGGTGCGCTGCAACGCGGAGTAGGCGACGACACCGTAGATGCCGAGCGCGGCGAGCACGAGCGCGCATACGGCGAAGGCCAGCAGCAGATGAAGCTGGAAGTTGCGCGCGGCAAGTGAGCCATCGACGATGGTCTCCATGGTGCGGACTTCGGGAACGGGGACCTGCGCATCGATGCTCCAGATGGCCTTGCGGATGGGATCGGCCATGGCCGCGGGATCGTTCGCGGTGCGGATGACGAAGGCGCCGCTTTCGTTGGAGCGATAGGTGAGAGGCACGTAGACCATGGGGAGCGGCGGCTCACTGAGATCGACGGCGCGGACATCGCCGACCACGCCGATGACCTGGAAGGGCGGCTCATCGGGATTGCCACGATGGAAGAACTGACCGACGGGATTTTGTCCGTGCCAGGCGGCCTGGACGGCACGCTGAGAGACGATGGCGACGCGTTTGCCCAGATCGTCATGGGTGAAGAAGCGGCCGGCGACGAGCGGGATCTGCATGGTTTCGAAGTAGCCGGGGCTGAGCCAGCGGTATTTGGCGTTGGGCTGTTCGAAGAGCGGACGCGTGTCGGAGGGGATGGAGATCATGTCGCCCCAGCGATCGCCATCGAGCGGCAACACGCTGACGACGCCGGCAGAGCGGACGCCAGGCAACTGGCGCAGCCGTTCGAGCGAGCGCTGGTAGAAGGCTTCGCGCGTGGCGGGTGCGTTGTATTGCTTGTCCGGCAGGACGATGCCGGCGCTGATGACGTGCTCGGTGGCGAAGCCGCGGTCGACGCGCAGCAGATGGTAGAGGCTGAGCAGGAACATGCCGGCGAGCACGACGAGCGTGACGCTGGCAGCGACTTCCGCAATGACGAGCGTACGGCGGAGCTGCTTGCCGCCTGCTGATTCCGAGGCGGTGCGGCCTTCAGAACGCAGCGCCTGTTGCGGGTGAATGCGGATGAAGCGGATGGCGGGCAGCAGGCCGCAGAGCAATGCCGCGACGAGCGAAGCGCCGATAGCAAAGAGGACGAGCGGCATGTCCATGCGCAGCGGATGCAGCAGCGGCAATGCGGACGGAAGGGTGTGGGCCAGGTACGGCAGGGCGAGCGTGGCCATAGCGAGGCCGAGCAGGCATCCGACCGCGCAGAGCAGCAAAGGCTCGGCGATGGCGCTGCGGACCAGTTGCACCGTGCTCGCACCAACAGCGGAGCGGACGGCGGCCTCATGCTCGCGGCTGGCGGCGCGGGCGAGCAGCAGGTTGGTGATGTTGACGCAGCCGATGAGCAGGACGGTGATGACGGCGGCGAGCAGCATGAGGAGCGAGTTGCGGCTGTCGCCGGTGAGGTCCTGCTGCAGGCCAGTGACGGTGGCGGTGTAGTGAACGTGGTCGGGCGTCTGGCGGCCGATGGCCTGCTGCAGAGTGTTCATCTCCGCGGTGGCCTGTGCGATGGAAGTGCCGGGCTTGAGACGGGCGATGGCGAAGTAGTTGTGGTCGCCTTCGATTTCGGCGAGCTGATCGGCGCTCCAGCCGAAGGGGACAAATGCTTCGATGGGAGGATCGCCGCCGGCGAGCCGGGTGTCAGAGAGATCGAAGGCGGAGGGAAGCACGCCGACGACCGTGTACGGACGTCCATCGAGCGGGATGGCACGGCCGATGATGCCGGGATCGCCGTTGAAGCGGCGCCGCCAGAGCCCTTCGTTGATGACGACAACGTTGTGTCCGGGCTGATCTTCCGCCGGGAGAAGCGTGCGACCAAGGATGGGCTGCACGCCGAGGAGGGAGAAGAGATTCGACGTGTGCTGCGCGATGCCGATCTCCTCCGCCTGACTGCTGCCACCGAGCGGCATGGTGCCGGAACGCAGAGCCGCGAAGCCCTGGAGGGATTGCGCGTGCTGCTGCCAGTATTGGAGATGATTCGCATTGACGGGCAGGCCCAGGTCGGCAGATTGGCCCGAGAGGATGTTTTCGTGCAGAACGACGAGCTGCTGGGGCTGGGCGTAGTCCGGCGTGCGCAGCAGCACATTGCGCACGATGGAGAACATGATGATGTTGGCGCCGATCGAGAGGGCGAGAGTAAAAATAGCGGCCGCGCTAAAAGCCGGACTCCGGCGCAACTGACGAAGTGCGAAACGCAGTTCGCTGAGAAGTCCTTGCATCATGGAGCATCTCCTGCGGCCTGCGGCGTTACTGCCGGACCGTGCACCGTTCAGGAGGTAAGCTCGGGCGCGGCCGCTTTCTCCTTAGGAATGGATGAGGTAAGTGCACGTTGGTTGCCGAAGAAGAGCGACGCGGCTGAGCCCGAATTTTCAAGGACTTCCGGCCGCTCTGGCAATTGGGCAGTGGCTGGAATCTGTCCGCGTGTGCGCCGGCGTGACCAAATCCGGACACTTGTTATGCGAAAGGCCGGAGGCGCACGCGCTGTTCGCGATGGCACAACCCGGCGCTGCGGAAAGACATCCATCGATACCGGATAACTGTTGCCTCTTTTTCTATCGACTCGCTGCTGCTGCGCTGCCGCGCTGAGTTATCTCCGCTCCTCCCCCATCGTGGAGCACACATCCTGGGCTCCTCTCATCCACCCGCTTCCGATACAGAGGACGTACCCCCATGTCATTTCCATCGCATCAACGTTTCGTGCAGATCTCAGCATGGCTCATCGGCTGCGTTCTGTTGCCGGCCAGTGCCCTTCCCCAGGCTTCTTTCCAATCACACCAGATAACGCAAAGCCCCAACGTAATGGACATAGCGGGCCACGGCGATTTCAACAACGATGGCCGCGAAGATCTGATGGTCACACGCTACACGTCAGCGCCAGGTCTGCTCTACCTTTCCAACGGTGACGGCACTTATCAGGCCCCGATCAATCTCCCGCAAGGGGTCGCTCCCAATTTTGCCGCCATCGGCGATTTCAATGGCGACGGTAAGCTCGACTTTGCGGGCGCAGGAGCTTCCGGTTCGCAGATGCGTATCTATCTGGGAAATGGGAACGGCACCTTCCAGACGGCAAAAACCGTAGCCGACAGCAGCTCTTCCGGGGAGCGCATCGAGGCAATTGTTGCCGCGGATGTGAATCATGATGGCAAGACCGATCTCGTAGAACTCGTCGCACCGACGATTGGCGGCAACAGTATCATGCAGGTCTGGATCAGCAACGGCAACGGCACTTTTACCGCGGGACAGAGAATCGCGAACGTCTTAGGCGGCGATTTCGGCGCCTATGCGGGAGACTTTGACGGCGACGGCAAACCGGATATCGCGATGGTCTACGCCGACAAGGGCCCGGCAACGGTGCAGGTCTACTATGGCGATGGCGCGGGACATTTCGGTTCTCCGTTCGAGATCACCGATCCCCACAGCTATGACGATCTGAATCTCCACCTGGTGGACATCAACAACGATGGGCGCAGCGACCTGGTGAGCAGCGCCTTCATCTATGGCGTGAGCGGCACCAGCCAATTCCTGCCAAAGCTTGCGGTCTTTTCGGGGAATTCGAACCGGACCCTGAGCTATTCGAATATCACGACAAACCAATGCCCGGGAAGCGTGGCGGTTGCCGATTTCAATGGCGACGGCATCAATGACCTTGCATACAGCGAGGGCTCCTGCACCACGGCCAGCACGAGCAACTTTGTGATCCGGCCCGGCACAGGAAACGGCGGCTTCGGCGCGGAGCAGACCGTGTACCAGAACACCTACAACATTTTTCAACCCTATACAGTGCGGAGCACGACGGGCACGAAGCCGGATCTGACCTTCACGGAAAATCTGGGCCCAAACAACAACCCAAGTACGAATCCTCCGGAGGCGTTGGTTCTTCTCTCGAACAGCAGCGTGGGAGCTTTCCCAAACTGCGGCATCGCCGTCACGGAGGGGATCAACATATGCCAGCCGCAGCCCACGTCTGCATCTCCGGTGATCTTCTCCCTGGCGACGGCAGGCCCAACGCCGATGCGGACCGCCGCCGTGTGGGTGGACGGCAAAAAGGTAGACGAGCAGCTTGCACATGCTTTCTCCAACTACTCGTTCCTCGATGCATCCATCCCCATGAGCCTGGGCACGCATAAAGTCACCATCTTCGGAACGGGCTGGGACAACACACTGCAGCAGAAGACCTTCTCGGTCGATGTGAACTCCAACAATGGTTGTGGGGCACCCACCTCACCCGGCGTTGACCTTTGCCAGCCTGCCCAAGCCACAACGGTCAGCTCGCCGGTGCAGATTCGCGCCACGGCGACGGTGACCGGAACATTTGCCCGAATGGAAGTCTGGATCGACGGGGTAAAGAAATATACACAGACCTCAAGCCCGGTGTTGACGACGACCATCCCGGTGGGCGCCGGCAGCCATCGCTTCGGCGTCTTCGCCGTGAACACGGCGGGAACGAAGTGGGAGGCGGTGGCCACCGCGACCGTGAAGTAGGGTGGTGGACAGCGATCACAAGAAGGACGGCCACTCTTTTATAGAGTGGCCGTCCTTCTTCGTGGCAGGGTGCGATGGTGATTGATCGTCTATTTCACAAATACGTAGGCGACCTGGTGGGCCTTGATGGCGGCGGCGTCTATTGCGTAGTAGCCGAAACGATGCCACCCGGGTGTGAGATTGAGCGTTGCGCGCAGCTCGCTGGTGCTGCCGTAGCCAACTCGCTTCACTCCATCCACCCAGAGCTCCATGAAGACGGCTGGGTTGTCGCTCTTTCCGGCTGCCAGCACGTTCACCGTTGGCCCGGATACCCATAAGGGACTGCATACATGAATACCGGGATTGACGGGCACGACGCATGCTCCGCCAGGATAGGCGCTGGTGTTGGTGAAGATGGAGAAGACTGGCCCGTTGCCGGACCCTGTCGAGAGCATGGCCAGGTCGGTCTTGCCGTCGCGGGTGTAGTCGCCGAAGGCCATCTGCTCCGGCATGCCGTTTGCGTCGGGCAGGGGCTGGGTGCTGATCACGGCGAAAGACTGCGTCGGGTCTCCCTGAAGGATCTTGATCTCGGCACCGGAGGCCGACGTCGAGATGTAGGCAATGTCAGGAAAGCCGTCACCGTTCATATCGGCGACTGCAATGGGGCCGGTCAGGGATGGATCACCAATCAGCTTCAGGTTGAAGGTGCGGTCTTTCTGGCCATACCCAATCCCAAGGGTGGGACCATTTGCGCCTCCGCCAAACGCATCCACGGTGCCGACGATGTCGCTCACTCCATCGCGATCCAGATCGGTCGTTTGTATGTTGTCGATCTGACCGGCGATGTTGTAAGGGGTGATGACGGCGAAATTGCCGTGGCAATCGCCATAAGCCACTTTCAGCTGGGTTAGATTTCCGGGTTCTGCTTCGAGCCACGCGAGATCCGGACAGCCGTTCGCATCGTAGTCGCCGGCAATCAGGTTATAGAAGCCTCCCGTCCGACTTGCCGCAGAGCCGGCGAGGGTGGCGATCCAATGGGGTCCCGCGAATCCGCCATGCCCATCGCCGATGTACAGCTCGAGAGTATTTCCATCGAGGATGACGGTGTCGAGAATCTTGTCTCCGGTGAAATCCGCTGTGATTGCAGCCAGGGCTGCGTTGCTGGAAATGGGGAATTTGTTATGGAGATGGAAGTTTCCCGAATATCCGTCGCTTAGATAGTCCGCAAATGTGCCGCCGCTGGCGCCGGAGCAGCTTGCGTCCGCGGAGGTGCTCACCAGCAGATCGGCTTTTCCGTTGCGCTTAAAGTCGCCGAATGCCAGCGGGTTGGAGGGACAATATGCCGTCGGGATTGTCCAGTCGACATAGTTGCCGATGCCATCGGATTTGAATGCGTAGATGTCGAGCGCAGGTGAAACTCCGAGAAAGTCGGGAATGCCATCGTGATTGATATCACCCTGTATGAATGAGTGTGCTGGATACGGCAAGGCCCGGTCTTTCTGGCTAAATGTGATGTCTTGCGCAAGCACTGACACGGTAACTAAGGCAAAGCTTGCCGCGATGGACAGTACATGTTTCATGGGCACGTTAGGCTCTCCTGCAACAGCTATTGGTTTCCGTTGTCACCGCGTGCTGCTGCATAGAACAGCAAGCGCGAGGAGTTACAGATCTACGTCGGAGTGTTCCCAACTTCTAGAAGCAGGCGGGTAACTTTGGGAAGTAGCAGCGATAGCATAGGAGAGGCGGTTAACTCATGCTGAAATAGCACAAAGATGGAGTGATAACTACATCGAGAGCATAGAGATACACCGATTCGGGAATGAGTGCGAAAGTGGGAATTCGCCTACGGCGATAACACCAAAGCATCAATTACCTAAGTATCTTTTACTCACCAGCGATGGTGGATGAGCGAAGCAGCACACGGAACCGGCAGCAGGTGCGCTGAGCAACTTGATACGTCTTGCGGACACTCATCATTGCGGCATCGTTTCGGTGAACGCGGCGGGGACGAAGCGGGAACGGGTCGTCGACCGTGACGGGTAAGCAGTGTGCAAAGGAGAACGCCGCAAACGGCCAAAGGCCGCTCCCCGGAAGGAGCGGCCTTGGTGCGTGTAGCGCTACAGCGATTGCAATCTCGCGGTGCGTGGAAAGCTACTTGATGGACAGGGTCGAATTGCTATACATGTTGGTGGAGACTTCCACGATCAGATCGCCCACTTTGTGATGATCGGTTGCCGTGTTCGTGGTGACGCGCGTTCCAATCGGCAGCTTGAGAGGCGTCACCTGACCTGGCTGGAGCGTCACAACCTGGTCGCCAACCTTCAAGTCGAGTGGAGCGCCAGTTTCGTTCTTGATATTGAATTTGATCTTCTTGTCACCATGGAAATATGCATGCGTGGGTGCATGGATGCTGCTGACCGCAGCATGGCTCGCGGGAACCGCAGCAAAGAAAATGGCGGCAAGAAGGGTGGCACAAGCAATACGAATTTTCATCATGTATCTCCTCGGTAATCGTCGAACCGGGATGGGCAGCGCGATAACGTAACCACCGCCGTTTCCGGTACAGTTCTGCATGTCCATACGGAATCTGACAAGCACGTGTTCCAGCATCTGTCGCCTCTTCGATCCAATCTGCATAGCGCGTGGGACGAGGCGACAAGAGAGAGGGACTGACTGCGATGAAACTGATTCCGGCGAAAAACGATGTGGAGCAAAGCCGGATGCTGTCATCTTCGTAGCCACGTTGTCCTCGCCCTGATCGATGGCACGTCTGTTGCCTAACGCGCCGTGAGCGGTCGTTGCGCCGCATTTTCAGCTACTTGCGCGTGGGACGATGGTGACGGCGAGAAGGGGGGGTGTCCGCTCTTGTGCACCCGTGCCCGGAACCGGACACTTGTGCTGTCCGATTTTTTCATGCGCACAGATGCGAAGGCCGCTCTTGAGAGAGCGGCCTTTCGTGCCCGATACAGTTGCTTGACAGAGTTACTTAGTAGCGGTAGTGCTCCGACTTGTAGGGGCCTTCGACGGGAACGCCGAGGTAGTCGGCCTGCTTCTTGGAAAGGGTCGTGAGCTTGACGCCGATCTTTTCCAGGTGCAGGCGAGCGACTTCCTCGTCCAGCGCCTTCGAGAGCGTGTAGACGCCGACCTTGTAGGTGTCCTTGTTCTTCCAGAGATCGAGCTGCGCGAGGGTCTGGTTGGAGAAGCTGTTGGACATGACGAAGCTGGGATGGCCGGTGGCGCAACCCAGGTTGACGAGGCGGCCTTCGGCGAGAATGAAGATGGCGTTGCCGCCGGCGAAGGTGTACTTGTCCACCTGCGGCTTGATGTTGAGCTTCTTGACGCCCTTGGCGGCGTTCAGCTTGTCCATCTGGATCTCGTTGTCGAAGTGGCCGATGTTGCAGACGATGGCCTGATCCTTCATCTGCTCCATGTGCTCGTAGGTGATGACGTCGAGGTTGCCGGTGCAGGTGACGTAGATGTCGCCGCGGCCGAGCGTGTCTTCGAGCGTGGTGACCTCGAAGCCTTCCATCGCGGCCTGCAGGGCGTTGATGGGATCGATCTCGGTGACGATGACGCGCGCGCCCATGCCGCGCAGCGAGTGCGCGGAGCCCTTGCCCACATCACCGTAGCCGCAGATGACGGCGACCTTGCCGGCGACCATGACGTCCGTGGCGCGCTTGATGCCGTCGGCGAGCGACTCGCGGCAGCCGTAGAGATTGTCGAACTTCGATTTCGTCACCGAGTCGTTTACGTTGATGGCGGGGACGAGCAGCTTGCCCTGCTCCATCATCTTGTAGAGGCGGTGGACGCCGGTGGTGGTCTCCTCGGAGACGCCGCGCCATTCCTTGGCGACGTTGGTCCAGCGCTTGGGGTCGTTCTTCAGCGTTTCGTTGAGCAGATTCTTGATGACCTGCTCCTCTTCGCTCTCGGCGGGAGCATCGACCCAGGAGCGATCACCCTTTTCGAGCTCGACGCCTTTGTGGATGAGCAGCGTGGCATCGCCGCCGTCGTCGACGATGAGCTGCGGGCCGAGGCCGCCCTTGTGCGCGAGCGCCTGCGCGGTACACCACCAATACTCTTCGAGCGTCTCGCCCTTCCAGGCGAAGACCGGAACACCGGCAGCGGCGATGGCGGCGGCGGCGTGGTCCTGGGTGGAGAAGATGTTGCAGGAGGCCCAGCGCACGGAGGCGCCGAGATCGACCAGCGTCTCAATCAGGACGGCGGTCTGGATGGTCATGTGCAGCGAACCGGTGACGCGCACGCCGGCCAGCGGCTTCGCCGGAGCGTACTTGGCGCGGATGGCCATGAGGCCGGGCATCTCCTGCTCGGCGATGGTGATTTCTTTGCGGCCCCAGTCGGCGAGCTTGATGTCGGCGACTTTGTAGTCGGCGGTTCCGGATGTAGGTGCAGCGGTCTGCGGAAGAGTTGTGGCCACGGGGGCTCCTTAACGGCTTGAAAATATTGTGATCTCTAAGGATATCGTGGATGGCGGGTGCCTTGAAACAGCTCTCCGTGGGTGGGGTTATCAGAGGGGTGACTGGAGTTGGACTGGGCCTGAGCGGCGCCTGGAACCGCTACCTCCCTCAGGCTGCACCGGCCAAAGCGCAGGCCACGCCTGGCAACGCGCAACAACCGTAAAAAAGGCGGCAGACCGAGCACATACAGTCTGCCGCTTGGAGAGCTTACCAGCGATCGTGCCCGTGATCGTCATCCACTCCGGTGCCGGGAGCGAAGGCGACGCCGCGCAGCACTTCGGCGAAGCCGGCCTGGCGGACGATGGAGAATTGCTCCTTTGCCGCAACGGTTGCATCGGTGTTGGCGAGGCGATCGTTGATGGCGACGAGGCGGTTGGGATCCGCGCCTACGTCACCGTTGCCGCTGACGGTAGCGGTGATGGCCCAGATGGTCGCGGTGCCGTCACGGTTGACGCGGCCTTCAATGTTGCGCAGACCGGCAGTGGCCGGCGCCCAGGGAAGATTCGTCGCAGTGTTGGTGCCGGTTGGATAGCCGTGTACGGTGTAGGGCACGCCGAGCTGGAGACCGTTGGTCAGCGTGTAAGCGAGGTTCCATGTGTTGGTGGTGGCGTTGAAGATCCACTTCTGCAGGCCCGCGGTGGTCTGCGCGGCGGCGTGGGTGTAGAGAGTGGAGTCGCCGGTGAAGCCATCGCCTTCATCGGCTACGTAGAGTGTCGTGGCATTGGCAAACCAGAGCGCGAATGGGAAGGCCAGCGGGTTCGCCTTCTTGGCCAGCGCAGTCGGAAAGCCGGCGAGAATGCACATGTTGGATGGCAGGCCAGTGGTCTGGAGCGCGGCGGGATCGTAGGTGAGCGGCGTGGTTGGAAGCTTCGCGTTGGCTGCCGGCAGGCCAACACCGTTGGGGCATGCCTTGCCTGTGGTGTCCACGAAGTAGACGGTGTTCACGCCGTTGCTGCCGCTGCCCTTGGTGTAATAGAGGACGTTGTTGAAGACAGTCATGCCGCGAAAGTTGTCGTCCTTGCCGATCTTGTCGGCCTTGGCGCCGAGCTCAGTGACGGAGAAGCTTGCGACAGGCGTGGGCGTGGCGGGGTCCTGCTGGGCCTCGTGCCTGCTGGTCAGGTCGACGAATTGCGCGCCTGCGCCGAGCACGATGCCGTCGGGCTGTGGGTTGGCGCCGTTGCCGGCATTGCCCGCGGTATAGAAGAAGGGCTCGCCATCCGTGTTGTTGAGGATCGCGGCGCGGCCGTTATTCCCGCTGTAGGCGTTGGTCTCGGTGAAGTGGAAGTGTCCGTTGCGGCCAACTGCTGCGACGGCGCGAAGGAACTCCTGCCCGACGGGATTCGTTGAATCGATGGCGAGGGGCGTGTTGGAGTTCGAGACGTCGAGAGTGTTCACCGGCGCGACGTAGCCCATGAAGGTGAGATAGCGATGATCGGTGGAGAGGTGAAGAGCGATCTCGGACTTGGAGCTGAAGCTGGTGACGAGCTGATCGGATGTGCTCTTGATGCCCCGGTCGAGGCTATTGGGGACTTCGAGCGAGTCGATGAGACGGCCATCGGGCGTGAGCTGGTCGAGAAAGATGCGCGAGGTGATGCCGAAGGAGGCGTCATAGAGGTCGTTGTTGAAGACGAAGGGATAGGCGCCGTTGGCGATGGCGCCGGTGGAAGCGGCGCAGCCGCCCTGGGTGCTGGCGCAGTTCGGCGGCAGGATGGTGCCCAGCTTCACGTTCGCGGGGTTGTTGTCATAGACGCTGCGGCTGACGACGAGATTGCCAGGCGCGAAGTGATCGGGCTTGCCGTGATCGGCGGACTGCTGGGCTCCGGCAGCGATTGCTGTCAAAGCGATTCCGAGAACGGCGGTGGCCTGTGCCAGAGCATGGACGGTGCGGCGGGTGTTGCTGCGTTGTTGCATGGACGACTGTCTCCCCTCGCGATACGCGCAAGAAAGCGAGCTGTCTGCTCGCCGCCAGCGAGGCTAGCAGCGGCAGATGAGCGGAGGGTTACAGCCGTGTAACCGGATTGTTGCAATGGTGCAGGGATGCCTGAGTGCGTTCCCCGGCTGCCGTGTCGTATGCTCGACTGCACGCGGTAGTGGAGGGCAGATATGGTGCGACGGTATTTGGGATATGTGGCGGTGGTGGCGTTGCTGCTGTCAGCGTTCGCGGGCGCAACGGCGCGGGCGCAGAGCCGGGTCAACGATAAGGACGTGGCGCGGCTGATGCAGAACGTGAGGGACGACGCGCAGCCCTTCCGGAAGAGCTTTGCCAGTGCCCTGAAGAAGAGCACGATCCGCGGGACGAGTCAGGAAAAAGATGCGCGGGGGCTGGCCGACACCTTTGCCAAGCAGTCCAAGCGGGCGCTGGAGACCTTCCAGCACAAACGGAAGGCCGAGGACCAGGTGGCCGCGATGGTGGATACGGCGGGGCAGATCGACAAGCTGGTGAATCAACTGAACCTGAATCCGGCGGTTGGAACGCAGTGGGAGAAGCTGCGCACGGAGCTGCACCAGGTGGCGGAGGCCTTCAACGTGCCGGAGTCCTACCAGTCACGGCCTGGACCCTCATAAACGGCCGGTATAGACAGAGGGGCGCGCACTGCGTTTCAGCGGCGCGCCGCTTGATCCGGACTACATCAGATACTGCTGTTGCTTGCCGGGCGTCAGGGCGCGGCGGCGGTCGAGCTCCTTGCGCACCAGGTTGAGGCCGTAGATGCAGGTCTCAAACTGCGTGGAGAGGCGCTCGAAGAGCGGCGCTTCGCGCGCGTACTCAAAGAGGTTGAAGGCGGCGACGATGGAATAGGAGTCGCGCCCCGCCTCCACCAGCCGCTCGAAGCTGATGGGCCGGGCGGAGACGCCGATCGCCTCCGGATACATGCCCGCGAAGAAAAGGGCGTAGTCGCCGATCTGTTTGCGCGCGGATCGCTCCGCGTCGAACGAGGCGGCGGTGCCGTTGACCGGATCCGCGGCAACGAGCATGGCATCCAGATCGCGCAGCGGACGGCCGATCTCGTCGCGCAGCGAGTAGATGCGTTCGTTTTCAGTGAAATCGGTGAGCAGGTCAGCCACGTACGTGGAGATTTCGGCGTCATCGACGCCGGCTCCCTGGCTGTAGCAGTCTCCCACGAGTTCGTGGAAGAGCGAACGGAGCATGTGTTCCTGGGGAACCATGGCACAGTCCTTTCAGCGACCAAATACTACAAGCTGGTCCGTGGACCGCGTCCGGTATCCGTTTACTGCGCCCCACTCTGGCTTACCTCACCGTCGCGAGTGCGAACAGGTGGGGACTATATGAACGCGAATGTAACGTGACAGTTGCGTGAATCCAATAGCACGCATGGGTCTGGGTAATAGTTCTTTAGCAGTCGCTCCGGGTGAGTGCGAGAGCGCTCCCAGTGCGGGCAACTCAGCAAATTCTTGCTAGATATCGATGAGCTGCCGTCCGTCTGGCTTCAGGGATTAGTCTTCACCCATAAGCGGCCCTACCGAAAGGCAATACTATGATTTCGCGCATCGCGAGAGAGCAGCCTTGTAGTTGGGCCAGCCTCACCAGTCGCGTCACCAAGCCGTGGCTGATCCCGTTCATTGTCTTTGAATGGATATGGGATTGGGTGGCCTTCCTGCTGAGCCGATGGAGTTTTCTGGAGGTGCTTGACTACCTGGGACGGTTTTCCATCCTGGTAGCGGTCGTTTTCTATTTCAGCGAGTCCGGGAATCGGATCAAGCAGAGGCACTACCAAGCTTGGCAGGTAATCAATACCGCGCAGGGCAAGGGCGGCAGCGGCGGTCGCATTGAAGCGCTCCAGGAATTGAATGCGGACGGAGTTCCGCTGGTGGGTGTCGATGTGTCGTCGGCATTCCTGCAGGGGCTGAAGCTTGAGCGCGCGAATCTATTGAGGGCGGACTTCAGCGCAGCCGATTTGCGGGGCAGCGATCTGCAATCCGCCGATTTCACCAACGCGAACCTCCATTCTGCGAATTTCCGCGAGGGCAATTTGAAAAATGCCTCATTTCAATCCGCAGATATGACGGACGCGGATCTATGGGGAAGCAACCTTGCGGGAGCGAAGCTCGACGATGCGGATATCAGCAGCGCGGATCTGCGATTTGCCGATCTGCGAAATATGGCATGGAGGCAAATCAGAAAGGTGACCGCCGCGAACATTGCAGGAGTGAAGAACGCGCCGGAGGGATTCGTCGAGTGGGCGCTCAAGAACGGTGCGGTAGTCCAGCCCTGAGGCCTCCTACCATGACTCCAGGACTACGAATCGATCGCGGTAGTCGATGTAGACTCGCTTGAACTGGGCTGTTGGCAGCAGCCCATCGATATCCACCCTTGCTCCATCGTTACCACTGACCGCCGACGTTGCAAACGAAATCTGATGGATGAGCAGCTTGCCAATTTGCATGTCCTGGGGCGGAAGGATGGCGAATTCCGCTCCACCACCTCGCGGGACAGCGAGGTTCCGCTGCGATGCGACACTCGACATCCGCATCGCCCCTTCCACTTTCCACAAAAACGGCGCATTGGCACCCGAATCGAGTAGCAGCAGTAGTAGACGAGCCGGCATTCCTGACAGCCGAACCGCAACGATAAGCGGCTCGGTGGAAGCTGCGCCGCGATCCATATGGGGCATGGCAAAGGCGAGCTGCTCACCGCGAACGTGGCTGCGCATCTTTCCCGCCTTTCCGAGACAGAGCAGACCGTTGGCCTGATCGATGAGCACATCGAAGTGGCGCAGAAAATCTCCGCCCAGGACTCCCCGGACTGCGGGGTTTGCGGACTGGAGCTGGGTCAGCGGCCGGATCGCTACCAGAGGATGAGGAACGTCTTGCTCCCCAACCTGCATGTCATCCAGTTGCGCGATGGGGACGTTCACATGAGATACAGCCCCGAGGATCTCGCCCGCGTCATGCATTTTCAGTTGAAGTTCAGAGGCCAGGGCCGGATCGATGGAGGTAATCTGCGCACCTGTATCCAGCAGGAATGGGTATGGGCCTCTTTGGTTGACGGACACATCGACGACATTGAGATTGAGATATTGCGCCAGATGGCGTGCATGTACACTGGCGACGTTTCCCGGGCAGTGGGACGCCGGACAGGCGGATGGCAGAAGGAAGAAAAGACTTGCCAGAGCAGACGACTTGACGTGGAACATTGGAGATCACCTCAGCCAGATCGGCTGGGTGAACTCTTGGCTCGTGGTTTGGCATGGTCATGATGGGGTTCTGATCATTCGCTGAAGGCAGGTGATGAATTCATGACGGAGCAAAAGGGCGTTATCTTTCGCTTCGCGGAATTCGAGGTGCGGGAGGGGGAGTTCTGCCTCATGCGCGGCGGGGAGACGATCCCGGTCGAACCGAAGGCCTTCCGGGTGTTGCTGTATCTGCTGCACCATCCGCACAGGCTGGTTACGAAAGACGAACTGCTGGATGCGGTGTGGCAGGACACATCAGTCTCCGAAAATTCACTCACGCGCTGCATTGCGGTACTGCGGCGGCTGCTGGGGGACGACACGCATGAGCCTCGGTTCATCGCTACTGT
This sequence comes from uncultured Acidobacteriaceae bacterium, assembly GCA_963750845.1. Taxonomy (GTDB): domain Bacteria; phylum Acidobacteriota; class Terriglobia; order Terriglobales; family Acidobacteriaceae; genus KBS-83. Next base: position 197,565 of record CAVVSP010000006.1, read on the forward strand.
GCCGACGGTGGGGTATCGGCTGCTGTGTAAAGTAAGTCTGACCGGCGACGAAACGGGAGAAACGCCTAATTCTTCTGCAACGACGACCCACACGGGAACTGAAATCAAGGTCGCGGATCAAGCCCGGCCCGCGCATTCCGCCAGGACCCGTCTGGCGTGGCTTGGAGTTGCCATTCTCGTGGCGGCTGTCATTTCGGTTGCGCTGCTACGGCGATTCGAATTCGAAAAAAAGGCCCAGAAGGCCGGGGATACCGATACGGCCAATGCTATGCGGGTCACTAGGCTCACGACCCTCCCCGGATTGTCCGGTGGCCCGGCGCTTTCACCGGACGGTGAAAGACTGGCATTTTTCTGGGACCATGCCAGCCCGAAGGTACCCAACCTCTATGTTCAGCTTATTGGCGGCAGCAATCCGATCCAGATCACTCACGACCACATTGGATTTATCTGCTGCGCCGACTGGTCCCCCGATGGACAGCAGATCGCGTTCGGCCGCTGCGATGATTCCGGCGGCGGAGTCTACGTCGTTCCGGCGCTGGGAGGTCCGGAACGTAAGCTGACGGATGTTGTTTGTCCATACGGCAATGCGGGATTTCCCAAGTGGACGAGGGATGGTCGCTCGATGATCCTGGCCGACCGGTGTACCCCCGGCGGAGTGGTAGGTATCGTCCGCTTCTCGCTTGAAACAGGCGACAAGCAATGCCTGCACAATCCGCCCAGTGGCGATATCGGCGATGACGAGTTCGACCTGTCGCCTGATCAGAAGACCGTCGCCTTTATGAGAAGCACGAGCGCAGCAATTTCCGAGATGGACAGTGTTCCCGCCTATGGTGGACCGGCGCGAGTGCTGGTGCCTGCGAAGCACTGGATGGAGGGTGTCATGTGGTCGCCGAATGGGGACCGCATCATCTTCAACTCAAGTCCCACCGGTTCCCAGCGCGTCTGGCAGATATCCCCTTCAGGCGGAGCCATGAAGCCAGAGCTCGAGTACCCGACCTTGGGGTCGCTTTCACGGGATGGACGACGCATCGCTTACGAAGGCTCCGCTGGACTGTACGGTTTCTCCGACACGATCTGGCGTGCGCAACTCTCCAAGGCAGGTGGAGCAATCCTCTCCCAGGAAATCATCCCCACGTCAGAAGGACTGAACAACTCGATTCAGCTATCGAGTGATGGACGTCAGATCGTGTACCAATCCGCCCAGTCCGGAGGGCCGCAAGTGGAGACGCAGATCTGGAAGCGCGATATAGACGGCAGCCATCCCCTGCCGTTGACCTCGTTCCACACGGGGTATCCAGGCACGCCACGATGGTCGCCGGACGATCGGAAGGTCGTCTTCGACTATCACCAATCTCCTCACAGCCAGATCTACGTCGTTGACGCGGAGGGCCGGAATCAACATCGCATCACTTCAGGAGACTACGAGAATGTAGTTCCCAGCTGGTCGCGCGACGGGAACTTTATTTACTTCGCGTCCAATCGAACCGGCAGGTGGCAGGTATGGAAGCACTCCCTTGTATCAGGTGAAGAATCACAGGTCACCACAAACGGGGGCTTTGCCGCGCTGGAATCATTCGATGGGAAGACACTTTACTACTCGAAGTTGGAGGGTGGTGGTCTGTGGAGCCTTAGCGACGGTGAAGAGCGACACCTGACGGATGCTCCCCACCTTGGAGACTGGGGACAGTTTGCCGTCACGCAGGATGGGATTTATCTTATCGATTCCTGGGCCGAGGCAGGGCCGACGCTCTTTTATTACGATCTTCGCACCCAACATACATCGCTGGTGCTTGTGCTGAAGGGGAGTCCTAAGTCCTGGAATTCCAATCTCACCTCCACGCGCGATGGTCGAATCGTCTTCTACGTGCTAGAGGAAGTGCATGGCTCGATACTGATGGCGGAAAAGACACACTAGCCTACGCAAGTGTCCGACGAAGACGACTGCCGTCAGCAAATAGAAAGGGCAGCCGGTGGCGGCTGCCCTTCTTCATGACGCGGTGGCGACTGCTTACTTTGCGGCGAGCTCTTTCTGTTCGAGCTGCGCGAGGCGGTTGGCGAGCAGCTTTTCCAGCTCTTCGAGCGATTTGCTGAAGCCCTCAATGCCTTCCTTCAGCTTGTCGTGGGCCATGCGGTCGGCGGCGTGCATTTTTTCGAAGGTGGCCTTGTCCATGGGGATCTTGTCGATCTTCATGTCCTTGGCCTTCGCCGGATCAAGCTTGCGCGGCAGCTCGGCGGTGTCGGCCTCAAGCTCGCCCAGCAGCTTGGGAGCGATGGTCAGCAGATCGCAGCCGGCCAGCTCCTTGATCTCGCCGGTGTTGCGGAAGCTCGCACCCATGACTACTGTCTTGTAGCCGAACTTCTTGTAGTAGTTGTAGATCGTCGTGACGGACTGCACGCCGGGATCGTCCGCGCCCTGATAGTCCTTGCCGGTGTCCTTCTTGTACCAGTCAAGGATGCGGCCGACGAAGGGCGAGATCAGCGTGACCTTCACTTCGGCAGCGGCGATGGCCTGGTGCAGGCCGAAGAGCAGGGTCATGTTGCAGTGGATGCCTTCCTTCTCCAGTTGCTCGGCGGCCTGAATGCCTTCCCAGGTGGAGGCGAGCTTGATCAGGATGCGCTCGCGGCTGACGCCTGCACTCTCGTAGGTGGCGATGATCTCGCGCGCCGTGGCCATCGATTTTTCGGTGTCGTAAGAGAGGCGGGCATCGACCTCGGTAGAGACACGGCCGGGAATGATCTGGAGGATGCGCTTGCCGAATTCGATCGCGAGATGTTTGAAGGCGAGATTGGCGACCTTCTTCTCGTCGGCGCTCTCGCCGAGCTGCTGGCGGGCAGCCTTCAACGTGCCGTCTACGATGTCCGAGTACTCGGGCATCTGCGCTGCGGCGGCGATGAGCGAAGGATTCGTGGTGGCGTCCTGCGGCTTGAACTCTTTGATGGCATTGAAATCGCCGGTATCCGAAACCACCGTGGTCATGCTGCGAAGCTGCTCTAGCACTGTCTTTGCCATGAATGAACTCCTGTCCACTTCCATTCTATAACTTGCTGCAGTCTCTCGTTGTTAAGATGCGCGCGGCCTGCAGGCGGCTTCGGCCCCGGAAATGGCCGTCACGGAGCATGGAATGTGGGGCATTTTTCAAATAGAAGCGGCTCAGGCAACCGGATTCGAGAGGATGCCGAGGCCTTCAATGCCTACCTCGACGGTGTCGCCGGCCGACATGGGGCCGACGCCGGCGGGAGTGCCGGTGGGGATCAGGTCGCCCGGCTCAAGAGTCATGCAGGCGGTGATGTAAACGAGCAGATGCGGGATGGGGAAGAGGAAATCACGCGTGGTGCCGTATTGCCGGCGTTCGCCGTTGAGACGCGTTTCGACGATGGCGCCGGCAGAGGGGATGAGCTCGCTGGAGACGATCGGGCCGCAGGGGCAGAAGGTGTCAAAGCCCTTGGCGCGCGTCCACTGGCCGTCGGACTTCTGCAGATCCCGCGCGGTGACGTCGTTCACGATGGTGTAGCCGCGGATGTATGGCCGCAGGTCGGTATCGGCCCGGAGCGCGCGGGCCTGGCGGCCGATGACGACGGCGAGCTCGCCTTCAAAATCCACGCGCGATGCCTCTGCGGGTATACGGATGGGGGCGCCGGGAGCGAGCAGCGACGATGGCGGCTTGTAGAAGAGCAGCGGCGCGGAGGGAACTTCATTGCCAAGCTCGGCTGCGTGATCGCGATAGTTGCGGCCGACGCAGACGATCTTCGAGGGCTCAACGGGCGGCAACAACGTGGCCTCGGCGAGCGCGACGGGAGAAAACTCTTCCGCCACGTCATAAGCAACGCGGGATTCCGGCGGAGGGGCGATCAACGCGGTTGCCCACGGTGCGCCGTCGCGGTCTTCGATCGAAGCGTAGCGCGGTCCATTCGGGGTTTGCAGGCGGCAATAAAGCATGAGGGCGTCTCCTGAAGATCAACGATAAGAGTCAGCGATGCGGATTCGATTGCGGACTGGTGGGCGAAGCGGACTGCGGATTGGGCTGCGCAACGGGAGTGTTCCAAGCGTCTTCAACCTCGGTGGAACGCTGGCTCTCGTTGCCGGAGACGTCGATGGCGCTGACGGAGTAAGCGTAGCGCTGGCCGGGGAGTGCGGTGGTGTCGGTCCATTCGGAGATGGCGACTGGTTTGCCGGCAGGCGAGATGCGATGCGGTGTCTCATCGGTACCGACAGCGCGACGGTAGACGATGTAGCCGGCGAGGCTGGGATCGACATCGGGCGTCCAGTTGAGGTCGATGGCTTTCGCGGTTGTGTCCGCCGCAGAGACCAGTCCGACGGGCACTGGCGGTGCAAAGACATCGCGATATGAGGTCGTTGCCGGAGGACTGGGCTCGCTTGCGACCTCCATGGTGTGGCCGGCGACGGTGACTTGTTGAATGCGTTGCGCGATATAGCGGTAGCTATTGCCGGTATGGGCGGTGACGTCGAGGGCGAACGGCGGATGCTCGGCGGATGTCTCCGGCACGCGGAAGACCTGCTCGGCCGGCTCCTCTGCTGTCTTGCGGCCGGACAACGGGTTGTGATCCTGGTCTTCCGGAATGCCTGGCTGCGGCGACGCCCCGGAGATGCGGGTGCGGTCGAACTGGATCCAACCGGTGGCGCCGGACGGGCGATCACTTCCGTGCCACGAGAGGACGATTCCCTTTCGCCGGGGCATGGTGGAGAAGCCGTCGACCGGCGCAGGCGCTGCGCCCGCCACCGTGTAAGCAGGGCCGGATTCGCCAGCGGATTTTTCGCCGTGATTCAGCATCGAGAGCTTGTAGGTAAGGAGGCGGGGCGATCCCTGCGTGAGCGCAGCCGGCAGGTGGTCGTCCATCGTGGAAGATTTCTGCTGCGCGGGGATCGCGAGCGTGCCAGCCGGCTGGCACGGCCCGGCGTCCACGGTGCGGCAGAGCTTCGCGGTCATTGGCCCGCGGACGGGCAGCTTGTCGGTGGTCTTTAGCGGGACCGAAAATGTCACGTGAACTGTGTCGCCGGCTCGCGTTGCGGCAAGATCGCGCACCGGCTGCGGCAGATTGAGAGTGGGGGGCAGGGGCGCGGCGGGTGCTCCACAGCCGGTCACAAGAGCGGCCCAGATAGCGCCCGAGACGAGCGCGGCAGAGAGAATTGCGGGAGAGAGGGCAATCCTGCTGCGAAGTTTTCCTCTGCGGTCGCCCTGCATCATTGGGCTCCAGCGTAAAGCATTTTCCCCGATGCCGTAAGCGAGGCGGCTCCGGCTGGCGCTCAGACCATCTCGCTGACGGTCTGCTCCACGCGTTCATCGCTGAAGAGAAAGCCGGCGGCAGCCAGCCGCTCGGGCACAGCGCGCGCGCTGGCGAGCAGCGCGTCCTGCGCCATCTCGCCGAGGGCCGCGCGCAGCACAAGCGAGGGGACGCGGAAGAGCGTGGGCCGGTGCAGAATGCGGCCCAGGGCGTAGGTGAACTCGGCATTGGTGACGGGGTGCGGGGCGGTGGTGTTGAAGGCGCCGCTCAACCGCGGCTCTGCGATGGCGAATCGGATGGCGGCGACCGCGTCCCCGAGGGAGACCCAGCTCATCCACTGGCGGCCGTTGCCCAGCCGGCCACCCAACCCGAGGCGAAAGAGTCCGAGAAGACGCGGCAAAGCACCGCCGCGCGCGGTGAGGACGACACCGAAGCGCAGTTGCACAACCCGTGGGGCAAGCGGAGAGGTGGCTGCCTCCCATGCCTGGCAGACCTCCGGCAGAAAGCCCTTGCCGGGGCGCGAAGACTCGGTAAGCAGCTCGTTGCCGCGGTCGCCATAGTAGCCGGTTGCCGAAGCGGCGACGAGCACCGGAGGCGGAGCCGTGAGGGCGGTAAAGATGCGGCCCAGGGCGCGTGAGGTATCGACGCGACTGCTGAGGATAAGGCGCTTGTAAGCGGGCGTCCAGCGATGGGACGCGAGATTGGCGCCGGCCAGATGCACGGCGGCGTAACAGCCCTCCAGGAGCGAGGGATCAGGGACCGGCTGGGCGTGCTCGGGATGCCATTCTATTTCGACGATATTCGAATCGGCATGCCGGCGTGGCGGGCGCCGGACGAGCAGGATGACCTGCTCTCCATCGTGGGTCAGACCCTGGGCAAGTGCCCTGCCTACCAGGCCGGTTCCGCCGCACAACAATAGTTTTCCGGTGATCACAGTGGCTGTAGACCATCGCTCGCCGTATCAGGCCCGCCAAAGGCGTTGGATGCGCGGTCGGGGCGCCGGGATGAGGTGAAGCGAGGCTTCCATTTCGATCATTTCCTGCATTCGGACTCTCTTTTTTACGGGCGCGCTGCATCTCTATTGCTGTAGACCAGACAGCGCCACGGGCCCCGGAGATGTGATGCCAGGAGACGCGCACCGATGCAAGCTGTAACCATACAACCTCATGAAGCGGTCGCGAAGCAGATGCCGACGCAGACCAGAACCCCCATCCTCACCATGAGCAGCGGCCAGGTCGATGGCGCCACTGCAGAAGCCTTCATAGCAGAAAAGCATATCGGCGAGCGCATCAAGCGGCTGCGGCTGAAGAAGTCGATGGGCCTGGTGGAACTGGGCAAACACACCGGACTCTCGGCCAGCTTTCTTTCGCAGCTGGAGACGGGCCGCGTGGTGCCGACGCTGCGCAACCTGGCGCGCATCGCCATGGTCTTCCACAAGGACCTGTCGTTCTTCTTTGAATCCGAGCCGATTTCGCTGTTTCGCGTGCACCGCAAGCATGATCGCGTGCGGCTGCCGCAGACCGGCGTGGACGATCCGACCTACTTCTTCGAGAGCATGGGCTTCATGGTGCCGGACCGCCAACTGGATCCTTACTATGCGGAGTTCCTGCCGGTGAAGAAGACGCAGGAGATCCGTCCGCATGTGCATCCGGGCTTCGAGTTCCTGTACGTGCTGGAGGGCGAACTGGAAGTGCGGCACGGGGACACCAGGCAGGTGCTGACCCGGGGCGATGGCGTGTACTTCGACGCGAGCACGCCGCACAGCTATCGCTGCGAGGGCAAGACATCCGCGACAGCCATCATCGTGACCATGCATCCGGCATCCGCAGCGCAACCCGCCTACCATCTGCGGCCGCTCGGTGCGCCGATGGGCGTACGCAATGCGGAGAAGCCGAGCGCAGTTCAGCCGCCTGCCGTGCGCACGATCGTGAAAAGCGCGCCGATAGAGAAGGTCTGAGGACAGGTTGTTGTGGGGAGCGGATTTCCCATGGCTGCTTCGCTGAGTGGATCGGCTTTTCTTGACGGAAACGCCGCGTTCGTCTTCGCCGCTTTGCGAAATTGTTCTAGCGAGGAAAGAAGAGGTCTTCAACCTCCAGCCAGTTGTTCACTCGCAGCCTGGCCGCGACCTTTGCGTTATGAGCCGCGGTAAAGAGGATTCCCTGGCCGGCGAAGCGCTCGAAGTGGCGCGGCATGTCGTCGATCAGGTAGTCGCGCATTGAGGATGCTCTTGTCTCCGCAAAAGACGAAATGCGTTGGCGAGAGAAATGGAAAGTGCCGCCGGAGCCAGCGGAATTTCGGGCCGAAGGATTTGGGAAACTCCATGGCCGCGGTGGCGATAAAGATTTCGTAGTGACGGGAGAGCAACTCGACGACGCGCTGGCTATCCGGCATGACCTTGAGGTCTTCGAAGAAGTCTTCTTCCTGCAGGTAAGCCATCAGCCGGTTCTGGCGGCTGGCGGGGAGCACATTCACCATCCAGTTGCCCCACATATCCTGGACAGTAAGGTTTTCATGGAACTCCGCGTTATAACGGCGGATGAGCTCGCCCAGGGCGTCGGCAAGCACCTCATCCATGTCGACACAAATACGCTTCATGCGGTGTGCGCGTTCGGTGTGCCGCTGGCTCCGCCGACGCGGCCGGTCTCAATTTGCGGCTCGCGGCGGTTATCTACATAAAGGATGCGTCCGCAGCTTTCGCATTTCATGGACTGGCCGTCGCGAAGCTGATTCCACAGTTGCGGGCGCAGACCCATCTGGCAGCCGGTACAGCGCTGGTCGCGCGCGCGGGCCAGCGCGGTGCCTTTGGCGGTGGCGATGCGGTCGTATTCTTCGAGGCGGTCTTCATCAATCTGGGGACGGAGCGCGGTTCGCTCGGCCTGCCACTTGCTGAGGTCGGCATGCTCCAGCAGATTGCTGCGCGCAGCGGCGGCCCTTTCGGTTTCGAGATAGGCCTCGTGGCTGGCGTGCTGCTGGCGGGCAGCCAGCAACTCCCGGTCGATAACGTCGGAGCGTTCCATGCTTTCGAGCTCGCCGTCTTCGATGCGGCGAATCTCCTGCTCCGCGAAGGCGATCTGATGTTCCAGCGCGGTGGCCTGCGCCTGATTCTGCACGATGTTGAGCTGCTGGCGGGATTTCGTGATCTTTGCCTGCTGATCTTTCAGATCGCTTTCGTCGCGGCGGCGGCGGGCCTCTTCGTCGCGCTGGCGCTGCTCGAGGGTACTGATGGTCTTGGCATGGGCTGCGAGCTCGGTCTCGATGCCGCGGATGCGGCGCGGCGTCGACTCAAGCGACCCCAAAACCCCAAAACCCCGCATTAGGAGCACCAAATTTGCTCTTATAAATTATTTTGATTGGAGAATTATAATTTTACGTAATAAAATTCTACTATAATTAGCAAATATGTTTCAACCGTTTAAACAAAGTGCAATCTATAGCTTTGCCTTTATATCAATAATATTATGCTTAGCTCTCAATTCAAGAGCATCGTCTTTGTAGCCATGTAATCAATAAACAGATTGTAGGCAAAACTAATAATGTGATTATGAATAAATTTGTGATACGTATGGGTGTAAGAAATCCATGACGAAACTCTGCATGAATATAGGAATAGATCAAGCAGAATTTCATCAATCAGCTACTATCCAATAATTACTCTAGTCAGACTCGCCTAACCATCCTCAAGTAACGATTAAATCTAATGCTGGCTCAGATTCCTCTGTTAGATTTGAGCGCAAATAGGATCCTTAAAATGCTTTTAAAATGGGCATTGATGGTGTGACAGGCAATTCATAATCCAACAGCATAAAAGAGTACCTTCAATCTAGCTATCATAATAGAATGGGAATATAAAAATCAATAATCATTTGTATGTAAACGAGACGATGGCCCCTGATCGAGGCTGTAGTTTCCTTGTTGGATAAGTGCCTTAATGGCTAATGTATACAAATAAGCTTAAGGGAGCTTTAATTTCGGTTCATGGAAAATTAATGATTAATCGAAGAGCTTACAAATTACGACATCGGGAGGCCCATTCTTTCAAATTAATTGGTGGCTATTTTTAACTATCAAAAGAGAAGCTGTCAACTAAAATTGACTTGAACTTCTACCATTAAATCTCATAGGTTAGAATAGAAGCCAACTATCATTTTATAGATGCTTGGGCAGGACAAACAGCCTATATGCGGATAGGTGATCTAATATAGTCTGGACCGATTCATTTGATTTTATGCAACGAAAAATTCTTTAAATCTTTGTGGAACAGAGGTTGGTGAAGGTAAATTTACTCAGCTTGTAGATGTCGTCATTGGAAAGGAATGGCTATCTGCAGGGAATATATTGGATATTGAATTTGGAGCTACACTTGATACGGATCCATGCTATGCATCTTATGGTATTTCAATGCTGAGAATTAGTATCAGATGACGAATATCTATATTCTCAAAATTTAGAAATCTGCTTATATATACTTAATATTAATTGTAATTTATGCTGTCATTTATTTTGTTATATTATCGATACAGGGGTTTTGGGGTTTTGGGGTCGGCGCCCCTGATTCGTCGGTCTATGCGGCGAGCAAGGCGGCGGTGCAATAGCTCGGCCGCAGCCTCGGCGCCGAGCTCGTCGATCGCAGCATGCCGGGGCTCAATACCGTCAGCCCGGGCCGATCGACACGCCGATCTTCGCCGCCATGGGCATGAAGCCACCGACATAGCGCAGCTGAAGAAGGATTGGGCGGCCGGCAATCCGATGAAGCGCTTCGGTGATCCCGACGAGGTCGCGCGCGCGGTGCTGTTCCTCGCCTCCGCGGAGGCAAGCTACATCACCGGCGCGAACCTGACGGTCGACGGCGGCCTGGCGAACTTTTAGGCGATGTCGCTTCCCGACCCTCTGGCAGGCCAACGCCGATCTGGGCCGCAGCGATCCTCGCCCATCGCTTCGTGCAGGGGCTGGGCGACGGACGCTGCCCGTCGCAGCTTCAAGAGCTACGTGGCGCAGGACGCCTATTTCCTCGATGCCTTCGCGCGCGCCTATGCCTTCTGCCTGGCGCACGGCACGTCGCGCGAGGACCTTTACGGCTTCTCCGAGCTGATCGCGGGCGTGCTGGAGGAGCTCGAAGCTGCACAAGAGCTACACCGAGAAGCTGGCAGGTCTCGCTCGACGGCGTCACGCCGCTGCCGGCGACCCGGGCCTATGTCGATTTCCTGCTCGGCGACGCGCGGCGCGGCGATCTCGGCGAGACGATCGCCGGCATGACGCCCTGCATGCGGCTCTACGCCTTCCTCGGCCAGGCGCTGGCGAAGAAGGACGTGGCGCCGGCCTATGCCGACTGGGTGAAGACCTATGCCGATCCGGGCTTCGAGGCGCTGGCCGTGCGGCTGGAAGAGCTGCTCGACCAGCATGCGGTCGACAGCCCGGCGGTGCGCGCCAACTACCGCCGCGCGATGGAGCTGGAGTACGGCTTCTTCGACGCCAATCGCTGTTAAAGAGCGGCGAGCTTCTCCATCGAGCGGTCGAGGGCGCCGTGCAGATCGGCGGTGAGCTTGGCGCCCATCGCCGCGCGCACTTCCTGCTCGGCCGCCGACCCACAGCGGCAGGGCGCGCTTGAACAGGGCGCGGCCGGCGCGTGTCGCGACCAGTTCGTGCCGGCGCTTGTCGCCCGAGGCGGCGCGCTCGACCAGGCCGTCGTCGAGCAGCGGCTTCAGGTTGCGCGTGAGCGTCGTGCGGTCGGTCGCCAGCAGCTCCGACAGCCGGCCGATCGAGACCGGCCCTTCGGCGGCGACGAAGCCCAGCAGCGAGAACTGCGAGATCTTGAGCCCGGTCGGCGCCAGGTGCTGGCTGTAGATCGCGTCACGCGGCGCGCGGCGCTGCGGATGCGGAAGCAGGTGCATTCGGCGGGCGACAGGCGAAGCGGCGACGCGAGGACATGACCGCCGCCGGCTTGCGCGGGCAAAGCGTAATGTGTATATGCACGTAAATAAGCGTGGAGACGAGACGATGGATGTTTCCGAGGCGGGCTACGGCGTGGTGCCGCTCGAGCAGGCGCGCACCATGGACGGCCTGACCCTGATGACCGGCGTCATGGAGCGGCCGCTTCCCGGCGCCGCCGATCTGCCAAGGCGCTGGGCTTCTGGCATCGCCGAGGTCGAGCATGGCCGGGTGGTGTTCGAGCTACCAGCCGGTGTTCGATCATTACAACCCGCTCGGCAGCGTGCACGGCGGCATCGCCGCGACCCTGCTCGACTCGGTGATGGGCTGCTGCATCCACACGACGCTGAAGGCGGGCACGGGCTACACCACGGTCGAGATCAAGGTGAACTACGTGCGCGCCATGACCGACAAGACCGGGCCGGTGCAGGCCGAGGGCAAGGTGATCAACGTCGGCTCGCGCATCGCCACGTCGGAAGGCCGCCTGGTCGACGCTGCGGGCAAGTTGCTGGCGCATGGCACGACGACCTGCCTGATCTTTCCGATTCCTGAAACCTGCTGGGGGCCCCCCGGGCGTTGTCTCCGAAACGCCTGGAGGTTCTCATGTCCGGAATCGTTCGATGTCGCCGTGGTCGTCGGCAGCCTGCGCAAAGCCTCGTTCACCCGAAAAGTGGCGCTCGCCCTGATGGGATTTGGCGCCCAAGAGCCTCAGTTGCCGGATGGTCGAGATCGGCGATATCGCGATGTACAACGAGGATCTTCGACGACAAGCCGCCGGCCGCCTGGACGCGCTTTCGCCAGGACATCGCCCGCGCCCAGGCCGTCCTGCTGGCGACACCGGAATACAACCGTTCGATTCCGGGTTGTCTCAAGAACGCGCCTCGACGTGGGCTCGCGGCCGCAAGGCAAGAGCGTATGGGACGGCAAGCCGGCCGGGATCGTGCAGTGTGGACGCCATACAAGCCTCGGCGCCTTCGGCGCCAATCATGCCGCTGCGCCAGGCGCTCGTGTTATTTGAATGTGCCCGCGATGCAGCAACCCGAGGCCTACATCGCCAACGCCGGTGAACTCGTTCGACGCAGAGGGCAAGCTCAAGACCGAGGAGACGAAGAAGATCTTCACCCAGTTCATGGCCTGCGTTCGCGCCAGTGGGCGCACACGCTTGCCGCTGCGAGCGCGAAGAGCAAAGCCGCGCTGACGGCTTCTCCGGACAGTGGCCTCTGGACGGGCTTTACCTTTTGGGCGGAAACTCCCATGTCTGTAAGGGCTCGAGGGACCGTTCTGCTCATGTACACAGCCACAACCCGTGCCATCTCCGTCACGGTGAGACCGCAATATCTGCCCGACCAGTCCGAGCCGGAGAAGGCCCAGTATGTCTGGGCCTATCAGGTCCGCATCGAGAACAAGGGCGATATCGCGGTGCAGTTGCGCAGCCGCCACTGGAAGATCACCGACGGGCTCGGCCGTCAGCCAGGAAGTGAAGGGGCCGGGCGTCGTCGGCAAGACGCCGAGGCTGCGTCCGGGCGAGGTGTTCGAGTACACTTCCGGCACGTCGCTCTCGACGCCCTCCGGCTTCATGGGCGGCACCTATCAGATGGTGAGCGAGTCGGGCGAGAATTTCGATATCGAGATCCCGACCTTCTCGCTCGACACGCCCAACGCGGCGCGACAGCTTAACTGAGCCGGCTCACGGACGATCCGGCGGAGACGAGACGATGAACAAGATGCTGAAGAAGAGCGAAGTCGTCTCGCTGGCGACAGGCATCGCGCGTCCCTCGCGCGAGGAGGCCGAGGCCGCGGTGCGCACGCTGATCCAGCTGGGCCGGCGACAATCCCGATCGCGAAGGCCTGGTCGGCACGCCCGATCGCGTCGTGCGCTCCTACGAGGAATTCTTCGCGGGCTACGACGAGGATCCGCGCCGAGACGCTGCAAGCGGACCTTCGAGGAGGTCGAGGGCTACGACGAGGTCGTGGTGCTGCGCGACATCCGCCTCGAATCCTATTGCGAGCACCACATGGTGCCGATCATCGGCAAGGTCCATATCGGCTACCTGCCCGACAAGCGCGTGGTCGGCATCAGCAAGCTGGCGCGCGTGGTCGATGCCTACGCCAAGCGCCTGCAGATCCAGGAGAAGCTCACGGCGCAGATCGCCAACACCTTGCAGGAAGTGCTGCAGCCGCGCGGCGTCGCCGTCGTGATCGAGGCGGCGCACCAGTGCATGACCACCCGCGGCGTGCACAAGTCCGACGTCGCCATGGTGACCAGCCGCATGCTGGGCGCCTTCCGCGACAATGGCGAGACGCGCCGCGAGTTCCTGACCATGATCGGTCGTATCATCCGTTTAGATCAGCAGCATAAGGAGTCATCATGGCCGGAGAAATCGTCGATCCCGTCGAAATGCTGCGTCGCCTGGTGGCGTTCGACACCACCTCGCGCAATTCCAACCTCGCGCTGATCGATTACGTCCAGGAGTACCTGAAGGGGCACGGCATCGAGTCCAAGCTGGTGCCGAGCGAGGACGGCAAGAAGGCGAACATGTTCGCCACCGTCGGGCCCAACGTGAAGGGCGGCGTCGTGCTGTCGGGCCATACCGACGTCGTGCCGGTCGACGGCCAGCCGTGGGACACCGATCCCTGGACGCTGACGCTGAAGGACGACGGCAAGTACTACGGCCGCGGCACCTGCGACATGAAGGCGTTCTACGCCATCGCGCTCGCCATGGTGCCGCAGTTCCAGAAGGCCAAGCTCAAGAAGCCGATCCACTTCGCGCTGTCCTACGACGAGGAAGTGGGCTGCATCGGCGCCCATTCGCTGGCCGCCGCGATGGCCAGCGAGGTGCCGAAGCCGCGCGCCATCATCATCGGCGAGCCGACCATGATGACGGTGGTGCATGCCCACAAGGGCGCGCAGATGTACGTCACCAAGTTCACCGGCTTCGAGGCGCACTCCTCGATGACGCATCTCGGCGTCAGCGCGATCCATTTCGCCGGCGAGTTCGTGCACTACCTCAACACGGTGCAGGACGAGCTCGACAAGGAGTTCCCGCCGACCAGCGAGTTCACGCCGCCGGCGCCGACCTTCAATGTCGGCACGATCGTCGGCGGCACCGCCGGCAACATCCTGGCGCGCGAGTGCGAGGTGCTGTGGGGCTATCGCGAGCTGCCGGCACCGCCGCTCGCCGGCGCTGGGCGAGAGCGCGCCTGAAGTGGCTGAAGGACGAGCTGCTGCCGAAGATGAAGGCCAAGCATCCGGCGGCCGACGATCGACACGGTGCGTGCGCTCGTCGACCGTCGGCCTTCTCGCCGGAAGGCAACGAGGACGCCAAGGCGCTGGCCGCGCAACTGGTCGGGCTCGAACACCGTGGGCAGCGTCGTCTACGGCACCGAGGCCGGCATCTTCCGCAAGACGCTCGGCGTGCCGACCGTGGTCTGCGGCCCGGGCGACATCGCCCAGGCGCACCAGCCCAACGAGTTCATCCTCGCCTCGCAGATCGACGGCCTGCGAGGGCTTCATGAACCGCATGGTCGAGTGGGCCCGCGCGGGAGCGAGCGTGCGACTTGATCGCCGTCGACTGGGGCACGAGCTCGCTGCGCGGCGCCCTGCTCGACACGCAAGGCGGCGTGCTCGAGGAGAAGAGCGCGCCGCTCGGCATCCTGAACGTGCCGGGCGGCGACTTCGCCGGCGTCTTCAACGCGCAGTTCTCGGACTGGATGAGCCGGCGGGCAGCCTGCTGCCTGATGTCCGGCATGGCCGGCAGCCGCCAGGGCTGGCAGGAGGCGCCCTATGCCGCCTGCCCGGCCGGGCTGCCGACGAGCTCGCCGCGACAGCTGCACTGGATCGAGCGCGACCGCATCGCCATCGTCCCGGCCTCAGCGTCGATCGCGGCGGCGTGCCCGACGTGATGCGCGGCGAGGAGGTGCAGATCTTCGGCGCGATGCGGCTGACGGGCATCGCCGACGGCCTGTTCGTCCTGCCCGGCACGCACAACAAATGGGCGACGGTCCGCGGCGGCAAGGTCACCGGCTTCCGTACCTACATGACCGGCGAGTTCTACGGGCTGCTGAGCCAGCACTCGATCCTGGCGCGCACGACGAAGCCGACGCGCCGCTCGATGAGGTGGCGTTCCTGCAGCGGCGTGGCGCGCGCCGGCAAGGGCCAGGGCCTGCTGCACAATGCGTTCGGCGTCCGGGCGCTCGGCTTGTTCGGTCGCCTGTCGCCGCCGCAATCGGCCGAGCTATCTCTCGGGCCTGCTGATCGGCGAGGAGTTGCGCACGCAGCCGCTCGGGCAGGAAGTCGTCCTGATCGGCGCGCCGGCGCTCACCGCGCGCTACGCGCTCGCGCTCGAGGGGCGCTGGCGTGCGC